>JAWKZP010000009.1:0-213627 GCA_041395905.1 Pseudomonadales bacterium
CCGCCGCGCACACCCCGAATTGGAACCGCTTCTGGAGCGAGCGCCCGCATGCCCTGATCTCCGGCTCGGGCACCGACGTCGGGCTGCCGAGCGGGCAGATGGGCAACTCCGAGGTCGGCCACATGAACCTGGGTGCCGGCCGGGTGGTCTATCAGGATCTGACCCGCATCAACCGGGCCATCGAGCAGGGCGAATTCCAGCGCAATCGCACCCTGAATCGAGCGTTCGAGCGCGTCCGCAAAGCCGGCGGCGCGCTGCACGTCATGGGTCTGCTGTCGCCCGGCGGGGTGCACAGCCACGAGGATCAGATCTTCGCGCTGATCGAGATGGCCGCGGCGGCAGGGCTGCAGAAAGTCTATTTACATGCTTTTCTCGACGGACGCGACACACCACCGCGCAGCGCCAGGGCGTCGCTGGAGAAGGCCGAGCATCTGCTCGCCGGGCTGGGCGTGGGGCAGGTGGCCTCCATCGTCGGCCGCTACTTCGCCATGGACCGCGATCGCCGCTGGGATCGCGTCGAGCGCGCCTACAACCTGCTGGTGCGCGGCGAGGCGCCATTCCACGCCACGAGTGCCACCGCCGCGCTGGAGCAGGCCTACGCCCGCGACGAGAGCGACGAGTTCGTTCAACCAACCGCCGTGCACGCGGCCGATGCTCTGCCGATACGTATGCAGGACGGCGATGCGGTGGTGTTCATGAATTTCCGCGCGGACCGCGCGCGGCAGATCACCCGGGCCATCATCGAGCCCCAATTCGACGGCTTCCAGCGCCGCAGCACCGTGACGCTCAGCGACTTCGTGATGCTGACGCGCTACGCCGACGATATCGATACTTCCTGCGCGTTCGAGCCGGCGCTGCTCAGCAACACGCTGGGCGAGTACCTGGCGAAACTCGGCCGCACGCAGCTGCGCATCGCCGAAACGGAGAAATACGCGCACGTCACGTTCTTCTTCTCCGGCGGGCGCGAGGACCCGTTCGAAGGTGAACGGCGCATTCTGGTGCCATCACCGAAAGTCGCTACGTACGATCTGTGCCCTGAGATGAGCGCGCGCAAGGTCACCGACGAGCTGGTGGCCGCGATCCGCTCCGGCAACTACGACGTCGTGATCTGCAACTACGCCAACGGCGACATGGTGGGGCACACGGGCGTGTTCGACGCCGCGGTCAAGGCCGTCGAGACCCTCGACGAGTGCCTGGGCCGCCTCGAGCGTGCCGTCACCGAGACCGGTGGCCAGATGCTGATCACCGCGGATCACGGCAACGTCGAGCAGATGAGCGACGCGAGCACCGGCCAGGCGCACACGGCTCACACCTCCGAGCCGGTACCGCTGGTTTATCTGGGGCCGCAGGACGTCACGCTGCAGAGCGGCGGCACGCTGGCCGACGTCGCCCCTACGCTGCTCGATCTCATGCACCTGGAGATACCCGCCGAGATGACCGGCCATTCGCTGGCGCGGATCCGCGAACGCCAGTCTGCGTGAAGCGCCCGGTGCCGCGGCCACGCCCAGGGCGGCGCACCCGCACTCTCATTGCCCTGCTCGTGGCTCTCAGCGCGGGCATCTGCAGCGCCGCGCAACCGACCCGCGAAGCGACGCGCGCCGCTCTGGATGAGGTCGTCGAGAAGCTCAATGCGTTGAACGTCTGGTTCTCGGAAGCCGAAAAGCAGCGCGTGCGCTGGCTCAAGGACGTCCAGAGCAAAGACCGCGAGGTAGCCGCAGTGAGCCAGGACGTCGCCCGGGCCGAGGCCGCCGTGGCCGGTGTAAGGGCAGAGCTCGACAAGCTGGAACAGGAACGCGGCCGGCTGCAGGCGCAGCGCCGGGAGCAGGCGGCGCGGGTCGCAGAACACCTGGCAGCCGCCTACCGCCTGTCCGGTGAAGACCTGTTCAAGCAGCTGCTCAATCAGCAATCGCCGGAACAGTTCGAACGCATGATCCGCTACCACCAGTACTTCAGCAGTGCCCGGCTGGAGAGTCTGGCCGAATACCGCACGACGCTGGCACGGCTGGCAGAAAATGAGGCCGAACTGCAGGCTCAGGCCGACGAACGCGAACGCCGCCAGGCAGCGCTGCGCGACCGCCAGCGGCAGCTGGAAAAGCAGCGCGACGAGCGCAAGCAGCTGCTTGCCGAACTCGACGCCGAGGTAGAGAACCGCAGCGAGGAGCGCAAGCGTCTGGGCGCAGACCGGGAACGCCTGGAATCACTGCTCGCGGAGCTGCGCAAGCGCGCGGAAACGCTGGACGGCAAGGCCTTCGCCGCGCGCAAGGGCAAGCTCGCCTGGCCGGTGGAAGGCCGGGTGCGCAACGCCTTCGGCCAGCCCCGGGCCGGTGGCCAGCTGACCTGGCACGGCATCGTCATCAACGTCGATGAAGGCACCCCCATCAACGCCGTGTTCAGCGGGCGGGTGGTGTTCGCCGACTGGCTGCGCGGCTTCGGCCTGCTGGCCATCGTCGACCACGGCAGCGGCTACATGACCCTCTACGGCAACGCCGAGGCACTGACCCGTAAGGTAGGAGACTGGGTGGAGAGCGGCGAGCCCGTGGCCAGGGCCGGGCGCAGCGGCGGCGAGGCCCGCAGCGGCCTGTACTTTGAAGTACGTCAGAACGGCGAGGCGCGCGATCCGATAGCCTGGCTCGAACGCCGCTGAACGCCCGCAAAGGCGCCCCTGGCCGGAATTCCGGGAACCTGAGACACTGCCGTCATGATCCTGCGCCCACTGACACTGCTCGGTATCGTCATCAGCATGGTGACCGGCATTGCCATGGGCATCATCGGCTACCGCAACTGGCTGGGCGGTGATGCCGCCAATCCCGAGTCGCAGGCGTTCGAGCAGGTGCTGCGGCAGGTGCACGACAACTACGTCAGCGAGGTTCCTACCGGGGATCTGCTGCTCGGCGCCCTGCGCGGCATGGTGCAGCAGCTCGACGACCACTCGCTGTTTCTCGATTCCGGCGAGTTCGACGCACTGCAGGAGCAGACGTCCGGGCACTTCGGCGGCGTGGGTATCGAGCTCGGCCTGGTGGACGGCTACTTCACCGTCATCACGCCCCTCGACGGGACGCCGGCCAGCGATGCCGGTCTGCAGGCCGGTGATCGGATCGTCGCTCTGAACGGCAGCTCGCTGAAGGGCCGCAAGCTGATCGACGTGGTGCACGACCTGCGGGGCGCCCCGGGCAGCGAGCTCGGGCTGCGCATCGTGCGCGGCGACGGACCGGCCAGGGACGTCACGCTGACGCGCTCGCTCATCGAGATCGCCAGCGTACAGGCGCGGCTGCTGGAGCCGGGATTCGGGTACGCGCGCATTTCGCAGTTTCAGTCCGCCACCGGCGAAGAATTCAGCGCCGCGATCGAGCGCCTGCAGCGCGAATCCGGCGGCGCGCTGGCGGGTCTGGTGCTGGACCTGCGCAACAACCCCGGCGGGGTGCTGCAGGCGTCTGTAGCCGTCGCCGACGCGCTGCTCAAGGACGGGCTGATCGTTTACACCGAAGGGCGCATGGCATCCAGCAACCTCAAGTACCGGGCTTCCGGTGACGATCTGCTGAACGGCGCGCCTGTGGTGGTGCTGATCAACGGCGGTTCGGCCTCGGCCGCCGAGATCGTCGCCGGCGCCCTGAAGGATCACCGGCGAGCCACGCTGCTGGGTACGCGCAGCTACGGCAAGGGCTCGGTGCAGTCCGTGGTGCCGGTGAGCAACCATCAGGCCATCAAGCTCACTACCGCCTACTACTTCACGCCCAGCGGCACGTCGATCAACCATCGCGGCATCGAACCCGACATCGAGCGACCGCGCGGCAACGAAGATCCACTCAGCTACGACAACCAGCTGCTCGGCGAGGCCCTGGACCTGCTCAAGCAGGAGAGCGGCCGCAGCCTGCACGCGCAGCTCTAGCAATCCCCCGGACCGCCCAGTATTCTCGAACAAAAGGGCACCGCCTCCGGGGGGACGGACGCTGCCGCACAAAAACGAGACGATCGTAGGAATCGCACCCTGAACAGACTGCTCGCTGGGCTGTCATTGCTGACGCTGCTGCTCGCTTCGGCGGCATCGCCGACCGCCGCACGCACGGTGGAACTGGCCATCGTCATAGACGACGTCGGCTACAGCCTGGCGCGCGCCGAGCGGGTGCTGGCCCTGCCCTCACCGATCACGCTGGGCGTGCTGCCCTTCACGCCCGAAGCCACCGCGGTAGCCCGAATGGCAGCAGCCACCGGCAAGGAAGTGATTCTGCATCAACCCATGGAGCCGCTGCCGACGCCGAGCGCGCAGCCGATGGATGGCACCCTGACCCTGGGCATGGCCCCCGACCGGTTCAACGCCACGGTGGAGGCCGCCATGGCGGCGATCCCGGGCATCGTCGGCGTGAACAACCACACCGGCAGCCGCCTCACCCAGAACCCGGAAGCCATGCGCCGATTCATGACCCACCTGGCCCGCCGCCAGCTGTTCTTTCTGGACAGCCGAACGACCGCAGATACCGTGGCCTACGACGTGGCCAGGGAAGAGCGCGTGCCCGCGCTCAAGCGCGACGTGTTCCTGGATCATTTCCGCACGCCGGCCGCAGTGGCCGCCGAGTACGAGCGGGCGTTGAACATTGCGCGCCGGCAGGGCTTCGCCGTGGTAATCGCCCATCCCCACGACGTCAGTCTCAGCCTGCTGGAAGAGCGCCTTGCGGAGCTACCGCCGGACGTGACGCTGGTGGGCCTGAGCCGGCTGGCGCGTGAGCAGAACCGCAGGGACGCGCCCGCGTTCAGCCCGCTGCATCAAGCAGTGCTTGCCCGGCCCTGAAATCCAGCGTGCCGGCATAGACGGCACGCCCGGTTATCGCCCCCAGCAACTCCCCGGCACTGGCCGCGAAGGCGAGCTTCAACGCCCGCAGATCGTCCAGGTCGGAAATGCCACCCGATGCGATCACCGGCACCCGCGCGGCCTCGGCGAGTGCCACCGTGGCCGGCACGTTGACGCCGGTCAGCATGCCGTCGCGCTCGATGTCCGTATAGACGATTGCCGCAATGTCCAGGGCGCCCGCCCAGGTCGCGAACTCCATGGCCGAGCGGCCCGCACTGTGATCCCAGCCATCGGTGGCGAGCTGACCGCCGCGCGCATCGAGCCCGAGGATCACCCGGCCGGGGAAGCGCGCGACGATGGCTTCCAGAAAGGCCGGCTCCTCGATGGCCCGCGTGCCCACGATCACCTGAGAAACTCCGGCATCCAGGTACGCGGCAATCACGTCCTCACTGCGGATGCCGCCGCCGACCTGCACGGGGACGTCCGGCAGCGCGGCGGCGATGCGCTCGATGAGCGCACCATTGCGGGGCGCGCCGGCAAAGGCGCCGTCCAGGTCAACCAGATGCAGCCGCCGACAGCCCTGCTCCGCCCAGTGGCGAGCCATGGCGACGGGGTCGTCGGAAAACACGGTGACGTCGCTCATGCGCCCCTGCTTGAGACGCACGCACTTGCCGTCTTTCAGATCGATCGCCGGAATCAGCAGCATCGGCTCAGAGCACGCCCTTGGTGGAGGGCACCTGGCCGGCCATGCGGGGATCCGGCGCAACGGCCATCCGCAGCGCCCGCCCGAACGCCTTGAACAGGGTCTCTGCCTGATGGTGGGCATTGTCGCCGCGCAGGTTGTCGAGATGCACGGTCACCTGAGCATGGTTGACGAACCCCTGGAAGAACTCACGCAGCAGATCGACATCGAAATCGCCCACCCGGGCGCGCACGTAGTCGACCTGGTAGATGAGCCCCGGCCGCCCGGAGAAATCGATTACGGCGCGCGACAGGGCTTCATCGAGCGGCACGTAGGCGTGGCCGTAGCGCCAGATTCCCTTGCGCTCGCCCACGGCCCGGGCCACCGCCTGACCCAGCACGATGCCCACGTCCTCGACCGTGTGGTGGGCGTCCACCTCGAGATCGCCCCTGGCGGTGACGTCCAGGTCGATCAGCCCGTGGCGCGCGATCTGCGTCAGCATGTGCTCGAAAAACGGCAGACCCGTGGCAAGTGCGGCCCGGCCCGTGCCGTCGAGGTTGATGGTGGCGCGGATCTGCGTCTCCTGGGTATCGCGCTCGATACTGGCCGTGCGTCCGACGCTCTTCGCGCCGCTGTTTCCGCCACTCATTGGGTGAACCGTCGCTGAAAACGGGCGCAGTATACGTACGTCGCGCCCTAGAGGCGATCCAGCAGGCTGCCGTAGGGTAGAAACCGGTTGCGGCTGTGCGATCTGATCCAGGCGTTGAGATCGGCCGGATAACGGCCGCGGGCTTTGAGCACGGCGGCCAGTGGGATCACGGGCGACGCGGCACCGGCCTGCCAGCTCGTGAAGCGTTCCTCCGCCCGCGTGAACAGGCGGATCAGGGCCAGCAGCTGCGCGTCGTCGAGATCCGCCCCGGCCGCCGCCCAGTCCACGCCGTCGTCTTTCGCCAGAGGCGCCAGGGCGGCTATCTCGTCGCCGGAGAGCCCGAAATCGTCGTCCTCGGATGCGGCTGCCGCGCGCAGCAGCCGCTCCAGGCGCGCCGCCGTGAGTGCGGGCTTCACGGATTGTGGGTCGAATCGCTCTACGCTCATGCTGTGCCCCGGGGCGTGCAAGGGTTCAGACGGATCCCTTACATAGGTGATACAAAAGATTCATCGCGGTGTGGGAAACTTCCATTCGCAGATATAACAAATCATCCGGTCAGTAGGTATGTCGACGGATAGAATCTTCCGGGGGGAAGACGAACAATGGTATTTCAACGTGCGGGGCAATCAAGCGGTTGGCCCGTTCGCGTCGTTCGATGACGCAGATTCGGCTCTGAGCCGGCACGTTCGTACCTGCAAGCAACGCACCAGCGGCACGCTGCGCTGGCCGCAGGAGTGGCTGCCCGGCCGTCTGCTGCGCCGCCGCCCGACGCACGCCCCCCGCCACAGCTGAGCGGCTCCCCCGAGCCGTGCCGGACGCGACCTCCGCATCGCTGCGCCGACGCCAGGCACCGATCAGTTTCGGCTCAGCATCGATTTCGGATACTCTGCCGCTCCCTGAGCCTACCTGAGGTCGAGCGTTCGTGCCCCGATTCCTGCGCATCCTGCTGATGGTGCTGTTGTGGCTGATCCTGCTCGGCGGCGGCTTCGTGTTCTACTGGATCCAGGACGCCAACCGCTTCAAACCCGAACTGGAAGCCCTGATCGAAGCCCAGACCGGCGTGCCGGTGCGGGTAGCCGGCGACCTGGCCTGGCGCCTGTGGCCGCCGCTGCAGATGAGCGCCGAATCGGTCAGCAGCCGCTATCAGAATCAGGACTGGACCGTCGGACGCCTGGAACTGGAGCTGGACGCGCTGAGCGTGCTGCGCGATCCGCGCCGGTGGCGCGTGCGGGCGCTGCGCCTGGTGGACGCACGCGTGCAGCAGGACGACGACGTGCTCGAGATCGAGACCCTGGCCGTGCGCGACTTCTCGCCCAACACCCCGGCGCCGCTGCGCACGGCCCTGGTCTACACCGCGGCGTCCCAGCAGCCGCTGCCGCTGGGCCTGGACGGGACGGTGCAATTCGACCCGCAGAGCGGTGCGCTGGCGCTCAACGGTACCGAGTTCGACACCACAGAAGCCGCCGGCACCTGCGATCTGAAAGTCACCCCGCGCAGCCCGGCGACGCCGGCGCCGAGCGCCCGACCGGAGGATCTGCTGCCGGTGGACGCGCTGCGCAGCAACGACTGGAGCGGAACCTGTCGGCTGGACCGCCTCGACCTTTCCGGCCGGCGCTTCAGCAACGTCACCGCGATCCTTGCCAACGAGGCCGGCAGCAGCGACACGACGCTGCACTTCGCCGACTTCTTCGGCGGCACCGCGGACGTCAACCTGGCTGTGGACGCCCGCACCACGCCAGTGCGCTGGACGCTCACACCCGACCTGAAACAGGTGGACAGCAAGGCGTTGCTGACCTGGCTCCAGCAGGACCTGGACTGGCTGGCACCCCTGGCCTACGGTGGAACCCTGCGCTTCCAGGGCAACAGCCGCAACGAGCTGCTGACCTCGATTTCCGGGCAGACGCGTTTCGACGGCGGCAAGGGGCAGATCGACATCAGCGCCATCAAGCAGCAGATCCTGTCGCTGGCCGGGCAGCTGCAGGCCGGCGAGCGGGTGCAGCGCTGGCCGGACGTGTGGAGCTACCAGAAGTTCGTCGGCGACTGGCGCATCGAGCGCCAGAACCACCAGCTCGACTTCGTTCTGGACAATCTCAGCGCAAACGCCAGCGGAACCTATGACCCGCTGGCGGACGACCTCGACGTGCTGGCAGAGCTGACCTTCCACAACGACCCGGCCCTGCCGGTGTTCGACGTCGACCCGCTGCTCTACGACCTGCCCATTCCCCTGCGCTGCCGCGGCAGCCTGCAGCAGCCGCAGTGTCTGCTCGATGCGCAGAAGGCGCAGCGGATCGTCGCAAAGGCACTGACGAATCCGGAGGGGTCGGCACTGCGCGACCAGCTCAACGAACGCATCGACCAGGAGGTGCCGGCCCAGTACCGCGACGCGGCGCGGGCGCTGCTCGAGATGCTCGGCAACGGCGGCAACGCCGCCGAGGAAAACCCGGCACCCGAGCGCTGAGGTGGACTGGTTCGCCACCCGCCTGCTTGGCTGGTTCGACCAGCACGGCCGCAAGGATCTGCCCTGGCAGCAGGACCCGACCCCGTACCGGGTGTGGGTGTCCGAGATCATGCTGCAGCAGACCCAGGTGAGCACCGTGGTCCCCTACTTTCAGCGATTCATGGCCCGCTATCCCGACGTGGCAGACCTGGCGGCCGCGGATCTCGACGAGGTGCTGCACCACTGGACCGGGCTGGGCTACTACGCCCGGGCACGCAACCTGCACCGCGCGGCCCGGCAGGTGATGGAACGCCACGGCGGGCACTTTCCGCGCAGCGCTGCGGAGCTCGAGGAGCTGCCTGGCATCGGGCGCTCCACCGCCGGCGCCATCGCAGCCATCGCCGGCTCCGAGCGGGCAGCGATTCTGGACGGCAACGTGAAGCGGGTGCTGGCGCGCTTTCATGCGCTGTCCGGCTACCCGGGGCAGGCGGCCGTGGCGCGGGCACTCTGGGCGCACGCCGAAACCCATACGCCCACGCGGCGCGTGGCGGACTACACCCAGGCGATCATGGATCTGGGCGCCACCCTGTGCACGCGCACGCGGCCGGCATGCGAGCGCTGCCCGGTGGCCGCCCGCTGCCAGGCCCGCGCAGCCGGTGACCCGGCGCGCTTTCCCTGGCGCAAGCCGCGTGCCGCGAAGCCCGTGCGCGCCGCGCGCCTGGTGCTGTTCGTCGATGCCTGCGGCCGCTGCCTGCTGGAGCAACGGCCGGCCACGGGCATCTGGGGCGGGCTGTGGAACCCGCCCGAGCGGGCGGCGGACGCCGATCCGGCCGCGGTCGCGCGTGAGTTCGGGCTGGTGCTACAGGGCTCGGGCGACACCCATCGGGGCGCCCCCTTCCGGCACACGTTCACCCACTTCCATCTCGACATCGAGCCCGTCTACGTGCGCGCGCCCGGCGCGCCGGCAGTGATCGAAGACCGATCGGACCTGCGCTGGTACGATCCGCTGGTGCCCGATCCTATCGGTCTGTCTGCCCCGGCGGCTAAACTGCTCGCTGGCCTGCCATCCCAGCTGGAGGAATTCACCCTGACATGACCCGCACCGTGTTCTGCCGCAAGTATCAGCGCGAGATGGAAGGGCTCGACGCCCCACCGCTGCCCGGCCCGAAAGGCCAGGCCATCTTCGACGGCGTGTCCAGGCAGGCCTGGCAGGAATGGCAGAGCCTGCAGACCATGCTCATCAACGAACGGCATCTGGATCTGCGTGACGCCGGGGCGCGCCGCTATCTCTCGGAGCAGCGCGAGCGCTTTCTCGACAACCAGCCCGTGGATCACGCCGAAGGCTACGTACCGCCGGCCCGGGAACCCTGAAGTTCAGGGCCGAGCGATCTGCCCGCAACGCCGCGCGTATGAACCAGCACTCCTCCACAGACGATGCAGCTATGGACGCGCGCCTGGCCGAGAGCATTCCCTGGATCGTGAAGAACGGCGTCGGTATCCAGATCATGGAGACCCTGGCCGTCGGCGCCATTCTCACGGCGTTCGCCATCAAGCTGGGGGCGAGCAACTTCCTGATCGGTCTGCTGGCAGCCATCCCGCACCTGTCGCAGCTGGCACAGCTGCCGGCCATCTACACCATCGACCGCGTGCCCTCGCGGCGCGCCGTCTACACCTGGTCCGGCTATGTGGCGCGGCCCATGTTCCTGGTGATCGCGCTGACCATCTTCATTCCCTCGAATCAGGTGGCACTGGCCGTGATCGTGGTCGCCTTCACCCTGCGCTACATCGCCGGGGCGTACCTGTCCGCCGCCTGGAACACCTGGATGCGCGATCTGGTGCCCGACGACGTCATGGGCAAGGTGTTCGGCGAGCGCCAGAAGCGCATGCTCGGCATCGGCATGGTCACGAGCCTGGTGGCCGCCGGCTTCATCGACCTGTGGGGTAAGTTCGTGCCTCTGCCCGGCACCTACGCATTCGGCATCGTCTACACGCTGGCGTTTTTCGGCGGCATGTACGCGGTGATGGCGTCGCGCCACATCAGCGACGTCGCCGGCCCCGGACACGCCCACAAGCTGCCGGTGTTCGAGCGCCTGCGCGAGCCTTTCCGCCACCGGAACTTCCGGCGCCTGATCGTGTTTCTCGCCAGCTGGAACTTCGCCGTCAACCTGGCAGCACCGTTTTTCGCCGTGCTCATGCTCAAGCGCATGGGACTCGATCTGATCGTGGTGATCGCGCTCGCGACGCTGAGCCAGCTGGCCGCCTACTTCACCGTGAACCACTGGGGCGAAATCGCCGACCGGTTCAGCAACAAGAGCGTACTGCGCGTGTGCGCGCCGCTGTTCATCCTGTGCATCTTTCTGTGGACGTTCACCACCATGCCGGATATCCACATGTTCACCTACCCTCTGCTGGTGCTGATCCACGTGGCCGCGGGGCTGGCCAATGCCGGCGTCGGTCTCGCCTCGGGCAACATCACGCTGAAGCTGGCGCCCAAGGGCAACGCTACTGCCTATCTGTCGGCGAGCAGCATGGTGAACGCCCTCGCCGCAGGCACGGCCGCCATGGTCGGGGGCCTCACGGCAGATCTGTTCGCATCCAAGGAGCTGTCGTTGATTCTGCGCTGGCACAGCGGCGTGACGTCGACGGAGATCAACGCCATGGATTTCTCCTACTGGGACTTCTTTTTCCTGTTCGCCACCGCCATCGGCATCTACGCGCTGCATCGGCTGAGCCTGGTGCAGGAAGAGGGCGAGGTCGCCGAAGGCGTGCTGTTCGATCACCTGAAGAACGGCGCGCGCCGCACGCTGCGCAACCTGTCCACGGTGGCGGGCTTGCGCGCCAGTACGGACTATCCGCTCGATACCCTGATCGACGACGCGAAACGCAACGGCGCCGACGACGAAGACCAGCCACCCGAACCGCCGCGTGCCTGAGGGGGCCGGTGCCGGTGCGCTCCCTCCGCCGCGTGCGTTGCGTCAGCCGATCCCGTCGCCAGCCCTCGACAAGCCGGGCCGCTACTTCTCGAAGCTGTAGAGCAGATCCATCGACGAGGTTTCGCTCGACGTAGCCTCGAGCCGCCAGCGTTTGGTGAGGTCGTAGCGCACCAGCAGGGCGCCGATCGCCGAGAGCGTGTTGTAGGTGTAGCGCACGTACAGATCCGGACCGATGCGCTTGCCGGCGACGATCGCGAAGCTGTTCTGGGATTCCGCCATGGCTGAGAGCTCGTCGAGACCCGTGAGCCTGGTGACCTCACCGATGATCGAAGAAGACGAGCGCAATCCCAGATTGATGGCGGCCGTGATCATCTGGTTGCCCTCTTCCTGGGACGTGGCGTCGAGGTCACGGCCGAGCACCAGAAACGCCAGCGCCCGGGTATCCGACATGGGTGGTTCCGAGAAGATCGACGACGTCAGATTGTCGGCATTGCCGCGGATCTGAAGGCCGACTTTGACGGAAGGCGTGACGTCATCGATCACCCGCACGGCACGAACGTCGATGTAGGGGTTGTCGACGGGCCCGTTGTACACCACGGATCCGGATTCGATCTGCAGCACCTGACCCTGGGAGGAAACCACGCCGCCGGTGATGTCGAGCTTGCCCCGCAGCGTGGTTCGGGCACGCCGGTCGACGCGCGCCCTGAGCTCACCCTCGATTCCTGCCGTCACCCCGACCGTCTTCAGGGAGACGTCGTCGCCGAATATCAGGTTCACGTCCACCGTGATCCGGTTGCTGGCCTGAGCGCCGTTCTGGTCGCGGCCAACGACTACCACGTCATCGGAAATCTTCGGCGCCGAGGGCGGCAGCGCGTTGATGCGAACCTCCGCCTTCACCACTGTGAGCGCCCCCGACACGTGCCCGGCACCGTCCGCATAATCGAAGCGCAGGTCCGGCGACAACACCACCTCCCAGTCCGGGTGCTGAGCGCCGAGACCTTCACCGGTAAGCGACATGCTGAGCTTGCGCCTGGCATCGAAAAGGTCCGTTCCGGTGCCGTTGAGCGCGACGCTGCCGTTGTCCTGCTGCGCAGAGCCGGTGAGCTGCAGCCGCCCGCTGTCGTCGAGCGACACCTCGATCTCGATGTCACCGAGCTCGAACTGCGGATTCTGCAGCTTCAGCTCGCCATGGCTGACCCGACCCTGGCCCGCCACCCTGGGCGCGCGCGGCGAACCGGCCAGCTTCAGGTCCGCGCTCGCGGTACCCCCGACCTGCGCCAGCCGCTGATCGAATACGCGCAGGGGCGCAAGATCCGTGGCACGCAGCGTGACCGTGCCGGACAGCGACCCATCCAGAGTCAGGGGTTCCAGGCCGCCCTGGGCCGCCACATCGAAATCCGGATCGACGGCGTTGCCGGTGAAGCGCAGGCCGTCACCCTCGAGCACGGCGGCCAGCTCCAGGTCCGGCAGCTCGATGGGCTCCGAATCCGCGCTCGATTGCAGATAGGCCAGCTTGCGCGCCGCCAGGCGCAGGTCCCCGCTCCAGGTGCCCGGCGCCCCCGCAACCTGCCAACGCCCCTCGACGTAAGCGCCCTCACCCAGCTCTATCGGCAGCCAGGGGGAAAACAGGGCAACCGGCAGCGCGTCGAGCTGCCCGGTCGTGCTGATCTGACCATCGGCCACATTCAACGCCTGGACGCAGGCGCGCGCCTGCTGCGCGCTCATGCAGAAGGGTTGCAGCGCGACGCGGCCAGCGGCCGCCTGCAGTGCGAGCGGCGCCTCCAGCCGCCAGCGCTCGTCCAGCAGCTGCAGGTCCAGCGAGTCCACGCGCAGCGCCAGCAGATCGGGCTCGCGCCGCAGCGAGCCGGCACCGGAACCGCCGGTCCAATCGAGCCGCCAGTTCAGCGCTGGCAGACCGCCGTCCACCGCCAGCGTCACGCCATCCACGCGCATGCCGTCGCGCTCGAGACCCGCCGCGCGCAGCGTGCCGTCGATGCGTCCGTTGCGGGCGCTGCCCTTCAGGTCGATGCTCGAACCCTTGAACCCCATGCCGGAAAGCAGGCTGCTGCGAAGCGCCGCGGAGCCGTCCAGCTCCGGCCAGACCCCGCTCGCTCGGATCTCTCCCGCGAGATCACCGCTGACGCCAAGTGCCAGCTCATCCAGTGCCGGTGCCTGTATCCGCGCCTGAACATCCATGGCGTTGCCCGCCAGCGCAACGCTGCCCGAGGCCCGGTTCGACCCGATGCCCAGATCGACGTCGTCGAAACGCCAACCCGTCTCCGTCGTCGCGAGATTCAAGCGCCCGTCCACCGCACGGCCGTTGAGCTCACCGGTGAGCGCCGTGACCGCAAGCGACAGGTCGCTGCCCGCAAGCCGGAGCGCGAGATCCGCGCCGATCCGGCCGGAAAGCCCGTCGCGCAGCTCGGCAACGTTCAGCTCACTGGCGTGACCCTCGAGCCGCAGGTCCAACCCCTGGCCCCAGGAGAGAACACCCGTCCCCTGCAGCGTGCCGGACAGCGGACCGGCACTGAACTGCAGGGCAACCGGGCCAGCCGGAGGGCCGTCGGCATTGGCTGCGACGTGCAGCGGCGGCATCCAGGGTGTCGTCAGCCCCGCCTCAGTGTCGAGGGTGAAACGTTCCAGATTGCCGCGCAGACGGCCCCGCAAGCCATCGATAGCAACGGCACCGAGGGCAAAGTCGGCGACCTCGAGCGCCAGATCCACCTGCGGGCGGCTCGGCTGCCTGAGGTTCACCTGCCCCCCGGCATGCACCTGATAGGGGCCGTCCAGTCGGTGATCCAGCTGCAGCCGATCGATGGCGCCGCGCAGAGTGCCCGAGCCGCTCCAGCCCGTCTGCGGCGCGGACCAGTCGAAGCGAGCCTCGAGGCGTGGGCGGCTGCCTTCGCTCAGGCTGCCAGAAAGCGTTCCACCGAACTCGGCGGAGTCTGCCCGCAACGTCCGAACCGAGATGCCGGTGCCGTCCCAGCGCCCGGCCAGAGACACCGACAGCGCGGGCAGATCCGGCAGCGTCAGCTGAGCCACCTCGAGGGAATCCACCACCAGCGTGATGGGCAGGTCGGGCAGCTGCAGAACATAGGGTTGCCCCGGCTCCGCCGGCGCGCCGGTCACACGGATCTCGAGCGACCGGGCGCTCACCGTATCCAGCTGCAGGCGGTTCTCCATCAGCAGCGGCCAAAGGTCGAGCCCGGCGACGACCCCGCGCGCTTCGATTTCCTGATGCTCGAGCCGATAGAGCACGCGCTCGGCCGTCAGCCGCCGCCACAGCGTGCCGTGCACGCCCTCGGTGGTGAGCGGCAGAAACCGCTCGGCCTGAGCAACGAGAAACCGGCTGCCGCCTTCGCTGAGGGTCAGGAACACGACCACGCCGGACAGGATGAACAGCGTCAGCAGGAGCGCGCCGAGGCCCACTACCAGCAGGCGCTTCACAGATCCGGCCCCAGGCTGATGTGCAGACGCACCGTGTGACCGGGATCATCGAGCGGATGCGCGATGTCCACCCGGATCGGGCCGAGTATGGAGTACCAGCGGACCCCCAGACCCACGGAGCTGCTGAATGTCGGCGCGTCGTCGAATGCCGATCCGGAATCGGCAAACACGGCCACCGACCATTTCGGCCGCACCAGCGCGTCGAGCTCGAGCGACCCCGTGAGCAGCCGGCGCCCGCCGACCACCACGCCGTCTTCCTCCGGCCCCAGAGACTCGTAGGCGTAGCCGCGCACGCTGTTGTCGCCGCCGGCAAAGAAGCGGATGGACGGCGGCAGCTCCTCGAACTCGCTCTGCCAGGTCCAGCCGGCCGAGACCCGCCCGAGCAGCCGCAGACGGTCGGTCAGAGGCACGATCTGCTTGGCCCGGCCGATGACCTGCAGCACGTTGGTGTCCGACAGCAGCTGCTTGGCCGCGCCGCGCACGTCGATGCTCAGCGCGTGCCCCCTTACGGGCCGCGGCGCGTCAATGGACGTGGTGCGCGACAGGCTGGTGCCGAGCAGGGTCAGCTGGGTGCGGCCCGTCTCACCGGCAATGTCGAAATCCTCCAGGCGCCAGTCGACATAGTTGGTCTCGGTCCAGCGTTGCCCGAGTCGGTGCGTTCGGGCGACGCCCAGATTCCTTTTGGTGCTGGTGTAGCTGTCGGTATCGTCGTAACTGAACCCTCCGGTCAGGCTCAGCCACTCGTGGGTCGGATCTCCATAGGGCAGGCGATAGTCGCCCGTCAGCTCCGACTGTACGGGCGACAGCAGCATGCTGGCGCCGGCTCGGTGACCGCGGCGGTTGATGCGGCGGTAACGGATCTCGCTGCGCAGGCGTGGCCCGGTGTCCGTGGCGAACCCTGCACCGATCAGCGCCGTGCGCCGGGTGCCCGTCACGGCCCTGACCGTAACCGGAACCGTACCGTCCGCACGCGCTTCGAGCTCCGGAGCCACCAGCACCCGATCGAAATACCCGCTCTCCAGAATCTGCCTGTAGGTCTTGGTGATCTCGGCCGCGTCGTAGTAGTCGCCTTCGTGCACGGTGAGGAATTGCTCGAACAGCTGCTGGTGCAGATCCTCCTGAATCGTCTCTATGTGGCCGATCCGATAGCGCGTTCCGCCGTCGAGTTCGAGATCGATGTCCGCGGTGTTCGTCGGCAGATCAACCGACACCTGGTGACGGGTGAACTCCGCGTCGAAGTAGCCGAGCGATTGCGCCACATCCAGCAGTCGGCTCTTCGCGGCCTCGTAGCCGCTGTGGCTGAAACGTTCCTCCGGCTGCAGATCCAGACCTTTGAGCGCGGCGATCATGCCGGGCTCGGCACCCAGGGGCGGGGCCACCACGACCGCCGCCCTACCGATGCGCACCGGGTCGCCCGGCTCGATCGCGAAGCTGGCATTCCAGCACTGCTCCCCGCGCTTCAGCTCACCGGTGACGGTGGCATGGTAGTAGCCATAAGCCTCCATACCCCGGCGCAGCTGCTCGACTGCCTGACGGTAGGCGCGATCCACCCACCAGCGCGGCGCGTCGCACGGCAGCTCGTCGAGCCCGGTCAGAACCTGCAGGCCATCGCGCACGTCATCGGCGACCCCGGAAATCTCGAGCTCAGCATGAACCGGCATCGCGCTCGTAAGCGCGATGACCAGCCAGAAGAGCTTTTCGGGGGAAATGAGCCGGGCCAATTCTTATCCTTCGTCCACACTGCTTAGAGCGGCGGGGAAGGCAAAGGTTAGCACGCCGGTCGGCGGGCCCCTGTAAGGGGAGTGCGGGATACAGGAAGGGCCCAGTGCGGCCGCCAGCGGGGGCACAGAGAGTGGCTGGCATTCGAGTTGACGATCTGACGGACAGCCGATTTAATACGCCGCTCGCGAGGGCCAGGTAGCTCAGTTGGTAGAGCAGCGGACTGAAAATCCGCGTGTCGGCAGTTCGATTCTGCCCCTGGCCACCACGTCTTTTCAGTTACTTACAACCACTCTCAGTCGTCTTGTGTCGCTCGACTGTGCCAATACTGTGCCCTCAATGTGCACGGCGGCCTGCTTCAAGTGCTCACCGGCCAGATGGGCGTAGCGCAACACCATCTCGAACGACGACCAGCCACCGAGCTCCATGAGCTCCTGTAAGCTGGTTCCCTTCTGCACGTGCCAGGACGCCCAGGTGTGGCGCAGGTCATGCCAGCGAAAGTCCGAGATGCCCGCCCGTTTCAAAGCGTTCTTCCAGGCCTTCGTGGTGGTCCGACCCACCGGCTCGCCTTTGTAGGTAAAGACAAAGACCGGGTGTCGTCCCAGGCGGCGTAGAAGCACGGATTTTGCGTCTTCAATGAGCGGCACAGCGATTGCCCGCCGTGACTTCGACTGATCCGCATGAATCCATGCCATCCCGCGCGCCATGTCCACCTGCTCCCACTTGAGGTAGCTAACGTTCCGCTGCCTGAGCCCCGTTGCGAGCGTGAAGGCCGCCATATCGGCCAGATGCTCCGGGAGCTCTTTCAACAGCGTGGCGGCTTCCTCCTGGGTAATCCATCGCACACGCTTTCTAGGCTCTCGGTAGAGGCGCACCCGAGGTGCTTTCTCGATCCACTCCCAGTCATCCCGGGCGGTTCGGAGGATGGCTCTTATCAAGGCCAGGTAGCGGTTCGCCGTGGACGCACTCGCTTGCTGCTTCTTGAGGTAAGCCACCTCATCGATCAGTTCCCGGTCGATCTCGTGGAGATACCGCCCACCGAAGAACTGATCCAACCAGCGTAGCTTCGACACATCCTGATGGTGGTCGGCTTTCTGGTCCCTCTCTTTGAGCCACCGAACCACGGCTTCCTGCCAGGTTCGTTTCGGCTTCTCTCCGAGCTTGTGGACGCGCCACAGATCGGTTTTCAGCCTGTCGTGGTACTCCTGGGCTTCTTCCTTGCACTCAGTCCCAGCAGAGCGGCGTATGAGCCGTCCGTCGGGGGCAGTGAAGCGCACCCAGTAGACCGCGCCGCGTTGGTATATCGCCATAAAGATTTCTCCTTACAGCCACTTAGCGGCGTATGCCCACCGGGAGTATGGAGGGCACGGAGATAGGCGACAAGATCGTCCTCCAGGAAGACCCAGCGCTTGCCTGGCTTGGCTGCAGGGATCTGGCCTGCCTTGACCCTGGCCCGAAGCGCACTGGGAGAAAGGCAGAGAAACTCGGCTGCCGCTGGAAGATCGAGTGTGCGCATCAATCACGGTCCGGCTCACCATCCTTGCGTCGTCGGTACTTTTCTCCCGAGTAGATCGATGCAGGATCGCGAATCTTGTTGAATCTGCGGGATTTTTCTTTCGCCCGTACCTTTGCGTACTCGTTCAGGTCCTGGCCTGTGATCCGACGCAGGTCTTCGTGGTACGCCTGTGCTTTTCGGAAATACACCGGAACCGCGAGCTCTATGTTCGTCAGCCCTTCCCTGGCCATGAACGAGGTCACACCACCTAGCGCGTTGCGAAACAGATACTCGTCAGACGGCACACGACTTTTACGAATCCTGCTCAGCGGCTCCCGAGGGAACGAGTTGAAACTGGCCTGAGAGAGTTCCTTCCAGAGGGGGTGAGCGGGCCAGCGTGTCTGGTTGCTATCGTCGGTAGGGACCACCAGTCGCAACCATTGCGTCATCGCGTACTGCCATAGGGAATTCAGAGACGCCGTGAGGTCTTGAGCAGTCGTGACACCCAACTCCCTGAGAACCGTACGACGAAACTGAAACTCCAGGCGCCACACGGGAAACCGGCCGTCCCAGCCTGCATCCGACCATACCTGAAAGAGCCAGACTTTCTTGGATTTTTGGTCGATCTCCAACGTCTTGTCGTACAGCCGGCACGATAGCTCGCCTCCCCGGCCGATCGTGTAGCCGGAGAATCTTCGATCCTGTGTATATCGATCTATCCCTTTGGCACGCGTTACCCAAGCTCGATCCTGTATTTCCCCAATCGCGTGATCAGAAACAAAATCGACGCAGAGATCTACGCGACTGACGCCATGATCGCCTGAACCGGGATCTAGAAACTTAGCGATTGCAAAAAGCCTAGACAACGCTGAGTCCATACCAGAGCGGGATAGGACCTCACTTGAAACTTGAACGTATACGAGTGGAAGGGACTTCGCCGACGACGAGGCCACTTGTAGCTGGAACCAGTTGTCCACCAAAACAAACGGAAATTTCCCCCTCCCTGTGGGCCCCACCTCGAACTGGTGGTCAATCAGGTGAAAGAGCGCTCCAGCTCTATCTTCCATGCTCTCACTTCGGGCCAGTTCTTTCCTTCGCTCCAATTCCGCCTGGATTTCCGGGAGGAGTGATCCGTGAAAGGACAAGTACAGAGAATCGATCCCCGATCGAATGATCTGCGTACCTGATGTGTAATTTGGGGGTGCTGTGTTACTAGGTGGCGCACCCATCTCCGCGCCCGCGCCGGTCGACGGCTCGGCCCCCTCTCGGGCGAGGGCCGATCCGCCGTCCACCGCCGGTTCAGATTGATGTGAGGTCAATGAAAGCAACCTAAGGGTACATTAATTACCCTTAGGCTAGCGTTGATGAAGAGGGGATGTCAATACCCCTTATTCGATCTCCTGCCGCCCCTCGATTTTTTCGTCCCCACTAACAGCCTTCCAGAAGTTGCTAAAAGTCTTGGCAACCTTGAATCCACGGGAACGACTGGCACTCGGTCCCTCCTCGGGGAAAAATTCTCTTATCGATATACCTAAGATGTCTTCGTATTTTCGGATCGTCCGCTTGCTGTGCATGATCACTAGCGGACGCCAACCGAAGTGATCTCCTAACCGAAGCATTCCCAACGCGGAGAGGAGCTCTCCTGTTTGACCATGAAAATTGGCAAACGCTTTGCGCTCGATATCAAGAAGCATCGCCTCTCGCTCGGGGGTGCGATCGGCTAGCTTCTTGAGATTCTGCTTTGCGTGGGGATTCACGGTTTAATCCTGATCTTCTCCGGGAGATTCATCATCGGTTAACAGCAGATCTATCTGCGCTTTCAACCGCTTCTTATCAGCCTCGTAGAATGGATTAGGGATCTCTAGCCACGCTCGTCGTTCAGAATCGAGTCGAACTGGAATCCTATCAATGCCGTCCTCGTATCGTTGTTGCTTTTCAACTGGTCGAATAGGCTCTGCTTGCAGAACATCGCCTTCCTCTTGATCCTCTAACGACTGTGGCAGATCCTCGCTGACTTCCTCTTCGTCGTAGTACCCAACGTATTCAACGGATTGCTTGAATGCCTTCAGCGTCGTTTCGGCCGCGGGCGGCTTAAATCCCTCTTGTATCAAGTCGTATCGGATCGTAGCGTCTGAAGGGAGCCCTCCTTTGTATCTGTCCAGCAGCTCCGCGAAAATCGGCGGCGTTCTGAGCCACTTCCGAAGCAACTGCTTCCTCAAGTGTTCGTCAGGAGCGTATTCATAAGATTGAACATCTCCGCTCACTGAAATCTTCCCAGGCTCTGGACGATCGAAGAGACCGTAGCCCGTGATAGAAGCGAGCGCCGAAAGCGCTGCACCACTATTCGCACTTTTGTAGCCAATGTCTCTTGCAACGACATCTGAAGGAGCAGCGTGGCGCTGTTCCTTTTTATAAACTGCTATCGCACGTCTTACCGCCTCATCTAGGGGTATTGAGGGAGCCCGCGGGCTTCGTTTTCTTGGACTTTCAGACATAAGAGCCACTTAGTTGTCTATAAAGAATGCTTTGCCTTGCTATTAAACTCCCATACTCGGTATAAAGCAAATCCAACGAATTAAGCCAAGCTTTTGATTAGAGTTATTCTATTTTTGGGATGTCCTTTGTATCTCTCTGTATTTCAAGATTTTTTTGTTGGCCCATAGAAATTCTCTTTACTAGGTATCTAGTATCTAGCCCCACATGAAAGTAGTATTCTTAATTCCAGAATGAAGAACGCTTCGCTGATATGGCCAAAAACGCGCAAATAACGCTCAAGCCACAAGACCTTCTAGTAATGTTGAAGCTTGCTAGTGACCCACCAGAACACTTCACCTACGCCGCGCTATCTGAAGCTTTGGGACTCGCTTCGTCTCAGGTACATGCCGCAGTATCAAGATGCATGCAGGCCCGGCTTGTTTCGAAAGATGAAAATGGGATCAATCTGCGTCGCTCAGTGTTTCTCGATTTTCTAATCTACGGAGCTGCGTTCTGCTTCCCCGCTGTATTTGGATCGATGACAAGAGGAGTTCCAACGGGTTATGCCGCACCACCACTGAGCGAATTGATAAACCAACCTGACGACCCGCCGCCCGTGTGGCCATACCCTGGTGGACAGACGCGGGGCATCGCGCTACACCCTATCTATCCGAGTGTCCCCGAGATTGCGCTGCAAGACACTAACCTATACCAAGCCCTCGCTCTGTTTGATGCCCTCCGGGCAGGCTCGGCCAGAGAGCGCGAACTAGCGCAACGACTTATTAGGGAAATCCTATGAACCCTGCCGATCCCAACGTACAGCTAGTAGAAATACTCGTATCACACCTTGGTGACCTAAAAGATCAGTTTGTGTTCGTTGGAGGTTGCGCAACTGGTCTACTTGTTACCGACCCTGCCCGCCCTAGCGTACGTGCAACAAAAGACGTTGACGTCGTAACAGAAATCACAAACTTAGGGGAGTACTACCAGCTAGCAGAAAAATTGCGCGGTATCGGTTTCACTGAGGATCCTCAGAGTGAGGTCATATGCCGCTGGAAAATTGGAGAGCTTCTCGTTGATGTAATGCCAACAGATGAGGAAATACTCGGATTTTCCAACCGTTGGTACGTCGAGGCAGTGAGAACAGCATCTGGCTTTGTTCTCCCTAGCGGAAACACAATATCTTTGATTTCTCCTCCACTGTTCCTAGCCACGAAGCTAGAGGCTTTTAACGGCCGCGGTAATGGAGACTACGGAGTTAGCCACGATATGGAGGACATCATCACGCTTGTAGATGGTCGACCTGAGATTACCGACGAAGTACAAGAAACTGGAGGTGATGTCCAAGCGTACCTTCAATCCGAATTCGAGGACCTCCTATCAACGTCTGATTTTGTAGATTCGATTAGCTGGCATCTTCACGGAGACGCAGACAATCAAGAGCGCGCTACCGAGATCATCAAAAGACTAAGGCTAATCGCCGGTGTATAGGTCAAAAACCCCCATAGCCAGAACGGTACTGAGAAACCGAGTGGCTACCAGAAGGTGATGAAGTGAGACAGTGTGAACAGTGCGGTAAGAGTCACGGCGATGACTATGTCTGGACAACCGGCCGATGGTTGGGAAAAGTGTTTTGCGACTGGAAGTGCCGTGAAGCCTACAACAATCTCGTAAAAAAGGCGGAAGACGACTCTGACCAGGGAGAACAGAACTAGATTGAGTGTGCAGATATTGCGCCTCAACAACTGTCACTACTCAGCGGTATCTGGCGTTTACGGGCACATTCGAAATCGGGCAACGCGCTAAGTGACTGATTTAGTTACTACTGCTTAGTTTCCGGACCAACTGAAAATCCGCGTGTCGGCAGTTCGATTCTGCCCCTGGCCACCATCAGCTCCAGCAACTCGTAATCCCCTCGATTCGATGTTGACCCTGCTGCCGACACGGTGGGCTCTACTCCACTAATGGGGGATGGGTCCGCTGTTCACTAAACCCGGTTGATGATGCCATCCCACCCGCAGTGGGTTAAGACCCTCAGCCGGTAGTTCTCGAAGTTCCTGAACCCATAGGCTCTTCTCGACATCATTTCCATCTTGGTGTGGAAGCCCTCGGTGATGCCGTTGTTGCGGCTGAAGCGCCACATGGCGACGATGGGCTCGAGCCGGGCTGTGGCGGTTCTGGCGTTGAGGGCCTTCAGCAGCAGGAAGCGGGCCAGCCGCTGCTTGGCGTCGTACAGAGCTTCCACTACGGGCACCTCGGCGAGATAGCGCCTGAGGCTGCCTTGCTGCTCATCGGACAGGTTCCAGGCGTGCCGGCGCATCAGGCTCAGCAGTCCTCGGTTGCGTCGACCTTCGGGATCGTGCTGCTGACAGGCCTTGAGGAAGTGCTGGTTCACCAGCCGGATCACATGGAAGCGATCGGCGACGATGGTGGCCCGGGGAGATAGCGTCGGGCGACGCTGCATTCGACACATTCATCGAGACTGATGCAAAGCGAGTCCTTATCGACTTGCGTAACAACGGTGGCCGAAGTAACGAGTTCAGTGACCATCTCATTGCCTGGTTCGCCGCAGAACCATTTCGCTTTAGCGACTGCTTCGAAATCAAGGTGAGCGAGGCGGCGATAGCTTCAAACCAAGAACGTCATGAGGCACAAGAAACCGGCGCCGGCGTCCTCTCGACCACGCTCGCGGCTGCGAATGAGGACGGCTCGCCAGGGCAGGTAACTGATTTCTCCATCGAGCTAGCAGCACCGCGCAGGGTACAGCGCTTCGAAAATCCGATGTATATGCTGATTAACCGCCACTCGTATTCAAACGCGGTCTCGGTAGCGGCAATCGGTCAGGACTATGGCTTCGCGAAAATCCTTGGTGAACCCACTGCAGACCTGGCGAATACCTACGGTGGCATGGAGCAATTTACGCTACCGTCAACTGGCACAAGTGTCGGCTTTCCCCAGGCACGCATTCTTCGCCCGAGCCGCGATCTAGACGCTGATACCGTTCTACCCGACCTCTTCATTGAGCCTCCTTTGGCGCCATCTACAGACATAGTGCTCGAACGGGCCATCGATGCCATTGCCGATCTAGAGTCGATTTGATAGGGCGTCCGCTTTTGGCCAAATCAGGACATCTTTTGAGTAACCCCAAAATGTCCGCATTCGGAAAGCAGACATTTTGGGCGGATGTCCGAGTTCGACCCAAACCCGCCATCGTTGTGCGATTCTATGAGTCCAATGGGTTTGGATATGAAGAGGAAATGCGATGATAGAGGTCCTGAACCATTTTCCTGACCACGTTCTGGCGTTTGCATGCCATGGACATGTCACCAGAAGGGATTACGACTCTGTGCTCACGCCTGCGGTAGAGAAAGCGCTAGGGAACCTCTGCTGGTACGTGCAGATGATTGGTACTTCTCGCCAGGTTGTCGAGGTATTGGGGACTGATGAAGCAGGCGACGTTTGCATCGGCGGCGTGGGATCGCAAGGGCAAGGTGACGCGCCGCGAGGCACACCTCAGGAAGTGGACGCGGTGATTCCTTAGCCGCAGTTGATGCATGATCGACTCCACTATCCGAAGGCGGGCGCCGGTCGGCATCCCATCCACTGGAGCGGATGTGCGTGTTTATCATGCAGAACTGGTTCAACCTGTCGGACCCGCAGGCGGAGGATTCGCTGTACGACGGCGGAGTCGATGCGACAGCTTCGCCGGGATCGAGCTGGCGGAAGATAAGATTCCGGACGAGTCGACGATCCTGCGGTTCCGCCATCTGCCGACCGCGGTCCGGCCGAGGCGATCTTCAACGAGGTGCAGCTTGCTTGAGGAGCAGCATTTGCTGGTGAAGAGCGGGGACCATCGTCGATGCCACGGTCATTGCCGCGCCACCTTCGACGAAAACGCCAAGCAGGCGCGCGATCCGGAGATGCGCCCAGGCAAGAAGGGCAAGAGTGGCATTTCGGGATGAGCCACACGTCGGCACGGATCGGCGCGGTATCGTCCACAGTCTGACCACGACCCATGCAGGGTGCTGCGGACATCAGTCAGGTACTGAGTTGCTGCACGGAGAAGAGCGAGAGATCTTTGGCGATCAGGCGTACTGGAAGGCGGATCGGCAGGCGGCCGTCAGGCAGGGTATCCGCTATCGGGGTCCAACAATCGCGGTACCAAGCAGCGACCGTTGACCCGAGCACCAGCGCTACATCAACCGATGCCGCTCGAAGGCGCAGGCGCGAGGCGACGTTCCATGTCGTCAAACGGCTGTGGGGCTTAACCAAGTCCGCTATCGCGGCTGGCGAGCAGCCGGCTCTACCGCGTTTGCGCTGGCCAACTTGTACATGCTCAGACGCAAGTTGTTGCCACGGGAGTGGATTGTCTCTCGTGAACAGGATGATGGCCCGGAAGAGGCCAAAAATGGCCTCCGAGGCGCTCAGCCGGTCGTTTTCCGCCCAATTTCTGATGTTCGAGCCAATTCGTCGTCCGGCCTCTACACAACTGCCTGTGCAGAGGTTCCTAGAAGCCCATGAGAAGGTGCGGCTCTATTATGAAACCGCGCCCGATTTCGATGGCATCGATCCGAGCGCAATCTGGGAGGACACCAAAGTCGGCCTGGGCCACCTTAATCGGTGGGAAAGGTTTGCCGTCGTAACCGATGTGGAGTGGATCAGGCACGCCGTACACCTTTTCGGTTTCCTGATTCCTGGCGAACTACGGGTGTTCTCCACTGAAGAGGCGGCGCAGGCGCGCGAGTGGATCACGGCCTGATTTAAACCGAGTGATCCACTTGTGGCGCACTGGTCAGGGTCCACTTCCGGTCGGAAGCAGACACGGCGATACCCCAGCTGGGATGTCCGCTTTGTGCTCAGACTGTGTCTCAGCGCCTAGAGCCAACGAGCGTTATCTGGCGTTTGCCGGCACATTCGAGACTTGGGCTACGCGCCAAGTGGCTGCTTTTACAGTTGGTACTAAGTTGCCAGTCGAACTGAAAATTCGCGCGACGACAACTGCGTCCGCGTCCAACTCTGCCCCTGGCGACCATGTATTCCGATCGTTTGCAATCTTCCCCTAAGCGGACATCTTGAGCATTAGCACATTCCGACCGCTATCGACGCAAAACGGAGGAACGCGAAACTGGCAGCGCGATAGAATGGCTGTCTAGAGGAGTTTAAGGATCCTGAATTGACGAAGACTGTCTTCATTACAGGCGCTAGTGCGGGTGCAGGGAAAGCGATGGCTTACCGCTTTGCAAAGGAGGGATTTAATCTCTATCTGGTTGCTCGTAGATCCGAGAAACTCGAAGCGATCAAGCTGGACATTGAGGACAAGCACGGTGTGGGCGTGAAATTCTACGCGGCCGACCTATCAAAGGCTGATGAACTGAATGCGGTTGGCGTAGATGCCCTAAAGCATGGCATTGACGTGATGATCAACAATGCCGGCCTAGGTGATTGGAATTTCGTTTGGGATGTCGATCCCGCAAAATTTCGGGCAATGATAGATCTCAATGCAATTGCACTTGCAACGCTATCGACCCAGTTTGTTAAAGAAAGAAAGGAAACGGATGCCTGCCTGATAAACGTCACTTCTTTGGCAGGCTATTTTCTTTTCCCGGGTTCGGTCCCGTACAGCGCCACTAAGTTCTTTGCCACCGCATTTACAGAAGGCTTGTATCGAGATTTGCAGGCCGCAAGAAGTCCTATGCGGGTGAAAGTCATGACGCCTGGGCCAATTGATACCGAGTTCACCGCGATATCACTGAAAGATTCGAAGCTCCAAGGTTTAGATGCGAGCAAAGTTCGATTCCACACACCTGATCAGATAGCAGATTTCACCTATCAACTCTTCAAAAGCGACAAGCCGGTCGGAATAGTAGATTTGGAATCTATGGAGTTCGTGCTTCGCGACACAATTCACGCGGCCTCTACGCTCTGATCCCCGCCAACAGGTTCTCAATTGAAATGTCTGCAGTTGGCCGGAAGCGGACCTAGCAATACCCGCTCACGGATGTCTCCTTTGTGCTCAGTTCGCGCCTCACCAACTGTCACTGACGAGCGTTATCTGGCGTTTACTGGCGCATTCGGGAGCGGGCTGCGCGCCACGTAGCTGATTTCGTTCGCACTGCCCAGGTTCCAGTTCAACTGAATATACGCGTCTCGGCAACTGCGTCCGCGTCCGATTCCGGCCCTGGCCACCATGCATTTCGATCTTCCGCCCGTCGGCCAAAACGGACATCTTGTGCGCTTGCACGTTCCGACCGTTTTCGACCCTAAGCCGCCCTTGGACAACGACGTCGGTTGCGTCAGCCGTTTGATATCATCGCGCGAATCGGTCCAATTCAGTGCTTCGGGAGCACGCAATCATGACAGACCAACAAGCCGCGACTCAGGAGCCGCCATTGTTCTCTGGAGTACCCCAGTACGAAAACTTCGCTCGCTTGCAACATACCAGCCCGGTGACGTTGTTATCTCCTTCAGAGCAGCCTTTCGAGTTTCCGGATGGGGTGAGAATGGCGTTGCCGACGACATATGAGTTCGACGGTGACGTCAGAAATGTTCATGCCTTGCTTGGGGCAACTCACACCGCTGCATTGCTGGTGCTGAAGGAAGGAAACGTCCGGTTCGAAGAGTACTGGTTGACTGGTGGGCGAGATGTTCAATGGATATCCATGTCGGTGGCAAAGAGCTTCGTTTCAGCCCTTGTTGGCATTGCATGGGCAGAGGGCTCGATACGCAATCTTGAAGACGATATTGCACAGTATGTCCCGAGTCTCGCTGGAAGCGCATACGAAGGCGTTCGGATTAAGGATGTACTACAGATGTCTTCTGGCGTGCGATTCAATGAAAACTACAGTGATCACGACTCGGAGATATTCCGGTTGTCAGAGGCGGTGGGCCCCGGTGGGTCAGTTGACGCATTCATGATGACCCTGCAGCGGGAGTCGGAACCGGGCACCCGTTGTGTATATAGCTCTGCGGACACTCAAGCAATTGGAATGCTGGTGGCCGATGCGACTGGCCGTTCTCTGGCGGAATACATGCAAGAGAAACTCTATTCCCCATTGGGAATGGAGTCACGTGGCTACTGGTTAACTGATAGCGTTGGACGGGAATTGGCTTTTGTCGGACTACTCATGACTGCGCGAGATTTTGCAAAACTCGGTGAACTCTATCGCAACGGCGGAGCATGGCAGGGCCAACAAATCGTACCTCGCGAATATGTCGAAGACTCGATTCGAGCGGATGCTGACCACCTCAAACCAGGTCGCCCAATCGTTGGGGATCACACGTTCGGCCCAGGTTATGGGTATCAATGGTGGCTACCCGAGGGCAACCAGGGGGATTTCAGCGCGATCGGCGTCTACAACCAGTTCGTCTACGTAGATCCAGCGCGAGATACCGTCATTGTCAAACTATCCGCCAACCCAGGATATGGAACAACAACTCGAGAGTCGGACAACAAGGATTTAGAAAACATTGCCGTCCTCCAAGCTATCAGTCGGCATTTTGAGTCTCTCGATTGACCTTCAATCTGATTATCTCGAGTAGCCTTTCCCGAAACGTTCACGGAGGGAGTCATGGATCATCAAGCATTCGCCCAGTTGCTGGGCAACTACGGAGAGTTTGTTGGGGCGATAGCGGTAGTAGCGACGCTCTTATATCTGGCAGCTCAGGTACGCAACTCGAACAGATACGAAGCGGCCAAACACATCGACGTGCACATGGACCGGATTCGTGAACGCTTTCTCGTGATCGCGCAAAACGAGGACCTGGCCAGGATCGATCGCATTGGCACTCAAGGAGGCAACCTGACCGCAGATGAGAGATGGAGGTGGCGTGCCTTCGCAATCCATCAGATTCTTTGCATGCGCGACGCCTGGCTGCGAGCTGATCGCTTGGGTGGCCTTCCAGACCGCCCGTCGCGTTTCTATCTCGACCTGCTGTCGGAGTTGTTGATACGGCATCCGGCCATGCGTGAAGTCTGGGACGCGGAATCAGCCGACCAGCCGGCTTGGTCGGGTGAGCTCGTTGATTACGTCAATAGGAAGCTGGCGAGCGAGTAAGTGGTTTCGGGGCACCGCGAGTCCAGGCTTGGAGTTACTGGTTACAGCCGAAATCGGACATAGGTAGAGAATGGCTGCTTTCTGAAAGCGGTCACTTCCCGCAGGTACACAGCTTGGCCGTTTTCAAACCATTTCGGCCAGTCTGTCTCCCCGCGAAAACGTTACCGCTGACACCGTTGTGTCGAAAGCGTTTCGCCAACCCGATGCCAGGTGCTGTCTGCTACCCTTGCAACCCACTAACCATACGAGCAGGTCGAAATGAAACACTACTTCAATCCTATGAGCCGTGCGGCAACCACGCACTGGATGCTGACCGAACTCAATGCTGAACACGAACAAATCGTTGTCGATATCGCGGCTGGCGAAAGTCGCACCGACGAGTACCGAGCGATTAATCCCATGGGGAAAGTACCGACCCTGGTCGATGATGGGGTGGTCATAACCGAAGTCGCGGCCATTTGCGCGTATCTGGCGGACAGGTATCCAGAAAAGGGGTTCGCGCCTCCGATCGATTCGCCGCAACGCGGGCTCTATTACAGATATCTCTTCTTTCCTGGCACGACTCTGGAACCGATGTTCACTACAAGGCTTCTGGGCCTTACGGATTATTCGGCAGAGTCTGTGGGATGGGGAGACTTCGAGCGCTGCATGAATTCCGTGGAGGCGATGACACCCGATTCCGACTGGGCAATGGAAACCGGGTTTGGAGCAGCTGACGTGGTTTTCGGCGGCGCCCTGGACAGCGCTATCCAGTTCGGATGGATTGAGTCGCCCAGTGCGAAGGTGGCAGCCTACGTAAACAGAATCAGGGAGCGGCCCGCCTACAAAAAGAGCCACGACCAATCAGGGCAGTAGCCAGCGGGCGTGCCTGCTGTTGGCCGGAAGCAGACATAGCGATACTCCATCTGAGACGTGCGCTTTGTGATCAGTCTTTGCTGCAATTGCTGTCGCCAACGGGCACGATCGGTCCGGGCCCGTCCGGAAGGTGGTGGTGGTGCTCGTGATTGCGCGCTGCACCCCTCTACAACAGCCCTCTAGCCCTCATTTGCTTGCAGTGCCACGGCATGACGAAAACCGTGTTCCAGCAGACTGTCGAAGCCGGCTACTCAGCCATGGTTGCTGAGCTACCGCCTAGCGTGTGTAGTTCACGTGTAAAGCTAACGGAATATCGATCAAATGATATCGAACAACACCAAAATCTGAGTGCGACTGGTTGCAATAATCTCTCCGAATTTCAGTTAGATAGAAATCCATCAACTGAGGCGGATCGGTCGAATTTGGCACCGAAAATCCGCGTATCGGCAACTATGTCCGCGTTCGATTCTGTCCCTGGCCAGCATGCACTCCCCCTGTCTTCACCTCCACCAGAACCGGACGTCTTGTGCGCTTGCACATTCCGGCCGATTTGGGCCCAGAGCGGACGAAACTGCTTCGTCTACCTAGCATGGAGGGCGATACCATACTTGATGTAGGGTGCGGTGCGAAGACACTGGCGCGCGTTGGAGCGAAGGGCAAACAAGATGGTGGGTATCGACATCCATGAGTCAAGCATCGCTCTGGCGCGCAGCACGTCGGGCGAAACGGCCGAGTACATGGTCACGGACTTCTCCACCGTCCCATTTGCGCCAGCCTCATTCGATGAGGCGCTTTCAGCGGCCACAGTTCGCCACAGAATCGCAAGTTGGTGCACCTGGTGGTGGTGTCGGAGTGGTCGGCCTCGCCCGAAATTAGTCGCCATTTGGCGACCTCGCCGCGAAGCTCGGACTGATCGCGAGTTGGACTCAGAAGATTTCGAAGACCTACTGGGGGCATCCTTCCTCGATTGTGTGGCCGCCACCGGAAAGCTGAGGTTGGGTGCGCCGCATTGCTGCGCGTGAACTTCCTGGCTGACGAAAGCGACGCCATCATCTGTGGCGGAACACGGAACTTTGGACGAACCCTTCTACGGTTGCGTCAATCCGGCTAGTTCCGACCCAAAACGACGTCTGAGGATGTCTCTTTATGGAGAAAGAATCGAAAACGCAAAGAAAGAATCGAACGGTTCGAGTACTCAGAGTAGTCATGTCCATCGTGGCGACGATCTGTATCGTCGTACTCCCACCCTGGGACGGTATATGGGCATGGCTAAAACCGCTACCAAGTACGGTGCAGGAGCAGGTCTCTGATTCCGTTGAGCATGGGCTCGACGGCATCATCGTTTACGTAGACCAATCAGGTAAGGCACCAGCTCTTTACTCTGCCGGCTGGAAGAATCGAGCCGCTCAGGTGCCAGCCGATCCGCAAGCCTTGTTCAAGATTGGAAGCATCAGCAAATTATATGTCGCCGCAGCCGCCGCCAAACTGGTCAACGATAAAAGCTTGTCGTTGGCTGACACCCTCGCAGATCTCTTGCCGGAACTTGTTGGAAGAATTGAATATGCAGATCAAATCACCCTGAGGATGATGCTGCAGCATCGCAGTGGCATTCCTAATACTACTGACCAGGATGAGTACGATTGGGCCGAGCCACCGGCAGACACCAGCGAGAGTCTCGAGCTGATATTGGATCTGCCCGCGGACTTTAGACCCGGCGCTCGTGACAGCTATTCGAATACCAACTATCTGCTGATCGGAAAAATCGTCGATAAGACCTTGGGGTATAGCCACCATCGATACATCAGCAAAGAAATCCTTGCTCCGCTTGGCCTAACCCATACCTACGGTTCGCTTCGCCAGGTGGATATCGCAGATGTTGCGAGTGGATACCATCATCCGTATGCAGCCGATCTACGCGAGATTGATTTCATCAGTCCAAGCGGGTCAATGGTCGCGACAGCACAGGACGTTGGTATTTTCCTGAGAGCATTGATCGATGGCTCATTGTTGAGTGACGATGAGCAGACCATTTACTCCTCCATTTACGAGTACGAGCACACGGGCTGGGTACTGGGGTACGAGAGTATTGCGCGCTATCACAAGGATATCGACACAGTAATTGTTCAGTTTGTGAATACAACCGGTGAAGACACGGAGCTGACATCGATTGTCGTATACAACCGCATCGTCCAGATACTGCGCCGTCAACTTAGCCCATGACTTGCAAGATGTCCGCGTTGTACTGTGAGCGTGCATCACCGGCAGTCACTGAAGAGCATCAATTGGTGTTTACTGGGGCATTCGAAGCTGGGCTGCGCGCTACGTGAGTGTCCTTTGTTACTACTGCCTGGTTACCAGCCCAGCCGATAATCCGCGTGTAGGGAACTGCCTCCACGTCCAATTCCGCCCCTCGCCACTATTGGATCTTCCAGTTTGCAGCCCCTTCGATTCGACGCTGCGCGGGACACATCTCGCGCCCCCCGGGTTCACCCGACATCCTCCGTCAGATCATCACCGCGTCGACACAGACCAATGGAGAAAGCCGCAGCTAGATGCGCTCAGAAACGACGATTTCTCGTCCTGTCAGAGGAAGCTCGCCGAGGCGCGGCCCGAAGAAGAGGCGCGCGGGGTTGCGCTCGGCTCGCTGAGATCAATGGGTTATGCCAGGCAAGGATCGATCAGCAGCGGCGGCCTGAGTCCGCTCATGCGCCTGCGCTCCGCGCAGCGAGCGCGTCGATGAACACGCGCAGCCTTGCCGGCATCTGCCTGTGGGTGGGGAAGACGACGGAGATCGGCATCGGCTTCGGCCGGAATCCCGCCAGCACTTCCTCCAGCGTTCCCGCCTCCGCCGCTTCTGTGGCCATGATATCGGGCACCTGAATCAGGCCGAGGCCCGCGCAGGCGGCGCTGACCAGACCCTCGCCTTCGTCAATCGCGTAGCGCGATGCAGGGTGCATTGCGAGCGCGCGCCCCTTCACTATGAATTCCCAGGGACGAGAGCGGCGTGTGCTGGGCAGGTGGAACACGATGCAGTCGTGCTTCTCGAGGTCGGCCGGCTTGCGCGGGCGACCTTTCCGGATGAGATAGTCGGGCGAGCCGTATACGCGCAGCTGCTGCTCGGCGATGGGCCGCACGACGACGCCCGGATCAGACACCTTGCCTACCCGCACTACCGCATCGACGCCGCTGCCGATCAGGTCCGCATAGCGATCAGACAGGCTCACCTCGAGGTTCAGCCCGGGGTGCTGCCGGGCGAGCTCCGCAGCAAGCGGCACGACGACTTTCTTGCCGAAGGTGATCGGCACGTCGATGCGCAATGTGCCGCTCGGCTCCTTGGCTGCGCCGGCGGTGAGCAGCTCGAGTTCGCGCAGCTCGTCCATCACGCGGCTGCAACGGCGGTAGAAGGCTTCGCCTTCCTGCGTCAGAACCACCCGGCGCGTCGTGCGCTGGAAGAGACGCAATCCGAGCTGCTGCTCCAGGCGTGCAACGTTCTTGGCGACGGCGGAAGGAGATAGCCTCAGCGCGGCCGCGGCGCGGGCAAAACTGCGGTGCTTCGCTGCCTCGGCGAACGACCGTAGCAGGCGCAGGCTGGAGGACGCGATTGCCGAATTTTTTTCCACAGTATTGTGATTGTTGTTGCTCTTCTCTCCTGAGTCAAAGGTGCCGATACTGAGCACATTTCGATTTCACCAGAGCGCAGGCCATGTACGTACTGGATAACGCAAAACGCAGCGGCTCCGAGCTGCCCGGCATCGTCCACCTGACCGTCGCCGGTTGCGAGCAGGGGCTGAAGTCGCTTTCGGTGTGGCGCCAGAGCATGGCGCCCGGCTCCGCGACGCCGCCGCATCAGCACGATTGCGAGGAGGTTGTGGTGGTCACCGAGGGCGGCGGAGAGGTGCATATCGGTGACAAGGTGTTCGTCTTCGGCCCCGACACCACGCTCGTGCTGCCGCCCAACGTGCTGCACCAGATCGTCAATACCGGCAGCGTGCCGTTGAAGACGATCGCGGCGTTTTCGGCTACGCCGGTCGGAACCTTTCTTCCCGGTGGAGATCGGCTGGACCTGCCGTGGAAGAGTTGAGCTGCTCATGATCACGGAACTTCCCGTTTCACCTGTACACCCGCACATCAACTGCCACGACAGGTTAACGATCTCAGAGCTATCCCGCTGTATATCCAACACCTGGACAGACACGATCCGCTACCCCAGCGCCTTCGATAGCGGTGCCAGCCGACGCCGGCAGGAAGTCGTGAGCTCTCCTCTCGTGTCTGCGCAACCCGCCAGCCTGTCGAGCGCGCAACGGTCGGGACCATCGATCGTCATCTGGCCTGCAGAGTACCGCCCGCGAAGACGGCCGACTGCAGGACTAGAAACCTTCGTTTATCCAGGCAACTGAGATAGCCTCTCGTTGTTGGCAGGGGAGCTCGACATGAATCAGCGTTTCGCATGGGGACACATCAACATCAACGTCAGAGATCTCGATGCGTCCATAGACTTCTACCGGAAGCTCGGCTTCAAGCCGTTCATTCAGGGCATTCCATATCTGAATCTGACTGCGGACATGCTGAACACCCTGCCGGAAGGCAGTGCCGCGGGGCTGGGCATTCCAGCAGGCACTCGGGGAAGAGCCTGCATCATGCAGCTCGACGACGGGTTCCCGAAGATCGACCTGACCGAACTCGACGGGTTGGAACAGCGGGAGCCACTGAGCAACCTGGATCGCGGCATCGTCCGCCTGTGCCTGATTTCTCAGGATCTCGCGGCAGACTATGAGCGCCTCGAAGGTGCGGGTGTCCGGTTCCTGTCGGCCCCGCAAACCTGCCAGGCGCGCATGGCCGACATCGCCACCTGCGTCGACCCGGACGGCACTCTGATCGAGCTGCTGCAGGTCTACCTCGACCGTTGGCCGCCATTGCCGTCGACAGGCGTTTAGATCACCCCCCCTGCGCCATACAGCTGGCCGATGCGCCACAACGACGTCTCTGTTGCAGTGGTCGTGACGCCGAGGCTAATGTCTGGCATCACCAGGCACGACGTGGCCCGACATGCAGGCAGCCAGCGCACACAACCTTTCGGTCGTAACCGAGCGCCGGCAAGGGCGGGATGTCACCATCAACGTCCGAGACTACGGCGGCACCGGGCCCGTCGCGCTTCTGCACCATGCGAATGGCTTCTCTGCGGGAACCTGGGCCCTGGTGGCGGACAGGCTGATCGACCACTTCCGCGTGTTCGCGATTGACGCGAGAGGGCACGGAGACTCCGACGCCACTGGCGCAACCGACGATCCGGACCTGTCCTGCTTCGTGCGCGACGAGATCGCGGTGGCCCAGGCACTGTGCCGACGCTGCGGTACAAGGCAGATCGCGTACGGCGTCGGATCCTCATTCGGCGGCGTCGTCACCGCCGTTGCTGCGGCTCGCCGTCCGGGATTGTTCGAGCGCATCGCCATGCTCGATCCGCCGATCTTTTCCACACCCGAACTGAAAAAACGCTTCGACTTCGCCGCGCCGACCGAGAACGAGTGGCAGGGGCCCCCGATAGAGCAAACGAAGCGGCGGCGCGCGCACTTTCCGTCACTCGACGAGGCGAGAGCCAGCTGGCGCACCAAGGGTATGTTCGCGCAATGGCCCGACACGGCGTTCGAACTCTATCTGGCCGAGTGCCTTCGGCCCGCGGCCGATGGCGGCGTCGAGCTGAAGTGCTCGCCCCTGGTCGAGGCGCACGTCTTTGCGGCTAATGACAACATGGACGTTCTGGACTATGCGCCAGCCGTGGCAATCCCGGTACTGTACGTGCGCGCCCGCAAGGGCTTCTTTCCGGCCGCGTTCTGTGAGGGCGTATCGAGGTTGTTCCCAGACTGCAGGTACGATGAAATCGATGGCGGGCATCTGCTGCCGCTGGAGGCGCCCGACGCAGTCGTCGACCGCCTCCTGGATTTTGCCGGAATCAAACGCACATCGGCTCGCGCCTGATTGCGCCAAACGGTTCCGAACCGGCGTCGCCCGACCAACGACATCAACTGATCAAGGAGATTGTGATGAGCGGAAATCTGGACCGGGCCAGGCGCTTTTTCGACGCGTGTGAAACCGGTAAGGGATGGGCTGAGTGCAGCCAGTATTGCAGCCCTCAGGCGACGTTTTCGTGCCAATCCGGTGCGCTGGCGGACGTAGACACCCTGGAAGGCTACTGCGAGTGGATGAAGAATCTTCTCATCCCCATTCCCGACGGCCACTACGAGCTCAAGTTCTTCGCCGAGGACGAGGATCGAAACTGCGTTGCCGCGTTCGCCGTGTTTCACGGGACGAATACCGGCCCGGGCGGGCCGGTGGAGCCGACCGGCAGAACGGTAGCGGCCGACTACGTATACGCCATGGATTTCGACGGCGATCGCATTCGGCATATGACGAAGATCTGGCACGACGGGATCAGCCTGCAGGAACTCGGCTGGGCCTGAGCGCGGGGCGCAAGCTGGCGGGGCCGCGGCGGCGCCTTGCAGCCATTACCATTCAGGTAATTGAGAGCCATCGCGTCCTCGCTGATGATTCATGCCGTCTCAGCATGAATCATCAGGAAGCTGCTCATGAATCCTTCCCAGACCGTCCACGCGTTTCTTTCCGCCATGGAGAGGATGGACTACGACACGGCATTGCAGCACGTAGCAGACGACGTCGAGTACATCAACGGAAGCTCGCCCGCCGTGTCGGGGCCCGAAGGCATACGCCGCACGCTCGAACCGTTCTTCGCGCCGCTGAAGAAAAACGAGTTCAAGGTGCTGCGCGAGGCAAGCAACGGCAACGTGGTGATCATCGAGCGGCTCGACCGGCACCTCGCTGATCATGGCTGGTTCGAACTGCCGGTGACCGGCGTGATGGAGGTCGAAAACGGAAAGATCACGTACTGGCGCGAGTATTTCGACCTGGCGGTCATTCAGGGCGATATCGCGAAACTGATGGTGGCGTCTTAGCGTGAACGGAAGAGCCGTGCGCCCGGGCGCGACCGGGCTCGGCGGCGCGCTGCGACAACGCCTCGCCACCCCGGATCGAGAGAATCATGGCATCTGACTTTCACCGACTCTGGCTCAAGGTTTCCGCCGTGATCATCGCAGCATTCGGGCCGGTGCTGTTCTTCGGCACCATGCCGGATTTCAACGAGCCGGCCCGGCTGGCGCTGGACATCCTCGCGTGGCCGATCGATGGCTTTCCTTCCTATCAATCACGGGAAATCTGGTTTCTGTCGGCTCTCACCGGCGGCTTTCTGATGGGCTGGGGCGCTACCATATGGTGCCTGTCAGTCTGGGTTTACGACAGCGCACCGGAGGGCGTGAGAAAGTCGGTCGTCACGGGAACCTGCTGCTGGTTCCTGCTGGACAGCGCAGGCTCGATCACCTCCGGCAACGCAATGAACGCGGTCTTCAATGTTCTCGTGCTCATTCTGGTCGTCGGCCCCCTGTGGCGCCCCGCAAGACAGTAGACACCGGCCTCTCGTCGACTGCGCCCGGCGCCCCGAAGTAGTAAGCTGACCGCCGTCGCCAGAACGGGAATGGGGTTGCGAACGTGCCGAGTGCCGAGCATGAGATGGTGGTGGAGCTGATGAGCGCGGGGCCGGCGCTCGGTGAGCTGTCCATAGACGAGCAGCGCGCCATGATGGAGGCGTCCGCCGAACTGTTCCCGGCGGACGCAGACGTGCTCGTCGAACAGATCGAAGTGGCTGGGGTACCCGCGGACTGGGTATCGGTTGCGGCGAGCAGACCGGATCGGATCGTTCTCTACCTCCACGGCGGTGGGTACGTGATGGGTTCGCGAAACACCCACCGCGGGCTCGCCGGGCGTATCGCCCGGGCGGCACGGGCGCGTGTACTGCTGCCGGACTACCGCCTCGCGCCGGAACATCCGTTCCCTGCTGCCGTCGAGGATGCCACCGCCTGCTGGCGCTGGCTGATCTCTGAAGGCCATGCGCCGCAACGCATGGCCATCGCCGGCGATTCTGCCGGCGGAGGCCTGACGCTGGCGACGCTGCTGGCGCTGAAGGCCGCAGGCGATCCGCTGCCCGCCTGCGCCGTCGGTTTGTCACCCTGGACGGATCTCGAAGGTACCGGCCCGACCGCCGAGCCCGGTGCAGTCGACGACCCGATGATTACTGCGGAAGGCCTGCGTGCCACCGGACGCGACTATGCCGCCGCCGATCTGCGCAATCCGTTGGCTGCGCCTCTGCACGGCGATCCGGACGGTCTGCCACCGCTGCTGCTCCAGGTCGGCACCAGGGAGGTCCTGATGTCGGACAGCACGCGCTTCGCCGACAAGGCACGGGCCGCAGGTGTGGACGTCACTCTGGAAGTGGAGGATGGGCTGATTCACGTCTGGCAGATCTTTCCCGACGTGCCGGAGGCTCAGGCAGCGGTACAGCGGATCGGTGCGTTCATAGAACGGTACTGCTGACCAGCCAAACCAGGGCCGCTGGCAGAACATTTCATCCCGGAACGGATGTATGCTCACTGCAGGACGCTTTCCAGACATCCCGCCGCTGGAATCACCCTGGGGTTGAGGTATGCGCGAATATAAGAATGCCGTAATGGACAACGCCCGCTGGGAAGGCTTCGAGCCGCGGCCGGGGGACATCTTCGTGTGCACGCCCTCGAAGTGCGGCACCACCTGGACCCAGATGATCGTTGCCAACCTGCTCTGGCCGGACGGTGACTTTCCCGGCCCCATCGTCAACGGCATCTGTCCCTGGATCGAGGCGAAGTTCATCCCGGCAGATGCGATGCACCGGATGCTGCGCGCGCAGACGCACCGGCGCGCCATGAAGAGCCACACCCCGGCAGACGGCATCCCCTGGTTCGACGACGCCAAGTACATCACCGTCGGCCGCGATGGCCGGGACGCGTTCATGTCCTGGTGCAACCACGTGAGCCGCATGAAGATGACGGAACTGCTCAACGCGCAAGCGGCGGCGGAGGGCGTGGCCGAGATCAGGAAATTCGACGGGGTCGACTACCGCGGCTACTTCCACGAGTGGCTGGAGGAGAACAACTTCTTCGATGTGGTGGCGAGCTACTGGGCGCGCCGCGGCCAGCCGAACCTGCTGTTCGTGCACTTCAACGACCTCAAGACCGATCTGGAGGGCGAGATACGGCGGATCGCAGAGTTTCTCGAGATAGAAGTGGACGAAGCTCGGTTCCCCGCGACCGTCGAGCGCTGTACGTTCGAAGGCATGCGCAGCGCGGACAGGAAGGTGGGTGAATTCGACATGGCCTTCGAAGGCGGCATCGAAGGTTTCATCTTCAAGGGTACCAACGGGCGCTGGCGCGACGTGCTCAACGACGAAGACCTGGCGGCCTATCGGAAGAAGCTGGCGGAGACCCTGCCCGAAGAAGCCAGGCGCTGGGTGGAGTTCGGCTCGCGGGGCATTCAGGCGGACGCGTAGACGGCCAGCCGAACCGCCCTGACGAACGGCGCGGCGCGGATCGTTCTGCACATCCTGCAGTGGCAGTTCACAGACGGATAGGCACCGGACTCGATCGAGTGCCTGACGCGTCCGCAGAAACACCCGCCGTCGACCAGCGCAGGCTCCGGGGAGCGATCTGCATCCGGCCGGGTCATGATCGGACGCGCTCGAACGACTGCCGGGTGCGATTGGCGAACGCCACCAGCGACAGCATCACCGGCACCTCCACCAGCACGCCGACCACGGTGGCGAGGGCCGCGCCAGAGTTCAGACCGAACAGGCTGATCGCCACGGCCACCGCAAGCTCGAAGAAGTTGGACGTCCCGATCAGAGCGGCGGGCGCAGCCGTTGCGAACGGCACCCGCCACAGGTAGCCCCAGGCATAGGCCACGGCAAAGATGCCATAGCTCTGAATGAGCAGCGGCACGGCTATGAGGAGGATGATGCCCGGCCGAGCGAGGATGGTCTCGGCCTGAAACCCGAACAGCAGCACGACCGTGGCGACGAGGCCCATGATCGAGAGCGGCTTGATGCCCGCCGTGAATCGCGCTATCCGCTCGTGATGGCCGCCCCGCTCCAGAATGTGCCGCGTGAGGTACCCGGCAATGAGCGGCGTGACCACATACAGCACGACGGACAGCAGCAGCGTTTCCCAGGGCACTACGACCTCGGTGATTCCCAGGAGAAACGCAGCCAGCGGTGCAAATGCGAACACCATGATGATGTCGTTGATCGAAACCTGAACCAGTGTGTAGTTGGCATCACCGCGGACCAGCTGGCTCCAGACGAACACCATCGCCGTGCACGGCGCGACCCCCAGCAGAATCATTCCAGCGATGTACTCACGCCCGGTGGCGGGGTCGACCAGCCCGGCGAAGACCACCTCGAAAAACAGGACTCCGAGGGCAGCCATGGTGAACGGCTTGATCAGCCAGTTGACGACGAGCGTGATGCACAGCCCCTTCGGCTTGCGCCCCACGTCCTTCAGCGACGCCAGATCGACGTTCACCATCATGGGATAGATCATCAGCCAGATGAACACGGCGACGACGAGGTTGACGTTGGCGTACTCGAGCCGCGCCACCAGTTCGAACGCCTGCGGCGCGATCGCGCCCAGCAACACACCTGCCGCAATCCCGAGCCCCACCCACACGGTGAGATAGCGCTCGAACAGTCCCATGGGTGAGGCGTCTGAACTCACGGTCGCTCCTTTTGCGGGTCCGATTCGCAACAGCCCACCAGCAGGCTGTCGAGCGCCAGGTCGCACAGCTCGGGTGCGCCCTGGCAGCAGTCTTCCAGCAGGAATCCCAGCAGCGCCCGCGTGCCGTCGAAATCCACCCGGTAGATGACGTTGCGGCCCTCGCGCCGGGCCTGGAGCAGCCCGGCGCGGCTGAGAATGCCCAGATGCGTGGACAGCGTGTTGTGGGGAATACCCAGCGCCTGCGCTACGTCTCCGGCGGGCAGGCCCGCCGCGCCGGACCTGACCAGCAGACGGAATGCGGAGAGCCGACTTTCCTGGGCCAGCGCGGCCAGGGCCGCAGTTGCCCGATTTGTGTCCATGCGTCGAGACTAATCGACATATTCCGCGAGAGCAAGCAACTACGTGAGCGCGAGGTGGAAGAACCGGCTGAACCCGCTTGTCGGGTATTGCGCGAACGCGGCGCCCGAGACGAACCCGTACCGCCGATAGAGGGCGATGGCAGGCGCGAAGGCTTCGCCGGTGCCGGTTTCCAGACTGAGGCGCGACATTCCGCGCGCCCGCGCGCTGTCGATGATGTGCTCCAGCAGTGCAGCCGCCACACCCCGTCTTAGAAACGCCGGGCTCGTGCGCATGGATTTGATCTCGCCGACGCCGTCGCCGAGGTCCTTGAGCGCGCCCATCCCGGCGACGGTATCACCTGCCCAGGCAGTCCACAGGGTGACCTCGGGGAGTCTCAGGCCCGCGACGTCGAGCGCAAACACGTTGCCGGGCGGAGACTGCTCGTGCATGCGCTCGAGGTGCAGCCTCAGCAGCTCGAGCACCTGTGGGCTGGTGAGATCGTCCTGCCGTATTGCCAGCGCGAGTTTGGGCACGATCACCGGTCGCAAAGCCCTACGCGAGCCCGAGCGCACGAATGACCGCACCCTGATCGAAGTACGGCCTTTCGCAGATGATCCGGTCGCCGCCCGGTGGAAACTCGAAGGTTGCGCACATCCGCGCGCGGAACCGCCTGCCGGCTGGCGCCACCTCCTCGCCGCGCAGCTTCAGTGGACCGAGATGGGTACCGGTCAGCCAGAACTCCACCAGCACGGTGTCACCGCTGTGCCAGGTCGTTCATGAGCGTTCGCCTCCGTGCACTCGGTGCAGCCCGTGTATCCCCTCTGCCAATCTCAGCACAGGAACGTTGCCATGGCCACGGCCAGGTTCGGTGGGCCGGATCACGCGCTCCGCCAACGCTTCCCATGGTCTTGACGGTCGCCCTGCTGCGGCGCACCGTTCAACCAGGATGCATGGGGCAAGTCACGCCGGCACCATACGCAGCTTCAACGCAGCCTTCACCTGGGAGACAGCATTCATGTCCATTGCTGATCTGGGCAGCCTCGGCGAGCTCATCAGCTCGATTGCGGTGCTCATCTCGCTCATCTACCTGGCGGTTCAGGTCCGCACCGGCATAGAGACTCAACGTACGGCAACCTACCAATCGGTGGTCGCCGAGTTCAGTGCGGTGAACCGCTCCATGGCGACCACGCCCAACGTTTCCGCGCTGTTCGCAAAGGCACTTGAAGACTACGACGCGCTGGACGCCACGGAACGGGCCACGATCTCCCAACTGTTCTTCGTGGTCTTCCACAACTTCGAGAACATGTACTACCAGTACCGCAAGGGCTATCTCGAGGACGATGTATGGATCGGCTGGAAGCGCCTGATGCTCACCTACCACGCCCGCCCTGGATTCCAGGCCTGGTGGCGCTTGCGCAGCGATGTGTTCAGCCCGTCGTTCGTTTCGTTTCTCGAAACGGAAACGCTCGACAAACCGGTCGCCTCCTACCTGGGCGTCACGCAGGGAGTCACGCAGAAAGGCTGAAACCGGACGCGTCGAAGCGCCGGCGTGCGGCTACCCGAGCAGGTCCCTGATCACGCGTCCGCTGGCGCCCTCCTTCACCCAGCTGAAATCGCCCGAGTCCAGCAGGCTGCGCGAGGCGCGCAGGGTGGCGCCGATCGCATGGTTGGCCAGGGCGCCGCCGAGGCTGACGCGACGCACACCGAGGGCCGCGTAGTCGGCCAGCGTGAGGTCAGGCATCACCGCGCCGAGAACATTCACGGGCCTGGTTACCGCCTGCAGCACGGCTTGAGTCTGATCGCGACTGGCCAGGCCAGGCGCGTACAGAACGTCCGCACCGGCCGCCTCGTAGGCCAGCAGCCGCTCGATGGTGTCATCGAGGTCCTGCACGCCACGAATCAGATTCTCCGCACGCGCAGTCAGCGTGAACGGAAAGTCGAGGGTACGTGCCGCTTCGGCACAGGCCGCGATTCGCTCGGCTGCCAGGCCGCGCTCGTAGATGCCGCTTGGGCAGTAGTCTTCGATGGAAGCGCCGACCACGCCGGTGCCGGCCAACCGGATCAGATTCGCCGCCACCCGGTCAGGCGCGTCGGCAAAGCCGTTTTCGAAATCGACGCTGATGGGCACCTGGGTGACCGCGGCGGCTTGCGCGCAATGGGCGAGCTTCTCATCCAGAGTCACCTGACCATCGAGCCGTCCCAGCGCCTGCGCAAAGCCCGCGCTCGTCGTCGCCAGCGCCTTGAATCCCAGCCGTTCGAGCAGAACCGCGGACCCAGCATCCCAGAAGTTGGCGATGATGAACGTGCCAGCGGCGTGCAGATCCACAAAGTTGCGCGCCTTCTCGTACTGGCTGGCCATGCTGAATTTCCTCCATCTAGCGTTCGATACGGGCATCGATTCTGTGCGCAATCCGACCGGGTAGCAATTTGGCACTTACACGCGCAGCATCAGGGTGCGATGACAGATCTCGAATGGCGCCTCACGCGTGGCACCCAGCACGACGTCATCCGGTTGCATCAGCTGTTCTGCACGCCGGCCGTGTACCGCTATCTGGCCGATGGCTACCCACCGCCGCGATCCGCTACCGAAGCCTGGATTCAACGCGGTATCGACGACCAGCAGAGAGGTGATCTCGGTCTCTGGCTCCTGCAGAACAAACCCACCGGCCTCGCCGGCTGCGTGCGCACCCATCTGCTCGACGCACCAGAGACTGCCGAGTTGACCTACGTGCTGCATCCCGACTGGTGGGGACGGGGTCTTGCCACGTCCATGGGGTGGACGGCCACCTGCCATGCATTCGCTGGCGGTCGGATCGTGCAGATGATCGCGGGCACCGACGAGCCCAACACCGCTTCCGCCGCCGTCATGAGACGCCTGGGCATGCGCTATCTGCGAGCTACTCAGAACCCCCGCTGGCCAGGCGTCGAGTACGTCCGACAGCGGGACGACCCGCCGCCGGATCCCCTGCCGTCGCTGCTACCCATTTCATGACCGCCTGCACCGCAACAGCGGCTAGAGATGTTCGGCTGCGCCTGAAAACAACGCGGCTGGAGCGCCTGCGGTTTGACAGGGCCGCCTATCTATTGTCACCATTAATGACATAACTCTCGGATGTGATCATGCCGCGCGCCCTCGTCTTCCTCGTGCTCGCTCTGGCCGGCGGAGCTCACGCCGCCGAACGCCCGAACATCGTGCTGGTGGTTGCCGACGACGTCGGCTTCAGCGACCTGGGCGCCTACGGCAGCGAGATCGCCACCCCGACCATCGATGCCCTGGCCCGCTCCGGTGTGCAGTTCGCCAACTTTCACGCCTCGCCCATATGCGCACCTTCCAGGGCCATGCTGCTGACCGGCATGGACAGCCATCTGGCGGGTGTCGGCAACCTCCCTGAGACCACACCTGTCGAGTACCGAGATGCGCCGGCCTATCAGGGCCGGCTCGCTGCCAACGTGGCAACCGTCGCAAGCGACTGGCCGATGCGGGCTACCGCACCTACATGACCGGCAAGTGGCACCTCGGCCACGAGGCCGACGCGCTGCCGTCCGCGCGCGGCTTCGAGCGCAGCTTCGCGCTGGACGCCTCCGGCGCCGACAACTGGGCACAGAAGGCCTATCTGCCCATCTACGACGGCGCGCCCTGGTTCGAGGATGGTGAGCCGACCACCCTGCCCGAGGACTTCTACTCCTCCCGCTTTCTGGTGGACCGCATGATCGACTACATCGATTCCGACGCCGACCAGGAGGCTCCCTTCTTCGCCTATCTGGCCTTCCAGGCGGTGCACATTCCGGTGCAGGCGCCCGCGGAATTCATCGAGCACTATCGCGGCCGCTACGACGCCGGCTGGGACGCGCTGCGCAGCGCCCGGTTCAAAGCCGTCGTGGCGCGCGGCCTGGTGCCTGCCTCTACCGAGCTCGGCCCCATGCCGCCAGGGCTGTCGGACTGGTCAGATCTCAGTGCCGCCGAGCGTCGGCTGCACGCCCGCAGCATGGAGGTGAACGCCGGAATGCTCGAGGCCATGGACCATCATCTGGGGCGCCTGGTGGAGCACCTGAAGCGCCAGGGCAGGTTCGAGAACACGGTGTTCGTGGTGCTGTCGGACAACGGGCCGGAGCCGAACGATCCCACCGATACGCCCGGATTCGGTCTCTGGCTGCGCTGGGCGGGCTACAGCCGCGATCCGGAAACCCTGGGCGGCCCGGGCACCTATGCATTCATCGGCCCGGAGTTCGCGAGCGCAGATGCCGCTCCGGGCGCGTTCTTCAAGCTCTACGCCGGCGAGGGCGGACTGCGGGTGCCGCTGATCATTGCCGGTCCCGGCGTACCGGAAGGCGTCGTCACCCGGAGCTTCGCCTTCATCACCGACATCGCCCCGACACTGCTCGAGATGGCCGCGGTGGGCGAGGCGCAGTCGCGGTCGGCAATTCGGCTGCAGCCGATGACCGGGCGCTCCCTGACACCGGTTCTGAACGCCCCGGAGGCACCCCTCTACGCGGCACACGAATCAGTGGCCATAGAAGCCGCCGGCAACGCCGCGGTGTTCAAAGGCGACTTCAAGCTGGTGCGCAACATGCCGCCGCTCGGCGACGGCCAGTGGCGCCTGTACGACTTCGCCCGGGATCCGGGCGAAACGCGCGATCTTTCCGCCGAGCTGCCCGCGCGACGCGCCGAGCTGCTGGCCGACTACGCCGCCTACGCAGATCGCGTCGGGGTGCTGGAAGTTCCGGAGGGCTATCAGCAGATGCGCCAGCTTGCGGCAAACCTCGCCCATGACCTGCGCCAGCGCTATGGAGGGCTGGTCGTAGGGGTGCTGCTGGTGCTGGTGGGAACCGTCTGGCTGGGCTGGCGGCGGCGTAGCTCCGCGAACTGACCGCCTGCGGTCAGCGCTCCCCAGACCCGCGAGCTCTAAAGCCGGAAAAAGAGAGGGGCGCCGAGGCGCCCCTTAAGTCGATCACGAAGATCGCGGAACTCAGTAGTTACCCGTCTTGTAGGTGACTTCCAGACCACACAGCCGTGGCGTGGTGGTACCGGCAGTGTGGCGGAAGAACTCGGCCTCACCTTCACGCAGTACCTGCAGCACACCGATGTCGTCGAACACGTTGTTGCAGAACGCGCTGCCGACCCAGCTGCCGCTGGCGCTGGTGTAGGTGGCACGGACGTCGAGACGACCATAACCATCGGCCATTTCTTCTTTGCTCTCGAACGGCGAGTAGTAGACCTTGCTGATCCAGCTGTAGGTACCGAACAGCTCGATGTTCGAGCCGTCCGACAGCGGGAAGCGGTAGCTGCCCCAGGCCGTCGCTTTGCCTTCCGGCACCTGCAGCAGCTGGTTGCCTTTGATGTTCTGTACCTGCTCCTGATAGTCGGGGTACAGCGACGCCGGTGACGTGTAGCCAGACGGGTCCTTCATGTACAGGCTCTTGGTGTACTCGCTCGGCGTCCAGCTGAAGTTCGCGCCCAGGCTGAGGTTGTCCGTGGCAAGCCAGGTGGCCTCGGCCTCGATACCGTAGATCTCGGCGCCCGGAGCTGCCAGCACGGAGGTGGACAGGCCGCCAAGTTGCGAAACCTCGGTACCCACCGTATGCACGTTCTCGTAGTCGTAGTAGTAGAACGAGCCATTGACCTGCAGGGTATCGTCCAGCCACTGCGTCTTGTAGCCAATTTCCCAGGCCTGCAGCTCCTCCGGATCGTAAGTCGGAGTCTGACTAAAGTATAGGAGGTTGTAGCCACCCGAGCGGTAGCCCGTGGTCGTGGAGAAGTACATCATCGCGTTCTCGTTGATGTCCCAGTCCAGGTTGACCCGGTACGTCCACTTTTCGTCCTTTCGGTGGAAGGGACGGTACACGGACAGCGCGAACGGGATGCCACCGTTGGTGGCCTTCGGCGTGGGGACGTAGCCACCGTTGCCGTCGGATACCAGACCGCCATTGACGATGTTCACGGCAGCCAAGCCACCGTAAAGCGCCAGGAAGCCATCACCGCCAGTCTCCGAGTAGCGCCAGAGATTTTCGGCCGCTGTGATGTCGTCGTATGCGTAGCGTCCACCCAGCGTGAGGGTAAAGTCTTCGGAGAAATCCCACACCGCCTGAGTGTACGCGGCGAACGCCTCACGCTCCGTGCGCGTCGCGTAAAGCAGGTCGCTGGCCGCCGTACGAGGCCCGTGCCACACGTCCAGCTCACGATTCGTGCCGTTGTCGCCGTACCACTTGGACACTTGCAGGTTATTGCCCCCACCGTTGGGCGCACAAGACGGTGCAGGGTTGGCAACCTTGCAAGAATCCTTTGCGCTGAAGAGATAGACCATGGGCGCGCTTCCGAACGCCAGGTTCGAGGCACTAATGCCCGTCAATGCGTCGGCAATAGCCTGATTACCCTCGGCCGCGATCAGCGCGGCGCCGGCAGACAACGAGGTGTTGTCCACGTACGGGTCGGTCATGCGCGCCTCACCCAGCGAAGAGTAAAGGTCGCCGCGCTGGTTGATGCTGGCGTTGTAGAAGAAGATGCCCGACGTGAACGACCAGTCTTCGCCGATGTCGTAGAACGCCTGCAGCTCGTGGGATTCGTAACGAGCTTCGTGGTTCACGTAGAACTGCCGGTCGTGAATCATGCTCCCGGTGTTGTCGTCGTCGGTAATGCGCTCGTAGGACAGGGCGCTGTGACCGTAGAGGTACTTCAGCTGCAGCGTGTCGGTCACGTCCCAGCTCAGGTTCACCTGGGTACCTTCCTGCTCGAACTCCTCCCAGTTGTGGCCGTTGGTTGCGGCGCAGATCTCGTCGCCGCTGATCTTGCCCGGGAACACGCAGGCGTTATACCTGGCCGCATCTTCCGCGGAAGTATTGTTGAAGCTGGTCAGCGACGCGGCCGCATTCTGAAAGCCGTCAAAGTCGGCGTAGTCGATGCCCGCGCGATTGGCCTGAGCCAGCTCGGTTGCCCCTGTCACCGGGTTGGTAAACTCCAGGATCGGCCTCGACGCGTCGTAGAAGTCGTTCTGGAAGACGTTGGCCGGATCGGTGTTGTTCGGGTCGATGAAGCGGTAACCGGGCACCAGCTCGGTGGTATTACGGGTGCGGCCGCCTTCTTCGTTGAGAACCACGAGGCCGCCGCCGTTGGCACCGCCGAACACCTTGTCGGTCTTCATCCAGTTGTGGCGCACGTTCAGCTCGACGGACTCGATGGGCGTGAAGCGGAACTGAATGGCGCCGGCATTGGTGCCGATGCTGTCGAGGTCGGGACCTTCGCCGATCTCCTTGATCACGCCGTCGCGATCGCGGTAGGCGTAGGTCAGACGCGCGGACAGCTTGTCCTGGATGATCGGACCGGACAGGGCCGCGTAGCCTTCCGCCGTGCCGTACTCACCGACGATGCCTTTCACCGCGGCTTCGAACTCGTCGGTCGGCTCTTTGTAGAGGATGTTGATGGCGCCGCCGACCGCGTTGCGGCCGTACAGGGTGCCCTGCGGGCCCCGCAGCACCTCGATGCGCTCCACGTCCCAGAACGTGGCGGCAGTTGCCGTCAGCAGGTCCTCGGAGTAGATGCCGTTCATGTAGGTGGACACACCCGGGTCGCCGCCCAGGGAGCGGAAGTTCCGGCCCACGCCCCGCACCGTCGCGTCGTACGGCTGGATGGTGGTGGCAGGAACGAAGTTCTGCAGGTCTTCCTGGTTGCGGATACCGAAGTCCTCCATGAACTCGCCGGTAAACGCAGAAATGGAAATCGAGGTGTCCTGAATCGACGCCTCTTTGCGTTCCGCGGTGACGATCACCTCTTCGATGCGACGTCCCGCGGCGTGCTCCTCGGCGCTGAGCGCCGGCGCGGCTGGCAATGCCATGACGAGCACGGGCACCGCACGCCACAGGTGCGTTATGCGATATCTCATTGAGAATCCCCTCCAAATAAAAACTGCCGGGGCATGTAGTCCGCACCGCTTCTAGCTAGCAAGTGGTACAGGCGGACGCCCGCGGCTGCCTCAAGCACCGCTCCAATCAGAGCGAAATGCACGCGTCTCGGGGAGTAGGAGTTTGCGGCCGAGCCGTTCGCAGACCCGGCAACAACGGCCAGAATGCGAACGAATGCCCGGGAGCCCCTTCCATCCCCGTTCGACTCCAGCGACAGTTAAATCCGTCGCCCCGGCCGAGTCAACCGGATCAGAGGCGAAAAACCAGAAAATCTTGAGGGAAAATGTAGGATCTCCGCGATTTCGTTACTGGAGGTAACAAACGCCAGCAATCTGCAGCTCCCATGAGCCTCAGCGCAGACCGATGCCTTTCAGCGCTTTCGCTTCCGCCTCGCAATCTCCAACCGGCACCGCGCCGGCAACGCGCAGCTTCTCCACCTCTTCGCGTGCCTTGTCAACCTGCGCCCGAAACACCGGGTCGCCATGCAGACGCGCGACGGCTGCCGACCCCATGAAGCGGCCTTCCTCGACGTCGCTGTACCAGTGCACGTTGCAGATCACGCGGCTCTCGGAAAATGCCCGGCCGCGGGCCAGAATCGCGTCGCTGCGATCCGGCACGAGCTCAGCGAGAATCAACGCCCAGGCCCAGCCCAGCGCGCTGTGACCTGACGGGTAGGAACCATCGTTGCTGAGCATGGCTTCCTCCTGCGGCGTGCACGTCGGCTGGCCGTTCACCACGAACGGCCGCGTGCGCTGATAGCGATTCTTGGCAGCGTAGGTGGACAGGCCAGCATCGGTGAGCGAACGGCGCAGCAGCATGTACAGATTGGGCGTGTCCTGCTCCGTGATCGGCACTCCGATCGCGCAGGCGAAGGTGCCAACGGCGTCTGGAAACCGCAACACCGCATCGGCCGCGGCGAGGTCAAAGCGGGGCGAACCCTGCAAGGCCAGCGCCTTTTCGCTCATCTCGCGGTCCAGCGCCAGGGCGGCAGAGCCCTCCGCGGGCGGGGGCGGCAACAGCGCGAAGCTGTCGGGGAGCATCTCCGGCGCCAGATAGCCCTGGAGAATTCCCGGGCGCAGCTCGGGAACCGAGTCGGGAATCTTCACTGCCCCCTGCCAGGCACAGCCAGCCGCAAACACCATCACCATCAGAACGTTTAGACGCGATCGCATCGCCGTGTTGCTCCCCAGATACTCGACCTCTGTTTCGCCACCGGGCACCCTCATTCGAGGCCGAACACGAACAGCGTCCGGCCTCCTGTGATGGCGACGCGCTGTCGGCCATCCACAGCGAAACCCATGGGATTGGTGCGGATGTGGTCGCCCGTGTTGAACCGCCACAGCGGGTCGCCGGTTACACGGTCGAGCGCGAAGAAGTAGCCTTCGTTGGTGGACCCGAACACGAGATCGCCAGCGGTCGCCATCACCCCGGACCAGGGCGGCGACTGCAACGGAAACTGCCACTGGATGCGGCCGGTCAGGCCGTCGAGCGCCAGCACCGCGCCCGCTGCGTCATCTCCCGAAAGGGCCTGCTCACCGCCGCCCATGAACGGCTTGCCCGGTTCGTACTCCGCGTCCGCCTTGTAGTACACCGAACCCATGCGGCGATTGGCCACGAAGAACTGCTGCGATTGCGGGTTGTAGGAAGGCGAGAACCAGTTGGTGGCGCCCTGCAGGCTCGGCCATACCAGCGTGCCTTCCTCCGACGGCTCGTTGCCCGGCAGCAGCACCGGCCGCCCGCTGGCGTCGATGGCCGCCGCCCAGGTCTGCCTGGAGTAGGGCGCGGCCAGCACGAACTCGCCCGATTCGCGATCCACCAGATAGTAGAACGCATTGCGGTTGGCCAGCGCCACCATGCGCCGTTGCCTGCCGTTCACCTCACCGTCCACCAGCACCGGAATCTGATTGGCGTCCCAGTCGTGGGTATCGTGGGGCGTGTACTGAAAGTGCCAGCGCATGGCCCCGGTGGCCGGGTCCAGCGCCAGCAGCGAGCAGGTGAACAGGTTGTCGCCCGGGCGCAGATCGCCGTTCCAGTCCGGCGCCGGATTGCCGGTCGTCCAGTACAGCAGGTCGAGCTCCGGGTCGTACGAGCCGGTCAACCAGGTGGACCCGCCGCCGGTCTGCCAGCTGTCGCCCTGCCAGGTCTCGCTGCCGGGCTCGCCCGGAGCCGGAACGGTGTAGGTGCGCCACTGGCGCGCACCCGTCTTGGCATCGTACGCGTCGATGAAACCCCGCACGCCGGCCTCCGCGCCGCTGACACCGACGATGATCCGGCCATCCAGCGCAAGCGGCGCCAGGGTCAGCGAGAAACCCACCGAGTTGTCGGCAACCGCAGCGCTCCAGCGCACGGCGCCGGTGCCGGCGTCGAGGGCGAACAACCGCGCATCCAGCGTCGCCACGTACAGGGTGTCGTCGAGGATCGCCACGCCGCGATTGACCTTGGGAAAGCCGATGTGCAGTACCGCCTGGTCGATGTCCGGCGCCCAGTGCCAGAGCAGACGACCGGTGCGCGCATCCAGTGCCGTGACGCTGCTGGCCGATTCGGTCAGGTACATGATGCCGTCGGCCACCAGCGGCGTGGTTTCCTGCAGGCCGGCGCCGGGAAGATCCGTGGGCTGCATCTGATACGCCCAGATCACCTTGAGGGCGGCGACGTTCGCTCGATTGATCTGGGTCAGCGGCGAGAAGCGCTCCGACCGGTAACCGCCGGAATAGGACAGCCAGTCGTCGCCGTTGGCCTCGTCCGCCAGCAGCCGCGTGTAGGGAACGCGCGCCGAGGCTGTGCTGGCGATGAGCAACGCAATCAGCAACAGGGGCGTGACAGGATTCTTCATGGTGCCTCCTGGGGCGCGCCCCTCAGCGTCATCAGGTAGGAAACGACGTCGTTCACGTCGGTTTCCGACAGCGTCGCGTCGTAGCCCGGCATCAGACTGTGATCGAAGGCTTTGTCGAAACTCAGCAGCGAACGCTTGTCGAAAGAATGGATTACGCCGGAAAGATCCCGCATCTGAATGGAGAACTCGTCCTCGCTCACCCGCAACCCTTCGAACTCGCCGTCTGCCGAAACCACGCGTACTGTGAGAAACGCGTTGATGCGCCCGGTAATCTGACTGGAAAGCATGGGGTAGTCGGCATCGGGATTGACCAGGGCCCGACGCAGGTAGCCTGCATTGCGGCGCAATCCCACCTCCGTCAGTTCAGGTCCCACGCCGCGACCCGCACCGGCGGCGATATGACAGCTGCCGCAGCCCCCGCGGGTCTCGTAGACCAGCCTGCCGCGCTCCGGATCCCCGGGCATCGGCTCCGGCGGCAGGGCGCCGAGCGAGCGCACGTAACCTGCAATCTGCCAGCGCTCTGCATCGTTGGGCGACCACGTCGCCGGCATTCCGGTACCGGCTATGCCGTTGGTTATCACATCGAACAGCGCTTCGTCGTCGGCTGCATGCTGCAGGCGCGCGCGCTTGAGACTGGGGCCTTCTCCACCTTCGCCGAGCATGCCGTGGCAGCGCGCGCAGTGCAGCCGGAAGAGCTGCTGTCCGGCCGCCAGATCCTGCGCGGTCAGGCCGGGAATCGGCGAAACGAACGCCTGGTCAGCGGCGCTCGCAGGCAACGCGCCCGACAACACCACGAGCGCAACCACCGCTGCACTGAGAATCGACCTCACCGAAATGCTCCCCACCTGCCTCAGAGGCAAATTAAGTTAATTCACCCGAGATATCGAGCCGCACAGCGCTGGTGGAGAAACCCATCTGTCGGCTTCCAACCCGCGTCTGCCAGCGGCCCTCAGGATGGCGCGCCCATCAGGTAGGCCGCCACCTGCTGCCAGGCGTGGGTGCCGGCAAACCACAGCCGCAACGGCTGCGACACCATCAGCAGCAGGCCCGCCCACAGCGTCACCGGGTGAATGCGCCGCAGCGTGCGCCAATCCCAGAACGCCAGCGCCAGCACGAAGAGATCCGCGACCACGAAGCCGAGGATGGGGCCGCCCGCGCCGGTCACCGCCGTCTGGATGCGGGCCACCGCAGGCGTCAGCAGGATCGCCGAGGCGATGACCATCAGTCGCTTGTGCGACGCACTCCGCGCACGCCAGCAGATCGCGAGCGTCACCAATGAACCGAACATGAGCATGTCGGTAAGCGGCACCACCAGAAACCTCTGCGGCGGCAATGGCACACCGAAGAATCCGCCAGGCCGCCGCGCCGCCACCAGCGCACCGATGACGCCGGTGACCACCATTGCGACGGCAAGCGCGCCGCCGAACGCGCCGAGCCTTCTGTGGATCTCGAGGCGTCGTGATCGGATGAGCAGGATCTGGGCGATGAACAGCGCCATCCAGGCGGAGAACAGCGCCCCGTGCACATAGAAGATGGCTTCGCCCGGCGCCCTGGCAACCGCCTCCGGAAACCAGGCCCGCAGGAAGAACGTGCGGGAAAATCCGACGAACACGACAAAGGTCATGGCGATGGCAAGGACAGCAAAAAAGCTGTCCTCGGTACGGCGATTGCCGCTCACACCCGCCCCACCCTGCAGCGCTGCCATAGCCCGCGGCCCTCCCGCCCCCGACGACCTACGCTGGAGCGCAAGCGTACACCTGCGCTGCGCAGCCGGGGAAGACAGTCCAGGGCACGTGCCGCAAGCGCACCCCTGCGAACCGCTCAGCGGGGCGGAACATCCGAGGTCAGACGAATCCGCCCGATGAACAGGTCGCGTCCCGCGCCCGCACGATTGGAATGAACGATCAGATGGGTGATCGCGGCGGGTTTGCCGTCCGCTCCCGTAATCAGACGCGTCAGCGGAATCCTGACGAGGTTCGCTCCGGGATCGAGCTCGACGGGCACGTAAGCGGAGGTCCCCGGAACGCCGACGTGCCCGACTGCAATCGTGATGTCCATGGGAGACCCACCTGGCAGGTAAACGTCCGCTTCGAGCTGGTCGTAGCCCGTCCAGTCAGCCACCACCTCGTCGAGCGTAACGCCGGGATAGGTCTCATCACAGAGGTGCAGTCGAAGCACGCGCGCGCCGGAGAAGGGCATCCAACCGTCCGGCGCCGGTGCCACTGAGACCGGGCAGTTGCTTCGCCACAAAGGCGACAGGCGCGACAGGCCCGGGGCGAGAAGTTGCGGGAACCGGCCATCGCGCTGCTGATAGGCGAGCGCGACGCGGCCGGGCACGAAGACGGTGGCTGCCGTCAGGCCGATCAGCACCAGCACGCAGACGAAAATCCGAGGCGCGCCCGCAAGGTTCCGGTACGACCACAACCCCGCTGCCGCAAACCCGGTGCCGATCAGATCGCGCCCCACGTCGGACAGGCTCGCATCACGGGCCGTGGGAATCTGCATGAGCTCCGTGACTACGGCGACCAGCACGCAGACTGCAAGCAGCCGCGGAATGCTGGCCCTTGGTCCCATCAGCCACCACAGTACGACTGCCACACCCGCCGACCAGGGGATGTGCATGGCGTTGGTCAGCGCGCGGCTGAAGTGGGAGCTGTCGCCGAGCGTCAGCGTCTGTTGCGCCAGGATGAGCGCGCCGAGCAGGGCCAGCGGCGGCAGCCAGTTCTTCCGGGACCATACGACCATCAGCCAAACTCACCCAAAGGACACGACACACCGTCCTAAAGACAATCCTCACGTGGCATCGTTTCGCCCGATGCGCGCTGCAAGTCTCGAGTTCACAGCCATCGACCTCGGTGAGTTCGACGCCGAGGTTAGATGTCCCATCGGGCAATTCCGTGCGCCGAACCGCATTTCGGGTCTAGCGTCGCACCCTACCCGGCGAGAGGCTCGAATATGTGCACGCTGATCCGATGCAGGATGTCGAACTGCTCCGGCACGATCTCCCGCAGCAGGGCATCGAGACGTGCATCGAACGCCTCGACGGCATCGGGCGGCAGGCTGGCCCCTATCCCTCGCAATGCCCGCATGCGTCCACGCCAGGACTCGCGCGTAAACGCTATCGCCTCGTCGTACCAGTACATGGCCCGCAGGGTAAAGTGCTGACGCGACCAGCCGGGCCGAGCGGGTATGCGACCGTCCCAGTCGGCACCGCTCCAGTCCGGATTGAACTCCAGCACCAGCCGTTCCGAAGCCGCGACGGTGGCATCGAGCCGGGGCAGAAAGCTGAACTGCGACTCCATCAGACATCCGTCGGCCGCCAGCACGCGCAGAACTTCCGGGACCGCCCGACTCTGATCGAAGTACCACCAGCACTGGTTGGCCGTCACCACATCGAAGCTGGCGTCGGCAAACGGCAACGCCTCGGCGGCGGCGACGCTGAAATCCACCGCCAGCCCCTGCGCGTCGGCCTGGCGTTGCGCTTCGAGAATCTGCTCAGGCGCCACATCAATTCCGGTGACCACGGCACCCTGCGCGGCAAACCGCCGGGCCAGCAACCCGGTACCGGTCCCAAGATCCAGCAGACGCTGGCCTTCTCGTCCTATGCCGAAAGTGCGCAGCTTCTCGTAGTAGCTGTCAGGCGGGCCGGGGCGGTAGCGACCGTAGTCGGCGGACGTACGCCCCCAATCGAACGGGCGCCCGGCATCGATGTCGCCATCCCGGCCGCGCACGTCAGCCGCCCGACAGCGCCTGCAGGATCACCACTTCGCTGGTGCCCGCCAGCGGTTCGTGCAGGTCCCTGGTCTTCTGCCCGCGCACGAAGAACACCACGTGGGGACGCATCTCGTCCTGCTCGTTGATCATGCGGAAGCGGATGCCCCGATACTGGCGGTCGAGGTCCCACAGCAGCTCGTCCAGCGTTTCGCCATGGGCGTCCACCAGATCGACGCCGCCGGTGTAGGAAAGCAGCGGTTGCGGGATCAGCACCCTCATGCGACCGGGGCCACCTCTACCGAATAGATTTCAGGCAGGTGCCGCGCCAGAGACGACCAATGGACACCTTCGTCGTTGCTGCCCCACACCTCGCCGCTGGTGGTGCCGAAATACACGCCGGCAGGCTCGCCCTCATCAATGCTGAGGCACTGCCGCTTGACCGTGTACCAGCCACGCGCCGGCAGGCCATCGTCCTGGCGCTGCCAGGTCCTGCCTGCATCCCGGGTAACGAACACCGCCGGTCGACCGCCGGGGCTGGTACGCGGCCAGACGTCCGTGCCGTCCATGGGAAACACCCAGCAGGTATTGCTGTCGCGCGGGTGCAGGCCCATGACGAAGCCGATGTCGCCGACCTCCTCGGGCATATTGCGGCCGATCCGCTCCCAGCGCGCCGCCGGACGTTCGAGCCGGTAAATGCCGCAGTGGTTCTGCTGGTAGAGGATGTCCGGATTGCGCGGGTGCAGCTGCACGCAATGGGGGTCGTGCTGCGGCCCGACCTCCTGCCAGTGCAGGGATTCGGGCTGCGTCTGACCGAAACCTCCATCAGGTCCTGCATCATGCAGGCGAGCCCTGATTCAACGGCGCCCAGCTTGCGCCCTGATCCAGGGACTCGTACACGCCGCCGCCGGACAGCCCCAGATACATGTGCGCGGCATCGCGCGGATCGATGAGAATGGAGTGCAGAACCGGTCCGTCCGGCGTGCCGCCCTGCGGGTCTTCCGTACGCAGGGCGTAGTCCGGGTGATCGTTGAAGCCGCGCACGCTTTCCCAGGTGGCCCCGGAATCGCGGCTCGTCCACAGCGCCTGTGGCGAGGTGCCCGCGTACCAGACACCGGGTTGCGACGGGTGCCCAGGGGTCAGCCAGAACGTATGGCTCACCACGCGCGGCTTTTCGCCCGGGCCCGCCTTGTCGAACGCGGGCGGTCGGATCGCTTCCTGCCAGGTGCGCCCGGCGTCCAGGGAGCGGAATACGGTCGGACCGAGGTGCCCCGTGCGCGCCGCCGCCAGCAGGGTGCGGCCATCCCGGGGATCGAGCACCGCGTGGTTGACGATGTGGCCCAGAAACACCGGCTCCGCCAGCTGCCACTCGGCCCTGGCGGAATCGGGTTGAAGGAAGAACACGCCCTTTCGGGTAGCTACTATCAGTGCCAGCCCGGGGCGCAACGACACGCCGTCTGCGAACATGTTACCCCTCCCGTCGATGCTGACGGGTCACCTCCGTGACCCGTCAGCATCTCAACTCCAGATTGTGATTTCTACCGGTTGCCTACAGGAGATCTCCCCCTGCCGCCGACGCCGTCGTGCCGTGTTTCTCGAACGCCTTGATGACGTTCCGGCCGATGGTCCAGCGGTGTACTTCGTCCGGGCCATCAACCAGCCGCTGAGCCCGCACGCTGGTGTACCAGCGCGCCAACGGCGTATCGTGGCTGTAGCCCAGGGCGCCATGGAGCTGCAGCGCGGTGTCCACCACCTTGTGCACCATGTGCGCAAGGAAGATCTTGGCGATGGAGTTTTCCTGGCGCAGATCCAGGCCCTTCTCGGCCTTGTAGGCGATGTGCAGCAGCATCAGCCGCGCCATGTACAGCTCGCTGGCACAGTCCGCCAGCATCCACTGCACGCCCTGGCGGTCCGCCAGGCGCTGACCGAAGGTCGAGCGGCTGGTCACGTGCTGGGCCGCCAGATCGAGCGCGCGCTGCGCCATGGCGACGTTGTGCATGCCGTGGCGCAGGCGCCCGTACGCCAGCCGGTGCTGGCCCATGGCGAAACCCTTGCCGCGGCCGCCCAGAATGTTCTCCCGTGGCACCACGAGATTTTCGATTCGGATCTCGGAGTGCGTGCCGCCCAGCTTCTCGCCGATCTCGGTGTGCGGGTTCATGGTCTCGATGTTGCGCACGATCTGATAGCCGGGATTCGGCAGCTCGACGATGAACGTGCTGTAGCGCTCGTGACGCGGCGCCTCGGGATCGGTCATTGCCATCACTACCGCGATGTCGGCGACGCTGGCGGAGGAGCTGAACCACTTTTCGCCGTTCAATGCACCCAGTTGTCGCCATCCAGCACCGCCTTGGTCTGCATGCCCGTTGCATCGGCGCCCGCGGCTTTCTCGGTCATGGAGTAGCAGATGCGCTTGTGTCCGTCGAGGAGCGGCTTGAGGAACTTCTCCTTCTGGTAGTCGGTGCCGTGCTCGAGCAGGGTGAGCATGGTGGCATCGTCCGGCCCCTGCGTGTTCAGCGCCAGGGCGCCGAGATAGCTCTCTCCGAGTTCCATCTGCACCAGCGCGTTGGCCAGCGGACGCAGGCCCATGCCGCCGTACTCCTTGGGGATGAAAGGACACCACAGCCCCTGCGCACGGGCCTTCTCGCGCAGACCGGCCAGCACCTCTTCGTATGCCCGGTGCTCCAGTTCCTTCTCCGCAGGAATGCAGTGCTCCTGCACGAACTTACGCACCGTCTCACGGATGGCTTTGGTTTCTTCCGGAATCTCGAAATCGATCACTGACCCGTCTCCCCATAATTCGGACCGGCAGTGTACGACTTCTCAGTGCGCTGCGTCAGGCCACGAGCTCAGGCGGCCGCCTGCCGCAGACCCACGCCGAACAGATTTTCCAGCCGCGATTTGACCCGGAACGCCAGGTTCATGGCCCTGTGCCGGCCCATGACACCCTCGCGGAACGCGGGCCGCCTGGCGATACGCCGGTACCAGGTCCAGAGCGCCGGGTAATTGCGCCGGAACGGGTAGCCGCACTCGTCGAGCCTGAGCACCTTCATGCACCAGATCACATCGGCCATGGTGATCGAAGCGCCTGTCAGAAACGGGCGCCCATCGCCGAGCCGCCGATCGAGCCTCTCGAACTCGGCTTCGAGCGCCGCAAGATGCCCCCGGAAGATGCCGTCGTCCCAGGTACCGCTGTCATAGCGCTCATAGAATTCGATGAGGCGCTCGCCGTCGTGCGCACCATCGAGCAATCGGCGCAACTGTTCCTCCTCCGCTGGCTTGAGCCTGCCCATATCCCTCAATCCCCAACGGAATGTCACGAACCGGATGGAGCGGTGCAGCGACTCTCCGAGCGCCACCAGCGCCCGCACGTCAGCCGCGCGGTCGGAATCGCGGGGCAGCAGCGGCTCGCCGCCGAAGCGCTGATCGATGTACTCGACGATATCCATGGATTCGGTATGGAGCACTCCGTCGTGCACCAGCGCGGGCACCACCAGATTCGGCTGGATCAGCGCGTAGGCCTCGGTGAGATGATCCTTTCTGATCAGCGAAACCTGGCGGCTGACCCAGGCCCCCTCCTCACCGGCGCAGGATTCTGAGTCGCCCGCGTCGAAGCGGACCTCGCGTCCGCGCCGGATGCCCTTTTCGGCGAGCGCGAAGCGCACGCGCTGCGCGCAGGGCGCGCCGTCGAAATGAAACAGATGCAGCCCCTGCAGGCGGGGCACCAGCGGGCTGGCAGGATGTTCGATTCTCGGCACGATGCTCACCTTGTCGCAGACACGATAGTTTTGTACTGTATTGCATAATAATAGCGTGATCAAGAATTTTGTTCAGAGTGGTACATAAATGACCAGACCGCGCGGCAGGCCCCGCAAGTTCGATCCCGACCAGGCCCTGAACGCCGCCATGGAGGTGTTCTGGATCAAGGGCCTGGCGCAGACCTCGCTGGACGATCTGTGCGCAGCCACGGGCATGAACAGGCCGAGCATCTACAACGCGTTCGGCGACAAAGAGGCGCTCTACCGCCTGGCTCTGGAACGGTTCTGCGGGGCGCTGGACCAGGGCCTGACGGACACCTTGCTGGCTGAGCCGGATCTGCGGCGCGGGCTGCACGGTTTCTTCGCAGCCGCGCTCGATGTCTACTACTCGAGCGACCCCCCGCGGGGCTGCATGGTGATGTGCACGGCCCCGGTGGAAGCCCTGGTGCACGAGGACGTTCGCAAGGACCTCAGGCAGGTGCTGCAGCGGATCGACGCCGTTCTCGAGCAGCGTCTGAACCAGGCCCGCAAGGAGGGCCAGATGCCCGACGGGTGCGATTGCCGACTGGCCGCCAGGCTGACTCAGGCGCTGCTGCACAGCGTCGCGCTGCGCGCGCGCGCGGGCGAGTCGAAACGCGCCGTCCAGAAGCTGATAACCTACGGCATCGACCGGATCCTGACGGCGGCCTGACGTCTCCAATGAGCGTGATCGAAATGCTCCTGCGGCTCGGCTGCAGCCTGGTGGGCTGGATGGTCGTCTATGCGTACTGCCTGTGGCTGGCGACCCTGCGCGTGGTGGGTTGCGGCCCCGACGGCGACGAGTTCTGGCGCGTCCTGCTCGGGTTCGCGCCCATCGCCGCCGCTTTCTCGGCTCTGCTCGGCGTGTCGGCAGCGCTGCCGTCGCTGCACCAGATCTTGCGCTGGGGTATCGCCCCGCTGCTGCTCCTGATACCGCTGGGCCTTCTGCCCGTGTGGTCCACCTTCGAGACCGTCAACCTTCAGGGCACCGCAATCTGCGAACCAGGCGCGGCAGCGGGCTGGCACCTGTGGTGGGCGCCCACCCAGATAGCCTGCCTGGTTGCCATCTGCTGGTTCAGCTATCGAGCCTGGCGCCGCAAAGCTCCTCAACTCTGACCAACCGGGGAGCGACCGCACGCGCAACGCGCCGGCGTGCACATTGTTGACCGCCAGCGCCGGTGCTATAAGGGCTGCGGGCACGACAGGGATCGGGGATCCTGGGCCCGAACGAACAGACAACAATCGAGGGGTTCCAGTGAGTTTCATTTCGGGTTCAAAGACTTCGCCATGCGCGGCAACGTCGTGGACATGGCGGTAGGTATCGTCATCGGCGGCGCCTTTGGCAAGATCGTGTCGTCGTTCGTCGGCGACGTGCTGATGCCGCCCATCGGCCTGCTGCTCGGCAGCGTCGATTTCAGCGACCTGGCCATCACCCTGCAGGATGCCACCGCCGACAAGGCAGCCGTATTGCTGAAGTACGGCGCCTTCATCAACACGGTCATCGATTTCACCATCGTCGCCTTCGCGATCTTCCTGGTGGTGAAGGGCATGAACTCACTGAAGAAGAAAGAGGAGGCTGCCCCGGCCGCGCCGCCGGCACCGCCGGAGCCCAGCAAGGAAGAAGTGCTGCTGACCGAGATCCGCGACGCGCTGCGCGCCCGCACCTGACGACGGGCAGGGGCGCGCGGCCGGACGGCCGGGCGCCCATCTTCCCCGGACGGGGTACCCCGCCCGAACAGATGGTCCGGCTAGCGGCCCAGCATCTCGTTGTAAGCCTTGCGGGTCGCCTGAAAGCGCTCGAACGGAAACTTGATGGGCACGCCTTCGATGGCTGCCAGCAGCATCATCAGATGTGCTTCCCAACCCGCACACGAACGCGCGACGTCTTCATCTTCCGGCACGCGCAGCGTCAGGATCAACCGGGTGCCGCCTTGCGCCGGCTGCGTTTCCCAGCGCACCGGACGCTCAGGCTCACCCGGTCCGCTCCATGAGTACTCCAGCAGCCGGGGCGGATCGAACTCGCTCACCGTGCTGTCGATGACGATGCCGCTGTCGCTGAAGTTGAGCTTGGCAGCACCGCCCTTGCGCAGCTCGATCTCGCCCGGGGCGAGCCACTCCACCATCCGTTGCGGCTCGGTGAGCATCGCCCAGACGCTGCGCTGATCGTGCTCGAGCAGGCGCTCCAGACGGGCTTCGTAACCACCGTCCACATGGCGGATGGTACCCAGCTCTCCCTCGTAGTCGCTCATGCCGTCACCTCTGGTTCTGCGGATTCGCGGTAGCCTACAACGAGGCCCGGCACGCCACCAGGCGACCCGCGCGGACGCCATGGCGCACGGGGCCTATTGAAACTCGAAGCCCTCGTAGCCCTGAGCGGCCACCTGATCGCACTTCTCGCGATAGGCGGGCGCGCCGCCGGCGTAGATCAGGAAGGTACGCTCGGTCTTTCCCGGGACGTTGCGGTTGATGCCCATGAACCAGGAGTCGATCTCGGCAAACAGCATCGGTCGGCCCTTCTCCAGCACGTGCTCGGTCCACGCCGCCTGGGCCTGCGCGCTGGCTTCCACACGGTGGTAGCCGTGCTCGCGCATGTACGCGATGAGATCGGTCACCCACTCCACGTTCTGCTCGATGCAGCGTGGAATGTTGCAGAACGTCGCCGCATTGTGCGGCCCCACCAGCGTCAGCAGATTGGGGAATCCGGCCACCTGCAGGCCCAGCAGGGTCCTCGGCCCGTGCTGCCAGGCGGCCTTGAGGGTCTGGCCGTCCCGACCGCGGATGTCGATGCGGTCGAAGCTTCCGGTAATGGCATCGAAGCCAGTGGCAAAAATGATGATGTCGAACGGGTAATCGCCGGCGCTGGTGCGGATGCCGGTGCCGGTGATGCGTTCGATGGGCGTTTCGCGCAAATCCACCAGCGTCACGTTGTCCTGGTTGTAGACCTCGTAGTAACCGGTCTCGAGGGGCACCCGGCGGGTGCCGAAGCCGTGATTTTTCGGGATGAGCTTCTCCGCCAGTGCCGGATCGCGCACCCGCTCCCGGATCTTGCGCGCGATGAACGCACTGAGCAGCGCGTTGGCATCGCGGTCTACCAGAACGTCGCGGAAGTTGCCCATCCAGATTCCAAAGCCCGGCTCGTCGTAGAGCTTCTGCCACAACGCCTCGCGCTCCTCCGCGGTCACCTCCAGCGCATTGCGCGGATCGGCCTTGTGCAGAAACCCGCCATGGGTTTCGCGACAGCGCGCAAAGATCTCGGGATAGGAAGCCTTGATGCGCTGCTGGGCCTGCGCATCGATGGGGCTGTTGCGAAGCGGCGCGCACCAGTTGGGCGTGCGCTGAAACACCGTGAGTTCGGCCGCTGTCCTGGCGACTTCCTGGATCACCTGCACACCGGTCGCCCCGGTGCCGATCACCGCCACCCGCTTGCCGGTGAAATCAACCGGTTCGTGCGGCCACAGCCCGGTATGGAACGACTCACCCTGGAAGTCGGCCAGCCCCGGAATGTCGGGCATCGTCGGTGCCGACAGCGGGCCGATGGCGGTGATCAGCAGCCGCCCGCGCAGGCGCTCGCCGCCGGCCAGCGTGACGTCCCAGGCGCCCGCGCTCTCGCTCCAGGCCGCTGCAGTGACCCTGCTGTGGAAGCGGATGTCACGACGCAGGTCGAATCGGTCGGCAACGTGATTGAGATAGCGCAGGGTCTCGGGCTGGGCGGAAAAGTGCTCACTCCATTCCCACTCATCGAGCAGCTCCGGGGAGAACGAATACCCGTAGCTGTAGCTCTCCGAATCGAATCGCGCCCCGGGATAGCGGTTCCAGTACCAGGTGCCACCGACGTCCGCACCCGCCTCGACCACCCGAACCGAGAGGCCCAGCCTGCGCAGCCGGTAGAGCTGATACATACCCGACATGCCGGCGCCGATGATCACCACGTCGAACGCGTCGATGGCGGCTTCCAGGTCGTCGCGATCGTTCTGCTGCGCTTGCGTCATGGCCCGTTCCCCCGGCTGCCCAGACTATCCCATACCCGTCCAGGCGATCTACTTCCAGCACCGCGGGCGCTGACGGAACGGCCCCGCCCGCCGGAGGAAACCTGTACCATCGCCTCCGGAAGAGCGCGCGCAGCCCGCGTCACGCTCGTGCATCGTCGCCTGAGATGGAGCCCCACATGTTGTCCGCGCCACAGTCCGTGCGGGTGCGCGCCCTGGCCGCGACCTGGTTGACCCTGACCGCGGTGCTCGCCAGCGCCGGCGCGCACGCCGCCGACCAGAGTGCCTGCCTGCTGCGCGCCCTGTCGGAGGCCGCCGACGCCATGACCGTCGGCGAGCTGAAAGCCCTGTGCGAGCCGCCGTTCGTGACCATGGAATCCACCCCGGTAAAACCGTCCGCGAGAACCGCCTCGAGTCGACGGCCGGTTTACGAGCGCGGCGCGCTGGAGGAACGGATCCGCAACGAAGCGCTGCTGCGCGATCGCCCCTGGGTCATGACGCCGCACCAGCCGAACTACTTTCTGGCAACCTACTTCAGCAACCCCTACCAGGCGCCGTTTGCCGGACCTGCCGTCGGCAACAGACCGCTGAACGAGCAGGAGGCCAAGTTCCAGGTCAGCTTCAAGGCGCCCATCTGGCGGCGCATGTTCAACCGCAACCTGGACGTCTACGTGGCCTACAGTGCCACTTCCTGGTGGCAGCTCGGCAACAACGACCTGTCCAATCCGTTCCGCGAGACGGACTACGAGCCGGAGCTGTTCATCAGCAGCTACACCGACATCGATCTGCTGGGATTGCGATTCGCGGGCTGGACGCTGGGCATCGACCACGAATCCAACGGCCGCACGGAACCGCTGTCGCGCAGCTGGAACCGCATCCTGGGACGCACGTCGCTGCAGGTGCTCGACGATCTGACGGTGCAGCTGCGTGCCTGGTACCGGCTGCCGGAGCACAAGAAGGACGACGACAACCCGGGCATGCACCGCTACTACGGCTACGGCGATCTGCGCGCCATCTGGACGCCGAACAAGAACACCTTCACCGTCATGGGGCGCCCGGGCACCGACAAAGGGGCGTTCGAGGTGACCTGGAGCTACCCCATCAGCAACGTGTTCCGCGTCTACGCCCAGTACTACAACGGCTACGGCGAGAGCCTGATCGACTACGACCGGGACATAGAGCGCTTCGGCATCGGCGTGGCGCTGAACGATTTTCTCATGCGACAGTAGAACGAGATCGCCGCATCGCTGCGGCTCCGGATGGCCGCGGCTCAGGATGTTTGTGGGAGCGCTACATGGCAGGACCAGGCACGGGAAGGGCAGGCATGTCGGACGCAGGGGCCGACGACGGCAGGCTGACACCCTGTCCTGCGTCCCCCAACTGCGTTTGCAGCGACGATGACGGCGCGAGCCATGGCATCGCGCCGCTGGCGGCGGGTCAGAATCTGGACGCCGCCTGGGCAGCATTGCTCGACTATCTGAGCGGGCATCGCGGGTTTCGGATCGTGGCGCAGCGTGATGACTACATCCACGCCGAGGCCCGCACCCGACTGCTGCGTTTCGTCGATGACGTTGAGTTCCAGCGCCGCCCGGCGCAGGGCCACATCGCGGTCCGCTCCGCATCGCGCATCGGCTACTCGGATCTCGGCACCAATCGCCGTCGTATCGAGGCGATCCGCAAGGCACTGGCCGGCGCGCTCGCACGATAGCGCCGCGCACCGAGGCCTGCGCGAACTCAGAACCAGCCCTTGCGCCGGAAGTAGAGCAGCATGCCGACCATCGTGGCTGCGATGACCGCCAGCACGATCACGTAACCGTACGGCGACCCGAGCTCAGGCATGCTCAACGGCCCGGCGCCGCGGTCGAAATTCATGCCGTACACCCCTACCAGGAAGGTCGGCGGAATGAACAGCGTGGCGATCACTGTGAGCACGCGCATCACCTCGTTCATGCGCGTGTTGAGCATGGACAGGTGCAGCTCCACCAGGCTCGTCGCCATCTCGCGGTAGGTTTCGACGAGATCCACGGCGCTCACCGTGTGCTCGTAGGAATCCTGCAGAAACGGGCGCACCAGATCGGCAGCCTCGCTGTCCAGATGACGCAGCAGGTCGCTGATGAGCTCGCGCGTGGCCCAGGCGATCCTGCGTATCACCAGCAGGCGGTTGCGCACGGCGTGGGTCTGTGCAAGCACCGCATTGCTGGCCCCTTCGAGAATCTCCACTTCCAGCGATTCGATGCCTTCGCCAGCGGCGGTCAACGCCGGGAAGATCAGATCGACTGCCAGGTCGATGAGGCTGTAAAGCAGATAGAGCTCGCCGGCCTTGCGCATCCGTCCGCCCGGCTCTGACAGCCGGGCCTGCAGCGGCGCGAACAGATCGCCCGCCTCGTCGATGAAGCTCACCACCACGCCGGGCGCGACATACACGCTCAACTGTTGAAACGACGGCTCGCCTTCGTCCGTACGAGGCACGCTGAGAATCACGAACGGGTTGGAGGCGAAATCGGAGAATTTCGGCCGCTGCCCGGAGGTCACCACGTCTTCCAGCGCCAGCGAATCGAGCCCGTACTGATCGCGCAGGATGTCCAGCACCGGCAGCGAAGGCTCACCGCTGATGCTGATCCAGCGCACCCCCGCCGGTCGCGGCGACTCGAGCGCCGCCATGCCTTCCAGCGTCTCGAGCGCCTGATCGGAGTAATCGATCACCGTGATCCGGGGTGGCCGCGCCTCGCGCGTGCGGGCGACGTCGTAGGTACCGGGCGCGGTGCCCGGTGCGTGGTACTTGCGGTGCAGAAACTTCATGAGCTGAACCCTCCGGCGCACGAGCCTACTTAACCGCGCACACGACCGTCCACCGCCACGGCGACTGGCAACGTCGGGCCGAGCCCGGCCGCTACTGAGCACGCAGCTGATCAGCCTGACGGATGCGAAGGCGATTTCGCGGCGTACGTCGTCGACGTGCGCGCCCCCTCCCTGACACGCGCCGACGGCGTGGATGCCAGCGGCGGCCGGCGTTGTTCGATTTCAGCGGCACGGGCGCCACGTCCGCACGGGCCGCAGACGCCGCCGCGTACGAGATCGACGCGACCGGTCCGGGGAGGCTGCAGGCCCCGGACGAGGCTCCGGCAGCGGTCGGCCCTGCGGCCCAAACGCCGTGCGTTTGCGCGCCGCACCGGCCATGGACAGCATCGACGCGAGGGCCCATAGTCACGCCGATGAGCACCACCGACCAGCCTTTCGAACAGCGCCTGAGCAGCACCGACGCGTCGTTTCTGTACATGGAGACGGCGAGCGGCCCCATGCACATCTCCTCGATCTACGTGCTCGAGGGCGTGCTGCCATTCGACACCGTGTTCGAGCACTTCGCGGCGCGCATCCACCTGGTACCGGCCTATCGGCGGCGCCTGGCCCAGGTCCCGCTCAACGTCGCGCACCCCAGCTGGGTAGACGATCCCGACTTCGACCTCGCCAATCATGTTCTGCACCACCAGCTGCCGGAAGGTTCGACCCTGGAGCAGGGCATCGACGCCGCGGTGGCGCTCAACGAACCGATGCTCGATCGCTCCAGACCACTGTGGCAGCTGTACGTGATCTCCGGGGTCACGGATGCGACCCTGATCCTGCAGATGACCCATCACGCCATGATCGACGGCGTATCGGGTATCGAGCTCACCACCATCCTGTACGACTTCGATCCGCGTGGCAGCCAGCCGCCGCCACCCAGGTCCGAGTGGCACCCGGCGCCGGTACCCACACCCATGGAGCGGTTCAGCCGCGCGATCAGCGAAAATCTGGACCGGGCCCGGCATGCGCGCGCGTCCGATCTGATGTCGGCAGGCCGCGCCGGCAGCAAGCTGCTGGGCAGAGCCGCCCGGGTGATCGGCCAGTTTCTGTCCCGGCCGGTGGTCACCGCGCCGTTCAACGCGGGCCTGGTGGGGCCAAAGCGGCACCTGCGCTACATCAAGCATTCGTTTGCCGAAATACGTGAGATCCGCCGCGCCCTGGGCGGGACCATCAACGACGTGGTGCTGGCCGTGGTGTCCGAAGCAGTCGCCCGCTACCTGGAAAGTCATGGCGAGCGTACCGAAGACCAGTACATGCGCATCATGTGCCCGGTGAGCGTGCGTACCGAAGACCAGGCCGGCGCGCTCGGCAACCAGGTCTCGGCGATATTTCCGGTGCTGCCGGCCTGGCCGATGACCCCGACCCAGCGCCTGGCTGCGGTGTGCCTGGAAACCGAGCGCATCAAGAAAGACGAAGAAGCCCAGGCCCTGGCCCTGGTGCTGAACGGCGGCGGGGCCCTGTGGCCGGTGGCCATGGCCCCGACCCAGCTCGTCGGTACGCCCTGGGATCCCACGGCGCTGCTCGCCCGGGTACCCGGTCCGGTGCTGCCCAATCTGGGCTGGCGGCCGCCCAATTTCGGTATCAACTTCACCTGCACCAACGTGCCCGGCGTGCAGGTGCCGCAGTACCTGTGCGGCCACAAGGTGACCGACACTCTGGGCGTGCTGGTGCTCACGGGCAACATCGGCTTCAGCGTGACGATTCTGAGCTACAACCAGCAGCTGTTCTTCAACTTCATCTGTGAACCCAGGCTGCTGCCTGATCTGGAAACCATCATAAATGCCGCTCAGGACAGCTTCGCAGAGCTGCTCGGCGCCGCGCGTGAACGCGCGCAGGCGCTGGCCGGCCAGAGCTGATCTGCAGCCCAAGGAACCGACGATGCCGAGCGAACAGATTGCCGCCGCCTATCCCAGAACCATTGCTCTGCCCGACGGCGCGAGCGTCGAGATTCGCCTGATGACCGCTGCCGACCGGGATGCGGTGCTGGCGTTCGCCCAGGCGCTGCCGCAGGAGGATCTGCTTTTTCTTAGGGTCGACGTCACCCAGCCCGCCGTGGTGGACGACTGGATCGAGAACCTCAGAACCGGGCACTCGACGACCCTGGTGGCCTACGACGCCAGCGGTCTCATCGGCTACGCCACCGTGCACCGCGACCCGGCGCCCTGGACCCGGCGGGTGGGCGAGCTGCGCGTCAACGTCAGCCCCGCGTATCGCGGACGGGGGCTCGGCCGGCGCCTCACCGCGCAGATTTTCGACGTCGCGCGCAACCTGGGTCTGCACAAGCTGATCGCGCAGATGACGTCGGACCAGCACGGCGCCCAGGCGGCGTTCCGCAGCCTCGGCTTCGTGCCCGAGGCGCTGCTTGCCGACTACGTCGAGGACCGCAACGGCACCCTGCGAGACCTGGTGATCATGTCCTACGCCATTCACGGCCACAGCGACCGCATAGCCGACGCCCTGCAGATCTGAGCGGGACCGCTCGCCGACCCTCGGGGCGCGGCTGCAAGCATTTTGTGAGCCGCCCCGAAAATGTGAACTGCGTCACAAAATCGCTTTCTCGATGCCCGTAGCGTGTCGAAATGTGCGCCGGCGCACATTTTCGAGTCACGGGAACCGGGGGCGGCATGTGAATACGCGATACAACACTGGGCACTTGAGGGCCATTTTCGCATTGAGCCTGGCGGCGGGCCTCGCCAGCGGCAGCGCCTGCGCGGGGGAGATCGTGCGCTGGGTGGACGGCGACGGCGTGACCCATTTCGGCAATCCGCAGTTCGGCCCCGCCGACGCGCAGCCGGTAGCCGTTGCGCCGGCCAACGGCATGGATGTTCCGGCGAGCGTGCCGCCGAGCCGGGGCAGCGGCCCGCAGATCGTCGTGATCGAGCGCGAGCAACGCCACAACCGCATCGGCTGGCGCGGCTACGAGGAGACCAAAGCGCGCAATCCGCGCAACCAGCAGCGGCGCTACTGACAGCCCGGGCCGGCGTACCCGCCAGCAGTCAGTGCCAGTTCGGCGCGCCGCCACCCGAGCCGGATCAGCCGTCGGCGGCCCGGCGTGCGTCCAGCTCGCGACGCATCTGCTCGTGCACCGGACGGGTGATGCGGTAGCGCAGCACCAGCACCATCCAGATCAGGTTGAACAGGGGCACCACCAGGCCGTCAATGACCCCCAGGCGGAGCAGCACGTCCGCGGGAACGGCTGTGGCGGCGGCGCGCTCCGGGAAGTGCACCACCGCGTCCAGCAGCAGCCCGGCGATCAGCAGCCCCAGACCCGAGGTGGCCTTGCCGGAAAACGCCAGCACCGAGCTGAACACGCCTTCCTGGCGCAACCCCGTGCGCAGCTCCTGGGCATCCAGCGTGTCGGCCACCATGGAAATGAACATGATCACCGCGATGGTGCCGAGATAGGTGCGCACGATGGCGTCGCCGATCAGCAGCCACAGCAACAGCGGGTCACCGTTGGCGGGCAGCAGATCGAGCAGCCGCAGACTCACCAGCGCCATGCCCGCCAGCGCGTACAGCACGCTCGTGGCCACCAGGATGTGCTTTTTATCGAACCGGCTCTGCAGCGGCAGGATGGTCAGAAAAGCGAGCAGCGCGCCGGTGAAGCCGAGCGCAAACCAGCGCAGCGCACCGGTGTCGAGCCCCCAGAAGTAGGTGCGCATATAGATCTCGAGGGCGCCGTGGGTGCCGATCACGAGCGAACTCGCCAGCACCGCGAGAAACAGCAGCAGGAAATCGCGATTACGCAGCGCCGTGAGCACCTCGCGCAGCACCTGGCGCAGCCCGAACGGCCGCACCTCGCCCTGCGGCTGCATGAGAAACGGGATCTGATCGCGCGTCATGTGCGTGGTGAACAACACCGCCGCCACGACGCTGAGCGCCAGCACCGCGGCGAAGTGCGCGTAGCTCTCCGGATTGAGCTGTCCAAAGGGATAGTCGGTGGAGCTGGGAAACACCCAGGAGTAAACGGCGAACGTGAACGAGATGCCGCCGATCCAACCCATCAGGAACCGGTAGGTGACGATGGCGCTGCGCTCCTGATAGTCGTCCGAGAACTCTGCAAACAGGCTGTTCCAGGGAATCAGGTAGAAGGTCATGCAGACCCGCGTTGCGACGATGAAGAACAGCAGCCAGGCGAGCAGCAGGGCGTCATCGAGCGCCGGCGGCGCGAACAGCAGGTACAGGCACAGGCCCAGCGGCAGCGCGGCCGCGTACATGAACGGATGGCGCCGCCCCAGCCGCGAGCGGAAGTTGTCCGACCAGGAGCCGACGATCGGGTCGGTGACGGCATCGACGAACAGAGCCAGCGCCAGCGCGGCGGACACCCACGAGGCCGGCAGGCCCAACACCTGGTTGTAGTAGATCAGCAGGAAGGTCTTGACCGCGAAGTCCTTGAAGGTGTCGGGCAACGCCCCGACGCCCTGATAGATTCGCGTGCTGAGCGGTACGCCACCCTGGCGTTTGCGCTCGCGGCGGTAGCCGACGGCGTCCGTCATCGCAGCGCCTCAGCCTTCCACGAACCCCGGCCAGTTGCCCATGTATTCGATGAAGCGGTCGCTGAGGCCCTCCTGCCGCAGGTACTCGCGGGTCACCGGAATGGTTACCGGCTGAAAGCCCTCGTCATTGCGCGTCCGCTCGGGAAAGTCGTGATGCAGGATGGCCGCGCGGCCCAGCAGCACGAAGTCGGCGCCATGGTCGAGGCAGTGCTGCGCGTCCTGCGGGCGCGAAATCTTGCCCGCTACGCCCAGGCGCACGCCGCCACGATTGAGATCCGTGAACCAGGACATGAGCGAGCGCCCCTGAAACTCGGTCTCGACAGATTCCTTGAACACGTCCCACAGCGACATGTCGAGAAAGTCGATGCTGCCCTCATCCATCAGACGCTGTGCCAGCTCGCGGATCTCCCCCAGGCGCACGCCGAAGCGCTCCGGCGACAGGCGCACGCCGACGATGAAGTCCGGGCGGCAGCGCGCACGAACACCGGCAATGATGTCGAACAGCACCCGGCTGCGATTCTCGAGCGTCCCGCCGTAGCGGTCTTCACGCCGGTTGATTTCGGCGGACAGAAACTGGCAGACGATGTAGCCATGGGCGCCGTGGATCTCGACCCCGTCGAATCCGGCGCGCTCGGCGCGCTGCGCTGCCGCCACAAAGTCCTCCACCAGCTGCTCCACCTCTGCTGTGGTGAGCGCGCGCGCACCGGTTTCCGCGTCGGCCGAAGGACACAGAGGTGCCTGCCCGATCAGCTGCGTGGGCGAGCGCATGCCGGCATGGTGCAGCTGCACCACGGCCAGGCTGCCTGCCGCCCGGATCGCCGCTGCCAGGCGGCTGAGTCCGGCCATGTGCTGGTCGCCGAATATGCCGAGCTGGCCCGGAAAACCCTGGCCGGCGGCCTGCACGTGGGCCGCACAGGTCATGGTCAGGCCGAAGCCCCCCTGCGCGCGCAGGGTGAGCCAGTGAAACTCCTCGTCGGAGAGGCTGCCGTCGGCGTGACTCTGGCAGTTGGTGAGCGGCGCCAGCATGAAGCGATTGGGCATTGCCGGCCCGCGGCTGAACGTCATTGGCTCGAACAGTTGTGGCATGGTCTCTCCCGCTGTGTCCCTGGCCGGTGCCGCGCGCCTGCCCTTGCAGCGCGGACCGCGACGCAGTTTAGTGCAGAATCGTCATGGATCACCAACAGGAGCCGCTGCAGATGCCCGACCCGTCCCCGGCGGACTTTCACAATGGCAGCCTGTGGTTCGACTCGCTCGATGAACCGCCGGCACCACGGCTGCCCGACGCGCTGCCGCAACGCACCGATGTGGCCATAGTCGGCGGCGGCTACACGGGGTTGTGGAGCGCCTACTACCTCAAGCGCGCCGCGCCGGACCTGGACATCACGCTGTTCGAGGCCGACACGGTTGGCTTCGGGGCCAGCGGCCGCAATGGCGGCTGGTGCATGGGCGCCGCCTGGGGTGTGGAGCGCCTGCTGGCAGACCCGCAAACGGCGTCAGCGGGTATCGCGCTGCAGCGGGCCCTGTTCGATACCGTCGAGGAGATCGGACGGATCTGCCAGGCGGAAAACATCGACGCCCACTTCGCCCGCGGCGGCACGCTGACCGTGGCGACCCTGCCATTTCAGGTCGATACGCTGCAGCGCCATCTGGCCCATCTCCACGATCTCGGCTTCTCAACGGACGACTACCGCTGGCTGCCCCCGGACGAAGCCCGCGGCCGTATCCGGGTGCAGCCGAATCACGGCGCGCTGTACTCGCCCCACTGTGCCGCCGTGCATCCGGCCCGCCTGGTGCGCGGCCTCGCGCAGGTGGTGCAGCGCCTGGGCGTCACCATACTCGAGCGCACACCGGTGAGCGCGCTCGAGCCGGGCCGAGTGCACACGCCTCGGGGGGCCGTGCACGCAGGCCGGATCATCCGCGCCACCGAAGGCTACACGGGCTCGATCGCAGGTCATCGCCGCGACCTCATTCCCGTGTACTCGATGATGGTGGCCACGGAGCCACTGTCCGAGGCGCTGTGGCAGGAGATCGGGCTGCACGACCGCGAAACCTTCGGCGACCCGCGCCGGATGGTGATCTACGGTCAGCGCACGCTGGACAACCGGCTCGCGTTCGGCGGTCGCGCCGGCTACTACTTCGGCTCGCGGCGGCGGCGCATCATCCCGCCGGACGACCCGAAGCTCGGCCGGGTCGAGCAGACGTTGCGCAGCCTGCTGCCGCAGCTCGACGGGATCGCCATCACCCATCGGTGGGGAGGGCTGCTGGGCGTGCCGCGCCACTGGCGACCCTGTGTGACCTTCGACGCGCGCAGCGGCATGGGTTGGGCCGGTGGCTACATCGGCGAAGGCGTGGCCGCATCCAACCTGGCCGGGCGCATCATGACCGAGCTGGTGCTGGAACGTGCCAGTCCGCTGACCCGTCTGCCCTGGGTGGATGACCAGGCCAGACGCTGGGAGCCCGAGCCGCTGCGCTGGCTGGGCGCGCGCGCCGTGGAGCAGATCGGCGTCCGCGCGGATCGTGCGGAGCGCCGATCCGGACATCCATCCAGGCTCTGGGGCGGTCTGTTCGAGCGGTTCTTCGGGTGAGCCGTGATTCCTGACTCAGCACCGGCTCTGCATTAGCCGCGGCTCTGCGTTAGCCGCAGCGCTCAATGAGCCGCGGCGCTTAACTAGCCGCGGCGCTGGCCGGTTACCGCCGGGCTGCGCCGTCGATGCTCCAGATACCGGCCCCGCGGGCGGCGATGAACAGAAACGCGAAGCAGAACAACACGGCCAGCTCGCCGCCGTTGCTGATGGGGAACAGCGCCCTGGTGCCGTGTGCCATCCAGTAGGCGACCGCCATGGTGCCGCTGCAGATGAAGGCGGCCGGCCGCGTCAGCAGCCCGATCATCACCAGCGTGCCGCCCAGCAGCTCGATTCCGCCCGCGCCGTACTGAATGAACCCGGGCATGTTGGGAAACCCTTCCAGCGGAAACCCGAACAGCTTCTGCGAGCCGTGCCAGATGAACAGAAACCCCGTGACCATGCGCAGCAGCGCGTAGCTCTGCGCTTCGAACCGGCCCAGAAACTCCATCATGTCGCTCCTCCTCACCCCGGTAGCGGGCAAGCATACGCGCCGCTGCGCGCGCCTGCAGCCGCTATTCGGATCCGCGCCGATCGCCCCGACGCGCTGCGGGAATCCGAGGCTACCACCCCTTCGAGGATCCGCTATAGTGTCGCGCTCTTCGATCCGATCACGCTGGGGAACGCCATGAAAGGGACCGTGCACTACGAAACCAGAGACGACATCGCACTGCTGACCGTCGACAACCCGCCGGTAAATCCGCTGTCCAGCGGCGTGCGCCAGGGTCTGCACGACGGCGTCGGCAAGGCGCTCGCGGACGACAAGGTACGCGCCATCGTGCTCACCGGCGCGGGACGCGCGTTCATCGCCGGTGCCGACATTTCCGAATTCGGCGGTGCCAGTGAAGGGCCGGGCCTGCACGACGTGCTGAAAGCCATGGAGGGCAGCAGCAAGCCCATCGTCGCAGCCATCAACGGTACCGCGTTCGGCGGCGGTCTCGAGGTGGCGCTGTGCTGCGACTATCGCGTGGCTGCACCAGGCGCGCCGGTCGGTCTGCCGGAAGTGAAGCTGGGACTGCTGCCGGGCGCCGGCGGCACTCAGCGGCTGCCGCGCCTGGTGGGTGCCGAGCAGGCACTCAAGTTCATTCTGAGCGGCGACCCCATTCCGGCCCCGCGCGCGCAGGCGCTGGGCATCGTCGACGAGGTGATCGACGGCGACATCGTCGAGGGCGCCATCGCCTACGCACGCAAGGTAGTCGCGGACGGCGGACGGCTGCGCAAGATCCGCGATGAGAGCGACAGGGTCGAGGCCGACCGCGGCAACCAGCAGATCTTTGCCGACGCACGCAAGGACGCCGCGCGGCGCATGCGCGGCCGCTTCGCGCCGGAAATGATCATCCAGTGCGTGGAGGCAGCGGTGAACCTGGGTGATTTCGACGCCGGTATGAAGGTGGAGCAGGAATGTTTCGCCAAGTGCCTCAACCACCCCCAGCGCGAGGCGCTGATCCACATCTTCTTCTCCGAGCGCGAGGTGGCGAAGATTCCTGACGTCCCCCGCGACACGCCCCTCAAGGAGATCCGCAGCGCCGCCGTGATCGGCTGCGGCACCATGGGCGGCGGCATCACCATGAGCTTTGCCAACGTCGGCATTCCGGTGACCGTCCTGGAGATGAACCAGGAGGCGCTGGACAAGGGGCTCGCTGTAATCAAACGCAATTACGACATCCAGGTGCAGCGTGGCCGCATGAGCGCCGGGGATGTCGACAAACGTATGGGCCTGATCACGGGCACCACCAGCTACTCGGACCTCAACACGGCCGACGTGCTGATCGAAGCGGTCTACGAGAACCTGGACGTCAAGGTGGGCGTGTTCAAGGAGCTCGAGAAGGTCGCCAAGCCTGGCGCCATCATCGCCAGCAACACCTCGGGGCTCGACATAGACGCCATGGCCAACGCCACGACGCGACCCGGCGACGTCATCGGCCTGCACTTCTTCAGCCCGGCCAACGTCATGCGCCTGCTGGAAGTGGTGCGCGGCAAGGCCACCGACAAGACCACCATCGCCACCGCCATGCAGCTCGGCAAGCGCCTGAACAAGATCGCAGTGCTGTCCGGCAACGCGCCCGGCTTCATCGGCAATCGGATGCTGGGCGGCTACACGCGCCAGGCTGGCGAGATCATTCTGCAGGGCGCCACGCCCTATCAGGTCGACAAGGTGATCAACCAGTTCGGCATGCCGATGGGGCCGTTCCAGATGAACGACCTGGTGGGCCTCGACCTCGGCTGGCGCGCGCGCAAGCTTTCAGGCATGAAGCCGGAAGAAGTGCCCATCACCGCGCGGGTAGCGGACAAGCTCTGCGAGCTCGGCCGCTTCGGCCAGAAGACCAATCGCGGCTACTACATCTATCCCGAAGGCAGCCGCGCCGGCCAGCCTGATCCGGAGGTGGTGAAGCTGGTGGAGGAAACCTCCGCCGAGCTCGGTATCACGCGCCGGGAGATTGCAGACGACGAGGTGCTCAAGCGCTGCCTGTACCCGCTGGTGAACGAAGGCGCACGCATTCTCGAAGCCGGCATCGCTATCCGCCCGTGCGACATCGACATCGTGTACTGCAACGGATACGGCTTCCCCGAGGTGACCGGCGGACCCATGTTCTGGGCTGACAAGCAGGGACTCGACAACATTCTCGCCGACATCCGCAAGTTCCAGGACGAGTACGGCGATTTCTGGAAGCCTGCGCCGCTGCTCGAGCGGCTGGTGAGCGAGGGCAAGACCTTCGCAAGCCTTCAGGGATGAGGGCACGATCATGACGGAAGAAGGCAGCCTTGCTCTGTTCTGCGACTTCGAGAACATCGCGCTCGGCGTGCGCGATGCCAAGTACGAGAAGTTCGACATTCAGCCGGTACTCGAGCGTCTGCTGGTGAAGGGCTCCATCGTCGTCAAGAAGGCGTACTGCGACTGGGATCGCTACAAGGAATTCAAGTCCGCGATGCACGAGGCGGCGTTCGAGCTGATCGAGATCCCGCACGTGCGCCAGTCCGGCAAGAACTCCGCAGACATCCGCATGGTCGTGGACGCGCTGGACCTGTGCTACACGAAGGAGCACATCGACACATTCGTGATCATCTCCGGCGACTCGGACTTCTCGCCCCTGGTGAGCAAGCTCAGGGAAAATGCCAAAACCGTGATCGGCGTCGGGGTGAAGAATTCCACGTCCGATCTGCTCATGAGCAACTGCGACGAGTTCATCTACTACGACGACCTGGCCCGCAAGAAGCCGGCCCGCAAGCGCACACGCTCGAAGCCGAAAGCCAAGGCCGCACCGAAGCAGGAAAGGGCGGCCCCGGTCGAGCAGCCGGCCGATGCGAAATCGACCGACGAGAAGTCGGCCGAAGATCTGCAGCAGGAAGGCATCGATCTGATGCTGGAAACCGCCGAGGCGCTGTACGCCGAGCGCGGCGGCCGCGGCAAGCTGTGGGGATCCATGGTCAAGCAGACGCTGAAGCGCCGCAAGCCGGGATTCAACGAATCGTACTACGGCTTCGGCTCCTTCAGCGATCTGCTCGAGGAAGCCCAGGCGCGCGGCGAGGTGGAACTCGAACTCGACGAGAAGTCCGGCGGCTACATCCTGAGCACCATCAGCGGGGCGGAGTAGGCGACGGCCCCGGGCCATGAGTGTGTTTGCGCCGTTCAGCGAGACCCTGGCGGGGCTCGCTATCGGCTACCGGCTGTTGATCATCCTCGGCATCGCAGGAGCCTGCCATCTGCTGGTGCTGACCAGCCGGCGGCTGAGCGCCCGCCTGCTCGCCGTGCCGCAGCATCCGCAGCGGCGCAAATGGCAGTCTGTGCTGAGCCTGGCCAACAGCGTGCTCGTGTTCAGCCTGTACTTCGGCGCCGTAGGGTTCGCGCTGACCGAAATCGGCGTGCCGATCACCGCGTATCTGGCCAGTGCCTCCATCATCGGCATCGCCGTGGGGTTCGGCTCCCAGGGGATCGTGCAGGACGTGGTCAGCGGCATAACGACCATCTCGACAGGATTGTTCGACGTCGGTGACATGGTCGACATCGGCGGTCAGGTGGGCGTCGTGCGGCACATCGGCATGCGTTTCGTCGAGCTGGAAAACTCATTCGGGGCCAGGGTGCAGATACCGAACCGCTCCATCGGCAACGTGATCAACTACCCCAGCGGCTACGTGCGCTGCATCGCCGACGTCACGCTCGCGGTCGATCCGCAGCAGCGCGCCGCCATGGCGGCCCAGGTGGTCGCCATGGCAACGGGCGTGTACGAGCAGTTTCCCGGCATCCTGCTGACGCCGCCCTCCGTCGAGGGCATCTTCACCACCAGCCACGGCAGGTATTATCAACGCATCAAGTTCCGGATCTGGCCCCAGCGCGGCGCCCCCATCGAGGAGACGTTCCGTCTCGAGGTCGTGCAGGCACTCAAGCAGTTCCAGCCGGAGTACGACGAATGGATGGTCGCCGTCTATTACGAGGTGGAGCAGCGGCGCGCGCCGCAGACCGTGACTAAACGAGAACGGAAGGGCTGACCATGCCGAAACGCCACGGCGAGATACACCACACACACCGCTCCGGCTGGCTGCGCGCTGCGGTCATGGGGGCGAACGACGGCATCGTGTCCACGGCCAGCCTGCTGGTCGGTGTCGCAGCCGCGGAGTCCACACACCAGGCGGTGATTCTCGCCGGCGTCGCCGGCCTGGTGGCGGGCGCCATGTCCATGGCGGCGGGCGAATACGTGTCGGTCAGCTCGCAGGCAGACATCGAAAGCGCCGACCTGGCCCGCGAGCAGCGCGAGCTGGAAGCGGACGAGGAGTTCGAGCGCGCCGAGCTGGCCGGGATTTACCAGCAGCGCGGATTGGACGAGTCGCTTTCCCGCGAAGTGGCCGAGCAGCTCATGGCCCACGATGCGCTGGCGGCCCACGCCCGCGACGAACTCGGCATATCCCACATCGTCAAAGCCCGACCCATCCAGGCCGCGCTGACCTCAGCGGTGACCTTCGCGGTCGGCGCGGCGCTGCCGCTGGCGGTGGCATGGTTCGCGCCGCTGGCCCGGCTCGAGATCGCCGTGGCGCTCGCCTCGCTGCTGTTCCTCGCCGGGCTCGGCACGCTGGCCGCCTATACGGGCGGCGCCCATCGCGGCATCGGTGCGCTGCGGGTCACCTTCTGGGGGGCGCTGGCCATGGCAGCCACGGCCTGGATCGGTGATCTAGTCGGCAAGGTCCTTTAGGCGGTACATCAGCACGGCCGCGCGCTGGGTCTGCGATCCCAGGGTATCGAGGTCGGCGGTCTCTGTAACCGTGTGGCCGCCGCTACCCATGAGCCCGAGCCCATCCAGCGCCATGTCCACCCGTCCCGCCGTGAACGAGATGTCCGCGGCGCCCGCCGCGGCGGGATCGACCGCCGCCACGGGTCCGTAGCCCAGAGCCTCGCTGACGGCGCTGTAGGCGTCGAGCAGGCGCCGATTGCCGTCGCTCGGCGCCAGCGGCGGATAGCCGTCCTCGAAGCGCAGCTCGGCGCTGGTGCCTGGCAGGTGCGCGGCCACGATCTCCTGCATGCGCAGCTTGGCGCGCTCGCGCTGCTCCATGGACAGCGTGCGCAGATCGCCGCTCACCACCGCGTGCTCCGGCACCACATTGGCCTTGCCGAACGCGCTGCCGCGCGCCTGCTCCGCATCGAAGTCGACGCTGGTGCCTGCCAGCAACACGCCCGGGTTGAAGGTGAGATTGGGTTCGCCCGCCAGCGTCGTATAGAAACCGTCCAGTATTCGCGCCACCTCATAGATGGCCCCCGCACCGATCGCGTCGCTGAATATCAGCGACGAATGGGCCGGCGTGCCGCGCACGCTCAGCTCCCAGCCGGAGTAGCCACGCCGGGCGATCACTGCCGTCGCCGGATCACCGTCGCCATCCTCGAAACCGAGCGCCACGTCTGCATCCTCCGCTGCCGCCACCAGCGCGGCCCTGGCCAGCGACAACGGACGCCCGGACAACTCCTCGTCACCGATCAGCACCACGGTGACCTGGAGCCTGTCCAGTACACCAGCGCGGCGCAACGCCTGCAGCGCCTCGACGATCACCACGTCGCCGCCCTTCATGTCGGTGCTGCCCGGCCCGCGCGCGTAGCGCCCCGGCGCGCCGTCGCCATCGAGCCGTTCGAACCGCTGAAACGGACTGTCCGGCTCGAACACCGTGTCGAGATGTCCGATCAGCAGCACGTGCGGGCGCGGATCAGCAGGCGTCTGGCCGGGCGTACGGGCAATCAGATGGCCAGCCCGACCGAAGGCGGCCCCATCGATCCACTCGGTCTCGAGACCCGCGTCACGCAGGGCGGCGTCGAACAACTGCCCCACCGCCCGCACGCCTTCGAGGTTGAGCGAACCGCTGTTGATGTTCACGGCCCGTTCCAGCAGGTCGAGCGCCTGGCCCTGACGGGCATCCACTGCGTCCACGATCTGCCGCTCCACCGAATCGAGCTCGGCGTTGGCGAGAGGCGATACGCACAAAAGCAGCAGCGCGCTGCACATTGACAGGTGGAACTGCATCGAAGCTTCCTCGGGTCCGGCTGCCGCCGACTATACCCCAGCACCGATGTCGAACGCGGGATCCGACCATGGTTGCCGATTACGGGTGCCGATTACGGGTGCCGATCACGCCACCACGATATCGGCGCGGCGTCACACCGGCACTTCGGTGGTGTACTTCACCTGCTCCATGGCGAAGCTCGAGGAAACGTCGAACAGGGGTGCGATGGCGATCAGCTTCTTGTAGAAGCGATCGTACTCGGCGATGTCCGAGACCAGCACCTTGAGCAGGTAATCCACTTCGCCGCTCATACGGTAGAACTCCATGACTTCCGGCAGCGCGGCGACGCCCTTGGCAAAGCGGTTCAGCCATTCCTCGGAATGGTTGGCCGTGCGCACGGTGACGTACACGGTCACGCCCCTGGCGACCTTGGCGGCATCCACCAGCGCCACCCGTTTGCGGATGATGCCGGCCTCCTCCAGGCGCTTGATGCGCCGCCAGCAGGCGTTGTGACTGAGACCGACGCGGTCACCCACTTCCTGGATAGCCGTGGTGGCATCGTGCTGCAGCTCGCGCAAGATCTGTTTGTCGATTCGATCCAGCTCCACGCCAAATCCTCTGAAATCTCCCTGTGACGCAAACATATCCCAAATTGGGCCCGAAATGCCGACTAGATTGGGAACTTTTTTGGCCTCGACCGACTAGGCTTATCAGTACAGCGCAAGGCTCAGCGGATCTGGAGCGGCGCCAACCGCGCCGCCCGACCCTGCCGAGGAGGATTTTCGATGTCACAGTTTCTCAAAGACTTCCGCGACCATCCGGAATCGGTGGGGGAGAACTACGGACAGCACTGGTGCTCCGCCATGGGTTTTGCCGCCACCATGTTCCTGTGCGCGCTCGCCTGTGCCGTGCATGCATTCCTGCCGGGGGCGTTCAAGACCACGGCCAGCGCCCGGATCACACAGCTCTACGAGCGCATGGTCAGCAAACGCCATCGCCACAGCAGCGGCCCCCGCAATTCCGCATCTGAGCGGTCGCAGGCCTCGCAACGGGTTACCGCTACCGGCTGAGCGGGAAGTACCCGGACGCGTTGACCCCGGGAGAGTACTGTTTCGCCATGACCGCAGTCGACGCGGACGGCAACGAAAGCGCGCTTTCCAACGAGGGGCTCAAGGTAATCGACTAGGCGTAGTCGACCAGGCCAGGTTGTCGCCTGGGCGACCGCGCCTGCTAGACTCAGGGCACCCGTACACGGCAGACAGGGGCCCCCATGCAGGCGCTGAGCACCGGCAGCCGTTCGGTCACCGAACCGGCACTGCTCCTCACTGCAACTCTGGCCGCACTGATCTGGAGCGGCATCGCCCCGTTCGACCTGGTGACCTGGGTGCTCGAGGTGTTTCCGGTTCTCATCGCGATTCCGGCGCTGGTGCTGACATACCGCAGGCATCCATTGTCGCCGCTGCTCTACCGGCTGATCTGCCTGCACGCCCTGATCCTGATCTTCGGCGGGCATTACAGCTACGCGCGCGTGCCGCTGGGGTTCTGGATGCAGGATCTGCTGGACTTCAGCCGCAACAACTACGACCGCATCGGACACCTGGCACAGGGCTTCGTGCCCGCGATCCTCGCCCGCGAGATACTGCTGCGCAACCATGTGGTGCGACGCGGACCCTGGCTCAGCGTCCTCGTGGTCAGCGTGTGCCTTGCCTTCAGTGCGCTCTACGAGCTGCTGGAGTGGCTGGCCGCACTGGTTAGCGCCGATGCGGCCGAGTCGTTCCTGGGTACCCAGGGAGACGTGTGGGACACGCAGTGGGACATGTTCATGGCACTGTGCGGCGCGCTCAGCGCCGTGCTGCTGCTGCCCGGCGCGCACGATCGCTCGATGCGCGCCTCCCGCATCGACGGCGGCGCGCCCCGGTAGGCTGCGCCGTCTGCGGATGGGGCGCGATCAGTAGCCGGCGGCACCGCCGTCGGGTACCCGTCCGTCCACCCCGCCTTCCAGCACGCCTTCCTCGGCGTTGACCACGATGACCTCGGCAACGCCCTGCTGATCACGCTCCTCGAGCTCGTGGCCGAGTGCACGCAGGCCGTTGAGCGAGTCGACGGAGAAGCCGTGGCGTTCGTAGTAGATCCTGTCGGGCAGCCATTGATGATGGATGCGGCCAACATCCACCGCGGTCTGTGCGTTCATACCGTGGTCGATCACGTTGAGTATGGTCTGCAGCACGGTGTTGATGATGGTTCGCCCGCCCGGGCTGCCGGTCACCATGAACAGCTGGCCGTCTTTCGCCAGAATCGTCGGGGTCATGCTCGACAGCGGCCGCTTGCTCGGGCCGGCGAGGTTCGCCGGCGTGCCGATCAGACCCTGGTCGTTGGTCAGACCCGGCCCGGCGTTGAAGTCGCCGAGCTCGTTGTTGAGCAGGAACCCGGCACCCGGCACCACGATGCCGGAGCCGTAACCCCACTCCAGCGTGTAGGTCAGTGACACCGCGTTGCGGTCCTTGTCGACCACCGAGAAGTGCGTCGTTTCGTCACTTTCCACCGGCCAGGTGAAGTCGTCGGGCGTGGACACGGACGCCTTGTCCGGATTGATGGTCGCGCGCAGCTCATCGGCGTAGACCTTCGAGCGCAGCCGGTCGAGCGGCATGTCGTCGTTGAAGTCCGGATCACCGAGGAAGCGCGCGCGGTCGGCGTAGGCGCGCCGCATGGATTCCGCCATGCGGTGCAGAGTCGCCGTGGAACCGAAACCCAGCGCGCCGATGTCGTAGCCTTCCAGGATGTTCAGCATCTCCACTAGCGTCGTTCCGCCGGAACTCGGCGGCGGCATGGACAGGATTTCGTAGCCACGGTAGGCGCCGCGCACCGGCTCGCGCTTGCGGGCCTGGTAGCCGGCCAGATCGTCGAGCGTGATGACACCGCCATTGGCTTCCATCTCCCTGACGATGAGCTCGGCGGTCTTGCCCTTGTAGAAGCCGTCCGGCCCGTTGCGCGCGATGCGCTTGAGCGTGTCGGCCAGATCCTTCTGCACCAGCAGGTCGCCGGGCTCGTACGGCTCGCCATTCTTGCTGAACTGAGCCAGCGAAGCGGGATACTTGGACAGCCGGGGCAGCGCACGGGCGAGCGAGCGCGCCAGCCCATGAGTCACCGTGAAGCCGTTCTCGGCGAGTTCGATGGCCGGCGCCAGCAGGCGTTTCCAGGGCAGCCGGCCATTGTCCTGCCAGGCCAGGTAAAGGCCGGCAACGGTGCCGGGGACGCCTACCGAGAGGTGGCTCATGTGGTGACGTTGAAAACTGTACTCACCGTCCTCGAGCCACATTTCCGGATAGGACGCAGCCGGGCCGGTTTCGCGGAAGTCGTAGGCGACCGGTTCGCCCTCGTTCGGCCGGAACACCAGAAAGCCGCCGCCGCCGATGTTGCCGGCCGTGGGGTGGGTCACAGCAAGCGCAAAGGCGGTGGCGACCGCTGCGTCGATGGCGCTGCCGCCGTCGCGCATGACCTGCACACCGATATCCGAGGCCAGATGGTTCTGCGACACCACCATGCCGTTGAACGCGCGCGCCGGCTCGTTGGCCGCGTACGCGGTGCACGCCAGCACGGCGCACAGCACGAGCGCGCCCAGATTGCCGAATAGTTTTCTGATCATTACCACCGCCGTTGCAATTCCTGATTCAAACCGAGTCCAAGACCGCCGCATGTTCCTGAACGCTGCCGGCGAATGCAACCGTGCAGCCGGAGCGTGGCGCCGCCACCAGGCCCGGATCCGCCGGCGGCCGGGCATCCGATCCCGGGCGGCGTCAGGTCGCGCGGTTGCCCGCCCCTTGCGGTTCGCGCTGCTGCCCGCCGAGCCTCTCCAGGCGCAGCGCGTGAGCCGTCGCATCGAACGGCACCAGCAGCGCGGCCGCAAGCACCAGCATGCCACCCATCAGCAGGAAGACACCGGCGAAGTCCAGCAGATCCGCGAGGCCGCCATACAGGCCCGCGCCGGCCGAGCGCGCCAGATTGGCCAGCGCCATGTATACCGCGAACTGAGTTGCGGCTACACGGTACCAGTTCATGTTCATGTACTGGGCGATGAGCGCGATGAAAACCACCTGTCCGCACACCTGGTTGAGAAAGAGCAGTCCGAGAACGTACCAGGGCTGCGTCCAGAGCGCCGGCGTCACAGCGAACAGCACCAGCGTCGCGGCAGTGCTCAGAAGCCCGAGCAGCAGCGCACGCCGGGCGCCGGCGCGATCGATGAGAGGGCCGAACAACAGCCCCAGCACGGCGGCGGCAGCGCTGACCACGGCCATGACCTGACTGTAGCTGTCGGCCCCATAGCCGAGCTCCCGGACCGCGAACACGGGCGCCACCACCAGCCCCATGCCCAGCGCGACCCGGGTGACGAATGCCACCAGCGTCAGCAACAGGCTCATGGGCAGCACCAGCGCGCGCAGCAGGTCGCCGGCCAGCGCCAGGATGGATGCCGGCGCCGGCGCGAACGACGGATGCGCCTGGCCGGCGGTCCATGGCAGCGCGCGTTCGCCGGCACGCTCGCGCGCGGCGACGGAAAGCACCAGAATGGCCGCAACCGCGAGCGCGGCAGCCAGCGCGGTGGCGCCCAGGCCGAACTGTGTCAGCAGGGTTCCCGAGATCCCGGCAAACACGCCGTAGCCCAGCACCTGGCCGAATGCCATGAAGGCGTTGGCGCGACCCCGCTCGGCCTCGGGCACCACGTCGATGGCCATGCCGTCCACCGCCACGTCCTGAGTCGCCGCACAGGCGTTGACCAGAAATCCGACCACCATGAGCGCGAGCAGGGCCGGCGGCCCTGGGTCGCTTTCAGCACCAACGCCCGCGAGGCCAGCCAGCGCCAGCAGCAGCCCGGTCTGTGCGGCGATCACCCAGGGCCGGCGCCGGCCCATGGGCGGAAACTGAAATCGATCCATGAACGGGCCGGCAATCAGCTTGAACGCCCAGGGCAACCCGATCACGCCGGCATACACACCAATGTCGCCGGCTGCTGCGCCCTGCGCCGCAAGCCAGGCCGGCATGGCGATATCCAGCAGACCGATTGGGATCCCCTGCGCAAAGTAGAGGCTCGACAGCGTCAGCAGGCGCAGCCAGCGCGAATCGACCAGCGTCACGCTGACGCCGCCAGGACGATGTCCGCCTCGATCATGCCCTCTCTCCCCGCAAACGCGTCAGTCTAGCGAAGTCGCAGGCGGTCACGAACACGTCACGGCACTTTCACGTCGCATTCACGACAGCCTGCCCACAATTGCCCGCGTCAGGTCGCTGACAACCCCGGGGCCGTTAACTCCCTCCCCTCTCCCCTCCCGACGGCTCCGGGGTTCCATCTCCCACCCCCTGGCGCATCTCGAACCGGCCCTCACTGGCCGCCCAAGGCATAGCCGGGGTTCGCCGCCGTCCCCACAGCGGACGGCATACGCACCGCCACCTGGGACCTCGCCCACTGGCGGCAGGCGGCATACACCGGCGCCGGGCCGTATACGAGGCGTTCGCCCTCGCGCTGCCAGTAGCACTCACCGGCAATTCGGGCGACCTGGCGCTCGCGCAATTCGAAGTAGGAGTTACCGGAGGTGGCACAGCCGCCGATGGCGGTCATGGCCAGAACGGTCGCGGCGACGGTGCGCAGCGGCGACGGGAAACGGTACATCGTGTCTGCATCCTCGTGTCATTTCCCCTCACTGGCCCCGATTGAAGTTCACAGCTTCCGGGTAGACCCGCCTTACGGCAGCGGTCAGCCCGATACCGGGTCATGAAGGCAACTCCCGTGCCAGCTACCGGACGGCCTTCAGCAGCAGCGCAGGATCCGCTGGGGGCAGGCGGGACCGCCTGGGACGGGATCTACCGCCCGCGGATTCGGCGGCGGGACGCACCATCGCGGTGCAGGAACCGCCGATCAGGGTGCGTCCGGGGGCAAAGGTGGAAACAGCGGCGGCGGACGCCGGTGGCGAGTGCGCTGCTCGTACGCGAACGCGATACGGAAGATGGCGGGCTCGTCGAACGGCCGGGCGAGGATCTGCAGGCCCGCCGGCAGGGTCCCGTCGACGAAGCCCATGGGCACGGTGGCAGCCGGCATGCCGGTTGCCGGCGCCACCAGTTGTGAGTTGTCGCCCAGGTACTCTTCCACCGGCCGGTTCAGATGCGCGGGCGGGTTGGTCCAGGTGGGGTACACCAGCACCTCGACCCGCGCCGCGTCCATTGCTGCGAGCACGGCGTCCAGATACGCCCGGCGCCCGGGATGTGCCGGGTAGGTGGGACAGGGCTGGTCCCAGCGGTCGGGCGCTAGGTCTGCCGGAAACCGGCCGAAGTACAGGATCCGGTCGCGCACGTAATCCGAGTACAACCCCTTGTCATAGGCGTCCATGAGATCCCCGATCAGCGCCGCCTCGCCCAGACTGTCGAGATACCGACGCAGGTCGTAGCGGAACCTCGGACAGAAATTGTCGGCCGCCAGATGCGCCGCCAGATCAGGCACGATCACCGGGTCCGTCAGCTCCGCGCCGGCCGCCGCGAGGTCCTCGAGCGCCTGTTGAAACAGCGCCGTGACGCGCGGGTCGGCATCTTCCGTGTCGACCAGCGCGCGCAGCACACCGATGCGCGCCCCGCGCAGACCCTCGGGGTCGAGGAACTCCGTGTAGTCGGCGGCCTTGCGGTTGCGTCCCAGGCGCGTCATGGGATCGTCGGGATCGAAACCCGCCAGCACGTTGAACAGGCGCGCGCCGTCTCTGACGGAGCGCGTCATGGGCCCGGCGACGTCCCGGTCCCAGGCGAGCGGGATCACACCGTCACGGCTGGTCAGGCCGAGGGTCGAGCGGATGCCGAACAGCGCCAGGTGCGACGACGGGCCGCGAATCGAGTTTCCCGTGTCGCTGCCCAGTCCGGCGGCGCCGAAGCTGGCCGCCACGCCGGAGGCGGTGCCTCCGGACGAACCCGCGGGCACCCGATCCAGGGCGTAGGCGTTGGCGGTGACACCGTAACTCGAACTGCGCGTCTGACGGGCGCTGAACGCCCACTCCGCCATATTGGTCTTGGCCAGCACAATGGCATCGGCTTCCCGCAGGCGTCGAACCATGAAGGCGTCGTCCGGCGGCAGGCTCCCCGCCATGGCGATGGAGCCACCGGTGGTGGGCAGGTCGTGGGTGTCGAAGTTGTCCTTGACCAGCACGGGCACGCAGAACAGCTCGCCGAGCGGCTGCCCGTTCGCCAGGCGGGCATCGATCTCTCTCGCGCGCGCCACGGCACCAGGGTTCGTGACCGTGATCGCGTTCAGGCCGGTGGCTTTGTCGTAGGCTGCGATGCGTGCCAGATAGCCGTCGACGATGGCCTCGCAGCTCACCGTCCCGGCCCGCAGCGCGGTCTGCAGCGCGTCGATGTCGGCCTCGGTGACGTCGAAGCGCGGCTCCGGGGCGCTGCATCCGGACAGCGCGGCGGCCAGGCTGCAGAGCAATATCGCGGCCCGTCCCGGGGCGGCGCAGCGCGACGAGCGCCGCCGCAACCCAAGGCGCTGCCCGATGCTGTTTGCGCACAGTTTCATGCCCGCAGTCTAAAGATCGCGCCTTCGGCCCACCACCGCGCCCGCCGATCTGTGATGTAAATCACGTGCTTACGTTCGACTCACGGGTGTGCCGGCGTGATTCGAGTCACAGTTTTCGACACCCGCCTCCGTAAGCTAGCGCCATCGACTACGCACCGCCCGGGGTGTGAGCGCCAAGGAGAGATCGGGATCATGAACGTACTGAAGAACAACGAACTCATCGGCGGCGGCCTGCTAGGCGGGCTGCTCCTGGCGCTGGCAAGCGCCGCGCCCGCCGCGTACGCCGCAGACCTGTCGAGCTGCAGCTGCGAATGCGTGGAGACGAGCCCGGGCGTCGCCGAACCTTTCGAGGTCTGCACCGGCATCTTCGCATCCCAGCAGAAGACCCAGGCCTGCTCCGACACGCTGGTCTGCCCGGCCGTGAACTCTGCGCCCGCCACCACCAGCACCACGGAGCCGAGCGCCACCGCGGACGACACCCCTGAGGACGCCGAGTTCGCAGAGATCGGCGCCCGTCACGGGCTCGATTGCCGGCCGCGCTTCGTCTACAACGCGAAAGCCGGCGAGTACCGCAGACACAACGTGTGCATGCCCGCCGAGTGGGCCGAAGGCCGCGATCGCTGGCACGCTCGCCGCGACGCCCTTGCCGAGCGGCGCGACGCCCTCGCCGAACGCCGCGAGGGTCGCGGCAAGTACGAGTGGCAGAGCAGATCACGCTACGGACGGCACCGCGACAGAGACGATGACTGACCCCGGTCGGGCCGGAGATTTCCGCCCGACCAACGCCGGAAGGCCGGGACGCAGATCCCGCTAGAGCCGGATGGCCGGGGTCTGCACCCCGCCGGAGTCAGATGCGCGACGCTTGCGCGCCCGCCGCTACCACCTCTCCAGGAAAGCCGCTCGACCGCGAGGCTCGAGCGGCTTTTTCCTTTTCCGGTGCGCGCGTTCCTTTCCGGGATTCGAAGCCCGGACCGCGCTGGCACTCTGATCTGCGAAACTATCCGGGGCTGATGCAACCGTTTGCCGCTGATCGGCATCAACCCTGAGACACACCCAGAACGGAGCTCCGAGCCATGGGCGAACTCGTCCCCATCACAATGTTCATCATGATCGCGGTGATTTTCTGCGCGTTCTTCTACTTCCGCCACCGCACGCGACTGGAGGTCCAGAGTACGGTGCGCACCGCTCTGGAGCACGGCCAGCAACTGACGCCGGAGGTGCTGGAGGGCCTCTCCGATGCGCTCAACAGCCGTAACGGCGACCTGCGCAAGGGCCTCGTGAGCATCGCGATGGGCATCGCCGTGTGCGTGTTCGCCCTGATGATCGACGAGCCCGATGCCACCGCCCCGCTCATGGGCCTGTCGAGCTTCCCGTTTCTGATCGGCATCGCCTATCTGGTGCTCTGGCGCCTGAATCCGCGCAGGGCTCCCTGAGCAGACGGGTCGTGCAGGAAAGCGACGAGGCGCTGGTCAGCCGCGTGCTCGCGCTCGACGACAGGGACGCCTTCGCGACGCTGGTGAAACGCCACCAGCAGCGGATCTACTACCTGCTGCGGCGCTTCGCGCGCGACCCCGCGCTGGCCGAGGACCTGTGCCAGAACACCTTCCTGCGTGCCTGGGAGCGACTCGCCTCGTTTTCCGGCAGCGGCCGTTTCGCGGCCTGGCTCGGCAAGCTGGCCTACAACGAGTTTCTGCAGCACCTGCGGCAACGGCGCCGCAGCCCGGAGGCGGATCCGCTGTCGCTGGACGACCCCTCGGTGCCGCCGGCGCTGGCACCGGGCGAGAGCGGCGCCAGCGCCGACCTGGAACGGCTGCTGGCAGTGCTGCGGCCCGACGAGCAGCATCTGTTGCTGCTGAGCTACGCTCACGGACTGACCATCGCGGAAATCGCCGAGGTGGTGGATCAGCCGCCCGGCACGATAAAGTCGCAGATCCATCGCGCAAAGCAAAAGATCCGCGAGCACTTCGCCATCGAGGTACCGGCATGAACGAGCAGCACGACCCTCTCGAGCAGCTACTCTCGCGCGCCTTTGCCGATGATGCCCGCGCCGTTGCCGAGGAGCGCCGGCAGCATGACCCCAACGCGAGCGCCCGCATGATCGATCAGGTCATGCGCCGCATCAGCGTGCAGCGCCGCCGGCGCGCTCTGCTGCTCGGCGGCTTTGGCGCGCTCGGCGCCGCTTTGACCCTGCTGGCGCTGAAACCCGCACTCACCGCCCTGGGGCCGCTGGCGGCGCACGGGCTCGCGGCAGTCTCTGCTTCGATTTTCGCGGCGCTGCCCGCTCTGCCCGTGGCCCCGCTGATGCTGCTGCTGCCGGCCGTGCTGATCGCCGTGCTCGGCACCTGGCTGCTGGCCCTCAGCGAAGCATCCGCCTGACCAGGGCGCAAACGGCACTCAGGGGGCAGCGGCCTGAGACCAGCCCTGCCAGCCCGGCCCGCGCACCACACGCCCGGGCGTGGCGCCCGTGTGCTCGCCGTCGCGCAGCACCAGGCTGCCGTTGACCAGGACATCGGAAACGCCGCTGGCGTACTGATGCGGCGCGTCGTAGGTGGCGTTGTCCCGGATGGTGGCGGGATCGAACACCACAACGTCGGCAAAGTATCCCGGCAGCAGCAGGCCGCGATCACGCAACTTGAGGTTGCTGGCCGGCAGGCCGCTCAGCTTGTGGATCGCCGTCTCGAGCGGCAGCACGCGCTCGTCGCGGACGTAGCGGCCAAGCAGTCGCGCGAAGTTGCCGTAGGCGCGCGGGTGCGTGCTGCGGCGCAGAAACACGCCTTCCGTCGCCATGGATCCCGCGTCCGAGCCGAAGCTCACCCAGGGCAGCGCCACGCCCCTGCGCACGTTCTCCTCGGACATCAGGAAGTAAACCACCTGAACCCGGCTGCCGTCCGCCACCACCAGGTCCATGGCCGTCTGTATGGGGTCGCTGCCGCGTTCGGCCGCCACCTCCGCCAGGGTGCGACCCTGATAGCCGCGCAGCTCGGGATTGCGGAAGCCGACCAGCAGCGTCTTCTCCGGACCTGCAGCCAGCATGAGGTTTTCCCAGTCGTCGGTGGCTACGGCCATCTCCGCCGCAACCCGCGCGCGGATCGCCGGATCGCGCAATCTGGCGGCCCAGGCGTCGTAGCCGCCTTCCTGCACCCAGGGCGGCATGGCCGCGTCGAGCCCGGTTGAGCCCGCCGTATAGGTGTACATGTCCGCGGTGATGCGCAGGCCCTCGGCGCGGGCCCGCTCGATGCGCGCCACGACGTCGTCGAACTTGTGCCAGTTGTCGCGACCGCTCATCTTCAGGTGGTAGATCTCAGCCGGCACGCCGGCCGCGCGGGCGATGCCGATGAGCTCGTCGATGGCCTCGAGCAGGCGGTTGCCTTCGCTGCGCATATGCGAGATGTACATGCCGCCGTACTCCCCCGCGGCCCGGGCGAGCGCGATCAGCTCATTGGTGTCGGCGTAGAACGCGGGCGCGTAGATCAGCGACGACCCCACCCCCAGCGCGCCTTCGCGCATCGCCTCGCGCACCAGCTCCTGCATGCGCGCCAGCTGTGCCGGGGTGGGTGCCTGGTCGGCATACCCGAGCTCGTGCACACGTACGGTGGTCGCGCCCACGAACGAAGCAACGTTGGTGGAGATGCCCTTGCGCTCGAGATGCTCCAGGAACTCACCGAGACTGGTCCACTCGATGTCGTAGGCGAGATCGCCCTGGCTGGCCAGCTCCTGGGCTTTCATGGTCTCGTTCCAGGGGCCGTAGGATTCGCCCTCGCCAAACACTTCCAGGGTGACGCCCTGGCGGATGTCGCCCTGGCTGCGGCCGTCGATCAGCAGCGAGGTCGGCGCCCAGCTCAGCATGTTGATGAAGCCGGGTGCGACTGCCCTGCCGGCGGCGTTCACCACCTGGTCCGCCACAGAGCCGTCCAACCTGCCGATGGCGGCGATTCGGTCGCCGACGATGCCGACGTCCGCCGCATAGGGCGCATCGCCTCTGCCGTCGTACAGGGTTCCGCCCTGCACCAGCACGTCGAAACGCTGTGCCGTCTGCGCAGCCGCGAAGCCGCTGCCGAGCAGCGAGACGCAGGCGAACACAAGGGCCAGCCTGCGACAAGCTGTGCGCAGGGGGTGGTTGATCCGGACCATGGGTTCTCCGGGCTGGCTTGCAAGACGTGCAAGGATCCCGCACCAGCGGCAGACGGACAAGGCATCCTGGTCCCGGGGAAGTTCCGCGCGCCGGCGCTGGCAGCCGCCGGCTGCGGTGGCATACTGCGCCCATGAACAGGAAGAACAGGAAGAACAGGAACGAAATCTCGCGCTCCCGGCAGACCATGACGCGGGTGGCCACATTGGTGCTCGCCCTGGCGAGCCTGGCCAGCGTCGCCCCCGCTGCGGCGCAGGAGCGACCACGGGCCCGCGAACTCGGCATCGACATCGGCATTTTCCCGACCGGGACCTACAACGCCATCACCGACGTGGCCGGTGTGCTGGTAGGCCACAGCACGCTCATCCGCGGTGACGACATCCGCACCGGGGTCACCGCCATCATCCCCGGGCCCGGCAACCTGTACACCCATCCAATGCCGGCGTGGATTCACACCGGCAACGGCTACGGCAAGCTGATCGGCGAGACCCAGGTGCGCGAGTTCGGCGAGCTGGAAACGCCGATTCTGCTCACCTGCACCCTGTGCGTCTGGCGTGCCGCGGATGCCCTCAAGGAGTGGGTGTACCGACAGCCGGGGATGGGCGAGCACACCGTCAATCCCATCGTCGGCGAGACCAACGACTCGCAGGTCAACAACATGTGGGCCAACCCCATCGGACCGGAGCAGGTGAACGCGGCACTGGACGGTGCCCGCAGCGGCGCGGTGGCCGAAGGCAGCGTCGGCGCGGGCACCGGTACCCAGGCATTCGGCTGGAAGGGTGGCATCGGCACCAGTTCGCGCGTACTGCCGGAGGCGCTCGGGGGCTGGACGGTGGGCGTGCTGGTGCAGACAAATTTCGGCGGCGTGCTCACCGTGAACGGCGCCCCGGTGGGACGGGCTCTGGGCCGCTATCCCTACTCCGACTCACTCGAAACCGGCCGTGACAGGGACCGCGAGGACGGTTCGATCATGATGGTGGTAGCCACCGACGCGCCGCTGTCCGCCCGCAATCTCGACCGCCTGGGCCTGCGTGCCATCATGGGCCTGGCGCGTACCGGCTCGTTTGCCAGCAACGGCTCCGGCGACTACGTGATCAGCTTCTCCACCCATCCCGACGTGCGCCGGCCGCGCGAAAGCACCGCCCCCGTCGCCGGCGTGCAGCTGGTCAACGCGGCGATGTCGCCCCTGTTCGCCGCCGCCGCCGAAGCCACGGAGGAGGCGATCATCAACGCGCTGCTCAAGGCCACCACCGTGACCAGCAGTCGTGGGACCCTTGAAGCGATCGATGTCGACGCGGTGCGCGCCGTGCTCGAGCAGCATGACGCCCTGGGCTGGGACCAGAGCCTGCCACCGGGTGCCACCCGGCGCTGAGCCACGCGCACCGCAATCTGAACGAACGACGGAGCACCACGATGGCGGAACCTGACAACGCAGCGAGCCGTTACCCCGTACCCAGCCTCGACGCGCTCCCCGACGACATCCGGGCCCGCATCGAGGAGGTGCAGGAAAAGTCCGGCTTCGTGCCCAACGTGTTCCTCGCATTTGCCCACCGCCCGGACGAGTTCCGCGCTTTCTTCGCCTACCACGACGCGCTCATGCTGCGCGACAGCGGCCTGAGCAAAGCCGAGCGCGAGATGATCGTGGTGGCCACCAGCGCTGCCAACGACTGCGGCTACTGCGTCATCGCCCACGGCGCCATCCTCAGGATCTACGCAAAGAATCCGCTGATCGCCGACCAGCTGGCGGTCAACTACCGCGGCGCCGACATCACGCCCCGGCAGCGCGCCATGCTCGACTTCGCCGTCAAGCTCGCCCGCACCCCCGAGCTCACAGACGAGCACGATCGCGAAATGCTGGAGGCGCACGGCTTCAGCGCCGAAGACATCTGGGACATCGGCGCCATCACCGCCCTGTTTGCCCTTTCCAATCGTATGGCCCATCTCACTACCATGCGCCCGAACGACGAGTTCTACCTCATGGGCCGGCTGCCCCGCTCGCGCTGAGACCCGACCTGTCGGGCCTCTGACCTGCTCTCGAAAGGCAAGGCCCGAGCATGGGGGTCCGGGAGGCGTGTGCCTGGCCTCGCTCGGCGCCTCCGGCGTACCCTCCTCACCCGTTCTGCCCCGCGTCTGCGTCGCGGGTCAGCTCGGGATCGTCGGCCTCGCTAAACGGCCTGGCACACGCCTCCCGGACCCCCACGCCCGGTTCCAGGATTCGTGGGCATCTGCTGACCGGGCCGTCGGGTCTCAACGCGAGCGGGGCAGCCGGACCGCGCTTTCGCCTCGGTCGACCCTGGGGTAATGTTGCGGGCCCGAACGATGACACAGGAGAGGACGGGGATGCCGTTGGATGCCGATACTCAGGGCGTGCTGGAGCTGCTGGCGAGCCTGGGAGCCCGAGATTTCGCGGACATGACCCCGGAGGAGGCGCGCACGCTGTCGCTGTCGCCTCCGCCTGCGGTGCCCACCGCCGTCGGCTCCGTCGAGGACAAGACCATCGTACGCCCCAACGAGCCACTCCAGGTGCGCATCTATCGGCCCGAGCAGGCCAGGAGCCGTGGCGTGCTGGTGTACTTCCATGGCGGCGGCTGGGTGATCGGTGATCTCGACAGCCACGACGAGACCTGCCGGCGCCTGTGCAGCCGGGCCGGGATAGCCGTGGTCGCCGTGCACTACCGGCGTGCCCCCGAGACCACCTATCCGGGTGCTGCGGAGGACTGCTACGCGGCTACCTGCTGGGTTGCCGAGCACGCTGCGACCCTGGACATCGATCCGCAGCGTATTGCGGTCGGCGGCGACAGTGCCGGCGGCAATCTGGCCGCGGTGGTGGCACAGATGGCCCGCGACCGCGGCGGCCCGGCCATCCGTTTCCAGCTCCTCATCTACCCGGTCACGGACGCCGCGTTCGACACGCCGTCCTATCGCGACAACGCCGAAGGTTATCTGCTGAGCCGCAAAGGTATGGAGTGGTTCTGGGACCAGTACGTGCCCGACGTCGCCCAGCGGCACGAACCCTACGCGTCGCCGCTGCGGGCCGCGAGCCTGGCCGGCCTGCCGCCGGCGCTGGTGCAGACCGCGGAGTTCGATCCGCTGCGCGACGAGGGCGAGCGCTATGCGGCAGCGCTGGCCGAAGCCGGCGTGCCGGTGGAGCTGACGCGCTACGACGGACTGATTCACGGCTTCTTCGGCATGCAGGATGCCGTCGCGGCGGCCCGGCCCGCCCTGGCCCAGGCCGCCGGCGCTCTGACGCGATACCTTTCCTGAGCAAACCCCAAATCACCCCAGAGGGACGCTGACCATGCTCTACAACAACATCCTGGAAACCATCGGCGACACGCCGATCGTCCGCCTGAACCGCACGGGGCCGGAGCACGTCGAGATCTACGTGAAGGTGGAGTCGTTCAACCCGCTGTCGTCCGTGAAGGACCGGCTCGCCTACGCGATCATCAAGGACGCCCACGACTCCGGCGCGCTGAAGCCGGGGCAGACGGTGATCGAAGCCACTTCCGGCAACACCGGCATCGCCCTGGCCATGGTCTGCGCGGCGACGGGACACCCGTTCGTGGCGACGATGGTGGAAACCTTCTCCATAGAGCGCCGCAAGATCATGCGCGCGCTGGGTGCCAAGGTGATCCTGACGCCCGCAGCAGAGCGCGGCACCGGCATGGTCAAGCGCGCCGAGGAACTGGCAGCCGAGCACGGCTGGTTTCTGGCCCGGCAGTTCGAGAACCCGGCCAACCCCGCCTATCACGCGAGCACCACGGGCCCGGAGATCCTCGAGGATTTCGCCGGGCGCCGCCTGGACTTCTGGGTAACCGGCTGGGGCACCGGCGGCACGCTCACCGGCGCGGGCCGGACCATCAAGGCGGCACGACCCGACGTGAAGGTGGTCGCCGCGGAACCGGAGCAGGCCTCGCTGCTGGCGGGCAAGGACTGGAACCCGCACATGATCCAGGGCTGGACGCCCGACTTCGTGCCGAAGGTCCTCGATCGCAGCGTGGCCGACCAGATCGTCGGCGTGAACCAGGAGGTTGCCCGCGATACCGCTTTGGCGCTCGCGCGCAACGAGGGCATCTTCGTCGGCGTATCGGCCGGCGCGACTCTGGCTGCCGCTCTGAAGCTGGCGGAAACCGCGCCGGAAGGCAGCGTGTTCTGCGTGATGCTGCCCGATACCGGCGAGCGCTATCTGTCCACCTTCATGTTCGAAGGCATCAACGAAGGGTCGGATGACGACTGGTTGAAGAGCCTGTAACGCACGGCAATCCGGGCGCGCCGCTCTGGCCGGGCGGCGCCGCGGCGGCGATGCTGACGACCATCGCCTGCCGCGCCTGCGCCCCTGGCCCATGCCCCGAAACGACCTTCGCGCCCGGTTCCTGCCAGCCGACGCCTGCTGGCCGGCAACGCTGCTGCGGCGGACAGTAAGCTCTTCAGCGGCACACCGCGCGCTGCGTCTGACGACCCTGCTGGTCTGCGCGCTGGCTGCCGCCACCCTCCCTGCGGCCACGGCCCATCGCTGCCGCGGCCCCGACGGCCAGCTCGCCTTCCGCCAGTTCTCCTGCAACGCCGGTGAGCGCCCCGAGCCGCTGGCTCTCGACCCGCTGGTCGTGGTGGAGCAGGCGCCGCTCAGCCCGGCGCAGCAGCAACGCCTGCAGGCGCTGGCGCGAGACGCGGGTGTCCGCAGGCAGCGGCGGGCGCAGCGCCAGCGCAGCGCAGCGCGACAGCACGCGGCGGAGCAAGCCAGGCGCGATGCCCGATGCGCACGCATCGAAGCGGATCTGGACGCGCTCGAGCAGCAACGCCGTCACGGCTACCGTCTTGCCGATGCCGCGCGTCTGCGCGAACGCGAGACCAGGCTGCGCGCGGACCGCGCCAGCGTATGCGACTGATCCGGGCGAGTTTAAGCGCACCCACACTTCGACTATCGTTGGCACGGCATCCACATCACAGACAGCAGGCACTCCATGGCCGAACTCAGTTTCGAGACGATCTTCACTCCGGAGAACATCGCCGATCCCTATCCCATGTACCGGCAGCTGCGCGAGGCCGCGCCGGTGCTGGAGCTGCCGGACGCCAACCTGGTGATTCTGAGCCGCTACGCCGACGTCCAGAGCCTGTTGCGCGACCGGCGCATGGGGCACGACAACTTCTCGGGCCTGTCGGAGGCCGAGCGCGAGCAGCAGCTGGCCAACCCGGCCATCGCCAATCTGATGCGCACCATGCTGCTGCAGAACCCGCCCGATCACACCCGGCTGCGCGGCCTCGTGGTGAAGGCATTCGACGCGCGCCGGGTCGAGGCCATGCGGCCGCGTATCCGCCGCATTGCCGACGAGCTCATCGACGGCTTCATCGAGCGCGGAGCCGGAGACCTCAAGAGCCTGTTCACCCATCCCCTGCCGGTGATCGTGATCTGCGAGATGCTGGGCATTCCGCGTTCCGATCAGGCGGAGTTCATCAAGGGCACGCGCATCTCCGGCAGGCTGATCGACCCGACCCCCATGAGCGAGCAGGAACTGGCCGATGCCAACCGCAACACGCTGGAGACCCACGCTTACTTCGAGGCGTTGTGCAACGACCGGCGCGCCAACCCGCGCGACGACCTCACCACGGCGCTGGTGCAGTCCGAAACCGAGCATGGCCGGCTGAGCCGTGAGGAGCTGACCGCCAACATCGCGCTGCTGTTCGCCGCCGGCCACGAGACCACGGTGAATCTCATGGGCAACGCGCTGATCGCCCTGTACCGCAATCGTGACCAGCTCGAGCTGCTGCGCTCGGACCTGTCGATCATGGCCAACGCCGTGGAGGAGTTTCTGCGTTACGACAGCTCCGTGCAGCTCACCGGCCGCAACGCGCTGGAAGACGCGGACATCGCCGGGGTCAGCCTGCCGAAGGGCCGCATGGTGATCACGCTGCTCGGTGCCGCCAATCGCGATCCCGCAGCCTTTGACGATCCGGAGCGGTTCGACGTGCGCCGTGAGCGGATCAAACCCCTGGCATTCGGCGGTGGCATCCACCTGTGCCTGGGTGCGCAGCTGGCCCGCATCGAAGCTCAGGAAGCGCTCGGCGCGCTGTTCGAGCGCTTGCCGGGGCTGGAACTCGACAATCCGCACACGCCGGAGTGGAAGCAGACCATCACGCTGCGCGGCGTCACCAGCCTGCCCGCGCACTGGTAGCCCACCGCGGCCGGCCGCGCCGGCGCGGGCTGCCTAGCACCCGCGTCATGCCCCGCAGTGGCTGACGGCCGTGGCGGTCAGCGCACCTCGCGCGCGAAGCGGTCGATCAGCGCCTGCACCTCGGCAACCGGGAAATGCCCGACCGGCAGCGACTCCCTGACCATGCGCCAGGCCAGCGCCTGGCATGCCCGGTTGGCCGGCGTGGGTACCCCATGCAGCCGGCCGAGCAGCACGATCTCGCCGTTGAGGTAGTCGGCCTCCACATTGCCGGTGCCGCGCGCGATGCTCTGCCAGGACGAGCCGCCGCCGCGCGGGCGACCGGGCAGATCCACAACCCGATAACCGGGCGCGTTGCGGGCGCGTACTTCCTCCGCCGCGGCGCAGTCGATGCCGGCGGCCGCGTAGCAGGCGAGCGCCTCGTCGCGCAGCAGCCGCGAGATCTCGCGGGTGGCGTCGCCGAGTTCGGTGGCGGCCTGCAGCGCATTGTTGATGTTCATGAGCAGCTTCGCGTACTTCTTGCGCATCACCCGGGGGTCGGGCTCGGCGCTGAATCCGGCCTGCTGCAGTGCCCCGGTCAGTGCCTCGACCAGCGCGTCGCTGCCCAGTGGGTAGCGTCCGGTGTCCAGGATTCCGCCGATGCCATCCGCCTGGGTAACCACCTCACCGGGCACGAGGTGCATCGCCGGCAGGTTCACTACCATGGCGTACACCCGCTCGAATCGACGCAGCGCCATGCGTTCGTTGGCCACGCCGTTCTGGGCACAGACGATGGCGGCGTCTTCGGCGCCGCACGCCAGCAGATCCTCCAGCGCGCCAGGCGTGTGCTGCGACTTCATGCACAGCAGCACCACGTCGTCGGCGGAGAATTCGAGCTCCCGCGGGTGCGCGACCGTGGCGATGCGCAGGCGGTGCGCGCCGTCCGGCGCGATGAAGTCCAGGCCTCGGGTCGCGAGCAGGTTCCCGTGCTCGCCGCGCGCAATGAGCACGACCTCGAAACCCTGCCGATGCAGGCGCGCGCCGATGGTGCCGCCGATGGCTCCGGCGCCGTAGATGACGAATCGCATGTGCTGTCCTTTCCGAGCTTCCCAGCGCAGCGGCCCTGCGCTAACGTCGAGCAGAGTACGGACTGACCAGGGGGGTGGCAATGTTGCAGCGCGTTCGCGGATACCTGCTGCCGCGCCGTGGGGCGGCGGGCGCAGCATCGGCCGAGCTGCAGGAGCTCGGTTACACGGTGCTGCGGGGCGTTCTGGATCGCACGGAGGTGGCGACGCTGCGCGCCGACCTAGAACGCGTTTACGCTGAGTATCCTGCCGACGGCCGTGCCGCCGCTGTGCGCGATCCCGAGGAGGACGAGGATTTCCGCTACCAGATGTTCAACCGCAGCGCCGCGGCACAGGCGGTGATCGGACATCCGCGCATTCTCGAGACCATCGAGCCGCTGCTCGGCGAGGACTGCCACGTCATCGCCAACACCTGCTGGCGCAATCCGCCCCGGGCGCACAACCAGCATGGGGGCGGCTTCTGGCACATCGACGCCGGCCCGCACGTGCCGCGCGACCCGGGCATACCCTGGGACGACCGCATCCCCTACCCGATCTTTGCCATCGGCGCGCACATCTACGTCGCCGACTGCCCGCTGGCCAGCGGACCTACCGGGGTGATTCCCGGGTCGCACAAATCCGGTCAGCCGCCGCCCCGCGAACGTTTCGACGACGTGCATCTGAGCTGGAACGGCCAGGGCGTCGTGGCCCTGGAAGCCGCCGCCGGCGATGTGGCGCTGTTCGTCTCGGACGTCTGGCATCGGCGCCTGCCCACCGGGGAGGGAGACCGCGGGCGGTTCTTTCTGCAGGCTCACTACGGGCGCCGCGACATCGCGCAGCGGGTGCTGACCACGGCAGAGGTCAATCAGGTTTCCGCGGCGGCACTGGCACGGGCGACGACCCCGCGGGCACGCACGCTCATCGGGCTGCACGAGCCATTTTTCTACGACGGCTGAGACCTCGCCGGGCGCCGCAACGGGCTGACCTGCGGCAGCCTGGCACCAGCGATGCATGAGCGCCGCATCAGCGCAGCAGCAGCGGGTAGGTGAGCGGCACGTCCCAGTAGATCTGCGCCACGTTGGCAAAGCGTGCCGGGCTGACGAAGCCGTGGTGGCGCAGGGTTTCCATATCCCGCAGCACCCGCTGCAGGGGTTGGTCCGCATAGATCACTGAAGACGCTGCGGCGTCCGCCACCAGCCGCACCACGCGGGCGCTGCTCTGCACGGCGTGGGTGCCCGCCAGGTACAGGTCGGCGCGATGCTTTGGCTGCGCCTCCTCGCCGGCGCAGGCGCGGTTCCAGGCAGCCTCGAGCTCGGCGTAGAAGTAGCCGTGCGCCGCGCGGTAGATGCCCAACGCCTCACCATATGCCCGCTGCGCCGATTCTCTCGATGCCAGCGCCGCCTCGGAGGCATAGGGCGTCTTGCTGACTGCCAGAGCCTGCAGCGCCGCCAGGGCCTGCTCCGCCAGCACCAGCGTCACGGGCACGTAGGTGGCGAATACGACCCGGCCGGAACAGCGATACAGCGTGCCCTGGTAGTGGGCGTTGCGCACCGCGCCCGCGGCCGGATCGGCCATCGCCACGGTATGCCGCGCGGGCACCCAGACCTGCTCCAGCGTGACGTCGTTGCTGCCCGTGCCGCGCATGCCCAGGGTGTCCCAGTTGTCGACGATGGTCGCAGCGGCCATGGGCACCAGCGCGGTCCGCCGTTGCGCGTCCGGCCCGCTGCCGATCTGAATCGGCGACAGCAGCCAGCGGGCGTGACGACATCCGGAAACGAAGCCGTTGCGCCCGGACAGCAGAAACCCGGGCTCACCATCGCGCTGCCCGGCGACGGCCAGAAACGGGCGGTTGCCGCTGGCGGCCACGAGCACGTCGGGATCGGCGCCCAGCACTTCCTCGGCGAGCTCGCGCGGCCACGCGGCTGCCATGAGCTTGGCGGCGTTGCCCACCATGACGTACCAGGCCGCGGCGCTGTCGCAGCGCGCAATGGCCTCGGTGACGCGCGCGCACGTCACCGGATCCACCTCGAGGCCGCCGAGACTCCGGGGAAGGTACAGCCGGAACACGCCCGCCCGGCGCAGGGCCGCCACCACCGCGTCGCCGAGGCAGCCGGTGCGTTCGGCCGCCTCACGGCCATCGATGATGATCTCCCGGACGGCTGCCACGGCCTGCAGCGGATCTGCCTCATTCACTCGAACCAACCTGAAATGCGGGAGAAGTGGTGGATTATTTCGCCGTGCTGAGCGGTTTGCCACCTGGTTCACAAATCGGCCAGCGCAGGTTCTTTAGCATGGTTCTCCAACGCGACCGGAACAACGACAACAAGCGGAACGCAACGGAATGCCTGTGTCCTATCACATCAACGCGAACGACGGCCTGATCACGCTGCGGATCGAAGGCGACGTCGAGCTCGAGGAGATCCGCCGACAGGCCGAGCGCATGTTCGCCGACCCGGACTACGACAGCGCGCTGCCACAGCTCGTCGACGTACGCGGCATGCGTCTGCAACCGCCCGGACATGCGGAGCGCGCGTTCCGGCGCTACATCGCCGAGCACTACGGACCACGGGTACAGTCCTCGCTGGCCGCGGTGATCGACGGTGATCTGGACGGCGGCCTGTGCGCCGCCATCTTCCGCCTGACCTGTTCGGTGCCCGGCGCGGAGCTGTTCGACGACTACGACCATGCCCTGCGCTGGTTGATGCGGCGCGAGTTCGCCCCGGCCCACTCCTGCCAGGCCTGACCGTTCCCGGTTGCGCCGGCTCCAGCGGCGGCTACTGCAGCAGCAGAATGCCGCTCACGATCACCGTGACCACCGACCAGAACACGTACGGCCCGAAGTAGGCGATCACCCGCGCCGGATTGTCACTGGCGGGGTCGTAATAGCGCAGGCCACGCTCACCGGCACGCGCCACCAACTGCTCTTCATGCCCGTTCATGGACATCTCCCTCATGCGGACTACCTGTGTGGAACTGCTGCCGCCGGAACCGGCGGCTGTCGGTAGCCCCCCCGGGGTACCGTGCGCACTGGCTCCGGCACCTCGGCGTCCATACGCGAGGGGTCGTCGGAAAGGATGGGGCGTCCCCATCCGGGGGACACCGCTGCGGCCTCTACGGGCTTTGTCGCAGCACAGCTTCCGGGCTCATTTTTACTCTCACGGCTGCGCCGCGGCAAATTTCCGGCGCGAAAACGATGTAACGGCTTTGTGGGTTTGACGTCGCGGCGGCAGGTGCCGTGGGGCCTCAGCGCGACTCCCGTTGCGCGAATCGAGGACTGGCGCCGGCAGCAGACCCAGGGAAGCTCCGCACCCAGGGAAAAGTGAAGGAACTATGGATTGTGAGCGACTAACATATTGATCCGTTTTGGGATTTTCCCCAGGTACCCGCTGCGAGGACAAAGGCAGGGTTTTCTCCCCTGTTTTTTCGGGTATAGTGGCAACCCTCACTAGCCGGCGCTGTATGTTTATACAGTGTAATTCTCCTCGGCAGGGCGAAGACACGACATAGGCCCGGCTAGTGAGGCCAACCCCTCTTGCTCCCCAGGTCAGCCTCATCCCCGATTTCAGCCCGGATGCGGACTTTGCGTTCAGCGCGCCCCTGCGTTTGCCGTGTCGGGGGCGGCCGCTCAGCTGCGCGGCTGGCGCCCCATGACCACGCAGCCGCTGGCGCCGAACATGCCGCCGACACCCAGGCACAGCGATACCTCGACGTCCGCCACCTGGGCCGGCGCCACCCCGCGGATCTGCCGCACGCTCTCCTGCAGGGCGTACATGCCGTACATCCCCGAGTGCATGTACGACAGGCCGCCGCCGTTGGTGTTGAGCGGCAGCGAGCCGCCGGGAGCGGTGTTGCCCTCGGCAATGAACGCGCCGGCCGTGCCGCGCTCGCAGAAGCCGAGATCCTCGAGACCATAGATCGGCAGATGAGCAAACGCGTCGTAGATCATCATGTGGTCGACATCGCCGTGGCTGATGCCGGCCGAGCGCATGGCCGCGGGACCGGCGACGGAAAATGCCCGCGATGTGGTGAGATCTTCCATCTGGCTGACCATGGGGGTTTCCACGCTCTCGCCGGTGCCCCAGACATAGGCCGGCGGCTGCGGGAAGTCCCCGGCGCGGTCCGCCGTGGTCAGGATCAGGGCGCCACCACCATCGGTCACCAGGCAGCACTCGAGCAGGTGAAACGGGTAGGCGATCATGCGTGAGGCGAACACGTCTTCCACCGTGATCGGGTCGCGATAGCTGGCACGCGGGTTCTGCGCCGCCCACTGGCGCTGTACCACTGCCACCATGGCCAGCTGCTCATGGGTGAGGCCGTAGCGCTTCATGTAGCGCAGCACCGGCAGCGTGAACAACGTGGTCGGTCCCATGGGGCCGAACGGCATCTCGAACTGACCCTGCAGCGACGCCGCGTCCATGCGCCGGCCGCCACGGCCGACGCCGGAACGGCCGCTCTCACCGTGGGTGATGAGGACCGTCCGGCACATGCCGGTGAGCAGCGCTGCGACGGCGTGGCGCACGTGAATCATGAACGAGCAGCCGCCCACGGCGGTGCCGTCCACCCAGGTGGGCGTGATGCCCAGGTAGTGGGCAATGGCGGTGGGCGACTCGCCGGCCGTGGCGACACCGTCGATGTCCGAGGGCTTGAGGCCCGCGTCCGCCAGCGCGTTGAGGGCCGCGTCTGCGTGCAGTTGCAGCTGGCTCATGTGCGGAATGACCCCGAGTTCGGTGGTCTCGGCGGCGCCGACGATGGCGACCTGATTGCTGAGCTGGCTCATGAGCGGGCCTCCGCGGGTGCAAACAGTGGCAGGGTGATCTCGTCGTTCTGGCGCACGAAGCGCACCTCCAGCGGCATGTCCAGCACCAGCGCCTCGGGCGTCTGCTCGCACTCGACGATGTTGCTCATCAACCGGGGGCCCTCGTCGAGGGTCACCAGCGCTATGGCGTAGGGACCATCGAACGCCGGATGACCGCGCTGATTGATGACGTAGCTTTCCAGCCGGCCGCGGCCGCTGGCGGCAAACACGCTGACCTCGCGCGACGCGCACTGCGGACAGAACGGCCGCGGCGGAAAGTACACGTGCGCGCAGTCGTCGCACCGCTGCAGGCGCAGCTCGCCCTGACGGGTGCCTTCCCAGAAGTGTTCTGTTTCGGGTGTGGGCTTGGGCAGCGGACGCTCACCGGCCATGGGATCCTCCCCTCGTTGTGTTTACGGGTTGCTGGTTGCTGTTCATTGAGCGCTCACCGGCGGCAGCCGTTCGCGCCAGGGATAGGACGCGTCGGCCACGGCGAAGAACTCGGGATTCAGAAACGATTCCTTGCTGTTGTACGTCAGGGGCGAGCCGTCCGTGGCCCACAGGTCGCCGCCGGCGGCCGCGAGCACCGCGTGCGCGGCGGCTATGTCCCACTCCGACGTGGGTCCGAGTCGCGGATACAGATCCGCGCGCCCCTCGGCCAGGATGCACAGCTTGAGCGAGCTGCCCACCGGCGTGCGCGACACCTCGGGGAAACGCTGCGCCAGCGCGCCCAGGTAGTCCTCCAGGCGCTCCCCGCCGTGGCTGCGGCTGGCTACCACCACCAGCGGCCGGTCCTCGGCCATGGCGCGCCCTTGCAGCGGCTCGGCGCCGTGGGTGGTGATCCGCTGCGCCACGCCGCGAGGCGCATCGCCCGTGTACACGAGACCCTGCACCGGCACGCCGACCACGCCGAACACGGGCTTGTGGCCCTCGATCAGCGCGATGTTGACGGTGAACTCACCGTTGCGATTGACGAACTCCTTGGTGCCGTCGAGCGGATCCACCAGCCAGTAGCGCTGCCAGCCGGAGCGCACGGCGAACTCCGGCGGGCGCGTCTCCTCGGAAAGCAGCGGAATGCTGGGGTCCAGCGCCTCGAGCCCGGCCGCAATGACCCGGTGAGACGCCAGATCGGCCAGGGTCAGCGGCGACTCGTCGGCCTTGGTCTCGACCGCGAAATCGGTGTCGTAGATCTCAAGGATCGCATCGCCGGCGCGACGGGCCAGATCCACGAGATAGCGGGTGGTCTTGTCATCCATGGGAATGCTCCTGCGGGTTGCGCGCTTCGAGCAGCGGGCGCGCCAGGCACAACGCTGCGATTGCCCGGGCTTCGCGGAACTCGTCGCCGTGCAGCAGCTCGTCGAGGCGCGCCAGCGGCCACAGCACCACTTCGGGCGGTTCCGGCTCGTCCGCCGGCAGCCGCTCCGGATACAGGTCGGTGGCAAGCAGAACGTTGATGGTGAAACCCATGTGCCCGGGCGCCAGGCTGAGCCGTTTGAGGAAACGCACGTTGCGGGCACCCAGACCCACCTCCTCTTTGAGCTCGCGGTTGGCGGCATCTTCCAGCGGCTCGTCACGCCCGGCCGCGCCTTTCACCAGCGTCAGCTGCATCTCGTGAAAGCCGGCGCAGTACTCGCGGATCAGCACCAGCTCGTCGTGCTCGTTGACGGCCACGACGATCACCGCCGGCGTGCCCACGCCGGGAATCCGCTCGTAGGTGCGTTCGACGCCGTTGGCGAATCTGAGGTCCAGTTCTTCGATGCGGAAGAAGCGGCTTTTCGCCAGCGTCCGCACGGCCTTGATCTCGGGAACCCCCACCCGTTACCCCCGGTCTGAGCGATATGAATTGTTGTGTGTGTCGCCCTGCCTTGGCGACGGCAGCCGGCGGCAGCAGCCGACCGGCGCCTGACGGACGCGCTATTATACGGGCTCCACGGGCGCAGATGCCCCTGACCTGCCGGAAAGATGTCGCCAATGCTCAGCTGGAATCAGATCGACACGGTGCTGCTGGACATGGATGGCACCCTGCTGGATCTGCACTACGACAACACCCTCTGGAACCAGCTGCTGCCGAGCCGCTACGGCGAGGCCCACGACCTGTCGCTGGAGGCGGCGCGCTCGCACCTGTTCTCGCACATGCACGAAACCCGCGGCCAGCTCATGTTCTACTGCCTGGATCACTGGGCGGAGTTCACCAGCATCGACATCGTCGCCCTGCACGAGGACGCGCAGCTGGTGCCGCTGATCCGCTATCGGCCCAACGCCGAGCGCTTTCTCGACTGGCTGCGGGCCAACCGCAAACGCGCGCTGCTGGTAACCAACGCGCACCGCGACAGCCTGCGGGTGAAGGACGCCCACTCAGGAGTCACCACCCGCCTGGATGCGGACGTCTCCTGCCACGACTACGGCACGCCCAAAGAGACCCTGGCGTTCTGGCAGCGGCTCATGCAGGACCACCCCTACGACCCGGAGCGCACGCTGCTCATCGACGACAACGACAGCGTGCTTGCGGCCGCGGCCGAGTACGGCATTCGCCATCTGATGACCGTGAGCCAGCCGGATTCCGGGCGCGCGCCACGGGGCGGTCTGAATTACCCCGCCTTCAACGATTTCGCCGAGATCGCGCCGCTGGAGGCGTGCTGATGGCGCGCACCGGACAGGGCGACGACGGACCGACCCAGCGGGTCCGGCTGGACCGCTGGCTGTGGGCAGCACGCTTCTACCGCACCCGGGCCCAGGCCAAGGCCGCCATCGAGGGCGGCAAGATCTCGATCCAGGTCGGCAGCACGGCGCACCGGCCCAAGGTCAGCCGCGAGCTGGGTCTCGGCGACCGGCTGACCATCCGGCGCGGCTGGACGCCGGAAGAGGTGGTGGTCACGGGCCTGAGCGAGCAGCGCGGCGACGCCGCGAGCGCGCGCACCCTTTACCAGGAAACGCCGGAGAGCATCGAGACGCGCGCGGCGGCAACGGCAGAGCGGCGCATGCTGCGGGCCGGCCTGCAGGTGCCGGCGACGCGGCCGTCGAAGCGCGACCGGCGCGAGCTGCAGCGTCTCAAGCAGACGCCGGAGGAAGAATCGTGAGTGAGGATCTGATCCACCGGTTCAGCTTCGTCGAGGCACCGATCCGCGGCCAATGGGTGCGTCTCGAGGCCGTGCTGGGCGAACTGTTCCGGCGCCAGCCCTATCCGGAGCGGCTGCGCGGGCTGCTGGCCGAGATGGCCGCGGCGGTGAGCCTGATGGCCGACAACGTCAAGTTCCACGGCGCGGTGTCTCTGCAGGCCCGCGGCAGCGGGCCGGTGACCACGGCGCTGGCCGAGTGCCGGGACCAGCATCTGCTGCGCGGACTGCTGCGCTGGGACGAGGACCACGCGGCGCCGCCGGAGGCCGCGGCCGGCGGGCTGCGTGCACTGCTCGGCAGCGGCCAGATGGCCATCACCCTGATGCCCGAGCCCACCGCGGCCCAGCGCCGGCGCGGCGCCGAAGCCACCACCTACCAGGGCGTGGTCGCCGTGGACGAAGGCAGCCTGGCCGAGAACCTGGAGGAGTACTTCGCCAACAGCGAGCAGCTGCCGACCCGGGTGTTCTTCAGCTATGCGGCCGGCCGGGTCACCGGCCTGCTGCTGCAGAGACTGCCCGCCGCGGACGCCGCCAGCGACGTGGAGCTCGACCAGCACGACGAGTCATGGCGGGCCATCGATCTGCTGGCGAGCACCCTCAGCCCCGCAGAGCTCGCCACATTGCCGGTGCAGGACCTGCTGCGGCGCCTGTTCCACGAGCATCCGCTCACCCTGCAGCCGGCGCGGCCGCTGGCTTTTTCCTGCACCTGCAGCCGCGAGCGCGCCGAGCGCATGCTCCAGGCCCTGCCGAAGCAGGAGATCATCGAGCTGCTCGAAACCCAGGGCATGGTGGACGTCACCTGCGAGATCTGCGGCGCCCGCTACGAGTACGACCAGGTGGACACGCACCTCATCTACGAACCCGGCGAGCCGCGCATCCACTGAGACCCCGGCGCGCGGGCACGCCCCCGGGTCCGCGCGGCCGACGGGGCCGTATTGTTTTGTAACCGGCGTATGCCATCTGGGGCGCCTCTGGCATAATGCGCCGCTCCCTGGGAATACACACACACGCCAATGGCCGTCGACATCGATACCACCTCGAAACACGTCACCTATCAGGATCTGTCCGCTCCGGTGCTGGCCGAAATGGCCGTGCTCCGCGGTGAAGGCCAGTTTGCGAGCAACGGCGCCCTCGTCGCGCGCACCGGGGCCCGCACCGGCCGCTCACCGAAGGACCGGTTCATCGTCGACGAGCCCTCGACCCGTGACGCCATCGACTGGGGTGCCGTCAACCAGCCCATCGCCCCCGACGTGTTCGACGCCCTGTGGGACCGCGTGCAGGTGCACCTGGACGATCGCGAGTCGTTCGTCTCCCACCTGCACGTGGGGGCCGACCCGGAGCACTACCTGGCCATCGAGGTGACCACCGAGTTCGCCTGGCACGCCCTGTTCGCACGGGCCCTGTTCATCACCCCCGAGCACTACAACCCGCACAACAAGGAAGTCTGGCAGGTGGTCAACGCGCCCGGCTTCGTCTGCGACCCGGCCCGCGACGGCACCAACAGCGACGGCACGGTGATGATCAACTTCGCCAAACGCCGCGTGCTGCTGGCGGGTATGCGCTACGCCGGCGAGATGAAGAAGTCCATGTTCTCCGTGCTGAACTTCCTGCTGCCGGAAAAGGACGTGCTGCCCATGCACTGCTCGGCGAACATGGGCCACGACGGTGCCGTCACGCTGTTCTTCGGCCTCTCGGGCACCGGCAAGACGACGCTTTCCGCGGATCCCAGCCGCCTGCTCATCGGCGACGACGAGCACGGCTGGGGCAAGGGCACCGTCTTCAACTTCGAGGGTGGCTGCTACGCCAAGTGCGTGAACCTCACCCGCGAGAACGAACCGATGATCTACGACGCCATTTCCTTCGGCGCGATCGTCGAAAACGTGGTGATCGACCCGGAATCGCGCAAGCCGGACTACGCCGACGTGAGCGTCACCGAGAACACGCGCGCCTGCTACTCGCGCGATGCGATCGACGCCAAGGTGCCGGAGAACCGGGGCGGTGAGCCCGACCGCATCATCTTCCTGACCTGCGACGTCAGCGGCGTGCTGCCGCCGGTGGCGCTGTTGTCGAAAGAAGCGGCCGCGTACCACTTTCTGTCCGGCTATACGGCCGCCGTGGGCTCCACCGAGGTAGGCTCCACCGAGGCCTTCAAGACCACCTTCTCCACCTGTTTCGGCGCGCCGTTCTTTCCGCGCCCGGCCGGCGTGTATGCCGACCTGCTGATGAAGCGCATCGAGGAGTTCGGCTCCCAGGTCTACCTGGTCAACACCGGCTGGACCGGCGGCGGCTACGGCGTGGGCACGCGCTTCAGCATTCCCACCACGCGCGCGATCATTACGGCGATTCAGAACGGTGAGCTGGACGGCGTCACCACGGAGCAGCTGCCCGGCTTCAACCTGACCATTCCCAAGGCAGTCCCGGACGTCGACCACCGTCTGCTGAACCCGCGCAATGCCTGGGCCGACAAGGACGCCTACGACGCGGCCGCCCGGCACCTGATCAAGCTGTTCACGGAAAACTTCCGCAAGTACGACGTCGATCGCAGCATCGTCGACGCTGGCCCGTCTACGGATTTCTGATTACCCTTGCCCCTCGGCGGGGCAGGAGCAGCAGCCATGGCGGACAGTGCGGGTCCGGTCTCACACGCGAGCGGTATCGCCGGCTCGGTCCTGGGCGCGCTCGAGCGCAACGGCAGCGCCGTCAACGGCATCCGCCGCGGCATCGAGAAGGAAAGCCTGCGCGTCAGCCCGGATGGCTCGCTGTCGCGGCGGCCACATCCGCGCGCCCTCGGATCACCGCTGACCCACCCCATGATCACCACGGATTTCTCCGAAGCTCAGGTCGAGCTGATAACGACCGTGCACGACTCGCCGGAAGCGAGCATACGGCAACTCGAAGATGTGCACCGCTTCGTCTACCAGTGTCTCGACGACGAACTGCTTTGGGTCTCCAGCATGCCGTGCATGCTCGGCGACGACGCGGACATTCCCGTCGGCCAGTACGGGTCGTCGAACATCGCCCGGGCCAAGACCGTCTACCGGCTGGGGCTCGGCAACCGGTACGGTCGCCTGATGCAGACCATCTCCGGAATCCACTACAACTTCTCGGTACCGGATGCCTTCTGGAGCGTGTACGCGGACGCGGTGGGCGCCAGACCCACCCAGGCATTCCAGACTCAGAGCTACTTCGCGCTGATCCGCAACTTCAGGCGCTACTCCTGGCTGCTCATCTATCTGTTCGGCGCGTCACCGGCCATCTGCCGGTCCTTCATCAAAGACCGCCCGCACCAGCTCGAGCCGTTCGACGAAGGTACCCTGCACCTGCCCTGGGCGACGTCCCTGCGCATGGGCAGGCTCGGCTACCAGAGCGACGCGCAGAGCACGCTGCACGTGTCCTACAACAGCCTCGACCAGTACGCGCGCAGCCTGCACTGCGCGCTCACCGAGCCCTATCCCGACTACGAGCGCATCGGCGTGCAGGTGAACGGCGAGTATCGACAACTGTCCACGGCGCTGCTGCAGATCGAAAACGAATTCTACGGCACGATCCGGCCGAAGCAGCCCATCCGCAGCGGCGAGCGGCCGCTCAACGCGCTGCGCCAGCGCGGCGTCGAGTACGTCGAGGTGCGTTGCCTGGATCTCAACCCGTTCCTGCACGTGGGCATCGACGAGCCGCAGATCCGCTTCCTGGATGCCTTCCTGCTGTACTGCCTGCTCGCGGACAGTCCCGCCGACAGCGAGGAAGAGAGCCGTCTGATGCGGGACAATCAGCTGCGTGTGGTGGAGCAGGGTCGCCAGCCCGACCTGATGCTGCGCGATCTGCACGGCAGCGTCTCGCGCGAGGTCTGGTCACGACAGATCCTGGCCCAGTGCCGGCCGCTGGCCGAGCTGCTCGACCGGGTGCACGGCGGCGATGCCTACGTGCACTCCTGGGAGGAGCAGGCGAACAAGGTGGAGAACCCCGCGCTGACGCCCTCGGCACGGGTTCTCGAGATGATGGCCAGCCAGCGGATACCGTTCTTCCGCTTCACCATGAACCAGTCCATCGCGCACAAGGGCTACTTCGACGAGCACCCGCTGCGCGACCAGCAGCTCGAGGCGTTCCGTGCGGAGGCCGAGCTTTCACTCGAGCAGCAGCGCGAGATCGAGGCCGCCGACAGCGAAGACTTCGCCAGCTTTCTGCGCCGCTACCTCGCGCTGGACTGAGCGCCGCGCGGGGCCCGGCATCAACTTCCTCGCCCACTGTCTGATTCCGGAGCTGGCGCTCGAGGAAACGCATCCCGATCTGGTCGCGGGCGGATTTCTCGGCGAGTTCGTCAAAGGCCGCGTTCCCGAGTCGCTCCCGGACACGCTGGCCACGGGGGTGCGCCTGCACCGACGCATCGATGCCTACAGCAACACGCAGCCGGCCATACGCGCCAGCTGCCAGCGCTTTCCGGCGCCGCTGCGGCGTTTCGCGCCGGTATTCGTGGACATCATCGCCGACCATCTGCTGGCGCAGAATTGGTCCTCATACCATCCCGGGGCAATTGCCGAGTTCAGCGCCGCCAGCTACCGGGCCATTGCCGCCCGTGAGGCGCTGCTGCCGGAGCCCGGCCGGCGTCTGTTCGAATTCATGCTCGAGGCGGATCTGCTGGCGAGCTATGCCGACGCCGCGGTCATGTACCGGGCGCTCGGTTCGGTGGCGCGCCGGCTGCGGCGCGAAGAGCTGGCAGACAGGCTGCGGGAAACGGTGCCGGCGCTGCTCCCGGAGCTGCAGGCCGATTTTTTCGACTACTTTCCGGACCTGGTGAGCCACGCCGGGCAGTGGCTCAGCGCTGAACGATGAAGTTGGTGAACAGCACCTCTTCGATGTAGGGCTGGCCCTCTTCCTGCTCGAGCACGGCACGCAGGTCCGCCAGCGCTTCCGCGCGGATGGCTTCACGGCCGCTGCTGGTGGAGACCGACGCTTCGTCCTGCCGCGACAGCAGCAGCACCATGGCGTTGCGCAAGGCAGGCAGGTGCGTGCGCGCGGCCATCTCGCCTGCCTGGCTGTCCACCCGTACCGACACGTCGGCTTTCACGTACTGCAGCCGGCCGTTGTCGGATATGCCGAAGTTGGTCACGAACGCCGGCTGCAGCTCCACGTAGCGCACCTCGCTCGCGGCTTCCTCGGCGCCGGCCGCGGCCCAGGCCAGCAGCAACGCAACGGCACCCACAAACTTCATCACGCACCCCCTGGTGCTCCGCTGTTACCGAAAAGGATAGTTGACGCTCGCCCAGCGGCCAGTACCCTTGCTGACTCCGAGCTGAGACCGCAAACATGAAAGCAGTGCTGTGCAAAGCCTTCGGCCCACCCGAAAGCCTGGTTCTGGAAGACGTACCGGCACCGGAACCCGGCCCGGACGAAGTGCTGGTGGACGTGCATGCGTCCGCGCTCAACTTTCCCGACGTGCTGATGATCCAGGGGAAGTATCAGAGCCAGCCGCCGTTTCCGTTCGCGCCGGGCGGCGAGCTCGCGGGCGTCGTGACTGCCGTTGGCGACAAGGTCAGCGGGTTCGCGCCCGGAGACCGGGTGTTCGGCGGCGTGGGCTTCGGCGGGTTCGCGGAGCAGGTGGCGGTGAAGGCGCGTGCCTTGCGGCGCATGCCCGACGCCATGAGCTTCGAGGAGGCCTCCGGCATCAGCACCACCTACGGCACGTCCTACTATGCGCTCAAGCAGCGCGCGGACCTCAAGCCCGGCGAGACGCTGCTGGTGCTGGGCGCCGGCGGCGGGGTCGGACTGGCGGCCGTCGAGCTCGGCAAAGCCATGGGTGCCCGGGTACTCGCCGCGGCATCCAGCGCGCAGAAGCTCGAAGCGGCCCGCGCCGCGGGCGCCGATGAGCTGATCGACTACTCGGACGGAGAGCTCAAGGACAAGGTCAAGGCGCTGACCGGCGGCAAGGGCGCCGATGTGATCTACGACCCGGTGGGCGGCGATCTGTTCGACCAGTGCATGCGCTGCATCAACTGGTACGGCCGGGTGCTGGTGATCGGCTTCGCAGCCGGCGAGATTCCCAGGGTGCCCATCAACCTCATTCTGCTGAAAAGCTGTCAGCTGGTCGGCGTCTTCTACGGCGCCTGGTCCGCGCGCTGCCCGGACGAGGCCGCAGCGAACTTTCGTGAGATTCTCGACTTCTACGAAGCCGGCAAGGTTCGCCCGCTGGTGTCGCAGTGCTTTCCGCTCGAGCAGTACGCGGCCGCGTTGCGCTGTCTGATGGAGCGTCAGGCCATCGGCAAGGTGGTGGTGCGCGTAAGATGATCGGCAGGCTTCTCCACGCCAGCAGCGAGACTCTGGCCCTCGCCATCCTGGCCATTACCGGCGTGCTGCTGTTCGGCGCGCAGATCATGGAGCACCAGTTCGGCCTGGTGCCCTGTCCACTGTGCCTGATGCAGCGGCTGTGGTTCATGGCGGCAGGTCTCACCACCGTGGCCGGGCTGCTGCACGACCCGCGCTGGGGCATCTACCCGCTGCTGACGGCCGCCACCGCCGTAGCCGGCGGTGGCTTCGCAATCCGCCAGCTGTACCTGCAGAGCCTGCCGGCCGATCAGGTGCCCGCCTGCGGCCCGGACATCAACTACATGTTCGACGCCCTGCCGCTGGCCGACGTGCTTTCCGCCATGACCCGCGGCACGGGCGACTGCGCGGCCGTGACCTGGAAGTTCATTCTGACCATTCCCGGCTGGGCGCTGGTGGGCTTCGTCGGGCTGCTCGTGCTGGCCCTGCTGCAGCTGCGCGCCGGCAACCGGTGAGCCAGGAGCGCTCCGACGCCCTGTTCCAGCGGGCGCTGACGGTCATTCCCGGGGGCATTCCGGGCATCCGCGCACCGGAAAACTTCGTCCCCGGCGCCTATCCGAAGCTGCTCGCGGGCGGCGAGGGCGGTTGCGTGCGCGACGTGGACGGCAACGAGTACGTGGATCTGCTGCTGGGCTACGGGCCTGTGATCCTCGGCCATGGCGAGGCCGAGGTGGACCGGGCCGCGGCGCGTCGGGCCAGCGAGGGGTTCTGCCTGAACCTGCCGGCGCCACTGATGATCGAGCTCGCCGAACGGCTCGCGGAGCTGGTGCCCAGCGCCGAGCAGTCACTGTTCTTCAAGACCGGATCAGGCGCCACCAGCGCAGCGGTGCGGATCGCCCGCGCGCACACCGGTCGAACGCTGGTGCTGCGGTGCGGCTATCACGGCTGGCACGACTGGTGCCTGGAAGACGACCCCGGCGTGCCGCGGCACGAACCCCCGGAGGTGGTGAGCTTCCCCTACAATGACGCCGACGCGCTCGAGATGCTGTTGAAACGCCATCCGGACGCGGTCGCCGCCATCATCCTCACCCCCGTGGGTCACGACTTCGACGCGCAGATCGAGCCCCCGCGCCCGGGCTTTCTCGAGGCGGTCCGGCGGCTCGCCGACGCGCACGGCGCGGTGCTGGTGTTCGACGAGGTGCGCACCGGATTCCGTCTGCACACAGGCGGCGCCCAGGCGCTCTACGGCGTAACCCCCGACCTGACGGCGCTCGGCAAGGCGATGTCCAACGGCTATCCCATCACGGCGCTGGTGGGTCGGCGCGCGGTCATGGCCAGCGCCACGCGCACGTTCATCTCGTCGACCTACTTTCCCAACGGCATGGAGATGGCAGCTGCCCTGGCGACGCTGGAGATGCTGACGCGCGAGCAGGTGCTGACGAGCATCCAGCGGCACGGAGAGCGGCTTGCCGCCGGGCTTGCGGAAATCGTCGCCGAAACGTCGCTGCCGGTCACCCTGTCACCGTACGTCGAGCTGCCGTTCCTGCACTTCGACACCCGCATCGAGCGCGACCAGGTGGCGCGCCGCGATCGCTTTTACGGCCGCCTGGCCGAGGCCGGCGTGTTTGCACACCCGCGCCACCACGGCTTTCTGTGCTGGCGTCACGACCAGGCGCTGATCGACCGGGTGCTGGAGACGATGCGCGCCTGCGCCCGCGGGCTCTAGCCTTCACGCCAGGCTAGCCCGGATCATCCGGGTGCAGGTGGCGCTCGAGAAACGCCTCCATTTCACGAAACAGCTGCAGTCGGTGCGCTTCACGGGACAGGAAGTGATCGCCGCCGTCCTGCTCCACGTAGCGCACCTCGGCGCCCGCCGCCTGCAGGGCGTGGTACATGCTGCGGCCCTGATTGATGTCCACGCGCCGGTCGTCCGTGCCCTGCACCAGCAGTACCGGCACCTCGATGCGCTCGGCCAGGTTCACCGGCGAGCGCGCCCGCAGGTCGCGCATGTCATCGCCCACCAGCCGTTTGACGCTGTCGCTGTTGCTGAAATCGCGTGCGTCGCGAACCAGATCGGCCAGATCGGTGACCCCGGCGAAGCTCACCGCGCAGCGGTACGGCGAGTCGGCGCGTGCCACACCCATGAGGGCCGCATAGCCGCCGTAACTGGCGCCGACGATGCAGATCCTGCGCGGGTCGGCGATGCCCCGGCGAATCAGCCAGGCGGTGCCGTCGTCCACGTCGTCCTGCATCACCCGGCCCCAGTTGCCGAGGCCGGCCGACAGGAAGTCGACGCCGTAGCCCACGGACCCGCGGAAATTCATCTGCAGCACCGCGTAGCCGCGGCTGGCCAGAAACTCCGCCCAGTAGTCGAAGCCGTCATCCGCCATGGCCGCGGGGCCACCGTGGGGGAACACTACCGCCGGCAGCGGAGCCTGGCCGGCGCTGCGCGGCAGCGTCAGAAAACCTTCGATCTCCGTGCCGTCACGGGCCTCATAGGCAACGCGCTTGCGCCCGCTCAATGCTGCTTCGGGCAGCAGTGGATAGCGTTGGCCAATCGGCACCAGCGTGGCGGCGTCGCGATCGCCGTAGTAGTAGGTGCCCGCGTCGCGGTCACTCTCGGTCAGCGCCAGATAACGGCGCTCGTCGCGGCTCATGGAGATCAACCACACGCGACGGTCGTTGAACGTCTGCTCCAGACCCTGCAGAAACGGACGGTACCCGGCGTCCCACACCTCGATGCTGCCGTCGCCGGCAACGACGCCCACCGCTTCCCCGCTGGCTGGGGAGTAGATCAGGCCTCCGCCGACATCCCTGTGCGGGCGGCTCAGAACCAGCGTACGGGGTAGGCCGGGCTTGCTCAGATCCACCCGGAACACGGCCTGGAAACCCTTGTGATAGGCCGCCACGTAGAGCTCGTCCGGATCCCGCCCGAACCCCAGCGGCACGGCCGAGTCGTCGCCGAACGCCTCGAACCGCCACGCCAGCTGCCAGTCACCGCCCTGCGGCGGCCGCAGGTAAACGGCATGCGTCGCGTCGCGTCGCTGCAGCCCGATGCGTACCCGATGCTGCTGATCCGTCAGCCAGCCGTAGAAACCCGGGCGGGCGCGCTGCTCGAGCCGGCGCGAGCCGCTGAGAATGTCCACTCGATAGACCGATGGCCAGGCCTCCCCGTCCAGCGCCAGCGCCATGAGCACATGGCGCGGATCGTCGGGCAGAAAGTCGACCACCTCGTCCTGAAACTGCGGCGGCGGCGTGCCGTCGGGCCGGTCGTCGAGCCGCACCACCTGTCGAATCCGTCCCGAGACCGCATCTACCGCCACCAGACGGGTTTCGACGACGTCTGTGGCGTGACGCCGGGCCGGATAGCGGGCACTCACCAGCAACCACTCGTCGCTGGCCCAGTGCAGCCAGTTGATGTGGAACCGGTCGCTGTCGTTGACCAGCAGCGGCCGGAACGCATCGGCGCCGGGGTCACGGATGAACAGCACGGGGCGGCCGTCCGGGTTCCCGAGCAGAGCCAGACGCCCGCCCCCGGGGGCCAGCGCCATGGTTTCCACCGCAGGCAGGCTGGCAAAGGCTTCCAGCGGCAGCCGCTCGACGGCCGCGTTCCCCGGCGGCTGCGCCCGGGCGGCGCCGCCCAGCAGCAGACCTGGCGTCAGCAAGAACAGGAACGCGCCAAGCCACCATCTCAGGCTGTGAGCTTCGTCACCCGTGTCTGGAACTGCCGGCATCGGCGATCCGAGGTCTCCGGTCTGCACAAGCGGCGAGTGTGCCCAGACCCACGTCTCACAGACAAGGGCGCGGCGCGCTGGCGCATTCCGGATCCGTTGCTATCTTTCGGAAGCATTGGTGAGGGAGCCCAGCATGCGTTACTTGACCGAACAGGCCCGTGAGCAGGCGACGGCGGCAACTGCCGCGTTCTTCGAGCAGGCAGACGAATCGTTTACCCAGACCCGGCAGCGCCTGATCAGCTATCTGATCAAGCTCAACCATGCGCTCAACGAGGACCTGGTGGATCTGTCCCAGGCGCTGCTGAGCCGCTTCTGCGATTCCCTGGTGGATTACCTGTCCGCCGGCCACTTCCGCGTGTTCCAGCGCCTCGCGCTGCTGCCCCGGGAGTACGCGGCGATCGAGGCCACCACCGAAGCAGCCATGAGCTTCAACGACCGCTTCGGCAACGTGCGCGATGTCGACCTGGCGGCGCTGAAAAGCGGCCTCGAGCGCATCGCCCGGGTGCTGAGCACCCGCTTCGAGCTCGAAGACGAGCTGCTGCTCGGCGACGAGGCCTGAGCGCGCGCGGCGGGACCTGACCCCGCCGCAGCCGCTGCATCCCGGGGCGCCCCGACGCATCCCCTCGGCGTCGCCGCCGCCAACGCACCTCAGAAAAACCGTCATCGGTGACGGTAATCTTGCACCCATGCGGATTTTGCAAGATGCTTGTGGCCGCGAGAGCCCAGTTACCATCGCGCCGGGGGAGCGAGTCAGGATGTCCAGAGCGCAACTCATCGCCATGGCGCGGCACAACATGGGCCACGCGGCCGCCGGCAGCATAGATCAGGCTGACCAGGTGCTGCAGGTGCCGGCCAGTCACTACTACGATCCCGAGCGCTGGCAGCTGGAGCGGCAGCGGATCTTCCGCAGGCTGCCGCTGATGCTGGCGCTGACCTGCGAGCTGCCCGCCCCCGGCGACTACAAGGCCACGACCTGCGTCGGTGTGCCGGTACTGATCAGCCGCGCCGAAGACGGCGCCGTGCGTGCCTTCGTCAACATGTGCAGCCACCGTGGCGCCGTGATCATGCCCGAGGGGCGCGGCAACACCCACCGCTTCACCTGTCCGTACCACGCCTGGAGCTACGATCAGGAGGGCGCGCTTACCGGAATCTACGCACCGCGCGACTTCGGCGACATCGATCGCGGCTGCTACGGCCTGCGGGCGCTGCCGGTGCAGGAGCGCGCAGGCATGATCTGGGTCACGCTCGATCCCGGATCGACGCTGGACTTCGACACCTTTCTGGCCGGCTACGATGAGCTCCTGGCGCAGTTCGGCTTCGGCGACTGGCACCTGTTCGAGCAGCGTGTGCTGCGCGGCCCGAACTGGAAGATCGCCTACGACGGCTATCTGGATCTGTACCACCTGCCGATCCTGCACAAGGCGACCTTCGGGTCGCAGATGCCGAACCAGGCACTGTATTACGCCTGGGGTCCGCATCAACGGGCCAGTTCCCCGGACCCCGGTCTCCGCCGGCTGGCGGCGCTGCCGGAATCCGACTGGCCAACGCCGGCGCTGCTGGGCGGCGTGTGGACGATCTTTCCGCACGTATCCATCGCCTCGTTCGGCGGCGGCGGCCGGTCCGTGATGGTCTCGCAGCTGTTCCCCGGCGACTCACCTGGCGAATCGCTGACCGTGCAGAACTACCTCATGCAGCGGCCGCCCGACGCGGCTCAGGCCGAGGAAGCCACGCAGCAGTTCGCGCTGCTGGAGCGGGTGGTCCGCGACGAGGACTACGCCACCGGGCTCAAGCAGCAGGCGGCGCTGCGCAGCGGACTGAAGTCGCACGTGCTGTTCGGCCGCAACGAGGCCGGCGGACAGCGCTTTCACGGCTGGCTCGACCGGCTGCTGGAAACCGACGACACCGACCTGAACGAGCTGTTCGCCCGGACCGCACGCGCGCAGGCGCGCCAGCAGGCCTGGAACGACCCGCAGGCACAATCCGCGGGCTGAGCAGGCCGTCGCGCGCAGCAGGCGCCGGAGCCTTCTACACTTTCAGTGAAGTCTTCGACGTTGCGGGCCTGCCGTGCGCAAACGCCAACCCATCACCGCTGTCATGCTGGCGCTGATCTGCCTCGCCGCGGCCGGCTGCGACCGTTCCGACGCGCCCGCTGCGAGCTACGAGATGGCCGCACAGGGCGTGTTCAGCGCGGCGCTGTCCAGCGACTCGGAACTGTCGCTGATCGGTTCGCTGAATCACGGCGGCAGCCTGTGGCGCAACACCAGCCACGAGCGGCTGTTCGGCTGGAATCACCAGGCGAACGAGTTCTCACCGCTGGTGGCGGTGGCCTTCTCTGCCGACGGCACCCGCGCCGTAACCACCGACCCGCGCACCCTGGTGGTATGGGATACCGCGAGCGGCAACGCGCTCGCGTACTGGACCACGCCGGCGGCAGTGCTGGACGTCGCCCTGGTGGCCGGCGGCAGCCAGGTTCTGATGGGGCTCGAGGACCACAGCGCCGTGCTGTTCGATGCCGGTTCCGGCCGCCACCTGCACACCTTCCTGCACGACGGCGTGGTCGGTGCCGTGGATGCCAGCCTCGACGGGCGCTGGGCGCTGACCGGCAGCGACGACGAAACCGCAGTGATCTGGAACCTGCAGACCGGGGCGCCCGTGCACCGCCTGCAGCACGACAACCCGGTACGCGTAGTGGCCCTGTCCGCCCGCGGCAGCTACGCATTCACCGCCAGCCAGGGACGTCGCGTCGCCGTGTGGGACGGCCAGACCGGGCAGCCGCTGCTGACCCTGTCGGAGCACAACGAGGGGGTCACCAGCGCGCGGTTTTCTGCCGATGAACGCTACCTGCTTGTCGGATACGTCAATCGCCGGGTGGCGCTCTGGGACCTGTCCACCGGTAAGCGGCTGCACGAATGGCGCACGCGCGCGCGCAATCCCATGCACCCCACCGGTGCGGCCATCCTGGCGGTGGGCTTTTCGTCCTCACCGAGCCGTTTCTTCGCCCTCGCGGGCGACGGCCGTCTGGTGGAGCTGCGCCTCTCGTAACTTGAGACGCATAGTCGCGAATCCCTGCTAAGCTCTTGTAAGCAGAAAATTAGTTCGAACCTGGTGATTTCCGAAATCACGGTGTTATAGTTATCCACAGCTCGATCCGGGTCGTTGCGCCCCGCCTCAACAACAGCACGAAATGGGGGCGCGGTCCGGCAGGCACCAGCCTGACCGGCCGCAGACACGACCCACCGGTAAGCGCCCGCAGCGGCGCATCCGGAATCGATACCGGGCTGGAATGGGGAGCAGACACGCAGGGGCTCAGCGCTGCCGGGGGGTTGCGCGGAGTTTGGTGGCTCGGAGCCGCCGGTCTGCTTCTGGCAAGGACACTGAACATCGGCACGGCACCGGCGTTCTCCTGAAAGGGTACGGTCATGGACCCAAAGGTAAGACGGATACTCGTCATCAACGGCAAGGGCGGTTGCGGCAAGACGACGATCGCCACCAACCTTGCGGTCGCCTATGCGCATCAGCAGCACAGTGTGGCGCTGATGGACAACGACCCCCAGGGCTCGAGCAGCTACTGGGCCGAGCAGCGCGACCCGAACCTGCCGAAGGTGAACCTGATCCCGACCCACCGCCGCACCGGCATGTACCAGACCCAGACGTTTCAGAATCGCGTGCCCGCGGACACCGACCGCGTGATCATCGACGGCCACTCCAACGCGCGCGATCGTGACCTGGAAATGCTGCTGCGTCAGGCCGACGTGGTGTTGATCCCGATTCAGCCGTCGTCCATCGACATCCAGGCAGGCAGCCGCTTCATCACGGAACTGGTCACGCACCGGGTGTTCCGCTCGGCACCGCGCCCGGTGGGCGTCATCGCCAACCGCGTGCAGCCGAACACGCCCACCCACGCCAAGCTCGAGCACTTTCTCGCCTGCCTCGACGTGCCCGCCGTCGCCACGTTCCGCGACAGCCCGGTGTACATGGAAGCGGCCGAGGTGGGCAAGGGCGTGGTGGACATGCTGGACTCGCGGGCCGCGCGCAAAGAGACGCCCGCCTGGTGGGACCTGATGCGCTGGATCGACGCGCAGCCGCGCGTGGGCCTGTCCCGTGACCTGCGCGGTGCGCCCATTGCCGTGACGCGTCGCGAGGCGACCGACCAGTCTCTGTCTGCCTGAGCCTCATGCCGGCCGCGGCGCGGCCTGCCCTGACCCCGAACTGACCCCGAGCGGAGGCGGTTGCACCCGCGATGCTGCAAGCACGCGACATCTCACTGAAACGCGGCGACCGGACCCTGTTCGAGCATCTTTCGTGCACCATCCACGCGGGCCAGAAAGTGGGTCTGGTAGGCCGCAACGGGGTTGGCAAGTCGACGCTGTTTCAGCTGTTCCTGGGCAAGGTGCTGCCCGAGGACGGCGACATCAGCATGCCCTCGGGCTGGGTCGTTTCGCACATGGCCCAGAGCCTGGCCGTGGTGGACACGCCTGCACTGGACTACGTGCTCGATGGCCACGCCGCGCTGCGCCAGGTCGAGCAGCAGATCGCCAGGGCCCAGCAAGCCGGCGAAGACCTGCGCCTGGCCGAGCTGCACGCGCTCTATGCCGATCTCGGCGGCTACGAGGCCGAAGCGCGGGCGGGCGAGATTCTGCACGGGCTCGGATTCGCCGCCGGCGATTTCCAGCGCCCGTTCCGGGCATTCTCAGGCGGCTGGCGCATCCGGCTGGCACTGGCCCGTGCGCTGATGTGCCCTGCCGATCTGCTGCTGCTGGACGAGCCGACGAACCACCTGGATCTCGAGACCACGTTGTGGCTGGAGCAGTGGCTGCAGCGCTTTCCCGGCACCCTGGTGCTGATAGCGCACGACCGCGATTTCCTCGACGGCGTCACCGATCACATCATTCACCTGGTTGCCGGACACGCCGACACCTACCGGGGCAACTACAGCGCTTTCGAGCGGCAGCGTGCCGAGCAGCTGACGCTGCAGCAGGCGCAGTTCACGCGCCAGCAGGCGCAGATCGAGCACATCCAGCGCTTCGTCGAGCGGTTCCGCGCCAAGGCCAGCAAGGCCCGTCAGGTGCAGAGCCGGCTGAAGGCGCTTCAGCGCATGGAGACCGTCGCGCCGGTGCTCGCCGAGTCGCCCTACCGCTTCGGCTTCAGCAATCCGGACAAGGTCTCCAACCCGCTGCTGGCGCTCACCGACGTAGCGCTCGGCTATGCCGGGCGGCCGGTGCTGACCGGCATCCGCCAGTCCATCCTGCCGGGAGCCCGCATCGGCGTGCTCGGCGCCAACGGCGCCGGCAAGTCGACCCTGCTGAAGGGGCTGGTGGGAGAGCTCACGCCCCTGGCCGGAGAGCTGGTGCGCGGACCGCACTCGCGCATCGGCTATTTCGCCCAGCATCAGCTCGAGACGCTGGACGCCGGAGCCTCCGGTCTGGCGCAGATCATCCGCGCAGCGCCCGGCCAGCGTGAGCAGTGGTGCCGCGACTACCTGGGCGGCTGGGGCTTTCCCAATGCGCAGGCCGAGCGCGCCTGCGGTACCTATTCCGGCGGTGAGCGCGCGCGCCTGGCGCTGGCACTGATGGCGCTGACCGAGCCGGCCCTCATGGTCCTGGACGAGCCCACCAACCACCTGGACCTGGAAATGCGCGAAGCCCTGGTCGTCGCGCTGCAGGATTACGAGGGCGCGGTGCTGCTGGTGTCCCACGACCGCAGCCTGCTGAACCGGGTGGTCGACGAGTTCTGGCTGGTGGAGGGTGGGCGCGTCGCCCGCTTCGACGGCGATCTGGACAGCTACGTGGCACGCCGCGAGCTGGCCACACCAAGGCGTGCACCCCGTCACGACCGCCGCGCCGAACGCCAGGCGGCGGCACAGAAGCGGGCCGACGAGCAGCCGCTGCGCCAGCGTCTGCGCAAGGCGGAGCAGCGCATGGAACGGCTCGGCGCCGAGCTCAAAGCCGTGGAGAGTCGGCTCGCCGACCCCGAGCTGTACCACAGCCTGCCAGCCGCGGAGCTCGACGAGCTGATGGCCCGTTCCGGACGCCTGCGGCGCGATCTGGAAGCTGCAGAGCAGGACTGGCTGGAGGCTTCCGAACAGCTCGAGACTTTGAACGGCAGCGGCTGACCCGGCTCAGTCGCCGTCGCGGCTGGCGTCTTTCCCGTCGGCCCCGCCGGCCCCGTCTTCACCGGAATCGATCACGATGACGCGGACCTCGCGGTCAGCGTCGTCGCTGCCCTGCGAGTCCCAGGTTCCCGGCTCGAAGCGGAACCGGAACCTGCCGTTCCCCGTGCGCGTGCCGATGGCATCGGCGAGCGCCTTACCATCCACCGTCACCGTGCGCTCGCGACCTTTGCGCTTGATCTGCAGGGTGGTTTCGTCGCTGAGGCCCTTGAGGCTGTCGATCGCCGCGTCCGCGTCTGCAACCTCGACGTCGCCGACGCGCAGCAGGATGTCGCCCGGCTGCAGCGCGTCCACCGTTTCCGGCACGGCCAGCACGAGCACCCCGCGATCGACGTGGAAGTAGGAGGCCAGGGAGCCGGAAACGTCCTCCAGACGCAACGCGCTGCGCAGCATCAGGAGCCGGCGCAGGACACCGCGGGTGTCGGCATCGAGGTCCATGTCCAGATCCAGCTTCATGCTCTCAGCTGCCGCCAGCGCGGCTTTGCCGGCCACGCTGCTGAACGCTTCGAGCTGCGCCGGATCGCCCTCCATCATGCGGCGCATGAACTGGCTGTGGGACTGGGTCTCGATCGTGGCCGTCGAGACGGTACCGTCGCGGCGGTACTCGATGCTCACGCGGTCGCCGATCTCGACGTCCTTCATCAGCCGCTGCAGGATCTTGAGCGGCGGCTCGTCGCCACCGCCATCGAGGCGCGTGCCGTTGATGGCCACGATCACGTCGCCGGCCTGCAGGCCCGCCTGAGCCGCGCCGCCGTCGGGGGTCACGCCCGCCAGCGGCAGCCCGGCCGCATCTCCGGGACTGGTAAACAGGATGCCGATCATCGGTCGCTGAGCGCCGGGCCCGCTCGACTCCAGGCGATACATCTCACGCTGCAATTCGGCGAGCCGCAGAGCCGCCTCATCGAGCTGGCGCCGCGCCTCATCCATCCGCTGTTCGATCTTTTCCATGTCCGGTGGCGCAGGCGGCGCCGGTGGCTGCGTCTCGGCGGCAAGTACCGGGCTCGCACACAGAGCCAGCAACAGTAGCCAGGGCATCGGTCTGGTCATGATCATCTCGGGTTACCTAGTAGATGGCCGGGCGCAGCACCGCCTGACCACGCTGCACGTCGCTCAGGGATTCGAGCAGCGCCACGCGCTCGCGCCACAGGCGTTCTTTCTCCTGCGGATCAGGCTGGTCTGATTCGTACTGCGCATTCAGCTGCGAATCGACGTCCGCGATTCGATACAGCAGCGCCTGAATGCTCTGGTCCTCCATGGGCGCCACTGCCGCCGGGTTCAACAGCTGGCGCTCCAGGGTCTGCGACCGGATCATCAGCTGCGCCACCGGATCGTTGACGATCGGTCCCGCGCCGGGCGCGGCATCGCCGCCCAGCCGCGCCGGGTTCCAGTAAATGATGGCCAGCGCCGCCGCGAGAAACACCGAAGCGGCCGTGGCGATGGGAAACGGCACGGTGAACCGCCGCCGGTCCCGGCCGCGGGTACGCTCACTGATGGCCTGCCAGACTTCAGGATCCGGCGTCACCGGCGCAAGCTCGTTGAGCGCGCTGCGGATCTGCCGCAACTTCGCCAGCTCCGCGCGACTTTGGGGATCAGCCGCCACCTGCTGCGCCAGCTGCTCGTCCGGCAGCTCACCCTCGCGCAGGGCGTCACGTAGTGTAAGCAGGTCTGATATCGACGGTTTCGTCATCTGTTTCACTCTGAAATTGCTGCGCCAGCTTCTGGTAGCCCCGCGCCAGCTGCGATTTCGAATAGCTCGCGGTCTGGCCGGTGAGCTTGGCGATCTCCTTGTGCGTGTAGCCCTCGACGTCGTGCAGCCAGATCACCAGACGGGTTTCCGCCGGCAGAGTTGCCAGTGCGCGCTCGATGTCCGGCAGCGACTCGAGGTAGGGCGTGCCCGCCCCTTCCATGGCGTCGAACTCGGTGTCCTGATCTCGCCGCTGATGCCACGGGGAACGCAACCGCATGTAGCAGTGATTCACGGCAACCCGGCGTACCCAGCCCAGCACGGCCTCCGGGTCGCGCAGCGACGATGCCTTGTCGATCAGCTCGACGAAGGTATCCTGCACAACCTCCTGGGCCTGGCCATGGTCCTGAAGTATGCGCAGGGCCATGCCCATGATCGTTGGCGCAAGCAACCGGTATGCGACGCTCTGGGCACGGCGATCCCCACGCTTCAGTCCGCGTGCGATCCCAACATCGAGACGGATGTCAGCAAATCCGGCCATGCCAGTTCATAGATGCGCGGGCGCCCGAAAAGGTCGCAGGATGACCCCCTCGGGCGCCGGACCTGGACAGAAGCGCGGGTCGACCGGCTCAGCCGGCCGAGGCCGGCTTCTCGTAGAGTGACGGTTTGCCCTGCTGCTCTTCGGTGATACGCCGCCCCAGCGCCTTGAAGGTCGGGATCTCCTCGTCGCGCGGCGCGGTCATGGGCACCTTGCGCGCCAGAGCCGCTTCGATGTACGGCGCCAGCTCGCGGGCCTTGCGCGCTTCGCGTTCCGCCTCGCGCTCCTTGAACTCCGGCATCACCTCGGCCGCGAATATCTCCAGCGACTCGCAGATATGGGCGTGCTGGTTCATGCCGGCCTGCTGTATGAACGTCACCTGATCGACCCCGCACGACTCGAATTTGCGCAGGTGGTTGCGCAGGTCGTCCGGGGTGCCGATGCCGCCGCGCGCCGCCGTCAGCGCCTGGGTATAGTCGCCCACCTCCTGCTCGAGCTGCGGCTTGCGCACCGCCTGGAACTCCTTCCAGAGATCCGTCCGCCCCGGCTTGTGCTCGCCGAAGCCGTACAGGCTCCCGAGCGCGTAGCCGAAGAACTCGAAGCCTTCGAGCCCGCGGCGCACCGCGGTTTCGCGATCGTGATGGCACGAGAAGCTCGACACCATGCAGATGTTGGCGTTCACGGTGTGGCCGATGGGTACGCACTCATCGCTCTTGATGATGCTGTAGTACTCGTCCACCCAGGCTCTCGCCTCCGCGGGGTCGACGAAAGCGAAGGTCAGCGCGCCGATGCCCAGCCGCGCCGCCATGCGGATGGTTTCGCGTTGCGAGCAGGCTACCCACACCGGCGGGTGAGGCCGCTGCACGGGCTTCGGCACGATGTTGCGGCACGGCATTTCGAAAAACCGGCCCTTGAACCCCGGGTAGGGATCCATGGCCAGCATGTTGCAGATCTGCTCCGTGGCTTCGAGAAACATCTTGCGCTTCTGCGCCACCGGGATGCCGAATCCGCCGAGTTCGAGCTCCGCGGACGATTCGCCGGTGCCGAACTCGACCCTGCCCTGGGAGACCAGGTCCAGCGTCGCGATCACCTCCGCAGTGCGCGCCGGGTGGTTGTACTGAGGAATGACCTGTCTGATGCCGTGGCCCAGGCGGATGTTGCGCGTGCGTTGCGAGCAGGCCGCCAGAAACACCTCAGGTGCCGACGAGTGTGAGTACTCCTCGAGAAAGTGGTGTTCCACCTCCCACGCGTAATCGATGCCAAGGCGATCCGCCAGCTCCACCTGATCCAGCGCTTCGTTGAACAGCCGCTGTTCGGCGCCATCCGACCAGGGTCGTGGCAGCTGGTGTTCGTAAAATATCCCGAATTTCATGCAGTGACCTCCCGACGGTGGCGCTTGCCACCTGACGCTCCCTCGCGCGAAGGACCTTTCACGGCGCTCGTCTCCGCGCTCGTCCCCGCGCCCGCCCCGGCCCCGGGACGCTCGTACTCGACCCCGGATAGTGCTCCGGCATGGGGGTGGTTGCAAGAAAAGGGACCATCCGAACGTTCGTCCGGTATGGATTCCTCTGCTACCATCGACCCATGTCCCAGACCATCACCGCCAGGGAGCAGCTGATCGAACGCCTGCTCGGGGTCTTTCAGGCCAGCGGCTACGACGGCGCAACCCTCACCCAGCTGGCCGCAGCAGCCGGCATCGGCAAGGCGGGGCTGTACCATCACTTTCCCGGCGGCAAGGCGGAAATGGCGGACGTGCTCGTGCGTCACGCGGCGGCCTGCCTGGAACGGGAAGCCTTTGCGCGGCTCGCCGGCAATGCCCCGCCAGCGCAGCGCCTGGCCGCCTTCGTGGAGGGTTTCTGCCGCTACGTCGAGGACGGCGAAACCCACTGCCTGCTGGCCGTGCTGGCCCAGGGCAGCGCCCACGGCGCGTTTGCCGAGCAGCTTGCGCAGCAGTACGAGGCCTGGTTGCAGCGCCTCGCCAGCGTCTACGAAGCCACGGGACTGAAACCCAAGCGCGCCGCCCGGGCGGCGAGCGACCTCCTGCAGCAGCTCTACGGCGCCCTGGTGCTGAGCAAGCTCCTGAACGACCCGCGCCACTTCCGGCGCGCCAGCAGACGCATCGGCAAGGCGCTGACGCGCTGAACCCGCAGGATTCAGCGCAGCCAGCGCTGCAGATGACCGACCCAGCGCAGCACCCGCTCCGGCGCGTGGGCCCGGCGCCAGCTGCCGGCGGTCAGCTTGGCGGCTTCGCTCAGGGTCGGGTAGACATGGATGGTCCCTAGCAGCGCCTTGAGCCCCAACCCGTGGGTCATGGCGACTATGAATTCGGTGATCAGCTCCCCCGCCTGGGCACCGACGATGGTGGCACCGAGAATTCGATCCTTACCCGGCGGCGTCAGCACCTTCACCCAGCCGCTGGCAGAGCCGTCGGCGACCGCACGATCGAGATCTTCCAGGAAGTAAGTGGTCACTTCGTAGTCGATGTTCTGGTCGCGGGCCGCATCCTCCGACAACCCGACACGGGCGACCTCCGGGTCGGTATAGGTCGCCCAGGGCACCACCCGATAGTCCACGGCGAAGCGGCGGAACCGACCGAACAGCGCGTTGACCGCCGCGTACCAGGCCTGGTGTGACGCCATGTGGGTGAACTGGTACGGACCGACCAGATCGCCGCAGGCATAGACCCCCGGGCAGCTGGTGCGCAGGTAGCGGTCGACGCGCACCGCCCCGGAGGCTTCCGTCGCGATCCCGAGCGCTTCCAGGCCGAGTCCCGCCGTGTTCGGCCGTCTGCCCACCGCCACGAGAATCCGGTCGAAGGCAAAGCTGACGCTGCCCTCCGGGGTCTCGGCATGCAGGGTGCCCGCACCGGGCCCGTTCTCCGAATCGGGGGCAACCCGTACCGCACGGTGACCGAGGCGGACGTCGATCCCCTCGGCGCGGAACACGTCGGCCAGATGCGCGGAAACGTCCGCATCCTCCCGCGGCAGCAACCGCGGCGCCATGTCGATCAGCGTCACTGACGCGCCCAGCCGGGCAAAGCTCTGCGCCAGCTCGCAGCCGATGGGCCCGCCGCCCATCACCAGCAGACGTCCCGGCAGCGTCGCGAGATCCCAGAGGTTGTCGGAGGTGAGCGGTGCCACGTCCGCCAGGCCGGGAATCGGCGGCACAAGCGGCTCGGCGCCCGTAGCCAGCACGATGCTGCGCGAGCTCACGACACGGTCTCCGACCGCCACATGATGCGGGTCGATCAGGCGCGCCTCGCCGGCAATGCAGTCCACGCCCAGGCTCCGGTACCGTTCCATGGAGTCTTTCGGCTCGATGGTCGCAATGGCGCCGCGCACCCGGTTCATCACCCGCTCGAAGTCCACCTTGGGGGTGACCGCCTGCATGCCGTAGCGATCCGCGCTGCGCAGGGTGTGCGCCACCCGCGCCGAACGGATCAGGGTCTTGCTGGGCACGCAGCCGGTGTTCAGGCAGTCACCGCCCATGCGGGCGCGTTCGATCAGGGTCACCCGGGCCCGGACCGTGGCAGCGATGAGCGCCGCGATGAGCCCGGCGGAGCCGCCACCGATCACCGTGAGATTGTTGTCGTAGCGCGCCACTTCAATTGTCCTCCTGATCCGGCCGTGCCATCCCTGCCCGCTGCCTCAGCCAGCCGAGCGACTTGCGCGCCAGCAGCGGCAACAGCCCGAGCAGACTGAGCGCAGCGATCAGCCCCGGGCTGAGCACGTCAGCGACGCTGGTCACGGTCGCCAGCTGGGTACCTGCAAACACGTACACGGCCGTCCCCGCGAGCATGCCGAGCTGGCTGACCCAGTAGAATGCCCAGACTCCGATGGGCGTCAGCCCCATCACGAGATTGACCACGAAAAACGGCAACAGCGGCACCATGCGGATGCTGAAGAGATAAAAGCCGCCCTCCTGCTCGAGGCCGCGATTCACCGAGCCGAGCTGCGCACCGAACCGGCTCTGAACCCAGTCACGCAGCAGCGTGCGGGACACCAGCATGGCGAGCGTCGCACCGACAGAGCTCGCAAAAGACACCAGCACGAGCCCCCAGACCATGCCGAAAATCGCCCCGCCCGCAAGCGTCATCACCGCAGCGCCCGGCAGCGACAGGGCCGTGACCAGCACGTAGATGACGAAATAGCCGGCGCTCCACAGAAGCGGTTCGCGCGTCACCGCCGCGCTGGCGTCGGCGCGAATCGCCTGCAGGTAGTCAAGATTCAGGAATCGACCCAGATCGAACGCGAAAAACGCACCCACCAGCAGTACCAGCACCGCCAGCAGGGCAATGCGGCCGCTGCCGGCGATGCCGAACGCGCGCTTCAACTTCCCTCTGAACTTCTGCTGGGGCTTGAGTAACATTGCCGTTCCGTACCTTTCAGGACCTTAACCATGGCGCGCAGCTTCCCCGCCACCCGCATGCGCAGAAACCGGGCGACAGACTTTGCCCGCCGCCTCGTGCGCGAGAACCGGCTGACCGCCGACGACCTGATCTACCCCATGTTCATCATCGAGGGCAGTAGCCGGCGCGTGCCGGTGGACTCCATGCCGGGCATCGAGCGGCTCTCCATCGACGAGTTGCTGCGCGACGCCGAGCGGGCTCTGGGGCTGGGCATACCGGCGATCGCGCTGTTTCCCAACGTGGGCCCGGATCTGCGCACCGACGACGGCGCCGAAGCCTGGAACCCGGACGGCCTCGTGCCACGCGCCGTGCGGGCCCTGAAGGCACAGCTGCCCGAATTGGGCGTCATCACCGACGCTGCCCTCGACCCCTACACGAGCCACGGCCAGGACGGCCTGATCGACACCGCAGGGTACGTCATGAACGACGAAACGGTCGAGGCCCTGACCCACCAGGCGCTGGTCTGCGCCCAGGCGGGCGCGGACGTCATCGCGCCGTCCGACATGATGGACGGCCGGATCGGCGCGATCCGCTCCGCCCTGGATCATGCCGGGCACCAGCTCACCCAGATCATGGCTTACTCGGCCAAATACGCGTCCGCCTACTACGGTCCGTTCCGCGATGCCGTGGGCTCCAGCACGACCCTGGGCAAGGGCAGCAAGCAGACCTATCAGATGGACCCGGCCAATGCCGAGGAGGCGCTGCAGGAGATCGCGCTGGATCTGGACGAGGGCGCCGACATGGTGATGGTGAAGCCGGGCATGCCCTACCTGGACATCGTGCGCCGGGTGAAGGATCGATTCGGCGTGCCGACGTTCGCCTATCAGGTCAGCGGCGAGTACGCCATGCACATGGGTGCCATTGAGCGCGGCTGGCTCAACGAGAGCGTGGTGCTGGAATCGCTGCTGTGCTTCAAGCGCGCAGGCGCCGACGGCATCCTCAGCTACTTCTCGATGCGCGCGGCCGAGGCCCTGCGGGAGCTCTGAGGAGGCGAGCCGCGGGCCTTTCCCGGCAAGCCGCGGGCGCTTGTTCCCGGCGAACCGCGGGCGCTACACCTCCTCGATCACCAGCTCGATGGCGACGCCGGCCAGCTGCGTGGCCTCCACTTCCAGCTCGCGCCGACTGAGCGCATGCGCCGCCCGCCAGCCGGCCGGCAGCCGCACCACGAGCGCATTGCCGCGGCTGCATGCGGATACCTGGGCGACCGGCCCTGCGTGTCCACGCTCCAGGATCACTGCCAGACGCAGCACGGCGAGCAGACGCATGAGCTCCAGCGCGCGGCCACTCTCGAACGCGCCGAAGGCGAGCCCGGGGAACGCCCGCCGGTGCCCGCGCACCAGCAGCGTCAACGCGTCGCGCTCGGCTGGAGTAAACCCCGGCAGATCGCTGTGCCGGATGAGATAGGCGCCGTGGCGATGGTAATGACGGGCCGCTACCCCCAGGCCGATCTCATGCAGCGCGGCTGCCCAGCGCAGCAGCGCGCGATCGCCGGGCGTATCGACCCACCAGTCGGCGACGCCGTCGAACAGGGCCAGGGCCGTGGTTTCAACCCGCTGTGCCTGGGCGACGTCCACGGCCCAGCGCTGCTGCAGGGCGGTGATGGTGCCGGTGCGCAGATCCGCGCCCGGCGCCGGCAATCCCTGAGCCTCGAACAGCACACCCTGCGGCAGCGAGGCGTCGACGTAGCGCATGCGTTCGATGCCGAGCGTGTCGAACAGCGCTGAAAGCAGCGCCACGCCGGCCGGGAAGATGTCGACGCGCTCCGGCGGCAACCCCGGCAGCTCGGACTCGACGAACCAGCGCCGCGACAGGATGCTGTCGGCCAGCTCGGCAAGCCCCTCGGCGGTGATGGAATCCGCGCCCCAGCCGTTGGTGGCAAGCACGGTCTGCACCGACTCGATGGTGCCCGAGGTTCCCACCACGCTGAGCGCCGCCGGCGCGCCGAAGCGCGCAGAAAGCTCAGCGAGCCGCGCGTCGCGCAGCACGTTCATGGCATGGCGCCGCGCGCTGACGAATGCCGCTTCCTGGGACAGGGCCCCAGCGCCGAAGTACGCATCGCTCAACGACACGCAGCCCACCTTGGCCGAGCTGACGCCGTGCAGCTGCGCGGCGCCGCCCCACGCGCATTCGGTGCTGCCACCGCCGATGTCCACCACCAGGCGCACTTCGCCTGCCGGCGGCGGTGCATGGTGGGCCACACCCAGGTAGATCAGCCGGGCCTCCTCCTCACCGGGAATGATGCGCAGCGGGACGCCGATCAGACGCTCGGCGGCGCGGGCGAACTCGTCGCGGTTGCTGGCCTCGCGCAGCGCATGGGTACCGACCATGTGCAGGCGCTCGCGCGCGACCGGCGCCAGCCGCTGGGCGAAGCGCGCCAGGCTGTCGAGGCCGCGCGCCACGGCGGCTGCGCTCAGCTCACCATCGCGGAAGCCGCCGAGCAGCTGCACCTTGTCCTTGATGCGCTCGACGGTCTGCCAGGCATCACCCCGGCGGCGCGCGATCAGCAGATGAAAACTGTTCGAGCCGAGATCCAGAACAGCGTGCAGCTCGGCCATCCGGCTCCCCTCAGCGGCGGTGTTGTGTGTGCCGGCCCCGCGGCATAAGCACGGGACGCTTCGGTCTATCCGTGGCCCGACGGTCTCGTGGTAAACTGCGCCGTCTGCGCTGTCCGCAGCGCGCGTTTTCCGACTGCTGGAGGCCAAGAATGAGCGGCAACATAGTGCACACTTCAGACGCGGATTTCGAGCAGGACGTGCTCAAATCCGACAAGCCCGTGCTGGTGGATTACTGGGCCGAGTGGTGTGGCCCCTGCAAGATGATCGCGCCGATTCTCGACGAGATCGCCACCGAGTACGGCGACAAGGTGAAGGTCTGCAAGCTGGATATCGACGCCAACCAGACCACGCCGCCGAAATACGGCATCCGTGGCATCCCGACGCTGATGCTGTTCAAGAATGGTTCGGTCGAAGCCACCAAGGTGGGAGCGCTGTCGAAGTCGCAGCTGGCGGCGTTCCTGGACAGCAATCTCTGACGAGCGACGTGGCGGCGGGCGCATTCCAACGTCCCGCCGCCGCCGACGAGCACGGCCCCAGCGCCCGTACCCCGCCTCAGCGCGCAGTGATCAGATGGCTTGACGGGGCCCGCCAAACCACTAAACTGAGCTTACTTTGTGCCTGGCAGCAGTCCCGCTGCCCATCCTCCGGCGTTCCAGACCTGTACTCGATGTGCTCTCCGGCGCCAGAGTTTGCGGCATAGGCTCCCGGTCCGCCCCGCAGCGCGCGGCGCCCTGATTCCTTAGAGATTCGAGCAGGCCGCAGCTGGTAGCCCTCTGCACGGAAGAGGCCTACACGAACCGGGGCCTACAAAACAACGAAGAGCCGCGAATCTCTTCTCTCACTGCATCCATCAATCTGATTACGAAACTGCATATGAACCTGACAGATCTGAAACGCAAGCCGGTGGGCGACCTCATCGACATGGCCCGCGACATGGGCCTGGAAAACATCGCCCGCTCGCGCAAACAGGAAGTGATCGCCGCCATCGTGCGCAAGCAGGCGAAGGAAGGCGAGGACATCTTCGGCGAAGGCACCCTGGAGATCCTGCAGGATGGTTTCGGTTTTCTGCGCTCCCCGGACAGTTCCTACCTGGCCGGTCCGGACGACATCTACGTCTCGCCCAGCCAGATCCGCAGGTTCAATCTGCGCACCGGCGACAGCATCGCCGGCAAGATCCGCCCGCCGAAGGACGGCGAGCGTTACTTCGCGCTGCTGAAGGTCGACACCATCAACTTCAGCGAGCCGAACTCGAAGAAGAACAAGATCCTGTTCGAAAACCTCACGCCGCTGTTTCCCAACGAGCCCCTGAAGCTCGAACGTGGCAACGGCAGCACGGAGGATCTGTCGGCGCGGGTGGTGGATCTGATCGCACCCATCGGCAAGGGCCAGCGTGGACTGATCGTCTCGCCGCCCAAGGCCGGCAAGACGCTGATGCTGCAGAACATCGCGCAATCGATCGCCTCCAACAATCCGGAGGTGATGCTCATCGTGCTGCTGATCGACGAGCGGCCGGAAGAGGTGACCGAGATGCAGCGGTCGGTGCGCGGCGAGGTGGTGGCCAGCACCTTCGACGAGCCGCCGTCGCGGCATGTGCAGGTGGCCGAGATGGTGATCGAAAAGGCGAAGCGCCTGGTTGAGCACCAGAAGGACGTGGTGATACTGCTCGATTCCATCACCCGCCTGGCACGCGCATACAACACGATCGTGCCCTCCTCCGGCAAGGTGCTCACCGGCGGTGTCGACGCCAACGCGCTCGAGCGCCCGAAGCGGTTCTTCGGCGCCGCGCGCAACATCGAGGAAGGCGGCAGCCTGACGATCATCGCCACGGCGCTGATCGACACCGGCTCCAAGATGGACGAAGTGATCTACGAGGAGTTCAAAGGCACCGGCAACCAGGAACTGCACCTCGAGCGCAAGATTGCCGAGAAGCGCGTCTACCCCGCCATCAACATCCGTCGTTCCGGCACCCGCCGCGAAGAGCTGCTGATGACCGAGGAAGAGCTGCAGCGCGTATGGATTCTGCGCAAACTGCTGCACGACATGGACGACATCGCGGCCATCGAGTTTCTGATGAACAAGCTCAAGGACACCAAGACCAACAACGAGTTCTTCTCGTCCATGAAGGGTCGCTGACCCGGCACCGGCGTGCGCCGCGAGCGCCGCGCCGGAGCAGAAGCACGACCGCGAGCCCATGCCCACACCTGCGCTGCACGATTGCCGGCTGCTGTCCGTCGGCGCCGCGCCGGAGCCTGGCCTGCGGGCGCCGGTGCGGCTCCTGAGCCTCGAGATGCCCGACTGCTTTCACTTCGAAGCCGGACAGTACCTCGAGATCGCGTTGCCGGAAGGCAGCATCCCCCTGTCCATCGCCAGCGCCCCCTGGCGCCTGCCCCGGCTGGAGCTGCACTACCGTTCCACGCCAGGCGCACCCGAGGCCGCGCAGCTGGATACGCTGCTGGAACACGCCGGTACCAGCACAACGACCCTGTTGAAGGTGCGCGGCCCGCTGGGTTCCGTGCGTCTGAGCCCGCCGCTGACGCAGCCGCTGCTGCTGATCGCAGGCGGTACCGGCGCCGCCCAGGCCATGAGCATCATCGATACCCTGACCAGGCAGGTGCCCGTGTTCCCGGTGACTCTGCTGTGGTGTGCCGATGAGCCGGACGACTTCTATCTGGAGCCGGCGCTGCGGGCGCTGGATGCCGCCTGGCTCGAGCTGCAGCTGATCGCCGACGCGGAACGCAGCGACGCCAACCGCGGGCTCGACTGGCTGCGGCGCAACGCTGCCCGATTTGCCGGCACGCAGGTGGTGCTGGCAGGCAGCCCGGCTTTCGTCTACCGGGTGTGTGACCTACTCGAGACGCAGGGCGTGCCACTCGCCGCGCTGCGCTCGGACGTGTTCGACTACGCGCCGCGGTCCTGATCCGCCGGCGCCGGCCACGAAACCTGCCGGTGCCGATCAGCCCGCTGCCGCGTCCGCTCGGGTCGGGAGCGGCAGCTCCGGCAGTGTGCCCGCTGCCTGCACCAGATACTCGGCGCCGCGCTCGCTGTCGCCGAGCGCCACGCACAGCCGCCCCAGCTCGCCCTGCACCTCGGCGGAGCGCCGCAGGCGCAGGCTCGCCTCGAAATATTCTCGGGCGCGGGCCCACAGCGCGCTGCGCAGGCACAGGCGCCCCAGCGCCAGCAGCAGCTCCGCATCGTTGGGGCGCTCCTTGAGCCAGCTTTCTGCCGCTGCGATCTGCTGACGGGCGTCCGCGCCGCTGAGCATGCCGTAGCGTCGCACCAGCCGCTCGTCCCACTGCCGGCCGAGCGCCTCGCGCAGCACGCCTTCGGCAGCGCCACCAGCGCCGGCGGCTTCGAGCAGCTCGGCATAGGTGGCAGCAAGATCGGCGTCGCGCTTGAGCTCGCGCGGCACGCTCTTCCAGCGCGCCTGCAGCTCTGCGCCCGCACCGCGGAGCGCACCCTGCCAGGCGCGGCGCAGGAGCGATTCCAGGGCGTCGGCCTGCAGCACCTTGTGCTTGCGCAGCTGCGGACCCAGCGCCAGCAGAGCGTCCCAGTCTTCGAGCTGCTCGTAGCAGCTCGCCAGCATGCGCAGCACCTGCGGCTGCTTCGAGGTCAGTCCGTTCAGCTCCAGCAACGTCGTCAGGCACTGCTGCCACTGCCCCGCGTCGCGCTGGAGCTCAGCCTGGGTGAGTCCCACCGCGAGCCGCGCACCCGGCGTGGACTCGCGCGCCTTCAGCAGCAGCGCATCGCGCCCGGGCGCATCACCGAGCTGATTCGCTGCGCGGGCGGCGCTGAGATAGTTGATCAGCGGTGCCTGCACGCGCGGCGCCGCGGCCTCGAGCAGGCGCCGCGCGTCCAGCCATTCCCCCTCAGCCATCAGCAACAGGCCGCGCACCGTCTGCTGGCGCGCACTGCGCAGACGCCGGCGCTGATTCCAGTCGCCGAGACTGACCCGGCCCTGGGCGATGCGCACAAACACGAGAATCAGCAGCCGCACGAGGAAGTACGCCAGCACCAGCAGCAGCAGGGCGAACCAGAGGCTGGTTTCCACGGCCATCTGGTCGTAGGCAACGAGTACGTAGCCGGGATCGCGCACCACCAGGGCGCCCACGAGCCCGCCGAGCACCAGCGCCACCGCCAGTACCAGCAGTCCGATTCTCACGACGGCGTCCGCACCACGTCCGTCAGCGCGCGCAGCGAAGCGGAGATGTCGGGCAGCGGCTGATCCAGAGCGATTGGAATCAGCGCATCGAGCTCCCTGCGCATCACCTGCACGGGCTGCTGATCCGTGTCGAGAAAACGCTCGATCCAGTCCCTGGCCGTCTCGAGGCTCTGCACGTAGATGAGCTGTTCACGGCGCAGCGCCGCGAGCTGGGCACGTTCCAGCATGAGGCGCAGATTGAGCTCCAGGTAAACGGCTTCCTCGGGCGCCAGCAGCGGCTTCACGGCGCCGTCGAATCGGCGCAGCTGCAGGTAGCTCGACAGCTGTTCGGTGATCCGCTGCCACAGGGTCGCACCGTCGGCGGTGGCGGCACCGGTGCTCTGCGACCCGGCCAGGTACTCGGGCAGGCGCAGCGGCAGGCGTTCGAGATCACCTTTCAGCGCCTCCAGACGCAGGAACAGGCCCTGCACGTCGGTGCCACGGACCTTCTCCAGCGCGAGAATCTCGTCGGCCAGCGCCGCCCGCACCTGAAACAGGGCGAAGTCGTCGAGCTCAACGAGAATGGCATCGGCCGCGCGCAGCAACCCGAGCGCCCCGGGGACATCGTGCTCCAGCGTCAGGCGGTTGTTGGCAATGCGCAGCAGATACTGCACTTCCGCGACGCGCCATTCACGCGATGTCGGCGGTGCCCTGCGGGTCGCCTCCGCCAGCGCGTCGCGCAGCGCAGCCTCGCTCGCTTCCCGCGCCTGCTGCTGATCAGCCAGCGTTTGCCGCAGATCGCCGAGCGACTGCTCCAGCGAGCTCTCAAGCTGCACCAGCTGGCGCTCGTCGCTGCTGGACGCGTTCTCCAGCGCGGTGACCCGCTGCGTGAGTTCCTGCGCGGCACCCCGATAGAAGAGCTCGTAGTAGAGGTAGCCGGCAACACCTGCCGCAGCCAGCGCGATCAGCAGCGCGAGCGCGCCCAGCACTCGGCCGCCCCGGCGTGGTTTTTCCGGCGTGGCGACGATCGTGGGTGTCGTCTGCGGCTGTGCTTCTGGCTCTGGCTCTGGTTCCCGCTTCGGGTTTGCCTGTGCGTCTGCCGCTGCCGGGGCGCTGGCCGCGCTTCGCGTATCGCTGGCGCCCGCGCCTGCCGGCGCTGACGCACCCGGCTGCTCCGGCGAATCGTTGTCTGGCCGCTCGGTGGTCATCTACTCCCCATCTGCTGCAGGGCGGCGAGCCCGCCGAGCACGGCGTCGGTACCCGCTCCGCCGCAATCATGGAGGTTGCGCAGGCCGAGTTCCACCCCCAGAGCCAGCACCCGCTGCGACGGAACGAGCACCGGCACCGAGGGATCCCCGCCCGCGTCCGCCCACAGCCTGCCGATCTGGCGCAGGCCGTCGCCGCTTGCGGCGACGATGACCTCGATGCCGGCGAGCTGCCGGCGCAGCTCCGGCGTCAGATCGGCAAGTGCCTGACGCCGATAGCAGACCAGACGTCGAACCCGCGCGCCGCGTTCGGTCAGGCCCGCCGCCAGCAGGTCACGACCGTCCGCGCCGACCACCAGAAGCACGGTTCGCCCGCGTACACGCGCGGCCGGCAGCAGCGTCAGCAAGCCTTCGGAATCCTCGCGGTCCGGCACCCGTACCTCTACGCCGCGCCGGCGCAGCGCGGCGGCCGTGCTCCGACCCACGGCCAGCACCTCGTCGCTCTGCTCCGCCAGCGCTGCAGCACCGCAGACGACGGCATGTTCCGATACGAACACCGTCGCCGCATAGGGACCGGGCGGCACGCGCACCGTGAGCGGCTCGATTTCCAGCACCGGGGCAACCACCGGCTCGTGACCCGCCGCGCGCAAGGCCGCAGCCAGGCGGTCGGCACCGGGTAAGCTGCGGGTTACCCAGACCCGCACGTCAGTGGCGTTCCAGCGCTGCGAGGATCTCGACGGCGCCCTGAGCGCGCAGGCTGTCCACCACCTCGGCGGCAACGCTCACGGCATCGGTGCCGCGCGCCGCGGCGCGCAGTACCCGGCGTCCATCCGCACTCGCCAGCAGCGCCTGCAGCTCGATGGTTCCATCGACCAGCACCGCGTGCGCCCCGAGAGGCGCAGAGCAGTCGGCGCCCAGGCCGGCACTGACGCCGCGCTCTGCGCTGACGCAGCGATTCACATCGGGATCGTCGAGCACTTCGAGCAACTCGCGCACCGCCGCGGCTTGCGCCAGGCACTCGATACCGAGCGCCCCCTGCCCGGCCGCCGGCAGCGAGACCTCGACCGGGAGGCGCTCGCTGATGCGATCGTCCAGACCCAGGCGGTGCAGCCCGGCGCTGGCAAGCACGAGCGCGTCGTACTCGCCCGCGTCGAGCTTGCCCAGACGGGTACCCACGTTGCCGCGTACGGGCCGCACATCGAGATCGGGGCGTCGCGCCTTGAGCTGAGCCTGGCGACGCAGGCTCGCAGAGCCGATCCGTGCGCCCTGGGGCAGCTCTGCCAGGGTAGCGCCGGCGCTACTGACCAGGGCGTCCCGAACGTCGTCGCGAAAGCCGATGACCGGCAGCGCGAACTGTGCGGGAAGCTCGGCCGGGACGTCCTTCATGGAGTGCACGGCGATGTGCGCTGCGCCAGCCAGCAGGGCCTGTTCCAGCTCCTTGATGAACAGCCCCTTGCCCCCGACCTGGGACAGCGGGGTATCCAGCCAGCGATCGCCCTGGGTCTTCATACCCAGCAGCGCCACCTCGAGGCCCGGATGCGCGTGCTGCAGCCGGGCGCGAACGAATTCCGCCTGCCACAGCGCAAGCGGGCTTTCGCGGGTGGCGATGATGATCTTGTCGGGCATTCGGTATCTCCGGTAAGCGCCCCTACAGGGCCTTGAGCAGACGCCGCACGGCGGCGAGATGACGTCGGCTCACGTCCAGCGGGCGCTCGACGCCACGCAGCCGGATGCGGGCCTGACCGTCGCCCGCACGGTCGAGCGCCTCGATATGGGCGGCCGCCACCAGCGCGTTGCGGTGAATGCGAACGAACTGCTCGCCGAACTCCAGCTCCAGCTCGCGCAGCGGCTCATCGATGATCACCTCGCCGCTGCCGTAGCAAAGGGTCACGTACTTCTGGTCGGCCTGAAAGTAACGCACGTCGTCCACCGGGATGAGCTCGATGCCCTTGCGGGTGCGCGCCGCGATGTGGCTGCGCCGCTGCGGTTCGGGACCGCTCAGCGCAGCCAGCTGGGCCTTGTTGACGCGCTGCGCGTTGCCGAGCGCCGCTTCCAGGTTGTCTCTGCGGACGGGCTTGAGCAGGTACCCCACTGCCTGCAGGTCGAACGCCTGCACCGCGTGCTCCTCGTAGGCCGTGCAGAAGATCACCGCCGGCGGCTGATCCAGCAGCGCCAGATGGCGGGCGGCTTCCAGACCGTCCATGCCCGGCATGCGGATATCGAGCAGCACGACGTCGGGGTCGAGCCGTTCGGCCAGCGCCAGTGCATCGGCACCGTTGCCCGCCTCGCCCACCACCTCGTAGCCCGCCAGCGCGCCGACCATCCGGGTCAGGCGGTCGCGGGCGAGCTGCTCGTCATCTACGATCAGCACCTTCATGTCGGCTGACATTGTCCCACGTTCCCGCGGGCTGCCCTAGGCGTCCGCCGCCCGCAGTGGGTAGCGCAGCCGGGTCAGGTAGCGCTGGTCCTGCACCAGCGTCTCGAGCTGCGCGCGATTGCCGTAGAGCACCGCGAGCCGGCTGCGGATGTTGCCGAGCGCCATGCGGTTGCCGGCCTTGTGCGCGGTGGTGCCGCTGTCGGGGAACGGGTTGCCGATCTCGACGTTGACCATGCCGTCGGCGAACCAGAGCCGCACGCTGATCTCGCCGCCTTCGGGCAGCGGCTGAACGCCGTGATAGATGGCGTTCTCCAGCAGCGGCTGCAGCGTCAGCAGCGGTATCCGCACCCCCTGAGGAATCTCTTCGATTTCCCAGCGCAGCGTCAGCCGCTCGCCGAGACGCAGCGCTTCGATGCGCATGTAGCGCTCGCACAGCGCCAGCTCCTCCTCCAGCAGTACCTGATTCCCTGCATCGTTGAGACTGGCGCGGAACAGCTCCGAGAGATCCTCCACCACCGATTCCGCGGTCTCCGGATCGGTGGCGATGAGGCTGGCGATGATGTTCATGCTGTTGAACAGAAAGTGCGGGCGGATGCGGGACTGCAGCGCCTGGATGCGGGCGCGCAGCTCCGACTGCTCCTGCGCGCGCAGTTGCTGCTGCACATAGAAGTAGCGCAGTGCCAGCGTGGTGATGATGCCGGCGATGACCTGCTGGCCCGCAATCAGCGACCAGTCGACGCTGCCCCCGGTCACCGAACCGGCCACGATCCGGTCCGCCAGCAGCCCGGCGGTCAGGGTAACCAGCATCACCAGCACGAAGCAGCCGAGCGCGCCGAGCACCAGGTTGAGCATCGCCAGGCGCGGACGCAGCAGGCACAAAAGGCCCGCGCTGATCAGCGTCACCCACTGCACGAACAGGGACATCAGCGCGAAGCGGGTCCAGGAAATCTCGCCGCCGGCAAACAGCAGCACCAGCACCAGCAGCTCACCCACCAGCACCAGCAGGGACAGCGCCGCGGGCGTACACAGTTCGGGCAGCGCGAAGTGCTGACCGCTGCCGCTCAGATCGCCAGACGGCGCACCCTGACTGTTATACTCGGCCATCTCGCAGCTGCCGTTCCCGGAATTCCCGCAACCATGAGCCAAGACGCCAAGCCCTGGGGTGGTCGATTCACCGAAGCCACCGACGCGTTCGTGGAGTCTTTCACCGCGTCGGTCGGATTCGATCAGCGCCTGTACCGTCACGACATCGACGGTTCGATTGCCCATGCCAGCATGCTGGCTGCCGTCGGCGTGCTCACCGACGACGAGCGCGAGCGCATCGTATCGGGATTGCGGCAGATTCACAAAGAGATAGAAGCCGGCGAGTTCCAGTGGCGCATAGCGCTCGAAGACGTGCACATGAACATCGAGAGCCGGCTGATCGAGCTCATCGGCGATACCGGAAAAAAGCTGCATACGGGCCGTTCCCGCAACGATCAGGTCGCGACCGACATCCGCCTGTACCTGCGCGAGCAGGTCGACCTGCTGGTCGATCTGCAGCGCGACGTGCTGCTCGCCCTGCTGGATCAGGCCGAGGCGCACGCGGCTACGATCATGCCCGGATTCACGCACCTGCAGGCGGCGCAGCCGGTTACTTTCGGCCACCACCTGCTGGCCTGGTTCGAGATGCTCAAACGCGACCGCGAACGGCTGCTCGACTGCCGGCGCCGCATCAACGTGCTGCCGCTCGGCGCCGCGGCACTGGCCGGCACCACCTATCCGATCGATCGCGAAGCGGTGGCGAGGGCGCTGGGTTTCGACGGCGTGGCGCAGAACTCGCTCGACGCGGTGAGTGATCGGGATTTCGCCATCGAGTTCTGCAGCGCAGCCAGCCTGACCATGGTGCACCTGTCGCGCTGGTGCGAAGAGCTGGTGCTGTGGTCGTCGCAGCAGTTCGCCTTCGTCGATCTGCCGGATCGCTTCTGCACCGGCTCGAGCATCATGCCGCAGAAGAAGAATCCCGACGTGCCGGAACTGGTCCGGGGCAAGACCGGCCGCGTCGTCGGCGACCTCATGGCGCTGCTGACGCTGATGAAGAGTCAGCCACTGGCCTACAACAAGGACAATCAGGAGGACAAGGAACCGCTGTTCGACTGCGTCGACACGCTGACCGACTGCCTGATCGCCATGCGCGGCCTGATTCCCGCCATCCAGCCGCGTGCCGGGCGCATGCGCGAAGCCGCGAGCCTCGGCTTCACCACGGCTACGGACCTCGCCGATTACCTGGTGCGCAACCAGGTGCCGTTCCGTGATGCCCATGAGATCGTCGGCCGCGCGGTAGCCTTTGCCCTCGGCGTCGGCAGGGACCTCTCGGAGCTCAGCCTCGAGGAGTTGCAGCGGTTCGGCGGCAATGCCATCGCCGCGGACGTGTTCGACGTGCTGACTCTGGAAGGCTCCGTGCAGGCCCGCAACCACATCGGCGCGACGGCGCCGCAGCAGGTGCTCGCGGCAGCGAAGCGGGCCCGCGCCGCGCTGGCCGACTGACGCGCAGCGGCCGGGCGCGCTCCCGGCAGGGCCCGCGCCGCCGGCGTGCTCCGATCCGCCAGGGGCCGCCACGGCGCCGACTATACTGAACCTATGATTCACCCGGCACGTCCACTGCTCGATGGCGACGAGGTGGACGGCCGCGTGCTGTCCGCCATCGTCGGGCAGTTTCGCGCTCATCATGGGCTGCGCCTGCGGGCAACGCTGCGCAGGCTGCCGGCACGTGCCCGGCTGGCTCTGCGCACGGTCGCGCTGCTGCTGCACCGCAACCACCCTGCGCTGCCGGGCTACCTGGGCAGCGATACCCCCGCGGGCATCGACGGCTATCGCCCGCCGCCCGAAACGCTGTCCGCCGCCCGACGCCTGCACCCCGGTTATCAGGAGTCCCGCTACGGCAGGCCGCAGGCGTCGCTGCAGAGCCTGTTCATCATGGGCAGCGGCGGCAGCCTGGCGCAGACGCGCACGAGCGACGTCGACCTGTGGGTGTGCTGCGACCGTCTGCTGCATCCGTCCCTGATGCCCAAGCTGAGACAGATCGACGCCTGGGCGGCAACCCAGGGCCTGACGCTGCACAGCTTTCTCGTCGATCCGGCGCAGCTCGCAACCGAGGGTCAGCTGCCGGGCACACGCACGCCGGGACTACTGCTCGACGAGTTCTATCGAACCGCGACGCTCGTGGCCGGACGCTACCCGCTGTGGTGGCTGATTCCCGCCACCGATGGCGACAGCTATCGGCATCTGGCGGCAAGGCTGCTCGAGCAGCGCTTCGTGGCCTCCGATCAGGTGCTGGACTTCGGGCCGGTGCCACCGTTCCCCAGGGAAGAGCTCGCCCATGCCGCGGTTACCGAGCTCAATCGCGCGCTGGAAACGCCGCACAAATCGCTGCTCAAGCTCATGCTCGTACAGGCCTATGCCGAGGCGCCAGGCGATCCGATCTCCTCGACCACATACAAGCAGCGCATTCATACCGGAGAGCGTGATCCGCTGCGGCTGGATCCCTACCTGTTGCTGCACGAGCACGTCGAGGGACACCTGCGGCGTCACGGCCGCACGGATCAGCTGCTGCTGGCGCGGCGGCTGCTGGTGCGCAAGACCGCCGACAACGCCGCGCCCGCGAGCACGCGCAGCCCGGAGCATCCGCACAGGCGGCTGCTCGCGCGCTTCCACGACTGGGGTTTCAGCACGGCCGAGATCGCGCATCTGCGGCGCCCGGATTCCTGGTCCGTGAGCGAGCTGATGCGGGAGCACCAGGCGCTCACCGGCGCGCTGGCCGACGGGCTCGCATGTGCCGAATCGCTGGCCACCGCACGCAACCAGGCTGCGCGCGCGCGGCGGAGCCCCACCGCCGCCGGCACCCCTGTCGACGCGCCGGCAGTCGCATCCGGAACGCAGCTCACGCCACTCGCCTGGCTCAACGACATGCACCTGCGGCGCGCGCGTTTTCAGCTGGCGCGCCTGCTGGCAACGCCTGACGGCGCCATTGCCCAGCTGCACCCGGCGCTGCGCGAGCGCGGCCAGGCAGCTGCGCGCTGGCCGGCGGCAACGCTGCACCGGTCCGCGGACGGCTGGCTGCTGAGCGACGGCACCGAAATCGTGCTCCGCCCGCCTCGCCTCCTGGGCGCCGTTGCCTGGGCCCAGCTCAATCAGATCCGCCTGCTGACCAGCGCCGACCTCGTGCACCTGCAGCCGCGTATCGCTCAGATCCGCCAGGGCCTGTCCGACACCGGAGCCGGCATCCGCGCGTTCGTCAACGCCGAGGTGCAGGCGCCGCGGCAGCTGGCGCGCGCGACCGGCGTGGCCGAGAGCGACCGCATCCTGCTCAGCCAGCGACGCGATCCGCTGGACTACAGCGGCCTGCACCTGCTGCATCTGGAGAGCATCGACCTGCTGCGCCAGACTGCCGACGGCTGCTGGCAGCTGACCAGTTTCAGCGGCGCAGGCGGTCTGATCGAGGCCCTGGAACTGCTGAGCCGGGAAGACCCGGCGGAGACCACCTGGCACGTGATCGGCGGGCGCGAGCGGTTCGCGTTCGCGCAGCGGCTGGAAACGCTGCAGCGTGAAGCCCATTTAGTGCTCGGCACGCCGGGCGCGACCTTCGTGCTGCCGTTCGGGAGCTCAGCGTTGACCCTGCACAACGATGGTCTGCGGGTCGTCGGAAGGCGCCATGACGACCCCGGCGAGCTGCATCTTCATCTGTCCGGACTGTCCCAGGCTGCCGTGCGCTTCGACAGCCACAGCAGCCGCTTCGCGCAGCCGGACCCGGGCGCGACGCCCGCGGCAGGCGCCTGAGCCGGGCCCGGTCGCGCGCCGCAGCCGACGTTGTATACTGCCGCGCCGTTGCCGAAGGAGTTGCGGATGCGCTGGCTGGTCTTGCTGCTGCTGGTACTGCAGGTCGCCACCTGCGGACAGAAAGGGCCGTTGACGCTGCCCGAGCAGCGGGACGACAAGACCCTGGCCCCGACGCCAGCCGGCGCGCCGATTCGCGACGGGCACGCCTGAGATGACCACGTTCACGCGCCGCAATGGCATGCTGCATGCCGACGAGGTCGCGCTGCCGGACATCGCGAGCGCCGTCGGCACCCCCTGCTACGTGTATTCGCGACGTCACTTCGAAGCGCAGTACCAGCGCCTGCGCGCTGCGTTGAACGGTCTCGATGCGGAAATCTGCTACGCCGTGAAGGCCAACTCGAACCTGGCGGTACTGCGTGTCTTTGCCGCTCTGGGCGCCGGCTTCGACATCGTCTCGGGCGGCGAGCTGCAGCGCGTGATCAGCGCCGGCGGAGATCCTGCCCGGGTGGTGTTCTCGGGCGTCGGCAAGAGCGCGGAAGAGATCGACTTTGCCCTCAAAATGGGCATCGCCCGTTTCAATGTCGAAAGCGCACCCGAGCTCGAGCGCATCGCCGCACGCGCGCAGCTGCTCTCGCGACGCGCCGCCATCGCCATCCGGGTCAATCCCGACGTCGACGCGCGAACCCATCCCTACATTTCCACCGGCCTGAAAAGCAACAAGTTCGGCGTGCCCCTCGACCAGGCGCAGGCCCTGTACCGGCGCGCCGCGGACTCGCAGTGGCTCGAGGTGCACGGCGTCGCCTGTCACATCGGCTCGCAGATCACGTCGCCGGCGCCCCTGCTGCAGGCGTTCGACAGCCTGCTGACGCTGTGCGACGACCTGGCTGCTCAGGGCATCGAGCTGCAGCACATCGACATGGGCGGCGGCCTGGGGGTGCACTATCACGACGAGCCCGAGTTCGATGCCGACGCTTACGGCCGTTCCCTGGCCACCCGGCTCGACGGCCGCAGGCTGCGCCTGGCGCTGGAACCCGGGCGGTTTCTAGTGGCCAACGGCGGCGCGCTGCTGACCCGCATCGAGTACCTCAAGCCAGCCGCCGCTGCCGGCGGGCACAGCTTCGCCGTTGTGGACGCCGGCATGAACGATCTGATCCGGCCGGCGCTTTATCAGGCCTGGCACGACGTGCAGCCGGTGGCGCCGCCGGCGCCCGACGCGCATTCCGGACGCTGGCAGATCGTGGGGCCGGTGTGCGAGTCGGCCGACTTCCTCGCCCACGACCGCGAGCTCAGCATTGCGCCGGGTGACCTGCTCGCGGTGCTCGGCGCCGGGGCCTACGGCATGGCGCAGAGCTCGAACTACAACAGCCGATCGCGGCCGGCAGAGGTGCTGGTGGAGGGCAGCCGGTTTCACGTCATCCGGCGTCGCGAGACGATTCTCGACCAGCTGCGTCTGGAACTCGAAGAGGCCTGAGGCATGCAGCTGGAGTTCGCCAAGATGCACGGCCTCGGCAACGACTTCATGGTGATCGACCTGGTCACCCAGAGTTGCGATCTCACGCCCGAGCTGGTGCGCGCCTGGTCGGATCGAACCACCGGAGTCGGCTTCGATCAGCTGCTGGCGCTGGAACCGCCGACCGACCCGGAAGCCGATTTCCGCTACCGCATCTACAACGCCAGCGGCGCCGAGGTGGAGCAGTGCGGCAATGGCGCCCGCTGCGCAGCCTTGTTCGCCGCACGACACCGCCTGAGTCCGAAGCCACGCCTGTTGCTGCAGACGCTTGCAGGGCCCATCACCACCTTCCTGTGCGGAGACGACATGGTGGAGGTGGACATGGGCGCCCCGCGGCTCGACCCGGCGCAGGTCCCGTTCGACCCGACGGCCGACGACGGCTCGCTGGCGCTCGCGGGTGAGGCGCCGCACTGGCGCCTGACGCTGCACGGCCAGACCTTCGAGTTCACGGCGCTGTCCATGGGCAATCCCCACGCGGTGCTGTTCGTGGACAGCGCCGCCGATGCGCAGGTCGCCGAGATCGGGCGGGCGCTGGTTGCGCACCCCATCTTTCCCGAGGGTGCCAACATCGGCTTCTGCCAGGTAGTGGACAACGGTTTCCTGCGCCTGCGCGTGTTCGAGCGCGGCGTCGGCGAAACCCGCGCCTGCGGCACCGGCGCCTGCGCGGCCGCAGTGGCCGCCCAGCTGCGCGGCCTGGCAGGCAGCAAGGTGAAGGTCTCTCTGCCGGGCGGTAAGGTACGCATCAGCTGGCAGGGTCAGGGCAGCACCGTTAGAATGCGCGGACCCGCCGTTCTGGTGTTCGAGGGTCGAATCGAGCTGTGACCACCACCAGCGAAGAGGCCATACCGGTCACCGAAGAGCAGGTCATCATCTACCTGCGCAATCATCCGGACTTCTTTCAGCAGCATTCGCACCTGCTCTCTGATCTGCGCCTGCCCCACGAATCCGGCAGCGCCATCTCGCTGGTCGAGCGCCAGGTGGCCATCCTGCGCGAGCGCAACATGACCATGCGCCGCCGCATGAACGAGATGATGCAGACGGCCAAGGACAACGACGCGCTGTTCTCCAAGACCCGCACCCTGACTCTGGAGCTGCTCTACGTGAACAGCTGGCACGAGCTCAACGAGGTGCTGGCGACCTACGTGCTGACCGACTTCAACGCGGATTTCGTGTGCTGTCATCTGCAGGCCCCGGGGCTGGCACCGGCACTCGCGCTGGATCATCTCAGGGCGCACCAGGGCCCGTTGCCGACGGATGCGCTGGTGCCGGGACGTTATCCGTTGTGTCTGGTGCTGAGGGCAGACGAGCTGGCCCGGCTGTTTCCGGGCGAATCGCTGAGCGATACCGGCAGCGCGGTGCTGGCACCGCTGGCACTGGAATCCTCGAGCGGCTGCCTGGTCGTGGGCAGTCGAGACCCGCAGCGGTTCACGCCCGACATGGACACGCTGTTCGTCACCTACATTGCAGAGGTGCTCACCCGCGTGGTGCAGCGCCTCACCTGACCGATGGATACCGACCTCGGGAAGTTTCTCCACTACCTGAGGGTCGAGCGCGGTTACTCCGAGCACACGGTTGCCGCCTATCGGCGCGACCTCACGCGCTTCGCCGAGGACGTCGCGGTGCCCTGGCCCGACGTGCGCAGCCATCACGTCTCCGCGCACGTGGCAAAGCTGCACGGTCGCGGCCTGAAGCCGCGCAGCATCCAGCGCACCCTGTCGTGCCTGCGCAGCCTGTTCCGCTTCCTCAAGCGCGAGCGGCGCGTGGCTCAGGATCCGACGGTCGGCGCGCGCGCGCCGAAATCCCGCAGCCGCCTGCCCGGCACCCTGGATACCGATCAGGCCGCCCGGCTGTTCGAGTTCGAGGCACGCACGCCGCAGGAGAAGCGTGACCGCGCCATGGTGGAGCTGCTCTACGGCAGCGGTCTGCGCCTCACCGAGATGACCGGCAGCGACATCGGCGACGTCGATCTGGAAGGCGGGTTCGTCACCGTGCGCGGCAAGGGCGGCAAGATCCGTCAGGTACCCCTGGGCAGCAAGTGCTGCGAGGCCATCCGCCAGTGGCTGGAGTGTCGACTGACCGCTGGCGAGCCGCTGGGCTCGAGGTCGCCGCTGTTCACCGGCCGACCGGGCACGCGCATCAGTCCGCGCACGGTGCAGCAGCGTCTGAAACGGCTCGCTCGAACCCAGCTCGGCAGCGACGAGCTGCACCCGCACATGCTGCGCCACAGCTTCGCCAGCCACCTGCTGGAGTCCTCGGGTGACCTGCGCGCGGTGCAGGAACTTCTCGGCCACTCCGACATCTCAACTACGCAGATCTACACGCATCTGGATTTTCAGCACCTGGCCAGAGTCTACGATGCGGCCCATCCCCGCGCTCGATCGCGCGCCGACGTACGCAACCCGGTACCGCGACCGGACGAGGACTGAGCGCCGCCATGGCAGACGTCAAGATCATCACCTTCGACCTGGACAACACCCTGTGGGACGTCGACAGCGTGATTCGTGCCGCCGAAGCCCGGATGCGCAGCTTCCTCGCCGAGGTGGTTCCCGAGTACGCGGCGCACTGGCCCGCGGACGCTCTGCTCGAGCTGCGCGGCGCCATCGTCCGCGACAATCCGGCCTGGCGTCACAACCTGTCGAAGCTGCGCGAGGAAGTGTTGTACCGGGCCATCCGTGCCTGTGGCTACGGCGAGCGCGAGGCGCGCCGCCATGCCGCTGACGCCTTCGCCGTATTCTTCGAGGCGCGCCACGAGGTGGTGTACTTCGAAGGGGCCGAGCAGGTGCTGGAAGCGCTGGCCCGCGACTTCCTGCTGGGCGCGCTGACCAACGGCAACGCCCGGATCGACAAGCTTGGGCTCGACCGCTTTTTCGCGTTCGGCTACTCGGCTGCCGACGTGGGCGCGGGAAAGCCGGCACCGGACATGTTCCATGCGGCGCTCCGCCACGGCAGTGCCCAGGCCCACGAATGCATTCACGTCGGCGATCACCTGGTGGACGACATCCAGGGGGCTGGCGACGTGGGCATGCACACCATCTGGGTCAATCTGCGGGAGCAGCTGCTGCCCGAGGGCGCTGCTGCGCCCACTGACAGCGTCACCCGGGTGCCCCACATCCCCGAGGCAGTGGCGCGTATCGCCGGACGAGCGCGCTGAGCGAGGCCTGCCACCCGCGCGAGCGATCGTGCCGGGCGCTCTGTGAGATCAGCGCGCGGGGCTCGCGTTGGCCTCGATGAAGGCTCTCAGGGCGTCCAGGCTGGCCGGGATCAGCGTGCGCCGCGACGGTCGGCCGCGCAGGCTCTCCAGCGCCGGGTGACGGGCGACGTCCCGACCGATGGCCTGGTTCACCGCCTCGGGGAACTTTGCCGGGTGGGCGGTGGCGAGACACACCACCGGGCCGTCGGCCGCATAGCGCCGGGCTGCAGCCAGACCCACCGCGGTGTGCGGATCGGCAACATAGCCGTGGTGCTCGTAGACCTCACGGATCACGCGCAGGGTATCGTCTGCTGCTACCGCCGTGGCCGCAAAGTCGGCATTTCCCGGTGGCTGGCGCAGCGCCGCCCGACCAGTATCGGCAAAGCTCTGCATGAACGCGCGCAGACGCTCGCTGTCGCCATCGAGCAGGTAGTACAGGTAGCGCTCGAAGTTGCTTGCGACCTGAATGTCCATGGCCGGGGTCACCGTGAAATGGACGTCACCGCGCTGATACACCCCGGTGTTGAAGAACACGGACAGGATGTCGTTCTCGTTGGTTGCCAGTATCAGCCGCTCGATGGGAAAGCCCATGCGTTTGGCGAGGTATCCCGCGAAAACGTTGCCGAAATTGCCCGTGGGTACGCAGAAGGTCAGCGGCCGCTCGCGGCCGAGCCTGAGGCTTGCGTAGCCGTAGTAGACGATCTGCGCCAGCACCCGCGCCCAGTTCACCGAGTTCACCGCGCCCAGGTGGTAGCGGCCTTTGAACGGAAGATCGGCGAACAGCGTCTTCATGAGGCTCTGACAGTCGTCGAAGCTGCCCTGAACCGCGAGACAGTGCACGTTGGCGTCGGTGACGGTGGTCATCTGCAGCTCCTGCAGCTCGCTGACCCGCCCGTCGGGGAACATGATGAAGATGTCCACGTCCGGCAGGCCGCGCACGCCGGCGATGGCGGCGCTGCCGGTGTCGCCGCTGGTGGCACCGAGAATGTTCAGGTGCTCGCCGCGACGCCCCAGGATGTACTCGAACAGCTGTCCGAGCAGCTGCAGCGCCACGTCCTTGAACGCCAGCGTCGGGCCGTGAAACAGCTCCATGACCGTGACCTCGCCCACCGGCACCAGCGGCACAACCTCCGGATGATCGAAGCTCGCGTAGGCAGCACGAATCAGACGCTCGAGATCGGCGGCAGGAAGGTCGTCGGCAAAGTAAGGGATCAGGCGCACCGCCAGGTCGACGAATCCGAGCCCGCGCCACTCGTCGAGATGCGGGCTCAGGTCGGGAATCGATTCCGGCAGCAGCAGGCCGCCGTCCGGTGCCAGGCCGGTGATCACCGCGTCCTGGAACGGCATGACCGGGGTCTGGCCCCGGGTACTCAGATAGTGCATCGCCCGCCCCTCATGCTGCCCGGCCCCGGGCACGAAGCGCGGTATTGTAGCGGCCAGGTCGTGGTGGGCAACGGGCGGCGGCGTGGGCGCGAGCGCCCATCGGCGCGGTTCGAGCGGAACCTGCGCCGATCAACGCGCACCTGCGCGGTTCAGAGCGAACCGCGGCCGTAGGTGTTCTCGGGGCGCTTCGGCGGGTCGGCGCGAAAATCAACGGGCACCTGCTCGATGTTGCCGCCGCGCTTGAGAAATGCCTCGACGTCCGCAGCCAGGCTCTGGCGCACCGGTTCGCGGGACTGAATGCTGTGGGTCGCGCCGTCCGGCGTGGTGAGGCGTTCCTGCTCGCTCATGCTCTGCTCCGTCTGCGTTGCGGGTTTGTCTGAACCGCATCAGTTATAGAACAGATTCCCGGCTTGGCAAGTCAGCGCACGCCGGCAGGGAAAACGGGACCCGGGGACAAAAAAAACGGGGCGCCCAGGCGCCCCGTGAAAAGGATGGTCTGCGGTTTGTTCAGGCCGCTTTGACGAACTCCGGGTAGGCCTCCAGACCGCACTCGGTGAGGTCGGCGCCTTCGTACTCTTCCTCTTCGGAAATCCGGATACCCATGACCGCCTTGAGAATCATCCAGACGATCAGGCTGGTCACGAACACCCACAGGAAGATGGCGACCACACCCATCAGCTGGGCACCCAGGCTGGCATCGGGATTGGTGATGCACACCGCGAGCAGGCCCCAGATGCCGGCGGCGCCGTGCACCGAGATGGCACCCACCGGATCGTCGATCTTGAGCTTGTCGAGCGCGACGATGGAGAACACCACCAGCACGCCGCCGACCGCACCTACCAGCATCGACAGCTCGATGCTGCCTGCCAGCGGCTCGGCAGTGATCGACACCAGGCCCGCCAGCGCGCCGTTCAGCGCCATGGTCAGGTCGGCCTTGCCGAAGATGATGCGCGCCGTGATCAGCGCCGTCACCAGACCGCCGCAGGCGGCAATGTTGGTGTTGACGAAGACCTGCGCAACCGCATTGGCCTCGTCGATGTTGCTCACCTTCAGCTCCGAGCCGCCGTTGAACCCGAACCAGCCGAACCAGAGGATGAACATGCCGAGCGTCGCCAGCGGCAGGTTGGCGCCGGGAATGGCGTTCACCTGACCGTTCGGGCCGTACTTGCCCTTGCGCGCGCCGAGCAGCAGCACGCCGGCAAGCGCGGCAGCAGCGCCGCACATGTGCACCACGCCGGAGCCCGCGAAGTCCAGGAAGCCGGCTTCGTCGAGCGCGCCGCCGCCCCACTTCCAGAAGCCCTGCACCGGGTAGATGAAGCCGGTCATGACGACCGCGAAGGCGAGGAACGCCCACAGCTTCATCCGCTCGGCCACAGCGCCCGAGACGATGGACATGGCGGTCGCCACGAACACCACCTGGAAGAAGTAGTCGGATCGCGTGGAGTAGTAGGTGTCGCCGCCGGAAGCGAGCACGTCCGCAACGGTGTTCTCCTCGCCGATGCCGAATCCGAAGGCAGGCAGCCAGCCGGACCCGTCGCCATACATGATGGCGTAGCCGCAGATCATGTACATGATGCAGGCAATGGCGAACAGAGCAGCGTTCTTGGTGAGGATTTCAGAGGTGTTTTTCGCGCGGACCAGTCCGGCTTCCAGCATGGCGAACCCGGGCGCCATGAACATCACGAGCGCGCCCGTGACGAGGAAGTAGAACGTATCCAGCGCGTAGTTGGTTTGAATCAGATCTTCCACAATCTTTCTCCTTCAGGCGACGCCGTCAGACGGCGTCGGCCCCTGTTTCGCCGGTACGGATACGCACCACTTCTTCCAGGGCAGTGACGAAAATCTTGCCGTCGCCGACCTTGCCGGTGTTGGCAGACTTGGTGATGGTTTCGAGTACCTGCTCGAGCATGCCGTCGTCGACCGCGACTTCGACCTTTACCTTGGGTAGAAAGTCGACCACGTACTCAGCACCGCGATACAGCTCCGTGTGGCCTTTCTGCCGACCGAAGCCTTTCACCTCGGTGACCGTCATGCCCTGGACGCCGATCTCGGACAGAGATTCGCGCACGTCGTCGAGCTTGAACGGCTTGATGATGGCGGTAATCAGTTTCATGTGTATTTCTCCAGTCGAATCAAGAGGTGCACGCGTGTCGTCGCCGCCTCAGGCGTGTCCGGCACGTGAAATCCGTGGAAGATCTGTGCACCTCGATTCTCGCTCAATCAAAGGCTTTTCGATACCGAGAGAACAACGGTGTCGTCACAGATGTCCTTGGCGCCGAAGCACTCCTTCTGGCCAATGTCCACGCCGACGTACGAGAGCGACCAGTCGAGGTCGTAGAAGCTGGTGGAGACGCCGACGCTGTAATCCAGGTAGTTGTCCTCACCACACAGGAAGCCGGTACCGACGCAGTCGCCGGCCGTATCCCGTTCGGCCTTCTCGTCAAACGCGTTGTAGCCGACGTGCAGATCGAGGCTGTAGTTCTCCGCCAGCGGCAGGCTGTAGTCTCCGTACAGGTACCAGAACTTGCCGGTCTCTGCGAAGTAGTCGTCGGAGTAGTTCACACCGAGGGTGGCACCCATGAACGCGAGGCTGCCGTAGACCTCGAGGTAGTCCAGATCGATCCCCGGGCCGTCTTTCGGGTAGCTGTAGTAGAGCAGACCCAGGTCGAGATCCACGCCGTCGGCAATGCTGCCGGTCCAGCCGCCGTAGATGTCCAGTTCCAGGGCGCCGTCGCTGAAATTGACGTTGGAGCCCCAGGTACCGATGTACAGGCCGCTGTCGGTGGCGACGTCGAACCCGCCCTGCAGGGCCGGCGACAGTTCGCCCGTGTTCTGGGAGATGCCGCGGAAACGGTAATCGGTGGTGAGGGCGACGTTGCCTGACACCTCGGCGGCCTGAGCCGTGAGCGTACCGGCAACCAGCAGGGCTCCGCACAGCGCGGGGGCGAGTTTGCGATTCATGGTGATGTCCTCTGTCTCTATCTGTTGTATTGAACCTTTGGGCCTGAGTGGCACGGGCGGTTGACCGCTGCCCCCGAATCGCACTTTCCGTGCCACATTTATTTTTCTTTTTCGTTTCATCGGCTTATGGGCGTTCGCGGCGGTCGAACGCGCTACGACGGTCACAGGCGCAAAGTCTTTGCACCATATGAGGTCGCGCGCACCGATGATGTGCACCCAAATGGTGCGCGATTTTGGTGCGCCGGCTTACGCCGGCACCGGCGAGCCGCTCGTCGACGCCCAAGCTGCCACGCCGGTAAGATGCCGACGAACTTCAACGGGGCTTGGCCGTGAATCAGGACGCACTCATCAGCGACATCATCGAGCGGCTGCAGTCGCAGCTGCGCGGCCTGGCGCCGACTCAGACCATCGAGACGGTGCTGGAGCAGGCGCGCGGCGCCATGGGCCACGCGCTCGCGGACTTCGACCTGGTGTCGAAACGGGAGCTGGAGGGACATCTGCGCGCGCTCGAGCACCTGAATGCAAAGGTGGCGGAGCTCGAACAGCGCCTGCGGGAGCTCGAGCAGGGCAGCTGAGCGGTGACGGGCACGCGAGATTCAGCTCCGGGCCCGGATCAGGCGGCAGCAGCCACGCCGGGCGAGCGCAATCGCGCGTTCAGTCGCGCCCTGGTGGGACTGAGCGCCCCGGCGGTGACCATCGAGACCCATCTGGCCGGCGGCCTGCCCGGCTTCACGCTGGTCGGGCTGCCCGAGACCGCGGTGCGTGAATCCCGCGATCGGGTCAAGAGCGCGATCCAGAACTGCGGCATGGACTTTCCCGCCGGGCGGGTGGTGGTCAACCTGGCCCCGGCCGATCTCGCCAAAGAAGGCGCGCGCTTCGATCTGGCCATTGCCATCAGCATTCTCTGCGCCACCGGGCAGATACCCCATGCCACGGCAGGCAATTGCGAGTATCTCGGGGAGCTGGGCCTGTTCGGCGAGCTGCGCGGCATCCGGGGTTGTCTGTGCGCCGGGCTCGGCATGCAGCGTGATGGCGTTGCGGCGACGCGACGCCTGATCATTCCCGGCGCGAATGCCGAAGAAGCGCGGCTGGGGCCGCCCGGGCTCATGCTGCCCGCCCGCCATCTCGAGGACGTGGTCGCGCACCTGCGCGCGCCGCAGCGCGTCGCCCTGGCCATGCCCGAGCCGCCCGCACCGGCGGACTCTTCCGGCATGCAAGCGGCATTGACCGCGCCGGTGATTCACGGCCAGGAGGCGGCCAAGCGCGCGCTGCTGATCGCCGCCGCAGGGGGGCACCACCTGCTGCTGGTCGGCCCGCCCGGCACCGGCAAGACGCTGCTGGCAAGGCGCCTGCAGGCTCTGCTGCCGCCGCTCGACGAGCAGAGCGCCATGGAGGTTGCGGCGGTGTACTCGGCAGCCGGGGTCAGCGGTCCGCCGCACGGCCGCGCGCCGTTTCGCGAGCCGCACCACTCCGCGTCAGCGCCGGCGGTGGCTGGCGGCGGCAATCCACCGGGGCCCGGCGAAATCACCCTGGCCCACTGTGGGGTGCTGTTTCTGGACGAGCTGCCGCACTTCAAACCCAGCGTGCTCGACGCATTGCGCGAGCCGCTGGAATCGCGCCGCATCAGCATCGCCCGCAGCCGCGTGCGCAGCGTCTTTCCGGCCCGATTCCAGCTGGTGGCCGCCATGAACCCCTGCCCGGCGGGCCAGGTCTGCAGTCGCAGCAGCTGTCGCTGCGCCCCCGAGCAGGTGCGCCGCTACCAGAGCCGGGTCTCCGGCCCGCTGCTCGACCGTATCGATCTGCATGTGGCGGTTCCGCCGCTGGCGGGCGACGTCGCGCTGGCGCAAGCCGGCGAATCCGACCTCCGCGAGGTTGTCAGCGTGGTGGCAGCGGCTCGCCGGCGCCAGCTGGCACGGCAGGGCACACTCAATGCCGATCTCGATGGCACCAGCCTGGTGCAGCAGGGGCTGCTCGCTCCGGAGGCACGCCACCTGCTGGCGCGGGCAGCAGACCGATTCACGCTTTCGGCGCGGGGCGTGCACCGGGTCCTGCGCACCGCCCGCACGGTCGCGGATCTGGAGCAGGTGGACAGCGTTGCCTCCGCCCATGTAGCGGAGGCGCTCGGTTACCGGTCGATGGATTGGAGCAGCGGCCCGGGGCTTGCCAGCGCCTGAACGTCCTCACGGACCCGGCGCGCCTCAGGCCGGCGGAGGGTCAGCCTTCGGCGGCCGAGATCATGTAGTCCATGGCGCCGCGCAGCTCATCGTCGGAGCAGCCCATGCAGGTACCCTTGGGCGGCATGGCGTTGAACCCGTTCTGCGTGTGCTGCCACAGGGTATCGAGCCCTTTGGCAATACGCGGCGACCAGGCTTCGGCGTCGCCGAAGACCGGTGCGCCACCCACACCAGCCATGTGACAGGCGAAGCAGTACTGGTTGTACACGGCCTCGCCGGACATGGGTCCGGACGCTGCCGCGGCAGACGCCTGGCCACAGTCCTCACCGGCACGGCACAGGCTGCCGAACGGCTGCAGACGCTCCCGGATCTCGTCGGCAGTGCCCGGCGGCACCACTTCGGCCGCGACCACGGCCGCGCCGGCGATGAAGGCAATGACAGACAACCGCTTGAAAAGCTTCACGTTGATTCTCCTGAGAGGTCTGGGCATCCGCACCGGGTACTGAGCTGCGCCGGGCCGGTGCGGGCGCGGATTATAACGGCGTCATCCGGTCGCGTCGAACAGCTCGCGGCCGATCAGCATGCGCCGGATCTCGCTGGTTCCCGCGCCGATCTCGTAGAGCTTGGCATCGCGCAGCAGGCGTCCGGCCGGGTACTCGTTGATGTAACCGTTACCGCCCAGCGACTGAATCGCTTCCGAGGCCATCCAGGTAGCCTTTTCCGCCGCATACAGGATGCAACCCGCGGCGTCGAAGCGCGTGGTCCGGCCCGCGTCACAGGCGCCGGCGACCGCGTACACGTACGCGCGCGCGGCGTTCATGGTGGTGTACATGTCGGCGAGCTTGCCCTGCATGAGCTGGAAGGTGCCGATGGGCTGGCCGAACTGAGACCGTTCGTGGACGTAGGGCAGCACCAGGTCCATGCACGCCTGCATGATGCCCAGCGGCCCGCCAGCGAGCACCACGCGCTCGTAGTCGAGACCGCTCATGAGAATGCGCACGCCCTTGCCCACCTCACCGAGCACCTGAGCGCGCGGCACCACGCAATTCTCGAACACCAGCTCGCAGGTATCCGAGCCGCGCATCCCCAGCTTGTCGAGTTTCTGTGCGGTGCTGAAGCCCGGCATGCCACGCTCGATGATGAACGCCGTGATGCCACGCGCGCCCAGCGCCGGGTCTACGGTGGCATAGACCACCAGCACGTCGGCCCCCGGGCCGTTGGTGATCCACATCTTGTTGCCGTTGAGCACGAACACGTCGCCCCGGTCCTCGGCGCGCAGCTTCATGCTGACCACGTCCGAGCCCGCGCCCGGCTCGCTCATGGCCAGCGCGCCCAGCTGGCTGCCGGCAATCAGGCCAGGCAGGTAGCGTTGTTTCTGCGCCTCGGTACCGAAGCGCCGGATCTGATTCACGCACAGATTGGAGTGCGCGCCGTAAGAGAGCCCGACCGCCGCCGAGGCCCGGCTGATTTCCTCCATGACCACGCAATGCGCCAGATAGCCCAGCCCGGCGCCGCCGTAGTTCTCCTCGACCGTGACGCCGAGCACGCCGAGCTCCCCGAGGCGCGGCCAGAGATCACGGGGGAACTCGTTGCTGGCATCGATCTGCGCCGCTCGCGGTGCGATCTCACGGGCCGCGAACTGCCGCACGCTGTCGCGCAGCATGTCGAGCGTTTCACCCAGACCGAAATCGAACGCACTCATGGCCACTGACCCCATCGCCGAGCAAGGCCGCCGATTCTACCCCAGCCGGAGCCCAGCGCCCGCGAGCACGGCGCCGGATGTCGAAGCCGGGACAGCTGCCGCGGCTGCCTCAGGCCGCGTGCCGGTCACTGCGCCGATGCGCCGGATCGAACATCAGCACCGGAGCGGGCGGCTCCCGGAAGGCTTGCAGCAAGCGGCGTTCCTGCGCCAGGACGCGATCGCGGTGCGCTGCCTTGACGTGGCCGAAACCCCGAATCTGCTGCGGCAGCGCGGCAATCTGCTCGGCGAGGCCCAGATTCTGACGATCGAGCCCCGCAAGCAGCTCGCCCACCACGCGCTCGAAGTGCGCGATGTCGTCGCGCTCGGCGCGACGCTCACCGCCCCAACGGAACGGGTCCAGCAGGCTGCCGCGCACCCGGCGCATGCCGGCCAGCAGCCGGAACGCCGGTCGCATCCAGGCGCCGAAGCGGCGCTTGCGGGTGCCGAGCAGCGGCGGCGCGAGCAGAAATCGCACGCGATAGTCCCCTTCGAAGGTGGCATCGAGCTTGCGCTGCCAGCCGCCGTCGCTGTACAGACGCGCAACCTCGTACTCGTCCTTGTAGGCGAGCAGCTTGGCGTAGCTCTGCGCCACGGCCCGCGCCAGCGCGTCTGCGCCGGGCCGGATGCGCTGCTCCGCGTGCGCGACGCGCCGCACCAGCGCCTCGTAGCGCGCGCTCAGGGCTGCGTTCTGATATCGGGTGAGCAACGCCACCCGGTCGGCGATGAGCCGATCCAGAGATTCATCGGGGGCTTCGCCCTGAATGGCGCCGCGCGGATCGCCGTCGCCCGCCTGGGGCAGCTGCGCCTGCAGCGCGCCGGCATCGTGAGCGGCCAGACGGCCGTAGTGGAAGGCCTGCAGATTGGCCTGCACCGCCACGCCGTTGAGCGTGATGGCGCGTTCCAGTGCCGCCAGGGTCAGCGGAATTCGGCCATGCTGGTAGGCGAAGCCGAGCAGAAACACGTTGAGCGTCGCGGTGTCGCCCATGAGCCGCTGCACCAGCGCCGCCCCATGCACCAGCCGGGTCTCGGCCGCGAAGCGACGCAGCCGCGCCAGGCGCTCATCGACGTGCAGGTCGCTGTCCTGATGCAGCACGAAATCGGCGGTAGGCATGACGTCGCTGTTCACCAGCGCCAGCGTGCGCTCGTCACTGATCAGCATCAGGGCATCGCGGCTGGCACCTGTGACCAGGTCGCACGCCAGCAGCAGGTCCGCCTTGCCGGGCGCGACCCGCGTGCCGTACAGGGCGCCCCCGGCATCGGCCAGGCGCGCGCCGATGCGTACGTGGCCGAACACGGCTCCGCCCTTCTGCGCCAGACCGGTCATGTCCAGGGTGCTCACTGCACGGCCGTCGATGTGGGCAGCGGTACCAAGCAGGGCGCTGACGGTCACCACCCCGGTACCACCGACACCGGCGATCACCAGATTGGCCGGCTCGCCGGTCGCGACGATCCGCGGCTCCGGCACCTGCGCGCGCAGCGCTTCCACGTCGGCGGCGCAGGCGGCGCTGCGCCGCAACCGACCACCCTCCACCAGCACGAATGACGGGCAGAACCCCTTCACGCAGCTGAAGTCCTTGTTGCAGGCCGTCTGATTGATGGCACGCTTGACGCCGTATGCGGTAGCCAGCGGCTCCACCGCGACGCAGTTGGACTGCGCCGAGCAGTCGCCGCAGCCTTCACAGACCGCATCGTTGATCAGCACCCGCACGTCCGGATCCGGCGCCAGCCCGCGCTTGCGCCGCCGGCGCTGCTCGGTCGCGCAGGTCTGCTGATAGATCAGCACCGAACAGCCGCCGACCTCACGCAGCCGGCGCTGCACCGCGTCGAGCTCGTCCCGGTGCGAGACCGGCACCCCAAGCGCGCCGTGCGCCTGCGGCGTATCGCTGACCACGACCACATGGCGCACACCTTCGGCACGCACCTGGGCCACGAGATCGGCGACGCTGAGCGCTCCGTCCACCGGCTGGCCGCCGGTCATGGCAACGGCGTCGTTGAACAGAATCTTGTAGGTCACGTTGACGCCGGCGGCCACCGCCTGACGGATGGCCAGAATACCGGAATGAAAATAGGTGCCGTCGCCCAGGTTCACGAACACGTGGGGCTCGTCGGTAAAGGGTGCCTGGCCGACCCAGTTGGCACCCTCGCCCCCCATCTGAGTGAACGTCGCCGTGCTCCGGTCCATCCACTGCGCCATATAGTGACAGCCGATGCCGGCGGTGGCGCGGCTGCCTTCAGGGACCCGGGTGGAGGTATTGTGCGGACAGCCGGCGCAGAACATGGGCAGCCGCTCGGTCTTCGCCTGCCCACCGATGCCGTCGAGCCGGGCGGCGCGCCGCTCATGGTCACGCAGGTAGCGGTCGTTGGGAATCCGCGGCAGGTAGCGACAGAGCATGCGCGCCACCGCGGCCACGTCGAGCTCGCCGACGTCGGGTAGCCCGGGGCTGCCGTCGGCATGGCGCTTGCCTACGATCTGCACCGAGCTGCGCCCGTAGAGCATGGACTTGACTTCGTCCTCGACGAACGCGCGCTTCTCTTCCACCACCACGATGGTGGCGAGGCCGTCGGCGAACGCTTCTATCTCGCTGTGATCGAGCGGCCAGCTCATGCCCAGCTTGAGCAGCCGGACGCCGTTGTCCGCGAGTGCCTGGTCGTCTGCAATGCCCAGCTCGAACAGCGCCTGACGCACGTCCAGGTAGGCCTTGCCGGTGGTGATCACGCCAACCGGGCGGGCTCCCGTCGAGGCGCCGCCGGTAGCGCCGAGCACGCGGTTGATGCCGTTGGCGCGCGCAAATGCGCGCGCCAGCTGCAGCTTCACGTCCACCAGCAGCCGCTCCTGTTCGAGCGCCGCGCGCCCGAGACTCATGTGCACGTCGGCGTCCGACGGCGGGCGCACGTAGCCTGCCGCGAGGGTCGGCAGCGTCACGGCCGCCGCACTGTCCATGGTGTCGGCCAGAGCGATCAGACCGCTCCAGACCCCCGCATAACGGGACAGCGCCCAGCCGAACAGACCGAACTCGAGAACGTCCTGAACGTCCGCCGGATTGAGCACCGGCACGCCGAGGTCCTTCAGGGTGAGCTCGCTGTGACTCGGCAGGGTCGAGGACTTGCAGCCGTGGTCGTCACCCACCACGAGCAGCACGCCGCCGGCTGCGGATGTGCCCGCGGCGTTGGCGTGGCGGATGGCATCACCGGCCCGGTCCAGGCCCGGCGCCTTGCCGTACCACAGCCCGAACACGCCATCGACGCGCGCGCCGGGAAACAGCCCGACCTGCTGACTGCCCCAGACCGCCGTGGCGGCCAGCTCTTCGTTGACGCCGGGCTGGAAGTGAATGTTCAGCGCTTCGAGACGCTGACGCTGCTCCCACAGGGCCTTGTCGAGGCCGCCCAGCGGCGAGCCGCGATACCCGGAGAGAAAGCCGCCGCTGCGCACGCCGGCCAACTCGTCGCGCTGGCGCTGGAGCATCGCCATGCGCACCAGGGCCTGAATCCCCGTGAGGAACACAACGCCGCTGTCCCGCGCGTAGCGGTCGTCCAAGGTGAACGAGCTGAGTTCGGTCCGCTGCATCGTCGCTCCTCCTGCGAGTGCACAGAGGACTACATGGTAGTCCCGGCCGGCTAGGACAGGATTGCGTTTTTGTTCAGATTACGCTTCTAATGACCAATCTATCCTAATCAACCGGCATTTGTAGGATGAAAAATCTAGATCACTTCGATTTGCGCATACTCCAGGAGCTGCAGACGGATGCCGAGCTGTCCATGCAGGAGCTTGGCGAGCGGGTCGGGTTGTCGCACACGCCGTGCTGGCGGCGAATGAAGCGCCTGCAGGAAGCTGGCATCATCCGCCAGCGGGTCACGCTGCTCGATGCCGAGCAGCTCGACCTCAGCGTCAACGTCTTCGTGCAGGTGGCACTGGCCCGGCAGGACGAGGACGCGCTGAACGACTTCGAGGACGCGGTGCAGAAAGTTCCAGAGATCGTCGAGTGCTACACGGTCTCGGGCGACAAGGACTTCCTGCTGCGCGTGGTGGTGAGCGACGTGAGCGCCTACGAGCGGTTGCTCAAACGGACCCTGGTACACCTGCCGGCGGTGGGCAACCTCAGCTCCACCTTCGCGCTGCGACAGGTCAAGTACACCACCACCCTGCCCCTGCGACGATCAGGCTGAGAGGATCGAGATGGCGAAAAGGTCATTCCCCACGGCTGGCGGGCTGCTGCTGAGCCTCGGCCTGCTCCTCGGCGGCTGCGGCGGCGGTGGTGGCAGCGGCGGCGGGACGACGCCGGTGGCCACTACGCCACCGCCCGCGCTGCCGCCCGCAGCCAACAGCCAGTGCACTCTGACCGAAGCGAAGACGGAGATCCTAGATCTGTTCGAGCAGCTGTACCTGTACAACGAGCCCACCTATCCGGGTCAGCAGGAGAAGTACGCGACTGCCGCCGCCAATCTCGCCGCCTACCCCACCGTGGACGCTCTGCTGGACTATCTGCGCTACGAATCCGGCAGCTACGACCGCGGCTTCACCTACTATCTGACCGTAGAGGAAGTGGACCAGTTCTACCGCGACGCCGAATTCGTCGGCTTCGGCTTCAGCGTGGCCGTCGATTCGACCAATGCCTGGCGCCTGATAGACGTGTACACCAGCAGCGCCGCCGGCGCCGCAGGCTGGCAGCGCGGCTATACGATCCTGAGCGTCGACGGCGTGCCCACGGCGCAGCTCGACCTGTTCGACCCGGACACCTTCGGCGACGCCGTTGCCGGCGTCACCCGCACCTTCGCGGTGCGCGACAACGCCGGCACCACCAGCACGGTGACACTGAGCAAGGGCATCGTCGACATCGAGCCCGTGCCGGCCGACCGCATCCGCACCTTTGATCTCGGCGGGCGTCGCATCGGCTATGTGTTTTTCCGTACCTTCGTGCAGGATGCCGACGCGCAGCTGCGCAGCGCGGTGGCGGGCCTGGTGGCCGACGGCGTGGACGAGGTGATCGTCGACCTGCGCTACAACGGCGGCGGGCTGGTGAGCACGGCCGAAGTGCTCGGCGGGCTGCTGGCCGGGCCCGACCGCGCCGGCGCCCTGTTCTACGAGTACCGATTCAACAGCAGCGTCGCCAACCAGTACGACGAGGCCCGCTTCTTTCCCCTGGAAGCCGACGGCTTCCCGCTGCTGCAGAATCTGGTGTTCATCACGGACGGCCGCTCCGCTTCCGCCAGCGAGCTGTCGATCAATGGCCTGAAGCCGTACGTACCCACGGCCACCATCGGCGAACGGACCTTCGGCAAGCCGGTGGGGCAATGGGGACTTCAGTACTGCAACGACTCCATGGTGCTGTTCCTGGTGACGTTCCGCACCCTGAACGCCGACGGTGAGGGCGACTACTACGACGGCCTGCCCGCCGACTGCAGCGCGCCCGACGACTGGGACCACCTGCTCGGGGACCCGGACGAAGCGCGCCTGAAGGCGGCGCTGGACTATCTGGAGAGCGGCGGCAGCCTGTGCACGCCGCCGGCGACGCTGGGAACCGCGAGCCTGAGGGGCGGTGCCATCGTGGATCTGAACCGGGGTCAGGAACGGGGCGCTACGCTGGCGGCCCGGCTGCTGAACGCGTTCTGAGCGTGGCCGCGGTGCTGCGCTGATCGATCGAACGCGAGCTCAGGCGTCGAGCGCGACGAGCTCGACGCCTTCCTCGACCCGGTCGCCTGCTGCGCACGCCACCGACCGCACCGTGCCGGCGCGCGGCGCCGTCACGCTGTGCTCCATTTTCATGGCTTCCACCACGAACAGCAGCTGACCTGCCTTGACCTTGTCGCCGACCTTGACCGCCACGCCGATCACCTGGCCCGGCATGGGCGAAACGATGCGCTCACCGCCGCCAGCAGTGACCGCCAGCGCGGCAACGTCGGTCACCGGCCGCTCGAACCGCTCGGTGGCACCACCGCGCATGACGTACACGGCCGCGGGCGTCACCAGCGTGCGCGCCCGAACCACCTCGCCATCGAGCCGGAAGCTCACCTGCTGGCCCTCGACCCGCACGGCCTCCAGGGATAGAGCCTGATCGGCGACGCGCACGCCGGATCCATCCAGGGCCACCTCCAGCGCCTCGCGATTGCGCAGCAGCCGCACGCGGTCGGCACGAGGCAGGTTCAGGCGAAAGCCGTCGTGTTGCGACCAGGGGCCGCCGATCCCTGGCGCCCCGGAGCATGCGTCGGCCGCGCCGGCACCGGTCCATCGCGCCGACGCCTGCAGCGCGGCGCGCAGCGCCAGCGCCGCACAGACCGCGTCGGCGGGGCCCGGCTCCCGCAACAGCGTGCTGCCGGTGTCATCCAGCAGATGCGTGGTATAGCGTCCGTTGCGAAACTCCGGATGGCCGAGCAGGGCACGCAGAAAGCCGACGTTGTGCTCTACCCCGGCGAGTTCCGTGCGCGCCAGCGCGCTGTCCAGGGCGGTCAGCGCCGCCTGGCGGTCGCGGCCGTGGGCGATGATCTTGGCCAGCATGGGATCGTAATGCATGGTCACCTGATCGCCGGTTGCCACACCGCTGTCGACGCGCACGTCATCGGGAAACGACACGTACACCAGCGTCCCGGTGGAGGGCAGAAAGCGGCGCCGGGGATTCTCGGCGTACACCCGCGCTTCGATGGCATGACCCTGAAGCGCGACCTCGTCCTGGCGCAGCTCGAGGCGCTCGCCGGCCGCGATGCGCAACTGCCATTCCACCAGATCGAGCCCGGTGATGGCCTCGGTCACCGGATGTTCCACCTGCAGCCGGGTGTTCATCTCCATGAAGTAGAACCGGTCGCCCTCGGCGATGAATTCCACCGTGCCGGCTCCGTAGTAGCCGATGGCCTTGGCCGCCTGCACGGCGGCCTCGCCGAGCAGCGTGCGAAGCTCCGGGCTCACCCCTGGCGCCGGCGCCTCCTCGAGCACCTTCTGATGGCGTCGCTGCACCGAGCAGTCGCGCTCCCACAGATGCAGCGTGTGCCCGCGGGTATCCGCCAGGATCTGCACCTCCAGATGCTTCGGCTCCTGCAGGTAGCGCTCCAGCAGCACGCGCTCGTCGCCGAACGCGCTGCGCGCTTCGCGCCGCGCGCCGGCCAGCGCATCGGCGAACTCGGACGCCGCGCGCACCAGGCGCATGCCCTTGCCCCCGCCACCGGCGGAAGCTTTGATCAGCAGCGGGAATCCGACCTGCTGCGCCGCCTCGAGCAGACGCGCATCGCTCTGATCGTCGTCCTGATAGCCGGGCACTACCGGCGTGCCGGCGGCGGCCACGAGCCGCTTGGCTTCAATCTTGGAGCCCATGGCGCGGATCGCCTCGGCGGACGGACCGACGAAGGCAATGCCGGCCTCCACGCACGCCTGGGCGAAGGCAGCGTTCTCGGAGAGAAAGCCGTAGCCTGGATGAATGGCGCCGGCACCGCTGCGCCTGGCCGCGTCCAGCACGGCCTCGATGTCGAGATAACTTTCAGCGGCGGGTGCGGCGCCGATGCACAGCGCGACGTCGGCCTGGCGCACGTGCTGCGCCGTGGCATCCGCATCGGAGTACACCGCCACGGTGCGCAGGCCCAGACGTCGCGCGGTGCGGAAGATGCGGCAGGCGATCTCGCCGCGATTGGCTACCAGCAGAGTTTCGAACATGGTCACATCCTGAAGATGCCGAACTCGGATTCGCGCTGCTGCGGCTCGCGGCACGCCACCGCCAGCGCCAGACCGAGCACGCGCCGGCTGTCCGCCGGATCGAGCACGCCATCGTCCCAGAGCCTGGCACTGGCGTAGTAGGGATGGCCCTGAGCATCGTACTGCTCGCGGATCCCGTCCATGAACGCCTGCTGCTCGGGCTCGGGCCAGGACTCGCCGCGGGCCGCCATGCCGTCACGGCGAACCGTGGCGAGCACGTGTGCCGCCTGCTCACCGCCCATGACCGAGATGCGGGCGTTGGGCCAGGTCCAGAGCATGCGAGCGCCGTAGGCCCGCCCGCACATGGCATAGTTGCCCGCCCCGAACGAGCCGCCGATCACCAGGGTGAACTTGGGCACGCTGGCACAGGCCACCGCAGTCACCATCTTGGCACCGTTCTTGGCGATGCCTTCGTTCTCGTACTTCCTGCCTACCATGAAACCGGTGATGTTCTGCAGGAACAGCAGCGGCACACCGCGCCGGTCGGCGAGCTGCACGAAGTGTGCGCCCTTGAGCGCCGACTCCGAGAACAGGATGCCGTTGTTGGCCAGTATCGCCACCGGCAGGCCATCTATGTGCGCAAAGCCGCATACCAGCGTTTCGCCGTACAGCGGTTTGAACTCGTGAAACTCAGACCCGTCCACGAGCCGCGCGATCACCTCCCGGACGTCGTAGGGCGTGCGCGTGTCCGTGGGCAGCACGCCGTAGAGCTCGTCGACCGGGTAGGCGGGCTCCCGGGCGGCACTGGCCGCCACCGTCGGCCGGTAGCGCACATGGCTGGCAGCGACGATCTCACGCGCCAGCGCCAGCGCGTGCTCGTCGTTGGCGGCGAGATAATCGGCAACTCCGGACACGCGCGCATGCACGTCGCCGCCGCCGAGCGCTTCCGCATCCACCTCCTCACCGGTAGCCGCTTTCACCAGCGGCGGCCCGCCGAGAAAGATGGTGCCCTGATTGCGGACGATGATCGCCTGATCGCACATGGCAGGCACATAGGCGCCACCGGCCGTGCACGAGCCCATGACCACGGCGATCTGCGGAACACCCCGCGCCGACATGGTGGCCTGATTGTAGAAAATGCGGCCGAAATGCTCGCGGTCCGGAAACACCTGATCCTGCATGGGCAGAAACGCACCGCCCGAATCCACGAGGTAGATGCACGGCAGATGGTTCTCCAACGCCACTTCCTGCGCGCGCAGGTGCTTCTTCACCGTGATTGGATAATAGGTGCCGCCCTTGACCGTGGCATCGTTGGCGACGATCACGCAGGGCACGCCGCACACCCGGCCGATTCCGGTGATGATGCCGCCCGCCGGCAGCCAGTCATCGTAGAGCTCGTGCCCCGCCAGCTGGCCCAGCTCCAGAAACGGGGCACCCGGGTCCAGCAGCTGCTCCACCCGCTGACGCGGCAGCAGCTTGCCGCGGCCGGCATGACGTTCACGCGAGCGCGCGTCGCCGCCCTGCGCCACGCGCGCCGCCAGCGCACGCAGATCCGCCGCCAGCCCCTGGTGATGCGCCCGGTTGCGAGCAAACTGCTCCGAGCGGATATCGATCTTCGACTGCAGCATCGCCATGTCGGCCGTGCCCCCCAATTTCCCCCGCCGGCGCCCCGGCCATTGGCGCGAGAGCGTGGCGGAACCTTACACTATTCGGGCTAGACTTAAACACGCTCGACAACCAACACTAAGGACACGCCATGGCGGCCCGCAAAGCCAGGACCGGCGACGTCGCGAGCCAGCGCCGCGCCCGTCTCAACGCGCTGCTGCGCAAACACAAGAGCGAGTACGTGACCGTGGCCTTCGTGGACCTGCAGGGTCAGCTGCGCGGCAAGACCACCGCCGCCGAAACCCTCATCGGCGCCCTGGAAACCGGCATTCCGTTCTCGGCCGACAACTTCATGCTCGACTACTGCGACATCAAGCTGGTGCCCGAGGGCTACTGGTCGCTGGATCAGGACTACGCCGACGAGCGCTGCGACGTCGACTGGGACCGCCCGCGCATTCTGCCGTTCGAGGAGCCAGAGACGGACCTGCTGTTCTTCGTCGAGTACGCGGACGGCACCAAGGGTGGCCGCTGGGACCCGCGCCGCCTGTTCCGACGCATGCTCGAGCGCGCCAGGGACCGCGGGCTGATACCCACGTTCGCGTTCGAGTACGAGTTCCGCCTGTTCGAGGAGAGCGCGGACAGCCTGCGCGAAAAAGGTTTTCAGCGGCCGAAGCTGATGAACGAGGTCTCCACCTTTGGCGGCCTGATTCACCAGAGCGAGTGGTCGGATCTGTTCAAGAGCATGCGCACCATGTGCGCGCGCATGGACATCCCGATCTTCAGCATGCACCAGGAGCAGGCGGCCAGCATGGGCGAGGTCGCGCTCGGTCACCGGCCCGGCTTCGACGCCGTCGACGATGCAGCCCTGTTCAAAACGCACTCGAAGACCCTGGCCGCCAAGCACAATCTGCTGCTGTCGTTCATGGCGCGGCCGCTCGACGACGCCGATGGGCAGAGCGGCCACGTGCACTTCTCGCTGAAGGATCGGCGCGGCCGGCCGCTGTTCTACAACGCCCGCAGCCCGCACGGCATGAGCGACGCTCAGCGCCACGTGGTCGGCGGCCTGCAGCAGCTGCTGCCCGATGCCCTGCTGATGCTGGCGCCGAACGTGAACTCCTTCAAGCGCCTGCTGCCCGGCGCCTTCGCGCCCATCGCCGCCACCTGGGGTGTCGAGAATCGCACCTGCGCCGTGCGCGTGATTCCCGGCCCGCCGAGTGCCCAGCGCCTGGAGCTGCGGGTACCCGGCTCCGACGCCAACCCTTATCTGGCCGCCGCGTTCCTGCTCGGCGCCGCGCTGTGGGGCCTCGAGAACGAGTGCGAACCCTCCGAGCCGACCCGTGGCTCGTCCTACGAGCGTACCGACGAGACCCCCGAGGCCCTGACGTTCCCCATCTCGCCGCTCGACGCAATCGACCGCTTCGAATCCTCCGAAGCCTGCCGCGCGCTGTTCGGCGAGGACTTCGTGCGGATGTTCGCGGGCACCCGGCGCGCGCAGGCAATGCAGTTCGCCAGCATGGTCACCGACCGCGAGCGCGAGCGGTTCCTCGAGATGGCGTGAACGCGTGATCGCCCGGCGCGGCATCCCGCGTCGGTTGCTTGGAAACATGTAGCCGCTTCGAGCCCCGGTACGCCCGATGCGGGACACGCTTTTCGCCATCCTGGCCGCTCGCGCTCGGCTTCCATGCCTCGCGACGGTCCCGCATCGGGCGTACCGGGGCTCGAAGCGGCGGCAGAATCGAAAACCACCGACGCGGGATGCCGCGCCGGCCGATCACATCACCGCAGCCAGCCGAGAGTCTCGTCGAGCGCCGTCTCGAGCTTGCTGAACAGCTCGTCGATCTGTGCGTCGGTGATGATGATGGGCGGGCAGATGGCGATGGAGTCGCCGAGCGCGCGCAGGATCAGACCGTTGGCTTCGCAGCGGCTCTGGCAGTAGGCACCAACGGCTTTCGCCGGGGCAAACGCTTCCTTGGTGGCTTTGTCCGCCACCAGCTCGACCGCGCCGATGAGCCCGACGCCGCGGACGTTGCCCACCAGCGGATGTGCGGCCAGCGCCGTCAGGCGCTGCTGAAACGGCACGCTCATCTTTTCGGCATGCTGGAACAGTCGCCGCTCTTCCATGATCTCCAGCGTGCGCAGCGCCACCGCGGCGCACACCGGGTGGCCGGAGTAGGTGAAACCGTGGGCGAAGTTGCCGAGCTGCGGGCTCATCTCGACGAACGGCTCGTACATGAACTCCGGAATGATCACCGCCGACAGGGGCAGGTACGCGGATGAGACGGCCTTGGCCACGCTCATGGTCGTCGGCCGGATCCCCAGCGTCTCGGCGCCGAAGGGTCTGCCGGTGCGCCCGAAACCACAGATCACCTCGTCGTCGATGAACAGGATGTCGTGGCGTGCCAGCACCGCTTGAACCTGCTCGTAGTAGCCGTCCGGAGGCACGATGACGCCGCCGGCGCCCATCACCGGCTCGGCGATGAAAGCGGCGATGGTATCGGCACCCTCGCGCTCGATCAGCGCCTCGAGGTTGCCGACGATGCGCTCGACGAATGCCGCCTCGCTTTCGCCGGGCTCGGCGCCGCGATAGTAGTAGGGCGCATCGGTGTGCAGGATGCCGGCGATGGGCAGGTCGAAGTGCTTGTGGAACGGCGGCAGGCCGGTCAAAGAGCCCGCCGCCACGGTAACGCCGTGGTAACCCTTGTGACGGCTGATGATCTTCTTCTTCTCCGGCCGGCCAAGCGCGTTGTTGTAGTACCACATCAGCTTGACCTGGGTGTCGTTGGCATCGCTGCCCGACAGCCCGAAGAACACGCGCCCCGCATCCATGGGCACCATCTGCTTGAGCTTCTCGGCGAGCAGCACGCTGGGCTCGTTGGTCTTGCCGCCGAACAGCTGCGAGTAGGACAGCTTGCGCATCTGACGCGCGGCGGCCTCCACCAGCTCCTCCTCGCCGTAACCGAGCGCCGTGCACCAGAGTCCGGCCATGCCTTCCAGGTACTGGCGTCCTTGGCTGTCCCACAGATACACGCCGCTGGCGTGATCGTGCACGGTGGGTCCGTTCTGCTGATGCAGCTTGAGATTGGTGGACGGATGCAGAAGGTGCTTGAGATCCCTGGCCTCGAGCGACTCCGGCGGGAACTCGTTGTGCAGCGGATCGGCCATGGCTGACTCCCATTCCCCATCTGCAGGGGCGTGAAACTGTGCGTCGGCACGCTAAACCATGCGCCCGGCCCCGGCAATAGCGCCGCCAGGCTGTGTCGAGAGCCCCCGGCAGGGCGGACGCCGCGGCACCGTTTCCCGGTGCCGCGGCGTCGCGAAATCAGGCGGCGTTGAGCGTCGGGGTGCCCAGCGGCGCCAGTTCCATCTGCAGCGCTTCCGCGACCCGGGCGTGACGGATACGCCCCTGGTGCACGTTCAGCCCCGTGGCGAAGTACGGGTCCTGAGTCAGAGCCTGCTGCCAGCCCAGGTTTGCCAGCTGCAGCACGTAGGGCAGCGTGACGTTGTTGAGCGCCAGCGTGGAGGTGCGCGCCACCGCGCCCGGCATGTTGGTCACGCAGTAGTGCACCACACCGTGCTCGACGTAGGTCGGGTCGTCGTGGGTGGTCGGCCGGCTGGTCTCGAAGCAGCCGCCCTGGTCGATGGAAATGTCCACCATGGCGGAGCCATCCACCATCTCGCGCACCATGGCACGGGTCACCAGACGAGGTGCCGCCGCCCCGGGCACCAGCACGGCACCCACCACCAGATCGGCGCCGAGCACGTGCTCGCGCACGGTCTCGCCGTTGGCCATGACGGTCTTGACCCGGCCCTGGAAATGGTCCGCCAGCCAGTTGAGCCGCGCCACCGAGCGGTCGAGTATGGTGACGTCCGCCTGCAGGCCCACGGCCATGGCCGCGGCATGGGTGCCGGCCGTGCCGCCACCGAGTATCACCACCCGTGCGGGCGCCACGCCCGGCACACCACCGAGCAGCACGCCACGGCCGCCGCTGACCTTCTGCAGCGCGTAGGCGCCCACCTGAATGGACATGCGGCCGGCAACCTCGCTCATGGGCGTCAGCAGCGGCAGACCGCCCTGCGCGGACGTCACGGTCTCGTAGGCGATGGCCGTGACACCCGAGCTCAGCAGGGCATTGGCCTGCGCCCGGTCGGCGGCGAGGTGCAGGTAGGTAAAGAGCACCTGGCCTTCACGCAGGCGCGCACACTCGCCGAGCTGCGGCTCCTTGACCTTGACCACGAGATCGGCGGTAAAGGCTTCATCCACGTCCACGATGCGGGCGCCGGCAGCGCGATAGTCCGCGTCCTGAAATCCGACGCCGGCCCCGGCCTGGCTCTCCACCAGCACCTCGTGTCCGGCGGCCACCAGCTCTGCCGCCGACGCCGGCGTCAGTCCCACCCGATACTCGCGAACCTTGATTTCCTTCGGAACCCCGATGCGCATGACGTCGACCTCCCGGTCAATGCAAAAAACGATGCTGAGGATCATATCGGGGAGCGCGCGGAGAAAAATTGCAATCTGGTGCCAAAAACGCGAATCTGCGCAATATTCCTCTAATGTTTTTATATATGACGCAGGATCTTGCTAAGATTGACCGAATCGACCGTGCGATCCTTCACGAGCTGCAGCTCGACGCGCGGCTGTCGAATCTGGCCCTTTCCGAGCGCGTGAACCTGTCCGAGTCGGCCTGCCTGCGCCGGGTGCGGCGGCTGGAGGAGTCAGGCCTGCTGCGCGGCTACGTCGGCCTGGTGGACCAATCCATGGCCGGCTACCCCGACAACGTATTCGTTCAGATCACCCTGGTGAGTCAGCAGCAGGACGATCTGGCGGCCTTCGAGCAGTCAGTGAAGAAGATCCCCGAGGTGATGGAGTGCTACCTGATGTCCGGCATCGCGGACTACGTGCTGCGGGTCATCGTCGAGGACGCCCGCGACTATGAGCGCATCCACAGTCAGCACCTGACCCGCCTGCCCGGCGTAGCCCGGGTCAATTCGAACTTCGCGCTGCGCACGGTGATCAAGAAAACCGAGCTGCCCATCCGGGCAGTGGGACGCAGCGGCTCGGCCGCAGCGCCCGGAGCGAAAAGCTCAGATCAGGTCCGCGGGCGCCAGTGAGAACTCCTTGATCACCTGATCGGCGTAGTCGATGCGCCCGGTGATCTCACGCGGGTCGCCGTGCACCAGGCGCAGGCAGGCCTCCGCCATGTGCTCCACCGGCGTGACGCGCTCCTTGTTGGATTCGTTGATGAGCTTGTGATGCATCACACCCGGCGTGGCGACCAGCCCAGGCGAGATCACGTTGACGCCGATGCCGTTGTCGTAAACCTCCTGGGCCAGCCCGGTGGTGAAGCGCTCCAGCGCCGCCTTGCACATTCCGTACACGGTGCCGCCGCGCCCGTGCAGGGTCTTGTCCGGATGGATCGCGGCGTGGGAAGAGATATTGAGGATCCAGCCGCGACCGCGCTCCAGCATGCCCGGCAGCACCAGCTGCGACAGCTCGAACGGCGCCCACACCTGCACGTCCATCATCAGCCGGAAGCGCTTCTCCGGGAAATCCTGCACCGGAATGAAATAGGTGATGGCAGCGTTGTTGACCAGGATGTCGACGCCGCCGTACTCGGCCTCTGCCGCCTTGATGAGATTGTGGCGGTCCTCGGCGTTGGACAGATCGGCACGCACCGCCATGGCATCACCGCCGGCGGCCTTGATGCGCGCCACGGTGGCTTTGATGGTACCGGGAAGGTAGTGATCCGACTCCTCGACCGTGCGCGCCGACACCACCACCTTGGCGCCTTCCATGGCGTAACGCAGCGCGATGGCCTCACCGATGCCGCGGCTGGCGCCGGTGACCACCGCGACCCGATTCTTGAGCACGCCATTAGGATTGATTGACGGCATGTGACACTCCCCCTGATTTGCCCCCGATGCGCCGACTATAACCCAGGGCTGAGCGCGCGAGGTACACTGGCGCCATGCATCTGCCCCGCACCGTCCTGCTGATACTGCTCGCCGCTCTACCTGCCGCGCCGGCCCGGGCGGCGATTGAAGAGGCCGCCAGCACGCGCGAGGACGATCCCTGGCAGATAGCGCCGACGCCCGCGGCCGCCTGCGCGGCGCAGGCGCGCGCCCCAGGCGCCGGTGCTGATCCCCACGACTGTGATCTCGCGCTGCAGGCCGCGCTGGCGGCCGGCGACGACGACGCTGCGGCCGCCGCCTACGGCAACCGGGGGCTGATCCTGTTCCACGCTGGCCAGCCGTCACTGGCGCTCCAGGATCTGGACGCCGCGCTGGCCTTGCGCCCCGACGACGTGCGGCTGCTCATCGACCGTGCGGTGCTGCGCCTGGGCAGTGCCCGCGCCGATGCGGCGCTCGCCGATCTGGACCGCGCGGCCCGGCTCGACCCGCGCAACCGCGTGGTGTACTACAACCGGGCCCTGGCCCGACGTGCCCTCGGCGATCTGGCGGGCGCGCAACAGGATGCCCGCTACGCCCTCGCAGGCGGCGGCGACCAGGATGCGCGCAGTGCGCCCTGAGCAATCACCGGTACCTGATCAGAGCCCGAGGTAGCTCCGCTCCGGGCGCCTGCCCAGGCCGGTGAGCACTTCGTAGGCGATGGTTTCGGCCCAGCCCGCAACCTCGTCCACGGTAACGCCGGCACCCATGAACTCCACCCAGTCGCCAACGCCGACGTCGAGCCCGGTCACGTCCACCACCGTGAGATCCATGGAAACCCGGCCGAGAATCGGTCGCCGCCGACCGGACACCCAGACCTCACCGCGATTCGACAGCAGGCGCGGCAACCCGTCGGCGTAGCCCAGGCCCACCACCGCAATCCGGCGCTCGTCCGGTGCCCGATAGGCGGCTCCGTAGCCCACCGACTCGCCGGCAGCGACACGACGCAACTGCAGGATCTGACCCTCAAGGGTCGCCACCGGACGCAAACCTGGCGCCAGCTCCGCCGCCACCGCGCCCACGAACGGGTTGCCGCCGTAGAGCGCGATCCCGGGGCGACCGAGGTCTCCGCAGCGCGCGACGCCCTGCAGCACGCCGGCAGAGTTGCCGATGCTCACCGGCACTGCCGGAAAGCGCTGGCGCACGGCCGCGAAGCGGTTCAGCTGATCGGCGTTGAGGGGATGTTCAGGCTCGTCCGCACAGGCCAGGTGGGTGAGCAGCAGCACGATCTCGAGATCACCCAGCGCGTCGCGAGTCACTTCCTCCGGCAGAAAGCCGAGCCGATGCATACCGGTATCGACATGCACAGCGACTGCAGACGGCGCGCCGGCATCGCGCCAGCGGCGCGCATCGAGCGGCTGATTGAGCACCGGCGTCAGCCGGGCTTCGACCAGCAGCCGCAGATCCTCGGCGCGCACGCCTTCGAAAACGAAAATGCGCGCGTCGGCGAGCGTCGCGCGCAGCTCGGCGCCCTCACGGGCGCTGGCAACGAAGAAGTCCCGGCAGCCGTCCGCGTGCAGCCGTCGCGCGACCTGAGCGGCACCCAGCCCATAACCATCGGCCTTCACCACCCCAGCGCAGCGGCCAGGCCGCGCGGCGCGGGCCAGAAGCCGGTAGTTGGCAGCCAGCGCGCCGAGATCGATGCGCAGCCGGCTGCTCACGCTCAGCGCAGCGTGTTGATGTACGCCACGATGTCGTTGATGGCCTGGTCGCTCGACAGCATCGCCGCCATGGGCTTCATCTGCTTACCGAACATGTCCGTTGCGTGGTAGCCGCGCCGGTCCTGCTGGTAGTTCTTGAGCTGGCGCACCAGGTACCAGTCGTCCTGCCCGGCCAGACGCGGCCCGCCCATCTGTTCCATGCCTTCGGCTTTGGGGCCGTGGCAGGCCGCGCAGATTGCGTAGGCCGTCTGCCCGGCTGCCGCGTCACCGGTAATGGTGGGCTCGGCGGGGACATCGGGGAAGGTGCCGATGTACGCAATCACGTTGTCGATGCCGGCCTCATCCAGGGTCATGGCCATGGGCCGCATCTGCATGCCGTAGGTGTCGCCCGGCGCGGTGCCGCGGATCCCTGCCTTGAAGGCATCGAGCTGCCGCTTGAGATACCAGGGCTGCTGCCCGGCCAGACGGGGCGCCCCCAGCGCGACGTTGCCCTCGCCCTGAGGACCGTGGCAGGCGGCGCAGACTGCGTAGGCCGTCTGTCCGGCCGCCGCGTCCGCGGCGTTGGCGGTCGCCGCCGCCAGCATGCCGCCAGTCATCCATACCGTACACAGGGCGATGAAACCGCCACGCATGCGAACCGAGCGCATCATGAAACCTCCTGAAGCTGGAAGAACGAGAAATCTCTGCCCGCACGGCAGCCTCTGCGATGATCGTCAGAGGCACCCGCTCGAGCGTGAAGTACGGTCAGTCGCTGCGCCGCCAGAACCCGAACCAGCTGCGCCCACCGGGCGCATCGCGCCGCTCGGAGCGGCGCCGGTCACCGGCGATGCCTTCGCGGCGCGCGCGCAGCTCGAACAGGCCCCGGGCGCTGCGCCGGCGATCCTCGGCGCCGCGGCGATCACCGCCGTTTCTGCGCTGATCTGAGTCCGACGCCATCATGGCGTCACAACCGCAATCCATGACCATATGACCGTCGATCGGCAAAAGTGTTCGAACTATAGCGACTGACGACCGATCAAGACAACCGCGGACGGGAGCCTCCGCAGGCCGGCACCGGGCGCTGAAAGCGCTGCGTGGGCGCCGCGTGGCGACCGCCCGGGCTCAGCCCGGGCTCCGTGCGGTCTTCGCGCGCAGTCAATGACGGATGAGGCGGGCGGCCTGCTCTATCCAGCCGTCCCGGACTATCCGCCCGCGATGGCCGTGCAGCGCGTGCGACTCATCGCCGAGCGCCGCTTCCTCCAGCCCGGCGATCTGCTCGAGGCGGTAGATCCCCAGCTCGTTGAGCTGCTCCGCCAGCTTCGGGCCGATCCCGTGGATCTGGGTCAGATCGTCGCCGCCGCGCTGCTGGGCGTGGTGCGCCAGCTCCTCCTCCAGCTCACCGACCCTTGCGCGCAGGGTGTCGCTCTGCGCCCGCGCATCGCTCAGCTGCTGGCTGAGCACCAGGAGCATCTTGCCGCTGGATTCGTCGTGCTGGCGCTGCTCCACCACCTGCCGCGCCCAGCGTTCCTGGTTGAGCTCCTCGCTCTGTTCTCGCACCAGCTGCTCGAGCTTGCGCAGTTTCTCTTTGAGCTCCTGGGTTTCGAGCGCGCGGCCTTCGCCGGCGCCGCTGCGTACCTGCTCGCTGGGGACATCCGCCTGTCGGGTGCGCGCCTCGGCCAGCTCCACCTCGAGCTCGCTGATGAGCTCCTTCTGCCGCTCGATGCGATCGTCGAGCTGGGTGATGTGGTCCGCGTTCTCGCGCGCGCCCCGCTCGGCGCGCAGCAACGCGTCTTCCAGCGATTGCCGCGCCTCCGCGTGCTCGGCACGCTCCTCCTCCAGCGCCTGCTGGCGTTCCCGCAGGCTCAGCTGCTCGTGCTCCAGGCTGCGCACAAGCTCGGCCCTGTCGTCCAGCTGTGCCTCGAGCCGCTCGACCCGGGCGCTGGCCGCCTCGAGCTGCTCGCAGAGCTGGCGCCGCTCTGCTTCCCGGTCGCCGTGGGCACGCTCGGCGTCGGCGACGCAGCGCTCGAGCCGCGCCACCTCTTCCCGCAGCGTCTCGAGCTCGGCCGCACCCGCGCGGGCCTGTGCTTCGGCATCCTGCAGACGCTGCGCAACGCCCGACTCCGCGTCGTCGACGATGCTGCGGGCCCGCTCCTCCGCCTCGCGAACCCGCGCCCGCGCCAGCTCCTCGGCCTCGTCCAGACGGGCCTGCGCCTGTCGTTCGATTTCCGCCAGCCGGTCTTCGGCCGCCGTCAGTCGGTCCGCGGCGCGCTGCTCCGCTTGCCGCACCCGTTCCTCCGCCTGCTGCTCCGCTTGCCGGATCAGTTCCTCGCCCTGCTGCTCTGCTTGCCTGATCCGTTCTGCGGCCTGCTGTTCGGCGGACCCGACCCGCTCGTCGGCCTGCTGCTGGAGCCGGCGCACCAGCTCCGCGGTCTCTTCCTGAGCGGCGCGGGTCTGCTCCGCCGCGCGCTCCTGCGCCGCACGCAGCTGCTGCTCGGCTGCGTCGACGCGCCCGGCCGCCTGCCGCTCGGCATCGGCGAGCCGTTCCTCGAACTGCTGCTTGGCCGCTCGCAGCTCTGCCAGCGCCCGGTCCTCCGCGCTGCGCGCCCGATCCTCCGCAGCACCCAGCCGCGTTTCGAGCTCGGCGCGATCGCGGCCTGCGGCGGCGTCGCGTTCGAGCAACTGCTGCTCCGCCGCGGCCAGCCGGCCTTCCAGCTCGGCGCGCACTGCCGCCACGCGCGCTTCCGCAGTTGCCTGCTCACGGGCCCGGGCCCGCTGATCGTCGATCTGCTGCCGCGCGGCAGCCTGCAGCGTCTGCAGCGCGTCCGTGAGCTGCTCGATCTCGGAATCGCGCTGCTGCAGGCCCTGATCGAGCTCGCGCACGCGCGCTTCGAGCAGGGTCCTCTCCGCCGCCAGCTCGGCCTCACGGTCTGCTGCGCTGCGCGCCTGCGCGCGCAGCTCGCCCAGGCTGTCACCGAGGGTGGCAAGCTGCCGATTGGCGAACTCGGTGGTTTCGAACAGCTGCTCGTTGCGCTTGCGCAGTGCCGCCAGCTCTTCGTTCAAATCCTGCAGACGCTGATCCTTGTCGGACGCCAGCCGGCCCTGGGCATCCAGCGAGGCGGTAACCTGATGCCACTTGTCCTTCCAGGAGCGCAGATCCTGGCGCAGATCCTCGATCTCCAGATCCCGGCTGTGCAGCTCGCCCTGGCTCGACTTGTATCTGGCATTGAGCGCTTCGAGCCGGGTCTCGAGCTCACGGATCAGCTGATCGCGCGCCTCGATGCCCGCACCGCCGGCGCCACGGGACTGGAGGGATTCGTGATTCCGGCGCAGCGCATCGAGCTCCTCGGTGCGTTCGCGCAGCGCTGCGGCGAGCTTGGGCACCCGCTCCCGCCACTTGCTGAGCTCGGCACGCAGGGCAGCCGCATCCTCTGCGCCGAGGGGCGCATCTACGGCCGGTTCGGCGGCCGACAGGCTGTGCGCGGGCGCGCCGCCGGCGGGCACGACATCCAATGGCAAACTTTCTTCGCTCATAGAAGAAAACTAGCCAAAATTCCCGATTGCGGGTGTGATCGGCTTCAGAAATCATCCATTTGCGTGCGTGCCGCCAGCCCGCGGGAGTGGTCAGGGCCCCCGCGCCGGCCGTTCAGCCGGTCACCGTGTCCCGGGGGCCGAGCCGGGCCCTGGCACGATGCCCGAACCCCTTTAAACCAGGCGGGTCTAACCCCATATCCTGGCCGTCGGGCCAGGAGGTCCGTTCGCTGTAATCGAGGAGTCTATGCGCATCCTTCTGTTTCTTGCCACGAACCTGGCCGTGATCGTCCTGGCCAGCCTGACCTTCCGCCTGCTGGGCTTCGAAAGCCTGCTGCAGAGCAACGGCGTGGATCTGAATCTGACGGCGCTGCTGGTGTTCTGCGCGCTGATCGGTTTCGGCGGCTCGTTCATTTCCCTGCTGCTGTCCAAGCGGATGGCGAAGTGGTCGACGCGCGCCCAGGTCATCACTCAGCCCGGCAACCAGACCGAGCGGTGGCTACTGGAGACCGTGGCCCGCCTGGCCGAGAAGGCCGGGATCGGCATGCCGGAAGTGGCCGTGTTCCCCTCGCCCGAGCCGAACGCGTTCGCCACCGGCGCCAGCCGCAACAAGGCCCTGGTGGCGGTGAGCGTCGGGCTGCTGGAGAACATGCGTCCGGACGAAGTGGAAGCCGTGCTCGGTCACGAGATCGGCCACGTCGCCAACGGCGACATGGTGACCCTGAGCCTGATCCAGGGCGTGGTGAACACCTTCGTGCTGTTCCTGGCACGCCTGGTGGGATTCTTCGTCGACCGGGTACTGCTGAAAAACGACCAGGGCTTCGGAATCGGGTACTGGATCACCACCATATTTGCAGAGGTCGTGCTGGGCATCCTCGCCAGCGCCATCGTCATGTGGTTCTCGCGCTACCGGGAGTTCCGCGCCGACCGGGCCGGCGCCCAGCTGGCAGGCCGCAGCAAGATGATCGCCGCCCTGGAGCGCCTGAAACGCGCCCAGGAAATGCCCAGCCACATGCCCGACACGCTGGTGGCGTTCGGCATCTCCAGCGGCATGCGCCAGGGCCTGCGCGCCATGTTCGCCTCGCACCCGCCGCTGGACGCACGCATCGCGGCGCTGCGGAACATGGCGGCGTAGGAACGCCAGAACGAAATAGGGGCGCCAACGCGCGGCGCCCCAGAGCGCCATGGCAACCGCCGCCGCGACGCATCGGACGCGTCGGGGGCGGTTGCCGTGCATCCCGCCACGGCTTACCTTGTGTGGCCCGGGAGGCTCCGCGGCAATGCCTGAGGAGAGCGGCCACCATGGTACTCAAGCGCAGCAACTGGCCCGAAGGCCAGCTCGTGGTGCTGGAACACAGCTCGCGGGTGCTGGCGGACAATCCGCTCGGCGACCCCCATGTGCGCCGCCTGCCGGTGTGGTTGCCGCCGCAGTACGCACGCGGGCGGCGACGCTTTCCGGTTCTGTTCGATCTCGTCGGCTACACGGGCTCGGGCTTTTCTCACACCAACTGGAAGAACTTCGAAGAGAACCTGCCGGAGCGGCTCGCGCGCATGATTCACGAGCGCCGTTGCGGCGCCTGCATCGTGGTGTTCCCCGACTGCTTCACCGCGCTCGGCGGCAATCAGTACGTCAACTCCAGCGCCATCGGCCGCTACGCCGACTACCTGACCCGGGAGCTGATTCCATTCGTCGACCGTGAGTTCCCCACGCTGGCGGCGCGCGAGCATCGCGGCTGCTTCGGCAAGTCGTCCGGCGGCTACGGCGCCATCGTGCACGGCATGCGCTACCCGAAGTACTGGGGCGCGGTGGCCAACCATTCCGGTGACGCCTACTTCGACTTCGTGTACCGCAGCGACTGGCCGGCGACCCTGGACCACCTGGCTCGTCACACGGGGCGGGAACGCCGGCCCGGTGCCTATCGCCCCGGCACGGCCAGACCGGGCCGTCGCGCCGGTGACGACGACGGCCGGGTACGGCGCTTTCTCGAGCACGTGTGGTCGCGCGAGCAACTCGACGGCCGCGAGATCATGACGTTGATGAACCTGTGCATGGCGGCCACTTACGATCCGGATCCGCGCGCGCCCAATGGGTTCCGGTTGCCGTTCGACCTCGAAACCGGCGAGCTGATACCGGCTCGCTGGCGGGCGTGGCTCAGGCACGACCCCGTGCACATGGCGGCTCGCCACGCAGACAGCCTGAAGACGCTGCGGGGGATCTACATCGATTGCGGCTGGCGCGACCAGTACCACATCCACTACGGCACGCGGCAGCTGTCCCGGGCACTCACGAAGGCCGGCGTCGGGCACGTCTACGAAGAGTTCGACGGCACCCATTCGGGCATCGATCGGCGCATGGAGCGCAGCCTGCCGTTTCTGACGAGGGCTCTGAGATGACGATCAATTCGCCACCGGCGCGGACACTGCTGTGCCTGATGCTGATCCTGTGCGCAGCGCGTGCGGGCGCCGACCTGCGCGACGAGGTGCAGCACCACTATGCCGACAACGACGGCGTGAAGATCCACTACGTATCGGCAGGGAGAGGGCCGCTGGTGGTGTTCATTCACGGATTTCCCGACTTCTGGTACAGCTGGCGGCATCAGATGGAGGCGCTCGAGGATCGGTTCCGGGTCGTGGCCATGGACCAGCGCGGCTACAACCGCAGCGACCACCCCGAGGGCGTGGAGCAGTACGACATGGCCCTGCTGGTGGCGGACGTGGCCGCGGTGGTGCGCGATGCCGGCGCGCAGCGGGCCACCATCGTCGGCCACGACTGGGGCGGAGCCGTGGCCTGGCAGGTGGCATTCCGCCGGCCCGAGATCGTCGAGCGGTTGGTGATACTGAACCTGCCGCACCCCAACGGGCTGGCCCGCGAACTGGCCGGCAATCCCGAGCAGCGCGCCAACAGCGCTTACGCGCGCCGCTTCCAGGAAGGCTCTGCCGACGACCCGGACATCTTCTTCGGCGGCCCCATGACGGCCGAAAGCCTCGCCGGCTGGGTGACGGACCCGGCCGCCAGGTCGGACTACATCAGCGCTTTTCAGCGCTCGGACTTCACCGCAATGCTGAACTACTACAAGCGCAACTATCCGCGCCTGCCGCCGCCTTCGGCTGGCGAAGAGGCCGTTGCCGCGAACGCTCCGCCGCGCCTGACCATGCCCGTGCTGATGTTTCATGGCCTGGCAGATCAGGCGCTCAATTCCGACGCCCTCAACAACACCTGGGACTGGCTGGACGGCGATCTCACCCTGGTGACCGTTCCCGGCGCCGGACACTTCGTTCAGCAGGACGCCGCGGACCTGGTGTCACGCACGCTGCGGTGGTGGCTGCTGGCGCGTCCGCCGTCCGGCTGATCCGAACGGCGGCGCGGACCGGCAGCCGCGGCGCGCCGCCCGGAAACGACCGGACACGGGCCGTCCGTGGGCATCGCAGACCGCTTACCAGCCGAAGCGCAGCTCGCGCACCCGGCCGCGCTCGCGCACCACTTCCAGCGCACGCTGACGCGAGGCCGGCAGACCGCGATCCTCCTCGAACCAGAGCTCCAGCAGATCCAGGTCGGACTGGGTGTCGGCCAGAGAGATCAGCTGCTCTTTGACGGTGTTCATGACGTGCTCCTGCGGATGTTGGCTTCGATTGCGTTGCGGTTCGCTACCGCGTACTTCTGAGTCACGCTGGCCGGCGCACAGGTTCAAACCCCGGCGGCGCGACCCTGGCCCAACCCCGGAGCAGGTCCGCCGCAGGTCCGGCGAAACGCTTGCAACCCCTTGTTTCAACGCGTTTAATCGAAGGGCTTCTGGGGGGAAGCGGCGAAGCCGGTCAGGGCGCACAGACGTCGGCGTCGGCAAATCGCAGAAAATCCGGATTAGATTGAACCTCATCCCCGCTGAGCGTTACCCAGGATCGGGCGCGGCCGACGGCTGCCGCCCATCGAGCAACATCGGGCAGCGGCACATGTCGGAAGCCGTTTCGGACATCGACAGAGACCAGGCGCTGATCGCGCGCATCGCGACCGGCGACAAGCGCGCGTTCGAAGCGCTGTTCAGGGTCTACGGCGAGCGGGTGTTCCGCTACGCCGTTCGTCTGATCTCCGATCCGACCAGGGCAGAAGAGGTAACCAACGACGTCATGCTGGAGGTATGGAAGAACGCCCCCCGGTTCGAGGGCCGATCGCGGGTGAGCACCTGGATTCTCGGCATCACCCGGAACCTGGCTCTCAACTCCATCCGCCGCAAGGCGCTGGATACCGTGACCGTGGACGACGCGCCGCCCATTGCAGACGAATCCACTGAGTCTGCGGGCGCTGTCGCCCTCGATCGGGCGACACTGAGTCAGGGTATCCGCGCCGCGCTCTCGCAACTGTCGCAGGATCACCGCGACGTGGTCGAGCTCACCTTTTTTCACGGCTGCAGCTACGAGGAGATTGCCGAAATCGTCGGCTGCCCGGAGGGCACGGTGAAAACGCGGATGTTCCATGCCCGCAAGCAGCTGCACACGCTGCTCGCTCGCCAGGGCCTGGATCCCGCCAGCGTGGAGATGGCCTCATGAACCGACAGGAAGCCGAAGAGCTGCTGCCCTGGTACGTTGCCGGCGCGCTGAGCGCGCGCGAGGCCCAGGCCGTCGAGGCGTTCATCGACAGCGGCGCTATTTCGCGCAGCACCCTCGACGAGGTACGCAGCTACGCCGCGGCAACGGCGGAAACCGGCCCGGACGAGCCGGATTACGACCCGCAGATACTGCAGCGCGTGCTGACGCGTCTGGACGACGTGCCGCAGATGGCACCCGAAGAACCGGTGGTGGTGGTGCCCGAGCGCACCGCGCATCAAGAGGGGACCGGGCGCGGCGGCTGGCTCGGCGCGCTCGTGGAGCGTCTGCAGTGGCGCCTGACGCCGCCGCTGGCGCGCGCGCTGATCGCCGCCCAACTGCTGCTGGTACTCGGACTGGCGGCGGCGCTGGTGCTGCAGGCGCCCTCCATCGACCGCGAGTACGAAACCGTGAGCGCGACGCCCGCAGCGACCCAGGCGGGCAGCTACACCCTTCAGTTCGCGCCCGGCACCACCGAGGCCGATCTGCGGCGGCTGCTGGTGGACGCCGACGCCACCATCGTTTCCGGGCCTTCCGCGCTTGGGCTGTACACCATCGCGTTCGCGCCGGACGCCGACGCCGACGCCGGCGCTGCACGACTGCGCGGCAGCAGCCTGGTTTCCTACCTGCAGCCGCTGCCGCCGGGATGAACGGGACCGACGATGGCGTCCCGCGCGGCGCCTGGGCGTGCTGGCTGCTGACACTGGCGGTTCTGCTGCCCTTCACACCGGCGGCCGCGGCGGCCGGCGAGCCCGGTTCCACCGACCTGGTTGCGGCGGAGTCAGCGGCGCAGCCCGATGGGCCCGCGACCCGGTCGGGCTATCCGAACGACCCGTACGCCCACAGCGTCGGCAGCTGGGGCCAGACATTCGACGATCAGTGGGCGCTGCCGGCGCTGCGGGCCTACCCCGGCATCGACACTGCCCGGGAACCGGCCGTCGGCGCCGACGCCGTAATCGTCGCTGTGATTGATACCGGCGTGGACTACCAGCACGAAGATCTGGCGGCGGATCGCCTGTGGCGCAACCCGGACGAGCAGCCCAACGGCCGCGACGACGATCTCAACGGCTACGCAGACGACTTCATCGGCTGGAACTTCGTGGACGGGGACAACAACCCGTGGGATCAGAGCGGCCACGGCACGCACATCGCCGGCATCATCGCCGCCTGCACGAACAACGCCGTGGGGATCGCGGCGGTCAACCCGGACGCGCGCATCATGGCACTCAAAGTCGCCGACTTTCAGGGTCAGGCGCGCAGCTCCGCGGTGGCCGCGGCCATCTACTACGCCGTCGACAACGGCGCCCGGGTCATCAACCTGAGCCTCGGCGGTGAGGTCGTCACCGAGGCGGAGCGTCGTGCCGCCAGCTACGCGGCAGAGCGCGACGTGCTGGTGGTGGTGAGCGCGGGCAATCGCGGCACGCGCACGACCGACTTCGGCTACGCGAGCCTGCCGGACGTACTGGTGGTCGGGGCCAGCGGACCCGACGGCGCGCGTGCCGGCTTTTCCAATTTCGGCGCCGAGCTCGCGCTGCTGGCGCCGGGCGTGGACGTGCTGTCGCTGCGCGCCCGGGATACGGACTTCATCGCGCTGTCCGACCCGCTGGACTATCCGCCGGGAGCAGCCATCGTGGGCGAGAACGACGCCTACTACCGGGCATCGGGAACCTCCTTTGCCGCCGCCAACGTCAGCGGGCTGGCATCACGGCTGCTGTCGTTGCGACCGGAGCTGCACGCGCGAGAGGCGCGCGACCTGCTGCTGCAGTCGGCCCGCGACCTGGAAGCGCCCGGCGTGGACCAACGCACCGGCTTCGGCCACGCCGATCTGGTTGCCGCACTCGGCGCGCAGCCGGGACGGCTGATCGAGGCGCGCCTCATCGGCGTGGACCTGAGCCTGGCGGACCAGCAGATCTGGCTGCACATCCAGGGCACCGCGCGCGCGCCCGACTTCGCCGGCGCGGTGCTCGAGTTCCGCCCGGATCCGGCGGCACAGGCCAGGCCGCAGGCCGACGCGCCCGAGGCCGGCACGCGGCGCGGACGCGAACCCAAGGCGGAGGTGGCGGCCGGATCGGAGGTGGGGCCGGACGGCGGCTGGCAACCGCTGGTACAGACGCCCATCGCGCCCACGGCGCGGGGCGAGCTTGCGGCGGTGAGCCTGGAATCGATGCTCGAGCGCGCCGGTGACGCCGGCACCTGGGAGCTGCGCCTGCAGGTTCGGGATGCGTCGGGCACCAGCCGCGAAGCCCGCATGGCCATCGAGCTGCCGCGACCGGCGCCGCCGCAGGAGCCGGCCGATGAGTAACGGCGCCCGGCAGAGACTCATCGGGCTGGCTGCAAACCTGCTGATTGCGGCGACGGTGTCCGCGGCAGCACAAGCCGACCAGCCCGGCGATCTGCAGGGCGGCCCTGACCGGATCGCGGCGGGCGCAGCACCCGCCAGCCAGGCGGATCTGCACTCCGCCAATGCGGCAGCCTGGATGCAGCCATTCCGCATCGAGCTGCCGCCACCGGCGCGCAACCTGCTGTTGCAGCCCGGGCTGGATCCGGACGTGTGGGCGCGCGGCAGCGGGCTGCAGTCCTATCAGGTCGTAACGCGCAGCCGCCACGGTGCCATCATCGAGACCCGGCTGAACGAACCGCAGTGGCAGGAGCTGCAGGCGCGCGTGTGCAGCAGCGACGCGCTGCTGGCATGCGAAACGGCGAGCTGTCGTAGCATCCAGCTGAACGGCGCCGTGAGCCCAGCCGATGCGGGCGAACGCGAGCGGATCAAGGCCCGGCTGGTGCACAATCCCCCGGAATCGCTGCCCCAGGCCGGCAGCGAGGCGACCACCTGCCAGGGGCCGCAGCTGCTGCCACCCCTGTCTGAAACGCAGGCATCGAGCGCCGCCGGGCGCCCGCTGGACATCCTGCTCGACCTGCGTAACCCGACCGCTACCGCCAACCAGGCTGCTTCCGGACCATCGGCAGACGCGGCATCGTCAGCCGACGCCCGGAGCGCGCAGGACATTCCAAGTCAGTCGGCGGCGCCGGCACCATCGTCGGCATCAGCATCGGCATCCGCCTCGCGCGCGGGCCCGTCCGGTATGGCAGGTAACCGCAGCGGGTTCCGCTTCAGCGTAGCGAGCAGCCTCGATCCGCGCGGCGCCATCGAGCTCGACGCCACCGCGCTGCCGGCCGACTCGAGCGCCTGGTCGCTCGTGGTCGGCGAGCAGTGCAACGAAGTCCGTATTCCCCTGGACAGCCTGGAACCGGCCCACGAGCCCGGTCAGATCACCACCGTCGTGCAACCCGGCGCGGCGGCGGCGATCGCGGCAACGTTCAATCTGACCGTGCTGCGTGACCTGACGCTCGAACGGACCGCCGAAAGCCTGGTGGTGTTCGCCAGTGCCGACGACATCGCCACGGTGATCGCCGCGCTCGAACGCGATCCGCGGGTCCGCTCCGCGCAGCCTGAGTTCATCTACCGGACGACCGCGGACGCCGGTGCTGCCGCCCCTGCAGCGGTGGAGCCCGTCGCCGGCCCGAGCGATCCGTTCGCGGCGCTCAGCTACGGGCCGCAGCTGACCGGCGCGCTGGAACTGCAGGCCGCCGCCAGCGGCACCGGGCAGCGCGTGGCGGTGATCGACACCGGCATCGATCTCGACCACCCGGAGCTGGCCGGGCGCGTGTCGGCGCACCAGGACCTGTCCGGCTACGGCTGGAGCGCGGATGTCCACGGCACCGCGGTGGCAGGCATCATCGCCGCGAACGCGAACAACGACGAGGGCAGCTACGGGATCGCACCATCTGCCGAGCTGCTCGCGCTCAAGGCCTGCCAGCCCCTCGAGTCCGGTGGCCTCAGCGCCAGATGCCGCACCAGCGCGCTGGTGAAGGCGCTCGACGTGGCGATGGCCGAGGACGCCGCCGTGATCAACATGAGCCTCGCCGGGCCGCCGGACGCACTGCTGGCCCGCTACGTCGATCTGGCCCTGCAGGAGGGCCGCCTGATCGTTGCGGGCGCCGGCAATGGCGGGCCGCACGCACGTCCCGGATTTCCTGCCGCACTGCCCGGGGTGCTCGCCGTCACCGCCGTCGATGCCGCCGGGCGCCACTATGCCCGGGCCAATCTCGGCGACTACATCGACCTGGCGGCACCCGGTGTCGACATCGTCGTCGCCACCCCGAACCGGCAGTATCCGCCCCTCTCCGGTACCTCCATGGCGGCGGCACATGTCGCGGGCATCGCCGCGCTGCTGCGCGAGCTGGTGCCGCTGATGAGCGGACCGGAGCTGCGCGGGCTGCTGCGGTCCCAGGCACGGGATCTCGGCCCACCCGGCACCGACACCGACTTCGGCATGGGTCTGGTGGACGCCTGCGCCAGTGCCGCAAGTGCCACGGCTCAGGCCGTGCTGTGTGCAGGCGCATCAGCGTCGCGCGGTGAGCCCGGACTCCCGCCGGCGTCGGCATCCCAGGGAGAGTGAACCATGCCACAGGCCCGAACCCTGCCGTCGAAGCCGCGACTCGCCGTTCTCAGCCTGCTGACCTGCGTCCTGGCGAGCAGTTGCCCGGGCGCGCAGGCGGCAGGCAACGGCGCCTACATCGCCGCCAGTGACAAGGGCGGCTTCCAGTACTCCGAGCCCGCGGAATGGCCCCGGATGACCCTGGACCTGGACCCCATCGAACGCCAGGTGGCCGAACAGGCCAGCACACGCTGCGCCACCCCGCTCGCCGCCGCGCCCCTGGATCTGGGCGAAAGCGCGAGCTTCATGGAGAAAGCTGCCGGCAAGGCCGCGGGGGCCGCAATCGGCGCCCTGGTAGGCGGATTTCTCGGCGGCGGCGGCAAACAACGCGAACCCGAGCTGTACCGCGATCCGATCAAGAACAAGTTCAAGGAGAAGTTCACCCACCCCACCGGCGACGCGCGGTTGCGAATCGGCGGTCAGCTCTATGGCGATGGCATGCTGATCAGTGCCAGGGTCGACGACGCCCGCGGCAAGGGCACCTTCCACACCATGTTCCTCGAACGCCCCGACTGCACACGGATCTTCCCCGAGCAGTATCAGGGTTACGGTCTCTGGGGCAGCTGGAGCCTGTCGGTGTCCGTGACCAAGACCACCAGCCACTATCGGAACGGCGACCTGGTGGATCGCAGCGTCAGCCGGTCGGGATGGTCCAGATCGGGCACATTCGATTTCTCCAGGGGTTTCTCGCTGTGGGACGACCAGCTCGACCATCACCTGCGTCTGCTGCTCGACCCTGACGATGCGTATCTGGCTCAGCTGCGCCGCGAGATCGGTACGCCCGCGTGGCAGGAGATGGGATTCGGCGAACCCATGCAGGGCATCCGCGAGGCAGGCGCCGTGTTCCGCGTCGCCCCGGCCGACCTGACCCCCGGTACCATCGCCGTGGTGCACATCACCAACGTCGAGAAGGGCCGCTACCACACGCTTGGCTTTCCCCTGCGTTTTCAGGCTGGTGAGGAAGGCCGGCTGACCTTCAGCCAGCTGGATGCCGTCGCGCCCTGAAATTTCTTTGAACCGGATCTCCCGGCACCGTTACTCATGAAGCGAGGCAGCCAACGGCCGCCCAGCCTAACAAGTCAACGGACAGGAGAACCCTCATGTACAAAGCCCCTCTCGCTACCAGCCTGATCCTCGCCGGCGTGCTGCTCGCCAACGGCGCCTCTGCCGAGAGCCCGTACCGGTCCTGGGCACCGGTTGCCGAGCGAAACGTGAGCATCGAAGACTCGTTCAACCGCGACACGCGCTACGACAGCACGGTCAACGAGATGACCGAGGTCTCGCTCAGCAAGTCCTACAGCTCCGACGACGACTGGACCCAGACCGTATCCGAGGACAACGACTGGATCAGCAAGGTGCAACAGGACAACGACTGGACCCAGACGATCTCGGAAGACAACGACACCACGACGGACGTGGACGTCGACCTGCAGTTCGCCATGCCGACGCTGACTTCGCACAAGTTCCAGGACCAGGACGCCGGCCATCAGGCCGACACCCAGGTCTACGGCTCGGCCAGCGGACACTCGGTGGGCGTGGAAGGCGCCACCAACCTGGTGAGCGCCGGCAACGAAGAGACCGTCTACTACGGCCCCGCGCTGGTGAACACCAACGTCAATCAGGCTCCGGTGAACAACGCGTTCGTGGGCGGCAGCAACATCGCGCCCATCTTCCAGGCCAACACGATGGCCGGACGCGACCTCGGCGACAAGGGCGTGTTTGCCCCCATCGGCAACACCTCGGCCATGGTCGGCGGCGATGTCAGCCAGAGCTCCGGAGCCTCGGTCGGCCAGAGCGGCAACGCCGCAAACGCCATCGCGGATCCCATCAGCTCCTCCATCAGCCGGTAATCCCCGCGCGGAACCGACCGCCAACCGACGGGGGGCCCCAGGCCCCCCTTCGTCACCGGCCAAGCCGCTCACGCCCGACGCAAGGAGAACCCGTCATGCGCAGAACCGTACTGATCTCCGCCCTGCTGCTCACCCTGCCCCTGGCGGCCGCCGCGCAGGCCCCGGACCAGGCAGCACCCGCCGACGCGAAAGCCCAGCAGCAGGCGCTGCTGCAGCGTATCTACGAGATGCGCATGAGATTCCAGCAGGATCGGCAGAACGCCGAGAACGAGGCTCGCGCCAACGTGCGCCTGACGAGCGGCGCAGCCGTCGCCGGCGCGGACAGTCCCACCGTCACCCAGATGCGTCTGCTCACCAGCCAGCAGCTGGCCCGATTCGAGCAGCGCTTCGACTGCCTGGACGTGGACGTCGACAACAACGGCGGCAACACCGTGGTGATCTGCGGCGGCAACAGCGGTGACATTTCCGGCAGCAACGTAACCGCCGGCCGCGATCTGATCAGCGTCGAGGGAGACCAGCCATGACGAGCCGAGCACGTCACCGATGCTGCGCACTGCTGTGCGCTCTGTGCAGCCTGCCCGTGGTCCCATTTCCCAGCGCCGGAGCGCTGCCTATGGAGTGGCACGTCAGCAACGGCGCCTACCCGGAGTTCCCTCCCGGCTTCGTGATCCGCGCAGAACAGCGCTTCGATCCGCTCGTACAGCGGCTCATGGCCGAGCACGAGCTGCGGGCACTGCCGCTGCGCGACGGCCAGCTGTTCTACGTCGTGCCGGCCGGCATGGACCCGCATCAGCAGGAGGTGCAGATCCGCTACATCGAGTGGCTGTTGCGCCAGCAGGTCATTGAACCTGATTCCGCGTCACCGTGACCTACGGTCAGCCAAGCGCCAGCGACACCACCAGAATGACGGGAGGATCGACCATGAACCTGAACGCACACAAATCGACGCGAAAACTTCTGCTGCTGACCCTGATCGGCATGCTGATCCTGGTCTGTGCCGGCCTCGCCGACGCAAAGTCGGCGCAGGAGCCGAGCGCGGAAGAGATCCAGGCACAACTCGACGCGATCGAGTGTCAGGGGCCCAGGACCCGGGTCGCCATCTACGGGTTCTACGCCACCGGCAAGCTGGCAGCGTTCGAGGGCTACAACGTCGGTGACGGGCTCGCCGCGCAGCTGGCGACCTCGCTGACCGGCACCGACTGCTTCATCGTGCTGGACCGCACCGGTCTGTCGGATCAGCTGCGTGAGACCGAGCTCGGGCTCGCCGGCGTCGTGCGCGCCGAGACCGCGCCGCGCGCGGGCAATCTCCTGGGCGCGCAGGTGATCCTCAAAGGCACGGTGACCGAATTCGAGCCCAACAAGGGCGGCGGCGGCATGACGGTCGGGTTCGCCCTGCCCAGCACGCCCCTGGGGCTGCGCCTCGGCCGCAACGGCAGCAAGGCCCACGTCGGCCTCGACATCAGCATCATCGATGCGGAAACCGGACAGGTGCGCTCGGCTCATCGGGTGACCGCGGATTCGAAATCAGGCGGCTGGACGCTGGGGCTCGACTACGAACGCGGCAGCATCGGCGGCGACCGGTTCAGCAAGTCGCCGCTCGGCATCGCTGCCCGCAATGCGCTCGGCAAGGCGGTACTGGAAATCGCCGCAGCCCTGGGCAGCATGCCGTGGCGCTCCCAGGTCATCTCCGCCGACGCGGACACGATCTATCTGAACGCCGGGGCCGCAACCGGGGTGCGCGAGGGCGACGTGTATCGGGTGTCCACCGTGGTTCGCACCCTGGTCGACCCCGCCACCGGACTGCTGCTCGACACCATCGAACGCGAGGTCGGCAGCGTGCAGATCGTCAGCGTCGACGAGCGCTGGGCGCTGGCGGTGCCGCTGGGCAACGAGCCTGTGCGAGTGAAGCGCGGCGACTTCGTGCACCTTTAGACGGCTGGACGGCTGCCGCCGGCAGCTAGGACCCCAGACAGCGGCGCAGCGTCTCAGTGAGCGGCGTCAGACGGATCCCCAGCAGCTTCGCCGTCGGCTGCGCGTCGATCCGGTCGTCATGATCGAGCACCCCCAGCATCGCTCGGCTGACGGGCGGATCGCGCAGCAGCCGCTCCAGCACCTGCGCGAGCACCATGCCTATGCCGAGCGGCAGCGACAGCACCCGGGTACGGCGTCCGAGCAGCGCGGCGGCCTGCCGCGTCAGGGCGGCGCGGCTGAGCGATTCGAGACCGGCCAGATCGAGCCCCGCGGCAGCGTCCACCGGCAGCGTGACCGCCGCCATCATGGCGCGCACCACGTCGCCGGCATAGATTGGCTGCTCGAGGCTGGAACCGCGCAGCAGCACGTTCCAGCGCTTGCGGGCGCGACGTGCCAGCGCCTGGGCGGCATGATCGCCCTCACCGAGCACCATCGGCACGCGCAGCGTGACCGCCGGCACGGCGCCGGCTGCGAGTATCTGCTCCGCCCGCCCTTTGGACGCGAGGCAGGCGTTGGCCGCGTCCGGGCGTGCACCCAGGATGCTCAGGTACACGATACGCTCAACGCCAGCGGCCGCCGCCGCCGCGGCCAGCGTCCGGCAGGTCTGCTCATGAGCCTCACCATAGCGGCTGGAGGAAGACTCCTTGATGATGCCCACGAGGTGCACGACCGCCGTGCAGCCCTGCAGCGCGGCGGCCATGGCCGCCGGATCCAGGTAGTCCACCACCTGCAGCTCCGGCGCTCGCGCGAGACCCAGCGCGCGCACCTGCGCGGCCGCACGTTCTGAGCGTACCAGGGCCCGGACGCCTGAAACGGCGGAATCCTGTCTGTCCAGGTGACTCAGCAGGCGCTGGCCGAGATGACCGTTGGCACCGGTTATCGCGAGCATGGTGCCAGCAACGGACACGGACGCGATGGCGGCGCCTTGCGGGCGCCGGCGCGCGCGCTAGGATAGCTGTTCGCCCGCAGAGCAGCCGCCGACGACTTTGGCCATCCTTCCCTCAACCTGCTGGAGCGCCGCGCACATGCCATGCCCGGCATTGTCCGAGCCCGTCGCCACGGCCGCAAGCCGCGCTGCGCGGGCGCGCGTCGACGCCGTCACAAAGCCTGTGGTCGGGGGTCGAGCGGCGGCGCGTCCATGTGGCTGACCTGGGCCAACCTGCTCACGCTGGTGCGCGTGCTGCTGGTGCTGCCCACGGCGTTCGCCATCGGCAGCGCACAATGGTCGCTGGCGGCGGCCTGCTTCGGTCTGGCGGTGCTCTCGGATCTGCTGGACGGACCGCTGGCACGCGCCCTCGGTCACGACACGGCCCTGGGCGGGTTGCTCGATCACGCCACCGACGCGCTCTACGTCACCGTGACGCTGGCGGCCCTGGGGGCCGCGGGCCGCGTTCCCCTGGTGCTGCCGGTGCTGGTGATCGCCGCGTTCATTCAGTACACGCTCGATTCGCGCGCCCTGGCCGGTGAGCATCTGCGCACCAGCTGGCTCGGCCGGTGCAACGGCATCGCCTACTTCGTGCTCGTGGGTGCGGCAGTGCTGCCCGGCGGCATGGGACTGCACTGGCCCGGTGCCGACTCAGTCCGGGCGTTCGCCTGGCTGCTCGTGGCCACTACCGGCATCTCCATGGCCGACCGTCTGCGGCACCTGTTCCTGCTGCGCAAGGCTGCCGAATAGCTCGCGATTGGCCCGCGGCAGGAACAGCACGCCGATGAGCGCGTTGAAGCTCACGAAGAAGGTGTGCATCACCAGCGAGAACACGCCCACCTCGGGATAGTCGGGAAACAGGATCGTCCAGAACAGCAGCGCCCCCGCATGAAAGGGTAACGGCAGAGCGGCTGCGAGGAAGATCACGGGCAGAAACGCCAGCATCTGGGCGAAGCTGACGTCGACGTTGAACAGTTGCAGGGCCAGCGTGTACACGGCGATGGCGCCCATCAGGTTCGGCGCCTTGAACAGCAGGATCAGCAGGTACTGAAGCGGCCGCGCCTCCCGGAAGGCACGCACGATCGGGCGTTCGCGCAGCTTCCAGCCCGGCAGCAGATGACCGCGGAAGTAGGCGATGTGCAGCGGCAGGTAGATCAGCGCGACCACGAACACCGCCGGCAGGATCAGATCCAGCGGCAGCTGGCTGGACGCCTGCTGCACGATCTCGTAGCCGCCGATGACTCCGATGGAGGAGAAGATCAGCAGCTGGTAGATCTCCATCAGACCCAGCAGCAGCATGCTGGATATTGCCTCCCACGCCGGAACGCCATAGCGCCGATACAGGTAGAGCGACATGGCGCCCTTGCCCACCTGCTCGTTGACCAGCGACAGGATGTAGGCGCTTGCGCGGATGGGCAGAATGTTTCTCAGCCGCAGCTGCGGCGCATTGAACCAGCGCACCACCCGCCAGGTCGCGTGCGCGTCGATCAGAAAGAACACCACCGAGTACGGGATCATCAACGCAAGCCAGGCCAGCCAGTTGGCCTCGCCGAAAAAGCGGGCCAGATACTCGGCCAGAGTCATGCCCTCCCGGGCGGCCGCGCCGGCGGTGCGGCCGTAGACCAGGTAGAAACAGGCGAACGTCAGCAGCCAGGTGGCAATCCGGAACAGCGGGCCGGACTTCTTCCGTGCGCCCGCTGCCTCCGGCTCTGAGTGTGCCAAGTCGCGCTGCCCCCGCCCGATCAACCCAGGCGCTCGTAGACCATGCGCTTGAAATCGTGACTGAACGGATGCCAGAAGCCGGGCATGCGCTGAGTCATGCACACCCCGGCAATGCCTGCACGCGGGGCCATCCAGCTGTGCGTCCCGGCCATGCCACCCCAGTGGTACTCGTCGGTCGCCGACTCGGGCTCGTCCGGCGCGGGCGCCTGCTTGATGGCGAACCCCAGACCGAACACGGTTGCGGACATCTCCCACATGGGAAAGCGCACGCCTACTCCGTCCGGGAGCTGGTTGGTGCGCATCAGCGACAGCGTCTCCGGCTTGAGCAGCCGTACACCCTGCCACTCGCCGCCATTGATGATCGCGCGCAGGAAGGTCACATAGTCAGCTACGGTCGACACCAGCCCGCCGCCCCCGGAGAGCATGGCCTTCGGGCGGCTGTAGCTGCCCTCGCGGGGATCGTCGGCCTTCACCAGCCCGCCTTTCATGGGCGTAAACAGATCCACCGGCGCGTACATGGTGGTGAACCGATCCTGCTTTTCCGCAGGTACGTGAAAGTCCGTGTCCACCATGCCCAGGGGGCCGAAGATCCGGGCTTTCAGGAACTCATCGAATCGTTGCCCCGACAGTACTTCGACGACCCGGGCCGTAACGTCGGTGGCGAAGCTGTAGCGCCAGTCGGTGCCCGGCTGGTAAGCCAGCGGCAGACCGGCGAGCTGATCGCACAAATGTTCCAGCGTGCTGTCGGCATTGGCGAGCGCGTTGATGCCGGCACTGATGTAGAGCTGATCGATTACCGAGGTGGGCTCGATGAACCCGTAGGACAGTCCGGCGCTGTGGCTCAGCACCTGGCGCATGGTGATGGGTGAGCGCGCCGGTTCCAGATCGCGCCCATCGCGGGCGCCGGCTTTGAGCACCTGCACGTCAGCGAACGCCGGGAGGATCTCTGCCAGCGGCGTATCCAGCTGAAAACGCCCTTCCTCGTAGAGCATCATGGCCGCCACCGACGTGACGATCTTGGTGTTGGAATACATGCGGAAGATCGCGTCGCTGCGCAGAGGCTCGCGGCTTTCCAGGTCCATGTAGCCGAACGTCCGGTAATCCAGCACGTCGGTGCCGCGCAGCACCAGGGCGACGCAGCAGGACAGGATGTCCTGATCAACGTACCACTGCATGCGCTCATGCAGCTCGGAAAAATCGACGTCATTCGAGATGGGGGTCAAGCGCTTGATGATCGGCTCCGAAGGTTCCAACAGACGTCCACGATTCTACGGTTTTTTGCCCGCTGACGGGAACGTTATGTGGCAATCCTCGACCGGGTCTGACCGCCCCGGCATCAGCGCTTATCGCATCCACCACACTCGTGCCGGCTGCTTATGAGAAATCGTGATTTCTAATAGGCGGGGCGGGGCCGTAGGATGAACTCGTGGCGGATCCTTCTGCTTCATTCAGTCGATGAAACATTGCTGACAAGCTAACGTACGAAGAATAGTCAGAACGGATCCGCCACTCTTTCATTGCCTGCTCGTCTTTGCGCGCCCTCCGCGCGCCTCCGCGCTAGGACTGCGACGAACCCAGTAGCCTGAAGGTCACGCCGGCATGCTCGTTCAGCCGCGCGAGCAGTGCGTCACCCATGGCAACGGCCGGTGTCAGCACGCCGCCGGCAGAGGTGAGCGGATCCTTCGCCAGGCAGACGGCGCTTTCCGCAAGCATCTTCGAGGTCGAGCCGTAGCCCGGATCGCGGTCTCCACGGACTTCCGCGCGCAGGTTGCAGGTAGGGTCCGTCGGGTGGCGCGCGAGCAGCTCGATGACGTAGTAGCCGGATTCCCGCGTGGCCTCAGTCGGGCCTTCGCCCGGCTTCGGCAGCATGCGCGCGAGCACGCGCCGCAACGGGGCAAAGCCGGCCGCCGCGGTGAACGCCGCGCTGCCGGTGCTGATCGCCGCCGCAAGTGGAAACCCGAACACGCCGAACGGGGTGAGGGTGCCTTCGTCGTAACGGAACTCGTGGCCAAAAGCGTAGCCGAGCAGCGCGTTGGTCCGGCGCACGACCTTGGTGTTGATGGTCGCCATGACGAAGGGCGTCACCCAGGCATCAAAATCCTGATCGAAGAACGGCAACACGCGCTCCGGACCGTCCAGGCCACGCCGCTGCCCTTCGGGATTGAGGCCGTACGGATCCTCGATCAGCCGGCGCAGCGAGGGATCGCGTTCCGCCTCATCGAGCATGTTGAGCATGCTGGCGATGGTACCGCCGCTGAAACCGCCCTTGAACGCCCGGGCCCGATAGCTCACCGAGCGGGCCGGGACGCCATGCCGCGCGCGCATGGCCTGCTGCACGAACCACACGCCCATGTCGGAAGGAATGCTGTCGAAACCGCAGGTGTGGACGATGCGCGCGCCGCTGGCGCCCGCCGGAGCGTGGAAGCGGTCGATCATCTCGCGCATCCATTGCACCTCGCCGGTCAGGTCGCAGTAGTGCGTGCCCTGATGCGCGCAGGCGGCCACCAGATTGCTGCCGTAGAGCGCGTAGGGCCCCACCGTGGAGCAGACGACGCGGGTGCGCGCCGCCAGCACATCGAGCAGCACGCGATCGTCGCTGTCGCCGATCACCAGCGGCAGCGATGCCGCCGCGGCACCCAGGGATCCGCGCAGCTCCTCCAGCTTGCGCTCGTTGCGCCCGGCGATCGCCCAGCGCAGCTCGCCACCGACGCCGTATCGGCGCAGCAGGTATTCTGCCACCAGGCGCCCGGTGAACCCGGTTGCGCCCCAGACCACGACGTCGAATTCGCGCTGGTTCATCTGCAACGCTCCCGATCAGAGGTAGCGGGCGGAGTTGGGCGCCCAGCGGTCCGCCCAGGGCCGCGCCTGCTCGAGCTGGTAGGCCAGCTGCAGCAGCAGCGCATCCTGTCCCCGCGGCGCCATGAAGTGGCTGCCAACCGGCAGACCCCCCGCGGTCCAGGCGAGCGGTACCGACATGGCACACTGGCCCACCAGGTTGGCCAGCGGGGTGTAGGACACGTACGCCAGAACATCCTGATACATCGGAGCAAACGGCGCCACCGGCGACTGCTCGCCGATCCGCGCCGGCGGTGTGCTCAGCACCGGGCTCAACAGCACATCGCAATCACCGAAGATGCGCGGGTCACGCCCCAGCGCGTTGAGCCATTCGAGGGAGGCGGCCACGCGCTCCGGCGTACGCTCGTCACCCATGGCGGCAAGCCCCAGTGTCCAGGGCTCGAGCACCAGTTCCGGGTCCAGCCCGCGCGCGCGGGCACGGTCGCGCTCGCTCTTTGCGAACTGCGTCCACAGCGACATGAAGTGATCCATCATCAGCGCGCCATCGAAAGGGAAGCGCCAGGGCTCGACCCGGTGACCCAGATCCTCGAGCAGCGCGCCGGTGGCCGTCACGGCGGCGGCCACCTCCGCATGCGGTGCGCGACCGAAGTGATCGGCGACGATCAACCCGACCCTGAGCGGCCGGGTCAGGGGCTCTGAAACCAGGCCCACGGCATCGGCGCCCGGATTTTCATAGATCGAGAGCATCAGCGCGGAGTCGCGCACGCTGCGTGAAAGGGCGAGCTTGACGGAAAGCCCCTCCGGCAACGCGCTGCCCGAGCCCCGCACCCGGCCCATGCCGGGCTTGAGCCCGAACACGCCGCAGTTGCTCGAGGGGATGCGGATGCTGCCGCCGCCGTCGCTGCCGCTGGCCACCGGCAGCATGCCCGCGGCCACCGCAGCGCCCGCGCCGCCGCTGGAGCCACCGGGACTGTGGGCCAGCGACCAGGGATTTCGGGTCGGCCCGGTGAGCACGCTTTCCGTCGACCCGATCAGGCCGAACTCCGGCGTCGCGGTCTTGCCGATGACGTTCATGCCGGCCGCGCGACAGGCGCTCACGGTGACGTCGTCTTCGCTGGGCACGAAGCCCCGATACAGGCGCGAGCCCATCTGCATGGGCATGCCGGCAACCGCGGCGAGATCCTTGACCAGGTAGGGCACGCCGAACAGCGGCCCCACCGGGGCACCGCCACCGGCAAGCTGCTCGGTCTGCAGCCGGGCCCGGTCCATGGCGCGCTGATAATCGTGGGCCACCACCGCGTTGATCACCGGATTGACCCGCTCGATGCGTTCGATGGTCGCTTCGAGCAACTCCACCGGCGACAGCTCGCCGCGGCGGATGAGCGCCGCCTGGGCGGTGGCGTCGAGATCGAGCGGAACCGCTTCGCTGGCGGTGGCCTGCCCGCGTACCGCAGCGCTGCTGCAGGCGCCGAGCCCGAGCCCGGCGCTCACGCTGCCGACGGCGGCAACGAAGCCGCGCCGGGTCACCCCTGCTGATCCAACCCCCACGGCTTCCACCCCGCTGTCCGCGTCACCGGATTGCGCCATCTGCTCCCCCTGTCAGCACCGCCCACCCATCGGGCCGTTACCGGACAATGGTCACCCGCGTCCGCGTCCGGAGCAAGGCCGTACCGCAGCCTGCCGTGACCAGCCTGCGCAAGCCCGGGTAAACTCCTCCGCAGAACACGGGTTGCCGGTCGCCGGCATACAATCGGGGGGAACCAAAGATGCGCATTTCCACGCTGCTGAGCTACGCGGGAGGCTTCAAGGAAGCGGTCAGGGAGGTGCAGACGCTGGAAAAAGCAGGCCTCGACGTGGTCTGGGTACCGGAGGCGTACTCGTTCGATGCGCCCAGCGCCATGGGCTACCTGGCCGCGAGCACCGAGCGGGTAACCATCGCCTCGGGCATCCTGCCCATCTACTCGCGCACCCCGTCGCTGCTGGCAATGACCGCAGCCGGTATCGACTCGCTGTCGGACGGGCGCTGCATGCTGGGCCTGGGCGCTTCGGGCCCGCAGGTCATCGAGGGATTTCACGGGGTTCCGTACACGGCGCCGGTGCCGCGCATCCGCGAGATCATCGAGATCTGCCGCCAGGTCTGGCGTCGCGAGCCGGTGCGCCACGACGGGCGCTACTATCAGATCCCGCTGCCGCAGAACCAGGGCACCGGCCTCGGCAAGCCGCTGAAGCTCATCAACCATCCCGTGCGCGATGAGATACCCATTGCCATCGCCGCACTGGGCGCCAAGAGCGTCGCCATGACCGCAGAGCTGGCGGACGCCTGGCTGCCCGCCTTCTACACCGCCGAGGCCGCCGGAGCCGTATGGGGGGAGGCGCTCGCCGCCGGCGCAGCCAGCCGCGATCCCGGCCGGGCGCCGCTGGAGATCTTCGCCGGCGGCGCGGTCGCCATCGGCGAGGGCCTGGAGGATCTGCGCAACCGCGCCCGCCCCCAGATCGCGCTGTACGTCGGCGGCATGGGCGCACGCAGCAAGAACTTCTACAACGACATCTTCGCCCGCTCCGGTTACGCCGACGAGGCCCGCACCATTCAGGACCTGTACCTGGCCGGGGACAAGAAGGCGGCGGAGGCGGCGATTCCGGACAGCTATCTGGCCCGCAACTCCCTCATCGGGCCAGAGGGTTTCGTTCGCGAACGCCTGCAGGCGCTGCGCGAATCCGGCGTGACGGCCCTGAACGTGAGCTTCGTCGGCGCAAGCGCGGCTGAGCGGCTGGCCAACTGCGAGAAGCTGCGCAACCTGGTGGACAGCCTGTAACCCCGGCAGCGGTCGATCCGTTCGAACCTTCCCGGTTTGCGCACGTCCAATCTGACATGAGCAGCCAACGTCAGCGCACGGCAGGCACCACGCGCGCGGGTTCCGGGCGGCGGTTCGGCGCCCTGCTGGTGGCGCTGGCGGTACTGGCGAGCGCGGCCCAGGCGCGCGATCCCGCGGCTTCGCTGCTCGGCCGCTGGACCCTCGACGACGCCCTGACCCGTGCCGTCCAGCCGCAGCAGGCACAGCGCAAGAGCGGGTTCGGCAACCTGCGCATGCCCACGGTGAGCGTCAACGGCATCCCCCTGCCGGGCAGCAGCGCTGCGCCGCCTCCGGTGACCGGGAGCGCGGTGGACCCGAAGGTGCTGCGCTGCACCGCGATGACCATCGAGCCGGTGGGCGACGATCTGCTGCTGACCTACGCGGGAGAAGGCAGCGAGCAGCTGGCGACGGGCAAGGTGCAGGGCGTGCGCACGCGCTGGAAGCCGGCACGGGCTCCGATGCGGCTCACCTCCAGCTACGAGACCACCACACGCAAGGTCGGCAAGACCTTCGAGCTGCGCGATGACGGAACCCTGCTGGTGACGGTGAAGCTGGATCCGAACGACGGCCCCGCAGTGCTGCACAGGCGCGTGTTTCGACGCGCCGACTGAACTCCCGCCCCGGCCGCACCGGCGTTACCATGTACCGACCACCCGGGGGGGTGAGCACGTGGGGGGCGAAGACCGATGACACCGGATGAATACAGGGCCCGTGACGGGCTCGGCCTGGCGGAGCTGGTGCGCAGCAGAGAGGTGAGCACTGCAGAGCTGCGCGCCGTCGCACTGGCCCTGATCGCGGAGCGCAATCCGGCGCTCAACGCGGTTCTGGAGGTGCTGCCGTCGGGTCAGCCGCCGGTACCAGCCGGCGCGCCGTTCGAGGGGGTGCCCTTCCTCATCAAAGAGCTGGTGCTGCACGCCGCGGGCGCGCCCAGCCGCGGCGGTTCGCGCTTCGCACCGGCTGTGCCCATGACCAGCGACACCAGTCTCATGGCACGGTTTCGAACCGCCGGGCTGCAGCTCGTCGGCACGACCCAGACGCCCGAATTCGGCTACAACGCCACCACCGAGCCGGTGGCGTTCGGCCCGGTGCACAACCCCTGGCGCAGCGGCTACAGTGCCGGCGGTTCCAGCGGCGGCTCGGCGGCCGCGGTGGCCGCCGGCCTGGTACCCATCGCCCACGCCAACGACGGCGGCGGCTCGATCCGCATTCCCGCCTCGTGCAACGGCCTGGTGGGTCTCAAGCCCACCCGCGACCGCACGCCCACCGGTCCCGACGCCAGCGATCCCCTGTTCGGCAACGCCATCGAGTTCGTCGTGACGCGCAGCGTGCGCGACTGCGCTGCGCTGCTCGACGCGGTGGCGGGTCCCGACGTCGGCGCGCCGCACATCATTGCGCCACCGGCGCAGCCGTTCAGCACGGCGCTCGCCGGCGCGCCGCGACGCCTGCGCATCGCGCTGATGACCGATTCGATTTTCGGCACCGCGCCGCACCCGGAGTGCGCACGGGCCGTCAGCAACACTGCGGCGCAACTGGCTGAGCTCGGTCACGACATCGTCACCGACAGGACGCTGTCGCTGAGCTGGGAGGAGTTCACGGAGAACATCAACGTCGTCTGGTGCGCCTTCGTCGCCCTCTCGGTGGACGCCTATGCCACCGCCAACGGCCGCGCCGCAGGGCCCGAAGACATCGAGGCGGTGACCCTGGCCTGCGCGGAGTTCGGCCGCAACCTGCGCGCGCCCGACATTCTTGCCGCGCTCGACTACCTCAATCGCATCAGTCGCCTCACCGGCGCCTGGTTTGCGGACATCGACGCGATGCTGACCCCAACTGTGGCCACGCCGCCACCCCGCCACGGCACGCTCGATCAGAACGCGACCGGGATGACGCCATTGCAGTGGACGCGCCAGACCTTTACCTACGCGCCGTACACGCCGCTGTTCAACGCCACCGGTCAGCCCGCCATCTCGCTGCCGCTGCACCTGACGGCAGACGGCCTGCCCGTGGGCGTGCAGCTGGCAGCGAACATGGGCGAGGAAGGACTGCTGCTGAACGTCGCCGGGCAACTCGAACAGACCAGCCTATGGCGAGCGGCAGCGCCGGGCACACCGGCGCAGCCGGTGTGAGGTCGGCAACGGCAACCGGCGCCCGCGCGGGCGCCCGCCCAGTCCCGCTCTCCCGCTGACGCTGCGGCCGGGCCGCCCGGCTGGCGCTCAGTCGATGGTCACCACCGCGGCGCCGCGAATACGTCCCGCGCGCAGCGCGTCGAGCGCGGCCCCGGTACGTGCCAGGGGAAAGGTCTCTACCTCGGTGCGCACCGGCACCTGCGGTGCCAGCTCGAGCAGAGCGTAGCCGTCCTCCCGGGTCAGATTGGCGACGGACCGGATGCTGCGCTCGCCCCAGAGATCGACGTAGGGAAAGGACGGGATGTCAGACATGTGAATGCCCGCGCACACCACCGCACCGCCTTTGCGCAGGTGCGTGAGCGCCAGCGGCACCAGCTCGCCCGCGGGCGCGAACACAATCGCCGCGTCGAGCAGCTCGGGCGCGCGCGTGCCGGTGCCGCCTGCCCAGCAGGCGCCGAGCTCGCGGGCGAAGCGCTGGCCCCCGGTGTCGTCGGGGCGCGTGAAGGCGTAGACCTCGCGCCCCTGCCAGACGGCAATCTGCGTGAGGATGTGCGCTGCGTTGCCAAACCCGTAAAAACCCAGCCGCCGGCAGGGTTCGGTGGCGGCCAGCGCGATGCGCAGCGCGCGATAGCCGATCAGCCCCGCGCACAGGAGCGGCGCCACCTGAATGTCCGGATACCCGTCCGGCAACGGAAAGCAGAACCGGGCTTCCGCCGCCACGTATTCGGCATAGCCCCCGGGCAGCTGGTAGCCGGTGAACGCGGCCTCGTCGCAGAGGTTCTCCTGACCGTGCAGGCAGAAGTCGCAGCTGCCGCAGGTGTGGCCGAGCCAGGGGATGCCCACGCGCTGGCCGACCCGAAGCGGGCTGCCGGGGATGCTGCGTTCCACCACTCCCACGATCTGATGCCCGGGAATCACCGGATAGCGACCGTCGCGGATGTCACCGTCCACGACGTGCAGATCAGTGCGGCAGACGCCGCAGGCGCGCACCCGAACCAGCAGCTGATCCGGGCCCGGCTCGGGCCGGGCGACGTCCTGGAGTCTGAGCGTGCCCCCCGGGCGATCGAGCACCATCGCGCGCATCCTGGCTCCATGGAAACTGCCGGAAAAAGCAGTTTACTTCTGCGCCTGATTCCGCGCTAATGAGGGGAAACCGGAGGACGTGACTGTTTAAAGTATGCTGCGAGCACTCCTGTTCATCGCGCTGTTGCTGCCCCTGGCAGCCTGCGACGAGCCCTTCATCGTGTTCGCAGGTGGCAAGCTTTCCGGCGAAGAGCTGCCCCCTCCCGCCGACTGGTCCGAGCTCGGCAAAGCCGAGACCATCCAGCTGGAAACCAATCCCGAAGATCCCTACTCGGTGAACATCTGGGTGGCCGGCATCGGCCCCGACCTTTACATCGGCACGGGGCCGGAAGGTACCCGCTGGACCAAGAACATTGCCGATGACCCACGCGTGCGCGTGCGCATCGAGGGCAACATCTATCCCCTGATCGCGCATCCCGTCACCGACCCGGCGGAACGTCGCCGCGTGGCGCGAGCGTACGTCGACAAGTACGAGCTGGATCCTGACGGCGACTGGCTGATCGACGCGCTCGTGTTCCGGCTCGACCGGCGCTGACCCGACCCGCTCGACCCACAGCTCGTGACGCTTCGCAGCTTCAGCCCCCGCACCGCCATGGCTGTGGTGGTGGCCAACATGATCGGCACCGGTGTGTTCACCAGCCTCGGCTTCCAGCTGCTGGACATTCAATCCGGCTTCGTGCTCATGATGCTGTGGGCCGTGGGCGGCCTCACCGCCCTGTGCGGCGCGCTCACCTACGCCGAGCTCGGGGCCGCGCTGCCGCGTTCCGGCGGCGAGTACAACTTTCTCTCGGAGATCTATCACCCCGCGGCCGGCTACATCTCCGGCTGGGTATCCGCGACCATCGGCTTTGCCGCGCCCACCGCACTGGCGGCGATCACCTTCGGCACCTACCTGGCATCGGTCTTTCCCGGGCTGTCGCCAACCTGGCTGGCGGCCGGCCTGCTGCTGGCGCTGACTGCCGTGCACGCCAGCACGCACCGATCGAGCGGCGGCGTGCAGCGCGCCTTCACCACCCTCAAGGTGCTGCTGATTCTCGGCTTCTGCGTGCTCAGCTGGATTCTCGTCGGCGAGCCGCAGGACGTGCGCTTCCTGCCCGGCACCGGTGACGGGGCCCTGCTCGGTTCCGGCGCGTTCGCGGTATCGCTGATCTACGTCAACTACGCCTATACCGGCTGGAACGCGGCCACCTACCTCACCAGCGAGCTGGACGATCCGCAACGGTCGTTGTCGCGCGTGCTGCTCGCAGGCACCGCCGTCGTGATGGTGCTGTACCTGCTGCTGAACTTCACCTTTCTGCACGTCGCTCCGATGTCGGCCATGGAGGGCAGGCTGGAAATCGGCTACGTCGCGGCGCAGTCGGTGTTCGGACCCGCGGGCGCGGCCATCATGGGTGTGATCCTCGCGCTGCTGCTGATTTCCACCGTGAGCGCCATGGTGCTGGCCGGGCCCCGCGTCCTGCAGGTGATCGGCCAGGACTTTCCGGCATTCCGTCTGCTGGCACGTACCAACGCCAATGGCGTGCCCGCGGTGGCAATCGCCATGCAGTCGCTGCTGGCGCTCGCGTTCATCGTGACCGCCTCGTTCGAGCGCATCCTGGTGTTCGCCGGGTTTACGCTCGGCCTCAACACCTTCTTCACCGTGCTCGGCGTGTTCGTGCTGCGCTGGCGCCGCCCCGACCTGCCGCGGCCGTACCGGACCCTCGGCTACCCGGTGACGCCCATCGTGTTTCTGCTGCTCACCGCGTGGACGCTGACCTACATACTGCTGCAGCGGCCCCAGGAAGGGCTGATGGGGCTCGCGATCGTGGGCTCGGGCGCGCTGTTCTACGGCGTTACCGTCTGGCTCGGCCAACGCCGCGACGGCAACAGCCGGAGCGCGTGAGCGCCCTGCCGATATTTGAATCGGACGCTGATCCGGGGCTTAATGTGGCCCTGGTCGCCCCGGCTGCCCAACAGCCGTACGGGCTACCGCCCGGACGCCGCAGGGGGCGTCTCGCGCGCTGAATCGTCAGGCAGAATCAAAGGGGTCCAGGACATGCCACAGCCTTTCACGAGGCGACATTTTCTCAATATGGTGGGCGCGGCAGGCGGTTCCGCGGCGGTGCTTCAGGCGGCGGTCGCGCTCGGCCTCATGCCGAGCGGGGCAGAGGCCCACACGCCGCGCGCGGAGCTCATGCCGCTGGGCCGCAACGGCCGCAGCGTGGTGGTGCTGGGTGCCGGCCTGTCGGGTCTGGTGTGTGCCTACGAGCTCGAACGCGCCGGCTACGACGTCACCGTAATCGAGGCTTCGAAGCGTATCGGCGGGCGCAACATGACCGTGCGTTCGGGCGATCTGATCGACGAGATGGGCAACCCGCAGATCTGTCAGTTCGACGACCATCCCAACCTGTACATGAATTGCGGGCCGGCGCGGATCCCGGCGCATCACAGCAACGTGCTGCACTACTGCAAAACGCTGAACGTGCCGCTGGAAGTCTTCGTCAACGTCAACTACCACGCTTACGTGCAGGATCCGGACGCCTTCGGCGGCAGGCCGATCCGCATGCGCGAATACATGGCGGACGCGCGCGGTTTCATGACCGAGCTCGCCGCCAAGGCCATCAGCCAGCCCGACTTCGACGCGCCGTTCTCGGCCGAGGACATGGAGCGCTTTCTGGCGTTCCTGCGCGCCTACGGCGACCTGGATCCCAATCTGCTCTACAAAGGCTCCGCGCGCGCCGGCTATGCCAGCGGCGGCATGACCGAGCCGCCGACGCTCAAGCCGCCCCTGGATTTCAGCGAGATCCTGAAATCCAGCTTCTGGCGCTTCCGCATGCACTGGGGCGAAGGCGAGGACCAGGCAGCACCGCTGATGCAGGCGGTGGGCGGCAACGACAACATCGTCAAGGGTTTCGTTCGCAACATCCGGAGCCGGATCGTCACCGGAGCCCCGGTGCAGTCGATCACCCTGCGCGAGGACGGCGTCGACGTGGTCTACGACGACCGGGGGCGGCCACGCCAGGTGAGCGCCGACTACTGCTTCAACTGCATACCCAAACACCTGCTGCACGGCATACCCAACAACTTCCCGGTGGAGTACAGCACCGCCATGGCCAACGTCGGCCGCGGCAAGCTGTTCAAGATCGGCCTGCAGATGCGCGAGCGCTTCTGGGAGCGCGAGAACATCTACGGCGGCATCTCCTGGACCAATCAGGACGTCGAGCAGATCTGGTATCCGAGCCACGGCATCCACGGCGACAAGGGCGTGATGCTGGGCGCCTACGTGTTCAACGACGAGACCAACGACCGTCTGGCGCGGCTGTCGCAGGCGGAGCGCATCGAGGTCGCGGTACGCGCCGGCGAGCAGATTCATCCCGACTACCGCAAGTACGTGGAGACCGGCGTGACCATCGCCTGGCACCGGATGAACTACCTCATGGGCTGCACGGCAAAGTGGACGGAGGAAGCCCGCGAGCGTTACTTCAAGACGCTGCAGGACCCCGTGGGGCGCCACTATCTGATCGGCGATCAGGTGAGCTACCACCCGGGCTGGCAGGAGGGTGCCATCAGCTCGGCACACCACGCGCTGGCCGACCTGGACCAGCGGGTTCGCGCCGAGATGGGCCACAGCGCGACGGGGGCAGCATGATGAGCACGACGCTGCGTCGACTGACCGCAACGCTGGGCCTGCTGGCCGGCATGGCAGCCACCGCCGGCGCCGAGGCCGCGCCACGTCCAGACGGCCCGGTGCTGGCGCCGGAATCGCTGCGTTACTGCGCCGTGTGCCACGGCGTCGAGCTCATGGGCAACTTCGCGGTGGATGCGCCCAAGCTCGCGGGCCTGCCCGCCTGGTACGTGACCCGCCAGCTCGAAGCGTTCCGCAACGGTTGGCGCGGCGCCCATGCGGACGACGCCACCGGCATGGAGATGCGCCCCCAGGCGGCCGTGCTCGAGCCGGATCAGCTGCAGGCGGCGGTGCGCTACGTCGAATCCGTGCCGGCGCGGCACGTGCCGGTCACGGTTTCCGGCGACCTGAAGCGCGGCCAGGCCCAGTATCAGGCCTGCGCCGTGTGTCACGGCGCCGCCGCGGAAGGCAATGCCGCGCTCAACGCGCCGCCCCTGGCCGGCCAGAGCGACTGGTATCTGCGCCGCCAGCTGGAACATTTCCGCAGCGGTGCGCGCGGGGCGAACCCCGGCGACACCCAGGGTGCGCTGATGCGCGCCTCGGTCACCACGCTTGCCGACGATCAGGCCATCGACGACGTGGTCGCCTACATCACGTCCCTGCAACAACCCCATTGAGGAGCCGTGCCGTTGAATACGAAAGACCAGCTGAATGAGAAGACCAGAGGGAAGACCCAGATGAACACGACCGCCATCGCCGCCGCCCTGCTCAGCCTCGGCCTCGGTGCTGCTGCCGCGCAGGCCGACGTCACCCGCTACCCGCTGCCGGGCTCGGACTTTCCCATCGCTCAGGCCGTGGAGATCCCGGCCGGCACCACCCTCGTGTACCACAGCGGCATGACCCCGCAGCCTGCCAACCCGCAGGCCGAGCGTTTCAGCCCCGAATTCTGGGGTGACACCGAGGCGCAGACGCTGTCGGTGCTGTCGCGCCTGGAAGAGTCGCTGCAGGCCAAAGGGCTCGGCTTCGGCGACGTGGTGAAGATGCAGATCTACCTGGTGGGCGTGCCGGAGCAGAACGGCGCCATGGACTTCCAGGGCATGATGCGCGCCTACCGCAAGTACTTCGGCACCGAGGCGCAGCCGAACCTGCCGGCACGCTCCGCGTTCCAGGTTGCGGGGCTGGCCGCGCCGGGGATGCTGGTGGAGATCGAAGTAGTGCTGGCGCGGCCTGGGTCGAAGTAGCGTCTAGTCCAATCCTGGGATCCGTCGGAGTTCGATCCGGTGGCCGGGATTGTGATCAGGGCGGGGCCCGGGCAGGCATTGCACCGGGCTCGCTCAGGCCCTCCGGGCTGCCCTCGGTCACCGGATTGCCTCCCTCGGCTTCGCTGAAAGGCCCGGCGCAATGCCTGCCCGGCCCCCGCTCTAAGCAGGTTCCTGGATTCTCGGATTAGAAGCTCGGCGCAATTCCTGGGATCGTGCGTCCGGCGCGCTCTGCAACCTGGGTCCATCCGCACGCGACTCCCCCCTCCGTTACCGAGTACCCCGGGCCCAGACGGCAACAGAACCAGCCCGACGGCCCGCCTCGTACGCTCGCCGCTTCCCACGGAAGCGCATCTCTTCTTCAACAGCGTCGAAGCCGCGAGCAAGCCTCCCCGTCTCCCCTCGAATATCAGGCCCGGTGAATCATCGAAACCCTCGAGTCTTGGAGTACCCGGCGCCGGTAGGGCGGGGGAGCCGTTTGCGGGGCCTCCAAGCGAAGCCGAGGCGCTCGAATTGACCCAAGCGCAGCGCAGGGGCAAGTCGGGCAACGAGGGTAGCCCGGAGGGCCTGAGCGAGCCCCGCAAACGGCTCCCCCGCCCTACCGGCGCCCGGCCTCCAGAACCCAAGGCCTCTCCGAACATTCCACCGGGCAAAAAAAGAGGGCGCCAAGTTGGCGCCCTCCGAGTCCGAATCAGATCACCGAAGCTCAGTCGAGCTCAGCACGAATCCGGAAGTAGTAGAAGCCGCCATCGTAGCCCCACGGCGTACCGGTCTCGTAACGGGAGCCGGAGCTGTTGGACAGCCCGCCGGTCGCGGTGTTGTCCTTGTCCTTCGGACCGAAGTCGTCGGTGAAGTTCTGCGCGCCAACGATGAACGTGTAGGTATCGTTGAACGTGTAGGAAGCTTCAGCGTCGAAGATCCAGGCGCCGTCGTAGCAGTTGTCGAAGTTGCAGTCCGTGTTGTACTTGGTGGTACCGGCAACGAACGCGGGATCACCACTGTAGCTGCCTTCGATCCAGTCGTCGTAGAAGCTGGCGCGGACCATCAGACGCAGATCACCCACCAGGTGGTTGATGGTGAAGATACCGCGGTTCTCCGGGTTGTAGTTCTCCAGGTCGGAGAGACGGTTCCGGGAAACTTCCGAACCGGCGTCGTCCACCTCGGTCTGGTTCCAGTTCCAGGCGGCGGTGAAGTTGGTGATGCCTGCATCACCCCACTCGTGGCTGTAGGTCGCCACCAGGTCGATACCCTTGGTCGTGGTCTCGAAGTCGTTGGTGTAGAACGACACGCTGGTGAGGTCCGATGCGCCGGGCACGCCCAGCTCTTCCAGACACCGCGACAGGTTCTTGTTCGGGTCGCCATCAGGCAGACCGAAGGTGAACGTACAGTCGGGGATCGGGCCTTCCTGAGTGATGTCGATGGTACCGGTCTGCGAGATACGGTCTTTCACGTTGATCTCGTAGTAGTCCACGGTCACGGTCAGGTCGTCGGTGATGTCCCAGCCGAAACCCAGGGTGAAGTTGGTGGCGTTCTCCGCGTCCAGCGGCTCCGCCCCCAGATACTGAGCGATGGGGTTGGTGGGCGGGATCTGGCCGCGCTGCTGCAGCACGCCGTCCACCGTGACCGTCGACACCTTGGTCACGTTGGACTGGCCGGGCGTCGGCGCGCGGAAGCCGGTGCTGTAGGACGCACGAGCCGACAGGGTATCCGTCAGGTTGTAGCGCGTCGCGATCTTCCAGTTGGTGGTCTCGCCGAAGTCTTCGAAGTCCTCGAAGCGCAGCGCGACGTTCACCAGCCAGCGCTCGGTCACGTCGGCTTCCAGGTCGGTGTAGATCGCGTAGTTGCCGCGATCCCACTCGCCCACCTGGGACGGGCCGAAGCCGGGGAAGCCATGGGCACCGATGGTCATACCGGCCATGCGGGTGACGCCGTCGGAATAGTAGTTGCAGTTCGCTGGGCACGGCCCGGGGCCGCCCTGGAAGGCGTAGTCGCCGGCTACCCAGGAAGCTTCTTCGCCCTGGCGGATCTCGAAAGTCTCCACCCGGTACTCAGCACCGAACGCCACGTTCAGGTCGGAGTAGAACGCGTCCACCGCGATGGGGTAGGTGAAGTCGGCGTTGTAGTTCTGCTCGGTCTGAACGTACTTGCCCAGATCGAACTTGGTGGGCGATGCCGGGCCCAGAGAGGGGTTCCAGGTGTTGGCGATGCGGAACGACACCTCGTTGCGGCCGAGGCCCATGCTGACGTCGTAGCCGAGGCCGCTCTCCAGCGTGCCGCGCAGGCCGAGCACGCCGCTGATGTCCTCGACGTCGCCGCCGAATGCCGGGGTGTAGCCGCCCGGATACAGGTTGTTGGCCACCCAGCAGTTCGATGGCAGCGCTGCCAGCGCAGCGCGGTCCGCGTCCACCACAGCCTGATCCGTCGGCGTGCCGCCGGGGCTCAGCAGCGCCGGGCAGTTGGACGTGTAGCCGCCCGTGGCGCCGGCCGCAATGGCCGCGTCAGACAGGTCGATGACCGACCGGTAGGCGCCGTCGGTGAACACGCCGCTGCGGTCGTTCGGGTTGCGGTAGAAGAACCCGCCTGTCACCGCGCGCTGCGCGTAGTTGCCGAAGCCGTACAGCTCCTGGTTGTCGGCGAGGTCGATGCCGGCGTTGATGAAGAACGCCCAGTCGTCGTCCAGCTCGGGCGAGCCCCAGACCTGGGCCGGATTCTCAATCTGCGAGTTGCCGGTGTCGAACAGCGCCTGTGCGTCGGTGCGCTGCAGGCTGCGGTCCGTCGGGTCTGCGTTCTTGTACTGCAGCGAGACGCTGGCAAAGCCGTCGTCGCCCAGCGGCAGGCCGGCGTTGCCGGCGAAGGTCCAGGCGTCACCGTCGCCTTCGAAGGTCTCGCCCCACTTGGCTTCCATGGTCAGGCCTTCGCGGTTCTCTTTCAGCACGTAGTTGATGACACCCGCGATGGCGTCGGAACCGTACTGAGCGGCGGCGCCGTCACGCAGCACCTCCACGCGGTCCAGGGCGACCGGCGGGATCACCGACACGTCCGGACCCTGGGAACCGGCGGCCAGCGAGCCGCCGAGCTCGGCGATCACGCCGGAACGGTGCATACGCTTGCCGTTGACCAGCACCAGGGTGTTGTCCGGCGGCAGGCCGCGCAGCGTGGCCGGCCGGGTGATGGTGGCGGCGTCACTGATGGAAAAACGCTGGACGTTGTACGACGGAATCAGGTTCCGCAGCATGTCGTCCATATCCGACGTACCCATGTTTTCGAAGTCTTCGCCATTGACGACGTCGACGGGTACCGGAGCGTCGGTGGCGGTCCGGCCGGCACGGCGCGAACCCACTACGACCACTTCCTCGATCGACTTGGCGCCTTCTTCGGCCAGTGCGGCAGGGGCCACAACCGGCGTCAGCGCAAGCGAACCGATGAGTGCGACTCGCAGCAATGAATCTCGGGATTCACTCATGGTTGGTACTCTCCAAATTATTCTCTTGCATGTGACTGCAATGCATTGCTCGCCGCCTGAGGGATAAGGAAAGCGGGACTTCTCGCCCGTTTCTGCGCACGCGCGTTTCCATCCATCCGGCAGGACGGCATGCAGGGTACAACAATCAGAAACGAATCGGAATCGTCTCTGAAACATATTGAAATCCGCCCGGGGCGCGGGCAGGGTTGCGCGGATCAGCAGATTTCGAGACGCCAGAGCCATGATCCACCACGTTTTCAGCCGCGCCGGCCTGCTCGCATTGACCGCCCTGGGGCTGCTTGGGGCCGGCCCGGCCGGCGCCGCCGAAGCGCCGGCCGACCTGATCCTGCACGACGCCCGGATCTACACCCTCGACCCCGGGCAGCCCTGGGCCGAGGCGCTCGCCATCGCCGGCGATGAGATCGTCGCCGTGGGTGACGAGGCCGCCGTGATGAGAAGGCGGGGCCCGGACACCCGGGTGCTGGATCTCGACGGCGCGTTCGTGAGCCCCGGATTCAACGACGCCCACGTGCACGTGGATGCCACGGGTGCGCTGCTCACCGGCGTGAACCTGCTGGACGTGCACCAGGCAGACTCCTTCGTCGAGCGCGTGCGGGCCGCCACGCAGCGGCTGCCCAGGGGCAGCTGGATCCTGCGCGGCGACTGGGGCGCCTACGAGCAGTGGGGCCAGGGTTCCGCGGGGAACGCGTCGGCGCCGGGCGAGGCTGCGCGCCAGGGGCCGTTCACGCCGCACCGGGATCTCATCGACCCGGTGACGCCGGAACACCCGGTGCTGCTGTCCCGGTTCGATCGCAGCATGTATCTGGCCAACAGCCTGGCCCTGAGCCTGGCGGGCATCGACGAGGACACCCCCGACCCGCTCGGCGGCACCATCGAACGCGACGCCGACGGCCGGCTCACGGGCATCCTGCGCGGCGCCGCCGTGGCGCTGGTGGAGAACGTGATTCCGCCCATGCCGTTCGAGCAGCGACTGGTGGGCGTGCGCGCCGTTCTCAAGGAAGCGCGCGAGGGCGGCGTCACCACCATCCAGGATCTCACCTCGGCGGAGCAGGCACGCGCCTATCAATACCTGAAGGGCACGGGCGAGCTCACAGCGCGCATCATGCTGCGGCCCAACATTTTCCAGGTTGAGCACGTGGCGGCACTCGGCATCACCCGCGGCTTCGGCGACGACTGGCTGAAGATCATCGGCTACAAGGGCTGGATCGACGGGATCATGGGCAACTCCAGCGCCATGTTCTTCAAGCCCTACGACCACGATCCGGAAAACCGCGGCGCCCTGCGGCCGCCCATGCTGCCGGAGAGCGTGGAGAACGCCGCGTTCTCCATGACCGAAAGCGACCATTACACCGATTACCCGCCGGGCACCATGGAGGGGCTGATCGAATCCTGGGTGCCCACCGGCGTCCCGCCGCACATTCACGCCATCGGCGATCTGGGCAACCGCATTCTCCTGGACATCTACCAGCGCGTGCTCGAGCGCCACGACCTGGTGGACTCGGACCATCGCTGGCGGGTCATACACGCCCAGGTAGTCCGCGAGGAGGACTTCCCGCGCTTCGGCCGTCTGCATCTGGTGGCGGAAGTGAACCCCTATCACGTCTCCGACGACATGCGCTGGATGGAGGAACGGATCGGCGCGCAGCGCTCGCGCGGGGCCTACGCGTTCCGCAAGCTCAAGGATGCCGGTGCGGTGCTGATCTTCGGCAGCGACTCGCCGGGCACCAACGCCGCCCGCTACTACCTGAACCCCGTGTACGGCCTGTACGCGGCCGTGACCCGGCAGACGCTGGGCGGCGAGCCTGCCGAGGGCTGGTTTCCGGACCAGCGCCTGACCATCGAGGAAGCCCTGGATGCCTATACCCGGGCTCCGGCGTGGGCGTCGTTCGAGGAGGACCGCAAAGGCACGCTCACGCCCGGCAAGCTGGCCGATGTTGCGGTGTTCGACAGCAACCTGGTGGAGCTCGGGCGGCACGAGCCGAAGCGTCTGCTGAAGGCGCGGGTGCTCTACACCATCGTCGGTGGCCAGGTCGTCTACCAGCGCGACTGACGCCGTGATCGAGGCACCCACCGACGACGACGCGACGCTGCCGGGCATCCCCGCCAAAGCCATCCGGCTGCGCTTCGTGCGCTCGGGCGGCCCCGGCGGCCAGAACGTGAACAAGGTGGCGACGGCCGTGCAGCTGCGCCTCGATCTGAACGCAGCCGGGCTGCCGCTGGCGGTACGGCGACGGCTCGAGGCGCTGGTACCCGGGCAGATCAATCAGCGCGGCGAGCTGGTGATCGCTGCCAGCCGGTTCCGCACCCAGCTGGCCAACCGCGAAGACGCCCTGGCGCGGCTCGACGCGCTGCTGCGCGAAGCGCGCAAACGGCCGAAGAAGCGCATCGCGACCAGACCGTCCACGGCGGAGAAACGTCGCCGGCGCGAGGTGAAGAAGGTGCGGGGAACACAGAAACAGCTGCGCAAACCACCGAAACTGGACGACTGACCCGTACGGACAACCACAGATTCGCGGCGGCCACGTCCGCCGATGGGGGAAGCCATGCAACCGTTCACTCTGCACCGTCGTCACGCAGCTGCCGCGCTCGCCAGACTGGCGGCCTTTCTGGGCCTCGGGTTCGGCGCGCTGCCGCTCGCGGCCGACTGGACGCCCGAGGCCATGCTCGAGGTTGCGACCATCACGGCCACCGCGCCCTCGCCGGACGGATCCCGCGTCGCCTGGGTGGAATCGCGCGCCCTGATGACGGACAGCAAGAGCCTGTTCCGCACGCGCCTGCTGGTGACCGCCGCCGATGGCGGCACGCCCCGCCAGTACACCTTCGGCGATGCCAACGCCGACGACCCGCAGTGGTCGCCGGACGGCGCCTGGCTCGCCTACCGGCACACGGCCGACGGCGGCAAGCCGCAACTGGCGGTGATCGCGGCCGACGGCGGCGGTGAGCGCCTGCTCACTGAATTCGACGCCGGTATCGGCGAGTTCCGCTGGGCGCCGGACAGCACGATGCTGGCTTTCGTGGCGACTGAGCCGAAGAGCGAGGCGCAGAAGGCGCGCGAGGCGGCCGGAGACGATGCGATCGTCGTCGGCGAAAACCCGGCCTACCGTCATCTGTGGCGGATCGCGCTGCCGACGGCCGACGCCGCCCCGGTTCCTGAGCGTATCACCACGGGCGCGTTCAGCGTCGGCACCCAGGTGCTCAGCGGCTCCTTCGACTGGTCGCCGGATGCACGCGAGATCGCTTTCACGCGGGTGTCGACCCCCGACATCGACGACTGGCCCAGCGCCGACATCGCCATCGTCGACGTCAGCACGGGACGCGTGCGCCCGTATCAACAATCCGATGCGGCGGAGTGGTCGCCCGTCTACTCTCCGGACGGCAAGCTCATCGCCTTCAGCATCACCAACTTCCCGCCGAGCTGGATCCGCCAGAGCCGCATCGGCGTCGCAGCCCCTGACGGCAAGGGCCTGAAGCTGCTCGCCGCGACCGGCGACGAGCAGCCCAGCATCATCGGCTGGACGGGTAACCGCGCGCTGCTCGCCAGCGAGGCCGCCGGCACCACCACGGCGCTGTGGCGGCTGCCGGTCAGCGGCGCCAAACCAGCCCGGCTGGACGACGGCAAGGCCGTCCTGTCGGCCATCGGCCTCAACAGCACCGGCACCCAACTCGCGTTCGCGGCCATGACCTCGGCCGCCCCGCAGGAGGTGGCACTCACGCCGCTGCGCAACTTCGCCCCGCTGACGGTGAGCACCGCCAACGCCAACCTGCCGGCGCGCGCGGT
>JAWKZP010000010.1:0-185710 GCA_041395905.1 Pseudomonadales bacterium
AATCCCGCCGGCGGCTGGCCGGGTCTCAGCAAGCTGCCTGCGGGCGTCACCCCGCAGCTCGCCCTCGGCGCCCTTGGCACCACCGGGCTCACGGCCTACTGGGGGCTTCTGGACCTGGGCAAGCCGCAGCCGGGTGAAACCGTGCTGGTATCGGGCGCCGCAGGCGCCACCGGTTCGGTGGCCGGGCAGATTGCGCGGATCAAAGGCTGCCGGGTGGTGGGCATCGCAGGTGGGCCGGAGAAGTGCCGTTGGCTCAAGGACGTGGCGCGATTCGACGACGTGATCGACTACAAGAACGAGGACGTCGACCGCCGCATCGGCGAGCTGTGCAGCGGACGCGTCGACGTGTTCTTCGATAACGTGGGCGGTGGAATCCTGCAGGCAGCGCTCAATCACATCAACATGCGAGCCCGCGTGGTTTTGTGCGGCGGCATCTCAGGCTACAACGCGACAGAGCCGCAACCGGGCCCGAACAACCTGATGAACCTGGTCGTGCTGCGTGCGCGCATGGAAGGTTTCATCGTGATCGACTACATGGACCGCAGCCACATCGCGGTGCCGGAGCTTCTGGGCTGGATCAAGAGCGGCGAGCTGGTGCATCAGGAAGACGTTCAGGAGGGGTTCGAAAACATCCCCGATACCCTGAACCGGCTGTTTACCGGGCGCAACGTGGGCAAGCAGCTGCTCAAGATCGCTGATCCCGGCTGAGCCGCGGGCGCCATCAGACGATACCGCGTGACTTCAGGTCCGCGATTTCGTCCGCCCCCACGCCGAGCTCGCGCAGCACCTGCTCGGTGTGCTCGCCCAGCGTCGGGGCTCTGGTACGGATGCGCGTGGGCGTACGCGAAAACTTGGCCGCCGGGGCCGTGAGCGGCACCGTCTGGCCGTTGGCCAGATCCACGTCCTGCAGCGCGCCCCGGGATGCGATGTGGCTGTCTCTGGCGACTTCGGCATAGGTGTTGACACGCGTCGCCGGCAGCCCGTGGGCGGCCAGCGTATCGACGATTTCGGCGACCGTGCGCGCAGCGCACCATTGCGCGAGCGCCTGGTCGACTTCGGCGCGCTGCTGCAGGCGCCCGAACAGGTCCAGGTCGGACAGATCCTCGCGTTGGAGCAACTGACACATGACCCGCCAGTGGGTGTCCAGCAGCACCCCGGCAAACACATTGCCGTCCTTGCAGGGGTAGTTGTTCACCGGCGCGGCGATACCGAACTGGTTGCCCCAGCGTTGCAGTGGAATGCCCAGGGCGCCCGAGGTCGCGTGCCCATTGCTCTGGTAGAGCAGGCTGTCCACCAGGGCGACGTCGACGTGCTGGCCCTCGCCGGTCTGGTCGCGGTGGCGCAGGGCGGCCATGGCGCCAAGGGCGCCGTGCAGCCCGCCCAGATCGTCGCCGAGAAACGTCGGCGCTTTCACAGGGCCGCCTTCCGGATCGCCGTTCAGCGACGCCCAGCCGCAGAAGTTCTGCGCCAGCGGGTCGTAGGCCACGCGGTCGGACAGCTCTCCGAACTGGCCGAACCCGCTGATGGACACATACACGATGTCGGGCTTGACGGAAGCCACGTCCTCGTAGCCGACGCCCCACTTGCGCAGCGTTCCTGGTCGGAAATTTTCGATCACGATGTCGGCGCGCGCGCACAGGCGCAGGAACAACTCGCGGCCCTCACCGGTGCGCAGGTCCAGCGACAGGTTCTCTTTGTTGCGGTTCACCGTCTCGTGGGGCACGGTCAGCTCAGACCCCGGAATCTGCGGCGGCAGGCGCCGGGCTATCTCGCCGGATGGATGTTCCACCTTGATCACGCGGGCGCCGAAGTCCGCCAGGATGCACCCCGCCATGGGACCGGCCCAGGTGGTAGTGGCTTCAACCACGGTCACGCCAGCGAGCGGGCCGGGCAGGTCGGCTCGGGCACCGGCATAGAAATCGGACTTATCCATCCGGGCCCCTCAGGGTTCGATAACGGTAGAACCGGTGGTCGCCCGGGACTCGAGCTCCCGATGCGCGTCAGCGAGCCGATCCAGGGGATAGCGTTGATTGATATGCACTTCGATCACGCCGTCGGCCATCAGCGCGAACAGCTGCTTGGCCATGCTGCGCAGATCTGCGGTGACCGCGGTGTAGGTCGCGAGCGTCGGGCGCGTGAAGAACAGGGAACCGCGGTTCTGCAGGTCGTGAGGCTCCACAGCAGGCGCGTTGCCGGAAGCGTTACCGAAGCTGACGAACATGCCGAGCGGCGCCAGCGAATCCAGGCTGGTCCAGTAGGTGTCTTTACCGACGGAGTCGTAGGCTACGTTCACGCCGCGTCCGCCGGTGAGCTCGCGTACCCGGGCGCTGACGTTCTCGTCGCGATAGAGGATGGTGTGGTCGGCGCCGTTTGCCCGGGCCATTGCCGCCTTCTCCTCGCTGCCCACGGTACCGATGACGGTCGCTCCGACGTGGCGCGCCCACTGGCACAGGATCAGGCCGACACCGCCCGCTGCGGCGTGGACCAGAATGCTGCTCTCCGAGGTGATCGGATAGGTTCGCGTCAGCAGATAGCAGGTGGTCAGGCCCTTGAGCAAGCTGGCAGCAGCCGCGGCGTCGCTCACCCCGTCGGGGACCGGTACCAGCCGCCCTGCAGGCAGCACGTTTGCTTGTGCATAGGCGCCGAGGCCGCCTGCGTAGGCCACGCGATCCCCCGGCTGGAAATCTTCCACTTCGTCGCCCACTGACTCCACGACCCCTGCCGCCTCGACACCCAGGCGTGTGGGCAGAGGCATGGGGTACAGCCCGCTGCGGTGATAGATGTCTATGTAGTTCAACCCTATGGCCGTGTGGCGTACGCGAACCATCTGGCCGGTGACGTCCGGAAGCTCGATCCGTTCCCAGCGCAGCACGTCCGGACCACCCGTTTCGTGCATGCGGTACGCGCCCGTCATAGCCCTGCCTCCCCGATTGATTCCAGGGCAGTGTCAGCCATCACGGGGGCCGCGCGCAATGCGCGCGGCCCGCCGGGCATCCGGCCGGCGGGGCGCCGGGAGCGTTGACCCGTCAGTGATGGGCGTCGCGGCGGTCGCGCTGATCTTCGGACTGGCGCCTGCTCATGCGCCGGGCGGAACGCTCGTCCGCGTCGGCTTCGTCTTCGAGCCACTTGCGGGTGAGGTTGTTGAGTCTGCCGGATACTGCGCGCGGGAGTTCCTCTGCGTCGCTGTCGTCCGTGGGATCGGAGTGTCGTGTCATGGCTCCCTGGCCCTGTTCGTTTGACCACCTCCGTCTGCGGAACTGCCGAATCAGGAAAGTGGCTTTCACATGTGTATAGCAAGATCGATGTTCAATAAATCAATATTTGGTATCGACTAGATCAAAAATCTTTTGATAATTGCGGAGAACTGGCGATGGGAGATCAACAGTGGACGCGGAGCTGATCCGGACCTTTCTCGAGGTCAACCGGACCCGGCACTTCGCGCAGGCGGCGGAGCGCCTGTTCGTGACGCCCGCGGCCGTCAGCGCCCGGGTGCGCGTGCTGGAACAGCAGATCGGCGCGCCGCTGTTCGTGCGCCAGCGGAAAAACATCCGCCTCACCTCTGCAGGGCTGCGCTTTCTGCCCCACGCCGAGAGCATGCTGCGCAGCTGGAATCGAGCGCTTCTGAGTGCCGGTGTAACCGACGGCGACCGTGAACTGGTCGCCCTGGGGAGCCTGCCGAGCCTTTGGGACGCGCTCTGCGAATCCTGGTTGCCGGCACTCTACCGGGACGTACCGGCAGTGCTGGTGCAGATGGAGTTTCTCGATTCGGCAACGGTTCTGCAGCGCGTGCGTGAACAATCGCTGGACTTCGGCCTGGTGTACGAACCTCCGCGCGTCGAGGATCTGCTGGCTCAGTCACTTGCGTCGATCGAGCTGATGCTGGTCTCGAGCCAGCAGGGGCTCGACTATGACGCTCCGCTTCCTGATTACGTGCATGTCGACTGGGGTACCCCGTTCAACCCGACGCAGCCGTTCCCCTTCCCGAGCCCGCCCAGGGCGGTGTTGCGGGTCGACAGCGCCGGCGTGGCCCTGCGGTTCCTGCTCGAATACGGCGGCACGGCATATGCTCCGCGGCGTTCTGTGGTCACAGCCCTGGAGCGTGGGGAACTGTTCGTCGTGCCGGGCGCGCCGCGCATTCGCCGCGAGGTCTTTCTGGTGAGCTCGGAACAGGCGCCGGGCTCGCAAGTACGGGAAACCGCCAAGTCCCATCTCGCCGGGTGGTGCCAGCAGGAGCAGCTGGTCAGCCCCTAGGCGCCGGGATTTCTGAGCGCCAGCACTTCCGCCTGCATGCGGTCCCACTGTTCGAACAGAAAACGCGTGCGGCTTTCCGCGCCTTCGGGAATCTCCGCAAACGGTACCCGCCAGAAACGGATGGCGATCCGCGCGCCCATCCACGAGCCGTTGATCAGGTTGCTGAAGTGGCTGGAGCCCTCGAATCCGGTGTGGGCGCAGAACACCAGGTCGCGTCCCGGGTTCGCATCCAGCAGCGCCAGCGTGCCACCCAGTCGAGGCGGCAGCACGACCCGCCACCGCTGCAGCTGCTCGATCATGTCCGCATTGTTCGCGTAGCGAACGCGAAGCGCTGAGTGCTTGGTGTCCGAGTACCGGGTACCCTCGGGGTAAATCAGCGCTCCCTCATTGCGCCGGAGGCCGGCAACCATCTTGGCAACGCCTCGCCGTGCCCCCTCGCTATCCTGTCCTCCCCGGTCGACGAAGTAGTTGGGCAGTCGATTGCCGACGATATCCAGGCAGGGATCGATCAGCAGCTCTTTCTTCAACACATAGCGCAGGCGCACGCCCTGGGGGATGGCGTAAAACACCATGGGAATGATCGTGTCGGCAATGCTCGCATGCCGCAGCAACAGCAGGGCAGCGGTTCCCTCGAGCGCCCGGGTGCCGTCGATCACGAAGCTCAGGCGGAAGAGCCGTTCAGCAATGCGCTTCAGGCTGTCCGCCCACCAGCACTGCAGGCGGAAGTTGGCCTCCAGAAAGGCGTCCCGGTCACGGTGTCTGACCCAGATCGCAAGGGCGGCCAGGATACCGAGCGTCTCGCACCACAGATAACCGGTCACGAACAGCAATGTCGGCAGCGCGCCGCGGAATCCCGGCAGTATCGAGATCAGTGCCGCGAGTACCAGCAGCGCCGGCAGGATGCCGGTAATCAGCAGCGTGAGCCCCAGAAAGCTCGGGATCGTCAGCAGCCGCCTAAGCAGCATTCGCAAAGAAGCTGCGGCGGAACCACAGGAATCCCACCACGCCCATCAGCGCGTTCGTCAACGCGGTGGCAATGAAGATCCCCGTGTAACCCATCAGCTTGTTCATCAGCATCGCCATCGGAATGTACACGATGAACATCCGTGTGAACGACAGCACCGTGGAGGGGATTGGCTTGCCCAGCGCATTGAAAGAGGCCGACGACATCATCAGCACGCCCCACAGGCCGTAGCTCCAGGGCACGACGGAAAGGTAGAACGCTGCGGTGCCGACCACTTCCTCCGTCGCATCCACCCAGGAAGCGAATATCGGGCCGAACAGAATCATGATCAGTGCCGCGATCAGGCCCCAGATCAGACAGAACTGATAGGTTACCCGCAGCCCCTCGCGCACGCGCTCGGGACGCCTGGCGCCCCAGTTCTGGCCGATGAACGGACCGATGCTGCCGGACAGGGCGAACAGCAGCATCACCGCCACCGCTTCCAGACGCGTGGCGACGCCGAAGCCCGCGACCACTACCGGGCCGTGGCTCGCGAGCATACGCGTGATGACCGCAGCGGATACCGGTCCGATCATCTGAGTGGCCATGGCCGGCAGGCCGACGTGCAGAATCTTGCGGCAGCTGGCCACGAAGCCCGGTATCGGATTGCGCGTCTGAATGAGCTGTCCGCGGGTGACGAAGTAGAGCAGCACCGCCGCGGTGCCGAGTCGCGAGATGGCCATGGCTGCCGCGGCGCCGGCCAGCTCCAGACGCGGAAAGCCGAACCAGCCGAAGATCAGAATCGGGTCGAGCGCCAGATTGAACAGGGCGCCGAGCGTCATGACGCCTCCGGGTATGGTCGCGCTGCCGTTGGCGCGCATGATGTTGCCCGCCACCATGGTGGTGGTAAACAGGATCACGCTCGGATAGTAGATATCCAGATAGCTGTGAATCAGCGGCAGTACCGCAGGCGTGGCCCCCAGAGCGGTGAACACCGGGTTGATGGTTGCCCAGCCGACGAATGAGAGTATGACCATCGCGATGGCCACCAGCAGCAGCGAGTGCGTGCCGAGACGACGCACTTCCTCGTGCTCGCCGGACCCGACGCTGCGCGCAATCACGGACGAGGTGCCGATCCCGATCCCCAGGGCAATGCTGTTCAGAATCATCGTCAGCGGAAACGTGAAGGTGACGGCCGCGATCTGCTCGGTGCCCAGCTGGCCGATAAAGCCGATCTCGAGCATCGAAACCAGGATGTTGCTGGACACCCCCATCATCATGGGAGCGGTGAGGCGGAACAACGAAGCGGGCACTGGGCCCTGTGTGAGGTCTCTAGCGCTCATGAAAGGTCTGCGAAGGCGACGTGGCAGTGTATGGCGCCGACACGGCAAGTCAACGTGCACGGGTTGCGGCGGGACGCTTTCGACAGGATTATGTGGGCCTGCAGGATCCATCCGGCAGGGGCGGAGAGCGAGCAGATGCACCAGCAGACCGAAGTCGAAGGCGTCACCGATCCGCATTTCGATCAGATCGTCGAGGTGTTCCGCGAGGGCTTCGACGCTGGTCGCGACGTCGGTGCGGGCGTCGCAATCACGATCGAGGGCGAGCTGGTGGTGGACCTCTGGGCCGGACACACCGACCGCAGACGTACGCGGCCGTGGCGACGGGATACGCTCGTGTGCATGTTTTCGGTAACCAAGGCGATGACCGCGATCTGTCTGCTTCAGGCCGTGGATCGCGAACTGGTGGCGCTGGACGCGCCCGTTGCGGATTACTGGCCGGAGTTCGCAAGCGGCGATAAAGGCCGTATCACTATCCGCCAGCTCATGTCGCACCAGGCTGGGCTGGTTGGGTTTCACGATAAGGTTCCGCAGGATATTTACTACGACTGGCAGGCGGTGACCGCGGCGCTGGCCGGCGAAACGCCGTGGTGGACTCCCGGTACCCGTCACGGATATCACGCCCGCACCTTCGGATTTCTGCTCGGGGAAGTGTTGCGCCGGGTCTCTGATCAGACGGTTGGTCAGTGGTACGCCGCCAACGTCGCGCAGCCTCTTGGTCTCGACTTCTTCATCGGCCTGACCGACGACCAGATCGATCGCTGCGCGGACATCCTGCCGGCGCGTGTTCGACCGGGCGAGGAGAAATTCTGGCCCGACGCCATGAGGCGCATGTTGAAGGACTTCAACAACGCCGCCACTCCCACCGGTGCCGCCTTTCAGAACCCTTCGCTCCGGCCGGGGTACATGAACACAGCAGACTTCCGCCGTGCGGAGATGCCCGCTCTGAACGGGCACGGGACCGCGGCTGCCGTGGCGGTTATGTACGGTGAGATCGCCCGCATTCTGAGCCCCGCCACGCTCGAGCAGGCTACCAGGACTCACTCCCTCGGACCGGATGAGGTGCTGAAATCCGTCACTCACTTCGGCCTGGGTTTCATGCTCCACCACGAGCTCGCCCCCATCGGGGTGCGGTCGGGATCCTTCGGTCACGCTGGTGCGGGCGGGTCGATGGCATTCTATGATCCCGGCAGGCGTCTGGGCTTCTGCTTCGCCATGAACCAGATGCAGGAGGGAGTTGTAACGGGGGGCACGTCGGCGATGCAGCTGGCGGAAGCCGCGTGCGAAATCTGCGAGAGGATAAGATGAGCTCGGTGATTGATTGTGACGCCCATGTTCTGGAGCCTGCGGACCTGTGGCAGAAGTACCTCGAGCCCGAGTTCAGAGACCGCGCCATCAGAATCGAGCGCGAGGACGGCCGGGAAAAGCTGATCATCGGCGAGCAGGTCGTGCTCGAAGGTGTAGTGGCGGGCCTGGGCGGCGCGGAGGCCGACAAGGCCCAGCTGTTCAGCGGCGCCATGTCCTACATCGACGACAACCCGAGCGACAGCTACGATCCTCGCGCCCGGGCTGCGCGATTGGACGCCTGGGGCATCGAAAAGGCCATCATGTTCCCGACCATCGGGATCCTGCCGTTCCCAACCGATGATCTGGCACTGGCAAATGCCTATTGCCGCGCGTACAACAACTGGATCGCGGAGTTCTGCCAGACGGTCCCGGGACGATTCTACCCGGTAGCCCTGGTCAACTGGCGCGATGTGGACGAAGCCTGCATCGAGCTGCAGCGCTGCTTGCGACTTGGCTTCAAAGGTCTCTTCGTTCCGCCCGAGACCATCGACGGCCGGCGTCCCGGCGACACTCACTTCGATCGCCTGTGGGCAATCTGCCAGGACGCCGACATCCCGGGATGCTTTCACGTGATCGTGCGTTTCGGCGGCGCAGCGATCCCATTCGCGGCATGGCACGAAACCTCCCCGGGCCCGGTGTTCGGCTTCGGGCTCGGGGGATCCGGGCAGCTGATACCCGCGATCACGAGCGTAGTCACCGACCAGCTGTTCGAGCGCTTCCCAAGACTCAAGGTCGTGAGCGTCGAGGCCGGATGCGGCTACGCACCCTATCTGATGGACCGATTGGATTCGAAATACGAAGCCTTCAAGGGCATCGTGGCGCTTCCGAAACGCCCAAGCGAATACATCCGCAGCAACTGTTACTTCGTCGCAGAACAGGGCGAGCGGTGCATCGACGCCGCGCTGGAACTGGTCGGGAGCGATCGAATTCTATGGGGGAGCGACTACCCCCACGTGGATGCATTGAACATAAGCGACAACCTGCCGGTACGTTGGCCGCAGCTGGCTGAAAACGTCTACAAAGTGTTTCCTATTGGTTGACGGCCTCAGGCTCGTCTGCGGGTGGGAAAGTCAATGTGAACTCAGTGTACTCGCCTTCCACAGAGTCGCACTCGATGGAACCGCCGATGCCATCCATGACCATCTTGCAGAAGCTTAGGCCGATGCCTGCGCTCTGAAGTGAACTCGTTGTTGTAAAGAACCGTTCAAAGATGTCGCTTTCTGTCTGACGAACGGATTCCTGGTCCGTTGTCCCAAACCCGAATCTTGTTCTTGTCAGTCTCCCGAGTTGCGCTTACCTGACTTCGACGCTGCCGCTGATTGAGCCGCGAATATCGCGTTCTTCAGAAGATTGAAGATAACGAAGCAGTAGTGGCCTCGGCCCGTGAATGCTGAAGTCTTCGGTCTGAGAGATAGTTACACTTGAGCGTTCTCTAGAGTTGTTGAACGGAAATCGGAAGACGGCTTCCGAGAGGAGGCTACTTGCGCGAAAGATGTCCCGATCGTAGTGAGAGACTCTCTTGCTCGAGGTGTTCAGCAGGAGCATGTCAATGATTGTGTTGGCATACTCGGTCTCTTTCTCGATCAGCGTTAATGCGTTCTTCAGCGATTCGAATCTCCTGCGATCCTGTAGGGTGCACTCTAGGAGGCCTGTGTCGTTCCGAGCGGAATCACTGTAAAACGCATTGAATAAGCGATCGTAGTGGCGCTGAACACCGTTGGCCAACGAGCGAATGCTCGCCAGCGGAGTGCGCAGTTCATGTGCAATGTTGTTTCCTACTGCCGCAGCTGCCTCTAGCTTTTCGGCGTTCACGTAGTCAATGTTTCGGTTCGTTAGTATTCCGAAGAACAACGCGGTTATGTATCCCGTGATTGGGAGAAGCACGACGCGCTTTATCTCGTCCCAATTTGGGTCCGGAATAAACGCCAAGCTGGCGAATGACACACCACTCGCGACTACCCATAGGACTGTTGCCAGCAGTCCTCCTCGTATGAGTTGAATAAAGAGGAACAACGAGACGAAATACTGGAGAACCCAAACAAGCTCGATCTCCAGACCCATCGGGGTCGTCGCGGCATTCAGGATTAGCATCTCGCCAAACACGAAAACGGTCGCATAGGTTGCGACAAACACGAAGTACCAGGGTGCGCAGCGTTTGAGCCTCGTCGTGAGTTTGCTTCCTAGTAGGAGAGGGAGCGCTACAAGAGCGGCTGAGGTTCGCATCGCGAGCGTATCAAAGCTGGGATTTCCGATTGCTACGTCGACTAGGTATGCGGCCGGTAGAAAGAGGCTCATAGCACCGTAAAGACGGAAGTGGCGTTCAGAGTAGACCAAACATCTGCTTGCCGATTCATCGAGGTTTGCGAAGAACCGCTTAAACAGTAGCGACATTGGTTTCTTCCCCGCACCCATTTCGAACTGTCAACTCAAAGCACGTTTGGGGATATAGCAAGGACATCGCCGGCACGGAATAGGCGATTTCTTACACGGGAAATCAAAGCCTCGGCCGGCACCAAGAACTGTTGGCTAGACTGAAAGTGAATCTTGAGATTCGCGCGCCTACAGATGTAAAGATATATGTCGAACGGTCGAGGCGCCGGTTCGTAGTGAGACGTGGTTCACTTTGCGCAGCGAGAGTTCGTCTAACCTTCTGATTTATAGGCCCATATGGGAAGTTTGACCTGACCTAAGGCAGGGAGCCAACGCAGCGTCGATGAGATGGATAGACACGACAATTGCATGGCTCTTTCCCAGAGTTCTGTTTGAAGGTACTCCCTGGGGTGCCCTATGGCGCGAGAAGGAGCGCGAATCGTTTCTAATCATCGCGCGGATTTTTTTCCCGCTTGCAGGCGCCGTTCACCTAGCTCACATCTTCTTCTACGACATCCCAAACCACCTGCAACCTGCCAGTGGGTGGCTCTGGTTCCGGATCCTACTGGCCTCGGGAACAGCCGTTACGTTTCTTTTTTACATGTCGCCATTGGTACGAATCAGATTGATTCGTGGTCCTGCCGTCCTTATGGCATGGATTCTCTGTCAGGCCCAAGCGTACGTTGCAGTGATACATAGCATGGAGGCGTGGGTATTCTGCTACGTTGTCGCGGTTGCCTGCGTACTAATGTTGCGGATGTCGGTATTGCGTAGCCTCGTGTTCCTATCACTCACACTTGCTACTCAAGGTGTGGTTCTACTGAATGGTGGCGCGGCACCCGCGCTGGTCTCCACAGGTTCCATCGTCTCCATCGGTATAACGATATTCACCAGATCGTCGTATCTAGCTGACGCCAAGTCGTTCCTGCTAAACCAAGAAAATATGGAGGCCCAGAAAAAGATTATCGAACTGAACATTGAATTCGCCGACCGAATTAGATCATTCATTCCAAGGGTGATCGCGCGCCGTATTGATGAATGTATGGCAAATCAAGGAATGAGTGTTCTAGAGGCTTCGGTCGAAGTTCTAATGCCACGAAAGAAACATGTGGCGTGTTTGTTTAGTGACATAAGGGGCTACACGGAAGGGTCCAGAGACCTAAATGCGTTTGTACGAGAGAGCGTGATTCCGGAGGTAAAGGCATGTACGGACATTGTTGAAGAGCTCGGTGGCATTCCAAGGAAGGTAGGCGATCTCATTTTTGCGTACTTTGACGAAACCGACGTGCGCAAGAATCTGATCTCGTGCGTCGCCGCCGGGTTAGGTATCTCGCGCCTAAACCGAGACATGAATGCGACGATAAACTTCAAACAGATAAAACGTTACGTGTTGATCAGCTGTGGGGAGGCGATTGTCGGGAATCTAGGCGGGCTAGATTCATCTATTGAGATTACAGCGCTGGGGAGTCCGGTCAACTACCTAAGTCGCGTAGATGAACTCACAAAGCATAGCGCGGTGGCGAGAGAGCTAACGCCTGGAGATCTGATTCTATGTGAGAGGTCTAGCGCGTTGATTGCGGAGTTGGCGCCAAATGTCGTTCAACGACCTATCTGCTTGAGAACGGCCCGAGTACATATTCGTGATTTCGACAATGTAGAGTATATTTACGCCGTTTCGCCAACCGATGCTAACTATTCTAATCTGCTAAGTGCATTAGATGATCGAGGACAAACAAGGGGGAGGGGAGGACGTACTGCCCGTAGCGCGGCGTGATAGGTATGACCTTGATTTCTCGGAGCTCCATAGCTCCATATCGCCCGCTGACATTAGAGAGAGCGATCGAGTTCTAGCGCGTATTCGCAGAAGGGGCATAGAAGAAGAATACGTTCCTATTCGGGTATGGCGCCTTAGTCCATTGGGTGTAGAACTGCTTCTCGCTCCCGGCTTAGAGGGGCTACAGAAGGGTAGTCCCATAGATCTCGAACTGGTGATATCTGGTCAAAGCAGCGAATTCGAAGGGCTTGTCGTCGACCAGGTTCAGCGGAGCCATGACATCGCGTTGGTCGGCGTGCGGCTTTCGCGAAAGCTCCCGTCCAGTTTGCCAGGCGCGGAAAGGCGCTCGTCAAATCGATGGCTGACGAGTGACGAATTCCTGCCGACCTGCATGGCACCCACGCCAGGCAAGTTCGACGACTTCATTTACCTGCAAGTCCGTGATATCTCTCCTGAAGGGCTTCAGCTTACCTGTAGTCTACGAAATAAGTTCCTTATCCCCGGCATGCGTCTAGATCTTACGGCAGTGTTTCCAATGTCCGATGTTGCGCGGATCGAGGTTGAGATTGTCCGAGTGACCATAGCGTCCTTCGGCGGTCGAGATAAGCTTGTGGTCGGAACTCGTTTCAGGTCATTGAGCGACTACACAAGGTCTGTGCTCGGACAGTACATCGTTCAATTCGGGAATCTCGAGGATCTCAACGATCTCAAGAATGCTGGGTTAGTGCCACGGCACTTCTCATATGGGGTCGACTTTTATTACTTGAAAAGCGAGGACGATTATAAGCGGGTTCTCGATCTGCGTTATATCGCACACAAAAAGGACGGAAACCTGCTCACAGATTGTGGACCCGAAGCTCTAGCCGACATAAATGACGCGCGCTCTCGAATTGTCGTAGGTAGATATAGGGGTGAGATTGTTGCGACTGCTCGAGTGCGGTTCAACGAGGCAACCGAGCCAATGGAGCACGAGGCTTACGTTGAGTGGCCAAAAGGGCTGCCACGCAGAGACCAGATTATCGAAATATCGAGGCTGGCTACCGATCCACGATTCCGTCGCAATGATTTGCTGATGGGCTTGTTTCGTTTTCTTTACTTAAGTATTGCGCAGAAGGACAGGCCCTGGGTCCTAATCTCGTGTTTAGATCAGATGGTGCCATTCTACGAGAAGATCGGATTTCAGAGCACAGGGTTAAGGCACACAGAGCCACTTTGGAAGCACGACCGAGTGCTGAATGTGATGATCCTGAATATGTTCGAGATGATTGTTGGTCGACGTGTTGGACCACTTGTTTGGAATGTCATGTGGAATGACGTTGAGCGGTACCTAGAGCAGCAATCAGTCATTGTTCCAGTAGGCATTGATCGAATCAGGGTGATGATCTATCGGATGCTTACGCCTCTGGGTGGTGTTGCAAATCTGTACGCTCGCCTCAGCCGTTTTTGGAGGAGTCGCGCCGCGCGCCAAGTATGAGGTTGTGGTACCTCAGCCGACCAAGGCTGCTAGCACTCGGCGTAGTCTTGATTTGTCTGCTCCTTGCTGCGGGAAGCGCTGGGATTGCGATTGATCCCAATAATCGTGTGTTCTTTAGCGAACAACATGAGCAGTACCGTGAACTTCTGGATTTCGAGGCCGTGTTCGGTACAAGCACGTCATTGGTGTTTGTCATCACGAACGGTAAGTCGCTAGATCAATCGCAAGACGTGCAGCAAGCGGTAAAATGGCTGACCGCACAGATTTGGAGAGTTCCACATGTCACCGCCGTAAACTCGATTGCCACATTCCCCAAAGTGGACACCACTACGACCGAAGTGAACGTCACCACATATCTTGACTTCATCTGTGATGAGGAAGAGCAATGCGATCCTAAGCGAGCCAGTGCGCTTGACTCGCCAGTCGTTGCCAACAACCTGGTTTCTGCCGATCGTAGAAGTTTCGCGATTGTGGGTGGTGTAGACCTGTTTGAGCCAGACGCACGACAGGTCGACGAGATCTTTGAAGCCGCACAAGTGCTCCGGCAGGAGTTCGTGACGAAGTTTTCTGACTTCAGGGTCTACCTAACAGGTGGGGTTCCGATGATGCGCGCATTCGTGGATGCCGCCGCAGCTGACTCCGCCCGCCTAATGCCGATTGCAATTATGGTCTTGTTTGGATTGCTGTGGCTGTTCTTCGGCGGAGTTGTTCCGGCATTAATCATGATGCTGCTGGGAGTTATCTCCGTCGCGAGCACTATGGGCGTCGCGGGGTGGTTTGGCCACGTGCTAAACACCGCGACCGCAACCGTCCCGCTAATCACGTTCACGCTAGTCATATCCAATTCAATGCATCTCTTTTTCCACATACTAAGGGAGGATCTCCGAGCCCCGACGACCGGAATTGAAGATATTGTGTCTACGGCTGTCCGCGCAAACTGGAAACCGATGTTGCTTACGTCAGGGACAACGGTGCTTGGTTTGGCGTCTATGTTGTCTGTGAGTGCGCCTCCTTGAGGGAGGTTGGGGCTCTAGCTGCGCTTGGTGAACCATCGGTACCCTCGTGTCACTTACGTTGCTACCTGCACTGTTCATACTTTATGGGCCACCAAAGACGTCGAGGATTTTGTTGGCCATGCAGCTGAAGTTGAACGGATACGCGCGCTGGTTTGAGAGAGTGAAGCCCCGCATGCTGGTCCCTGCTGCGTTGTTCGCGCTTGCGGCCGTCGGGCTGGCTCGAGTCAACGTTGATGAAGACTTTGTCTGATACTTTTCGGCCGATAGTCAGTTTCGATTTGATACTGAAGAAATCTCGCGCTTGATCTCCAGTCCGTATCGCGCCGAGATTGTCTACGAAGTGCCGAGCGGACATTCCGTGTTCGAAGGTGAAGCGATCTCGGAAATTTCAGAGATTACTGCCCATCTTCGGAAAGGGCTACTGTCGCGAACGCCTACTCGGTGAGGATGTTCTGCAGGACGCAAACAGCGTGTTCGGAAGCGGTCAGCGCCTCGACAGACTATCGGACACCGAGCTAGCGCAGTTGTTTCTCACTGTGGAGCTTTCGCTGACGCGTGGGCAGTCGGTTCGAGATCTGGTTAATCCCGAGTACAGCAAAGCTAGAATCCCCGTGTCGTTTCACCACGTTTCTATGCTTGATATTCGGGCGTTCAAAAGCGACTTGCAGAGTTGGTTTGGCGAGAGACCAAGAGCGGGAAAAATCGTAGTGACAGGTGAGGGTATCCCCACGGCATATCTTGCGACGGAAAGCATTCGAGAAATTTCTCTTGGGATTTTGGTAAGCATCGTCTTGAGTGCTCTTGTCGTAGGCTTGTACTTCCGCAACGCAATGATTGTGCTAGCGATTGTTGGCGCGACCATCGTACCCATTCTTGCAGGATTTGGATTGTGGGGATGGTTCGGGCCAGAGATTGGAATGGCAGCGGTGCTTGTTGTCGCCATCACGATTGGGATTGTTGTGGATGATACCATCCATCTAAGTTACCGTTTTATAGACGGAGTTCAAAATCTCGATCTGGAAGCTTGGGGTGCCGCTAGCTATGCGATGCACAAGGTTGGTGCCGCATTGATGATGACGTCAGTGACGCTTGCGCTAGGACTTCTTGTACTTTCGTTCTCAGGCTTTTCGATGAATAGTACGTTCGGCGTTTGTTCGGCATTGATTATATTTATTGCGTTCCTGTACAGCGTGTCTATTGCGCCCAGGACATTGGTTTTGGTTGGTAAAGGGCGAGATGAAAGGGCAAGGCTTTAGATGCTAAAAACGCGCGCGCGCTCTGCGTCTGAGCTAAGGGAGCGGAACGATCAAGTTCGTGTTCGAGAGGCGATTGATTGGCGGTCATACTCTTCCAGATATGATCTTCTTGCGGAACATAATCCGAGCTACGAAGCGAACATAGAGCTAGTTACTACTACTCTGCGTGACTTGGACCTCGGTCCCGAATTGCGTGTGGTAGACATTGGCGCCGGGACCGGCAATTTCGTGCTGGCGCTGGCCGCACTCCTTCCCGGCGCTCAGTTTGTTCATGTCGATTCGAATGAAGAGATGTGTCGCATAGCAAGACAAAAATACGAATCGGCGATGCTGTCGAATGTCCAAATCGTTGCGCAGGATGTGGGCGTATTGGCGCAACCAAAGGAAAGTGCCGATCTAGTTTTGTGTGTGAATGCGCTATATGCGATGCGAGACCCACGCCTAGTGCTTGAGCGCGTGTATTCGTGGCTCAAACCCAATGGATATTTCGTGGTTATTGATATAGGGCGCAGAACTCGTGTGTTGGATTGGGCTGCTTTCATTCTAGGGGAAGTCTACAGGCGGCGAGGTATGGTCGCGGTTCTGCGACTGCTCTCCAGGGGCGGGACACTTATCCTTCAGAATGCGCGAGGCGGGAGAGCACAGGCTGAAGGGCGCTACTGGCTGCATAGTAGCGCGGAGTTCGAGGAGACGTTGAGATCGGTTGGTTTCACTGTCCGAGATCTTCGGACGTGCTATCGAGAATACGCTGACTTCGCGCTATGCCAAAAGCCTGGCCCTTCGGAGATCAGCGTCGAGCTGTAACCCTGATTTCAACCCGGGCGCCTGGCACGGCGAGTTCGGTGATTCCGATCGCGGTCCAGGCTGGCCACGGTGGCTGGAGCACGTCGTCGCGCACCTTCATGAACAGAGGCAGGTGCTCGTGAAGACCGACGTGGTAGCTCGTGTATTCAACGATGTTGTCCAGGCCCAGTGATGCTTCGCCAAGTATGCGGGCAACTGCAGACCACGCATTTCGAAACTCTTCCTCGGCGCTCTCCGGCACCCTGCCTTGCGAGTTCAAACCGATCTGGCCGGAGCAGAGCACAAAGTCACCCGCTAGCACCCCAGGGGCGAAGTGAAAGGAATCGTAGGCTCGACGGTCTGCCTCGGGCAGGATAATGTCTCGGCTCATGGCGTTTGCCTCTCTGGGTCGGATGGGAATCATAGATTACCGACGAACTTTTGATAACCGGGACCAGGCGGCGTCCTCGGTTTGTGCGGGTGTCCATTCATGTTTGGTTATTCAGATCCTGTAGCCGTCTCCGACCAGGAGCTGCGGAGGTTCACTCAGTTCGCCCTGGGCGTTGCCGAGTCTGCGGGAGACGTGATTCTCCCGTTCTTTCGCGCAGATGTTGCGATTCACGACAAGGGTGAAGGTCGGCGCTTCGATCCGGTAACGGAAGCCGATCGCGCCGCCGAGGAAGGTCATACGTCGGGAGATCGAGATCGCCTTCCCGGCTCATGGCGTGTTCGGGGAGGAATTTGGTGCCACTTCGGGCAATGGTCTGACCTGGGTGATCGATCCCATCGACGGCACGCGTGCGTTCATGACGGGCATGCTTCATTGGGGGTTGCTGCTGGCGCTCTTCGACGGACAGACGCCTGTTCTCGGGGTCATGCACCAGCCTTTCACTGGGGAAACCTTCTATGGTGACAACCGCTCGGCGCGCTATCGCCGCGCGGGTCAGGAGCGTGTGCTGCGCACGCGTCAGGGTGTGGCTCTGGATGCCGCGGTTCTCACCACAACCAGTCCGCGGCTGTTCGCGGATGGGGATGAGCGTGCGGCTTTCGATCGTCTCGAGCGGGCGGTGAAGCTTTCGAAGTACGGGGGGGACTGCTACATCTATGCAATGGTCGCGATGGGGTACGTCGATCTTGCGTCAGATGCCGGTCTCAAGCCCTACGACATTCAGGCACTGATGCCGATCATTCGCGGGGCGGGGGGCACCGTGACGACGATGGAAGGTGGAGACCCGAGCATGGGCGGCTGCATTCTCGCATCCGGGAGTGCGGAACTGCATCGGCAGGCACTGGAGTGCGCCGGTAGAGACGACTGAGCGGCGCACATCGGGAGGGGCAGGATGGATTTCGGGATCGCTGTAGCCACGAGCACGGAGTCGTGGAAAGTTGTGAAGCGGGCGGAAGAGCTGGGCTTCACGCACGCCTGGTTCTACGACACGCAGTTGCTCAATCCAGACGTATTCATCGGCATGGCGATGGCCGCGTTGAATACGAGCCGCATTCGGCTCGGCACCGGAGTGCTCATCCCGTCGAACCGCATCGAGCCGGTGACTGCCAACGCGCTGGTGACGCTGAACCGGATCGCCCCGGGTCGGATAGATTTTGGGGTAGGAACGGGCTTCACGGGCCGGCGCACAATGGGGCTTGGCGCGATTCCGCTGGCGCGGATGAAGACCTACGTGCAGCGTGTTCAAAGCCTCGTGCGTGGTGAGCGAATCGACTGGGATTTCGAAGGCAAGCAGCGACGTATCGGGTTCCTGAACCCGGAACTGGGTCTCATCAACGTCGATGACCCGATTGCGCTGCACCTCTCGGCAATGGGGCCAAAGGCGAGAGCGCTCACCGCCGAGTTGGGCGCGGGGTGGCTGAACTTCGCCGCAGATGAGCGTGCAGCAGTCGCGTCGCTGCGCGACATGCAGCGTGCCTGGTCGAACCAGGGTCGAGCAGATGACTCGCTGTACTCGACATTGTTCGTGCTCGGTGCTGTGCAGAGGCCGGACGAGCCATTGGATTCGGAACGCATCGTCGCGCAGGCCGGGCCCTGGGTTTCCGTGTTCTTTCACAGCCTCGTCGAAACCACGGAACCGGGCGCGATGGAGGCGGCGCTGGGCGGGCCGCGCAGCGAGTTGCTGGAACGCTACCGGCAGGTCTACCTGAACTATCCGCAGGCGGAGCGTCACCTGCACAATCACCGCGGGCACCTCATGTTCGTGCGCGACGACGAGCGCTTTCTGATTAGGCCGGACCTCATCGCATCCATGACCTTCACCGGCCCGCCCGTGATGTTGCGGGAGCGGGTAGATCGGCTTGCGGCAGCGGGATACAACCAGTTCTGCGTTCAGCTGGTGGAAGGCCAGGAGGGCGCCATCGAGGAGTGGGCGGAGGTTCTGGGGCTCAAGTGACGCGCGCTGGTGCGCCGCAATAGAGCAGTCTGCACCAGACTGGTGCGCAGCCGCGGCTCTGCGTCGATCGTCTTTTCCGGCTAACTACGGTTGGGTCTCAGCAACTCATTGAAAATAAAAGGGGTTTTCCCCGTTCTGGAAACTGGCACGGCAAGTGCAATAAGAGAGGTGACGTCCGGTGTCGACTCTCTCCCCTTAGACCTCAACCGGCGTTGGACTCCTCAGGGAGTCCTCTAGGCACCCGGTCTTCCCTCTCCCCTCGGGCCGGGTGCCTACTTTAACTCTCCCCGCGCCACGCCCTGTCGGCTCGCTCGCGTCAGCGCTTCCGTGTGATCTCGACTATCCGGCGGCCGCAGACGTTATCGTCGGTTTGTGCCATGGTTGGCTGATCGCAGCCGGAGACCGCCATGCCCACACGCAGGAAGGTGAGTTTTCAGAACGCGCAGGGCGTGCGGCTGGCTGCCGCGCTCGAACTGCCGGATCGCACGCCGCGCGCCTACGCGCTGTTCGCCCATTGTTTCACCTGTGGCAAAGACAACGCCGCGGCCGCGCGAATTTCCCGAAGTCTGGCCGTGGAAGGGATTGCGGTGCTGCGCTTCGACTTTACTGGTCTCGGCGGCTCCGAGGGTGACTTCGGCAACGCCAGCTTTTCCTCGAACGTCGAGGATCTCGTCGCAGGAGCCGACTACCTGCGCTCGACTTACGAGGCACCGCAGTTGCTGGTTGGCCACAGTCTGGGGGGGACTGCTGTGCTGGCTGCTGCGTTCGAGATTCCCGAGGCGCACGCGGTCGCAACCATTGCGGCGCCGGCCGCCCCGAGCCACCTGCTGCGCCACCTCGACGGGCAGCTGGACGAAATCGAAACCCGAGGCGAGGCGACCGTGCAGCTTGGGCCGAGATCCTTTCCGATCCGGCGCCAGTTCATCGAAGATCTCGATCGGCATTCGTTGCTGGCACGCCTGCCGCGGCTGAAGCGTGCGTTGCTCCTGATGCATGCGCCGCTCGACGACATCGTGAGTATCGATCAGGCCAGCCAGCTGTTCGCCGCAGCCCGACACCCTAAGAGCTTCGTCTCGCTGGATGGTGCCGATCATCTGCTTTCCAGGCATGCCGATGCACAGTATGTGGCCCGCACCATCGCTGCGTGGGCGGACCGCTACCTGCCAGCGCCGCCCGAGAGCCCGGTTGTCCGGGCGCCGGGGGGCGAAGTTCTGGTGGGTGAAGGTAACCGGCGCTTTCTGCGGGAGGTCTCCACCGATGATCACCACTGGCTTGCAGATGAACCGAAGGCTGCCGGTGGAGATAATCTTGGACCGGACCCCTACGAGCATCTGCTGGCGGCGCTCGGCACGTGCACGTCGATGACGCTGCGCATGTATGCCAATCGAAAGGAATGGCCCCTCGAGGACGTTCGTGTGCGGTTGTCCCATGTCCGGGAGCATCGGCAGGATTGCGCCGGATGTGACGAGAAGCCGCTTCAGCTGGACGTGCTGCGGCGTTTCATCAGTCTTGCCGGTCCGCTCTCCCCTGATCAACGCGCGCGGCTGCTGGAGATCGCCGATCGCTGTCCGGTTCACCGCACCTTGCGCGGAACCCTCGCGATAGAAACAGAGCAGGAAACGCTGGAGCCGCAGGGCCCCAACGGCGTTGCGCCAGTGCGATAGGGCAGACGACTCGTCATGCCATGAGCTGAATCTGAAGGAACGGCGGCGCTCAGGTACATTTCACTCGCAACTCGCCCTGGCATCATGGGGAAATTTATCCCTTTCTATGTCAACATGGCGCCTTGGTTCATCAAACTGACACGCGACGGCGCCCCGGGCGCCGCCGAGACCACGACATGGCGGTCGAGCAGAAACTTCTCCAGGCGGCGCAGCGGATCCTCCGTCCGCTGGTGCGTGTGCTGCTGCGCAACGGCATTCCCTCCGATGCGCTCACCGAAGTGGTGCGCAAGACCTACGTGGATGTGGCCGCTGATGAGTTCGGCATCGCGGGCAAGCGCCAGACCCTTGCGCGAATATCGGTGATTACCGGCCTGAACCGCAAGGAGGTTGCGCGCCTGCAGAAGATCGCACCGGTGGACGATACCGATACGGTCTGGTGGAATCGCGCGGCTCACGTCATGGCGTCCTGGCTGCGCGATCCGGCCTTTCAGGATCGCAAGGGTGATCCCCTCGACCTCCCGTTCACAGGTAAAGCGCCGAGCTTCAGCGACCTTGTGCGCAAACACAGCGGCGACATGCATCCAAGGGCCGTGGCAGACGAGCTGCTGCGTCTGGGGGCCGTGGAGGAGGTGGAAGGCCGGCTGCGAATGACCAGCCGCGGGTATGTGCCGGCAGCCGATCCGGAGCGGATCATCGAAATTCTCGGTCGCGACACGGCCGAGTTCATGGAAACCATCGACCACAACCTGCAAAGCGAGGAGGAACGCCGTCTGCTTCAGCTCAAGGTGCTGTCGGACAACGTTCCTGCCGAGTATGTGGATGAATTCAATGCCTACTCCCGTCGCCTGGCGCGCGCCGTGCTCGAAGAACTGTCACGCTGGCTTTCCCAGCGCGACAGGGGCCGCGACTGGTCGGGTGACGACGAACGGGTAGTGCTGGGTCTGGGCGTGTACCAGATCAACAGAACGGCGCGTCCGGCCGCGGAAGCATCGGCCGACGCTCAGGAGCAGAAGTCATGAAACGGTTCCGACTCTGGGTTGCCGCGCTGCTGTCGGCACTGGTTTTCGTCGCCTGCGGAGACGGTGGCAGCACGCTCAGCGGCAGCGGCGGCTCGGGAACCGGATCAGGCGTCGTGGGCGGCGGTGGCTCCGGTGGCTCCTCGGGCGGCTTCCCATTCGGGTACGACACCGGCATCGGCGGCAGCGGTGGCATCGTCGGGCCGATCCAGGCGTTCGGCAGCATCATCGTCAACGATCGGACGTTGCACATCGATGGTGCCGAGTTCGAAATCGAGGGCGAGCCGGCCGGAACCGGCGCGGTCGGACAGGGCCGGCTGAAGGCCGGTCAGCAGATCATCGCCGTCGCGGACTTCGATTCATCCGAAGCCAGCGAAGTGTTCTATCGCAGCGACATCAAGGGTCCGCTGCTGAACCCGCCGACCATCGCGGACCTGCTTGCAGGTGACGCAGAGCTCGACGTGCTCGGCCAACGGGTGCTCACCAACGCGGCGACCCGATACGTGGGCGTGGCTCTGGATACGTTGTCTGTGGGCGACCTGCTTGAAGTCAGCGGAACCCGTGACGCCACTGGGACCTTGGTTGCCACGTTCATCGAGCTGAAGTCGACGCTCGCCGAGTACAAGATCGTAGGCGCAGTTTCAGCGCTCGACAGCGCATCTTCGCGGTTCGCCATCGGCGGGCTCTCGGTCGACTATTCAGCTGCGACATTGGCCGATCTCGCTGCGCCTGCAGATGGCCTCATCGTGGAGGTCCGACTCGCCGCCATGCCGCTGCCGCTGCCGGATCCTGCAGCTGCAACCCGCATCGAGCTGCTGCCGCGCCTGGAGATAGGGCAGGGTGCGCACCTGGAGTACGAGGGCTACATCAGCGGGTTCGTTTCCGCCCAGCAGTTCGTGGTGGGCGAGCTGGCGGTAACGACCACTGTGGATACTCAATTCGTGAACGGCACGCCCGCGAGTCTTGCCAACAACGTGAAGGTTGAGATCGAAGGCTCGGTGGATGCCGACGACGTGCTGGTGGCATCGCGAATCATCCTGAAACCGACTGAGGCCGTGCGCGCCGAAAGCACGCTGAGCGCCATCGATGCCGATGCGCAGACGCTGACCACTGCTGTCGGTCTGACGTTCCAGGTCCGGATGCGCACGGAATTCGAAGATGAGAGCGGCGGCACCGAAGGGCCGCTCGATTTCTCCGCGTTGCAGATCGGCGACTACGTGGCGATCAAGGGATATCTCGATGGTCAGACGCTGGTGGCTGCGGAGGTCGAGCGTGACGACCCGCTCGCCCGGCAACGTTTGCGCGCACCGGTGACGGCGATGGATCCCGCGTCCGGTACACTGGCCCTGCTCGACGTCCCGGTAACCGGGGATGGGGGCACCATCACCAGCTACCTCGATGTTGCGGACCAGCCGATATCGCAAGGCGAGTTTTTCGACCTGGTGGAGGTCGGTACCTTCGTCGAGGCGCGCTGGGACCCGTTCGTTGCCACCAGTGAGGTCGCTACGCAGCTGAGTATCGAGCGCTCCCGGTGAGACCGAACTCGCGCTCTAACGGGATGAGGCTCATCGCGTAGACGGGGCGTCGGCGATTGATTTTGCCGGGTTCAGTCCACTACCTTGAGGCCAGCCCGCGAAGGACACACACCAGGGACAGATACGCATGCCTGATTCACGGCCGCAGACGGCAGAGGACCATTATCGCGGTGGCCGAGCCGAGCACTACGAGGCGCACCACCGCAAGAATCTTCGCACGCGACTGACCACCTGGCGCGAGCGGCAGGTTCTGGTCAATGCCCTCAGGGATGCCGGTAGTCCCCGCAGTGCGCTGGATCTACCCTGCGGTACCGGCCGGTTCTGGAGCGCCTTCGAACGTGCGGGCGTGGACGATCTGATTGCCGGCGATGCGAGTGAGGGAATGCTGGGGGTGGCAGCTGGAAACAGGCTCGGCGAACACCTGCCCTCGAAGCTGATTCAGAGCTCGGCGTTCGCCATGGATCTTCCGGACGACGCCGTAGATTTTGCGGCCTGCCTGCGCTTCTACCATCATTTGTCCCGTCGTGAGGACCGAATCCGCCTGCTTGCCGAGCTGCGGCGGGTGGCTCGCGAATATGTTGCCATTTCCCTCTGGGTGGATGGCAATCTGGGTGCGCTACGCAGGTTGCGGCGTCCCGCCAGGCCGGTGGAGGTAGGCTACGGACGCCGTATCTGTCAGAGGCGGCATGACGCTGAGGCCGAGTTTCGCGAAGCGGGTTTCAGCATCGTTCGTCACTACGATGTGTGGCCCCTTGTCGGCATGTGGCGCATGTATCTGCTGCGAATCGACGGGTGACCCGGGATTTCAGCGAACTCGTAAAGGCGCCGCAGCAACGCCGTGGCCACGGATTCAGCGTCGTCTATCGGGTTCCGGGTTGGCGCTGGGGCGCCAGCTCGAGCGAGGTCTTTGTCAAGACTCAGCGGGATTACACCTGTCGCCCGGCATGGCGCCTGTGGCGCCGGACGCCGACGCTTAGGCGGGAACTGCGCGCGCTCAATGCCTGTGCGGCATTTGGTCTGCCCGTGCCGCGCGTCATCTGCTATCGGGAGGACGATGGTGTTGCCGAACTCGTCGTGGAAGGCATTCCCGATACGCTGCCGCTGGACGAGGCGCTCGCGAGGCCGGGCGCGAATCGGCAACGCATCGTCGCGAACGTGGCTCGCACCCTTGCGCTTCTGCATCGGCATGGCTGGGTTCACGGCGCGCTGGGGAACGCTCACGTTCTGATTCAGACGCTCGCAGACGATCGCGTGGCGCTGATCGATTTCGAAAAGGCACGCCGTCGCCGAGCGCTCATAGGTAGGGATCTCGATCGATTCTGGCGTCGCACTGGATGCATGTCCGGAGACGAGAAGGACCAGTTCCTCCGCATCTACCGAGAGGCCGCGCAGCACGACCGAAGAGGCTGACGGGTCGAATCAGGGCTCTCGCAGGTCAATGGTCTCGCGCAGCTCCGTCTGCTCGCCGGGCGCCGTCATGCCGACCATCTCGCCGTAGGCGCTGCGGTGCACGAACGTGGCGACGCGGATCCCTGCGCCGCGCAGCGCCTGTTGCGCTGCATAGCGGCTGCGAAACCTGAGCGTTGCCCCTCGGTGGTCGACCACCGGCGTGCGTCGATCATGGTCGACGACGAAGAGCAGGTAGGACATGGGGCTGATCGCATGCACTTCGACGGTCGGGTGCGCACCCCGGTCGGTGAGCGCTTGCAGGTCTCTGAGCATCATGATGGTTTCACATCGGGTTGACGAAGCGCATCCTAACCTCGGCCTCGTGAAAGTCGTGTCGGAGTGCGGTTCGAGTGATCAGACGGTTGGGCATCATCGGAGATCTGCATGGCGAGCATGAGCGCCTGGAGACGGCGCTTGACTGGTTTGCCGGTCGGAAGCTCGACGCGCTGGTCTGCACGGGTGACGTGGCGGACGGGCGCGGCTGCATCAACCGCAGCTGCGCGCTGCTTCGCGACGCCGGGGTGGTGACGGTAGCGGGAAACCACGATCGCTGGCTGCTCGACGACCGGGTGCGGCACGTCGAAGGGGCGCACCATCTCAGCGACCTCGACGATGAGGCGCTGGCGTTCCTGCAGGCGCTGCCGGCGACGCAGAGCATCGCTACCGTGGCGGGCAGCCTGCTGTTGTGCCACGGTGTGGGCGACAATGATATGGCCAAGGTCTGGCCCGGGACCACTCGAAGCCGAATCGAACGCAGCCACAAGCTGGACGATCTGTTGGGTTCCGGCGCGCATCGATTCCTCGTCAACGGACACATGCACTTCCGGGTACTCATCGACTTCGCTCAGCTTCTGCTGATCAACGCCGGCACGCTGAAGGGCGATCACGCAGGCATCAGCATCGTCGATTTCGAGTCGGGGAGCGTGTCGGCCTATGACGTGAGTGACGGCCGGACTCCAACGCGCGTGGCTGAGCACAGCCTCGCACCTGCGCCGGGGCGACGGGTCTGGCGGGATACGCAGGAGTTCGACGGCGACTGGCAGCCGGTGATGTTGTACGCGTGAAGTGCACCGGCGCGTGACGATGATCCGGCGCAAAAAAAGGGGCCGAAGCCCCTTTCCGTCCGATCGTTTGCCCGATCGTGCCCGTTGACGGCCCTCAGGCGGATTGGCGCCGGCGCAGCAGCCCGATGCCGAGCAACCCTGCCCCAAGCAGAGCCAGCGAGCCCGGTTCAGGGACGCTGACCGGGGTCAGACGCAAGCCGGCCAGAGCGAAGTCGTGATCACCGTCGTCGCCGCTCCCGTAGGGGGCGATGGCGGCAGGCGCGGTCAGCGTGATCGCGAGCGTGCTGCCCAGGTCGGCGATGGATACGGTTTGAAAGCCGTGGGGGGTTGAGGACGGTGCCTGGAACTCCGTAGACGCGCCGTCCACCGTGATAATCGCGAACTCGTTTCTGAATATATCGAGCAGGAAGATCTCGACGAGTTGGAACCCGTCTTCGATCGTGACCGTCATCAGCTCGCGATTGTTGATCTCGTCTGCATCGTTGTACCTCACGACACCCAGTCCGTCACCTTGACCCGCAAGCGAGCCGCCGCCGCTCAAGGCGATGGCGCCAGGGGGCTCGCTGCCGCCGCCATTGAAGCTCAGCGTGCCGATGTTGGTGGCTACGTTGACCTGAACCCCATTATCCGTAGTGCCGAAGCTGGCCGTGCCGTTCGCGCCGGACCAGACAGAGGCGTCGGTGAAATCGATCAGCAATGCGTACGCGCCATTGGCTGCGGCCAGCATGGTCGTGATTGCGAGCGCCTTGAGAATGCGGGCTTTCATTACTATCGAATGCTCCGTGCAAGCGGCTGTCAAACGTACGGGATTCCTGTCTGCTTAGAGTGGAAGCAGGTTCCAGGCCAATATTCAACCTATTGAATATAAAAGCTATTTTCCGGATTCTGGACCGGAGTTGTTCATTTTTCCGACACAATGGGAGCGCTCCGCTCAGAGCTGTAAGATTCTCCGACACTGCGTTGCCCGGGCGCGCGGTGGCAATGCCGCAAACGCAGCGGTTATCCTTTGCACCCGCACCATCGGCCAGATCGTCCAGGCGCGCTCTGCCCATCGGTCGTTGACTGAGGTCGTTGACTGAAATGTCCCGTTCTTCTGCGGAGCCCCATCGAGCATGAGCACTGCGCCCGTCTCACCAGCCGACGTCATCGTCGTCGGCAACACCTCGGATGACCCGTTTGCCATCGATGTTGCGTTTGCGATGGGTCAGGCGGTAGACATCGCCGACCTGATCAGCATGAAGACGTTTGCGAACTCCGAGTTCTGCCCGCGCTTCATCTCCGATGAGCAGGATTTTCGCAACATCGGCAACAAGCTGGCGGGCAAGACCATCGTCATCGTCAGCACGTCGAACCGGTTTCTCAGCCGCCAGAACCTGGCCATGCGCAACATGCTCATTGCCCGGGCCGCGAAGGAGAACGGCGCCACCGAGGTGATTCTCGTCGAGCCGGACCTGTTCTACAGCGCTCAGGACCGCGGCCCGCGCCGCGATCTGGGGTTCACCCCGTTCGAGCGCGACGAAAAGGATCTGAAGAAGTTCGACGGCCAGCCGTTCACCGTCAGGCTCTACGCGCAGATGCTGCGCCTGGCGGGCGTGGATCGTGTGGTCACCGTGCACAACCATTCCTACGCGGTGCAGGCCACGTTCGGCGACATATTCGAAGGGCGTTACCACCCGCTGCTGCCGCACGAGATCTACGTCGACTATCTGCTCAACTCCAACATCGTCCGTTGCGCGCCCGACGGAGAGGGTCTCGCGCTGTGCGCTCCGGATCAGGGCGCGCGCGAGTTCGTGCTCACCATGCACGAGAAGCTGGGGTTGCCCAAGGCCAAGTGCATACTGCTGGACAAGGAACGCTCCGGCGAGCGGCAGGTGGACATCACGCTCTACGAAGGCAGCCCGGCGAGCTTCGAGGACGTTGCCGGACATGACATCGTGCTGTTCGATGACATGGTGCGCACCGGTTCCACGCTGGTTAAGACCTGCCAGTTCCTGAAGCGGGTCAATCCGGGTCGGCTGGTGTTTGCGGTCACCCACTTCTATGCCAGCGAGGAAGGCCGTCAGAAGATGGCGGACAGCACGCTGGACGAAATTCTGGCGCTCAACACGCTGCCAACCGTGCTCAACCGGGACGAGCAGGGTCGCCTGCGGCGCAAGCTGGTTGTCCTCAAGATCGAAAACTGGCTGGCGCGCAATCTGCGCGAGATCATCGGGCTGCCCGAACGGCCCGACGTCAGCCTCTACCAGATCGACATGTCGTCGAAGAATCCCCGTTTCACGCGCAAGATCTGGTCCAACGACCAGCTGCAGGGATTGCGCAGCGAGCGCGAAAAGCGCGCCTGAGCAGAGCACCCCGGCGTTGCGGAACCGCGCTGGATGCGACGGTCCGCTGAGTTACTTGAGCAGCGACCCCAGGAGCCCCCGTACGAGGCGCGAGCCGAGGCTGCTGCCGATGGACCTGGCTGCGCTTTTCAACATGGCCTCACCGACGCTCTGTCGTGAGCTTCCGGAACTTTTTGGTCGAGCCTTTTCGGCGCGCGCAGCCGCTGCAGCCGCCTGCTCTTCTGCCTCGCGCTTGGCGGTCTGGGTGGCGCGATCCCTGAGCAGTTCGTAGGCCGATTCCCGGTCCAGATCCGCGTCGTAGCGCCCGGCCATGGGGGAACGGGACATCAGCGTTTGCCGCTCCTCCGCGCTGATGGGCCCGATCCGCGATTCCGGCGGTCGGATCAGCGTCTGCTTCACGAACCCCGGAGCGCCATCCGGCTGCAGGCTCGACACCAACGCTTCGCCCACGCGCAGTTGGGTGACCAGCTCCGCAACGTTGGTGGTGCCGTCGCTGCGGAACCCCTGCGCGATGGCGCGAATGGTCTTCTGGTCATTGGGCGTAAATGCGCGCAGCGCGTGCAGGACTTTGAGCCCCAGCTGGCCGAGCACGGAATCCGGGATGTCCAGCGGGTTCTGGGTGACGAAGAACACGCCCACCCCTTTGGAGCGGATCAGCCGCACCACCTGCTCTATCTTGTCCTGCAGGGACTTGGGCATGCCCTCGAACATGAGGTGCGCCTCGTCGAAGAACAGCACCAGCTTCGGTGTCGCCAGGTCGCCGGCTTCCGGCAGCTCCTCGAACAGCTCGCTCAGCAGCCACATCAGAAACGCGGCATACAGCCTCGGCGACTGCTGCAGCAGACGGTCGGCGGACAGCAGGCTGATGACCCCGTTGCCGCCGAAGTCGGTGCGCATCAGATCGGCGATCTGCAGCGCGGGCTCGCCGAAGAACTCGTCCGCGCCCTGCTGCTCCAGCATCAGCAGGCGCCGCTGAATGGCGCCCACGGAAGCGGCGGAAATGTTGCCGTAGGTGGATCTCAGGGCGCCGGCGTTGTCCGCCATCCAGCTGAGCATGGCGCGCAGATCCTTCAGATCGAGCAGCAGCAGGCCCTCGTCGTCGGCGACCGCGAAGGTCGCGTAGAGCACGCCGGTCTGGGTCTCGTTCAGCTCCAGCAGGTTCGACAGGATCAGCGGGCCCATTTCGGAGATGGTGGTGCGTACCGGATGGCCTTCGGCACTGAAGATGTCCCAGCAGACGGTGGGGTAGCCGCGCTGCTGGTAGCCGGTGAGCGGCATCGCGGCGAGGCGCCGGTCAATTTCCTTGTGCGGTTTCCCGGGCTGGGAAATGCCGCTGAGATCTCCTTTCACATCGGCGGCGAACACCGGGGTCCCCAGGCGCGAGAAACCTTCTGCCAGCACCTGCAGCGTGACGGTCTTGCCGGTGCCGGTGGCGCCGGCGATGAGGCCGTGCCGGTTGGCCATATTCCCGAGCAGCTCGACGAGGTTGCCGTCGTTGCCGCCAATCACGACGTTCTGGGTCATCAGGTTGTCCTGTGGCTGTGCATGGAAATCGGACCACGTGATCCGGCTGTTCCGAGTGGTATGCAGGCGACGTGCGTCCCGCGACACCGGTGTCGGAGCATAACGTCGGGGCCCTGGCGAGTCGAAGGGCCAACCCCTGAGCCGTCATTATCGTTGCGGATCCGTTTGCTTCGTATGCGAAACGTATGTCAGGGCGACGGTGCGCTGAGATGCGCGAAATTCATTGATTATTCGCTGAGAGATACCCTTGTTCAGTGGCGCGGCTTACAGGTCTGCTGTGTGGTATTGTTACGACACTAACAAATATAGGGCCCATCGGTCCCCGTCCGCTCAGGAAGTCGCCTTTCCATGCAGGAAACGAATCTCACCCTCGACGCTTCCAACGACCGCCCGATCGAATCGCTCTCCGACTACGAGATAGGGCAGGACAACATTCAGCGGTTCGGGCTGGACGTTCACAATCCGGTGTTCGCCATCGCCGCCATCATCGTCGTCTCGTTCGTCGTGTTCACATTGAGCTTTCCCGCGCAGGCGGCGGCAGAGTTTGGCGCATTGCGGCCATGGCTCACCACGCGCTTCGACTGGGTGTTCATGGGTTCCGCCAATGTTTTCGTCCTGATCTGCCTGGGAATCATCGTGTCGCCCTGGGGGAACATTCGCCTTGGCGGTCCGGGCGCGGTTCCCGACTTCTCCCGGCTGAGCTGGTTCTCGATGCTGTTTGCCGCTGGGATGGGCATCGGCGTGATGTTCTATGGCGTGCTGGAGCCGCTCAACCACTACCTGGCGCCGCCGTTCGATGCCGAGGCGGCAGCCCCGGCGCAGCGACGTGCCCTGGCGATGGCGGGAACGATTCTGCACTGGGCGCTGCACCCCTGGGCGATCTACGCCATCGTTGGCCTCGCGCTGGCGTTTTTCAGCTTCAACAAGGGGCTGCCGCTGTCGATCCGCGCCGCGTTCTATCCGCTGCTCGGTGAGCGCGTTTGGGGCTGGAGCGGCCACCTGATCGATGTGCTGGCGGTGTTCGCGACGCTGTTCGGGCTTGCCGCGTCGCTGGGATTCGGCGCGCAGCAGTCGTCGGCGGGGCTGGCCTACCTGTTCGGGCTGCCGGACGACCATCTGACGCAGCTCCTGGTGATCGGAGGGATCACCCTGGTGGCGCTGGTTTCCGTTCTGCGTGGCATCGACGGCGGGGTCAAGCTGCTGAGCGAGGTGAACATCGCTGCAGCAGCCGCGCTGTTTCTGTTCGTGCTGTTCTCGGGGCCGACGGTGCAGATCCTGGAGCGTATCGGCCTGAACACCGTGGTGTATCTCGAGTATCTGCCCGCGCTCAGCAACTGGGTCGGACGCGACGATGGCTATTTCATGCATGACTGGACGACCTTCTACTGGTCCTGGTGGATCGCCTGGTCACCCTTTGTCGGCATGTTCATTGCCCGCGTGTCGCGCGGGCGCACAGTGCGTGAGTTTCTCGTCTGCTCCCTGCTGATTCCGTCGTTCGTCTGCATCGCCTGGATGACCGTGTTCGGCGGATCGGCCATCGATCAGTACGTCAACGTCGGCTACGGTGGAGTCGCGGACACGATTCGCCACTGGGCCCCCGAGCTGGCCATGTTCAGATTTCTCGAGGAGCTGCCCTTTGCCGGCGTGACGTCGGCGCTGGCGATCGCGCTGGTGATGGTGTTCTTCATCACCTCCATGGATTCAGGATCGCTGGTAATCGACACGATCACGGCAGGAGGCAAGCTGGATACGCCTCTGGTGCAGCGGATTTTCTGGTGCGCGTTTGCCGGGCTGGTCGCGGCAGCGCTGATGCTCGGCGGCGGGCTCGGATCGCTGCAGGCGCTGACGCTGGCAACGGGTTTTCCATTCTGCCTGGTCCTGCTGCTGATGAGCTTCAGCACGCTCAAGGGTCTCTGGCAGACGAGCCGCTGAGCGATCGGGAGGGTGTAGTTTGATCGATAAGATCCTGGTGGCGGTGGATGGTTCCGAGCATTCTCAGAAGGCGCTGGAGTTCGCCAGCCAGCTGGCAGCCAAGTTCCAAGGTCGGTTGCACATAGTGCACGTACCGCAGGGCCCCGTTTCAGACCGGGTGATGTTTCTCGGTGGCGCATCGGTAACGCTTCACGCCACGCCGTCCGAACTGGAGGACGCGGGGCGAAGCCTTCTGGAGGCTTCCCGCCGCATAGCCGAGCAGGCTGGTGTTGCGCACGTCGAGACTCGGGTTCTGGGTGGCGACCCGGCGGACGCGATCATTGCCGATGCGCGGGACATCAGTGCCGATGTGATCGTGCTGGGGAGTCGTGGCCTGGGCGATCTCGGGGGGCTCCTGCTGGGGAGCGTATCCCACCAGGTCAATCATCGCGCTCCCTGCACCTGCATCACCGTGCGCGCCTGAACTCCGAGGCGGCGAGGGCCTCGCCAGGGATCGGATATCTCTCGAGTACGGATCCCAATGCCCGCTTCAGCGGATCAAGGTGTGCCTCGTAGTGACGCCACTGCTCGACGCCGCTCTGAAAGATCGGCTGGCGGACCTGCTCCGAGCTGGGGGTTCTGATCGAGCGCTCGGTTTCGTGAAAAAGCAGGCAGGCGGCTTCGAACGGCAGGTCGCAGTGGTCGAGAATGCGACGCACCTGGGTTTCGAGATCAGAGACCACGTCCTCGTGCTGCACGCGCAGCACCTTGCCCGGTAGCACTGCGTCCCAGTGATCCATCAGCTCGACGTAGTCCCGGTAGTATCGGCCCACCGCATCGAGTCCGTACGTGTACTCCTGGCCTGAGGCGAACAGCTGCTTGAAATTGCTGAAACAGCAGGCCATGGGGTGCCGGCGCGCATCGATGATCCGGGCGTTGGGCAGGATCAGCTGGATGAGGCCGATATGAACGAAGTTATTCGGCAGCTTGTCGACGAACAGGGGCGCGCCGTGCCGATGGATGCGGGTTTCCTCGAGGTATTGTGCGCCCAGCGCTTTCAGGTCGGCCGGGTCGAGCTCGCCCACGATCGAGGGATAACGGGCCGGTTCGTCGACTCGACGGCGCCCCTCGAGCTTCTGCGCGATGGCGGTGATGTTCTGCAGCTCCATGGTGCCGTCCACCATCGAATGCGACGCCAGAATCTGCTCCAGAAGCGTTGAGCCAGCCCGCGGCAGCCCGACGATGAAGATCGGATCCGGGGCCTCGCAGCCTGCACCCGCGCGCTTCTCGAACAGCGCGCGGGTGAAGGTTGCCCGGTGCTGCGCGAAACGCTCGCTGGTACGATCCGCGGAGTAGTTCAGCTGTTCCTGCCGGAACCGGTTGCCCCGCTCGTAGTACGTGAAACTTTCCTCGTATCCCTTCTGATCCTCATAGTGCTTTCCGAGTGCGAAACACAGATGGATCCGGTCGTCGAGGGCGGTAGTACTGGCAGCCTCCTGCGCACTCATCGCGTCCACCTCATCCGGCGTGAAGCGATAGGTTTTGAGGTTCGCCAGGCTCCAGTACGCATCGCCGAAGTCCGCGCGTGCCTGGTAGGCGTGACGATAAGCACGTATCGCGTCCTGGACACGGCCCACGGTTTTGAGGGCGTGTCCGTAGCTCAGCTGCAGCGTTGCAGCTCCCGGCGAACGCCGGGTGAGATCCGCATAGGCCGGAAGGGCACGGTCGTAGTAGCCGAGTGCTGCACACTGATTCGCGTAGGCCGTTTCCACGGCGAAATCTTCCGGGTGTGTCTTGCGCAGCAGTTCGGCCTGCCGCAGCGATTCCTGCAGCTTCTGGCGTCGGTACAGCACGTTCACGTAGTCGAGCCGTGCGGCCCGGTGCGAGGGCGCGAACTCGACAGCGCTTTCCAGGATGAACTCGGCATCGTCGAGAATCCCGTTGCGCACGCCCAGCGCCGCCAGCAGGCGCATTCCTTCAACATCCTGCGGATGTACCTGCAGGTACTGCCGGCACAGCTGCTCGGCCTTGTACAGCCGACCCTCGTGAAGCATGTTGGCCACGCTGAGCAGCTCCCGTGGCAGGCTTTCGAGGTACGTGCGTTGGGTCTGCGCCTCCTGCTGCAGTCGCGCATTACCATTGCGGCCGGCTAGCCCCTCGAGTGCGCGCCAGCTTGCGTGCAGCGCCGGGTTCAGCGCGACTGCCTGGCGGTATGCCTGCTCTGCTGCGCCGGGACGGTTTAGCGCCAGCAGCACGTGACCCCGTTCCTGGTGCGCACGTCCATGCTGCGCGTCGATTGCCAGCAGCGCCTCGATACTGTTCAGCGCGCCGTCCAGCTGGCCGGTGTAGCGCTGACAGGCCGCCCGCAGGTACAGGGCCTGCGCGAACGGCGTGCCGGCGGCGGCGCTCGCGTCGCCGGCGGCCAGCAAGGTGTCGAGTTCGGCGATGGCCGCGGGGAACCGCCCCGCAGCCATCAGCGTGCGTGCTCGTTCGAGCGCCGGGCGCTCGGCCTCAGCGGTCGAAGTCATACGAAATCCGCAGCCCGACGGTGCGGGGCCGGTTCGTCGTGATCTTCCTCGATCCGTCCAGCGTGTTGATGTGCAGCTGCGCGCGTTCGTCCGTGAGATTGTTCACGAACAGCTCGACACCCCATTCATCGACCGCGTAGCCCAGGCTCGCGTCGGTGATCAGGTAGTCGTCCTGGCGTTCCCGGCGTGGCGGAACGTCTATGATCGAGCTCCAGCTCTTGTCAGAGTACTTGGTCGCGAGCTGGGCGTGGGCCTGCCCCTCGCCAATGGGCCACTCGTAGCGCGCCCGCAGGTTGAACTGGACTTTCGGCGCCAGAGGCAGCTCGTCTCCTTCATCGGTGACGGCAAACGCGAACGCCGGATTGAGCGAGGTGATCTCGGTATCGTTGAACGAGAACGCGCCGTAAAGCATGAGATTTTCGGTCGCCGCCCATACCAGATCGCCTTCGAAGCCGGTGATTTCGGCATCACCGGCGTTGTCGACGATGGTGAGGAAGCTGATGTTCTGAGAGTCGATGTGTCCGACCTGGATCGACTCCCAGTCGATACGGTAGACCGAGCCGTTGAAGCGCAGCAGACCGTCCAGCAGAGTGGCCTTCCAGCCGACCTCCGTGTTGGTGAGCTGGTCGGACTTGTAGATCAGCGGAATGAAGTAGTCGGGGAAGCCGCCCGGGCCGTCGTTCGCGGTCGCGGCGGCGCTCGGTACGGTGCCCGGCACGAGCTGGCTACCCGCTACCGCACGGTTGAAGCCGGGCGGGCGATAGCCTTCAGACCAGGTGGCGTACAGCAGGACGTCGTCGGTGGCGAACCAGTTCGCGGTGAACTTGGTGATGACGTCGTCGTCTTCGTAGGGCTGGAAGTTGCCGATGTTGGTTTTGTAGTCTCGTCCCCCGGTGATGTCCGGCGCCAGGCTGGTGCCGTCCGAATCGTTGCCATCGGCTTCGAGCACGATGCCGTTGGCGTTGTTGCCGCCGGCCAGGTTTGGCACCGGCCGGTTGCCGTACTTGAAGGCCGAGAAGCCTTCGAAACCGACTTCAATGTCGTACCAGCGCGCTCCGGCCGTGAGCGAGAGGTCTTCGGTGATGTCGAAGGTCAGCTCGCCGAATACGGCCAGCTGCTCCTCCGGGCGGGTTATGTCATTGGTGAACTGCACGCGCGGATCGCGCACGTTGCGATCGTTGGCGGTGGTCGGCGGTCCCCACGATGCCTTGTTCTGGGGATCGACCGGTGCCCACAGCGGGTTGCCGTAGTTGAAGTCCCCGACGTGGCGGGTTTCGAAGTCTTCGTAGAACACACCGCCGGCGAAATGCAGGCGCTTGCTCTGATCGGTGACGATGCGGAACTCGTGGGTCCAGCGCTCGTTCTCGTTGGAGATGGCGGCGAAGCTGTCGCCTGCCGAGCACTCGATGACGCCGGGATCCCCTGACAGCGTAGGGTCGAAGGTGTAACCGACGCCGCCGCCACCGTGATACCCCGGGGTGTTGTACTCACACATGTAGCCACGGATGTACAGGCCGGTATTGGCGTAGTTCGAGTAGTCGATGGTCTGATCGACCTCGCGTTTGAGGTAGGCGCCGGTGTACAGAAGCTCCAGGGCGCCGACTCGGCCTTCGACCGTCCAGGCCGTCTGGCCGAACTCGTCGCGCAGCCTGTCTCGGTTGTAACGTTGCACCTTCAGGTCGCCGACCAGAGGGTCATAGTCGAATACGCCGTCGGCCTCGAGCACCTGCTGATGGTGGGTGACGAGCACGCTCCAGTCCTCGTTGATGGCGTACTTGGCGCCGACTCGGAACCCCTGGTATGAGGCATCGTTGAAGTCGTCTTCCACGAGATCGCTGTTGGGCGTGGACGTGTACTGAACCGGGTAGACCTGACCGGGAACGGCAAAGCTGCCGTCGGCAAACTGATGCGCCGTCGGGCTGCCGCCTGCTGGCACGAATTGCACCCCGCTGGCGGGCGGCAGCACCGGATTGACGGTCGGGTCGGGCGTAAAGGAACCCGCGACGTTGTCGATGTAGCCGCCCTGGTTGTCGCTGAACAGCGCTGCCCGAACGGCCAGCTTGTCATCGATGAGCGGCAGGTTCAGCACCGCTTCCACCTTGTCGCTCATGTCGCCGTTCTTGGTGCTCGATGCGCTGCCGCGGAAGCTGGCCTGAAACTCGTTGAACCGGGGCTTGTTGGTGATCAGGCGTACGGTTCCTGCCATGGAGCTGGCGCCGTACAGCGTGCCCTGAGGCCCCGGCAGCACCTCGATGCGTTCGAGGTCGGTGGCGTAGACGTCGAGGTTTCTGCCCCCTGCGGTCACCGGCTGCTCGTCGAGGTACAGGCCCACGTTGGGTGCGCTGCCGTTGGCTTCGGCGATGGTGGTGTTGATCGCCTGCACCGCGGTGCCCCGGATGTAGATCTCGTTCTGCCCGGGGCCGCGCCCCCCGGCGTTCACGTTCGGCAGGTACTTTACGTAGTCGACGAAGGTTTCGATGCCGGCTTCTTCCATGGCGCGCTGATCCACCGCCTGCATCGTGATGGGTACATCCTGCATCGGCTCGGCGCGCTTCGACGCAGTGACGACGATTTCTTCGATGGGTGCGGGCGCTGCGCCGGCACCTCCCGCAGCGCTCGCGGCGAGTGCGGACAGGACGGCCTGGTTGATCTTGCTGCGTTGGAACTTCACGGACTCCCCCTGATTGTTCTGACGGGCGTTGTATGGCTCACCGGTTGCGCGTGAGGGCCGGGCCTCATGTCTGTTTTTGAGAATGTGCGCGGATACACCGGAAACCTAAATATTAGATCACGAAGCAGATAACTTGCGCAAAACTTCCTGGGCGGTCGGGAACGCGATCGGCAATCTGGATTGTTGCTTGCTAAATTGCTGTCATATTGAGTCTGCCCGCGGATCTCGCGCAGCTGGCTGAATGGCCTAGAAACTTTGTGAACGAACGACAATGAGCACCGACTGACGCTCTGCAGACAGGGGCGCGGGCTGCGTCGACGTTTTGGGATGGTGCTATAGTCAGGCAGTTTCCAGAGCGTCCAGGTAAGCATGGGAGTGACTGAGCAGGACCGGTTGCTGATTGCGATCCGCAAGATCATCCGCGCCACGGATCTGTACTCGAAACATCTGAGCAAGACCGTGGGGCTGACCACACCTCAGCTGATGCTGCTGCAGTCGATTCAAGAGCTCGGCACGGTCGCAATCTCCCGGCTGGCCGAGGAGATGAGCCTCAGCCAGGCCACCGTCACGACGATTCTCGACCGGCTCGAGGGACGCGGACTGATCCGTCGGCAGCGCAGCGATCAGGACAAGCGGGTCGTGCACGCGCTGCTGACGCCGGCGGGGCGCAAGGTTCTGGCGAGCGCGCCGACGCCGCTGCAGGATTCGTTCACCGAACGCTTCGGTGCGCTACCGGATTGGGAGCGATCCATGATCCTGGCGGCACTGCTGCGGGTGGCACAGCTGATGGACGCGGAATCGCTGGATGCCTCGCCAATGCTCGATGTGGGCGCGCTGGATCGTCCAAGCGGCGTGGAACGCTGACCCAAACTCAGGGCCGAACGCCGAACGCCGAACGCCGCACGCCAATCGCCCGGTCCCGGGGCGGGCCTTGACCTTCCAGCTACTGGAAGGCGTATGGTGTTAGCCCGTCATGGGTTCGAGGTGAATACATGGGCCACGACGAGCACGATTGCGGCGATCACTCGGATGCACGCCACCCGGCCGCTGCTGCCGGCGCAGCCTCGTCGGACGGCACCGTTACGGATCCCGTGTGCGGCATGACCGTCGATCTCAGCGCCGGCAAACCCAGCTTCGAGTATCGGGGCGAGACCTTTCATTTCTGCAGCCGGCGCTGTCACGACCGGTTCAGCGCGGATCCCTACTTCTTTCTGTCCGGCCGCAGCGCCCGCGCGCCCTCGAAGCAGGCTGATCAGACACTGTACACCTGTCCGATGGATCCGGAGATCGTGCAGGAAGGTCCCGGCGCCTGCCCGATCTGCGGCATGGCCCTGGAACCCATGGCCGGCGCGACCAGCAGGCCCAATCCCGAGCTGGCGGATTTCACCCGACGCCTGTGGGTCAGCGCGGCTGCGGCCATACCGCTGCTGCTGATCACCATGGGACCCATGGTGGGGCTGCCGTTGCGCAGCTGGCTGGGCGAGCCGATGGCGATCTACGTCGAGTGTCTGCTGGCCACTCCCGTCGTGCTCTGGGCGGCCCTGCCGTTCTTCCGTCGCGGCTGGGTTTCGCTCAAGACCGGCAACTTCAACATGTGGACGCTCATCATGCTCGGCGTTGCCGCGGCCTTTGGCTACAGCGTGGTCGCAACCTTTCTGCCGGGGCTCTTTCCTGCCCAGATCCGCACCACCGGCGGCTACGTGCCCGTTTACTATGAAGCTGCGGTCGTGATCATCGCGCTGGTGTTCGCCGGGCAGGTGCTCGAACTCAGAGCGCGGCAACGCACCGGCGACGCGATCCGGTCGCTGCTGGATCTGGCGCCGAAGACGGCGCGCCGCATCACGCCGGACGGCGAGGAGTACGACGCGCCGCTGGAAAACATTCTCTCAGGCGACCGATTGCGGGTGCGTCCGGGCGAGAGCGTTCCGGTAGACGGCGTGGTGTGCGAAGGTCGCTCTGCCGTTGATGAGAGCATGATCACCGGTGAGGCGCTGCCGGTCGAGAAGTCGCCCGGAGACGAGGTCACCGGCGGCACCCTGAACCGGCAGGGCACCCTGGTGATGGAAGCCTCGCGGGTGGGCGAGGAGACCATGCTCGCGCGCATCGTGGAGATGGTGGCATCCGCGCAGCGTTCGCGCGCGCCCATACAGGGGCTTGCCGATCGTGTCGCACGCTGGTTCGTACCCTCGGTGGTCGCCGCGGCGGCGCTTTCGTTCGCTGTCTGGTTGCTGGCAGGGCCGGAACCGACGTTCGTGTTCGCGCTGGTCTCTGCGGTCTCGGTGCTGATCATTGCCTGCCCATGTGCTCTGGGGCTCGCGACCCCGATGTCGATCATGACTGCCACCGGGCGCGGTGCGCAGGCAGGGGTGCTGGTCAAAGACGCCACCGCCCTGGAGCGGATGGCGCGGGTGGACACGCTGGTGGTCGACAAGACGGGCACCCTCACCGAGGGCCGTCCGCAACTTACCGACGTGGTGGCTCGAGGAAAGTATGACGAGCAGGCGGTGCTGCGCCTCGCGGCGTCGCTGGAACGGGGTTCGGAGCATCCGCTGGCCGAGGCGATCGTCGAGGGCGCGCGCTCCCGGGGTATTGAGCCGGGTCGGGCGGAGGCGTTCGAAGCCGTCACCGGAAAGGGCGTGCGCGGCGCGCTGGATGGCCGCCGCCTCCTGCTGGGAAATGCAGCCCTGATGCAGGACGAGGAGATCGAGGTGGCTGAGGCTGAGGCAGCGGCCGACCGGTTGCGAGACGCGGGTCAAACGGTGATGTTTCTCGCCGCCGACGGCGAGCTCGCCGGATTCGTGGCGGTGGCGGATCCCATCAAGGTGAGCACCGCGGACGCGATCTCCGCGCTGCATGCTGCGGGGCTCACCATCATCATGGCCACCGGCGACAACGAACGGACTGCGCGCGCGGTAGCCGCCCGGTTGGGCATCGACGAGGTGCGTGCCGGGGTACTGCCGGCAGCCAAGAAGGATCTGGTCGAGGCGCTACAGAGCCGGGGTGGCAGTGTGGCCATGGCCGGTGACGGGGTGAACGACGCGCCGGCGCTCGCAGCGGCGGATGTGGGCATCGCGATGGGCACCGGCGCCGACGTCGCGGTGGAAAGTGCCGGCATCACGCTGCTGCGCGGCGATCTCGGCGGCATCGTGAAGGCACGGCGCCTGGCGCAGGCGACGCTGCGCAATATCCGTCAGAACCTGTTCTTCGCTTTTGCCTACAACGCCGCCGGGATCCCGATCGCAGCAGGCGTTCTGTATCCGCTCACCGGCACGCTGCTGTCGCCCATGATCGCGGCGGCGGCGATGAGTCTGTCGTCCGTGTCCGTGATCAGCAACGCGCTGCGATTGCGCCGGCTCGAGCTCTGAGGGGGGGCCATGAACATCGGTATCGCGGCAAAACGCTCCGGTCTGCCGGCCAAGACCATCCGCTACTACGAAGAGATCGGTCTGCTGGTTCCCGGGCGCGCGGAGAACGGCTACCGGGAGTACTCCGAGGCGGACGTGCACCGCCTGACCTTCCTGCATCGTGCCCGCAACCTCGGCTTTTCCGTAGACGAATGCCGGTTGCTGCTCTCGCTTTACGATGATCCGCATCGCGCCAGCAGCGAGGTCAAAGCCATTGCCCTGGACAGGATCCGGGAGATCGATCGCCGCATCGAGGGTCTCGCGTCCATGCGCGCGACGCTCTCGCACCTGGCGGCACACTGTCATGGGGACCAGCGACCGGAGTGCCCGATTCTGGACGATCTGGCGGGTTTCCAGGACACCTCCCGGAACTGACTTGCCCGGTTCCGGGAGGCGGGAGACCGGTCGCTCCGGTCAGAACCAGTGCTTCACGGAAAATCCGGCGCCCCAGTCCGGGCTGCCGTCCGCCAGACCCGCGAGCACGTAGCCCGTGACCCTGAGATCCCGATTCAGCGTCTGCGTGCCGAAGACGGTCAGCTCGCTGGCCGGATCGCCATACGAGATTGCTTTCGGCCGGTAGCTCAGGCTAGCGCCGAGGCTGGTGTTGCGGCGGATTTCCCTGCTGGCGCCTGCCTGTGCAAACCAGGTGTTGCGCAGGTCGTAGCCGCTGGGGTCGGTGCGGATCTTGTAGCCCAGGCTGCCGAAAACGCTGCCAGCGTCGAGGAAGCGATAGACGTCCACCTGCGCTGCGTAGTCGGTTTCGCCGGTACCGAGCCCGTTGTCCTCGTCTCCGGTGCCGAGTTTCACGGTCCCGGTGAGGTCCACTGCAAAATCGCCCGAATAGCTGCGATACAGGTCGCGCAGCGTGACGCTCGCGACCACGTCACCAAGCCCGCCTTCGGAAATGTTGTCGCTGCCGCCTGGCAGCACGTCGCCGGGTCCGATCAGGCTTGCCGCGGGGCCGTCGACATGCACGTAGGGCACGGTCAGCTGAAACAGCAGCTGACCGCTCAGCACGTCGAGCGATACCGGGGCATAGATGTCCTCGATGTCGTCGCCGGTGCCGTAGTCGCCGGTTCGGAACTCACTTCCCACGCTCAGCGCCATCTCGGCCGCTGCAGCTCCGCTGAACGCCAACAGCGCGCACAGGGCCAACAGGGTTGAGGCGACTCCCCGGGCGCGAGCCCGGGGATGCAGTTCGCGCGGATGCTCAGGCGCCGTCATCCTGATGCTCCCTGAGCCGGTCCTGGTCGCGGTCCTGATCCTGGTCGGGGTCGCGAAGCTGATCGCGGTCCTGATCCTGGTCGGGGTCGCGAAGCTGATCGCGATCCTGGTCACGCAGGCGGTCCTGATCGCCCGAGGCGCTCAGCTCTTCCACCGGGATTCCCTGCTCACGGGCGCGCGTCTGCATTTCGGCGCGGTGCCGGGCGCGCAGGTCCATGCGCTCCTGCTCCGTGCGCATGGCGCGCATTTGCTCCCGATACTGGTTGCGTTCCTGCTCGGTCATCAGTTGAGCGCCGTAGATCGGCTCATCCTGGTGAACACGGTCGCGGTCACGGTCCTGGTCTCGATCACGGTCGCGATCCTGCTCGCGAGCACGGTCCTGATCCATCGCGCGGTCCATGGTCCGCATCCGGTCCTGAGTGCGGTCCTGGTCGAGCTGCGGTTCCCGCGCGGCGGGCCCCCGATCCTGGGCGGACGGCCCTCCGGAAGGACCGGGTGCCGCTGCGGCGGTGAAGCCCGAGAGCGCACCGCCCAGCAGGGCGATACCAAGCAGCGTGCGCAGCTTCAGTGACGCTGCCGGCACTCGGTCATGGTTCGACTGGTTCGTTGTCATGTCGGTTACCTCTGAATTTCCCTGTTCAGGAACGAGAAGCCCGCAGGAGCGGGCTTCCCCCTCTACTGTGATGCGACCCCGCGCCCAAAGGTTCCGAGGTCGCACCGGTTTATCACGCCGCCCGGCGGCGCCACCACAGCGCCAGCAGGCTGAACACCAGCAAGGCGGGCAGCGTCGGATCGACCGCTCCGCCAGGCAGGTAGGCGCAGCCGCCGCCGCTGTTCTTCTTCTTGATGGTCACGCTCACCGAGCCGCTGTTGTTGGACAGGTCCGGATCGTTCTCGTCCGCGGTCACCGATGCGTTCACCGTGGCTGTGCCTGCGGTTTCCGCCATGAGCTCGACCGCGAAGGCCGTGCTGCTGCCCGCACCGATCTGCGCTGCCGTGCAGGTCACCGTGGCACCGCTCAGGGTGCAGGCCGATGACGACACGAAGCTCACCAGCGTCGGCAGGTTCGCGGTCGCCACGACGTTGGTCGCGTCCTGCGGACCGTTGTTGCTGACCGTTACGGTTACGGTGAACGTCTTCTTGGTGCGCACCGTATCGACGGTCGCGGCAGTCAGCGCGAGGTCGGCGTTGGCGATCACCGTGACGGTAGACGCCGCGGTGTTGTTGGTGAGATCCGGGTCGGTCTGATCCGCGGCGGCGGACGCCTCGATGGCGACGTCGCCAGAGGCATCGGTGCCTAGCTCGATGGCAATGGCCACGGCCGGATCCGCTGCGGCGAGGTCGCCGATGTTGCACCGGACTTCGCCGCTGGACTCGACGCAGGCGCCGACGCTGGACGTGGCCGAGACGAACGAGGTTCCGGTGGGAATCACCAGGCCCATGCGCACTTCGGTTGCATCGTCTGCGCCGTTGTTGACCAGGCTATAGTCCAGCGTGATCGTGTCGCCCTGGTCGACGCTGGCGGCGGCGGGCCCGCCGGTGAGCGCGATGTCGCTGACGCCGAGCACGAACACGTTCGAGACGACGGTGTTGTTGCCGGCTACCGGGTCGATGATGTCCGGGTTGCCTGTCTGGGCCACCGTGGACTCCAGCGAGAAGGTGCCCTGCTCGTTGCCGGTCAGGCTGAGCGTCACGGTCTCGATGGCTCCTACTGCCATGTCGCCGATCGCGCACGAGACGGCGTCCGGCGGGGTCACGGTGCAGGTTCCTGCTGTGCTGGACGCGGCGTCGATGCTCATGCCGGTGAGGGTGTTGAGCATGGCGTCCAGGGTGACCCCCGGGGCCGTGACGTTGCCGTCCTCGTTGTGAATCTCCACCACCGCCGTGAAGCTGTCGCCCTTGTTCACCTGGTTCGGGACCGTCACGTTGTTGATGTGCAGATCCGTGCGGGCGATGAAGCGCTCGTAGGCGCCTACGTCGCACAGGTAGGTGCCATTCAGATCACCGTCATCCGGTCGCAGGCTGCCGCGTTGGTCGTTGTTGGGGCAGCGAGCGGTGTCACCGCTGTCGATGGCCGGGCTGGTGGACGCGTCGCCGATGGCTTCCGTGGGCAGCGCGTGGGTCTCGGTAAGGCCGCCGTTGTTGGCCAGCGGCTCGAGCAGCGGATCGGTGGCGAGCTGGTCGTTCAGCGCGATGTCCAGCAGGCAGGTGTCGACGGTTTCGTCGTTGACGTTGTAACCGGTCGAGACGATGGTTCCCGGCGGACAGTTGGCCGAGCCGCCGGAGCAGCCGCAGTTGGCTTCGCGGGCCGCCTCTGCGCCCTGCACCAGGTTGTTGCTGAGGATCGTGTTCACCAGCGTATAGGTACCGCTGCCGAACGAGTTCAGCCCGGCGCCGCCACCGGGGGCGTCGGTTGCGGAGAGGTTGTTGGCCACGGTCACGTTGCGAAGATTCACCGTGCCGTTGGTGGTGATGCCGCCGCCGACGTCGCTGCCGGTATTGCCGCTCACCGTGGTATTGGTGAGATTAATCACCACCAGTGCGCGCGCGCCGATGCCGCCGCCGCCGATGGCCGTGTTGCCGTTGATGGCACTGGCCTCGATGTTGGTCGTGTGCGAGCCGGTGTCGAAGATGCCGCCGCCGTTTTCGCCCTGGTTGGGTTCGCCGAGCAGGGCTGCCGAGAGGGCGCCGCTGGCATAGGGCATGTCGCTCGACGAGGTTCCGATCAGCGTGCCGCTGATGCTGGTGGGCGAGTCGATGTACAGGCCGCCGCCGTTGCCGTTGGAGAGGTTGCCGCTCAGCACCGAGTCCACCATGGTCATCTCGGCCGCGGCGATCACGCCGCCGGCGTCGCTGCCGGACTGGTTGCCGATGACGGCGATGCGTTCGAAGTCGACCGCGGTTACGCCGCCGGTCTCGCCCTCGTCACCGCCGGGGCCGACATCCGGGGGCGGACCCTCGCCGCCGCCGCCGCCGGTACCCGGCCCGTGCACGCTCTCTTGAAACAACGCCAGCGTTGCGCCTGCGCCGACGGCGATGCCGCCGCCAAAACGGCGGAACTGCCACACCGACTGCGAGCCGGGCTCGCCGGCTACGTCACCGCAGTTGTACGGGTTGCTGGCATCGAGGCTGTTGGGAATGCCGACGCTGCCGCCGGTGACCATCAGATCGGCGATGCGCACCAAATTGACGGTGGTGGAGCCTACCGCCTGAATGTGAAAGATCCGGTCGCCGATGTCAGGATCTTCCAGCGACTGGTTTTCCCAGCGAATGACGGTGAGCGCCGGGCCGGCACCGAAGATGTCCACGTCTTCCGTAATGTCCAGGTCGCCCACAGCGGCGTTGGCTTCGAGCACCAGATCGCAGGGCGTGGCACCGCCGGTGGCCTCCACGAAGGTCTCGTCGACGCCTTCGATCGTCAGCGTGATGGGGCTGTTGGGATCGTTGATACCGGTCAGGTCAATGCTGTCGGCGCCCGCGGTCGCGTTTGCTTCCATCACGGCTGCGCGCAGGGTGCAGACGTCGGTATCTGTGGCGCACAGGCCATCGCCGGGTACGGAATCGATGGCGTCCAGTGTGCTGTTCACCACGAACGTGGCGGGGTACGCGGCCGTGGAGAATGCCGCACCGCCGAGGGTGAGCGCGACCGCAGCCGCGCGCTTCAGAGTTCGCATGGGTAGCTCCTTGTGTTCGGGCGCCTTTGGCTCGGAGCCTTTTGCGCCTCTATAGGGTGTGTCAATTGTGTGAAGCGTCCGTGGGCCCCGCCATACGGAGAAATACAGCGCCGCTTAGGTAGTTTCCGAAGGGGCGCCGGTCAGGCGGCGAGCAGGGTCGGAATCAGCTGCCAGAAGAACGCGGCGTTGAATGCCGCGTGCAGCAGCAGCGGCGGCCACAAGCTGCCCGAGCGATCGCGGAACCAGCCGAAGCACAACCCGGGGATCAGCGTCGACAAGGCCCAGAGGGGCGGCTGGTGAACGAGATGAGCCAGCGCGAAAGCGAGCGCGGCAACACCGTTGGCTGCCGACAGGCCCAGACGCGTGCTGACTCCCCAGCGAGTCTGCAGCAACAGCCCCTGGAGGACGCCACGAAACAGAGCCTCCTCCACGAGCGGCTGCCACAGGAGCAGCGAGGCGACCATGCCCCAGCCGGCATCCACCGGGTCGTGAAAGCGATGACCGAGCAGTACGCCTACCGTCATGCCCGTCAGCAGCGTCGGCAGAAACCAGGGATGCAGCGACCCCCGATGCGCCCCGACTAGCCCGACCTCGACGCTGAGCGCGCGCAGCGCCGGCGAGTGGCCGGTCATCGGCACCTCATCCCGGCGTGGCAATGGCCTGCTGCGCCCGCAGGCGACGCAGCCGATGCGCGAGCGCCGCCGCCAGAATCAGCGGCAATGAGGGGTCCACCGGGCCGCCGGGCTGCACGCTGCAACCGCCGCCGCCGCCGGGTGTGCGTACCCGGAGACCCAGAGTGAAACTGTTGTTGCCCGGCACGGGATCGGCTTCGGTGCCGGTCACAGTGGCTGCTACCAGCTGTGTGCCGCTCACATCGGCCCGCAGCGTGAGGCTGCCGCTCGCGGACCCTCCCGGACCGATGGGACCGAGGGTGCAACTCAAGCCGGCTGCCGCGGCAATGCAGCTGCCACCGTCGATGATGGTCAGGGTTGCGGGCACCGCCAGCAGCAGATCTGCCGCCGAGGCAGGCTGCGGGCCGTCGTTGCGGACCGTGTAGCGGACAACCACCTCTTCGCCCCGCTTGATCTGCGTTGCGTCGGCACCCATCCAGACACTGAGGTCTGCATAGGGGATCGCCTGCAATGTCAGCGCTGCCGCATTGTTCTCGGGCGAAGGCTCTTCCTCCAGTGCCGAGGCGCTGGCGCTGATCGGGTAGCTGCCTGCGGCGGCGGCGACGACATCGATCTGCACGTCGGCGCTGGCGCCGTTTGCCAGATCGCCCAACAGGCAGGTCACCTGCGCGCCGAGGCTGCATGCGCCCGCGGACGTCGTGACCTGCAACAGCTGCAGGCCCGCGTCGATCAGAAGCTGCAACTGGGTCTCCGTCGCGATGTCGGGGCCGCCGTTGCTCAGACGGAAGCTGACGCTGGCCGTTTCGTCCACTGCGGGCGTAGCGTTCGCGATGTCGGCGGACAGAGCAAGATCTGCGATCCGCGTTACGCCGACACCCCGGCTGAAGAGGGCATTGCTGTCGGCTCCGTCAGCACGGATCCACACGGCGCTCACCTGCTCGCCGTCGGCCGTTACCCGCAGCTGAACGCCTTCGTCCGCCTCCGCGGTGCCCGCCACGCTGTCTGTGAGCCGCCGCACGGGCTCGAACGTCGCGCCCTGATCCCTGCTCCGTGTGACATACAGCGCCTCCGGCACAGGCTCGGTGGCACCCGCGGGCACAACCTGGGTGCCCCACGCAAACACATAGGTGTTGGGGTCACGTACGTCCCGCGGATCACCGGAGGGCGTGCTGCCAGGCGTGCGCAGCAGGCGCGGCTCGATCACGTCGGTAGTGCCGGAACCTGGTGTGGACACGTCGGCGGGCGCGGTCCAGCTGACGCCGCTGTCGCTCGAGCTGCGCACCAGATAGGAGTAGGCGCTTTCCGGAGCGGTTACGTCAGGATTTTGCGTGTAGCCCGCAAATATGAAATCTCCGTCCAGCACGGCCCGGTGCGCTTTCGCGTCCGTGTTCGGATCGACGCCGGTGGGATCGTCGAGCTGGGCGCCGCTCAGATTCAGCGCGGGGCTGCTGGCAGTGGGGTCGGCCAGGTCGACCGGCGGCCAGAGATCCTCGGCGCGAAAACCCGCCTCGGGCACTGTGCCCACGCTGACTCCTGAAGGCACCCGGCCCACACGCATCATGAAGTCCGCCGGGGCACCCTGGATACCGTCGCCCTGGCGCCACATGAGCAGCAGACGCGTGCCGGCGTCCGACCCGGGCGTGCCCTGCGCGACCACTCGCGCCCGACGAGCGTTCTCGGTCGGGTCGCTGACGATGACGCCGGCCTGGAACGGCGTCGCGCCGGCGGCCGGGAACTCGTTGTAGATAGCATACTTGCCCGGGTCGGCAGCGCCGCCTCCTTTGGCTTCTTCGTAGATCAACAGGGCGCGGGGGGGCGAGCCGGCCAGAGCCAGGGTGGGTCGCGAGGCGCCGCCGCCGAGGGCGGTGTCCAGCGTGTAGTCGTAGTTGTTGGTTACCGGTACGGGAGCCTGCCAGGTGGCGGCCGGATTGCTGAACGCGGCCGCGGGCAGCCAGGCATACCAGATGTCGGTGCCCGGCGAGACGCGCGCGCCGCTGGCACCGTCACCTTCGCCAAGGGCTTCGCCGCGCTGCAGGCCTTGCGGATCCTCCTGCCAGGCCAGTGCGAATCCGGCGTTGGTGCCGCGCGGTACCTCGTTGGTGACGTCGCGCGCCGCCGTGGTGATCTGATCGACGATGACCGAGCCGAGCGCTCCGCCGGCGAGGTCGATGCGGGCCGCGTACAGGCAGTGGAACGGTATCTCGACGAAACCGGCGGTGCCCTCGTAGAGCGCGGGACCGTGCACGCCGGGACCGCACCAGGTGTCGTCCCAGGTGACGAGCAGCTGAGTGCCCACGGAGAAGATCGACGCCTTGCCGGAGTCCCCGTAGTAGTTGGCCAGTCCGCTGCCGTCACCGATGCGGTCGTAGAACGCAGCCGGATCGGTCTGGCCCGCCGTGTTGGATACGTTGAGCGGCGCGCTCCAGGTCTCGCCGTCGTCGCTGGAGAAGCGCACGAACACATCCCGGGGCCGGAACGGGTTGCCGTCGAGATCCCAGGCGCCACCCGCCGGGCCGGCGCCTTCATGCCAGGCGGCGACCAGGGTGCCGTCGCTGAGTGCCAGCAGACGCGCTTTGTCCGCGGTGGATGCAGGCGCCGGGGTCAGGTCGACTGGGGTGTCCGGAAACTCGAGTTCAGTGTATGCGAGAGAGTGCTGCGCCAGGAGGCTGGCGAGCGCGAGGGCGAAACTGCGTACGTAGCGAGGCATCTGATCCCCTTTCCATTCAGCCTGCGGGACGCGCTCTGAGCAACGGCCGACTGTCATCAAATTGAAGGGAAACTTAGCGGGACGACGGGCGCGGCCCCATCCGGACAAACCCGTAACGATCGAAGCGCGATGGATGAACGAGGGAAAACACAGGGGGCGGTGGCGCACTGATGCAGCGCCACCGCCCCACGATCTGGCGTCAGAGATCAGCGGTGGCGATCAGGACCCGGTACCCTCACGCTGCCAGAACTTCCACCAGGGCTTCTTCTTGGCGGGCTCGCCTTCACCCGACTTCTGCTGCTCGCGGTATTGCTCCTGGATCTCTTTGCGCTCTTCCTTGCGCTCCTGCATCTGCTGCGACTGCTCGCTGCCCGCGCCCTCGCGCATTTCCCGCGCGCGCTCCTCGGCCTCGGTACGGGTCATCTCACCGTCGGCCGGTGCGTTCTTGGCTTCGCGCTCGCGTGTCTCCGCTTCTTCGCGCACGGTCTTCTGTGCCTTCTCCATCGGCATGCCTTTGCCGTTTTCCGGGCCCTTGGCGGCGGGGGCTGCCATTGCCACTGAAGAGGCGAGCGTCAACCCCAGCAGCAGAGTCGTGGTCTTCAACAGGTTCATGTGAATCCTCCTTGATGGACGGGCGCATCCTGGGCGCTTGCCGGCACAATGCCCATAAGCATTTCCCGCAGGCAGTTGCGTCGCTTCTGCCAGTACCGCAGTCGCGCGGCAGATCTCGGTATCCGCGCGCAACCGGGGCGCACGGCGGACCGGATTCAGCCGCTGGCCACCTTGCGTTCAGCCAGTTGCTGCAGGGTGGCGATGACCAGCTTGCGCTCGGCGCTCTTGACCCGCTCCTCCAGGCGCTCCGCGGTATCGTCGACGCGCACCGGAACGCGCACCTGCGCCAGTATCGGCCCGGTGTCGTACTCTTCGGTGACCAGGTGCACCGTGGCGCCGGACTCGGAGTCCCCGGCTGCAAGTACTGCTTCGTGCACCCTGCGGCCGTAGAAGCCCTTACCGCCGTAGCGCGGCAGCAGCGCCGGGTGCGTGTTGAGAATCCGGTTGCGATAGGTGGTCAGCATGTGCGGGCCGAGCTTCTTCATGTATCCCGCGAGCAGGACCCAGTCCGCGCCGGCGGCACCCAGCGCATCCACCATGGCCCGATCGAGAGCTTCGGGATCGGCGTGCGTGGCGCTGCTCAGGTGCGCCACCGCCACGTCGTGGCTGCGGGCACGCTGCAGTGCCGTGGCATGGCTGTTGTTGCTGATCACCAGCACCACGCGGGCATCGAGCGTGCCGTCCGCACAGGCATCCAGAACCGCCTGCAGTATGGAGCCGCCGTGAGACGCCAGCACGCCGAGTCGGATCATCCCGCCACCCGGAAGATCGCCGTGTGCAGGATTTCTGTGGTGAGCTCGTGGCCGTTCAGATACGCCAGATACAGCCGGACGAACTGATGCCCCTTGCGTTCCCACTTTTCCAGCGGAACCGCGCGGATCTCCAGCGTGTCGCCGACCCTGACCACCCGGCGCAGACGTACCTCGGAGCCCACGTGAATCCAGGCTGGCATCACGAATTCGCGCACCAGCGCCTGGTTGGCGAGGCCCAGCAGCCAGTGCGGATGCGCGGCGAAACGGTATACGGCCTGCGGGTCGTCCACCTGGCTTGCGAAGGTCTGATTGCCGTCATCCGTGATCTGGCAGTGCCAGGGCCGGAACGGTTGTCCCGGCACCACCGTTTCCCAGCTCATCTCGATGCGCGCCGGATCCTTGTGGGGCCCATCGAAGCAGCCCTGATCTTCCAGCTCGGGAAGCACTTCCGGAATCCGACTGTTGAGCTCGGCCAGCAGCTCGCCGTGCTGATTGCTGCAGCGTACGTGCAGGCCTGAGGCGTCCTCGGCAGGCTCGATGGTCAGCGTGTCGCCGTCGTAGGCGGGCTTCAGGAAGCGCACGTCGCTGACCGAGCAGCCGAGCCAGCGCTCGCCGAACTCGGTAACCAGCGGCCGAGTGAGCTGCCCCCAGACCGCGACGCCGGGCACCAGCGCGCCGCGAAAGCCGAAGCGGCGCGCGATGTCGTCGCTGTGGATCTTGTTCTCGGATGCTTCCGAGTAGTTCTTCGCCACCGCTCTGATCGCCTGCATTTTCCGGGCTCCCCAGCGCCATTCAGGTCCGTGCCCGGCTATTCTGCCCCATCGTCGGGTGCCGGGCACCCACGGTTGCCACCGGACATGCACGCCGGCGGGCATTCCAGTACGCTGCGCGTCGTGAAGCGCGCGATACTGGACAGCCACCGCCTGCTGGTCGTGACCGGCAAGGGCGGTGTCGGCAAGACGGCACTGGCCACGGCGATGGCCCGCGCCAGCGCGGCGCGCGGTCTGGATACGGTGCTGATTACGCTGGATACCCGGGAGGACCGGCATCCGCTGCTGGGCGTGCCGCTCGACTATCAGCCCCGGGAGATCGCGCCGCACTGCTGGGTCGCGCGGGTGGATGCGTTTGCCGCTATCACGGAGTACGCGCGCCGGCGCATGCCGCTGGCGGGCCTGTATGAGCGCTTCTTTCAGAGCCGCGCGTTTCGCGACTTCGCCGCGGCAGCGCCCGGTTTCGAGGAGCTGATGTGTCTGGGCAAGCTCTACGATCTCGTCACCAGCGGTGATTTCGACCGGGTGGTGTTCGACGCGCCCGCCACGGGGCATCTCAAGCAGCTGTTCGACGTGCCCGCGGTCACCCTGCGGGCGGTGCAGGTGGGGCCGCTCAACCACAACGCCCGCCGAATTCAGGATCTGCTGCTCGACCCCGATCGCACGCGGGTGCTGGTGACGACCCTGGCCGAGGAAATGCCGGTGCGCGAGGCGCTGGAGCTGCTCGAGTACTGTCAGCGCACGCGTATCCCGCTGGGAGGTGTGCTGGTGAACCGGCGCGTGTACAGCCATCTCTCGGCGCTGGAGCACCAGCGACTCGAAGACCTGTCGAGCGCTGCAGGCGCGCCTGCTCGCCTGGCCGGCGTGCTGGCACAGGCCAGCGCCGACTGGGAACTCGATGCGCTGCAGGCCGCTGCGCTCGCACCGCTGCGTGGCGCCGGTGCGCGCCTGTTCGAGGTGCCGCGCATGGTGCAGTCGCGGTTCGAGCCCGCTGCTCTGCTCGATGCCCTGGCCGGCGCGCTGACACCGCTGTTCGGAGACGCCAGGTGAGCGCCGCCCCGCCGCTGTCGCTGGACGTGCCGGAGCTGTTGCGCCAGAGCTCGGTTCTCGTGTGCTGCGGCAGCGGCGGGGTCGGCAAGACCACCAGCGCCGCGGCCCTCGGCGTGCGTGCCGCTCAGCTCGGCAGGCGGGTGCAGGTGATGACCATCGACCCGGCGCGGCGCCTGGCACAGGCGCTCGGGCTCGAGGCGCTGGATTTCGAGCCGCAGCCCATCGTGCTGGAGGCGCCAGGCAGCCTGTCTGCCATGATGCTCGACAGCAAGCGGGCGTTCGACCGCATGGTGGAGAATTCGGCCCCCAGCGAGCGGGTGCGCGACGCCATCTTCGCCAATCAGTACTACCAGCAGCTGTCCACGGCTCTGGGCGGCTCTCGCGAGCTGGTGGCGATGGAGCGGGTGCTGGAAATCGTGCGCGCCGGTGACAGCGACCTGCTCATCGTCGACACGCCCCCCTCGCAGCACGCGCTGGACTTTCTCGATGCGCCGGAACGCATCGTCAACCTGCTCGATGGTTCCATCACCAATGCGCTGATACGTCCCTACGGCCTGGCGGCGCGCGCTCAATTCAACCTGTTCCGGCAGTCGTCGGCGGCGACGCTGAAATTCATGGAGCGGCTGACGGGCGTGCAGATGCTGGCCGATCTGTCCGACTTTCTGCTGGCGTTTTCCGGGCTGTTCGACGGATTCCGCGAACGCTCGCACGACGTGCAGGCACTCATGCGCCAGCCCGGCACGGCGTTTCTGCTCGTCTGCGCCCCGGAGCCGGTTAGCCTGGGGCAGGTGGATCTGTTCCATCAGCGCCTGACCGGCGAACGCATGCGGGTGGCGGGCGTGCTCGCCAATCGGGTGCGGCCTTATCCGGAAGCCTGGCCCGGTCCGGATCAAGCGCTGGAAGGCGTGGGTCTGTCCGATCAGGAGGCGGAGCTCGTGGAGGCCTGCTGGGACCGCACGTTTTCGGGCGTACCGCTGTCGCAGCGCCTGCTGGCCGGCTACCGGGAGGCGGCCGCGCTGGCGGCGGCCGATCGCAGCGCCCTTGCCGGCCTGGGCCGCCGCGGGCTGGCGGTGCATCAGGTTCCCGAGTTCACCCGCGATCTGCACAGCATGGCGGATCTGCTGGCGTTCGCGACCCTGCTCGATGCGCCCGGGGCCTAGTCCGGGGCCGAATCACGAGCCACGCCCGCAACGGCCCGGGGCATCGCGTCCGGGACGCAACCGCCTCAGCCGTAAGCCTGCGCCGGCAACCAGGTCACCAGGGCCTGCCACTTGAAAATGATCACGAGGCCGATGAGCTGCAGGATGATGAACGGCACCACGCCCCGGTAGATGGTGGCCACGTCGATTCCGGCCGGCGCCACGCCTTTCAGATAGAAGATGGCAAATCCGACGGGCGGCGTCAGAAAGCTGGTCTGCAGGCACACGGCAAACAGCACCGTGAACCACACCGGATCGAACCCGAGACCCGCGACCACGGGCGACACCAGCGGCAGGATGATCAGCGTCAGCTCGATCCAGTCGAGAAAGAACCCGAGCAGAAAGGTGGCGAACAGAATGCTCACCAGGATCCCGGTGGGCCCGAACGGCAATCCCAGCAGCGTCCGTTCGATCAGCGTATCGCCGCCGAGGCCCCGCAGCACCAGCGAGAATGCCGTCGCGCCCAGCAGCACGGCGAAGATGAACGCCGTGGTGCGCGTGGTCTCGTAGAGCACCTCGCGCAACCCGTGCCTGTCCAGCTGACGCTTCGCCAGCGCGAGTAGCAGCGCGCCGGCGGCGCCGACGCCCGCGGCCTCGGTGGGTGTGGCCAGCCCCATGAATATGCTGCCGAGCACGGCCAGGATGAGTCCCGCGGGCGGCAGTATCGCCACCAGCAGATCGCGCACCGCCCCCCAGTCCACCGGGTCGTGACGTCCTGCAGGGGCTCCTTCCGGGCGCAACAACCCGTAGCCGAACAGGTACAGGATGTAGAGCACCCCGAGCAGCACGCCGGGGAAGACCGCACCCAGGAACAGGTCACCCACGCTCATGGCCATGCGGTCCGCCATCAGCACCAGCATGATGCTGGGCGGGATGAGGATGCCAAGGGTGCCTACCGCGCAGATGGTGCCCGAGGCCAGAGAGCGGTCGTAGCCTTCGCGCAGCATCACGGGCAGCCCGAGCAGCGCCAGCAGCACTACCGACGCACCGATGATGCCGGTGGTGGCGGCCAGCAGCAGTCCGATCAGGGTCACGGTAATGGCGAGCCCGCCCCGCAACCGCCCGAACAGTCGGGCGAAGCTCGTCATGAGGTCCCGGGCGATGCCCGACCGGTCCAACAGCAGACCCATGAAGATAAACATGGGCAGGGCCACCATCACCCAGTTTTCCATCACGTTCCAGATGCGGTCGACGGCGATGGATGTGTAATTCCAGTCGACGCCGATGGGCAGATGGAAGTCCACGTCGAGCACGATGGCCAGCGCGGTGAACAGCACCGACAGCCCGCCGAGCAGCCACGCGACGGGAAAGCCCGTGAACACCAGCGCGATGAAGCTGGCGAACATCAGCAGCGCCAGCAACTCGTTAGCGGGCATCGCGGCCCTCCGTGTCCTTGCCTGCGCTTTGCACGCTGAAGAACAGCTGCGCCCACACCCGGGTCAGGCGCGACAGGGTGGCGATCAGCAGCACCAGGAAACCCAGCGGCAGCATGGCCTTGATGAGCCAGCGCAACGGCAGGCCTCCGGGGGCCTGGGACACCTCACTCAGGGAGAAGCTCTGCCACACGAACGGCACGCTGTAGACGAGGATCAGGGCGATGAACGGCAGCAGCAACAGCAGGATGCCGTACAGCTCGATCCACGCCTTGAAGCGCTCCGAGAGCCGCTCATGCACCACGTCTACCCGGATGTGGGCATCGCGCTCCACGGCGTAGCCGAGCCCGAGCAGGAAACCGGTGGCGTAGAGGTGCCACTGGATTTCCTCGAACTCGATGCGTCCCTCGCCGAATACGTAGCGCAGCAGCACGTTGGCGACGATGATCACCAGCAGCGCCAGCCACAGCCATGAGATGCAGTGACCGATGCGGCGGATCAGCGGATCGACGCGGCGCGAAAATCTGGTATGGGGCAGCATCAGAAGTCGCGGGGTAGATAGGCGCGCTGCTTCCAGTAGGCATAGTCCTCGCGGAAGCGCTGCTGCGATTCGAGAATGCGTTGGAAGTCTTCGTCGCCGGCGGCCTCCTCGGCCAATACCTGGTCGGTCACCGTCTTCAGCTGTCGCAGCACGTCCATGGGCAGTGTCTCGGCGCTGACGCCCTTGGCGGGAAAGCCGCGAATTACGGCGCCCTGCAGGCCCTCGGAGCGCGCCAGGTTGCGCGTCACGCCGGCGGTGCAGACGGTTTCCAGCAGCGCCTGCTGTTCGTGGCTCAAGCTTTGCCAGACCGGCAGGTTCACCACCAGATGGGCGCCGGTTGCCGGCTGGTGCCAGCCCGGATAGTAGTTATAGGGGGCGATGCGGTTGAAGCCGAGCATCTGATCCACCACCGGCAGAGCGTACTCCGTGGCGTCGATGGCGCCCTTCTCCAGGGCCTGAAAGATCTCGCCGCCGGGCAGCATGGTGACGGAGGCGCCCAGGCGCTCGATGACCTTGCCGCCAATGCCGGCGAAGCGGATCTTGAGGCCCTTGAGGTCGTCCAGCGAGTCGATCCGGCGGCGAAACCAGCCCGCGGTCTCCGGCCCCGTAATGCCACAGAACAGCGGATGCAGGTTGTATCTGTGGTACAGGTCTTCGGCGAGCTTGCGGCCGCCACTTTCGAACCACCAGGCGGAGAATTCCCAGGGCTCCATGCCGAAGGGCACGGCTCCGAGCAGCGGGGACGCCGCAATTTTGCCCTGGTCGTAACCAAGCCAGGTGTAGCCGGCCTCCACCTTGCCGTCGCGCACCGCGTCGGTGATGCTGAACGGTGGCACGATCTCGCCGGGTTCGTAGATGTCCAGGCGCACCGCGCCGCCGCTGATGTCACGCAGCGCGCCGCTGACGTACAGCGCATTGTCGCCGAGCGCCGGCAGGTTGGTGGCGAAGGCCACCGGCACGCGCCAGCGCAGCGGCGCAACCGTCGCGGCTTCGGGGTGCTGCAGCACGTTAGGCTGGTGCGTCGCCGTGCCGTCGCCGGGCGGGCGCAGCGCCAGGCTGCCGATCAGCCCGACGAGAAATGCGCTGACGACGGCCACAGCGGCGGCGCGCAGGCTGAGCTGGCCCTGACCCATCGGCTCCCCTCCCGGAGACTCGTAGTTCGGATGACTGGCGGGGGATTGTCGGAAGCCCGGCCGCTGCGCGCAACCGTGTACTTCCGGGCGCTGTTGCGGCGGTGCTGCGCGGCCCGGACACGGGGTTGGCAGTCACACCCGGCGCCACCGCTATCTTATTGTCTTTGCGGCCGTATTTGGCTAACTTGTGGCGCTTTGCGCAACGCAGCATCGCGCCGATGGGCAAGTCTGCGCTGTGCAACTGCGCTCAACAATCGTGGGGGATCGCATGCTAATCGGGGTGCCTAAGGAGACCTGGCCTGGGGAAAAGCGCGCGGCGTTGGTTCCCCAGAGCGTAAAGAAGCTGACGGGTGCAGGCTTCGAGGTGACGGTGGAGGCCGGCCTTGGTGCCCATGCGGGCTTCACGGATGCCGACTACAGCGCCGCCGGAGCGACGGTATCCAGCGATCGTGCCGGACTCCTCGGCAGCGCCGACATCGTGCTGCGGGTGCGCAAGCCCGCCACGGAGGAAGTCGGCCAGCTCAAGGCGGGCGCGGTGCACGTGAGCTTTCTCGATCCTTTCAACGAGACGGCGCTGGTCGACAGCCTGGCGGCCCATGGCGTCACCGCCATCTCGATGGAAATGATCCCGCGCAGCACAAGGGCGCAGAAGATGGATGCGCTGTCTTCCCAGGCCAACCTCGCCGGGTACGTCACTGTCATTCAGGCGTGCTACCACCTGCCGAAGATTCTGCCGATGATGATGACGCCGGCGGGCACCATCGCGCCGGCGCGGGTGTTCGTCATCGGGGCTGGTGTCGCCGGCCTGCAGGCCATCGCCACGGCCAAGCGCCTGGGTGCCCGGGTCGAGGCGTTCGACACGCGGCCGGTGGTGGCCGAGCAGGTGCGCTCGCTTGGCGCCAAGTTCGTCGAGATCGACCTGGGAGATACCGGCCAGACCGAGCAGGGTTACGCAAGGGAGCTGACGCCGGAGCAGCTCGAGCTGCAGCGGCAGGGGCAGAAGAAGGTTATCGCCCAGTCGGACGTGGTGATCACCACCGCTCAGGTGTTCGGCCGCCCTGCGCCGCGGATCGTGTCGCGCGACCTGGTCGAGGCAATGCAGCCGGGCAGCGTCGTGGTGGACATGGCCGTGGAGACGGGGGGCAACGTCGAAGGCTCCGTGCTCAATGAGGTGGTGGACGTCAACGGTGTGAAGATCATCGGTCAGGGCAACCTTCCGGCCGAGGTCGCGAGGAACGCCAGCGAGATGTACTCCAACAACCTGTTCAATCTGCTCGACGAGTTCTGGGACGCCGAGGCCAAGAAGCTGGAACTCGAGCCGGACGACGACATCGTCAAGAACTGCGTCATCACCCGTGATGGCGCCATCGTCAACGAAACCATCAAGAAGCTGCGGGGCTGAATCATGGAAGCGGTATTTCTCGCCTTTGTGCTGATGTTGTCCATCTTCCTCGGCTTCGAGCTGATCTCGAAGGTGCCGGCAACACTGCATACGCCTCTCATGTCAGGGGCCAACGCCATTTCCGGAATCACCCTGGTAGGCGCGCTGACCTCTGCCGGATCGGGTCTGGACTTGGTGGCCACGATTCTCGGCGCGCTGGCCGTGCTGTTTGCCACCATCAACGTGGTTGGCGGGTATCTGGTGACCAACCGTATGCTCAGCATGTTCCGCAAGAAGGACGGCGCCGCTGGCGCCCCCGGCGCGCAGCGGGGAGGTAAGGCATGAGCGACGAGCTGATCAATGCGGTATACATCGTCGCCGCAGCGCTGTTCATCTTCGGTCTCAAGCAGATGGCGTCCCCGGCCACGGCCGTGCGCGGCAATCTGCTGTCCACCGTCGGCATGTTCATCGCCGTTGTGGTTACGCTGTTCTCTCACGAGATACTGGAATTCCAGTGGATCGTGGCGGGGATCGTCCTCGGCTCCATCATCGGCGCCGTGACCGCGCAGCGGGTCGCCATGACCAGCATGCCCGAAATGGTGGCCCTGTTTAACGGCTCCGGCGGCATCGCCAGCCTGCTGGTGGGCTGGGCCGCGCTCTACAGCCCCGGCAATACCACGTTCACCGTGGTGACCATCCTGCTGTCGGTGCTGATCGGCGGTGTGACCTTCTCCGGCAGCATCGTTGCCTGGGGCAAGCTGGCCGAGGTGATGACGTCGCGGGCGATCGTGTTCGGCGCTCAGCGCTTCGTCAACGCGCTGCTGCTTCTGGCACTGGTGGTGTGCAGCGTGCTGTTCGCCATGGACCCGAGCGTCACGTCGCCGTACCTGTTCGTGGTGATCGCTCTGTCGCTGGTGCTCGGCGTGATGGCGGTGATTCCCATCGGCGGGGCGGACATGCCCGTGGTGATCTCGCTGCTCAACAGCTATTCGGGACTCGCCGCCTGTGCGGCCGGTTTTGCGATCCACAACAACATCCTGATCGTCGCCGGCTCCCTGGTGGGCGCGGCCGGGATCATTCTCACCAACATCATGTGCCGCGCCATGAACCGGTCCCTGGCGAACGTGCTGTTTTCCGGGTTCGGCGCCGTCAAGACGGCCACCAAGGTGGAAGGCGAGGTCAAGCCCATCTCCACCGAGGATGCGTATCTGATCCTGGAGTCGGCCTCGTCGGTGACATTCGTGCCCGGCTATGGCATGGCCGTGGCGCAGGCGCAGCACGTGGTGCGCGAGCTTGGCGAGCTGCTCGAAGAGAACGGCTGCGAGGTCACCTACGCCATTCATCCGGTGGCAGGACGCATGCCCGGGCACATGAACGTGCTGCTGGCCGAAGCCAACGTACCCTACGACCAGCTGGTCGAGATGGACGACATCAATCCGCGCATGAGCAATGTCGACGTGGCGGTGGTGATCGGCGCCAACGACGTGGTCAACCCGGCCGCGCGCGAGGACGAGAACAGCCCGATCTACGGCATGCCGATCATCAACGTCGACCACGCCCGCACGGTGTTCGTGCTCAAGCGCTCCATGGCGTCGGGGTTCTCGGGGGTCGACAACCCGTTGTTCTTCGGCGAGAACACGCGCATGCTTTTCGGCGACGCGAAGGCTTCGATTTCCGCGGTGATCGGCGAGTTCAAAGGCTGAGCAGGCCCGGGCACGCGCTGCTCCCGCCGGTTTCAGGAAGGAGACGGCATGGCTGAAGCAACCCGTATGGACAGCAGCGAGGACGCGTGGCGCGTCCCGCTGGAGACGCTCGACGTCAGCGGCGCGCGCCTGTTCGGCAACGATACCTGGCGTCCCTACTTCGAACGGCTGCGCCGCGAGGACCCGGTACACTACTGCCCGGCGAGCGCCACCGGCCCTTACTGGTCGGTCACCCGGTATCACGACATCAAGGCGGTGGACACCAACCCCGAGGTGTTCTCCTCGGAAGCTGGCGGCATCAGCATCGCCGATCAGGATGCCGAGATAGAGGCGGTGCAGCTGGAGAACTTCATCTCCATGGATCCGCCGCGCCACGAAGCGCAGCGCAAGACGGTGGCCCCGTCGGTGGGACCGCGCAATCTGGCAGCGCTGGAAGGGCTGATCCGCGAGCGCGCGGCCGACATCCTCGATCACTTGCCGGTGGGCGAGGTCTTCAACTGGGTCGATCAGGTGTCTGTCGAGCTGACCGCGCGCATGCTGGCGACACTGTTCGATTTCCCTTACGAGGATCGACACCGGCTGATCCACTGGTCCAATGTCACCACGGCGTCTCCGCAGATCATGGGCGATGCCGGCATACCGGCCGAAGAGCGGGCCAGGGAGCTCGGTGAGTGCGTGGTCGCGTTCACGGAGCTCTGGCAGCAGCGCGCGGCGCAGCCGCCGGGTAACGATCTCATCTCCATGCTGGCCCACGGCGAGGCAACCCGCGACATGCCGTCGCGGCCGAAGGAGTTCCTGGGCAACATTCTGCTGCTGATCGTCGGTGGCAACGACACCACGCGCAACTCCATCAGCGGCGGCGTGCTGGCGCTCAACCAGTACCCGGACCAGTACGACAAGCTCCGGGCTCAGCCCGAGCTGATACCCAACATGGTTGCCGAGATGATCCGCTGGCAGACGCCCGTGATTCACATGCGCCGCACCGCGACCCGCGACACCGAACTCGGCGGCAAGACCATCCGCGAAGGCGACAAGGTCGTGATGTGGTACCTCTCGGGCAACCGCGACGAGGAGATCTTCGAAGACGCCGACAAGCTGATCATCGATCGCGCCAACGCCCGTCAGCACCTGTCCTTCGGCTACGGCATTCACCGCTGCATGGGCAACCGCCTGGCGGAGATGCAGCTGCGGGTCCTCTGGGAGGAGATCCACCAGCGTTTTCGCAAGGTGGAGGTCGCAGGCGAGGTCGTTCGCGTGCCGAACAACTTCATCCGCGGAATCGCCGACCTGCCGGTTCGTCTGCACCCTAGGTAGCGGCGTCGCCCGGATCGAACCGGGCCGCGCCGGATGGCACTGTTGGGTGTTCCTGCATCTGCGGCGGTGGGGTAGGGGCATGCCCTCTTCGGCTCCGCCCCTCCGGGGTACCCTCGTTGGCCTACTTGCCCCGCCCTGCGCGCGGGTCAATTAGGCCGCCTCGGCGTCGCCACAGGCGAGTTCATACCCCTACCCCACCCCCGCAGCTGCGCGATCGCTCATCCAAGAGGCATCGGCGCGGCCCGGTTCGATCCGGGCGACGCCGAACGCTGTGAGCGCAGATCGACGGCGGCTCAGCCGAGTCCCAGGCGCTGGAATTGTTCTGCAGGCGCTTCGAGCTCTGTGAGGGCCGTGTGCAGCAGCTCCAGCATGTCGCGCTCGTCCGTGCCGCCCAGGCGGTTTTCGGTTTCTTCGGGGTCGCGGTCGAGGTCGTAGAGGTGATGCTGGTTGGCGCGCTGGCCCAGGCACCAGTAGGGCAGCATGTCGCCGGGGGCGAACGGCTGGCGCAGCACGGGGATGTCCGAGCCCGGCATGAAGTCGATGCGCGCGCGGCGGTCGGGCTTGGGCAGCTTGAGCTGCGGCATGCCGTGCACCGGCATGGTGCTCCAGCGGTTCGACCACATGGACAGCGGCAGGTTGTCGTCACTGACCGGGCTGCGGGCGTATTTGCGCTGCCCGTCGAGAACGTGCACCCAGCGTCCGTACACGCCGGCCAGCGCCCAGTCGCGGATTGCGCGTTTCGAGCCGTCCAGCAGGGGCAGCAGTGAGTGCCCGTGGTTGACCCCACGCGGACTGATACCGAACAGATCGTAAAGCGTGGCATTGATGTCGACGTTCGTGGTCAGGGCGTCGCACGTGCCGGGCGCCACGCCCGGGTGGTGGACGAACAGCGGCGTATGGCCCAGCGGCTCGTAATGCGGTACGCCGGGCTTGCCGAAGATGTCCTTCTCGCCCAGATAGTGGCCATGATCGGTGCACAGGATGATGGTTGTGTCCTGCCACAGATCGGCCGCGTCCACTGCATCCAGCAGTTTGCCGAACCAGTGATCGATCATCGACAGCTTGCTGCCGTAGTTGGCGCGTACGTGGTGTGCTTCCCGGGCGCTGAGCGTGCCGCGCTCCACGGTCTTCACCGAGTACGGGGGCCAGATCATCTGCGGGCCGGTCCAGTCCGGGTCGTAGCGGTTGGCCCAGGGCGCGGGCGTGTCGAACGGCTCGTGTGGGTCGAACTCGTCGACGAACAGCAGAAAGCGGTCGTGAAAGCCGGCGTTCTCGGTGAGCCAGCGCGCAGCCCGCTGCATGGTTCGGGGTCCGGGATAGTCCAGCTCTTCACGAAACCAGGTGCGTGACACGTTGTAGTAGCGATCGCTGCCGATGCGCTCGTCGATGGGCAGCGACGGCGCTCCGATCCAGCTCGGGTCCGGGCGCGTCTTCCAGGGATCGTTCTCATGACCGCGGACGTAGTCCCAGGCGCGGAACTCGGTGTGATAGTTCTCGCCGCCGGTCTCGAACAGGTGCGGATGGTCGCTCACCAGCATGGTCGCCACACCCTGCTCGCGCAGCGGCTCCGTGATGGCTTCTTCCCAGAGCTCGATGGAGCCCCAGGGGCGCCATAGGAAGTCCATCGCACCGACGAGAATGTCGTGGCGTGCCGGCATGCACGGCAGTGACCCGACGAAATGCCTGTCGAAACGCACCGCGCGGGCCGCGAACCGGTCGATGTTGGGCGTATCGAACTCACGCCCGCCGTAGGCACCGAGCATGTGCCGGTTGAGGCTGTCCAGCAGGACCACGATCACGTTGCTCAAACCCTGCTCCCCGACCTGAGTTGCCAGCCGGGACTTTAACACCACGCCGCCCCGCTTCCACATGCGGTGCGTGTCCCGGGGGCTCTACAATGTTCGCGTCTGCCGCTGCAACGGAAAGGTACTGTCCCATGGAGATTCTGCAGGTCGTCGGAGAGGTGTTCGTCTTTCTGGTGATGGTGGCGCTGGTCGCCCTGGTGGTCACGTACGTGGTGGATGCGACCCAGACCAGGCATGCCGTGCGCCGCAACTTTCCCGTCATAGGGCGGTTCCGCTACCTGTTCGAGCGTCTGGGTGAGTTTTTCCGTCAGTACTTCTTCGCGATGGACCGCGAGGAGATGCCGTTCAATCGCGCGGAGCGCGCCTGGGTGTACCGTGCCGCCAAGGGTGTCGATGCCACCGTGGCCTTCGGCTCTACGCGCGATCTGCGACCCACGGGGACGGTGCTGTTCGTCAACTGTCCCTGGCCGACGTTGGAGAAGGATGCGGTGGAGCCGACACCGGTAACGGTGGGGCCGTATTGCCGGGAACCCTATCGCACCGCGAGCTTCTTCAACATCTCCGCCATGAGTTTCGGCGCCATTTCCAGGCCCGCGGTGCAGGCGCTGTCCAATGGCGCGCGCATGGCGGGGTGCTGGCTGAACACAGGTGAGGGCGGGTTGTCGCCCTACCATCTGGAGGGCGGCGCCGACATCGTGTTCCAGATCGGCACCGCCAAGTACGGGGTGCGCAACGCCGACGGGTCGCTGTCGGAGAAGCGCCTGGCGGAGATCGGCGCGCTGCCCCAGGTGAAGATGATCGAGCTCAAGCTCAGCCAGGGAGCCAAACCGGGCAAGGGTGGCATCCTGCCGGGTGCCAAGGTCACCGAGGAGATCGCGCGGATCCGCGCGATCGAGGTGGGGCAGGACTCCATCAGCCCGAACCGGCACCTGGAGATCGACTCCAACGCCGACCTGCTGGACATGATTGCCCGCATCCGCGACATCACGGGCAAGCCCACGGGATTCAAAGCGGTGATCGGGGCGTACGGCTGGATCGAAGAGCTCTGCCAGGAGATCGTCGATCGCGGGGTCGAGAGCGCGCCGGATTTCATCACCATCGACAGCAAGGACGGCGGTACCGGTGCGGCCCCCCAGAGTCTCATCGACTACGTCGGACTGCCCGTGCACGAGAGCCTGCCCCTGGTCGTGGACATTCTGGCGCGATTCGGTCTGCGAGAACGCGTGCGGGTCATCGCCAGCGGCAAGCTGATCACGCCGGGCGAGGTCGCCTGGGCCCTGTGTGCCGGAGCGGACTTCATCAACAGCGCGCGCGGCTTCATGTTCGCCCTGGGCTGCATCCAGGCGATGCAGTGCAATCGCAACACCTGTCCCACGGGGGTTACGACCCACGATCCCAAGCTGCAGAAGGGACTGGACCCGGTAGACAAGGCCGAGCGCGTGTTCCGCTATGTCGAGAGCATCCACAAGGAAGTCGGTATCATCGCGCACTCGTGTGGCGTGGCCGAACCGCGGCAGCTGCGGCGCAAGCATTGCAGACTGGTGCAGAACAACGGCATCAGCGTGCCGCTGGACGAGCTGTATCCGCAGGTGCTGCCCACCAGCCCGCCGCCGCAGCGCACGATGGCGCGTTAGCGGCTGGCAGGTCGCCGGCAGCTGGCCGCCGGGACCGAACGCTGGCGACTAGTCGCCGATGCTGCGCTTGCGTCCGGGTGCGCGCTGCTCGCCGATGATCGGCCCCCAGTCGGCGGTCAGGGCGTTGCGCAACGACCGCACCGCGTCGTAGCCGATACGGATGGCCAGGGCCTGCTCGGCCTGACGCAGGCTGGCCATGGCCGCGCTGATCAGTCGTGAACCCTTTTCGCTGAACACGATTCGATTGGCGCGGCGATCCTCCGGGTCGGGAATCTGTGTGACCAGCTCGTCCTTCTCGAGATCGGTGATCTGCTGCTGTATGGCCTGGCGGCTGACGCCGAGCACGCGGGCCAGCTCGGCGGCGCGGGTGATGCCGTTGGAGATGTTGATCAGAATCATGGTCTGCGTGCGGGTACGCGGCTGGTAGCCGGCCTGCTGCAGGCCGTTCTGCAGGCTCTCGTCCATCCAGTAGTAGGCCCGAAGCAGGCCGCGGATGAGAACTTCGGGTGGTTGATCTTCCATATCAATCCCTCGCGGTTGCGCTTGGAGATCGGCAATTCAGAGGCTGGTCCAGGCGGGTCACAGCCACAGGTCTGCTGTTTAGGACATCAGCGTTCGGGTATTGTTTCGCAAAGGCAATTTACTGGCAACAGGAGATGTGATGAGCTACCGGGTGGTCCGCGAGAGCTACGGCGTCGTCTACCGCGAGCAGGCCCAGTTCAAGGACACCTACGGCGGCGAGCCCGGCACGGTGTTCATCGAGTGCATGCGGATCCTGCCGGAGGGCGTGTCCTCGGCAACGCTGCTGGTGTTCAGCCATCCCATCGGCGGCGGCAGCTTTCTGCCCATAATGGGCCAGCTGGCACGGGCCGGGCTGCACGTCCTGTTCGTCAACACGCGCTACCGCGGCAACGACAGCGCGCTGATCATGGAAAAGTGCCTGCTGGACCTGGGCGCCGGCATTCGCGACGCGCGGCAGCGCTTCGGCTACGAAAAGATTGTGCTCGGCGGCTGGTCCGGCGGGGGATCGCTGTCGCTGTTCTACCAGGAGCAGGCGGAGCGGCCCGACATCGAGTTCACGCCCGCGGGGGACCCGGTGGGCATTCGCGAGGCCGATCTGCCGCCCGCCGACGGCATCGTGCTGATGGCGGCGCACGTCAGCCGTTCGGTGACCCTGACCGAGTGGCTGGATCCATCCATCCTCGACGAGCTGGATCCGCGCCGGCGGGATCAGGCGCTCAATCTGTACGACCCGAAGAACCCCAATCAGCCGCCGTATGACGAGGCCTATCTGGTGCGCTTTCGCGCCGCGCAGATCGAGCGCAACCGGCGCATCACCGCCTGGGTGGAAGCGCGCCTGCCAGAGCGCATCGCCGAGGACGGCCCCGGGGCGGAGCTCGGCTTCGTGGTGCACGGCACCATGGCGGATCCGCGCTGGCTGGACCCGTCCGTGGACCCGAATGATCGCGAGCCTGGTACCTGCTATCTGGGTGACCCCAGAATCGTGAACATGGGGCCGGTGGGGCTTGCCAGATTCTGCACCCTGCGCAGCTGGCTGTCGCAGTGGAGCTACGACCGTTCACGCGCGCACGGTGAGCGCAACGCCGCCAACGTCGGCTGCCCGGCGCTGGTGATCGGCAACACGGCCGACAATGCCTGCACACCGAGTCACACGCTGCGGCTGTTCGACGCCATTGGGCATTCGAACAAGCGGCGGGTCGACATTCAGGGGGCTACGCACTACTACTCGGGGCAATCCGAGAAAGCTCAGGAAGCGGTCACTGCGTGTCGAGAGTGGCTCCTGGAGCAGGCACTTCTCTGACGGCTGCCGGGCACGGGGGCGGGGGGTCGTGTTGCGGAGCGCGCTCCGCGCCTCCGGCGTACCCTCGTTGGCCGATGTTGCCACCCCTCCTGCGGAGCGGCGTCAAATCGGCCGCCTCGGCGTCGCTCAAACGCTCCGCAACACGACCCCCCGCCCGCGCGCCCTGCGGTCGTCCAAGCGGCTGGTGTGGAGGCCATTGAACGTCAGCGTTGCCGGTTGATAAAGCTGGTAATCAGCGGCGTGCAAAATCTTCGTGACGCCCATGTTTGTCTGCACGCTCGACGATGCTCGTGATCTCGGATCTAGGCGTCTGGAGTCGCCTGCTAGCGTGACGTCGTGGCGGCGGGTGGGTCGGGGATGTGCCGGCGAGGGCCTCTCAGCGACGCCGCGGGAGCCGGATTGACGCCGGTCCGCAGGGCCGGTGGCAACTCCGGTGACCAAGGGCAGCGCGGAGCGCCGGAGCGGGCCCGAAGCGGTACATCCCCGACCCACCCGCCGCCACGACCCACCCCAGCCTATGCGCCAGCACGCGCAAGCGCTGATCCAGCTCCCTCAGCTCGGCTTTTTCGCAAAGCTCCGCGCAACCGTTTGCTCCAACCCCATCCTTCGTGCGAACCTTCTCCGCCCCGGGGGAACGAGAAAGGGAGCAACGGTGGAGCAAACCGGCGAGTACCGGATTGCTGCCGCACGTGACGTCGTGTGGCGTGGTCTCAACGATCCCGAAGTGCTGGCCCGATGTATCGACGGCTGCGAAGCGATGACCAGGGTCAACGATCAGCAGTTCGATGCCCGGGTGAAAGCGCGCATCGGACCCGTCAGCGCCGTCTTTCAGGCGCAGCTCAACCTCGAAGACGTCGTTCCTTCCAACAGCTACACGATCAACGCCAGCGTCAAAGGCGGGCCTGCAGGCTTCGGCAAGGGCCGCGCCGAGGTGCAGCTCGCGGACGATGGCGAGGCGACGCTGCTGCGCTATGCGGTGAAAGGCAGCGTCGGCGGCAAGCTGGCCCAGGTTGGCTCGCGCCTCATCGACGGCGCGGCGCGCAAGATGGCAGATGATTTCTTCCTCGCGTTCGGCCGTGAGATCAGCGGCGCCGAGCCCGTATCCACGGCTGCGGAGGCCGCCTCGGCCGCCCCGACCTATGAAACCGGCGGGCAGTGGAAGATCTGGCTGATCGTGATCATTGCCCTGGTCATCGCTCTGGTTCTGGCATTTTAGGAGAGCAGCATGCAAGTCACGCTCACTGTCAACGGCACGTCGCACACGCTGGACGTGCCCGAGAACACTCTGCTGGTCGACGTGCTCCGCGAGCACCTCGAGCTCACGGGAACCCACGTGGGCTGCGATACCAGCCAGTGCGGTGCCTGTACCGTGCACCTCGACGGGCGTTCGGTGAAGTCCTGCACGGTGCTCGCGGCACAGGCGGACGGCGCCGCGGTGACCACCATCGAGGGAATCGGCACCCCGGATGCGCTGCATCCCATGCAGGCTGCTTTCCGCGAGTGTCACGCGCTGCAGTGCGGCTTCTGCACGCCGGGCATGATCATGTCGGCCATCGATCTCGTGAATTCCAGCGACGCCCTCGATCGCAAGATCGTGCGCGAAGGGCTCGAGGGCAACATCTGCCGCTGCACGGGGTATCACCACATCGTCGATGCGGTGCTCATGGCGGCCGGACAGATGAAGGCGTAAGAAGGAGGCAGCGATGGCGAGCACAGCACACGCGGCGGGTCATGGCATAGGAGCATCCGTTCGGCGCAAGGAAGACCGCCGCTTCATCACCGGCCAGGGGCGCTACACGGACGACATCAACCAGCCGGGACAGGTCTACGCGGTGTTCGTGCGCTCGCCCTACGCGCGCGCGCGCATCGACTCCATCGACGTGTCCGAGGCGCTGCGCATTCCCGGGGTGCTCGCCGTGCTTACCGGCAAGGACATGCAGGCAGACGGCCTGGGAGACCTGCCCTGTGGCTGGATGGTGAAGCAGAAGGACGGCTCCGACATGGTGTCGGCCCCGCACCCGCCGCTCGCGCACACCCAGGTGAATTACGTCGGCGAGCCCTATGCGCTGGTGATCGCAACCACTCAGGCTGCGGCCCGCCAGGGCATGGAGGTGGTCGCAACCGAGTTCACCGAGCTGCACGCCGTGGTCGATCCGGTGCAGGCTACCCAGTCCGAGGACATCCATGACGGGGTCGTGGCCAACCTCGCGTTCGACTGGGAGCTGGGCGATCGTGAAGCCACCGAGGCGGCGCTGGCAGCAGCGGCTCACGTTACGCGCCTGGATCTCACCAACAACCGCCTGATTCCCAATGCCATCGAACCGCGCGCCGCCATCGGCGTTTACGACGCGGCCGGCGGCGACCATACGCTCTACACCACCAGCCAGAATCCGCATCTGGAGCGGCTGGTGCTGTCGGCGTTCGTAAAGGTGGCGCCTGAGCACAAGCTGCGGGTCGTGGCGCCGGACGTGGGCGGCGGCTTCGGCTCCAAGATCTTCATCTACGCGGAGGAGACGGCGGTGCTGTGGGCAGCCCGCCGCGTCGGGCGCCCGGTGAAGTGGCGCGCGGATCGCAGCGAGTCGTTTCTCGCCGATGCCCACGGCCGCGATCACGTGACCCATGCCGAGCTCGGCATCGATGCCGACGGGCGCTTCGTGGCGCTGAAGGTGGAAACCACGGCGAATCTCGGCGCCTACCTGTCCACCTTCGGTTCGTCGGTGCCCACCTACCTCTACGGCACGCTGCTGGCCGGTCAGTACCGTACCCCGAACATTCATGTCGAGGTGAAGGGCGTGTACACCAACACCGCGCCGGTGGACGCCTATCGCGGCGCCGGCCGCCCCGAAGCCACCTACGTGGTGGAGCGCGTCGTCGAGACGGCGGCGCGCGAGTTGGGGCGGGATCCCGCCGAGCTGCGCCGTGCGAACATGATCCGCCCGCAGGATTTTCCCTATGCGACGCCGGTGGCGCTGACCTACGACATCGGCGACTACGAGGCCAGCCTCGACAAGGCCCTGGCGCTCATCGACTACGCCGGGTTTCCCGAGCGGCGCCGGGCCTCGGAGGCCGCCGGCCGCCGGCGCGGGATCGGCTTCGCCTGCTATATCGAAGCCTGCGGGCTGGCACCGTCGAAGCTCGCCATCGAGCTGGGCGCGGGCGTGGGTCTGTACGAGTGCGGCGAGATCCGCGTGAACCCGACCGGCTCGGTCACGGTGTTCACCGGGGTGCACAGTCACGGCCAGAGCCACGAAACCACCTTCGCCCAGATCGTTGCGGACCGTTTCGGCATCGGGCTCGACGATGTCGAGGTCGTGCACGGCGACACCGGACGCATCGAGTTCGGGCTCGGCACGTACGGGTCGCGCTCGCTGGTGGTGGGCGGATCCGCGCTCATGGTGGCAGCGGACAAGGTCATCGCCAAGGGGCGGCGGATTGCCGCCCACATGATGGAAGGCGCCATCGACGACGTGAGCTTCGAGGACGGCAACTTCGTGCTTCGGGACAGCAACCGTTCGCTGTCGTTCGGCGAGGTGGCATTCGCCGCCTACGTGCCCGCCAACTACCCGGAGGATCTGGAACCGGGCCTGTCCGAGAAGGCGTTCTACGACCCCAAGAACTTCACCTATCCGGCCGGCACCCACATTGCCGAGGTGGAGGTGGATCCCGAGACCGGCGTGACCCGGCTGGTGAACTTCGTCGCCGTCGACGACTTCGGCACGCTGATCAACCCGCTGGTGGTGCACGGGCAGGTACACGGCGGGCTGGCTCAGGGGGCCGGCCAGGCGCTGATGGAGCAGGGCATCTACGACGAGTACGGCCAGCTGCAGACCGGCTCGTACATGGATTACTGCATGCCGCGAGCGGACGATCTGCCGGATTGGGTGGTGGACACCACGGTCACACCCTGTACCCACAACCCGCTGGGCGCCAAGGGCTGTGGCGAGGCGGGGGCCATCGGCTCACCCGCGGCGATCATGAATGCGGTCACCGACGCGGTCGGCCGCAACGACATCTCCATGCCGGCGACGCCCGAGAAGCTCTGGCGCGCATTGAGCGGTCAATAGGGAGAGCAGGCAATGTATCAGTTCAACTATCACCGGCCGGCCACCCTCGAGGAGGCGGTTGCCCTGTATCGCGGCGCCGAGGACGGCATCTACCTGGCAGGCGGGCAGACGCTGCTGCCGACCATGAAGCAGCGCCTGGCCGCGCCCTCGGACGTGATCGATCTGGGCAGGGTCGATGGTCTGCGCGGCATCGACGTGAGCGCCGACCGCGTCAGCGTCGGGGCCTTCGCTCGACATGCCGAGGTCGCCTCGGACCCGCGCGTGCGCGCCACCCTGCCGGTGCTGGCCTATCTGGCGGGCGAGATCGGTGACAATCAGGTGCGCAACCGCGGCACCCTGGGTGGCTCCGTGGCCAACAGCGACCCCTCCGCCGACTATCCCGCGGCGGTGATCGGGCTCGGCGCCACCATCCACACGAGCGAGCGCAGGATCGCGGCGGACGACTACTTTCAGGATCTGTTCGAGACGGCGCTGCAACCCGGCGAGATCATTACCCGCATCGATTTTCCGGTACCGACCCGCGCGGCTTACCGCAAGTTTCCGAACCCCGCATCGCGCTATGCGGTGGTGGGCGTGCTGGTGGCGGACTTTTCCGGATCGATCCGCGTGGGCATCACGGGGGCCGGACCGTGCGCGTTCCGTGGCACCGCCATCGAGCAGGCACTGCAGCGCGATCTGAACCCGGCGGCACTGGACGGCATCGAGGTGCCGGATGCCGGCTTCAACTCCGATCTGCATGCCTCCGCCGAGTATCGGGCGCATCTGGTGCGCGTCATGGCGAAGCGCGCGGTGGCCGCTCTGCTGGCCTGACCCGCGCGCCACCTCATGACCAGCATTCGCGCCGTACGCTGCCACGAAATCTGCGACGACATCGGCAGTGTCTGGCTCGATACGCTGGATCTGGCGGCCCCTGGCCCCGGCGAGGTGCAGATCCGCCTGAAGGCCTGCGCCGTGAATTTTCCCGATCTGCTCATGATCCAGGGCAAGTACCAGTTTCAACCGCCGTTGCCCTTTGCGCCCGGCGGTGAGGCGGCCGGCGAGATCAGCGCCCTGGGTGCAGACGTGGAAGGATTCGAGGTCGGCGACCGCGCGGTGGCCGGTCTGCGCTACGGAGGCTTTGCCGAGGCAGTGAACGTGGCGGCCGACAGCGTGCGGCCGGTTCCGGGCACCATGAGCTACGCCAAGGCAGCCTCCTACCAGACTGCCTACCTCACCGCATACGTCGCGCTGGTGAAGCGCGGCGACCTGGTCCCGGGCGAGGTGCTGCTGGTACACGGGGCCACCGGCGGGGTGGGCATGGCGGCGGTGGACCTGGGGAAGCGCCTTGGCGCCACGGTAATCGCCACCGGCGGCAGTGACGTCAAGCTGGCTGTGGTGAAGCGGCGAGGCGCTGATCACGTGATCAACTACACCCAGGCCGACGGCTCGCTGGGCGGCTTTCGCGATCAGGTCAAGGCGCTCACCGACGGCCGCGGCGCGGATGTGATCTACGACCCGGTGGGCGGCGACGTGTTCGATGAGTCCATGCGCTGCATCAACTGGGGCGGGCGCATTCTCACCATCGGCTTCACGAGCGGACGCTGGCCGCAGGCCCCGGTGAATCTGATTCTCATCAAGCAGATCGCCGTGATCGGGGTGCGCGCAGGCGAGTACGGCCGGCGCGATCCGCAGCGCGGCCGGGAGGTGAGCGACGCGCTCTACCGGATGGCCGCGGCCGGGGAGATCGACCCCTATGTATGTGCCGGTTTTCCGCTGGAACGGGCCGTGGATGCCATGCGCATGCTCGAGCAGCGGCGCGTGATCGGCAAGGTCGTGGTGACCATGAACGGCTACGAGGTGGAGGGTGTCTGAGCGGCGTCTGTATTTCGGGCGTTGCGGCGCTCTGGTTTGGCTCCTGCTGCTCATGCCCGTGCCTGCCGCGGCCGCGGAACCGCGGCTCAACCAGATCCAGATGATCGGCAGCCACAACAGCTACAAGCAGCGCATGCCGGCCGACCGTATGGCGGCGCTCGCCCGTGAGAATCCGGGGTTGGCCGAGGCCCTCGACTACGCGCACGTGCCGTTGCCCGAGCAGCTCGACCTGGGTGTGCGCAAGCTGGAGCTGGACGTCTACTACGATCCGCGAGGCGACCTGTTCGGGCGCGCCGACGTGTCGGCCGGCGGCGGCGGTCCACCCGCCCGCTCGGCGTTTCCGGTGCTGCACGTGCAGAACCTCGACGACGTCAGCAGCTGTGTGAACCTGCTGGCGTGCCTCGGCCAGCTGCGCGCCTGGTCGGATGCCCATCCGCGGCACCTGCCGATTTTCGTGTCGTTCAATGCCAAGGACGACGTCATCGACCGGCCGGAGTTTCTGCGGCCGCTGCCGTTTGCCGAAGACGCCTGGCTGGCGCTCGATGCAGAGCTGCGCGCGGTGCTCGGTGACCGGATGATCACGCCTGCCGAGGTGCTTCCTCTGCCGCAGCCGGCGCCGCCGCAGTGGCCGACTCTGGACGCGGCACGCGGTCACTTCCTGTTCGTGCTCGACGAGGGCGGTGACAAGCGCCGCGAGTACGTCGCCCGCTGGCGCGAGCGGGTGATGTTTACCACAGTCGAGCCGGGTGAGCCTGGCGCCGCGATCCTGATCGTCAACGATCCCGTGGCGGACTTCGCACGCATTCGCGCGCTGGTGAACGAAGGCTACATCGTGCGTACCCGCGCCGATGCGGATACGCGCGAGGCGCGCAGCGGTGATACCACCCGCCGCGATGCGGCGTTCGCCAGCGGCGCGCAGCTGATCAGCACCGACTACTACCTGCCGGAAACCCGGTTCGACCACGCCTACCAGCTGCAGCTGCCGGGCGGTGGCGTGGCGCGCTGCAACCCCCTGGCGGGCGCAGATTGCAGCGCCGCCGAGATCCGTTAGACCAGGAGCAACTCATGTCCATCGGCCGCATTCGAAGCATCCACCGTTACCCGGTGAAGAGCATGCAGGGGGAAACGCTCGACGCGAGCGATCTGGGTACGCAGGGGCTGCCGGGTGATCGCGCCTGGGCCGTGCGCGACGAGGTACGCGGTGGCATTCGCGGCGCCAAGCGCTTTCCCGAGCTCATGGGCTGCGCCGCACGCTATGAGCAGGCGCCGCCGGCGCAGGGATCGGCGCCGGCGCGCGTGACGCTGCCGGGCGGGCGCGAGCTGGCGGTAGACGACGCGGCATTGCCGGGCCTGCTCGGTGACCTGGTGGGCAGCCCGGTCAGCGTCTGGCCGCTTGTGCCGGCCGATCAGCTCGATCACTACCGGCGCGGCGCCCCCGTGCTCGAAGACGGCGAGGCGGAGCTGCGCCGCGTGTTCGCGCGCACGGCCGACGAGCCGCTGCCGAAGCTGGAAGCGTTTCCGAGGGAGCTGTTCGAATTCGAGTCGCCCCCCGGCACCTACTTCGATGCTTTTCCGCTGCTGATCATGACCACCACGGCGCTGACGGAGCTGGCGCGGCTGGCGCCCGGACATCGCTTCGAGCTGCCGCGGTTCCGGCCCAACCTGGTGGTGGAACCGGCCCAGGACGGACCGTTTCCGGAGCTCGACTGGGTGGGCCGCCGCATCGCGGTCGGCAGCGCCGAGGTAGAGGTGACCATGGCCTGCCCGCGCTGTGCCATGACGACGCACGCCGTTGCCGGCCTGCCGCGGGATCCCGGCATCATGCGCAGCCTGGTCAAACACACGGGCGGCGAACTCGGGGTGTACGCACGGGTGGTCAGTCCCGGCCGGGTTCAGCGCGGGGACTCAGTCACGCTGCTCGACTGAGTCTCGCGCAATCTCTTCGCGTTCCTGTTGATAGCGCTGGTAGCTGCGCTGGAACGCCGCTTCACAGTCGGCGCGCTCATCGGCGCTCTGCAGGCGTTCGCACTCCGCTTTGGCGCGCCCCAGGTCGACGCCGAACTGATAGTTCTGGCGGGCGCTGCAGGATGCGAGGGCGAGGCTTGCGACGATCAGGGCAACCTTCCAGGCGACGGTACCTCGGGCTGCGGGGAGCATGGGTACAGGCATGGGTCCAGGCATGGCTCAGCGCGGCAGCGCGAACGCTACCAGGTAGTCGCCCAGATCGGACCCCATCCGTCCATGCCCGCCGGCCGCAATCACCACGAACTGGCGCTCGCTGCCGTCATCCTCGCGGACGCTGTAACTCATGGGCGTGGCCTGCGGTGAAGCGGGCAGACGCGACTGCCAGACGACCTCGCCGGTGGACAGATCGAACGCGCGCAGCGCGTTTTCCCAGGCGCCGCCGAGGAACACCAGGCCGCTGGCGGTGATCAGCGGGCCCCCGACGCCGGGCACGCCCAGCGCCAGCGGCAGGGGCAGCGGCGCAATGTCGCGCACGGTGCCATGCGCCACCTGCCAGAGCTGCGCCCGGGCGTTGATGTCGATGGCGGTGACCTGACCCCAGGGCGGGGCGGTGCAGGGCAGGCCCAGCGGTGACAGCAGCGTCTGCCGTGCCATGGCATAGTCGACGCCGTATTGGGGGCCGAGCTCGATGTCCCAGTCGTAGCCCTCGCGACCGTGGAAGTCTGCGCGCGCGATCAGCTTCACCCGGAACGGTACGTTGTTGCTGCGGGCGACGATCAGGCCCCGTTCGGGGTCCACGGCGACACCGCCCCAGTTGATGCCGCCGAAGTTCGACGGCGCGACCACCGTCCACTGCTCCGTGACGGGCGTGTACAGCGGTCCGGTGCGCGCCGACTCCAGCAGCTTGCGGCACTGGCCCTTGTCCCAGAACGTCAGGCCCCAGGCATCGTCAGCGCTGACCTCGTCGGCAACCCGGAATGCCGGCGGCGGATAAGGTTGGGTGGGGGAGAGCTGCGCGGCGAGCGGACCTTCGCGTGGCACCGGCTGCTCCGTGACGTCGATGAGCGGCGTGCCCGTTTCCCGGTCGAGCACGAACACGAATCCCGTCTTCGTGCCCTGCACCAGCGCCGCCACAGGCCGCCCATCGATGGTCAGATCCACCAGAGACGGTTGCGAGCCCACGTCCAGATCCCAGAAATCGTTGTGCACCGTGTTGAAGTGCCAGACCACCTGCCCGGTGCTGGCGCGCAGCGCCACAACCGAGGTGCCGTAGTAGTCCATGTCCGGCGTGCCGGGACGGTAGTAGTCCGGGGCCGGGTTTCCCGTGGGCACGAACAGCAGGTCGCGGTCGGCGTCGGCCACCATGGGGCCCCAGACGTTGGGGGAGCCGAGCGCGTATCCCTGGTCGCTCACCAGACCGGAAGCGCGGTCGAAATCCGGCGGCGCGAGATCCCAGGCCCAGCGCAGCACGCCCGTGCGCGCGTCGTAGGCGCGCACCACGCCGCTGGGCGCGTCGATCCGCTCATTGTCCGAGACCGCGGATCCCACCACGACCAGGCCATCGACGACGGTTGGCGGCGAGGTCACCTGGTACTCGCCGCGCCATTCCTGCTTGCCCACGCCCGGATTGAGGTCGATCTGGCCGTCACTGCCGAAATCGGTGCAGGGCCTGCCGCTGGCGGCGTCCAGCGCGATGAGCCGGGCATCGTTGGTGGCGGTGAAGACCCTGGCGGCGCAATCGCGCCCGTCGTCGACCGGGCCGCGCCAGTAGGCGACGCCGCGGCAGATCAGCTGGTTGGCGTAGTGGCCGTCGAGGTCGATGGCGGGGTCGTACTGCCACAGCTCTGCGCCGGTGAGTGGGTCCAGCGCGATGACCCGATTGAACGGGGAGCACAAGAACAGACGGCCATCCACCGCAATGGGCGTGTTCTCGAAGGCCGTCGTGCTGGGTACCCGGCCGTTGCCGTCCGAGACGTCGCCCGTGCGGTATGTCCAGGCGGGTTCGAGCGCGGCGATGTTGTCGGGCGCGATCTGCGCCAGGGGCGTGTAGCGGGCCCCGCTGCCGCCGCCGTACTCGGGCCAGCTGTGGCCCAGTTGGCGCACCCGTGCAACGGCCGTGGGATCCGGTTCGAAGCTTGGCGTGCAGCCGCCCAATGCGAGCAGCACGGCGCCGACAACGGCGCCAACGGATCGAGGCCACCGGGCGCCGACGCCGCGCGGTTCTGCGGCGGTGCACGCGATGAAGTTCGGGTTCGCCATGGCAGCGTGCTCCCTGTGTTCAGATCTGCAGTCGCGCATCCGCCCGATTCGGTTTGCAGCGTGCGCGCAGAAACCACTCCTAGCTCTGACCGGCGTCGACAAACTGCTCCTGCAGGCGCTGCATGCCGCGGATCCAGCGATCGTAGTCGCTGGTCTTGCGTTTGATGTACTCGGCAACGGTGGGATGCGGCAGCACCAGAAAGCGTTCCTCGCGCAGGGCCTGCACCACCGCTTCGGCAGCTTCCTCCGGCTCGATCATGCCGTCGACGCCGGCGACGCCCGGGCCCCCGGCGGTCATGGCAGTGCGTACCGCCTGTGGGCACAACACGGATACCTTGATGCCGTCGCGGCCGTGGGTGATGGCGATCCATTCGGCCAGTGCCACCGCCGCGTGCTTGGTCACGGCGTAGGTGACGGAGCCGATCTGGCTCAGCAGCCCCGCGGCCGATGCCGTGTTGAGCAGATAACCGCCGCCGCGCGCCTTCATGCGCGGCACCAGATTGCGGGCCGCGTAGACGTGGGACATGGTGTTCACGGCCCAGATTCTGTCCCACACCTCGTCGGGCTCGTCGAGGCCGCGACCGATGCCGATGCCGGCGTTCGAGCAGAACAGGTCTATGGGGCCGAAGCGCCGTTCGGTCTCGTCGATCAGGCCCACGATATCGGCTTCTCGGCTGACGTCCACGCCCGTGCCCCAGCCGCCGATGCCGGCCGCCACGGCTTGCGCGCCGGCGCCGTCCAGATCGGCCACCACGACCTGTTTCGCTCCCTCGCGGTGAAACCGCTCGGCCATGGCGCGGCCGATGCCGCTGGCTCCGCCGGTGACGACGACGACTTTGTCCTGCAACTCCATGAAACTCCCCCCGCCGCGTGCGCGGCAACATTAGACCTGGGCACCCGTGGATTCTATAGTGACCGGACCTGGGTTTCCCGGATTGGAAATTGGCGTCCGAGTCAGGCATCCCGCAGGGCTCATCCAAACTGCCCGAGCGGCAGCTCGAATCTCTGTTCACGCTCGGCGAGCTGGAGCAGGCCCTCACGCTCGTGCACGGTTCGATGCCGCCAACGCCGCAATATGCGTGGCCTCTGCTGGGCGAACGCGCAGGCTGCGAAGTCTGGGTGAAGCACGAGAACCATACGCCCACGGGCGCGTTCAAGGTACGCGGCGGGCTGGTGTTCCTCGACGAGCTGGCCGCCGGTAACGAGCTGCCGCCCGGTTTCGTCACCGCGACCCGCGGCAATCATGGTCAGAGCATTCCCTACGCTGCGGCCCGCTTCGGGGTGCCGGTGACGGTGCTGGTACCAGAAGGCAACAGCCGCGAGAAGAATCGCGCCATGCGCGCCTGGGGCGCGCAGCTGGTGGTGCACGGCAGCGACTTCGACGAGGCGCGTGAAGAAGCGGCGCGCCTGGCGCGCGAACGCGGGCTGCAGTTCGCGCCGTCGTTTCATCCGGCGCTGGTTCGCGGTGTGGCCACCTACGCACTCGAGCTGTTCCGCGCTGCGCCACCACTGGACACGGTGTACGTGCCGATCGGCATGGGTTCCGGAATCTGCGGGCTGATCACCACCCGCGACCTGCTGGGGCTCGACACCGAGATCGTGGGCGTCGTTTCCAGCCACGCACCGGCCTACGCGTTGTCGGTGGCCCGCGGCAGCGTGGTGCAGACCAACTCGGCGCAGACGTTTGCGGACGGCATGGCCTGTCGCGTGCCCGATCCGGCTGCCCTGGCGGTGATCAGTGCGGGTACCGCGCGGATCCTGCAGGTCAACGACGACGAGGTGGCGGCCGCCATGCGGGCGCTGTTCGAAGACACCCACAATGTGGCCGAAGGCGCCGGTGCGGCGGCACTGGCTGGATTGATGCAGGAAGCCGAGCGGCAGCGCGGGCGGCGCGTCGCGGTCATTCTCACCGGGGGCAACGTCGATCGGGACGTGTTCGCCGAAGTGCTGAGCGGGCGCACGCCAGCGCCGCGCTGATCAACGGGGAGAACGTTTCCGGTGCTGCACGAAACCGGCGCGACGCGCATCAGACTGAGCATCCCGCGGGCGCTGATACTGTGCTGGATGCTCGCACTGAGCGGCGCCTGCCAGCACGTGCAATCCGTGCAGGGGCACGCGCAGGGCGGGCTGGAAGCCCATACGGTGCTGGTGGACGGTCACCCCATGCGCGTCTGGGAGAAGCCGCGTGCCGAGCCCGGCGCCGTCATGCTGCTGCTGCACGGGCGAACCTGGAGCACGCGGCCGGATTTCGATCTGACCGTTGCGGGCGAGGATCTGTCGCTGATGGATGGCCTGGCAGCGCTCGGTGTGCGTGCCTATGGCATGGACCAGCGCGGCTACGGGGAGACGCCGCGCGATGCATCGGGCTGGCTCACCCCGGAGCGGGCGGCGCGCGACGTTGCCGGCGTGCTCGACTGGCTGCGCGGCCGGCACCCGGCCGGCACGCCGATCTACCTGTTCGGATGGTCCTATGGGGCCATGCTCGCGCAGCTGGTGGCCCAGCAGCAGGGCGACGCGCTGGCGGGTCTGATTCTGTTCGGCTATCCGGTGCGGCCCGGCATTGCGACCGAGCCCGAGGGCAGCGACGGACCGCCCCCGCGCGTACCTACGACCGCCGCCGCCGCGGCCTCGGATTTTCGGATTCCCGGCAGCATCAGTCAGCGCGCCATCGAGAGCTTCGTCGCTGCCGCGCTCGCGGCGGACCCGGTGCGGGCCGACTGGCGCCGGCTGGCTCAGTGGAGCGCGCTGGACGGCAGCCGCATCACCGTGCCCACGCTGCTGCTCGAGGGTCACGAGGATCCGCTGGCGCTCGATGAGGTGCAGGCCGCGCTGTTTCGATCGCTGGCCACCGACGACAAGGCCTGGGTGGTGATTCCCGGGGGCGACCACGCGGCTTTCATGGAAACGCCGCGCGCCTACTTCCTGCGGCACATCGGGCTGTTTCTCGAGCGCCTCCCGGGCCGTTCCATCAGGCCGGAGGCCGCGCCGTGACGGCGCCCCGCAAGCGCTCAATCACCCGCGCCGACTTCGAGCGCCTGTGCCGCGAGTCCCGCGTCGTCGAATCGCACCGGCAGCGTCCTTCGGTGCTGGAGCACGAACTCGACGGCAGGGCGTTGATCACCAAGATCTGGTACCCCAAAGGCTGGCTGTCCTCCGATCGCCTGCGGCCGTACGGCCTGCGCTTCGTGCGCTCTGCCGGGCGGCTGCGTGCGCTGGGGTTCCCGGCGCCGGACGTGACCGCTTACGGCACCGTGCTCGACTGTGCCGCCCGGTACGTGACCTACGCGAAGCTGCCCGGGCAGCCGTTGCGCTCGCTCGATGCGCGGCTCGACCTGGAGGCACTGGCAACGTTCGCCGCGCGACTGCACGAGGCGGGCGTCTACTTCCGCGCGTTGCATCTGGGGAACCTGCTGCACCAGCCGGATGGCTCGCTGGCCCTGATCGACGTCGCGGCGACGCGGTTCCGGCGCGGCGCTCTGGGGCTCGGCCAGCGCGAGCGCAACCTCGGCGCGCTCTGCGCGCACCCGGACGATGCGGAATTCTGGCTGGAAGGACGCTGGTCCGAGCTGGTCATGGCCTATGCCCGGGCGGCCGGATTCAACCTGCGCCAGGCGGCGCGCCTGCGCGATCGGGTGGGCCGCCAGATCCGCTACCGGCAGCGGCGCCGGACGCGGCGCGGCGCGCGGCGGGCGCGCCTGGCCGCGCTTGCGGGCCGGTGACGGGACGCGGCGGACACCGGCGCGCCGGGATCAGCTTGCGGGGCGCTGGGGATTTGCCATAATCGGTCGCCCTGCGCGGGTATAGTTCAATGGTAGAACCTCAGCTTCCCAAGCTGATGATGCGGGTTCGATTCCCGCTACCCGCTCCATCACGCCGCTCGTCCCCGCCAGTTCCGAGCGCCTATCCGGCCTCCGCAGCAGCTTTCTCCTTCAGCAGTTTCTGCAGCGCTTCGAGATGATCCCTGTGCACGACCAGCACCACCTCGTCGTCCTCCTGGAGATCTGCGACCTCGTCGGGAAACAGAAGCTGGTCGCCGCGGTAGACGCAGATCACCCGGGTCTGCTCAGGGAGCTCGAGGTCTTTGAGGGGGCCCGTCTGATCCTTGCGCACGACGAACGAGAACGCGCGCGCCTCGTCGCGGATCATGGTCGACAGTTCGAGCGGATTGCGCCCTTCGCACAGATCCGCCAGATAGCGGGCGATTGTGCGCGACGGCACGATGGTGTCTTCGAGCCCCAGCTGCAGACAGATGTGCTCGAGCTCGATGTCCTCTATGCGGGTGACGACGCGCTTGAAGTGCAGAGAGCGGCCGACCAGGCTGGCGATGATGTTCGCCTGGTCGCTGCCCGTCATGCAGAACAGCACGTCGGTATGGCTGGCATCGGCCTCCTGCAGGATCGCCGGCCGGGTGCCGTCCCCGTGAATGAATCCACAGGCAAGCTCATCCGCCAGGCTGTCGATGCGCGTCTTGTCGCGCTCGACGATCACCACTTCCTGGCCTCGTTTGAGCAGCGCTCGGGCAGTGGCAACGGCCATGGCGCTGGCGCCGACGAATACTGCGCGCATAGATTCAACTCCGTTTGCCGAGCCAGGTGCGCGGGTAAAGTACCACCAGCAGCGCGAGGAACTCCAACCGCCCCAACAGCATGGCGGCGCACAGCAGCAGCTTCAGCGGCGTGTGCAGATCCGCGTTGGTGATGCCCGTGGACAGTCCTACGGTTCCGAGTGCGGAGGTGACCTCGAACAGCGCATCCATGGGTGCGAAGCCGCCGGCCAGAAATGCGAGCCAGCAGAGGCCGGCGAAGCCTCCGAACAGCAGAATCACGAGCGCCGCGCGCTGCATGCTTTCCGGTTCCAGCGCGCGCCCGCCCAGGCGCGGTTTGTGCGCGGCGTGGGGCGGCATGGCGCTGCCGCGCAGGTAGTACAGCAGCAGGCTGATCAGCACCAGCAGACGCAGCAGCTTCACGCCGCCCGCCGTTGAGCCGGTCGCACCGCCCACTGCCATCGACACGATCATCAGCGCCTTGGAGGTCGGGTCGAGCTCGGCTACGTTCGTGCTCGAGAATCCCGTGGTGGTCTGGGCGGAAATCCCCAGCCAGGCGCCGTGCTGCAGGGCGCCGCTCCATTCGAAGCCGGCATGGTAGTGAAGGCTGAGGCAGAGCAGCACGACGGCGGCAAGCACCACGATCCCCAGGGCTCGGACTTCGGGATCGCGCAGGAGCTCACCGGCGCGCCCCCGGGCCGCGCCATAGAACAGCAGCAACGGCACGGCACCGATCACCGAGAAGGTGCTGACCAGCCAGGCGCCCGCCGGAGGCAACGCCGCGAGGCTGGTCTCCGACGGCGCAAAACCGCCGGTGGAGAGGGTGGCGAGCATGTACAGCAGCGCGCTGAAGGGATCGCCGATGAACGCCCACAGCAGCAGGATCCCGATCAGCGTCAGCGCCAGGTAGGCACCCAGCGCGCCACGTGCGTGCAGGCGCGCGGTGATTGCCAGGTTTTCACTCTCGGCGGGCTCCACCAACCGGCGCGCGGCCGCGTGGTGGCCCATCAGCAACGCGACCGACAATACTGCGATGCCGAGCCCGCCGTACCACTGCATCCAGGCCCGGGTGAACAGAAACACCGGATCCCCAGCGGGCGTGGAGCCTGCCGTCGACAGGCCCGTGGTGGTAATGGCCGAGACGGCTTCGAACAGCGCGTCCTCGAACGCCAGGTCGCTGGCCATGAATGGCCAGGTCGCGAGCAGGGGAGTAATCACGAAAGCCAGAGCGACGACTGCGAGCGCCTCGTTGGCCTGCAGCCGTGCCGGCACGGGAAAGCGCCTCGTGTGGCGGGCAAACGCCACCAGCAGGACCACCAGCAGCCCCAGACGCCAGGCCCAGATCAGCTCGCCGAACGCGAGCGCCACCACCAACGGCACCGCGTTCAGCAAGGCGAGCATCAGCGCGAGCTGACCGAGATACAGCACCACCACCTTCGGATGGGCCGCCTGCATGAGCGCGGTCAGTGCGTTGGTCATGGCCCAATGTCGCATGCGCAGCGCCGGGAAACCAGATGGCGATCTACCCCGGGAACCCCGGTATTGCATTCACCCCGGCGGTTTGTCACAAACAGTGGATGCATTGCACGCTGCGTACGTTCTTCGTCTGCTGGGCCCTCGTCGGCGCGGCTGCCTGCACTTACCTGCCGCGCCTCGACGACAGTCCGGTCAGCCAGGCTCTGCCGGCGCAGGCGGCGGACCGCATCGCTGCGGCCCTGCCGCTGGAAGGGGGCGACGTGCAGCGCTGCCTGCTGCTGGATACGCCCGGATCGGCGCTCGAGTGGCGCCTGGCGCTCATCGACGCGGCGGATCGCAGCATCGATGCGCAGTACTACGTCTGGGAGGGCAAATCCGGCAACCTGCTCATCGACCGGGTGCTCGCCGCCGCGGACCGCGGTGTGAGGGTCCGTATTCTGGTGGACGACATTCACATCGACGGTTTCCGCGAACCGCTGCTGGCGCTGGACGAGCATCCGAATCTCGAGATCCGCATCTTCAATCCTTTTGGCGTGCGCATCCGGGCACCCTTCGGTGCGATCCGCCTGCTCGAGATGGCCGTGGACGGCAATCGTTTGAATCACCGGATGCACAACAAGGTGTTGATGGTGGACGGGCGGGTCGCGGTATTCGGTGGGCGCAACATCGGCGACGCCTACTACGCCATGGATGACGAGCTGAACTTCCTCGACATGGACGTGGTGTTCAAAGGCGCGGCGGTTGCCGATATGGCGACCGGTTTCGACCTCTACTGGAACAGCCGGTGGAGCTACCCCGTTACGGCGATCGAACCCATTCCTCTGTTCCGCTCGAGCATCGAACGCATCCAACCTGGGATCCGTCGTCAGATCGAGGAAGACGCGGAGCTGTCCGCATACGCGGCGCGTACCGACTGGGTGCCGGTGTTGCGCGGGCTCGATGACGGTGTCGCCGTGGACGGAATCGAGGTGATCTACGATCTGCCCGAAGTCGGCTGGTTTCAACACCCCGAGCAGATGGCAGATCGTCTGGCTGAGGTCGGGAGCCAGATCCAGCGTTCGGTGCAGATCGTCAGTCCCTATCTGGTGCCGACCCAGCGCCAGCTCGAGCTACTCGAGGCGCTACGTGCACGCGACGTGCGGGTCAGCGTGCTGACCAACTCGCTGGCTTCGAACGACGTGACGTTGGCAAATGCAGCGTACAGCAAGTATCGGCAGCAGCTGCTGGAAGCGGGGGTTGAGCTCTACGAGCTGCGGCCGGATGCGCAGCTGCTGCCGGCAACCAGTGGCGCGAAACGGTCGCGACGCCTGTCGCTGCATCGCAAGTTCATGATCTTCGACGACGATCTCGTCTACGTAGGCTCGATGAATCTCGACCCGCGCTCGGTGACGCTGAACACCGAGCTCGGTGCGCTCATCCGCTCGACGGCGCTGGCGGAGACGCTGCGGCGGAGCTTCGCGGAATCGACCGCGTCGGACAACGCGTGGCGGGTTACACTCGACGACGGCGTCGTTCACTGGCGGGCAGGCGCTGAGGTGTCGGACCGCGAGCCCTCGCTCGGATTGCTGCAGCGCCTGGCCAACTGGTTCTACAAGCTGCTGCCCGTTTCCCGGCAGGTCTGATTGCTGCCTCCGGGTGGGCCGGGCGCGGCCTGGGTCAGGCTTTGTCGCGCCTGATCCAGCGGCTGGTGACGCTCACGTCCTCGATGGGCTCGCCGGCACTCTCCCAGCCGGCGAACCCGGCTTCCAGGTGTGCCACGTTGCTGAAGCCCATGTCGATGAGCGCGCGTGCGGCCAGCGCCGAGCGGCCTCCGGCGGCGCAGAACAGCACCGTGCGCCGGTGTTCCTGAAAGAATTCCCGATAGTAGGGGCTGTTAGGGTCGGCCCAGAATTCGAGCATGCCGCGGGGCACGTGCTGCGAGCCCGGAATGGTGCCGAGGTCGACTCGCTCCTGGAGCTCGCGGATGTCCAGTACCAGCAACTGCGGGTCGCGCTCCAGCTCGGCTTTCAGCTGATCGACGCTGAGGTTCTCGATTGATCCCCGTGCCTCCTCGACGGCGGTGAAGATGCTGCGGATGGGCATGGCGCGCTCCTGGTTGTGCTCGTCGTTCTTTTACTGCGCGGCCCGTAAAATGTCGAACGGTCTGAGAGGGGGGAACATGACGGCAGCGCGGCGCGACGGCTGGTGGATAGTGGCCGGACTGTTTCTGGTGTTGACGGTTTCGTCCGGGTTCGGCTTCTACAATTTCTCGGTCTACATCAGCGTCCTGGCGGCCGCCCGGGACTTCACCGTCGCCGAAGTGTCGGTGGCGGTGAGCCTGTTCTTCGTGGTCGGGGGCGTTGCCGGCATGGTCGTCGCGCGCCTGATCGACCGCTTCGATGTGCGCTGGATCATGGTCTGCGGCGCGCTGCTGGGGGGTATTGCCCTTGCCGGGGCAGGCCGTGCCACCCAGCTGTGGCAGCTGTATTGTCTGTTCGCAGTGTTCGGCATCGGCAACAGCGCGGTGTCGCTCATTCCGGCGACCACGCTGATTACCCGGTGGTTCCCGGGGCGCAACCGCTCGGTGGCGCTGTCGATCGCGTCCACCGGATTGTCCATGGGCGGCGTCGCCGTGACGCCCGTGTCGGCCTGGCTGCTGCGAGTGCTGGGCGTGGAAACCTCGCTCACATGGTTCGGCGCGGCCTTCTTCGTGCTGGTGGTGCCTGTCGCGCTGGGAATCGTGCGAGCCGCGCCACCGGCGACTGACACCTCGACGCCCAGACCCTCCGATGGCCGTGATTGGACGTACGCCGAAGCGGTGCGCAGTCGGTTCTTCGTGCTGGTCACCACGGGTTACGTGCTGTGCATGGGCGCTCAGGTCGGGGGTATCTCGCATCTGTACAGCAGGGCCGTGCAGATTGCCGACGTGACGGTCGCGGCCGGCACCGTGCAGGCGCTGACGATCATGAGCATCACCGGACGTTTTTTTGGCGGTTGGGTGGTAACCCGCGTTCCGCTCCGCAGCTTCATGCTGATAAACGTGACGGGTCAGGCCCTCGGTCTGAGTGTGCTCGCGCAGGCGCAGGCGCCCTGGCAGTTGCTGCTCGGCGCGGGATTGTTCGGTGCCACCGTGGGCAATCTGCTGATGCTGCAGCCGCTCTGGCTTGCCGATGCGTTCGGCGAGCGCGCCTACCCACGCGCCTTCGCTCTGTCCAATGCGCTCTCGGTGATCGGCGTGGCGGCGGGACCGACGCTGCTCGGCGTGCTGTTCGAGGGTTTCGGCTACGGCATCGCTTACTTCGGCGCGGTGAGCGTCTCGCTCGCCGCCGGCATCACGCTGTTCTCGGCGGGTGCGGCGCCGCGGCGAACCATCGCGAAAGAATTGGTCTAACTTACGCATCGATTTCTTCGGAGTGACGAATGAGGAAGCTTCTGCTGCTGCTGTGTCTGACTCTGGCCCCGATGGCCCAGGCAGCTCTGCCCATGGCCATGGCCGACGGCACGCGAATGCCGAGCCTGGCGCCCATGCTCGAGGCGACCGGACCGGCCGTGGTGAACATCGCCACCTACACCACCGTGCAGGTGCGCAACCCACTGCTCGAGGATCCGTTCTTCCGGCGCTTCTTCAACATTCCGGATCAGGGCCAGGGCCGCTACCGACGCGCGCAGAGTGCCGGATCAGGCGTGGTGGTGGATGCGAAGCGCGGCTACATCGTCACCAACAACCATGTCATCGAGCGCGCCGACGAGATTCTCGTGACGCTGGCGGACGGGCGCAGCCTGTCGGCGGAGCTGCTCGGGGTCGATCCCCAGGTCGACCTGGCGCTGCTCAAGGTTGAGCCGGATCAGCTCACCGAGATCAAGTTCGCCGATTCCTCGGCGCTTCGCGTCGGTGACTTTGCCGTGGCCATTGGCAATCCGTTCGGTCTCAATCAGACGGTCACCAGCGGCATCGTGAGTGCGCTCGGACGCAGCGGGCTCGGTATCGAGGGCTATGAGGACTTCATACAGACGGACGCGTCGATCAATCCCGGGAACTCCGGTGGTGCGCTGGTGGATCTGTCGGGACACCTCATCGGCATCAATACCGCGATCCTCGCGCCCAGCGGGGGCAATGTGGGCATCGGCTTCGCCATCCCCTCGAACATGGTGCAGGCCATCATGGGGCAGCTCATCGAGCACGGCGAGGTGCAGCGCGGCTATCTGGGCCTCGCGGTGCAGGGGCTCAATCCGGAGCTGGCGGAGGCGTTCGGTCTGGACCGGCAGGAAGGCGTGGTAATCGTCGAAGTTGAGCCCGACAGCGCCGCGGACAAAGCGGGCCTCAAGACCGGAGACGTGATCACGCGGGTCGGCGATCGCAGCATCCGTCGCGTGTCCGACTTCGACAGTCAGGCGGCGGTGATCTTCATCGGCGACGAGGTGGGTCTGGAGGTGCAGCGCGAGGGCAAGACCCGCAAGATCGCGCTGTCAATCGAGGAGGACTCGCTCGAGAAGGTGTACGGCCAACGTGTGGATCCGCGTCTGGCGGGCACCACGCTCCAGAATTTCCGCAGTCAGGACGACCCCGGTCTCGGTGCCGGCGTGCTGGTGAGCGAGGTCAGCGAGGACAGCGCCGCCTGGCAGTACGGGCTGCGCGCCGGGGATATCGTGGTGGCGGTAAACCGCCGCGCGATTCGCAACCTGGCCGACCTGCGGGAGAGCTCGCGGGCCAGCGGCCAGCAGCTGCTGTTGCGGGTTTATCGGGCCGGGCAGTACGGGTATGTGGCGATTCGCTGACCGCGTTCAGCTGATCGTTCCTCGCAGGAGATAGCTTTCTGCTAGCGAGCAGAGACGACGGCCGAGGGCAGGAGGCGCGGATTGCGCGCCGGGCTCCCGGCCTCGCTCCTCGTTGCCTGACCTGCCCTGTGCTGCGCGGGTCAGCCTGGCCGCCTCGGCGGCGCGACATCCCTGCTCACCCTCCTGCCCTCGGCCTCGGTCGTGCCTAGAGGCGAGACGTCAGGGTTCCATGCACCGGGCGTCCGGACGAGTGCGGTCTGTTGGGGTCAGGGCGCGTTCGCGCCCTGACAGAGGAAAGTCGAGCTTCTGCAGTGGTCCGGTGGCTGGCGTCCAGGGCTTCCAGGCCCAGCTGGCGAGTCGATTCGGCGATGCGCGCGTTGAAGACCAGGGATCTTGCGAGGAAAGCTTCGATCAGCTGTTGCGCCTGTGGGTCGCGCTGGTCGAGGGCGCTCGTGAGCGAGATTCTCTGACGGATCAGCCCGTCGTCGGCGGTCATCCAGACGCGGGCGACGCCGTCGAGGTCCACGCCGCCCGCGAGCTCCGGCAGGATCGCGGAGCCTTCCAGCACCAGGCAGGGATCGTACGGGTTGTTCAGGTGCGATCGCACGAGCGCCGCGACGATGGGCCAGACGTTGTTGTGGTAGTGGCCAACGACGTCGTCGAGGAGTTCGGTGGTGGATAGCGTCGCGTAATGGCTTGCGACGTCCGCTGGAACCGCCGAGCCATCGTCCCGCCAAGGACGACCCGGATGCCGGGCAAGCTGATCGGTGGACAGGTAGCGCCACTGCAGCTGCTCAGCCACACGTCTCGCCAGCGTCGACTTGCCGACATGCGAGCTCCCCCCGATCAGCAGCACCTTGACCCGCTCGTTCAAACGCCTACCCCATCAGGAATCGATCGGCTGCCTGGCGCCCAAAATCCAACGGAACATACCCACCACGCGGTGCTGCAGGAAGGCCCAATGGCCTTGGAACAGCCCCCTCCGCGAGCCGAGATCGGGGACGCTTGGAGCAGGCTTTCAGGGTTCGTGGGGGGCGGGTCGCTGGGACCCTGATCGAGCCGCCGAGGCGGCCGATTTGACGGCCCTCCGCAGGAGGGGTGGCAACATCGGTCAACGAGGGCAGGCCCGGAGGGCCCGGCGAGGGGTCCCAGCGACCCGTCCCCCGCGGACCCCTGGAACCCCGCCAACTCTCCGCCCGATCTCCTCAGTCGAACATGATGACGCTACGCGCCACTTCCCCGGTCTTCAGCGCCTCGAGCCCTTCGTTCACGTCCTCGAGCTTGATGCGACGCGAGATCAGGTCGTCGAGGTGCAGCCTGCCCTGCAGATAGAAATCGACGAACCGCGGCATGTCGACGCGGAAGCGGTTGGAGCCCATGTTGGAGCCCTGGATCTTGCGTTCCATGAGGAACTCCGGCCCGTGCAGCTCGATGTTGGTGCCCACTGGAATCATGCCGATGATGGTGGCGGTGCCGCCGCGCCGCAGCATCTTGAAGCACTGCTCGGCGGTCGCCTTCAGGCCGATGGCTTCGAAGGAGTAATGCACGCCGCCGCCGGTCATCTCGATGACCTCGCCGACCGCATCCTTTTCCTTGGCGTTGATCACGTCGGTGGCGCCGAACTTGCGCGCCAGCTCCAGCTTCGAGGGCACCATGTCGATGGCGATGATGCGGGCTGCGCCGGCGATGGCGGCGCCGTTGATGGCCGACAGGCCGATGCCGCCGCAACCGACGACTGCCACGGTTTCCCCGGGGCGGACGTTGGCCGTATGGATCACCGCGCCGACGCCGGTGGTCACGCCGCAGCCGATGAGCGCCGCACGATCCAGGGGCATGTCCTCACGGATCTTGGCGATGGCGTGCTCGTGAACCAGCATGTACTCGGCGAACGAGGACAGGTTCAGGAATTGCCAGATGCCCTGGCCGGACTTTTCCAGACGCGGCGGCTGATCGGGCGCGCGCTGCAGCTCGGGTTCCTGGCACAGCGACATGTGTCCGGTCAGGCAGTACTCACAGTGCCCGCAGAAGGCCGACAGGCAGGTGATGACGTGGTCGCCGGGCTTGACGTAGGTCACGTCGGAACCCACCGCCTCGACCACGCCGGCAGACTCGTGCCCCAGAACGGCGGGCAGCGGATACGGGTACGAACCGTTCTGAAAGTGCAGGTCGGAGTGGCACACGCCGGCCGCGGCCGTGCGCACCAGCACCTCGCGTGGCCCCGGCTTGCCGTGCTCGATGTTTTCGATTTCCAGAGGTTTGTTGATTTCGCGCAGTACTGCCGCCTTCATGGTCGCTCCCCGATGATGATGTGGTCCAGAGGAGACCGAGTTTGCCAAACGCCATGGTGGAATACTACAGCGCAGGCGGTACCATTCCCCGACGTCGGTCCGGGTATGGGGATGTGGGCCGGACGGTCGGTTGGGGGGCGCGTGGGCGCGGCAGCGGTGTGGCTATGGTACTGATCGGGGTCGGATCCAATCGCGGCGATACGGTGGCGACGGTGATCGAGGCCATGCGCCGGCTGGCGGCCTTCGCGTCAGGGCCCGTGCGCCGCTCGAGCCTGTGGCGTACCTCACCGGTCGATTGCCCCCCGGGGTCCCCCGATTTCATCAATGCGGCCGCCGCCTTCGAGCCCCGGCCCGGGCTCACGCCGGAAGCGCTGCTGCGGGGGCTCAAAACCCTGGAAGCCGAGTACGGACGCGAGATTCAGCCGGTGCGCAACGCGCCGCGCGAGCTCGATCTGGATCTGCTCGTGTTCGGGACCGAGACCCGGGACGAACCCGATTTCGTGCTGCCGCACCCGCGTGCGGTGAACCGGCTGTTCGTTCTGGCGCCGGCCGAAGAGGTGGCGCCCGGGCTTATCTGGCCGGGCACCGGACGTACGGTTGCGCAGCTGCGGCGCGATCTGAACAGCTCGGAGCGGATCGACCGTCTGAGCCTGGCCGAGCAGAGCTGAGCCCGTGCGCGCGCTCTGGGTGGCGCTGTGCCTCGGCTGCGCGGCAGCTCACGGCTACGAAGCCGACATCCACCAGCAGCTGACCTTCCTGGCGGCGAAGCAGCTCAACCGCTGCGTGGAAGGCAGCAACGTCGAGCCGCTCACGCCCCTGCAGGTACGCTACATCGCCCGCAGCAACGTTGCGCTGGCAGACAGCAACCTGTTCGTGCGCATGTTCCGCTGGAGCTATTACGATCCCACCGGCCGCGAGCGCAATCTGCTGTGGCTGATCAGCACCCGTTTTTCCGCGCACTTTGCCGATCTGGTCGCGGGCCTGGAGCGCGCCGAACCTGAGCCGGACGGGTATCGGGAACTGGGCCGCATCATCAGCTACGTGCAGCTGGTCAGTGCGCCGGCCCACGCGGTGCCCGTGTACACCGGGCGCTTCTGGCGCTGGAACATCGGTGACCGGTTCGACGATTACCCGTTGGATGCCGCTGCCGTCGAGGCGGCACTGGGGGAAGACTGCGGCTTTCTGCAACCGCTGGCGGAAAGCTACGAGGCGGAACTTGCTGCGTCCGCTGCAGGCACCCTCGTCGCCGTGAGCAAGCCCATCGGCGGTCTGCCGGCAACCTGGGAAGCGTTCTGGCGCCTGCCTGCCGAGCCCGGCACCTTCGGCGAGTACGGCCCGGCGGGCAACAATTTCGGCCGCAGGGCCGAGTTCCCCTGCGTGCGCAGCGCCACCGCCGGAAGTACGGAGCAACCCAAGCGCAAGCGCTGCGTGCTGCTCGAGGACGACCCGTTGTATGACGAGTTCGCGCGCAATCGGCACGTGAGCGCGGTTCGCCACACCGCGCGGGTCATGCTCCTGTATCAGGTGAATCACACGCATCAGCCCGAGCAGCCGGACGGCCAGGGAGACTCCGACCGTGCTGAGTGACGTGCGCGTTCTCGACCTCAGCGACGGCTTCGGGCTGATGTGCGGCCAGCTGCTCGCCGCCATGGGCGCCGACGTCCAGCAGTGGGTGCTGCCGCACCAGGCGGAGCTGCTGCAGGACTCGCCCCACTGGCGTGCCTATACCCGCGGCAAGGGCGTGCAGGTGCTCGACTGGCGCGGCGCCGACCGAGCACGGCTCGAGGCCGAGCTGGCACTCGCGGACGTCCTGATCGAGCCGGAAGCGTCCGATCTGCTGGAGTCGCTGGGCCTCGATGCGGCCACCCTGGCGGCCCGTCATCCCGGGCTGGTGCAGGTGGCAATCAGCGGTTTCGGCCGCAGCGGGCCCAAAGCAGACTATGCCTGGACCGATCTCACGGCCACCGCGGCCTCGGGCTATCTGTACGTCACCGGCAGCGACGCCTTGCCGCCGTTGCGCATCAGTGCGCCGCAGGCGCATGCGCACGCCTGTGCCGATGCGGCGGTGGGCGTGCTGATCGCGCTCGCCGAGCGCGCCCGCAGCGGCCGCGGCCAGCGGGTCGATGCCGCGGGGCAGCAGTCGCTGACGCTGGCATTGCTGGCCCGCGGTCTCGACGGCCGCGTCGGTCAGGATCGCGCGCAGCGCTCGGCGTACGGCGGGCGTATCGGCGGTGTGCATCTGCGGAATCAGTTTCAGGCCCGGGACGGCTGGGTCGTGGTGCTGCAGGGCGTGCTGCCGCCGCTCGCGGCATTCATGGAACGGCTCATGGCCTGGGTACATGAGGAAGGCCTGTGCAGCGAGCGGGACCTGCAATGGCCCTGGGGGCAGGCAGCGGTGCAGATGCTGCAGGGACAGATCACCGAGGCGGACTGGGCGCCGGTGCAGAGCGGCATCGAACGCCTGATCGCCGCACGCAGCAAGGCCGAGCTCATGGACGAAGCGGTGCGCCGGCGCCTGCTGATCGCCCCGGTGCTGAGCGTCGCGGACCTGCTGGACAGCGAGCATCTGCGCAGCCGCGGCTTCGTGCGTCGCGACCAGCAGGGGGTCCGGCTGGGTCCGTTCGCGCGCTTTTACGCGACCAGCACGAGGGCTGCCCAGGGCCGTCCGGAGTTCTCTCAGGCCGCATCGGCCACGGCGCAGTCGCCGTCGCTCGGCTTCAGCCCGGCACCCGGTGCGGGTCCGCTGGCGGGCCTCAAGGTGCTGGACCTGTTCTGGGTAGTGGCCGGCCCCGGCGCCACGCGCATGCTGGCGGACTACGGTGCCACGGTCGTGCACGTGGAGTCGACCCGGCGGCTGGACATGGTGCGCAACGTGCCGCCTTACGTCGGCGGGCAGATGGATCCGGAACGCGCCGCCTGCCATCACACGACCAACTGCAACAAGCTCAACGTCACGCTGGATCTCGGCACCGACGAAGGCCGCGCCGTGCTCGCGGATCTGATCCGCTGGGCGGACGTGTTCACGGAGTCGTTTGCCCCCGGCGTGGTGGCACGGATGGGTTTCGGCTACGACCGCGTGCGCGCTCTGAACCCGCACATCATCATGATTTCCAGCTGCCTGATGGGCCAGTCCGGTCCCTGGAGTCCCTACGCCGGATACGGCAACCTGGCGGCGGCAGTGTCAGGGTTTCACTCCCTCACGGGCTATCCAGGGCAACCGCCTACAGGCTGCTTCGGCCCTTATACGGACTTCACCTCGGTGCGTTTCAATGCGCTGGCGATTCTCGGGGCGCTGCGGCGCCGGGGCCGCACCGGTGAGGGTCAGTACATCGACATGGCGCAGGCCGAGGCGGCCCTGCACTTTCTCGCGCCACAGTGCCTGGAGTACCTGGAACATGGCCGGGTCGACACGGCAGCCGGCAATCGGGATCGCGAGCATGCGCCGTCCGGCGTATACCCGACGCTGGGCGTCGACCGCTGGATCGCGCTGTCCGTCACTAGCGACGATCAGTGGCGCAGCCTGTGCACGCTGGCGGGCATGGACGATCTGCTCGATGCGGGGTTGATCGGGCTGGAGGCGCGGCGTGCCGCCGCGGACGTCATCGACCAGCGGATCGCCGACTGGAGCGCGACCCAGGACGGTCAGGCGCTGGAAACGTGCCTGCAGCAGCATCGAGTGCCCGCGCATCGCGTGCCAGACACCCACGACGCCGACGACGCCCAGCTGGCCCATCGCGGGCACTTCATCGCGGCTGGTGCACCAGGCGCGCCTCGCCGGCGCCGCCGTGGAGTCGACGCGCCTGCTGCTGTCACGGACCCCGGCCCGGCGCCCCGAGCGCGCGCCCTGGTTCGGGGCGGACAACCTCACCGTGCTGCGCGACCTGCTGGGTTATGACACCGAGCGCATCGCCGCGCTGGAACGCAACGACGTGCTGCGCTGACCAGGCCGTCGCTTCCCCCGTTGCTATGCTCAAGGCATGGCACCTATCGATCTGTTCTGCGTGCCGGAAGACCGGCACCGCATCGTTCTGCTGGCTGACCTGCTGAACCGGGCGGGGCAGGACGTGGTGCTGCGCGAAGCGCTGGTGGGCACGCCTTCCGAACCCCGCCTCGTGGCCTGCACGGGACGCTCCCTGCGCGCCGCCTGGGTGCGCGAGCTGCTGGCGGCCCCGGGCGCTACGGTGGCATTGCGTCTCGATGGGGTGGTTCTGCCGGCGCATTGCCAGCAGGTGGTGGAACTCACCACCTGGCCCGCGCGCAGTGCCGATCGGCAGCTCGGTGGTCTGGTGCGCTGGCTGCGCGATCCGGGTTCGGCCGACTTGTCGCGGCCGGGTTCTACCTCGCAGCGGCGTGGCACGACGGCGGTCGTGGGCGGCGCCCGCCATCGAGCGGCACGCACCCCGGGGCGCAGGTGGCTGCCCGCGGTTACCGTCGTGAGTCTGCTCGGCCTTACCACGCTGCTGCTCTGGTCTCTGGCGCGCGAGCCCGATGTGCCGCGCAGGCCATCGCAATCGGCGGCCGGGCCCGACACGGAGACCGGGCGTGCGGTGGCCATCCGGGACGCGTCGCCGTCCGCACCCCGCGGGACACTGCAATCAGACCGCACTGGCGCAGCGCTTTCCGGGGCGGTCACTGCCACTGCCGTGACCTCCGGTTCGCCGGATCAGGAGGCGGCGTTGCGGGCGCCAGGCCCACCGGCAGCTTCCGACCCGGAATCGGACGCGCTGGTGGCAGCCGCCGCCTCCGGTGGCTTTCGCAGCTCGCTGAGCCATCTCTGCGAGGCCCGTTCGCCCGCGGCTGCGCGGGCCTGGGCGCAGGCGCTGAACTGGCGCCAGCGCCTGACTGTCGGCGAGGTGCAATGCGTAGCGCAGCTCGTCGCGCGCCCCGGCTATGAAGGGCTGCGCGGTTTGCTCGATCTGTCCTGAGCAAGGCACCGGGTGGCATAATCGTGCCCGCAAACCGGGAGCGCACATGGGCGGCCGCTGGGCAGCAATCACGGGGCCGATCAGGTCCCGCTCACGGCCGCATCGGGTCGGAGCGGCGGCGTGAAGCTGGGCGTTACACCCTGGGATCTGAGTGAACGCAGCGCGGCGAGCCTCTCCGCCCAGGCGGCGGCCGCGGAGCGCTACGGCTACGCGTCGTTCTGGCTGCCGGAAAACCATTTCAACGACAATGCCATACCCGATCCTCTGATGCTGCTGGCCGCGGTGGCCGCAGGCACCCGGGACATCCGCCTGGCGACCACCTCGTACCTGCTGCCGCTGCGCAATCCGGTGCAGGCCGCGGAGCAGGTTGCCGTGCTCGACCAGCTCTCGTGCGGACGGGTCGTGCTCGGCGTCGGCCGCGGCTACGCACCGCTCATGCTCAAGGCGTTCAACGTGGTCCCGCGCGACAAGCGGCGTCTGTTCGAGGACAGTCTGCGCTGGATGATCGATGCCTGGTCCGGCGTGCCGGTGGCCGTGGGCGGGAGCGGCGATGCGCGCATCGTGCTCGACCCGCTGCCGGTGCAGAAGCCGCATCCGCCGATCTGGGTCGCGGCGTTCGGACCCAAGGCGCTGGCGCAGGCGGGACGGCTCGGGCTGCCTTACCTGGCGTCGCCCGTGGAGACGCTGGCGACGCTCGAAGCCAACTACGAACGGCACCGGGCGGCGGCGCGCGACGCAGGCCATGAGGACCAGCAGGAAGTGCCGGTGATGCGCACGCTGCTCATCACGCGCAACGGGACCGATGCCGATGAGGTGCGTCGACGCGTGCACGAGCAGGCGCTGGGCACGGGGCGTCTGGACGAGGGTGCCGAGGTGGACGACTGGTGCATCATCGGTGAGGCTGCCTTCGTGCGGGACAAGGTGGCCGAGTATCGCGAGCGGCTCGGCATGTCGCACCTGATCGTGACCCGTCTGCGCGTCGGCGGCGTCGACCGGGCGTGGCTCGAACGCTCAGTGGCCGAGGCGGCTGAGCTGCTCGGCTAGCGCGCCGCGGCGCGCAGGCGTCTGCAATCGGCATCTGTTTTCGCTGCATTTTTGGTATCGGCTTTGGGGAGGAAAGAACATGAGCTATCGAATTCTGTGGCCGCAGATGCGCTGGCCCGATGACCGTGAGATCGAGACCTCGAGTGTCGGCGAGCACGGCTGGGCGGAGTTCTGTGAACGTTTCGACGAGGTGAGCGACGAGCAGTGGGCGAGTTGCGACGGCGTCGTCACCGTCCAGGACATCCCTGCAGAATATCGCGAGAAGATGGTTCGCTGCCGCATTCTGGTGACGCCGAAGGTGGGGTTCGACAACATCGATCTGGCAGCATGGGGCGCGCTGGGCGTGCCGGTCTGCAACGTGCCCGACTACGGTACTCAGGAAGTCGCGGACCATGCCATAGCGCTGATGATGTCGCTGATGAAAGGCATCACGTTTCACACCCGCGAGCTGAAGCGGAACCTGCGCGGCAACTGGCGCCCGGCGCTGAATCCCTATGGCCGGCGGCTGTCGGCCTGTGTGTTCGGCATCGTCGGGCTCGGCCGGATCGGCACGGCCGCCGCGCTGCGGGCCAAGGCGCTGGGCATGGACGTGGTGTTCTACGACCCCTACCTCGAGAACGGCACCGATCTCGCGCTCGGCGTGCGTCGCGTGCACTCGCTGGCGGAGCTGTTCACGCAGAGCGACGTCGTGAGTCTGCACCTGCCGTTGTCGGCGGCGACGGAGAAGCTCATCGACGCCGAGGTGCTGGCGCACAGCAAACCGGGCCTGATTCTCATCAACACCGCGCGCGGACCGCTCATCGATCTGGATGCCCTGCACGACGCGTTGCGCGCCGACCGGGTGCTGGCCGTGGGGCTCGACGTCTTGCCGGAAGAGCCTGCCAACCCCGAGCACCCGCTGCTCGCGGCCTGGGCGGCAGACGAGGACTGGATCGATCACCGTCTGGTGCTGACGCCGCACTCGGCATTCTTCACCCCCGAGAGCGTGTACGACATGCGCTACAAGGGCGGTGAGGTCGCGATCACCTATCTGACCGGAGGGCGCCTGCAGAACTGCGTGAACCGCGCCCACCTGGTCGATCCGCGGTGATCGTGCTGGTAGCGCGCCTGGCCCTCGCCTGGCTGTTTCTTGCCGGCGCGCTGCACAAGCTCCGGAACTCGGGAGCATTCATCCGCACGCTCGCGTCCTACGCGCTGCTGCCGGGGACGTTTCTCCCTGCCGCGGCCTGGCTTGTGATGCTCGCGGAGCTGGCCGTCGGCCTCGGAGCGTTGCTGCAACTGCGCCCGAGCTACGTCGCGGCCCTGACGTTGCTGCTCGTCTACGCGATCGCCATGGGCGTGAACCTCGCCCGGGGCCGGTCCCTGATCGACTGTGGCTGCGGGGCCGGCGATCAGCCGATTTCCGTTGCGCTGATCGTTCGCAACTGCGTGCTGGCCGTCGGCGCCGGGTTCGCCGCGACGGCGACGGCAGCACGCCCCTCAGACTGGATCGATCTGCTCGCCGTCGCTGCCGGCGTGCTCTGCTGCGGGCTGGCCTATGCTGCCATCAACGCCCTGCTTGCAGAGCGGGCCCGCCTCGACGAGTGGGTCTGATTCGAGGAGGTAACTGTGATCACCATCGAGTACGTGCGGCTCATGGCCGCGTACAGTCACTGGCAGAACGACAGCATCTATCGCGCTGCCGACGGCCTCTCCGATCATGACCGGCGCGCGCCGCGCGGCGCCTTTTTCGGCTCGATTCACGCGACGCTCAATCATCTGCTGTGGGGCGACCAGCTCTGGCTGCATCGACTGGCGGGTACCGCGGCACCCGCGCAGCCGGACATTCCGGGGTCGATCACCACCCACGCAGACTGGGCGTCTTTGCGCGCCGACCGGGCCGAAACCGATGCTGCCCTGCTCGACTGGTCGGCACGGGTCACTGCGGACGATCTGGCGGGGGATCTGGGGTGGTATTCGGGCGCCATTCAAGCCCAGGTGACCCGTCCGCGCTGGGTGCTGGTGGTGCAGCTGTTCAATCACGGCACGCACCACCGTGGGCAGGTACACGCCATGCTCACCGCCGCCGGCGCGCGCCCGGAGGACACGGACGTTCCGTTCATGCCCCAGGACCGTTATCCGTGGGCCCGCTCAGGCGGCTGAGCGCAAGCGCTGCGGGCCTCAGTCGAAGACGTGTACGTTGTCGATTTCGAGGTAGGTCCGAAGCTTGCCGGTAAGGTAGTAGAAGGGCAGCGTGTCGGCCAGCGCGCAGAACATCTTGAACAGATAGTTGGAACCCATGAGCACCAGCATCGCACCGATGGTGATGTTGCCCGCCAGGTAGGTGGCGCCGAAGGTGACGGTGATCACCATGAACGAATCCACCATCTGGCTCGTCAGGGTCGAGAAATTATTGCGCAGCCACAGATGCCGGCCCTTGGTCAGGCGCTTGAAATAGTGGAACAGCTGCACGTCGCAGAACTGCGCGGCGATGTAAGCCATCATGGACGCGAACACCGCGCCCGACGTGCAGGCGTAGAGCAGCCGGAACAGCTCGGCGCTGCCGGACAGCACCTCGCCGTTGGGTAGCGCGATGTCCTCGGCGAGCTTGATCACCTGCCAGGGCGGCTGCGTGTCGGCGGGCACGGCCGGGATGTAGTTGCCGAGCCACAGGCAGCCGATGATGAAGAAGTTCAGCGTGAACCCCACCCACACCAGGAAGTTGGCGCGGGCGCGGCCGTACAGCTCACTGATCAGATCCGTACAGAGGAAAGTCAGCGGGTAGGGCAGCACTCCAACGGCCAGGGCCATGGGCCCGAGCTGGATGAAACGGGTGATGCCGACCACGTTCAGCAGGGTCATGGCGCACAGGAAAAAGCCCGCGAGCACGATAAACACGCGTTCGCGGCGCTCGCTCAGATCTATCTGACTCATGGACTGCGAATACTCTCCAGACTAACGCTCGATCTGCCCCAGGTTGGCATGCAGCACGGCGCCGTTGATCACGGGATTGCCAGCCGACCAGAACAGCATCTCGGCGATCTCCTCCGGCTCGATCAGGCGGCCGAACGCAGACAGGCGCTGCACCAGCCCCAGCGACTCCGTGCCGACGTGTTCGCGCAGCATCTCGGTGTCGGTGAATCCGGGGCAGATGCAGGCCGTATGAATGCCGCTGCCGGCCAGATCCTGACAGGTGGCACGCATCATGCCCACCATGGCGTGCTTGCTGGTCACGTAGCTGAAGCTGCCCGGGACCGCCTTCTCGGACAGGGTGGAGCCGACATAGAGAATCGCCGATCCCGGCCGCATGCGCGGAATGGCGAAGCGGTTCAGACTGTTGGGCGCCACCAGGTTGACCTCGAACACGCGGCGCAGATCGGCACTGGCGGTGCTCGTGGCGCTGTCGTTGTACATGCTCGCGGCGTTGTGGATCAGCACCAGCTGGGTGGCGCCGTCGGTATGACGGCTGAGCTCCGCTTCCACGGCGCTCAGAAACTCCGGGTCCCCCAGGTCGCAGGCGAGGTGCTGCACTTCGGCGGCGGGGCAGGGACGCCGCGACAGGTTGATGGTGCGGTAGCCCTCGGCGGCAAACCGGCGCGCCGTCGCGAGCCCGATGCCGGCGCTCGCGCCTGTGACGATGGCGCACCTCATCGCGTCAGCCGCTCCTCATCCGGCCCATTCGGCCGCGGCCCACTGGCCCGGGCCCGAGGATACCCGGATGCGCACCCGGGTCAGCCCCAGGGCCTCGATCTCCGGCAGGGCGCGCAGCGCGTCGAGCAGCCAGGGCGCCAGCTCTTCCACCGTGATGTTGCGTACCGGTAGCGTCAGCACGTCGCGCGGCAGAAACGGAATCCGCTCTTCGGCGAAGCGCGCGATCAGATAGGGGCCGTCCTGCTCCAGCGTCAGGTAAGGCGACCGCTCCGGCAGCAGAACCTTCTCGTCGATGCCATCGCACAGATCCTTGAGCGCCGATTTCAGCAGGTTGTAGTCGAAGGCGAGACCGTCCTCGCCGATGGGGCTGTCCACCTCGGCGGTGACGTAGAAGGTATGGCCGTGCAGATCCTCGCGCTCGGTGGCTGAAAACAACGTGAAGTGCGCCGCATTGAAATGCAGGTACTCCTTGCTGATCTCGATGGTGCTGTACGCGGGCGCGGGCATGCGCCGATGCTAACACAGGGCGTCGGCGAGCTCGGTCAGGTTCGCGAAGGTGAAGTCCGGCTCGGCCTGGACGTCCCTCGCGGCCGACGCGCCGGACCGGTTGATCCAGGCGCAATCGATGCCCAGTGCCCGGGCAGGCGCTATGTCGTGAAACCTGCTCTGCGCCACGTGCAGCACCGGCCCCTGCACCCGCCGCAGGGCCTCCCGGAACATGGCGTGGTCCGGTTTGTAGGCGCCCACCTGCTCTGCGGTGATCACCGCATCGAGCTCTACCCCCAGCTGCGGCGCGGTCAGCGCGAACAGATCGTCGTCGATGTTCGATACCACGGCCAGGCGATAGTGCTGCTTGAGACGCTTGAGCGCCGCCACGGTGTCCGGATAGGGCTGCCAGTACTCGATGCTACCGGCGAATGCATCGAGGGTGTCCTCGGACGGCGTGAACGCCAGACGCGTACCGAAACGCTGCAGCACCTCGCCGAGCACGCGACGGTAGCTGCCGCCCTTGGTCTGGGCTTCGGGCTCGTACTGGGCGAACAGCTCCAGCACCCAGTCGTCGATGACGTGCACGTCGTAGCTTTCCAGCAGCGGCTGCAGAAAGCCCAGCAGGCCGTTCTCCCAGTCTATGAGCGTGCCGTAGCAATCGAAGGTTAGGGTCGCGTAGTGATCGCGCGCCGGCGCTTTACTCATGTTGAATTCGATCCCTGATCAAACCGTAAAAGTACTCGCTGTTCCGGTCGAAATACCAGCCCAGATGCGCGCCGCAGTCGCCGCAGGTAGCCAGGCGCCAGCGGAAGCCCGCAAACCAGGTATCGGCTGCACTCGGCTGTCCCGAGATCGTGCAGCCGAGCGCTTCGGCATAGCAGGTCACGTCGAAGCGGATGCCGTAGGGGTTCACGCACTGGTGGCTGTGACTGCCGTTGACCTCGATGGCATCGCTGCGACGGCCGATGACGTGCGAGCAGATGCCGCAGAACACCAGCGCCCCCCGATCGAGCGCTTCGTCCTCGAGGATGTCCTCGAGACCGGGATCGAGCCCGGTGCCTTGACGCTGTTTGTCGACTACGTCGATCATCGTCGAACCGGCTGGGGGGTGGAGGGCCGTGGATTCCTTTGCAAGCATCTTTCAGCGTGCCGCCGAGCGCAAGGGGGGAACGCCCGCGCTCGAGGCGCTGCTGCCCGTGCCCGCCACGCCGGCTGAGCTGCGCGCGCGGCCCGACGACCGCTACCTGGCGGAGATGACGGCAAGCGTGTTCCGCTCGGGTTTCGTCTGGCAGATCATCGAACGCAAGTGGCCGCAATTCGAGGCCGCCTTTCTCGGCTTCGACGTTTCGAGCTGCGCGCTGCTCAGCGATGAGCAGCTGGAGCGGCTCGCCACGGACGAGCGCATCGTGCGCAATGGCGCAAAGATCGCATCGGTGCGGCGCAACGCAGCGTACGTCCTCGAGGTGCGGGAGGCGCACGGCTCGTTCGGCGACTACCTCGCCGCGTGGCCCGAGGACGACTTCGTCGGCCTGTGGGACGAGCTCAAACGCCGCGGCGACCGCCTGGGCGGCCAGACCGGCCGGTTCTTCCTGCGCTTCGTCGGCAGAGATACGCCGTTGCTTTCTGCGGACGTGGTGACGGTACTCGTTGCTCAGGGCGTGGTGGACAAGGCGCCTGCCAGCAGAAAGGCGCTTGCCGCGGTGCAGGATGCCTTCAACGCCTGGCGCCGCGAGAGCGGTCGGCCCCTGTGCCAGATTTCCCGGGTTCTCTCCTGTTCGGTGGGTTGACCATGAAGTTGTCTCTAACGGAATCACAGCGGCGTCTGCGTGACGAGATTCGGGAGTTTCTCGCCGGCGAGCTGCCGGCGGATACTGCCGACAAGGTGCGGCGCGGCGCGGCGGTCTCGAAGGCGGAGCTCGCGCAGTGGACGCGTATTCTCAACGCGCGCGGCTGGGCGGCACCGCACTGGCCCCGGCAGCACGGCGGCACCGGCTGGTCGCTGGTTGAGCGCCATCTGTTCGACGTCGAATGCCGGGCCGCGCACGCCCCGCCGCTGTCCGGATTCGGCTTCAACATGGTCGGGCCCGCGATCATCCGCTACGGCAGCGAGGCGCAGCAGCAGGCGCACCTGCCCGGGATTCTGAACGCCGAACTCTGGTGGTGTCAGGGCTATTCGGAACCGCAGGCGGGTTCCGATCTGGCCACGGTGCGCACCCGGGCGGTGCGCGACGGCGACGACTACGTGGTCACCGGTCAGAAGATCTGGACGTCCGCCGCCGAACAGGCCGACTGGATCTTCTGCCTGGTGCGGACCGATCCCGACGCGCAGCCGCAGCGCGGCATCAGCTTTCTGCTCATCGACATGCGCTCACCGGGCATCACGGTGGAGCCGCTTTACGCCTTCAACGGCAAGCGGCTGTGGAATCAGGTCTTCTTCGATGGCGTGCGGGTGCCGGCGACGAACCGGCTCGGCGAGGAAAACCGCGGTTGGACGGTGGCGAAAAGCCTGCTCGGTGACGAGCGGCTCATGGTGTCACGGGTGGCCGAAAACCGCCGCATGCTCGGGCTCATCCGCGAGGTCGTCAGCCAGGAGCCGTGCGCGGATGGGGTTCTGGCCGATGCGGATCGGTTCCGTCGCTGCATCGCCGAGCTCGCGATCCGCCTGGACGCCCTGGAGATGACGAGTCTCAGGCTCCTCACCGAAGCCGATCGGGGCGGCGCCATCGGCGCTGAACCGTCGATGCTCAAACTCAAGGGCAGCGAGCTGGTTCAGGCCATGGACGAACTGCTGTTCGAAGCCGTCGGTCACTGGGCGCTGCCGGCGGACGGGGGCGGTCAGGCGCCGCCCGTGGCGCCCGGATACGCTGAGTACGTGGCATCCGGCCGCTACCACCATCGCGGCTACACCATTGCCGGCGGCAGCAGCGAGATTCAGCACAACATCATCGCCAAGCAGGTGCTGGGCCTGTAGCGCGCAAAAGAAAACGCCGGATCAGAGATCCGGCGTTGAAGTAGCGGACGGGAGGGGAGAGGAGGAGACTGCCCCGTCCGCTTCTAGGGACTGGCGGCTAGTATCCGTACCACCCCGGTCCGCGGCCATCGGGGAATCTACGTAGCCCGGCGTCGAAGGAGCCTTCACTTCAGCTCGCCAAAAGAGCCTTCAGCTCGCCAAAAGAGCCTTCAGCTCGCCAAAAGAGCCTTCAGCTCGCCAAAAGAGCCTTCAGATCGGTGCCCGGATCCGCCAGCGCAGCGGCGTCGACCTCGCGGCCGATCAGCTGTTTGCAGATCATGAACTCCTTCGGGCTGTTCACCGCGTCCGCTGCCACGACCTTGCCGTCCTTGAGATAGAACACGGCGAACTGGTTGGCGGCCATGTCGCCGCGGACCACCTGGGTGTCACCGTCGGCCGAGAAACCCACCATCTGCAGCTTGAGCTCGTACTGATCGGACCAGAACCACGGAATGCTGGCGTAGGTCTTGTCGCCGCCGCACATGTTGGCGGCGGCCACCCGGGCCTGCTCCATGGCGTTGGGCACCGATTCCAGCCGCAGGCGCCGGCCCAGCAGCGGGTTGGGATGATTGGTACAGTCGCCGGCTGCGTACACGTCCGGATCCGACGTGCGGCAATGGTCGTCCACCACGATGCCGTTGTCGCAGACGATGCCGGCTGCCTGAGCGACCTCCACATTGGGGATGATGCCGATGCCCACGATCACCAGATCGGCGTCGAAGGCTGTATCGCCGCACAGTACATGGCGTACGTGGTCGTCGCCGCTGAAGCCGGTGACGCCGGTTTCGGTGTGGATGTGCACGCCCCGGGAGGTGTGCAGCTGGTGGTAGTAGGCGGACATTTCCGGCGTGGTGACGCGCTGCAGAATGCGCGGCTCCATCTCCAGCACGTGCACCTCGAGACCCGCCTTCACGGCGACGGACGCCACCTCGAGACCGATGTAGCCGCCGCCCACGATGACCAGCTTGCGGCCTGGGGCCATGTCGGCGCGGATGCCGTCCACGTCCTCGATGCTGCGCAGATAGTGAATGCCTGCCAGGTCGCTGCCGGGGATACCGAGCTTGCGCGGCCGACCGCCGGTGGCAAGCAGCAGCTTGGTGTAGGCAATGGTTTCGCCCTGGTCCGTGGTGACGGTTCTGGCGGCCGTATCGATCTGTTCCACCCGCACACCGGTCTTCACGGTGATGCCCTGATCGGCGTAGAACTTCTCCGGGCGCAGGTGCACCCGTTCGAGTCCCTGCTCACCGGACAGATAGGCTTTCGACAGCGGCGGACGCTGATAGGGGATGTGCGGCTCGTCGCCGATGATGACGATCTCGCCCTTGTAGCCTTCCTGGCGCAGGCTGGCTGCCGCCTGTCCTGCCGCGTGTCCCGCGCCGACGATCACCATTGCTGCCATCCGTTCTGCTCCGCTGCATGCAAAGGTCGGCATTCTACGTCAGCGTGGTAGCATTTGGGGCGGTACGTGGCCCCGGGGGAGGCGGGCACGGATGAAGTTCCTCACGCTGCAGCAGATCGTCCGCGCGGGTCGCACCAACCTCGACCGGAACAGCTGGGATTACCTGATCGGCGGGGCCGACAGCGAGTCGGCGCTGAAGCGCAACCGCTTCGGCATCGACTCCTGGGTCTATCGGCCGCGGATTCTCAACGACGTCAGCGACGTTCGGGCGTCGACCAGCCTGCTGGGTGTGCCGCTGCGCATTCCCGTGCTGCTGCCGCCCATCGGCTCGCTGCAGCTGTTCGAGGCGGGAGGGGGCAGCAGCGCGGCGCTGGCCGCCCGTGAGTTCGGCGTGCTGCAGATCTTGAGCTCCGTGTGTCTGCCCGATTTCGAGGAGGTGGCGCGCGAGGTACCGGGCCCGCGGATCTTCCAGCTCTATCTCATGGGTGACGAGGGCTGGATGGACGAGATCATCGCCCGCGCCATCACCGCCGGCTACACCGGATTCTGCCTCACCGCCGATACGCAGACCTATTCGCGCCGGGAGCGCGACATCCTCAAGCGCTTCGTGCCCCCCTCGGGCAGCCGGGCGGGCGCCAGCGACTTCAGCTATCAGGCGCGAATGACCTGGAAGACGGTGGAGCACATCAAGTCGCGCTTCGACATTCCGCTGCTGATAAAGGGGGTCAACGCCGCCGAGGATGCCGCGCGCTGCGTCGATCTCGGGGTCGACGTGGTTTACGTATCCAACCATGGCGGTCGCCAGCTGGACCACACGCGAGCCTGCATCGACGCGCTGCCGGAGGTGGTCGCGGCCGTGGACGGCCGCGTCCCGGTGCTGGTGGACGGTGGTTTCATGCGCGGCGCCGACGTGGTCAAGGCCCTGTGCCTCGGTGCCCACGCCGTGGGCATGGGGCGCTTCGAAGCCCTGGCCATGGCCGCCGGCGGGGCCGAGGCCCTGGTTTCGGCTCTGGAGATTCTGGAGCACGAGATCCGTACGACCATGGCCCTGCTCGGCGTGAGCCGGCTCGACGAGCTGCATCCGGGGCTGCTGGAGCGTGCTACCCCCATGGTCGCACCGCATGTTCTGAGCGCGTTTCCGTTGCTCGAAGAGGGCTACTGAAAGCGTCTGCCGGCGTGCTCCGTACCGGCGCGCGGCACGGATCGGTGGCGTCCGCGCAGGCGGGCGCCTAGCAGCGGGAGGCCGGAGCCGTCGCCTCAGATGTGAGGTACGGCTGCCGCAGCCGCTCTTTGTACAGCTTGCCGGTCTGATGGCGCGGCAGCGCATCGTGAAAATCGACACTCTTCGGGCACTTCAGATGCGCCAGGCGTGCGCGGCAGTGGCTGATGAGCTCGGTTTCGTTCGCGGCTGCGCCGGGCACGAGCTCTACGGCTGCCTTGACGGCCTCGCCGAACTCCTCGTCGGGAATGCCGAATACTGCGGCATCCTGAACCGCGGGGTGCTCGAGCAGCACGTCCTCCACCTCGCGCGGGTAGATGTTCACCCCACCGGAGATGATCATGTGCGAGGCGCGGTCGGTGAGGTAGAGGTAGCCCTCGGCGTCGACGTAGCCGATGTCTCCCAGCGTCGACCAGCCGTGCGCGTCGTAGGCCGCCGCTGTCTTGGCCGGATCCTTGTAGTACTCGAAGCGTGGCCCCCCGGCGAAGAACACGCGGCCGGGACGGCCGGCCGGCACCTCGGCGCCGTCGTCGTCGAGGATGTGCAGCTCGCCGAGGATCGGCCGGCCCACGGACCCCGGGTGCTCGAGCCATTCCTGCGGGGAGATTGCCGTCTGGCCGTTGCCTTCGGTGCCCGAGTAGTACTCGTGGAGAATCGGCCCCCACCATTCCAGCATCTGCCGTTTGACGTGCACGGGACAGGGCGCGGCTGCATGCACGGCAACGCGGTGCGAGGAAAGATCGTGCCGGTGGCGGATCTCCTGGGGCAGGCGCAGCAGGCGCACGAACATGGTGGGCACCCACTGGCTGTGGCTGATCCGGTAGCGTTCGATCAGGGCCAGGCTGCCGGCGGCGTCGAAGCGCGGCATGATCACGCTGGTGGCACCGGAGCGATGCATCATGGCGTTGTAGCGCAGCGGCGCCGAGTGATACAGCGGCGCGGTGGAAAGGTACCGGGCACTGGCATCGATCTGGTGCAGGGTCAGGCGGCGGCGGAACAGCTCCGAGACGCTGCCGAGCGCAGCCCCGGGGGTACTGGCGCGCACGCCCTTGGGTTTGCCGGTGGTACCTGAGGAATACAGCATCTCCGCCCCTTCGGCGGCATCAGCGATGAGCGTTTCGGGCTCTGCCGCGATGGTCTGCCGCCAGGATTCCAGAGACAACCGGAGCGCCTGCGGGGCGTCAACGGCCTTCTCGGCCTGCGCGTCGCTGCACACCAGCAGGCGCGCGTCGCAGTCCTCGAGGATGTGCCGTACCTCACGGGCCTGGAACTGGGCGCTGATGGGGGTGTAGTAGAGTCCGGCGAGCTGCGCCGCCCAGAACAGCAACAGGGTATCGGCGTGGTTTTCGGCCAGCAGCACCAGTCCATCGCCCGTCTGCAGGCCCTGGCGGCGCAGGAACCGGGCACCCTTGAGCATCAGGCTGCCCAGCTCACCGTAGCTGACGGAGTGTCCGTCGAAATGCCAGGCCGGTCGCTGCGGCGCGCGTTCCGCCCAGTAGAGCGGGTGCAGCGGGCCTATGACTTGCCCCCGTCGCTGGGCATCGGCATGGGGAACGGGGTGACGTTGCCGCCCTTGCTGTCGGTGACCTTGGCCACGCCTTCCTTTTCCACCTCGTCGATGCGGATTACCGCGTGCATGGGTATGAAGCTGCGCTGCACGCCCTCGAACTCGTTGCGCAGCTTCTCCTCACCCGGGTCGATGACCACCTTGCTGCGGCTGCCGAACACGTAGTCCTCGACCTCGATGAAGCCATACAGGTCGCTCTGGTAGATCGCGCGGGCGTAGACCTCGTAGACCTGCCCCTGGCTGTGGAACAGCACCTTGTATATGTGTTTGTCGGAATCGCTCATTACCGCTCCGTCAGGGGAATGCAGTGGCTGTATATAGAGGTGACGGTGGAAAATTCAAGCCACTATAATTTTCGCCCCCATGCGCGGCCCCAGCTTGCGGCTGCGGCACCGTCGCGCGCGGGCACGGATGCAGTAGATCGGGAAACGCGGACTTGCGCAAGAAACTATTCATAAAAACCCACGGTTGTCAGATGAACGAGTACGACTCGTCGCGCATGGCAGACCTGCTGGGCGAGAGTCACGGCTACGAGCTCGTCGCTGAGCCGGAGCAGGCCGATCTGATTCTGCTGAACACCTGCTCGATCCGTGAAAAGGCTGCGGAAAAAGTGTTTCATCAGCTGGGCCGCTGGAAGCGGCTGAAGGCTGCAAATCCCGACCTGGTGATCGGCGTTGGAGGCTGCGTCGCAAGTCAGGAGGGCGAGGCCATCCGCCGACGGGCCCCCCACGTGGACATGGTGTTCGGTCCCCAGACTCTGCATCGGCTGCCTGAAATGCTTGAAAGCCGGGCGCGCAGCGTGGAGCTCGTGCCGCTGGTCGACGTGAGCTTTCCGGAGATCGAGAAGTTCGACCGATTGCCCGAACCCTGCGCGGACGGACCGAGCGCCTTCGTCTCGGTGATGGAGGGCTGCAGCAAATACTGCAGCTTCTGCGTCGTGCCCTACACGCGCGGCGAGGAAGTCAGCCGCCCGGTCGCGGACGTGATGGCCGAGGTGGTCGCGCTGGCGCGGCAGGGCGTGCGCGAGATCAACCTGCTCGGCCAGAATGTCAACGCCTATCAGGGCGAGGTCGACGGCGACCGCGCGGACCTGGCAGAGCTGATTCACTACGTGGCCGAGGTGCCCGGGATCGATCGGATACGCTTCACCACGTCGCACCCGCTGGAGTTCACGGACACCCTGATCGAGGCGTTTTCCGAGGTCCCTGCACTGGTAAACCACCTGCACCTGCCGGTCCAGTCCGGCTCCGATCGCATTCTTGCCCTGATGAAGCGCGGCCACAGCGCGGCCGAGTACCGGGAACGGATCAGCCGGCTGCGCGAGGTGCGGCCGAACATCAGCCTGTCGTCGGATTTCATCGTGGGTTTCCCAGGCGAAACCGACGCCGACTTCGAGGACACCATGCGGCTGATCGAGGACATCGGTTTCGATGCCTCGTTCAGCTTCGTGTACAGCGCCCGCCCGGGCACCCCGGCGGCAGCGCTGCCGGACCCGACCCCGCTCGAAGTCAAGAAGGCCCGGCTCGCTCGCCTGCAGGCCACCATCCGCGCCCAGGCGGATGCCATCTCCGCGGCCATGGTGGGTACGACTCAGCGTGTGCTGGTCACGGGCTACTCGCGCCGTCAGGAGGGCGCAGCCAGCGCCACCGGCGCGCCCATCGAGCTGGCCGCGCGTACCGAGAACAACCGGGTGGTCAACTTCCAGGCCGCGGACGCGGCTCTGATCGGTAACTTCGCTCTCGTCGAAATCGACGAGGCCCTCGCGAACTCCCTGCGCGGAACGCTGCGCGCCGACACATAAACTTCAATTGACACACCGGGCCGGAGGGATATCCTTCGGAAATTGTTCCCGAACAGGCGTTGAATTGAGCGAAAACTCCTCCCGGGTGGTTCCAATGACCACCAGCATTGCCCTGGAACCCAACGACTCCACTCGTCTCGCCGCGTTGTGCGGTCCCTTCGATCAGAACCTGAAACACCTCGAGAAGCGCCTGGGGGTGCATATCCGCAATCGCGGCAATCAGTTTCAGATCAGCGGACCGGAAGGCCGCATCCGGGCGGCGAGCGCGCTGGTATCGCAGCTGTATCGCGAAACGCTGCACAGCGACAGCATCGAGCCGGATCAGGTGCATCTGTTTCTGCAGGAATCCGGGGTGGACGACCTCCTGGCCCGCGAGCAGGCGCGAGAGCCAGCGCGGGAGCCAGCGCGGGAGCCGGTGCGTGTGGCCGCGCGTGCGTCTGCGGGTGACGGGGAGGCCCGCGACGATGGCGGGGAGCTGGTAATTCGAACCGGCCGCAAGACCGTCAAGCCGCGCGGCGTCAATCAGACCCGCTACGTGAGGGCGATACGCGAGCACGACGTGAACTTCGGCATCGGGCCCGCAGGCACCGGCAAGACCTATCTCGCCGTCGCCTGCGCCGTCGAGGCGCTGGAGACTCAGCGGGTGTCGCGCATTCTGCTGGTTCGGCCGGCGGTAGAGGCGGGCGAGAAATTGGGCTTCCTGCCGGGCGACCTGGCACAGAAGATCGACCCGTACCTGCGGCCGCTGTATGACGCGCTCTACGAGATGATGGGTGTCGAACGGGTCAACAAGTACATCGAGCGCAACATCATCGAAGTCGCTCCGCTCGCTTACATGCGCGGGCGAACGCTGAACAATGCCTTCATCATTCTGGACGAGAGCCAGAACACCACGATCGAGCAGATGAAGATGTTCCTGACCCGGATCGGCTTCGGCTCCACGGCGGTGATTACCGGCGACATCACCCAGATCGACCTGCCCCGCGGCCAGAAGTCCGGGCTGGTCAACGTGCGTGGTGTGCTCAAGGGTGTGGAAGGCATCAGCTTCACCCACTTCGGCTCCCGCGACGTGGTGCGGCATCCGCTGGTGCAGAAGATCGTCGAAGCCTACGCGTCGTACGAAGATGTCGATCTGCGGGGCGACCAGCCGGCGGCCGACCCGGGCAGAGATGCCGGTTGAGGTCCAGATTGCCACCGACGAGCCTGCCCCCGCCCCGGAACTGATCGAGCGCTGGGCGCAGGGCGCTCTCAGCTGCCTGGATGGACCGGATGCCGGCGCGGCCGATATGCAGGCGGCCGAGCTGTGTGTGCGCGTCGTCACGGCCGGGGAGTCGCGCCAGCTAAACGCCGCGTATCGGCACATCGACAAACCCACCAACGTCCTCAGCTTTCCCGCTGACGTCGCGCTGCCCGACGTGCGGGTGCTCGGCGACATCGTGGTGTGCGCGGCCGTCGTGGCCGCGGAGGCCGCAGCTCAGGGCAAGCGCCTAGAGGACCACTTTGCGCACATGATCGTGCATGGCGTTCTGCATCTTTTGGGGTACGATCACGATCAGGGGGATGAAGCAGAACGAATGGAATCACTAGAAAGGGAGATACTGGGCCGCTTCGACATCGCGGACCCGTACCAGCCGGCATGAGCGAGAACGGGGAATCGGCACCGCGAAGAACGGTGCTGGAATGGTTATCGGATCTGTTCAGCGACGAACCTGCGGATCGCAGCGAGCTCATGGAGGTGCTGCGTGACGCGGCGGACCGTCAGATCATGGACGCCGAAGCACTCAACATCATCTTCGGCGCCCTGCAGGTATCCGACATGCAGGCCCGCGACATCATGGTGCCGCGCACCCAGCTGGTGTGCCTGAAGATCAGCGACTCCATCGATGCGCTGCTCGCCACCATCATCGAGTCTCAGCACTCGCGCTATCCGGTGATCGGTGATGACCTCGACGACATCAAAGGCATACTGCACGCGAAGGACCTGTTGCCGCTGGCGCGCAGTGGCGAGCGCGGGAGCTTCGATCTGAAGGACTGCATCCGCCAGGCTGCGGTGGTGCCCGAGAGCAAGCGCCTCAACATCCTGCTGCAGGAATTTCGCCGCACCCGCAATCACATGGCGGTGGTGGTGGACGAGTACGGCCAGGTCTCCGGCGTCGTGACCATCGAAGACGTGCTGGAACAGATCGTCGGCGACATCGAGGACGAGCACGACGTGGACGAGGAATCGTTCATCAAGCAGCTCGATGAGCACACCTTCAACGTCAAGGCCACCACCGAGATCGAGGACTTCAACCAGTATTTCGACGTGGATTTCGACGACGACGAGTTCGACACCGTCGGCGGCATCGTGCTCAAGGCTTTTGGCCACGTGCCGGATCGCGGCGAGACGGTGAGCATCGACAGTTTGCGGTTCAAGGTGCTGAGCGCCGATTCGAGGCGCTTGCGGCTGCTGCAGGTCAAACGCCAGTAATGCCCGCAGGGCAGCCGTGAAGTACATCCTCAGCCTGCTCTGCGGGGCGCTGCTGCCGCTGTCGCTGGCGCCGTTCGACCTCTGGCCGCTGGGCATCCTGTCCGTCTCGGCCTGGTTCCTGCTCAGCTTTCGCGATCCGCGTCACGCGCCTCTGCTGGCGTACCTGTTCGCCTTCGGCAAGTACGCGGTAGGCGCGTCCTGGGTCTACGTGTCGATCCACGTCTACGGCAATGCCTCCGTGCCGCTCGCGGTGTTTCTGGTGGGCCTGTTCGTCGCGGGGCTGGCACTGTTCGGGCTCGCGTTCGGCTGGGCGTTCCGGCTGCTGGCGCGCGGCGCGCTGCTCTCCGACGCGCTGCTGTTCGCCGTGCTGGTGGTGGCTCTCGAATGGCTGCTGACCTGGTTTCTCACGGGTTTTCCCTGGCTGTATCTGGGCTACGCGCACCTGGAGACCCCGCTGGCCGGTTTCGCGCCGGTGGGCGGCATCCTGCTGGTGGGTCTGGCAGCCGCGCTCAGCGCCACCCAGCTCGCCGTGCTGCTGCGTGGCTCCGGGCACCAGCGCCTGGTTGCCGTGGTCGTGCTGCTGGCGCTCTGGGGGTCCGGCTGGCTGCTCACGCGGCCGGCCTGGGTCACGCCGGTGAGCCAGCGGAGCGTGGCGCTGGTGCAGGGAAACATCGACCAGGGCCTGAAGTGGCGTCCCGAGAACCGGGCCAGCATCGTGCGCACCTACACCGACCTGTCGGAGCCCTACTGGGGTGTGGACCTGATGATCTGGCCGGAAGCCGCGATCACGCTGATGGCGCACGAAGCGGGTCCGGTGCTCGAGCAGCTGAGCGCGCGCGCGGCCGCAGCGGGAACCGCCCTCGTTCTGGGGCTGCCCGCGCTCGAGCGGCTGCCGGGCGGCGAGATCGTGTTCCGCAACACGGCCGTGGCCATCGGGGACGGCAGCGGGCGCTACGTGAAGCGCCGGCTGGTCCCCTTCGGCGAGTACGTGCCGCTCGAGGACCAGCTGCGCGGCCTCATCGAGTTTTTTGATCTGCCGATGTCGCACGCGGAGCCTGGCGCCTGGCGGCAGCCGCTGCTGCAGATCGACGGCGCCCGCGCGGCCATGGCCATCTGTTACGAGGTAGTGTATCCGGAGCTGGTGCGCGAGCAGGCACAGCGCGCCGACGTGCTGCTGACGATTTCCAACGACACCTGGTTCGGCAGCAGCATCGGCCCGCTGCAGCACGAGCAGATGGCGCGCATGCGCGCGCTGGAGAATGGCCGCTGGATGCTGCGCGGTACCAACAACGGTGTCACCAGCATCATCGATTCCCGGGGAGCGGTGCGCGCGGCGCTGCCGCAGTTCGAAGCGGGGGTGCTGCGCGGTGAGTTTGCGCTCATGTCGGGCACCACGCCGTTCACCCGCTACGGCCAGCTGCCGCTGCTGCTGGGCATGCTGCTGTGCCTGATCGGCCTGCTGGCGCTGCGGCTGCGCGATCGACGCGCGCGTTCGCGCTGACCGGACCCCGTGGTCGCTGCGCGCGTGGAGGCCGCTGCGGGCCGCCAGAGCGCGATGTCGCGGTCCGGAGTCGCCAGGAATGTTCCGGAAGCGGTATCCTGAGCGCCATGTCTCGACTCCATCCAGAACCGTTGCGAAGTCGTCCCCGGACCCTGTGGCTGCGGTGGCCGGTCGCGCTGCTGCTGGTCGGCGTGCTGGGCGGCTGCGGCTTTCACCTGCGCACCTGGGACCTCGAGGCCGAATTCGAGTCGGCCTACGTCAAGGCGCCGTCGCGCAACACCTTTGCCGAGCCGCTGCGCCGGGCGCTGCGCCAGGCCGGCGTCGCGGAGGCGGCGGATCCCGGGTCGGCTGCGGTGGTCGTGGAGCTGCTGGACGAACGGCGCGAGCGGCGCAGCGTGTCGGTCTCCGACAAGGCGCGCACCGCTGAGTACGAGATGAGCATGGCGCTGCTGTTCCGGGTTCTGAATGGTGCCGGCACCGAGCTCGTGGCGCCGCAGTGGGTGGAGCGCGAGCGCGTGTACCGGGTCGACCGCGACAATCTGGTGGGCAGCAGCGAGGAGCAATCGCTGCTGCAGCGGGAGATGCAGAGCGATCTCGTGCAGCAGGTGGTGCGTACGCTCAACGGCGTCGCCTCGCGCGTGGACGCTCCGGCCAGCACGGGAACGGCGGGTGCCGGTTAGGCTCGAAGATCTGGACCGCTCGCTCGCCGGCGGGCTCGCCCCGGTGTACCTGATTTCCGGGGATGAGACGCTGCTGGTGGAAGAAGCCTGTGATGCGGTGCTGCGGGCCGCCCGGTCGCAGGGCTACGGCGAGCGCTCCGTGCTGCATGCCGAGGGCGGCTTCAACTGGAACGACGTGCGCCAGGATGCGGCCAGCCTGTCGCTGTTCGCCGAGCGGCGTCTGATCGACCTGCGCGTACCGTCCGGCAAGTTCGACCGGGATGCCTCCGAGGTGCTGCGCGCCTATGCCCAGGCGCCGATGCCGGACACCGTGCTGCTGATCCGCACCGTGCGGCTGGAAGCGCGGGTGCGCAGCAGCGCCTGGTTCAAGGCCCTCGATCGAGTGGGCGTGGTGGTACTCGTCTGGCCCGTAGGGCCTGCGGAGCTGCCGCGCTGGCTAGGTGCACGTCTGCGCGCGGCCAATCTGCGCCTGACGCAGGATGCGCTGGCCGTGCTGGCCGAACGTCTCGAAGGCAACCTGCTGGCCGCGGTTCAGGAAATCGAACGTCTCCGGCTGGCGGGACTGCCGGAGCCCGTCAGCGCCGAGGCGCTCCTCGGCGAGCTGGAGGACGCCGCGCACTACGACGCCTTCGCGCTGGTGGATGCGCTGCTGGCTGGCGATGCCGCGCGCATCACGCGCATGCTGCGCAGCCTGAGTGAGGAAGGGGTGTCGCTGTTTGCCTTGCTCGGGGCCGTTACCGCGCAGCTGCGCCGCGCCCATGCTGGCGACAAGCTGCCGCCGCAGCGCCAGCGGCTGCTGAGCGGTTTCCTGCGCCGGATCGAGCGCCGCGGTCTGGGCATGGATGCGATTCTCGCTCAGGCCGCACTGATCGATGCCGAGGGCAAGGGTCAGCTGCGGGGCGATGCGTGGCTGAGTTTCGAGGATCTGCTGCTGCGTCTGTGTGACGTCGACCCCTTTGCCGCTGTGACGGTACCCGCGCACGGTACGGCAATGGCGCGCACGGCGTAGCCGGCGCGGCAGCCGTCAGACCGCAGGCCCTGACCGCTGCCCGGCGTGATCCGCGGTTGCCGCCGTTGGTACCGGCGGTCGGGCGCCATCGGGCGTTTCCACCAGCAGCCCGGAGATCGCCTTCGGCAGCTGGGTCGTGATGATCCGCTCATCGCCGTTGAGATCGGCGGAGCGCACCAGCACGCGGTACTCGCCGTCCGGCAGCTGCTGCTCACCCACCCGCGTGACGTTGATGGCCTGCAGGCGTCGATCGCGCACGGCGTAGACCCGATCGTTCTCATACAGCGCAGAGACCGGCAATGCCACCAGCGCCGGTTCCGCGGGCAGCTCGATGACCAGATCGAGCACGCGCCCGATCGCGGGCACCGATCCGTCAGGCTGCGCGGCGAACGCGAAGAAGGCGTCGAGACCGCTCTGACCGGATTTGACGCGGCCGCCGAGGCGGGACAGTTGCAGCTGCTGGTGATCGGGCGCGGTTGCCCGTACCGGAATGCCCTGCTGCAGATAGCGCTGCAGGCGGGTTTCGTAGTCCGCCGGTACCTGCACACGCACTTCGAAGCCCTGTGCGTCCGCCATCTCCACCAGTGGCGCGCCCAGGCTGCTGCGGTCGCCGGGCGCCACATGCACGGCCAGCACCGGGCCGGTGAAGGGCGCGACCACGCGGGTCTTGCGCAGATCCAACTCGGCCTGCGCCAGCTGCGCCTCGGCACGGGCCACCAGCGCCTTCTGAGCCGCCAGACGGTTGGGAAAGTCGGCCAGCGCGCGCTGATGATTCTGCAGACGGATGTCGGCTTCATTGGCCTGAGCCACCACCTCGTCGAGCAGGCTCTGGCTGATCAGGCGCCGTTCGAGGAGTTCGCGATGCCGCTCGAGACGTGTGCGCGCGATCTGCGCCATGGACTCGTAGTGGGCGGTGCTGGCATCGAGCATGTCGCGTTCCATCTCGATGGAGCGCAGCTCGGCCCTGTTCTGCGCCAGCTCGGCCCGGCGCTCGTCGACGCTCAGTGCGACCTCGGCGGCCGTCAGCTCCACCAGCAGATCGCCGGCTTCGACCCAGTCGCCCTCGCGTACGTACACGTTTTCCACGGCGGCTACCAGGTCGGTGCGCAGGTTGGCCACGTTGTTCGACTCCACGCGCCCGAACGCGGTGAAGGTAGGCTGCAGCGATTGCGGCACCACGGTCATCACCGACACCGGCCAGGCCTTTTCCTGCGGCGGCTCGGGTGTCGCCTGCGGACCGGTGGCGAAGATCGACGCGCTGGTGAGCACGGTGCCGCCGACGATGAGCGCCGCAGCCGCCGTCCGGCGGCCGCGCTCGCTCGTGGGGCGGAACCGCTCGATCAGGGAGTGCACGAAGGTCATGACGAAGGTCCTCGAAGCAGGGTGGCGGTTTCTTTCGGCAGTGCGTTCTGCCAGCGCAGGCTCTGTTCGTGCAGGTGGGTACGGCCGTGTTCCAGGAGCAGCACCAGCGCCGGTATCACGATCAGCACCAGCAGCGTCGCGAAGGCGAGGCCGAAGCACAGGGTGACGGCGATGGGTGCGACGTAGAACGACAGCGTGGACGTCTCGAACATCAGCGGCAGCAGTCCGGCGATGGTGGTCAGCGAGGTCAGGATGACGGCGCGGAAGCGCGCCCGCACGGCGCGCTCGAGCGACTCCCGCAACGGCTCACCGGCCTCCACGTCGCGTTTGAGAAAGCTGATCAGCACGATGGAGTCGTTGACCACGATACCGGTGAGCGAGAAGAACGCCAGCAGTGACATGGCGCCGACGTCCCAGCCGGTCACCCAGTGCCCGAGGACCGCGCCGGTGAGCCCGAAGGGGATCGCCATCATGATGGCGAGCGGCCACAGGTACGAGGAGAATACCCAGGCGAGGATGAGATAGATCAGCAGCAGGGTCAGCACGCTGCCGAGCGCCATGGTGCCGAGAATCAGCTGGTCCTGCTCGGACTTGCCGCCCAGGCCGAAGGTCAGATTGTGGCGCTTGAGGATCTCCGGCAGCACGGTCTCGCGAATGCTGCTGGTGATGGCCATGGCGTTGGCCACCTCAGTATCCACGTCGGCACTGACGGACACCGCCATGCGGCCGTCGGTGTGCCGGATCAGATCGATGCCGCGGCGGTTGTACAGCTCGGCCACGTTGCCGAGCGGCACGAAGGTGCCTTCCCGGGTCTTCACCGGAAACTGCTTGAGACGCCCGAGGTTGTCGCGCTCCGCGTCCGGGAGCATGACCCTGACTTCCAGCTCGCTGTCGTTCTCGTTGAAGATCTGCACGCGGCTGCCGGCGTAGGCGGCGCGCAGCTGCTGGCCGATGTCCTCGGGTGTCAGGCCCAGCGCGCGCCCCCGTGACGTGATCTGGAAGATGATCTGCTCGCGCCCGTAGGGCAGGTTGTCGATCACGTTGGTCACGCCGGGGTAGGCGGCCAGGGCGCCTGCGAGCTCCTCCGCCCCGGCTTTGAGCGAGTCCAGCTCCTCGCCGCGCAGCACCAGCGTGAGATCCGGCTGGCCGTTGTTCTGGCCCCCGTCCACGGCGACCACCAGCTGCTCCACATAGGCGGGAACCGCGATCCGCTCGCGCCAGCGGTTCACGAACGTCTGCGGCGACAGGGTGCGATCTTCCTCGTAGGCGTAGTTGGCAACGACCGAGCCGTACTCCTCGCCGATCATGCGATCGTCGTTGAGTACCGCCAGGTTCTGCTTGGTGACCCAGCCCAGCAGGTTGGCGCCGCCGGTCTCCTCGTTCACTGCGGCCAGGGCCTGTTCCAGCTGGCCGAGGAACTCGCGCTTCTGCGCGTCGGTGGCGGTAGAGCTGAAGCCGACGTCTGCCTCGAGGCTCTCGATGTCGAAACCGGTGACGAACGCGATACCCACGTGCTGCGACGCAATCAGCGACCAGGCGATGACGATGCCGCCCAGGGCGGCGCTCAGGGTCGCGCCGGGATAATCCAGGGCGCGGCGCACCAGGGGCATGAAGTAGCGGTCGCGGAAGCCGAAGAAGCGCGCATCGAAGCGTGCGCGCCAGCTGCCGGGCTCCGGCGCGCGCAGCTTGCCGAGGCTGCCGCGCAGGTGCCCGGGCAGCACCAGGAAGCACTCCAGCAGCGAAGCGAGGATCACGCACAGCAGCACGGTCGGGAGCGCGAGTATCACGTCGCCCATGGCGCCGCCGATCAGCACCAGCGGCAGAAAGGCGGCCAGCGTGGTCATCGACGACGTGAGCACGGGCACCCACATGCGCTGTGCCCCGGATACCGCCGCATCCAGCGGGGAGAAGCCCTGCTCGAAGTGGGTGGTGGCGTCTTCGCCGACCACGATGGCATCGTCCACCACGATGCCCAGGGCCATGATGAAGCCGATCAGGGCGATGATGCTGATGCCGTAGCCGAACACCAGGTGGAACATGGCCAGCGCCAGCATGAAACTCACCGGAATGCCCACCATCACCCACCAGCCGACGCGCCCGGACAGGAACACGAACAGGGTCAGCACCACCAGCACCAGCCCGGACAGGCCATTCTTCAATACCATGTCCAGCTGCGCGCCGAGCAGCGACCAGACGTCGAAGGCGACGCTGAGGGTCACGCCTGCGGGCAGCGTCGGGCGGGTCTCGTCGAGCCAGCTCTCGAGCATCCGGTGTGACCGGTAGGCGTCGGCGGAGGCGGCGCGCATCAGCATCATCTCGATGGCCGGCCGACCGTCGCGCGTGACGATGGGCTGACCACGCTGGGGGCGTCTGACCACCTGCGCCACGTCGCTCAGGCGCATCAGCTGATCGCCCGACTGTATGCTCAGCTGCTCGAACCCCAGCGGATCACGGCGCTGATCGAGGCTGCGCAGCTGGCGCGAGCCCTGGCCGCTGCCGATCATCCCGGCGGGCGTGTTCTGGCTGACCCGGGCGATCTCCCGGCCGAGCTCGTCGAGCGTCAGGCCCAGCTCTTCCAGGCGCTGCCCGCCGACCAGCAGTGCGATTTCCTCGGCCGGCAGGCCGTCGTAGTGGATCGCCTCGACCCCGCGCTCCAGCAGGCTGCGCTCGAACTGGCGGACCAGGGGAATCAGCTCGCCGATGTCGCCCTGGCCGGTGACCTGCACCGAGGCGATGGGCTCGTGGTCGACGTAGCGGCGCACGATCGGCGGCTCTATGTCGGGCGGCAGGTTGCGGATGCTGGCGACCCGCTGCTTCACCTGGTCGAGGGCAAGGGTCATGTCGGCATCGAATTCGAACTGCGCGCCGATGGTCACCGCGCCGTTCTCGGTACGCGACCAGAGCTCGTGCAGGTCGTTGAGCGTGCGCAGCTGCTGCTCGATGGGCGTGGTGACCAGGGACTCCATGTCCTCGGCACTGGCGCCGATCCAGCGGATGTCGACATACACCAGAGGCAGGCTTTCCGGTGGGTCGAGCTGCGTCGGCATGCTCCGGATGGCCCAGATGCCCGCAAGGGTCATCATGATCATCAGCAGGTTGGCTGCTACCCGATGCTGTGCGAAACGCGCGATCACCCTGTGCCCTCTCCTGTGGTGCGCTGTCTTGATAGATGCCTGTGGCCGGCTGACGGTTGCGCTCCGGCGGCCGCCGCCATCCGCGGCTGCTCCCACCCCGGACCTTTCACGAACCGTGCCAGGACTGAAGTCGTGCGCAGGCCGCGAAAAGTTTGGCTGCTGGGCGGGTACGCAAGGAGAGCGGGGTCAGCAGATGGCGGAATTCACCAACTTGTGGGCGAAATGTCCGCGGTTTCTGGAGGGGCAGGGCTCAGTTGATGTGGGTCTGCGCGGTGCGTCCCAGTTCCAGCACCCGCAATTCGCCGCCGGCGTTCTCCAGCAGCGTGATGGAGCCGTTGTCGGGCGCGAACAGCACCATGCGGTCGTCGTTCTCGGCGAAGCCCACCGCCGCGTTGATCGCCACGTAGTGACAGAACACCACCGAATCCTGCTCCAGATCGAGCAGGCAGCGTGCCAGTGCGTTGCGCCACGCCATCAGCTCCGCGCCGAGATCGCTCCAGCGTCCGGCCATGGCCTGACGCAGCCAGCGCGCGCGTTCCTGCAGGTCTTCGGTGGGTGAAGGGATCTCCGCGACCCGGGGCTCGATGGCGATGTCCACTTGCCAGCGCTCGGCCAGAGGCTCGGCGGTTTCGCGCGCGCGCGCCAGTGGTGACGACAGGATTGCCAGCGGGCCGATGGGCTCGAGTTCGCGCGCGGTAGCCTCTGCCTGGGCGCGACCGAGTGCGTCGAGCCCGGGATCGTGGTGGCCATCGAAGCCGGCGGCCGCTTTGCCGTGGCGAACCAGGTAAATCTTCGGCATGTGTCGCTGGGTGCTGTGCTTTGCACGGAGGTTCCTTACAATAGCGCGTTTTCCTGCACCCGGGGAATGGTAGTGAGATACGAGGAAGCTGGTCTGTCGCCGGATCTGGTGCCGGACACCACGGTCAACGTTCGCGAAGTGTTCGGACTCGATCACGATTTTGCGGTGCCCGCATTCAGTCAGCGCACGGACTACGTGCCGGCCGTCGACAGCGACTACCGCTTCGACCATGACACGACCATGGCCATACTGGCGGGCTTCGCGCACAACCGCCGCGTCATGATCCAGGGCTACCACGGCACCGGTAAATCCACCCACATCGAGCAGGTAGCGGCGCGTCTCAACTGGCCGTGCGTGCGCATCAATCTCGACAGCCACATCAGCCGCATCGATCTCGTCGGCAAGGATGCCATCGTGGTCAAGGACGGCCAGCAGGTCACCGAGTTCAAGGAGGGCATCCTGCCGTGGGCGTTGCAGCATCCGGTCGCACTCGTGTTCGACGAGTACGATGCCGGCCGCCCGGACGTGATGTTCGTGATCCAGCGCGTGCTCGAGGTAGAAGGCAAGCTGACCCTGCTCGATCAGAATCGGGTCATCGAGCCGCACCGGTTCTTCCGGCTGTTCGCGACAACCAACACCATCGGCCTCGGCGATACCACCGGCCTGTATCACGGCACCCAGCAGATCAATCAGGGCCAGATGGACCGCTGGAGCATCGTCACCACCCTCAACTACCTGCCGCATGATCAGGAGGTGGAGATCGTGCTCGGCAAGGCCAAGCAATACTCCGACAGCGAGCAGGGCCGGCGGACGGTGTCGAGCATGGTGGCGCTGGCGGATCTCACCCGGCAGGGATTCATCAACGGCGATCTGTCCGTGGTGATGTCGCCGCGCACGGTGCTCACCTGGGCACAGAACGCCGAGATCTTCGGGGACATCGCGTTCGCGTTCCGTGTGACCTTTCTCAACAAGTGCGATGAGCTCGAGCGACCCATCGTCGCCGAGTACTATCAGCGCTGCATGGGCGAGGACCTCGGCGACGCCACGCGGGGGATCACCCTGAAGACGGCCTGACGCCGTTTCTGCTCATGAGTGACAAGGACAACCCGCTGGAGGATTTCAAGCGGGCCACCACAGCCACGATCAGGGCCATTGCCGAGAACGACGAGATCGAGGTGTCGTTCGGGCAGGGGCCTGCCGTCGCGCGCGGCAACAAGATCCGCGTGCCGCTGCCGCAGATGGGGTCCACACAGGACGAGATCAACTCCGTGCGCGGCATGGGCGACGAGCTCGCATTGCGCATGCGCTACCACGATGCCGGCCTGCATCAGCAGCGCACGCCGCATGGCGGCCCCGCCGAAGAGATGTTTCAGTGGATCGAGGACGCACGTATCGCCTCCATCGGCTCGAACCGCATGGAAGGCGTGGCGCGCAATCTCGATGCGTCGCTGGAACAGCAGTGCCGGCAGGCCGCGTTCGACACCATCACGGTGGAGGCCGAGGCGCCGCTTTCGGTAGCGGTGGGCCTGCTGGTGCGTGAGCAGCTCACGGGCCGGGCGTTGCCGCCGTCGGCGGAAAACGTGGTGCAATTCTGGCGCGAGCACGTGCGCGAGGCGGCCGGCGACGACATTGCGCGGTTGCGCGAACACCTCTACGACCAGAGCCGCTTCGCCGACGTGTGCCGGCGCATCATCGCCGACTTCGGGCTTGCCGCCGAGCTCGACGAGCCGCCGGACGCCGACGAAAACCAGGACGACACCGAGACCGTCGACGAGAACGACGAATCCGATTCCGACGCCAGCCCCGAAGACGTGGTGCTGGACGACGAGTCCATGGCGGACGAGAACGCCGAGGGCGAGTCCACCATGGTCGAGATGGATGCGGACATGGATCTCGAGGAGCTGGGCGCCGAGGCGGAGCCGGACGACGCCGATCAGCCCATGCCGGACGACGCGGGCCGGATTCGTGTCGACGTCGACTACAAGGCCTATACGCGGGAGTTCGACGAGGAGATCCGTGCCGAGGCGTTGTGCGAGAACGACGAGCTGGTGCGCCTGCGGGCGCTGCTCGATCAGCAGCTGGTGTCGCTGCAGCATGCCACCTCGAAGCTCGCCAACCGTCTGCAGCGGCGCCTGATGGCCAAGCAGAACCGTACCTGGGAGTTCGACCTGGAAGAGGGCGTGCTCGACACGTCGCGCCTGTCACAGGTCATCATCGATCCGCTGAACCCGCTGGCGTTCAAGCAGGAAAAGGAGATGAAGTTCCGCGATACGGTGGTGACGATGCTCATCGACAGCTCCGGATCCATGCGCGGCCGCTCCATCACCATCGCCGCCATGTGCGCCGACATTCTCGGGCGCACGCTGGAGCGCTGCTCGGTGAAGGTCGAGATCCTCGGATTCACCACCCGCGCGTGGCGGGGCGGGCAGTCGCGTGAGCTGTGGATCGCCGACGGCAAGCCGGCCAATCCGGGACGCCTGAACGACCTGCGCCACATCGTCTACAAGGCCGCCGACGACACCTGGCAGCGCACCAAGCGCAACCTGGGCCTGATGATGCGCGAAGAGCTGCTCAAGGAGAACATCGACGGCGAGGCGCTGATCTGGGCGCACAACCGCCTGGTGACGCGCTCCGAGCAGCGCAAGCTGCTGATGGTGATCTCCGACGGCCTGCCGGTGGACAACTCCACGCTGCTGGTCAACCCCAGCAACTATCTCGAGCAGCATCTCAAGTACGCCATCGACATGATCGAGAACCACTCGCCCGTGGAGCTGGTCGCCATCGGCATTGGCCACGACGTGACCCACCACTACCGGCGCGCGGTCACCATCACCGATGCAGAGCAGCTCGGTGGGGCCATGACCGAGCAGCTTGCGGAGCTGTTCGAGATCCGCAACTGAGGCGATTCGCTGCTCGGATTGTCGGGCAATAGCTGGAACTCTGGCCCGCTGCCATTGACATCGTGAAGTACCTCTCGGGATCATTGTGCCGGGAGTCTCACTTTCGGGAGCGGCAGGCGGCAGCGCCAGCCGAAGTGCTCGGATTGTCACCGACACCGATGCGGTGTGAGGGTCCCCGTTGTACCTACGCTGTAGTACCTACGATGTAACGGTCCGTTGACCGTTTGAGGGGATTTATCATGATCGAGAAGAAAGTCGCACCGGTGTGCCGCGGCCTGCTTTTGGGTGCGGGCGTCGTCGCTGCTGCCTGGGGCGGGGCTGCCGTCGCCGCGGAAGGCGCCATTGAAGAGGTGATCGTCACCGCACAGCGCGCGTCGGAGAGCATTCAGGACGTACCCATTGCGGTGACCGCCCTGTCCGGACAGATGATGGAAGACAAGCAGGTCATTACGCCGTCGGACCTGCAGCTGAACGCGCCGAACGTCAGCTTCACCGCCACAAACTTCGGCGGCTCGAGCTTCAGCATCCGCGGTATCGGTCGCCTGGTGATCGGCACCACAGGGGAAGCCGGTGTGTCCACGCACATCAACGAGATTCCGATTTCCACCAACCTGAACGCCGTTGAATTCTTCGATGTCGAGCGGGTGGAAGTACTGCGCGGCCCGCAGGGCACCCTGTTCGGTCGTAACGCCACCGGGGGCGCGATCAACGTCGTCACCGTGATGCCCTCCTACGACGCGGTGAGCGGCTTCGTCGACGGCGAGATGGGCGACTATGAGCACCGCCGTTTGAAGGGCGCTTTCAACGTGCCACTGGCGGACAATTTCGCGATCCGCGTTGCCGGCATGCAGCTGACCCGTGATGGCTACACCAAGAACCTGGCCGCCGGCCAGGTGGCTTCGATCACCGATCCGATCACCGGCATCACCACCAATCAGACGCTCAAGGGCATCGACGGTGAGGTGGACGGCCGCGATCTGTGGGCGGCACGCATCACGGCCAGCTGGGAGATCAACGATCGCGCCAGTGCCTGGTTCCAGTACAGCCACTTCGACGAGAACGACGATCGCGCCCGTATCACCAACCAGGTGTGTGTGAAGAACGATCTGCCCACCACCGGCTGCAAGCCCGATGCCTTCGGCTTCGGCGAGCCGCACCTGGGCAGCACCACCGGAGGCATCTTCGGGGGCCAGATCGGTGCGCTGCCGCTCGGCGCCAATGGTGACGAGCCGCAGATCGTCTATGACTACCCGCGGCCGGCCGGGGTCGGCTTCCGCGCCATGCACACGGACTTCGATCCGCAGTTCCAGCAGAAAGAAGACATCTACTCGCTGGGCTTCAACTACGAGTTCGACAAGTACTCGTTCGGCCTGCTCGGCGCGTATCAGGAAAGTGAGTACCTTTCACGGCAGGACTACCAGATGAACGTTGGCCCCACCCTGGGCGCGACGGCAGCCAACCCCAACGCGTACTGGCCGACCTCGCTGCCAGCCGGCCGTGCCGGCGACGATTGGCGCGCCGGTCCCTGCAACCTGTTCGACGGCACCACAGGTGTCGAGGGCGGCTGCATCCACCCGTCGGATCCGACGCGGATCTTCGCCTACGACCAGTCCGACTCCAAGGGCGACTACTGGACCGTTGAAGCCAAGGTGTCCTCCAACTACGACGGACGCTTCAACTTCATCGTCGGTGCCAACGCCTACGACTCTCAGAGCAACGGTGACTACTACGTGCTGGCCAACACGCTCGACATGGTGACCAGCTACGGGGTGCCGGGCCTCGGCTTCCCGCCCCTGTACCCGGGGTACTTCAACAACACGGGCGACCCCGGCGGCGCGGCCATGCAGGACGGCTACGCGTTCTTCGGCGAGGCGTACTTCGACATCACGCCGGATCTCAAGCTGACCGCGGGCCTGCGGTACAACAAGGACAAGAAGGAAGTCAAAGACACCAGCGTGCTGTTCAATGCCTGGAACATGCAGGCGTTCGGCTATCCGGACAAGCTGTGGTCACGTGTCGGGTTGCTGCTGCTGGGTGTGCAGGATACGGCGCCGCTGGCGGAGCTGTACGCGTCTGACCTGCTCGCAGCGGTGCCGGGAACCGGCGCGTTCAGCCCCGAGCGTCTGGCGGTCAGCGCCGCGGTGCCCATCGTTCCCGATTTCGGCGAGACCCGGGTACTAACCGGCTCGCCCAGCAAGGCGGAGTGGGACGAGTACAGCGGCCGCATCGGCCTCGACTGGCAGCTCAACAACGACTCCATGGTGTACGGTTTCTACAGCCGCGGCTACAAGCCGGGCGGCTTCAACCCGGCCATCCCGCCGGCGCTCCAGTCCAGCTCGTCGTTCACGTTCGACTCCGAGCAGATCGACGCCTTCGAGATCGGCACCAAGAACACCTTCATGGACGGCCGGCTGGTCATGAACGGGGCCGTATTCTTCTACGACTACTCGGGTCTGCAGGTGACCCGCATCGCCAACAACTCGTCCATCAACGACAACATAGATGCGCAGATCTACGGCCTCGAGCTGGAAACCGTCTGGCGTCCCGAAGCACTGCCCGGTCTGGCGGTAGATGCGTCCTACTCGTATCTGAAGACGGAAGTGGATGGCTCCGAGTCCGTGGACCCGGTGAACCGCACGGCGGGCAATGCTGACTGGGTGCTGCTGGAAAATACCGATCCGGGTTCTCTGACCGGCGTGAACTATATCGCCCGCAAGGACCAGATCACCCAGCAGGTGGTGGACGACGGCCTGGCATCGCTGGGCTTCCAGGGCACGGAGAATGGCCAGACCTTGTCCAACGTGACCTACCCGGCGAACGAGTACGGCGTCGCCATTCCGGCGTACGCGTCACGTACGTTCCTGGAAGGCGCGGGCGTGACCACGTCTGACGGCCTGCCCACCAATCTGGATGGAAACGCTCTGCCGAATTCGCCGGAGAACACCATCCACCTCGGCGTGGCCTACACGTGGGACATCCCGAGCATCATGGGCAACCTGACCCTGCGCTGGGACTACTACTGGCAGGACGACATGTACGCCCGTGAGTTCAATACCATCGGTGACGAGATCGATGCCTGGGATCAGCACAACGCGTCGCTGATCTACGAGAGCACCGACGGCCGCTGGACTGGAAAGCTCTGGGTACGCAACCTCGAGGACGAGGACAACGTGACCGGCAAGTACCTGACCTCCGATACCTCAGGCTTCTTCAGGAACTACTTCCTGACCGAGCCGCGTATCTACGGTGCTTCGCTGCGTTACAACTTCGGCGCGCAGTAGGACCGCGGTCCCGCGACCGGAAACAGGGGCGCTTCGGCGCCCCTTCTTTTTGCCCCACCTTTCCACCCCACGATTGGGCCGCAAAGCGCTCGCAGAGCTGACGCGCGCCGCGGCGCTGAGCTCCCGTAGCTGGGAGGCCGGCGTCAATCCGGCCCCTCTGTCTGACAATGGGGCGCAGAAGCGTGTCGTAGCGTTACATTCGTTGACGCTTGTGTAACCAGTTGTTACATTGCGCGCCGCTTTGCGGGAGCCGGCTGGGCCCCCGAAGTGTGAAGCGCCACAGCATCAAGAATCGATCTCCCGGGCAGCCTGTCGGCCGCCCGGCGAGGGTTTTGCGACCACGTTTCACCTCGGGTGTCGCCGGCTTCATACATCCAAGGAGAGGTAGTAATGAAGAACAGAGGTCGTTCGGTGGTCGTCGCCGCATCGATACTGGCGCTGGGCGCCAGCAGCACGGTGCTGGCCGCGGCTGGTGTCATCGAAGAGATCGTGGTCACGGCGCAGAAGCGCGAGAGCTCGCTGCAGGATACCGCGGTCGCGGTGTCGGCATTCGACCAGGCCGCGCTGGATCGGGAAAACATTGACGACGCGCTCGACATTCAGATGAGCGTGCCCAACCTGAACTTCACCAAGACCAACTTCGCGGGGTCCAACCTGTCGATCCGCGGTATCGGCATCAACGCGGTGGGCACCTCCGCCGACACGGGTGTGGGCATCCACTTCAACGGCTCCTATCTGCAGCAGACATCCATCTTCGAATCGGAGTTCTTCGACGTGGAGCGCGTCGAGGTGCTGCGCGGCCCACAGGGAACCCTGTACGGACGCAACACCACCGGCGGTGTCATGAACATCATCCCGGCCAAGGCAGGCGACGAGTTCGAGGCGTCCATCGACGGTCAGTACGGCAATTACCAGACTCAGAAGTTGAATGGCATGATCAACGTGCCGGTCAACGATCTGTTCCAGCTGCGGCTGTCGGGCATGATGCTCAAGCGCGACGGATACACCGACAATCAGTTCAACGGCGACGAGATCGACGATCGGGACCTGTGGTCGACCCGGGTAGGGCTGCGCTTCGTACCGAGCGACAACACCGAGCTGAACGTCTTCTGGCAGCACTTCGAGGAAGACGACAGCCGCATGCGCACCTCCAATCAGACCTGCGTGAAAGATACCCGCACCTGGCCATTCAGTCTGGGCTGCCTGCCGGGACAGGACATCGAATCCTACGAGGTACTCAACGGCAACGGTCAGCTCGGCGGCATCCTGACGTTCCTGAACGGCATCTACCCGCTGGGTACGGATGGATTCGCGAACTCGCCGAAGCCCACCGATCTGCGCAAGGTCTACTCCGACTTCAGCCCGACCTACAAGATGGAAGAGGACATCTACAACGCGGAGTTCACCTGGGACATCTCCGACGAGTACACGCTGACCCTTGTGGGTTCCTACCAGGAAGTCGAGTACTTCACCCAAACTGACTACGACTGGTCGGTGCCCAGCGAGACGTTCGTTCCCAACGTTCCCGGTCTGACCGATGCTAACGGTACGCTGGTGACGCCGTCCGACCCGACCGTATCTGGTTACAACTACCAGTACGTGTACGACACCTCGGCCTACAAGGGCGACACCTACACGCTGGAAGCGCGGCTGCAGTCCGACTGGGTGGATTCGCCCTGGGACTTCCTGGCCGGTGCGTTCTACATGAACCACACCACCGACGACGCCATCTACGACGTGCATTTCAACACTGCCGCGATCCTGATCCCGGTAGAAGGCGTGGTGGTGGATGGCGAGTTTGCGCCGCTGTCCTACTACCGCAATGATACGAAGGACTACGAGCTCGAGACCTGGGCGCTGTTCGGTGAGCTCTACTACGATCTCACCGACCGGGCGCGCGTCACCGCAGGCGTACGCTACTCCGACGAGTCCAAGGATCTGCGTGACCGTCAGTCCCTGCTCAACAACCCGACCCTGCCGTTCAACCCGGGCATCTCCGGGCGTGCGTTTCTGAATGACAGCCTGACGCCGTTCATCGCGGGCATCACCGGTGACCGTACGTTCTACGGCTACTCGTCGAGCGGCAACGACCCCGTGCCGCCGTACCGCTCGTTCGGCGATACCTGGACCGAGACCACGGGCAAGCTCGGCATCGAGTACGATGCGGACCTGAGCTTCACGGACGAGGCGCTGCTGTTCGCCACCCTCGCGCGCAGCTACAAGTCGGGCGGCATCAACCCGCCGTCGTTCACGGGGGCATTCCGGGAGACCTTCGATCCGGAGTACATCAACTCGCTCGAGCTCGGTGCCAAGACCAAGCTGTTCGACGGCCGCATGCAGGCCAACACGACGCTGTTCTACTACGACTACGAAGGCCTGCAGACGACCAAGATCATCGACCGCACGTCAGTGAACGAGAACATCGACGCCAAGGTGATGGGTCTGGAAGCCGAGCTGATCTGGGTGCCCACGGAAAACCTGCGATTCGACGCGTTCTTCTCCTGGCTCGACACCGAGATCGACGGCTCCGAGAGTGTCGACCCGGCCAATCCCACCAATGGCGATCCGAACTGGATCACTGCGAAGAACGTTGGTGCCGACGTGTTCCTCGTGCCCGTTTCCGGCACCTGGGATCCGAGCCAGTGCGGCGTGTCCATCGACTGCGCGAACATCTTCGAGAGCAATCCGGTGGACGGCGCGGGCAATCCTCTGCCTGTGCAGCCGAACCTGGTGCAGGTGCCCATCGGTATCCCGGTGGACCTGGACGGCAATCAGCTGCCCAACGCACCGGAGTTCTCGATCAAGCTGGGTGTGGAATACAGCTTCCGCCTGCGCGACGGCATGGAGCTCGTGCCGCGCTTCGATTACTACTGGCAGGACAAGTTCTACTACCGCATCTACAACAGCAAGCAGGATCAGATCGATTCCTGGGACATCATGAATGCCTCCGTCACGCTCTACAGCGGCGACGATACCTGGTATGTCGAAGGCTTCGTGAAGAACCTCAAGGACGACGACTACATCACGGGCGGCTACTTCACGGACGCCAGCTCCGCGAACTTCTCCAACGTGTTCATCCTCGAACCGCGCACGTTCGGACTGACTGCCGGGTATCACTTCTGACCCGGAATCACCGCACGGTGAATCGGAAAGGGCCTGCCTGTGCAGGCCCTTTTTTCTGCCGGAGTGGTCGCCGCGCTCAGGCGATCACTTCGTAGACCTTCACGTCCGGCGCGCCGGCCATGATGCCGGCAAAGCTCGGGCCGGCTGCTTTGAAGTGCGCCGAGGCGCCGTGGGCGTCGAGCGCCGCCTGGTCGGCGTAGAGCTCGAGCATCAGGTAGTTGCCTTCCTTGTCCTTCACCAGCGTGTACAGTTGGTTGCCGGGCTCGTTGGCGCGCACCTGTGCGATCAGGTTGCCCATGGCCTTTTCGAGATCGGGCCCTTTGCCAGCGGCGACTTTCAGCGTGGCGATCACGGCGATGGTCATCTTTCCCCCTCCCGGGATTGTGGTTGTGGTTGTGGTGGTGGCGCCTCGGCACCTGATGGTGGCGGCGCGGACATGGCAGAATAGCAGTCCCATGCATCGAGACAAACTCATCCGCCTGCTGCAGGCGTACCCTGAGCGCTACCCCGAAGAGCAGGACGTCGCGACGCGCTTTCTCGACTTCGTGACTGCGCAGGCCCGCTGCTTCGAACGCGACCTGTGGGCAGGGCACGTCACCGGTTCTGCCTGGCTGGTCAATCGGGCGGGCACGCACGTGCTGCTCACCCACCACCGCAAGCTGGGCCGATGGCTGCAGCTGGGCGGGCACAGCGACGGCAATCCCGACACCCTGGCGGTGGCCATGCAGGAGGCCCGCGAGGAATCCGGCCTGGCGGTGGTGCCCCTGTCCGGGGTCGTGTTCGATCTGGACATCCACGAGATCCCCGAGCGCAAAGGCGATCCTGCGCACTTCCACTACGACGTACGCTTCGCGCTGTACCCGAGCGGCAGCGAAGACTTCACCATCAGCGCCGAGTCGCTGGACCTGGCCTGGGTGCCCATCGCGGACCTGCGCGACTACAGCGACGAGTGGTCGGTGCTGCGAATGGCGCAGAAGTGGCACCGTCAGGGTGCCGCTCTGCTGGCCGCCACCGGCGGCGGCTGACGCGACGGGTATCCGGGCGGGTATCAGGGCGCGTAGAGGTGGCAGGCGACCTTGTGGGGTGTCTGGTCCGCCAGCGGAATCAGCCCGGGCGTCTCGCGGCGGCACACTTCCATGACCTTCGGGCAGCGATTGGCGAACCGGCATCCCGGCGGCACGTCCACGGGTGAGGGAATCTCGCCGGTGATGGTGGTGGAGCGCCGCCGCCGCTCGGACTCCGGGTCCGGCTCCGGGTTCGAGCTGATCAGTATCTCGGTATAGGGATGGCGCGGGTGGAAGAACACCTCGCTCGCGGGCCCGACTTCCACAACGGAACCCAGGTACATGACGGCCATGCGGTCGCTCACGTAGCGCACCATCGAGAGATCATGGGCAATGAACAGCATGGTCAGGCCCATGGAAGCTTTGAGCTCATCGAGCAGGTTCACTACCTGGGCCTGCACCGATACGTCGAGCGCCGAGATGGGCTCGTCGCAGACCACGAACTCCGGCTCCATGATCAGCGCCCTGGCGATACCGATGCGCTGGCGCTGACCGCCGGAGAACTCGTGGGGGTAGCGCGACATGTGATCCGGCTCGAGGCCTACCCGTTTCAGCCAGTCGGCGACGCGCTCGCGGATCTCGCGCCCGCTCTGGCGGGTATGCAGCTTGAGGCCCTCGCCGATGATCTCGCCCACGGTCATGCGCGGGTTGAGTGACGAGTACGGATCCTGAAAGATCATCTGCATCTGCTTGGCATGGCGCTGGAAGTCCTGCGCCCGGTACTTCCGCGGCAGCTCCTCGCCGCGGTAGGTCACGGTGCCCGCCGTCTTGTCGTGCAGGCCGATCAGCGTCTTGCCGTAGGTCGACTTGCCGGAACCGCTCTCTCCCACGAGCCCGAGAATCTCGCGCTCGGCAATGGCCAGGGAAACGCGGTCCAGGGCATGCACCTGGTGGCCGCCGGCGAGAGGGAAGTGTTTGGTGAGATCCGTGGAGACCACCAGCGGGGGGTTGGTCCCGGTGGGCCGTTGTGCGGGACTGCTCACGAGCGCGCTTCCTCGGCATCGCGGGCGTAGAACAGGTCCGGGACCCGCACGGGAACGGACTCGTGGTGCAGCCAGCAGCGTGCGTAGTGCGCAGGCCCCTGCCGGAACGGTGCCGGGTCACGCTCGGCGCAGATGCGCATGGCATGGGGACAGCGTGCCGCATAGCCGCAGCCGGGCGGCGGGTCGAACAGATCCGGCGGGCTGCCCTCGATGGGCGAGAGATGATGCGCGGCCTGCGGGTCGTTGCTCGGCATGGCCGCGCGCAGGCCCAGGGTGTAGGGGTGCGACGAGCGGTAGAAGACATCGTCCACGGTGCCCTGCTCGACGATCCGGCCCGCGTACATTACCGCCACCTCGTCGGCCATGCGCGCCACCACGCCGAGATCATGCGTGATCAGCACGATGGCCATGCCCGTGTGCTGCTGCAGATCCTTCATGAGATCCAGGATCTGTGCCTGAATGGTCACGTCCAGGGCCGTGGTGGGCTCGTCGGCGATCAGAATGGCGGGCTCGCAGGCGATGGCCATGGCGATCATCGCGCGCTGCAGCATGCCGCCGGAGAACTCGAACGGGTACTGCCGTGCGCGCCGGTCGGCCTCGGGTATGCGGGTCATCTCCAGCAGCGCGATGGCACGCGCAAATGCCTGCTTGCGGCTGTATCCCCGGTGCACCTCCAGAGTCTCGGCGATCTGTGCGCCGATGGTCATGGTCGGGTTCAGGGAGGTCATGGGATCCTGAAAGATCATGCCCACCTCGCGGCCGCGGATGTCGCGACCGTCTATGGTCTTCGATCGCAGGATGTCGTGACCCCGCAGCCGTGCCACGCCGCTGTGATGCGTCCGGGCGGCATGGGAATCAGGCCCATGATGCTCTGCACCGTGACGCTCTTGCCGCAGCCCGACTCGCCGACGATTGCCAGGGTCGCGCCCGGCTCCACTCGCAGCGTCACGCCGCGTACCGCCTGCACCGTGCCGCCGTAGGTGTCGAACTCCACCTTCAGGTCTTCGATCTCCAGCAGCGGCGCGGTCATTCGCGGGACCTCATGCGGGCGTCTAGCGCATCACGCAGGCCGTCGCCGAGCATGTTGAATGCCAGCACCGTGATGCTGATGAACAGAGCCGGGAAGATCAGCTCGTGCGGGTAGGTGAGCATGGTGTTGATGCCCTCGTTGCACATGCTGCCCCAGCTCGGCGTGGGCGGCGCGACGCCCATGCCGATGAACGACAGGAATGCCTCGGTGAAGATGGCGCTGGGCACCGCGAAGGTGAGCGTCACCAGAATCACGCCCATGGTGTTGGGAATCATGTGCCGGGTGATCAGGTAGCCGGTCCGGGCGCCGAGCAGACGCGATGCGCCGATGTAGCCCTCCTCGCGTATCTGCAGAATCTGGCCGCGCACCAGCCGGGCCGTGGCGGGCCAGGACAGCATCACCATCGCCACCACCATGGGCAGGATACCGCTCTCGCCCGGTCCGATGCCGAAGGCGATCTTGAACAGGATCATGAACAGCAGAAACGGCAGCGCCACCACGAAATCGGCGAAACGCATGAGCGCGTGGTCGGCATGGCCGCCTAGGAATCCGGCGGCGCTGCCGTAGACGACGCCGAACAGCACGTACAGCAGGGGCGCGCACAGGCCGATGAACAGCGACACGCGGGCGCCGTACATCAGCCGAGCCAGCAGGTCCCGGCCCAGGTAGTCGGTGCCCAGCGGATGCAGTGCCAGCTTGACGGCATCCCCGGGTGCCGGGTTGGCGTCGGCGTCGATCAGGCCGCGGTCGCGCGCGTCCGCCACCGTGATCACCCGGGCCACGGCGACCTCGAGGGTAGTCCGCGCCTCGAGCTCGTGACCGAAGCCGTCCAGCGCCACCACGCTGTAGTAGTAGGTGCGCGGGCGCAGGTCCAGCCGATCTTCGAAGCGCAGCGGCTGCCCGGCATAGATGTCCTGCAGGGGCAGCCCGAGCGCGTCACCCGGCCCCGGGGCGAATATGTTGCGGTATACCCGATAGCCCGATGCGCCGGGCAGCGGATCCCAGCGCAGACGCACCGACTGGGTGGTGGCGGGCGCGGCCAGGCCGAGACCCTCCTGCAGCGGAAGCACGCTGCTGCCGTCCCACGGCGAGTAGGGGGCGACGATGATCGCGGCGCGGCTGGTGCCCGGCGGCCGGCTGATCTGGTCGAGATCCTGCGCGGCGGGATCCACGCGCCACAGCAGCGGGCCGGCCACCGTGAACAGCAGCAGGCCCACCACCACGTACAGGGAAAACAGCGCCCTGCGATTGGCCTTCAGACGCCGCCAGGCGTCCTGCCAGTAGGACAGCGAGGGCCGCGACAGGGCCTGCACGCGCCGGGCCGCGTGCAGCGGTTCGAAGCCGCCGGCGGGCACGGGTGCTGTGTCGAGCTGTGCTTCGGCCATGGCTTACTCCAGCCGCACCCGGGGGTCGATCCAGGCGTACAGCAGGTCCACGACGATCACCATGAACACCAGGAAGGCACCGTAGAACACCGTGGTGCCCATGATCACTGTGTAGTCGAGCTGCTGCACCGCCTGCACGAAGAAGCGGCCGAGGCCAGGGATCGCAAACACCATTTCCACCACGAAGCCGCCGGTGGTGATGGCGGCGATGGCGGGGCCGAGCACTGTGATCACCGGCAGAATGGCATTGCGCAGCTGGTGATGGGTGAAGATCCGTGTGGCCGGCAGCCCTTTGGCGCGTGCGGTGCGCACGAAGTCGGAGTTGATGATCTCCAGCATCGACGAGCGCATCAGCCGGGTCAGATAGGCCATGGTGCCGAGGCCCAGCACCAGCGACGGCAGCAGCATGTGCCAGACGCCGCCCCAGCCGGCGACCGGCAGCAGCGTCACTCCCAGCAGGTCGTTGAGATTGACCACCGTGAGCTGGCCGAGCGCGGCGAACACGAAGCTCGGCACCGAGATGCCGAGGATCACGAGAAAGGTGATGATCACGTCCGGCAGGCGGTTGCGGTACAACGCGGTGAGCGCCCCCCACAGCACGCCGCCGAGCCCGGCGAACACGATGGCGAGGATGCCGAGCGTTGCCGACACCGGAAAATGCTCGCGGATGATGTCGTTGACCTCGCGGTTCTTCTGCGTGAAGGAGATGCCGAAGTCGCCGCTCAGCAGGTTGCGCATGTAGATCAGGTACTGGCGCGTCACGGGCTGATCCAGGCCGTACTTCGCCTCGAGGTGGGTGCGGATCTCCTCGGGCACCGCCTTGTCCGAGGTGAGCGGATCGCCGGGCACGCTGTGCATGGCCATGAACGTCGCGGTGGCGATGAACCAGACGGTGATGATGCCCTGAACCAGCCGCTTGAACGTGTAACTCCACACGGCGTCAGTCCCCGCTGATCCAGACACTGGTGAAGTCCGGATCCGGGCCCGCGACCCGGCGCACCAGCTGCTGCATGCGCGGATCGGTCACGTAGACAAGGCCGCGTTCGTAGTCGGGTAGAATGACCGCGTCGTCGTAGATGATGCGCTGAATCTCCGCGAACGCCTCCATCCGCGTCTTCGGGTCGAGCGAGTTCTGGGCGATGCGCACCTGCGCATCCAGGGCCGGATTGCTGTAGCGGCCCCGGTTGTTGAGATTCCAGGATGCGAACAGATCGCCGAACGTCAGAGGATCGTCGTAGTCCGGGCCCCAGCCCGCCAGCACCAGATCGAATTCGCCGGAGAGCATCTTGGCCAGGCGCTGCTTGAAGATCTGCTTGTCGATGCGCAGCTCCAGCCCCAGGGTCTTCTTCAGCGCCGCCTGATAGTACTCGGCCTGCTTGTTGGCCACCGGGTTGTCGCCGGACAGCAGCACCAGCGGCGGAAAGCGCTCGAGGCCGAGCTCGTGGCGGGCGAGTTCCAGGTAGCGGCGCGCCTCCACCGGATCGAAGCGCCGCGGCGGCGCCGGGTATTCCTGCCGGAACGGATGCTCGACGCCTTTCAGCCAGATCGGAAACAGTGACTCGCCGGGCAGGTAGCCGGGCTGCTTGATGACCTTGTACACCAGTTCCGAGGGGTCGAGCGCGAACTGCATGGCCTTGCGCAGGTTGCGGTTGCCGGTGATCCGGCCCGGCCGGTGGTTGAACTCGACGAAGAACACCGAACCGTCCATGAACCGGTGCAGGTGCCAGCGCTGGGCCAGGGCCTCGCCGAGATTCTCCTCGGTGAGGGTGGTGTAGGCGATCTTCCTGTCCTTGAACAGGTTGAGGATCGCGTTGGGGTCGGAGGTGATGTAGGGGAAGTCGAGCACGTCGATCCTGATCCGGTCCCGGCCCCAGTAGTACGGATTCTTCTCCATGCGTACGTGCGCACCGTGTACCCAGCGCGTGATGGTGAATGGCCCGTTGTACAGCAGCGTGTCGTGGTCGGCGCCGTAGCGTCCGTTGGTGGATTCATAGAACGCCTGCTGCACCGGCAGGTAGGTGTTGTACGCGACGAGCTTGTCGAAGTAGGCGATCGGACGTTCCAGCTCGACGTGCAGCGTGCGCTCGTCGAGGGCTTCGACACCCAGGGCGGTGACCGGCAGCTTACCGTTGTTTATGGCCTCGGCGTTGCGGATGGGGTACAGGATGAAGGCGTACTCCGATGCGTTCTGCGGGTCGAGCACCAGGCGCCAGGCGAACACGAAGTCGTGCGCGGTCACCGGATCGCCGTTGCTCCAGCGCGCGTCCGGACGCAGCCAGAACGTGGCGTCACGCTCCCCGATCTGCCAGCGCTCGGCCATGCCGGGAGCCAGCTGATTGTTCTCGTCGTAGCGCAGCAGCCCTTCCATGACGTGGCCGAGGACCATGCCGCTGACCTGATCGGTGGCCCGCGTGCTGTTGAGCTGCGGCGGCTCCTCGCGCAGGGTGGCGGTGATGGTCCGGGTGGCGGGATCAACGCCGGAGGAGGCGCCTGCCGAAGAGCCGGTCAGGCTCGACGCCCAGGATAGAACCACCATCAGCAGCGCTATGCCGCCCACAGACAGCAGCGCGAACAGCAGCAGCTGCCGGCCCGCGGTGCGGGTGAAGCTGTCGGGCCTGTCGATGATTTCGCTCATGTTCCGATGCCTGCCTGATGGCGGCGCGGCGGGTCAGCTCACCGAGCGCAGCAGGTTGCCCACGATGCGCTCCAGGTGCATCAGGCTGTTGCATTCGTCCACCTGGTGGCAGTACGCCATGTACCTGCGCATCTCCGCATCGCCCACGAACCAGGTGTTGCGTGGTTCGGGATTCAGCCAGATCAGTCGTTTGCAGCGGTCGTACATCTCTTTGAGGATGTCGGTGCGCGGATCGCCGTAGTTGTTGCGCGCGTCGCCGAGAATGATGATGGTGGTGCGGTTGTCGACGTCGTCCAGGCAGTGCTTGCGGAAGTCGGCCAGTGCCTGGCCGTAGTCGGTGGAACCGCCGGAGTAGTCGCGCAGCGTCTTGGCAATGGCGTCTTCGATGTTGTTGCGCTCGAACAGTTCCGTGACCTCGGCGAGATCGGAGGAGAAGGCGAACGAACGCACCTTCGGCATGACCTCCTCGAGACTGTACAGGAACATCAGCATGAAGCGCGCGTAGTTGGCCACGGAGCCCGAAACGTCGCAGATCGCGAACACCTTGGGGCGGTCGATCTTCACCGACTTCCAGTGCAGGTCGAAGATGGCACCGTCATAGCTCATGTTGTGGCGCAGCGTGCGCGGCAGGTTGAGCGCACCGCGCTTGAAGACCTTCTTGCGGCGCGAGTGCAGCGCGGCCAGGCGCTTGGCCATCTTGAACACCACTTCCTGAATGAGCCGGAAGTTGCGCTGCTCGACGTTCGACAGCTTCACCTTACGCAGCAGCTCCTCGCGCAGGCGCCGGCCGTCGGCGTCGGCGTGCAGCAGAAACTGGCGCTCGACGTAGTCGCGTACCTGTTCGCGCAGCCACTCGCGACGGCGTTTGAGCTCCTGGCCCAGGCGCCGGTCGGCGATCGGGCCGCGACCGCGCAGACCCGATATCTCGCGGTTCAGATCGCCAAGCCCCATCTGCTCCATGACTTTGCGGGTGAACAGCCCCTTCTGGGTGAACACCTGAATGTCGCGCACGCCGGCCTTCTCGCCGGCTTCGGCCATGGCCATCGACAGCTCGACCTTGGAATCCTGCATGAGCAGGCGCCCCAGCGCAGAGCTGGCCTCGCTCATGGCACCGGGACCCAGATCCTCCTCGTCGTCGTCGGCGGCATCTATGCTGGGGGTCGGTGTGCCCTTGCCTTTCTTTTTCTTCTTCGCCTTGCCTTGCACCTGACTCGCGGCGCGCGCCTCGTTGTCGGAGCCGCCGCCGCCTTCGCCCTCGCCCTCGCCGCCCGACTCGGCTTCCGATTCCGAGCCGTCCTCGGCGTCAGCGTCAGCAGCGTCGGCGCGCCGGCCCTGCACCTCGTCGAACTTGAAGAACTGCTCGAAGCACAGGTCGAAGGTTTCCTTCTCGTCGGCGGTTTTGGGCAGCACCAGGGCCAGGGACCGTTTCAGGGCGGCCCGGTCCTCGTAGCCCACCAGCTCGACGGCATTGAACGCGTCCAGCGTCTCGGCCGTCGATACGCGGACGTCGGAGTTGCGCAGCGCGCGGATGAAGTTGGTGAGGGTGCGTTCCACGGCGCCCTATTTGGTGGCCTTGCTCGTCAGCGTGGTGATCTCGCTGTTGACGTTCTCGATGTCTTCCTGGAATTTCAGGATCACGTTGAGCGTATCGCGCACCAGCTGCGGATCCAGCGTTTCGGTGTGCAGCAGCAGCAGCGTGCGGGCCCAGTCGATGGTCTCGCTGATGGCTGGTACCTTCTTGAGATCCATCTCGCGCAGCTCGTGAATGAATGCCACCAGCTGCCTGCGCAGCTCCGGCGGGATGTCGGGCACCCGCGCCTGAATGATGCGCTGCTCGAGCTCGAGGTCCGGAAACGGGATGTACAGGTGCAGGCAGCGGCGCTTCAGCGCATCGGAGATCTCACGCGTGTTGTTGCTGGTGAGAAACACGATGGGTGGCTCCTTGGCCGCCTTGATGGTGCCGATTTCGGGAATCGACAGCTGGTAGTCGGAAAGCATTTCCAGCAGCAGCGACTCGAACTCGTGGTCGGACTTGTCCACCTCGTCGATGAGCAGGATGCAGCCGTTTTCGGCCTTGAGCGCCTTCATCAGCGGCCGCGGCTCGAGAAACTCCTCGGAGAAGAAGATGTCGCCGAACTCGTGCAGCCGGTTGACCGACTCGGCGAAGCCTTTGGCGCCCTGCAGAACCTCGTCCAGGGTCTCTTTGAGCACCTGGGTGTAGAGCAGCTGCTTGCCGTACTTCCACTCGTAGATCGCCTTCGCCTCGTCCAGGCCCTCGTAGCACTGCAGGCGGATCAGCGGCAGCTCGAACATCTCGGCCGTGGTCTTGGCGAGCTCCGTCTTGCCCACGCCGGGCGGGCCTTCCACCAGAATCGGTTTGCGCAGGTGATATGCCAGGTAGACGGCGGTGGCGATCTGGTCGCTGCAGATGTACCGGTGATCTTCGAGTTCCTGCTTCACCGATCCCACGGAATCGGTGATCTTGTGCATGTCTGGAGCGGCTTCGGCCACGCTGCCTCCCTGTTATTGCCTGTCTTGCGAGTGTTCCATCGCGGCCCCCTCGAGTGTCGGACGCCGACCGCCTGCAATAGGCGAAACGCTGAATTATCTCAGTGGGGCAGCGGCCTGTATACCGGGTAGTGGGGCGCTGGTAGCATCGGGCGCGGATACGTCCGATAGGACAGAAAACGGGGATCGTCATGCGTCATCTGATCATCGCGCTGCTGGCGGCAGCGCCGCTGGCAGCGTCCGCGGATACCGTCATCCACGCCGGTTCGCTGGTGGACGTCACCGCCGGCACCGTGCTCCGTGAGCGCTCGATCATCGTCGAAGGGGATCGCATCCGCGCCGTGGAGCCCGGTTACGTCGATGGCGAGGTGGTGCTGGATCTGCGCGACGCGACGGTCATGCCCGGCTGGATCGACATGCACGTGCACATCACCAGCGAGCAGTCGCCGGAGCGCCAGCTGGAGCGGTTCACCCGCGACCCGCAGGACGCAGCCTACCGCTCCGTCGCCTACGCGGAGCGCACGCTGCTGGCGGGATTCACCACGGTGCGCGATCTGGGCACCGAAGCCGGGCTCGCGCAGTCGCTGCGGCGTGCCGTCGCCGAGGGCTGGGTGGTCGGCCCGCGCATCTTCACCGCCGGAAAGGCCATTGCCACCACCGGCGGGCACGCCGATCCGAGCAACGGCACCAGCAGGGCGCTGCGCACGGACCCTGGCCCCGAGGACGGCGTGATCAACAGCGTCGATGACGCCTGGAAGGCCGTGCGCACCCGCTACAAAGAGGGCTCGGACCTCATCAAGATCACCGCCACGGGCGGCGTCCTCAGCCAGGCGAAGAACGGCCAGAACCCGCAGTTCCGGATCGAGGAGATCCAGGCCATCGTGGCGGCCGCCCATGATTACGGTTTCAAGGTGGCTGCCCATGCGCACGGCACCGAGGGCATGAAGCGCGCCGTGCTTGGCGGCGTTGATTCCATCGAGCACGGTACCTTCATGACCGACGAGGTGATGCGGCTGATGAAGCGTCAGGGCACCTGGTACGTGCCCACCATCATCGCCGGCAAATTCGTCGCCGAGAAGGCCGCCCAGCCCGGCTTCTTCTCGGAGCTGGTACGGCCCAAGGCGGCGGCCATCGGCCCGCAGATCCAGGACACCTTCGCCCGTGCCTACAAGGCCGGGGTGAAGATCGCCTTCGGCACCGACACCGGGGTGTCGCCCCATGGCGACAACTGGAAGGAATTCGGCTACATGATCGAAGCCGGAATGCCGGCGATGGAAGCCATCCAGAGCGCGACGCGCTCCGCTGCCGAGCTGCTCGGCCAGTCGGACCAGCTGGGTAGCATCGAGCCGGGCAAGTTTGCCGACCTGGTGGCGGTGCCGGGCGATCCCCTGAGCGACGTCAGCCAGTTCGGCAAGGTGAGCTTCGTCATGAAGGGCGGCGTGGTCTACAAGCACTTCCGCTGAGGCCCTGCACGGAATCAGCGGTGCAGGCGGATCAGCCCCTCCTGGGCCGCTGAGGCCACCAGCGAGCCGCTGCGGTCGTAGATCAGACCGCGGTTGAGCCCGCGCGCGCCGCTGGCGCTCGGGCTGTCCTGCACGTACAGAAGCCATTCGTCGGCGCGGAACGGCCGGTGAAACCACATGGCGTGATCGAGGCTCGCCATCTGAATGTTCTGCTGCATGAAGCTCACGGCGTGGGGCAGGGTCGCGGTGTCGAGCAGCGACCAGTCGGACAGGTAGGCGAGCACGCACTGGTGCAGGCGCGGATCGTCGGGCAGCCGGGCGTGCGCTTTCATCCAGCACATCTGCTGCGGCGGCTTCTGCTCCGGGTGAAAGATGTCCTGCGGATCGATGGGCCGGACGTCGATGGGCCGCTCGCGATTGAAGGATTCCACCTGTTCCGGGGGCAGCCGGGCGGCCCACTGCTCGCGCAGCTCGCGCTCGTCCGCGAGCGATTCCGGCGCCGGCGCCTCGGGCATGTCGAACTGATGGGACAGCCCTTCCTCGTGCACCTGGAAGGAGATGGACATGTTGAAAATCGGCCGGCCGTGCTGGATGGCGACGACGCGTCTGGTGGTGAAGCTGCGGCCGTCCCGGATCCGGTCCACCTTGTAGAGGATCGGCACGGTGGTATCGCCGGCGCGCAGAAAGTAGCCGTGCAGGGAGTGCGCTTCACGTTCCGCCGGCACGGTGCGCGACGCCGCCACCAGCGCCTGCCCGAGCACCTGTCCGCCGTAGACGCGCTGCCAGCCCTCGCTGGGACTGGTGGCGCGGTAGTGATTCTTCTCGATCTCCTCGAGATCCAGCAGGTTGATGAGGTCTGTGACGGTCGCTTCGGTCATGGGGCCCCCGCGTAACAGGGGCGCTATTCTAGACGGGGGGTGCGGCTGCGAGAATCCCGCGGCCGCCTCTGATCCGGGATCAGCCCAGCAGAAACAGCCAGATTGTGCATACCAGCCCGCCCATGAACATCAGCGAGCGTGGCGCGCCCCAGTCCGCCAGATAGCAGATGCCGTGCGCGATCCGGAATGCCACGAAGGCCATGGCCAGGGCCGCTGAGGTCCCCGGGTCGGCGCCGAGCATGTGGGCGACGATCACGGCGGGCGCGAACAGGGCCAGCGCTTCCCAGGCGTTCTGCTGCGCCGCGTATGCGCGCGCGCCGGCCCCCTCGAGCTGTTGCGCCTGGCGGCGTGGATTGTTGTTGTCCATCCCTCCCGGGAGCCGTGTTCGGTAATAGCCGCCCACGTTCGCCCAGACGAGCGGCAGGAACATGGTGATCAGCAGGCAGATCAAGGGTGTGGTCATGGCGTCTCTCCCCGAAACACGATGCAAGCGCAATGGAAAATGCCGCGCTCCGCGCAGCCCGGCTGGCAGCACGCCCGCCCGCGGCCAGGGCCGGGGCAGGGCGCGCGTTCGGTTGCCTCCGGATCAGTACTTGTAGGATTCTGGCTTGAACGGGCCGATCGGGTCCACACCGATGTAGCGTGCCTGATCGCCCGTCAATCGCGTCACCACGCCGCCGAAGCCCAGCACCATGAGCTCCGCGACTTCCTCGTCGAGCTTCTTAGGCAGCACCTCGATGGTGATCGGGGCGCGCTGATTTTCCGGCTGGTCGGCCCAGCGCTGCTCGAACAGGTGCATCTGCGCCAGCACCTGGTTGGCGAACGAGCCGTCCATCACCCGTGACGGGTGGCCCATGGCATTGCCGAGATTCACCAGCCGGCCCTCGGAGAGCAGGATCAGATAGTCGTGCGGATCGTCGCTGCGGAAGATCTGGTGCACCTGATCCTTGACCTTGTCCCAGCGCCAGTTGGCGCGCATGTAGGCAGTGTCGATCTCGTTGTCGAAGTGACCGATGTTGCAAACCACGGCACCCCGCTTGAGCGAGCTCAGCATGGCGCTGTCGCATACGTTGACGTTGCCCGTGCAGGTGACGATGAGGTCCGTGTCCTTGAGCAGGCGCTGATCGATGTCCTCGACCTTGCCGGTGTTGCGTCCGCCCTGATAGGGCGAGACCACCTCGAAGCCGTCCATGCAGGCCTGCATGGCGCAGATGGGGTCCACTTCGGTCACGCGCACGATCATGCCTTCCTGACGCAGGCTCTGGGCAGAGCCTTTGCCGACGTCGCCGTAACCGATCACCAGCGCGCGCTTGCCGGCCATGAGCATGTCGGTCCCGCGCTTGATGGCATCGTTGAGGCTGTGCCGGCAACCGTAGCGGTTGTCGTTCTTGGATTTGGTCACCGAGTCGTTGACGTTGATGGCCGGTACCCGCAGCTTGTCCTCGCGCAGCATTTCGAACAGCCGGTGCACGCCGGTGGTGGTTTCCTCGCTGATGCCGTGAATGCGCTTGAGCATGTCCGGATACTGCTGATGGATCATCAGCGTCAGGTCACCGCCGTCGTCGAGCAGCAGGTTCGCGTCCCAGGGCTTGCCGTCCTTGAGAATGGTCTGCTCGATGCACCACTCGTACTCGGCTTCGGTCTCGCCCTTCCAGGCAAACACGGGAATCCCCGCAGCTGCCATGGCGGCCGCGGCGTGATCCTGGGTGGAGAAGATGTTGCACGACGACCAGCGCACCTCGGCGCCGAGCGCCACCAGCGTCTCGATCAGCACGGCGGTCTGCACGGTCATGTGGATGCAGCCGATGATCTTCGCGCCCTTGAGCGGCTGGGTCTGCGCGTAACGCTTGCGCAGTGCCATCAGCGCGGGCATTTCGGCTTCGGCCAGGGTGATTTCCTTGCGGCCGAAGTCGGCCAGGCTGATGTCGGCAACCTTGTAGTCGGTCATGATCGGTCTGCTCCTGTGTCGTGGTTCATGGTTTCGGGTTCTGATAGCAGTGAATCTGAATGTCGAAGCCGTTTTTCTGGGCCAGGTACTGGGCGTCGCAATGCGAAAAGCCCGCGTCGCTTGCCCAGCCGCCGAGCTCGTCGCTCTCGAAGCCGAGCCACAGATCGCCGCACGCCTGCCGGGCCCATTCGTTGTCGTGGCGGCCGAGTTCGGCCACCAGCAGCATGCCGCCCGGTTGCAGGAGCCGCTGCGCGTGCTGAAAAAACTGCTGCGGCGCGGCGATGTGATGCAGCACCATGGCTGCAACCACCAGCTGGTACGTCGGGCGTGCCGGCAGGGCCTCGAAGTCGCACCGCTCCAGCCGCACGTTGTCGAGCGTTGCCACGGCGCTGGCGCTGCGGGCCAGCATGCCCGCCGCGCTGTCGATGCCGGTGACGCCGTCGAACATGGCCGCGAGCGCGCTCAGCAGCTGACCGTCGCCGGGACCGATTTCGAGCGCCCTGCCGCTGCCGAGCCCGTGGCGGCGCAGCAGATCCAGCACCACCGGCAGGTACACCTCGGGTTCGCAGATGCGCGCCTGGCTGGCTGCGAACTCGTCGGCATGCTCCTCGAAGAAGCGGGCGCTGCGCTGGCGCCGCGCCGCGTGCACGGCCTCGATGCGGCGCTCGATCGACGCCGGCAGGTCGATGGCGTCAGCTGCCGCCAGCAGGGCGCCGCGCAGCGGATCGCTGACGCTGGCCTGGCGGTAGAAGATGGCGTTGCCCTCCCGGCGCCGGGCCAGCAGCCCGGCACCGTGCAGCAGCTTCAGGTGGTGGCTGAGGGCCGGCTGCGCGACGTCGAGAATCTGACACAGTTCCAGCACGCCGTAGGAACCGTCGCGCAGCAGGCGCAGCACCTGACCGCGCACACGGTCGCCGGCGGCGCGGGTGACGCGCACGTACTGGTCGAGCTGGGCGGCGGCGGACATGGCGGGTGCCCCGATGAAGCTGGCCTGGAGGCCGGATGACAGGAGGCGCATCCTAGCAGCGCCCGGATCCAATATCAAAAAATATTGATATTGGATTGCAAGGGCCTTGTGTCAGAATGCGCCGATGCATCAGCCCAGTCACAGCGCGCTCGCGGGGCCGGTGCCGGACAGCAAGCTGCCCGGCGTTCAGACCACCATATTCACCGTGATGAGCGAACTCGCCCGCGAGCACGGCGCGCTCAATCTTTCCCAGGGATTTCCCGACTTCGACGGACCTGCATACCTGCTCGAGCGGGTTCAGCACTACCTTACCCACGGGCACAACCAGTACGCGCCGATGATGGGCGTGCCGGCGCTGCGCGAGGCCGTGGCCGGCAAGGTTGCGGATCTGTACGGATTGCTGTTGGACGCGAACACGGAGGTCACGGTCACTTCCGGAGCCACCGAAGCGCTGTTCTGCGCCATTGCCGCGGTGGTGGGTCGGGGCGACGAGGTCATCGTGTTCGACCCGGCATATGACAGCTACGAGCCGGTGGTGACTCTCCAGGGCGGCATCACGCACCACGTGCCGATGCGGCCGCCGGCCTACCGCATCGATTGGGACCGGGTAGCGGATCTGGTCAACGATCGTACCCGGCTGATCATCTCCAACACACCGCACAATCCTTCCGGCACGGTATGGGACGCGACGGACATCGCAGCGTTGCGGCAGGTGGTGCAGAGCAGACGGATCTTCCTGCTCGCCGACGAGGTCTACGAGCACATCATCTTCGACGGTCGCGAGCACGTCAGCCTGTGCCGTTACCCGGATCTGTTTGCCCGCAGCTTCGTGGTGTCCTCGTTCGGCAAGACCTATCACACCACCGGCTGGAAGATCGGCTACTGCGTTGCGCCGCCTGCGCTGACCGCCGAGTTCCGACGCATCCACCAGTACGTGACCTTCACCTCGAATACCCCGGTGCAGCTCGGTCTCGCGGATTTTCTGCAGGCCCACCCCGAGCACCATCGGCAGCTGCCGGACTTCTATCAGGCCAAGCGGGATCGGTTCTGCAGCCTGCTCGGCGGGTCGAAGTTCCGCCTGGTTCCGAGCGGGGGCACGTACTTCCAACTGCTCGATTACTCCGAGCTGTCCAACGAATCGGACACGGAGCTCGCGGCTCGGCTCACGCGCGAGGCGGGTATCGCCGCGATTCCGGTATCGGTGTTCTATCAGCGTCCGACGCCGGACCGTATGCTGCGATTCTGTTTCGCCAAGGACGATGCCACCCTCGTGCGCGCGGCGGAGATTCTGTGCGGCCTCTGACCCTGGCACTGATCCAGACCGACACCCACTGGCACGAACCGCGCACTGTTCGACAGCGATCTGGAGGACGTGCACGGCGACGTGCAGATCGTGGTGCTGCCGGAGATGTTCAGCAGCGGATGCACCAATGCGCCGGAACAGGTGTCGGAGCCCAGGGATGGACCTACCGGGCGCTGGCCGCATACCGGGACGACTTTCCGGCGTGGCAGGACGCCGGTCCATTCGAGCTCAGCAGTAGAGGAGAAGCTTCATGAACCAGAACCCGAGCCTTCGTCGCAATGCCCGCAGTCGGCTGACCGCCGTCGGGCTCGTGCTCGCCACGCTGCTGGCGGGCTGCGGCGACTCCGACGGCGCGTCCGGCGCCGCGGCGGCCGCGCACCCGGGCGAGCAGACCTACAACCGCTACTGCTTCTCCTGCCACGCGGCGGGCGTGGCCGGCGCGCCGCGCGTGGGCGACGCGGTCGCCTGGGCGGCGCGCGTCGACAAGGGCCGCGAAGCCCTGCTGCAGTCGACCATCACGGGTATTCCGCCGGGAATGCCGGTGCGCGGGCTGTGCACCCAGTGCAGCGACCAGCAGCTTGCGCAGGCCATTGACTACATGGTTTCGCACAGCCAGTGAGCGATCTCACCGCGATCTGGTCAATTGCGCCGGGCGGCGCCCGTCGCGGCATCGGCTTGTCCTTCGATTTCAAAGGGTTGCGGTTGGCGCGGATTCTGCATGGCGATGCCTGGACGTTCGTTGAGTTCTGCAGGTGATTGCTGATGACCCGTTATCGACCGGGCGACGTGGTCGCCCGCCGCAAGGGACTGGTGATGCACAAAGGTGTGGTGTTGCCGGACGGTAACATCCTGCACAACACGCCGGGGCGCGGCGAGCACGTGTCCTCGCCGCGCGAGTTCAGCGCCGGCCGGCGGCTGTATGTCACCAGCCGCCGTGACCAGCATCCGGGCTGGCGGCCCGGCGTGGCGCCGCGCACCGGGGCCCGCTACAACCTGTTCACCAACAACTGTGAACACACGGTTTCACGCGCGACCCACGGGCAGCCGGAGAGCCCGCAGCTGCGCAGCTGGGTGGTGGGGCTGGGCATTGCGGCGCTGACGTTTGCCGTCACCAGGCATCCGGGTGCCACCGCGGCAGGCTACGCGATGGGTCGCTCGGTGGGGCGCCGTCTGGGACGCGCGCGCTGAAGCTGCCGAATCCGGGCACCACCAGGCGGTGACAGTGCAGCAGCAGGCGTGACGCCTGCTGATCGGGCGCGCCGGGACGGCCGTAGAGATGGTCGCCGAGTATCGGATGGCCGATCCAGGCCAGGTGCACGCGCAGTTGGTGGGTGCGGCCGGTACACGGGTTCAACGCCACCAGGCAGCGCCCGGCAGGGCTCGCGAGGACGCGCAGCCGCGTGCGGCTCGGGTGGCCTTCGCGCTGCTCGCTGCCTGGCGCCAGGCGCCAGCCGTGCTGCGTCTCCGTGATCGCCGCGCGCTCGCCGGCCACCCGGTAGCGGCTCTTGCGGCCCTTGCGCAGTGGCAGGTCGATGACCCGGGTGCGCCCGCTGGCGAGCTGACCCTGCACCCAGGCAATGTAGTATTTGCGCACCTCGTGGCGCTGGAACATCCGGGTCAGTCGGCTCTGCGTCGCCTGGTTCAAGGCGATCAGCAGAACGCCGCTGGTGCCCTTGTCGAGTCGATGTACCAGGAACGGCTTCGCCTGCAGCGCTTCCGGCAGTGCGTCCCAGAGGCAGGACGCACCGGAGCGGTCGGCCAGCAACGAGATCCCTGCGGGTTTGTTCAGCACCGCGAGGTTCGTGTCGCGGTGCAGGACCTCAAGCACGGGCCAGGGTGCTGGCGACGTCGAGCATGGCTTCGGTGAGCGCGGCGGTGCGCTCGACGTCGACCGCTTCCGGCCAGCGATCGTCGGGGTGATGAAACAGCGGATTGTCGCCCAGCAGCGACACATATTGCCCGCCGCCGTCGTAGATGTTGCGCGCCTCGCCGTAGGGGCGGGACTGCACCGGCGTAACGTCCAGCTCCTTGCGCTCGACCGACAGACCGGCGCTGCGTTCGATGGCACCGAGCCCGAGCTCGAGCAGTGCCGCATCCGACGCCTGGTAGCGGACGCGACCGCCGCGGGCGGCGAAATTGGCGCCCAGGTGCAACCAGGCGCGGGCACCGGCGATCAGCGCCTGGTGCTCCTCGAGGTAGCGCTCGAGGCCGACGTGTCCCAGTTCGTGGCCGGTGTTGGCCGTGAACAGGACAGTCCGCTCGGGTTGCTCGTCGGCGAAGCGACGCAGGCACTCGAGCCATACGGTGATGCCGCCGCCGCGTTCGGACGTGCAGATCCACCAGGCGCTGCGCGGCGTCATGATCACCAGCGGCGCGAGGTCCTTGCGGCTGCCTTCGATGCGCGCTTCGACGTTGCTCGCTTCGGTGTCCTCGAAGGTCACGTACGCGGTGAGCTCGACCTCGCCACCGGCGTTGGCGAGCTCGTCCAGCCATGCGCCTTCCTCTGTGGCCACCTGCAGCACGGGTGGGCCGAACGGCTCGCGCCAGTCGTCGGCATTGAGCAGCGCGAGCCCCGGCTTCACGGGCTCGCCCAGGGCAACGGCAACAATGGCCTTGTGCGCGCCTTCCCGGCGCGCGCGTTCGAGTCGCTGGTTCTCGGGATGGCCGGCAAACGGGCTGAACCTTGCGAGCCCTATGGGGGCGTCGCTGCCCAGAGCCCCGATGCGGCCGCGCAGCCCGGCGGCATCGGTATAACCACCGTCGAACAGCGGCACGCCCTCGGCCCACTGACCATCGGCGCGGACGCGGCAGTCCTGAGGTACCCGGCGCCGGAACGGAAACGACTGCACCAGCGGCTCCACACCGGCGGCGCGGACCGCATCGGCGAGCCAGCGCGCGGTGTGCGCATCGCCCGCCGTGCCCGTGCGGTGATCGGTGATCCGATCCCAGCCCTGGATGTCGGCGATGACGCGGCTGAACATGGTGGGGCCCTCCCGGTATGGTGCCGTGGCGCCGTGCGCCCCACGGGGTCCCAGGGCGGCGGCGATGCAGCCTGCGAGCAGGCCGGAAAACTGTCTGCGCGTTGCCATAGGTCAGCGCCTCCTCGCCGTCCCTCCGCTGGTCTCAGTGATGGCGCGCAAAGTAACATAGCCCGCTGACGCGGCATAGAAACATGGGGGAGAGTACGATGCGGGCAGCGGTCATGCGGGCAGGTTCCATCGTCACGGAGGACGTGGCGGCGCCGCGTCCCGGCGAAGGCGAGGTGCTGGTCAGGACGCTGGCGTGCGGGATCTGCGGCTCGGATCTGCACGTGCTCGAGCATACCCATCAGTTCGCCGAGGCGTCAGAAGGCGCGCTTGGCAGCAGCATCGATCCCGGCCGCGACATGGTCATGGGGCACGAGTTCTGTGCCGAGATTCTCGACTACGGGCCGGGAACCAGCCGGCACCTGGCGGTCGGCACCCGGGTCTGTTCGGTGCCATCCATCATTCGCGATCGCCAGCCCATGCCCGTGGGCTACTCCCACGAGGTACCTGGCGGCTATGCCGAGCAGATGGTGCTGACCGAGGCGCTGCTGCTGCCGGTTCCCAACGGTCTGTCCACCGAGCGCGCGGCCCTGACCGAACCCATGGCGGTAGGTTGGCATGCGGTACAGATGGCGCGACTCTCCAGCGACGACGTCCCGCTGGTGATCGGCTGCGGTCCGGTCGGTCTGGCGGTGATCAACGCGCTCAAGTTTCACGGCGCAGGGCCGATCATCGCCGCCGATTTCTCGCCGGCGCGGCGGCGGCTGGCCGAGGCCCTGGGCGCGGACGTGATCATCGATCCGGGCGAGCACTCGCCGTATGCCGCCTGGCAGGATGCTGCCCGTGCCAGCACTCAGGGGCTGCGCACCGAGGTGAACCCGCTCACGGGTGACAAGCTGCTGCCGCCGGGCGTGTTCTTCGAGTGCGTCGGCGTGCCCGGTGTCATCGATCAGATGATGGTGGGCGCGCAGCGCGGCTGCCGGTTCGTGATCGTCGGCGTGTGCATGGAGCAGGACCACATCCGTCCGCTGCTGGGCGTGAGCAAGGAGCTCAACCTGCAGTTCGTGCTCGGCTACACGCCCGAGGAGTTTGCCGCGACGCTGGGACACATTGCCGATGGCCGCCTGGACGTCGATCCGTTGATCACCGGTCGGGTAGGTGTGTCCGGCGTCGCCGAGGCGTTCCGCGCGCTGAAGAATCCCGAGGCGCACGCCAAGATCCTGGTCGAGCCCTGGCGGGAGTGACCGGGCTTTGAATCTGCGCGATCTGCGTTATCTGGTGGCGGTGGCCGAGCATCAGCATTTCGGCCGGGCCGCCGAGGCCTGCTTCGTCAGCCAGCCGACGCTGTCCACCCAGATCAAGAAGCTCGAGGAAGAGCTCGGCGTCACGCTCATCGAGCGCACGCACCGGCAGGTGATGCTGACACCCGTGGGTGAGCGCATCGTTGCGCAGGCTCAGCGCGTGCTGCGCGAGGTGAACCAGCTGGTGCACATCGCCGAAGAGTACCGGGATCCGTACGGGGGCGAGCTGCGGCTCGGCATCATACCCACGGTGGCGCCCTATCTGTTGCCCAGGATCTACGCTCCGCTCAACAAGGCGTTTCCGAATCTGCGCATCGCGCTCACCGAAGGGCAGACCGCGGTCATCACCCGGCTGCTGCGGGAGGGCGATCTGGATGCCGTGATACTCGCGCTGCCGGTGGAGGAGGATAGCCTGGAGTCGGTGCTGCTGTATCGTGAGGACTTTCTTTTCGCTGCCTCGAAGCTGCATCCCAAGGCGGGGCGCAAGTCGGTTTCGCTCGCCGATCTGGACGAGGAGCAGGTGCTGCTGCTGGAAGACGGCCACTGCCTGCGCGACCAGGCACTGGAAATCTGCAAGTCGCACAACGCCGTGGAGAACACCAACTTCCGTGCCACCAGCATCGAGACCCTGCGTCAGATGGTGGCGGCGAACGTAGGCATCACGCTGATGCCGGAGCTTGCCATCTCCAATCGCAATGGCCCCGTTCGCTACCTGCCGTTCCGCGGCGCGCATCCGCACCGCGACATCGGGCTGTGCTGGCGGCCCACGTCGCCGCGTGCCGCACTGCTCGGCGAAATCGCAGGGGTACTCAAGGACACGATGAAGCACGCGTCCGGGTGAACCCGTGGCTCAGAGCAGCTGCCCGCGAACCACGCCGCTGACACGGCCGCCGACCTGCAGGGTAGCGCCCACGTCCAGATAGATGCGTGACGGCCGCTCGATTTCGAAACCCTGCTCTACCACCAAACGCCCCTGCCGGCCGTGGGCCCGCAGCAGCGCCGCCAGAGCTGCGTTGGCGGAGCCCGTAGCGGGATCTTCGCGCAGGCCGACACCGTCAAAGAACAGCATGCGCGCGGCAAAATCCGCGTCGGCGCTGTAGCCGCCCTGACAGAATGCGAACGGAAAGCCCGGAATGCCGAGTGCCTGGCTGCTCTCCGCGTCGACGCGGATGCGCTTGAGCGTCTGCAGGTCGCGCACCGCGATCATCGGAAACTCGGGACCGCAGCGCAGTAACCGGGGTGGCAGCGTCGCGTCCAGGTCGTGCTCCGCGAGCCCGATGAGTGCCGCCGCGTCGGCAGTCGGCAACACGCGGCCGAACGAGGCCTCGGGGGGCGTCATCCAGGCCAGCCCGTCGGCGAAGCGCACCGCGACGTCGCCGGCAGCCAGCTGCAGCACGATGTCGCGCCGGCCGCCGTCCGTCAGTACCCAGGCGGTGCCGAGCGTCGGATGACCGGCAAACGGCAGCTCTTCGGCGGGCGTGAATATTCTCACGGCGGCGTGATCGCGAGGCGCTCGATTGGTCGCGGCGACAGCGGATGGGTCGTCGACACCCGTTTCGTGGGCGACGACGAACGTGGTTTCCGAGAAATTCATCTCGCGGGCGATGGCCTGCATTGCCGTGCTGTCCAGTGCGGCGGCGTCGCGGACCACTGCCAGCTGGTTGCCCTGATAGCGGGCTTCGGCAAACACGTCGACGATGTCGATCTGCATGTCATGGCTCCTTGTGTGTTCCTTCTGTTTCTGGGGGATCAGGTCGTGCCGGCCCGGGCTACAGCCACAGCGAGACGGCGGTGTAGACGGTGAGTGCGACGATGCCGGTGCTGAACGTACGTTGCCAGCGCGGGTTGGCGAGCCGGTTGCGGATCGCCGCCCCGAGCAGCGCCCAGGAGCTTACGCATGGCAGGTTCACTGCCGACATCACCAGGCACAGCAGCGCCACCGCGCGCCAGTCGGAGCCCAGATCCGGGAGGAACAGCGCGGCCGCCGTCAGTCCCATGACCCAGGCCTTCGGGTTCGCGAACTGGAACAGTGCCGCGCCCGTGAAGCTCATGGGTCGGGCGGCGCTGCCGCTGCCAGAACCGTAGCCTCCCGTGCCGATGGTGCGCAGGCGCCAGGCCAGGTACAGCAGGTAGGCCGAGCCTGTGGCCTTCAGCACCGTCGCGACGCCCGGCAGCTCGGTGACCAGCGCGCCGATGCCGGCGCTGCAGGCGAGCAGCAGCAGCAGGAAGCCTGCACTGACCCCGAACAGGTGCGGCAGGGTCCTGCGCATGCCGAAGCCGATGCCGGAAGCGGCCAGCATCAGGTTGTTCGGTCCTGGCGTGATGGAGGTGACGAAAGCGAAGCTGCCGACTGCTAAGAGCGCATCCATGATCCGGCTCCGGTTGTGAGGGGCGCATCTGAACACGCGGAAAGCTACCGGTACAGATTCAGATATCTGTACAATCGACCGGTACAGATGGATTCCGTAGGCAACCCGCCGCGGCGGCGAATCCGGGCAGGCGTGAGCGGGCCCGACTGGAGCAGACCATGGCCGAAGCAGCAAGCCTCCTCTACGAGCAGATCGCCGACCTGGTGTCGGGGCAGATCGCCAGCGGCGTGCTGCAGCCGGGTGACCGGGCGCCGTCGGTGCGTACGCTGAGTCGCAGCGCCGGCGTCAGCATCGCGACCGTGACTCAGGCCTACCTGCTCCTGGAGCAGCGCGGTGTGGTGGAGGCCCGACCGCGGTCCGGCTACTTCGTGCGTTCGCCCCTGGCCCCGGGGCCGGTGCCGCCGCGCGCCGTGACGATCCGCTCGCGTCGGCCGCGCAACATCTCGGCGCGGGTACTCGGCACGATCATGGAATCGCTCGGCCGCAGGGACGTGCTGGCCCTGGGCAGTGCGGTCACCGCCCATGCCGGCACGCTCAATGCCCGCCTGAACCGGCTGACGCGGGAGGTGCTGCGCGACCATCCGGAGCTGCCGAACCGCCTCGAGGTGCCGCCGGGGGATCTCGAGCTGCGCCGCCAGATTGCGCGCCGCATGGCCCTGGTGGGCGCCGCCACGACCCCGGAGCAGGTGGTCGTCACAGCCGGGGCCATGGAAGCCATCGCGCTGGCATTACGGGTCGCGTGCCGGGCGGGCGATACCGTTCTGGTGGAATCGCCGACCTATTTCGGCGTGCTGCAGGTGCTGCAGATGCTGGATCTGAAAGTGCTCGAGGTGGCCAACGACCCGGCAACCGGCATCGACGTCGGCGCGGTGGAACAGCTCGCCGCGAGCAATCGCATTGCCGCCGCGGTGCTGATGCCCAACTTCAACAACCCCACCGGCGCGCTCACATCCGACGCCGCCAAGGCGCGGCTGGTCGCGGCACTCGCTGGACGTGGCACGGTCATCATCGAGGACGACATCTACGGTGATCTGCAGCACTCGGGGCCGCGGCCGAAGCCGCTGCGCGCGTTCGACGATTCCGGCCTGGTGATCACCTGCGGCTCGGTGTCGAAAACCATCGCACTCGGCTATCGCATCGGCTGGGCGGTGACCACGAGCTTCGCCGAGGATCTCAGCCGCGCCAAATTCTTCTCCACCGTCGCCTGCCCGAATCTGCAGCAGCAGGTCCTTGCGCGGTACTACGCATCCGGCAGCTACGACCGCTATCTGCGGCAGGCGCGGGAGTTTCTCGCCGGCAACCGCCGGCGCTTCGCCGGTGCGGTGCTCGAGACCTTCCCTGTGGGCACGCGCGTGTCGAACCCCCAGGGCGGCGTGGTGCTCTGGGTGCAGCTGCCGCCGCAGGTGGACGGTGTGGCGCTGTTTCAGCATGCGCTGGCGCAGCGCATCGGGATCGCGCCCGGAGTGATCTTCTGTGCGGGTGGCGGCTACCGGAATTTCATCCGGCTCAGCGCCGGCGTCGCCTGGTCGCCGCAGGTGGAGGAGGCGCTGGAGGTCCTCGGACGGCTGGCCGGCAGTCTGGCCGGGCGCCGGGGACGGGGCTCGGCGAAGGCCGCCGGTTAGCCGCGCTGCCGGCAGCGGCGCGGGGCCGATTCGACCCCTCAGACCGAGTCTGGGACTCAGTCCAGGTCGCCGGCCAGGCTCGCGCGCGTCGCTTCGCCGAGCGTCACCTCGCAGCGCAGCTTGTCGTGGTCGATGCCCATGCGGATCGGCGCGCCGGCCTTGGCCGCCGCCACGCTGGCCGGATCCAGCTCGAAGCGTAGGAAGTGCACTGCGGAGGTCTTGTCCTCGGTGGAGCGCTCCAGGTCCTCGTTGGCGACGGCGAACACGCGTGCGTTGTCGTCGACCTGGGCCCAGATGCGGTGCTCTATGCCGGGCATCTCCGCCAGCGCCCTGCGCCTCTCATCGACGTCCGGGAACTCGAACATGAACGTCGCCTTCCAGTTGCTGCCGTCGGGGATGAGCGGGTTGTAGGCGGCGATCTCCTCTTCGATTTCCCGCGCCTCGAAGATTCGTTCCACGCGCAGCATTTCCTGCACCTGATACTTCATGGTGGTGAAGTCCTCGAAGTACAGCGTTGCGTTGGGGTGCAAACTGACCCGTCGGGGTTGCTTGTGGGCAATGACCTGGGCGCGGAATGCCGGGCGCCGCTCGGCGTACTGCTCCAGGCTCCACAGGTCGGCTCGATCGAGTTTGTGCATGGTTAGACTCCGTAGGCTCTGCGAACCATTGTGATCGGATGCTCTGCCTCGCCGTCCCCTTCCAGCCCGTGGGCGATCAGCCGGCCGGCCATGGGACAGTCTGAGCCGAACGTCTCGGCCTGCGCCTGCTTTACACGGCTCACCACGGGCCTCGCGATCTTCATCGCTTTCTCGTACGTCTCGCTCTTCACGGCATAGGTGCCGTCGTGACCGGAGCAGCGCTCGATGGCCGTCACCTCCGTGCCGGGGATCAGCTTGAGGAAGTCGCGCGTCTTCATGCCGAAATTCTGCACCCGCTGGTGGCAGGCTACGTGATACGCGACCTTGCCCAGGGATTTCTCGAAATCGGTCCGGACCAGGCCTGCCTTGTGGCGCAGCATCAGGTACTCGAACGGATCGAAGAACGCAGCTTTTACCCGCGCGACGTCGGCATCCTCGGGGAACATCAGCGGCAGTTCCTGCTTGTACATCAGCACGCAGGATGGGATCGGCGCGATGATGTCGTAGCCCTCCTCGATGGCGGCGAGGAACGTCGGCAGGTTGGCGTCCTTGAGCTTCTCGACCTTGCTCAGATCACCGAGTTCGAGCTTCGGCATGCCGCAGCACTTCGCGTCTTTGAGAATCCGCACGGGAATGTCGTTGTGGTTGAGCACGGCGATCAGATCTTCCACTACCCGGGGTTCGCTGTGGTCGCCATAGCAGGTCAGGTAGATGGCAACCTTGCCGGTGGTCCGGGCGCAGGGTCTGGGCGGCAGGTCGCGGCCGATGTCCGTGTCGATGCGGCGGCTGAGCGCCGGCGCGCTCAGCCGCGGCAGGGGGGCGTCCGGATGTATGCCGACGGCCTTGTCGAGCAGCTTGCGCAGGGGTTTGCTGGCCGCCGCGGCATTGGCCATCTGGGCCAGGCCCGGCGTGCCGATGCTGTCGAAAATCGGATCGGTGCTGGTGATCAGGCGGTCACGCCATTTGGTGTCCTTGTTCCGGAACTTGAACGCCTTGGCGCGCAGCATCAGATGCGGAAAGTCCACGGCCCACTCGTGGGGTGGCAGGTACGGGCACTTGGTTTCCGCACACAGGTCGCACAGATAGCACTGGTCGACGACCTTCATGTAGTCGTCTTTGGCGACGCCGTCCACCTCCAGGGTTTCCGACTCGTCCACCAGATCGAACAGAGTTGGAAAGGAATCGCACAGGCTGACGCAGCGCCGGCAGCCGTGGCATATGTCGAATACGCGCTCGAGCTCGGTGTACAGCGAGTCGCGGTCGTAGAACGCCTCGCTACGCCAGTCCAGGGGCTGGCGATCGGGTGCTTCCAGGCTGCCTTCGCGTACGGCCATGTCAGTGTCCTCTTGGTGCTCCGCTTGGGTCCGTCAATGGTGCGCAGATGAAAAGGGGTCCAGCTGGACCCCTCGTCGATTGCTGGCTGGAGCCGGCTCAGCCCATGGCGTCCAGAGCCTTCTGGAACCGGTTGGCATGCGACCGCTCGGCTTTGGCCAGGGTCTCGAACCAGTCGGCGATCTCGTCGAAACCTTCCTCACGGGCCGTTTTCGCCATGCCCGGGTACATGTCGGTGTACTCGTGGGTCTCGCCCGCGATGGCGGCCTTCAGGTTGTCGGCGGTGCTGCCGATCGGCAGGCCGGTAGCCGGGTCGCCGACGGCTTCCATGTACTCGAGGTGGCCGTGGGCGTGGCCGGTTTCACCTTCCGCGGTGGAGCGGAACACCGCAGCCACGTCGTTCTCGCCTTCGACGTCGGCCTTGGCGGCGAAGTACAGGTAACGGCGGTTGGCCTGTGACTCGCCTGCGAATGCATCCTTCAGGTGCTGCAGGGTTTTGCTGTCCTTCAGTTCCATGTCGTGGTGTCCTCTTCTGGTTGGGGTACCGTTTCTGGTTGCGGTGCAACTGCGGCGCCGGCAGGGCGCGCATCTGAACACTTCGGATGACGCAGTATACGGCCTGGAGTAGCCGTGGCCATTTGAAAGTTGCTATCACCCCGATAGACGGCAGCTATGGAGGAACGGGTTTCCGCAGGCATCCGTATATGATAATGATTCTCAACAAGGCGCTACAATACGCGCCCCCCGCTCACCGGATGCGCGTTCTTGGCTGATCGACCCGTCCGCGCCGAACTCGGCCGTCTTCTGCGCCTGGCGCTGCCCATGGTTCTGACGCAGATCTCGCAGATGGGCATGGGCGTCGCGGACACGATCATGGCCGGGCGCTTCAGCGCGGCGGATCTGGCCGGCGTTGCGCTCGGTGGCAATCTGTTCTGGCCATCGGTGCTGCTGCTGTCGGGCACGCTCATGGCGCTCGTGCCCGCAGTCGCGCAGCTGCATGGTCGTGGCCATCAGCAGCACGCCGGCGAGGTGGTGCGGCAGGCCGGCTGGATTGCCGTCTGCGGCGGGGCGGTGCTGGCCGTGTTCTACCAGAACGTCACCTGGTTCTACGAACGTATCGGTGTCGATCCCCAGGCGATTCCCATCGCTACTGCCTATCTGCAGGCGCTCTCCTGGGGCGTTCTGCCGCTGCTCGGGTACTTCGCCCTGCGCTTTCTGTGTGAGGGCATGTCCTGGACGCTGCCGGCCATGCTGGTTGCGTTCTCCGGCTTGCTGCTCAAGGTGCCGCTCAATTACCTGTTCATCTACGGCGGCGCTGGAGTGCCGGCCATGGGCGGGGTGGGCTGCGGCTGGTCGAGCGCTCTGGTCATGTGGCTCGAGTTCCTGGTGCTGGGCGCCGTGGTGGCGCGCTCGCGCATGCGCGTAACCGGGGTGTTCGACCGCCTCAGCGCACCCGACCTGCGGCAGATAGCGCGTCTCGTGCGGCTCGGGCTGCCGGTGGGACTGTCCAACTTTCTCGAAATCTCCATGTTCTCCATCGTGACCCTGCTCATCGGACGCCTCGGCGTCGAGGCAGTGGCGGCACACCAGATCGCCACCAGCGTGGGCGGGCTTGCTTTCATGGCACCCATGGCGCTGGGCATGGCGGCGGCGATCCGGGTCGGATTCAACGTGGGTTCCGGGAACCTGGCCGCGGCACGCCGCAGCGGCTGGGTGGCGCTCGCCAGCGCGCTCGCGTTTGCGGTCGTAGCGGGGTTGCTGATCCTGTTCGGCCGTGAGTTTCTGGCCGCCCTGTACAGCCGCGAACTCGCCGTGCTGGCCCTGGCCGGCGAGCTGATTGTGTTCGTGGCGTTGTTCCAGCTCGTGGACGACACCCAGGTGGTGGCCATGGGCGCGCTGCGCGGCTTCAAGGATACGCGGGTGCCTATGCTGGTGGCGCTGTTCGCCTACTGGGTGGTCGGCCTGCCGGTCGGCGTGGTGCTCGGCTTCGATCTCGTGGGTGTGCCGGTGCTTGCCGGTGTGCGCGGCTTCTGGGTCGGGCTCAGCGTCGGCCTGGCCGTTGCCGCGCTGATCCTGGTCGGCCGGTTTGCCTGGCTGTCGCGCCGTGATGAGCTCATCCACCGGCTGGCGGAACGTTGATGGCTGGCGCGCCGGCCGGGCTGCCGTGATGGGCGAAGAGCTGTGGATACCCATCACGGTGGCGGCAGCGTTTCTGCAGAACCTGCGCTCGCTGCTGCAGAAGCGCCTCACCGGCGCGCTGTCGGTCAACGGCGCCGCCTACGTGCGCTTCTGCTACGCGCTGCCGTTCGCCTGGTTGTACCTGCTGGCGCTTGGTCGCGGCTCGACGCTGCCGAGTCCAACTCCCGAGTTCTGGGCCTACTGCCTCACTGGCGCCCTCGGTCAGGTGTTCGCAAACGCCTGTCTTGTGGCGGCGTTCACGGTGCGCAACTTCGCCGTCGCTACCGCGCTGTCCAAGACCGAGGCGGTGCAGACCGCCCTGATCGGCTTCGTGGTGCTGGCCGACGCCGTCTCCACCCGCGCGGCGGCAGGGATCGGCGTCAGCCTGATCGGCGTGCTGGCACTCTCGGGCACGCCGCGCGTGCGCGATCTGCTGCGTGCGGATCGGGCGCTAGTGCTCGGACTGCTGGCCGGCGCCGGGCTTGCCGTCGCCGCCGTTGGCTTCCGCGGAGCGGCCCTGGCGTTGCCCTCCGGTTCGGCGCTGGTACGTGCCGCGACGGTGCTCACCACCGCGCTGACCGTGCAGACGCTGCTGGTGGGGGTGTCGCTCATGTTCCGGGAGCCCGGCCAGCTGGCACGGGTAGCGCGCGCGTGGCGCGGCGCGCTGTGGGTGGGGGTGTGCGGCATGCTGGCGTCGGCCGGCTGGTTCACCGCCATGACCCTGCAGAGCGCGGCGCTGGTGCGCGCGCTCGGGCAGGTGGAGCTGGTCTTTGCCGTGGCGACGTCGGTATGGTTGTTCCGTGAGCGGCTGACCTGGCGCGAAGGGCTCGGGGTCGCGCTGCTGGTAATCGGTATCTTGCTGCTGCTGTAGCGGCGCCGTGCGGGAGGGCACATCCATGAGCGAAGACGAGGTCGTGGCGATCGTGCGCCACGAAGGCTGGGCCGAGGTGGTGCTGTCGCGGCCGGAGCGAAAGAATGCCATTACCGGCCCCCTGGGCATCGCGCTCGGCGCCGCGCTCGCGAATCTGGACGATGACCCGGACGTGCAGCTGATCCTGCTGCGCGGCGCCGGCGGCGCGTTCTGTTCCGGGCTCGACCTGAAGGAGTTCAACGCCGACCCGGCCCCGGCATGGCTCGACGACTTCCAGAACATCTGGCGCGGCGCCCATCGTGCGCTGTTCGAGTTCAGCAAGCCCATCGTGGGCGCGCTTGAGCGCTATGCGATCAACGGCGGCGCTGCGCTCGCCATCGCCTGCGACCTGCTCGTGGTCGGCGACGGGGCTTTTCTGCAGGTGGGCGAGGTGCAGCTCGGCATGGCCGCGCCCTATAACCTGGCATGGCTCAGCCTGCGTCATGGCGAGGCGGTGAATGCCCAGGTGGCGCTGGTGGGAGACCGGCTCTCCGGGGCCGAACTCTGCCGCCTGGGCCTCGCACAGCGCTGTGTGCCCGACGAGGCGGTACTCAGCGAGGCCCAGGCACTCTGCGAGCGGCTGGCGGGCTATCCTCCCGGCGCGCTCCGGGGCATCAAGGCGGGTCTGCGGGCGCGGCTCACGGCTGGCGCCGACGAGTGGTTCGACCGCTTCACCCGCGGCAGCAATTCCCGGCTGCGGCCGCCGCCGCGCTGAAGCGTCTGCGAAGCGGTCTCAGCCGGTGAACCGGTAGTACTCGATCCCCGAATCGTCGAAGTGCGTTTCGCGCTGACCCAGGCGGTCGATGTAGAAGACGCCGGGGTCGTCCGCGATGGTCGCCGTCGATTCGGCGCCCGCATGCAGCGCTTCGTAGTCGGCGCGTGTGAGGGCGATCGGATCGGCCAGTACCTGCTGAAAGCCGATGCGGGCTGCGGCTGCTTCCCAGCCGGGCAGCACGCGCATGGGTATGGCCTCCGCGGCATCGCCGCTGCCGTATCCGAGCGTCAGAATGCGGGTGCCGGTCAGAGCCACGCCGGCTGCCGCTGCTTCCTCCAGCCCTGCGGCCATCCACGCCGGCAGCGAGGCGGTGTAGAGATTGCCCACCTCCTGCATGCTGTTGACCCCGAGCGAGGTCATCAGCTCGGCGAAGCGCGGCTCGCTGCGAAACTGCCGCGCGACCCGGGAAGCCAGCGGGTACAGCTCCTCGCCCAGCTTGTGCTGCTCCACCAGTGCGAACACGTCCGGCTCGCGGGTCAGCTCCAGGGTCAGCTCGTTGACGTCGATCTCGCTGCGCTCGGCATACATGCGCAGCTCCGCGGCATCGTCGGCGTCGCCCACCGTCAGCGCCAGCAGATAACCGACGATCAGGCCGGTCTCGGCCATGCGCTGGTATGGACGGTGCAGGAACGTTGCCGACAGGTCGCGCAGAAACCGGGCAGGACCCGCGGCGGTGTGGCGCCGCAGGCGCGCGAACATGTCGCGCAGCGCCGCCAGTACCTCATCGATGTAGCAGGTGGTGGAGTACTTGCCGTTGAACACCGGGAAGTCCTTCGGCTGTCCGAACAGGGTGGGTGTCTGGCGCATGAAGCGGTTGAGTGGCTTGCGGAAGTCCGGGCCGCGGTAGTCGGAAGCGCTCCCCGACAGCTCGAGCTCCAGCGCCAGCATGCGCGGCGCGCGCTCCACGAGCATGGCAACCGCGCCGGCACCCTGGGTGGGTTCCCCCGAGGTGGCACGCTCGTACTCCGCCACGTCGGCGCAGACCACTATGGCCACGCGGTCGGCGCCGTCGAAGGCCAGGTAGCGACCCGCGGCTTTCAGTGCGTACACCCCGCCCAGGCAGGCGTGTTTGAATTCCGGCACTTCGCAGGCGCGGGCCAGTGGGGCCATGCCGAGTCGGCGCAGGCCGTCGTTGACCATGCCTTTGACGATCACCGCGCCCGCGGAATTGTCGGTGCTGGATTCGGTGCCGAGGCCCAGAAAACCCACCTGCTGAGGGTCGATCTGGTACTGGCGGATCAACCGCAGCACGGCGGTGGCAGCCATCGTGTAGGCGTTTTCGTTGCTGCCGCGCATCCGGAAGCCGCGTCCGATGACGGCCCGCACCTTGTCCCAGCTGTCGCCGGTCCAGCAGCACCAGTCCTGCAGATCGACCCGGAAGCGGGGCAGGTAGGCGGCGAACCCGCTGATGCCGATTTCCTTTGAGCTGGCGCCGTCGACCATCGATCGTTACTCCATGTGCTGCGCCGTGGGGCCGGACCACAGCTGCTTCAGCTCGGCGTCGAACTCTGCGGTGAGGCGGCGCCATTCCATTTTGAACCAGGGCGTGAATCGGTCGCCGTCGGCTTCGAGCTCAGGGTTCAACGCCTCCGGGCTGACCCATCGCCAGGCGTCGATCTCCGTGGTGTTCACCACCGGCTGTGCATCCGTGCGGCCCACGAACACCGAGCACAGCTCGTGCTCGCTGCCCAGGTCACCGAAGCGTGCCTGGTACTCGAAACGGTACAGATAGCGCAAAGGCAGCGACAGGCCCAGCTCCTGCTCGACCCGGCGCGTCACCGCTTCCGTGAGCGCCTCGCCAGCCCGGGGATGCGAGCAGCAGCTGTTGGACCAGTAGCCTGGCCACAGGCGTTTGCCTGCAGCGCGACGTTGCAGCAGCAGCTCGCCGGCACCGTTGAACACGAACACGGAGAACGCCCGGTGCAGCACGCCGTCGCCGTCGTGGCAGCTGGATTTGTCCAGCTGACCGATTTCGCGATCGTTGCTGTCCACCAGAACCAGCAGCTCGCCCTCGGAGGAGACGATCTCGGATTTGGTCTCGACTGAGGTCGGTGTCGGGCTCACGCTGGGTTCCGGATGTTGCGCCGTGCGGGGCGGCGGCAAAGGGCGGATTCTAGCGGAAAGCGGCGCCACCGTCGCCCGCGCCGGCTGGACGTTTCCGTGGTGTCTGCCTACCATGCCGGGCTGCGTCAGAGGGTCGGTATCGATATGCGGGGCGTCCCCAGGGAGCATCGGTTTCACACCAGCGAGCTCGGCTTGTGCTATTTCGAGTGGGGCCAGCCGGACGCGCCGCCCGTGCTGCTGCTGCATGCTACGGGGTTCCACGCGCGCTGCTGGGATCAGACGGTCGCCGCGCTGCCGGAGGGATATCGCGTCGTTGCCGTGGACATGCGCGGACACGGCCGCAGCGACAAGCGCCCGCCCTATGAATGGCCGTCGTTTGCCCGCGACATCGTCGAGCTGGTGCAGGCGCTGGATCTGCGTGATGCCGTCGGCGTGGGCCACTCCATGGGCGGGCACTGCCTGACTCAGGTCGCGGCCCGACTGCCGGGTGCCTTTCAGCGCCTGCTGCTGGTGGATCCGGTGATCGTCGATCCGGAGTCGTACGGAAGCCGCCGTCACGGCGGCTTCGCGACCGCGGAGGATCATCCGGTTGCGCGCCGTCGTGCGCTCTGGCGCTCGCCGGAGGAGATGATCGAGCGCTTCCGGGACCGGCACCCGTTCTCGCTCTGGCAGCCGCAGGTGCTCGAGGACTACTGCCGGCACGGGCTGCTGCCGCATGCCGGCCCGGAGGATGGCTATGAGCTGGCCTGTCCGCCGGTGGTGGAGGCATCGATCTACATGGGCTCCGCGGCCACGGACATCTACGACCTGATTCCCACCATCGACATTCCGGTCGTGGTGCTGCGCGCACCGGGACGCACGCCGGAGGAGGCCGAGGTGATGGACTTCTCCAAGTCACCGACCTGGCCGGGCCTAGCGGCGCGGTTTCCACATGGACGCGACGTGTACCTGCCGCAGCACAGCCACTTCATCCCCATGCAGGATCCGGCGCTGGTGGCGCGCTTCATCGTTGATCCGCAGGCCGAAGCGGCGGCCGGCGCCGCCCCCGGTAGTGGAACTGCGGCGCCCTGACGGAGCACGGACCATGGGCATCTTCTCCTGGATAGTGCTGGGTCTGATCGTCGGCGTTGCGGCCAAGCTGATCATGCCCGGCAGGGACCCGGGTGGCCTGCTGGTGACCATCGCCATCGGCATGGCCGGCGCGTTCATCGGCGGCTACTCGGGCACGATGCTCGGAATCGGCGGGGTCGACGGCTTCGATCTGCGATCTCTGGCGCTGGCCACGGCCGGCGCCGTGCTGCTGCTCGCGGCATACCGGGTCAGCCGCCGGCGTATGTGACCCGCGCGCGCCGCTCAACCTGCCGCGTGAGGCGGCGTGGAACGGTATTGCCATAGCCCGCTGTGCCACAGCCCGATGGCGAAGATCGCCAGTGACACGACGATACCCGGCAGTAGCGCGGCAAGTGGCGTCGTCCACTCGATGAGAAAGCCGAGCAGTATCGAGCTCACCGGCGCCGATACCATGAAGCTGAGCAGCAGAATCGACAGGATCTGCGCGCGCAATGCCGGTGCTGCCAGCTCCTGCACCGTGGTACGTACCATGGTGGTGGTGACCCCCATGTTCAGCCCCCACGCGAAGATCGCCGCGTAGAACAGCCACAGCGGTGGCCGGGTGAACAGGACCGCGAGAATGGCCACCCGGGTGATCTGCATGACGAGAAACAGACGCCCCGGATGGCGCAGCGGCATGAATGCCAGCAGCCCGACGTTGGAGCCGATGCTGCCCGCGGTGAAGACGATCATCACGGCAGCGAGCATGGCCGCGTCGCCGCCGTAGACGGCTTTGACCACGTACGGGACCGCAACGATGTACGCCCCGGCGTTGAACAGGCTCGACAGGAAGTTGAGCCCGGTGATGTTGCGGATCAGCGGTGCCTGACGCAGCGCGTTGAATCCGGCGGCGAGGTTCGGCCGCTGCGGCCCGGCGGTCATTGGCAGTGACGGCAGTCTCAGCACGGCGCCCGTGCCGATCAGAAACACGGCCGACTGCGCCAGCAGCACGGTGGTCAGGCCCAGCGCATCGAGCTGGCCGCCCAGGTAGAAGCCGGACAGTCCCACCAGCGACGTGGTGATGGTCATGATGGTGACGGCCCGCTGAATGTCGATTCCGGAGACACGGGACAGCAGCGATTGCCTGGCGGGATCGGACAGTGCCTGCACGCTGGCCATGAGCACGCCGAACAGCACCACCCACCAGTAGTCGAGCCAGCCCAGGGCGTACACCAGGGCGATCCCGAGCGGCGGCAGCGCCATCAGCAGGTGCATGCTGGCGAGATAGCTGCGGCCATTGAAACGGTCCCCCAGCACACCGCCCACCAGCAGCACCAGCAGGGGCGGAAACTCCGCCAGCGAGCGCGCCAGACCCGCTTCGTTCGCCGGCCGTTCAAGAATGCCCACCAGCAGCCAGGTCAACAGAAAACCCTGCAGGCTCATGCCGGCCATCCACAGGCTGGACGCCGTCAGGTACCAGGGGTAGGCGGAGCGGGATGGTGCAGCTTCGGGCATGGCGAGCGGGCTTTTCCGCCATGATACCCGGGAGCGCCTGGTCGCGGACACAACGGATCAGGGGCGCCGGGATCGGCAGCCAACGGGCGATTCTGCTCGAAAATGTCTGGGAAACTGCTCACATCTCGCGTACAGACCCTGCCCCGGCCCGCCGGAGAGACTTGCCGAGGTTTCCTGTGAAGCGGATCCGGCGTATGAAAGTTTCCCGAAGCGAAGAGCTGCCGCGCACCTGGTTCCGGTCAGAGCGCGTCTTCCTGAGCGATGGCAGGTGGTACTTCCACACCCGCGAGGGCGTGGACGTGGGGCCTTACGACTCGCAGTTCGAGGCGGAGATCGAAGCGGGAATGCTCAAGGAGCTGTTGCGCGGGCGTGGCGAAGGCGCCACTGCGCTGACCGTGATCCGCGAGTTCGTGCTCGAGTCCTACACCATGGGTAGACCCCTGAGCCCCAATTTCAGTCAGGCCGTCTGAAGCTTTTATCACCCGCGCTCCGGATCCGCGGCATAATCGGCGTTTTCGAGCCCGAGGGAGGACGAAATGCCGAGACTACGCGAGGTCGGCCGCGACGAGGCGCCGGAGCACATCCAGCGCATGTACGGATATCTGTTCGGTGACCGCGACCCGGTGACACACCCCGGGACCGAAACCGGCACGCCCGGCAACTGGTGGACCGTGTTCGCCCTGGTGCCCGACTGCTTCGATCATGCCGTGGCCGGGTTCCGTTTCTATCGCAGCCCGAAACGGGAGCTGGATGCACGTCTGCGCGAACTCGGCCAGACGCGTGCGGGTTACGCGCGCGGCAGCCAGTTCGTGTTTTCGCAACACTGCAAGGCCATGCGCCACCTCGAGTTCACCGAAGCGCAGATCGCCGCCGTGCCGCACTGGCAGGCGGCCGATTGCTTCGATGAGCTGGAGCGGCTGGTGCTCGCCTACACCGACTGCCTGGTTCTCGATGGCGGCCGCACGCCGGACGGTCTGTTCGAGGCGCTCCAGAAGCATCTGTCCGATCGCGAGATTCTCGAGCTCACCTATGTGGTGTGCCTCTACGAGATGCACGCCACCATGGCGCGAGCGCTGAAGCTCGAGTACGACGACGTGCCGGAGCGGATCACCGAAATCCCGGCGCCGGGCACCGGCGGCGACATCCTGCAGGCTGTGGACGAGGACTGAGAGCCCTCTCAGCGTACCGCCGCGAGGTACGCCTCGATCCGCCGCAGGTGGTCGTCGATGTCGCGCGCGCCGTCGTTGTGGCTGGCTACCGCGATATGAGTGGCGCCGAGCTCGCGCCACTTCGCCGCGTGGCTCGCCCAGCGTTCCGGATTGCCGCCGTGGGCTTGCGCCTGAGCCTGAATGCCGAAACCCTGCATGTCCCTGCCCAGGGCCTGGCGGTGGCTGCGGATGTTGTCGATACACTGACGCGCCGCCTCGTTCGGCCCCATGAGCGGAATCCAGCCGTCACCTTGGCGCGCGCAGCGTTCCAGCAGTGCCGGCGCTGCGCCGCCGAACCAGATGGGAATGGGCCGGCTCGGCCGGGGGTTGATGCTGGCGGCGCTGACCCTGTGGTAGCTGCCGTCGAAAGTCAGGCTGTCCTCGCTCCAGAGCCTGCGCAGCAGTTCCACCTGCTCCTCCTGGCGGCGGCCGCGGTTCTCGAACTTTCGTTCAGCGCCTCGTACTCGATGCGGTTCCAGCCGGTGCCGATGCCGAGACGCAGGCGGTTTCCTGACAGGATCGCGACCTCGGCCGCCTGTTTGGCCACCAGGGCCGTCTGTCGCTGGGGCAGGATCAGCACCGTGGTGACCAGCTCTATGTGCTCGGTGACGGCGGCCAGGAAGGCGAAGGTGGTGAACGGCTCGTGGAACGCGACGTCCTTGTCGTAGGCACCCTTCCAGCCGCCGGGACGGTTGGGGTCGGCACCGAGCACGTGGTCGTAGATCAGCAGATGGGTCGCGCCGAGCGCTTCCACGCCCTGGGCGAAGGCTTTGATGGCTCCCGGGTCGGTGCCGATCTCGTTGTGGGGAAACACTGCGCCGAATTTCATGGCTGCTCCTGACTCTGTTTGCGGCTAAGCCTACCGCAAGTGCGGTTCGGAATGACCCGCATTGCGGGTACAATGCGCCGCTGTTCGGAATTCCTGGCGCAAGCATGGCAGGCAAAAACATGACGGAGGCGGCGCAAAGCACTGCGGCGTTCTCGTTCGTCGACATGGAACACGAGGTGCTGCGCTTCTGGGAGGAGCAGGCGATCTTCCAGAAGTCGCTGGACAAGACGCGCGAGAAGAAGCCCTACATCTTCTACGACGGCCCGCCGTTCGCCACCGGGCTGCCGCATCACGGTCACATCGTGGCCAGCACCATCAAGGACATCGTGCCCCGTTACTGGACGATGAAGGGCCGCTACGTCATGCGGCGCTTCGGCTGGGACTGCCACGGGCTGCCCATCGAGCACGAGATCGACAAGCAGTTGAATATGCCGGTGCAGCAGGCGGTGCAGGAACTGGGAGTTGCCGGTTACAACCAGCGTTGCCGTGCCATCGTGCAGCGGTACGTGTCTGAGTGGCGCAGCACCATCACCCGGCTCGGTCGTTGGGTGGATTTCGACAACGACTACAAGACCATGGATCCCTGGTTCATGGAATCCGTGTGGTGGGTGGTCAAGCAGCTCTGGGACCAGGGATTGATCTACCAGGGCGTGAAGGTCATGCCGCTGTCCACCGAGCTCGGCACGCCGCTGTCGAACTTCGAGGCCAACTCCAACTACCAGGACGTTCAGGATCCGGCCATCACGGTGCTGTTGAAGCTCGCCGACGAGGATGCCAGCCTCGCGGTCTGGACGACGACGCCCTGGACCCTGCCGTCGAACCTGGGCGTGTGCGTGGGGCCAGACATCGACTACGTGCTGGCCCGCGATGCCGGTGCCGACGCAACGTTCTACGTTGCCGCCGACCGGGTTGCCGCCTATGGCGATCTGGAGGTGCTCGCCGAGCTCAAGGGGCGTGATCTGGTGGGTCGGCGCTACCAGCCGCTGTTTCCCTACTTCGCCGATCAGGCCGATCAGGGCGCCTTCGTGGTGGTGATGGATGATTACGTGACCGCCGACGAGGGTACCGGGCTGGTGCACCAGGCGCCGGCGTTCGGTGAGGACGACTACCGCGTTCTGCGCGCCGCCGGCATCGAGGCGTTCGTCTGCCCGGTAACCATGAACGGTCTGTTCACCGACGAGGTCACGGACTTCGCCGGTCAGTACGTCAAGGATGCCGACAAGCACATCATCGCCTGGCTCAAACAGCATGGCGCGCTGTACCGCCAGGATGTGATTCAGCACAGCTATCCGTTCTGCTACCGCTCGGACACCCCGCTGATCTATCGCGCCATTCCGTCGTGGTACGTGCGCGTCACGGAGATCGGCGACAAGCTGCTGGCAGCCAACGAGCAGATCCGCTGGGTTCCGGAGCACATCAAGCAGGGACGCTTCGGCAACTGGCTGAAGAATGCCATCGACTGGTCGATCTCGCGCAACCGGGTCTGGGGCACCCCCATCCCCATCTGGATCAACGACGTCACCGGCCGACAGCTTTGCATCGGCTCGATCGAGGAGCTCGAACGCTACACCGGGGTGCGCGTCGACGACCTGCACCGGGAGTTCGTCGATCCGCTGGTGTTTCAGCTGCCGGGCGAAGAGGGCACCTACCGGCGTATCGAGGAGGTTCTCGACTGCTGGTTCGAGTCGGGCTCCATGCCCTACGCACAGCTGCATTACCCGTTCGAGAACGAGAGCGTGTTCAACTCCGGTTTTCCGGCCGAGTTCATCGCCGAGGGGCTCGATCAGACTCGTGGCTGGTTCTACACGCTCACGGTGCTGGCAGCAGCGCTGTACGACAAGCCTGCGTTCCGCAATGTGATCGTCAACGGCATGGTGCTGGCCGAGGACGGCAAGAAGATGTCCAAGCGGCTGCGCAACTACACGCCGCCCGACGAGCTGATGGAGACCTACGGTGCGGACGCGCTGCGGCTGTATCTGATCAATTCCGGCCTGGTGCGGGCCGAAGAGCAACGCTTCGCTGATGCCGGTGTGCGCGACATGACCCGGCGCGCCCTGCTGCCCTGGTACAACGCATTCTCGTTTCTGCAAACGTACGCCGAGATCGATGGCTGGTCGCCTGACAAAGGGGTACACGTCGGCGACAACGTGCTCGACCAGTGGATCCTGTCGCGTCTGCAGACCCTCAAGGGCCGTGTCGCGGAAGAGATGGAAGCATACCGGCTGTACAACGTGGTGCCGCAGCTGTTCGCGTTCATCGAAGATCTGACCAATTGGTACATCCGCCTGAACCGGCCGCGCTTCTGGGGCGAGGAGATCACGGCCGACAAGATTGCGGCGTACAGCACGCTTTACACGACGCTCTACGAGCTGTGCCAGGTGATGGCACCGTTCGCGCCGTTTCTCGCCGAGCACGTGTTCGGCGCCCTCGGCGCCCTGGGCGGCGGCAGCGCGTCTCCCGCTTCGGTGCACCTGTGCGACTATCCGGAGCCGGAGCCGCAGCTGGTACGGCCACAGCTCGAAGAAGCGGTGTCGCGCATGCAGCAGGTGGTACTGCTCGGCCGGCAGCGGCGTGAAGACGCGAAGATCGGGTTGCGCACGCCGTTACGCACGCTGACGGTCGTGCATCGCGATCAGGCGCTGCTGAACGAGATCCGGCTGCTCGAAGACTACGTTCGGGCGGAGCTGAACGTGCAGCAGGTGGTCTACGATGACGATGAGGGCGCCTACATCGAGGTCGTCGCCAGACCCAACTTCCCGGTGCTCGGCAAACGCCTCGGCAAGCGGATGAAGCAGTTTCAGCAGCTGATCGGCGCCATGACGCCGGAGCAGATCGCCGAGTTCGAGTCGACCGGCTCGGTGGTGTTGGACGGCGAGACGCTCACCAGCGACGAGATCGAAGTGCAGCAGCGTGCCCGGGCCGGCACCGACGTGGTGTCGAACCGCTTCATCGCCGTCGCCCTGGACACGACCCTGACGCCGGAGCTGGTGCGGGGCGGCTACGCGCGCGAAATCGTCCGGCACCTTCAGCAGCACCGTAAGGACGCAGGCCTGAATGTGGCCGATCGTATTGAGGTGCGTTATGCGGCAGAGGGCGAGCTCGCGCTGGCCGCACGCGAGCACGCGGAGAACATCCGCCGCGAAACGCTGGCCACCGGATTCAGTGAGGACCCGGATCTAACCGACGCCACCGGGGTGGACGTGGACGGGCAGCCGTTCCGCTTCGCGCTGCGACGCGTGGAGACCTGAGCAGGTGGGCACGCGCCAGCGGCAGGCTCGGCCGGCAGGCGCAACGGCTCGCGGCGCAGCCCGGGACGCGTACCACCACGGTGACCTGCGTGAGGCGCTGCTGCAGGCAGCGGAAACGCTGCTCGACGAAGGCGGGGTCCGTGGCCTGACGCTCAGAGCCTGCGCCCGCCGCGCCGGCGTTTCCCACGCAGCGCCCAAGCACCATTTTGCCGACATGTCGCATCTGCTCTCCGCCGTGGCGGCGCGCGGATTCGTTCGGCTCGCCGAGGCGCTCGACCAGGCGCGTCAGGCATCGGCCGGCACGCCGCAGGCGCGGTTCCTCGCGGTGGCGCGCACTTACGTGCGGTTTGCCGAACTGCACCCAGGACTGTTTCGTCTCATGTTCCGCTCGGACGCGCTCCAACGCGACGACCCTGAGCTGCGCGATGCGGCGGCGCGGACCTTTGCGGCCATGACCAGCAGCGTCACCGTGCAGCGGGGTGAGCCTGACGCCACGCCCGAGGACATTCTGCAGTTCCGGCCATCCGAGGATCTGGCGCAGGACATCCTGATCGCCTGGAGTCACATCCATGGTTTTGCCCAGCTGTTGCTGGAAGGCCAGCTGGAGGGTTTCGCCGGCAACCAGGATCGCAATGCCTTCATCGAGCGCATGCTCGACGCCACCAGCAATCGCGTCAGCGCCATGCTGAGAGGCGAGCGTCAGGCGACCTCGCGCGCCCGCTGAGCCTGACGCAGGCGGCTCGCGGCGCGGCCATAGGCGCCGGATGCAGGGACGGACTCGAATGCCCGCGCCAGACCGAAGCGGGGCATGTTGTTGTATACGCACTCGAAGTCGCCGGGCCGCACGCGATAGGTCTCGTGCCAGATGCCGACGTCGCCGTTGCTGCCGACGGCTCGGTTGAATGCCGCCCAGGCCGGTAGATGGGCGAGACTCTTGCCGGTTGCGTAGGCTTCCAGCGCTTCGAAGGAATCCCAGTACTGAACCATGATGCTGGTGCGTCCGAACCAGCTTTCGACGTGGCGCAATCCCAGATTGCCGGCCTGATGGAGCTCGCGCAGCATGCTGCCCATGGCGCGCGCGACGGGCAGCCATTTGTGCACCTTCCAGAGCCGGTTGATACGCATGCCGATCAGAAACACCACGAACTCAGCCGCATCGACTTCCGCAGCGACGCGGGCCCTGACGATGGTGCCCGGCTCGTCCGGTTGCGCTGAGCGCGCGGCGGAAGGCGGGGTCGTGGCGTGGGACTCTCGATCCATGGTTGCGTGCTGTCTGCGGCTGTGGTCAGGCACGGATATAGCGCAGGGCGAAAATATTGTCAATGTCAAGATCAGGCGCCGGGTCACGCGCTCGGGCTTGGATTGCGTCCCTGGACCGAATCTGCGGCCGACGGCGGCTTCGCGATCGCGCGAGCGAGTCTGGAATGGGCCGGGTTCTGGGATGAGCGTTTGCGCCCGGGTATGCTTTCATGAGACTGGGGTCGCGGTGGCGGCTGTGGGCTGGCCTGAAAGCAAAACGGCCGAGCAGTGCTCGGCCGTCCCCTCGAGAAAGGAGGCGCGGTATCCGGCTCCCTTTCCTCCCCGACCACGGATGACACCAGAAGTTCCGCGCTGGTGTCAATCGTGCAGCGCAATATGCAAGGAGTGACTGCCGCGTGCCCGAACAGCAGATTCTGACCCCGTATCCCGGCTCGGCAATTCCCCACGTGGGCAGCTACCGGCGGCTGCTTCCCGTCAGCCTCGAGCGCATGTACGAAAACGCATTGGACTGGGAGCACCTGCCCTACGTCCATGAAGGCAGCTTCGCGGCCATCGACTGCGAGGCGTCCGGTCCCTGGGGCTGGCGCGCCGCCGTGGTCACCCCCAGGGGGCAGCGTTCGGTGATCGAGCTGCGCCTCGACCGCAGCTGCCACCGCTGGATCACGCGCAACCTTTCAGGTCCCAATCTCGGCGCGGAGATCTGGACCCACGTGTTTCAACTTGCCCCGCAACGCCTGGAGATCGTGGTGGACTTCTTCGTGCCGGGTGTTGCCGAGGAGCAGCGGTCGCGGGTCGGGGCGGCTTACGCAGCGCTGTACGCGCGGTTGTACGACGAAGACGTTGCCATGATGGTCGAGCGCCAGCGTCAGCTGGACCGGAGAATCGACCGGGCGCGTGACGACGAGCGCGTGCTGCAGCTGGGGCCGCGCGATCAGCTCGATCTGCCACGCGCAGTGGTTCTGGGCGGTCGGGATTTCGTGGTGGCGGAAAGTGCCGGGATGCTCGTGGTCTTTCCGGCGCAGTGCCCACATCAGCTGGGACCATTGAGTGCGACCGGTCTCGACGACGGCGTGCTCACCTGCCCGTGGCACGGGTATCGATTCGACGTCCGCACGGGGGCGAACCTCAGCGGCCAGGCCTGCAGCCTGAGCCACCTGCCGGAGATCGAGATCGCGACGGACGGCAGCGTGCTCCTGCGCGCGCGCCACTGACCCGCGGCGCGGGCACAGGCAACCGGCGCCTCAGTTTTCCGGCTGCGGCTTGGACCACTCCAGACTGACGTTCTTCGAGCGCACCGACACGATCCGCCCGCCGAGTTCCTGGCTGCTGGCGATGGCCGCCGGTGTCGTGGGCTGGTCGGCGGAAACGGCCGCCGCTGCGCTGTCCGCGGTCGGCGCCGCGAGCGGTTGCCCGGCGAGCTGTTGCGGAGCGACTTCTGCGGCAGCGGTCGACTCGGTCGCGGCTGCAGCGGCGGTCTGGTCGGCAGCGGCAAGCGGCTCGGCCGCGCCGTCCGCAGCCGAGTTCGAGGTGACGTCCGCTGCCGGGCGCGCCGATGCTGCGGTCTGGTCGTTGGCCGTGGTCTGCGAGGCTGCGGCCGCCGGGTGGCTCTGGGTTGCGCCCTCGGCCGTCGCTGCGGGCGTGGCGCTGGCAACCTGGTAGCTCTCGCTCAGGGAGCGGACGTGACTGTTGGTGGTGAACAGCGCCGCCACCAGCAGCGCGCAGGCAATCCCCATGAACACCAGGCCCGGGCGCTTGTCCCGGGCGTACAGGCGGTAGCCCCAGTAGCCGATCACCAGCGCGCCGGCGATGATCGCCACCCGTTCCAGGCCCGCCACCGCAAGCCAGCTGAGCGTGTCCATGATCCGATCCCCCAATCGAATGCCGTACGACCCGCCTAGTCTACTCCCATTACCGATCCGCCTTCAGCTCTCGCGGGTGGGCGTCAGTCGCCACGGAAGCTGGCCTCGCCGCCTTCCAGGTAGGCGCGCGCGGCGGCGACCCGATCCTGGGTGGTCTGGGTCAGCAGGTTCTGATCCGCATCCATGTGCATCAACGCCCGGTCCAGCGCGCCCACCACCTGGTTGACGCTGCGCTTGATCATCTGCGCGGCGACGGGCGGTTTGGCAGCGTAGTGGCGTGCCAGGGCTTCGCTGCGCGCCGCAAGCTCGCCCGGCGGCACCAGCTCGTCCAGCACGCCCCAGTCGAGCAGCGTGGCGGCGCCGATCCGGTCACCCCCTGCCACCAGGCGCTTGGCCCGGGCGGGTCCGACCAGGTGGATCAGCAGCGGCAGGCTCTGCCACATCAGATTGAGACCGAGGTCGATCTCCGGATACTGCATGAAGCAATCGGCGGCGCCGACCCGGAAATCCAGCGCGGTGGCCAGGCAGGCACCGCCGCCCATGGCCGCGCCGTTCCAGGCTGCGATCGTGATCTGGTCCATGCCGTACAGGGCCTGCACGGCGCGCTCGCCCAGGCGCGCGCGGCGCCGGCGCAGCACCAGCGGCTGGGCTGGCGTTCCATCGCCGCCGGAGAGATCCGCCCCGGACGAAAAGTGGCGTCCGGCGCCCGTGAATATCACCACGCGGGCGTCGGCATCGTCGCGAAACGACAGTGCGACCGTTTCGATTTCCGCCAGCAACTCCGGGTTCAGGGCGTTGGCTTTGTCGGGACGGTTGAACGTCACGGTGGCGATGGCACCCTCGTGCCGCAGGGTCAGGTGCTGATAGTTCATGGCTCGGTTTCCCCTCGCGCTGTTCCAGGGTGGCCTGTGGCTCGATCCAGGATCGCAACGATACCGCGTCGCGGCCGCGCGTCGGCGGGCTGTATGGGGCGCGCGCGATCGGGGGGCAAAAAAAACGGCGGGCCAGAGAGAGTTCTCTGCGCCCGCCGGTGTTTCGGAATGGGAGATTCGGAGGGATACCCGAGGGGAAGGGGAGGGGAGGGGGGTTCGGGCATCCCTCACGAAATCTGGAGGCTATGTTACTTTCGGTAACAAGAAGCGCAACCATGAGTAACGCGACATAGTGCTGCACATTTGCGACACTGGCTTCTGCGGAGGGCCCCTGGTGACGGCAGCTTCGAGCAGGCGCGTCTCCAGGGTCCGGTGAGGGGTTCGCGAGCGGAGGTCCATCGTGGACTGGGACGATCTGAAATTCGTGACCGCGTTGGCCGGGGCGGGCAACGTGCGGGCAGCGGGGCGGCAGCTCGGCGTGCACGGTTCGACGGTGGCGCGCCGGGTCGAACAGCTCGAGCAGCGCCTCGGCGTGCGGCTGTTCAGCCGCACGCGGGCCGGCATGCGCGTTACTGAAGATGGCCGGGCCCTGCTCGATACCGCCCGCAGCGTGGCGGAACAGCTCGATACGCTGGAGCAGACGCTGCGCCGACGCAAAACCGCCGCGGCAGGACTGGTGCGCATCGCCGCCGCCGATCTGCTTGCGGCCGCGCTGTTGCCGGGGCTTGCCCGACTGCGGACGCGCGAACCCGACATCGACTTCGAGCTGGTGGGTGGCGATGCGCTGCAGGCGCTGGAGCGCCGCACCGCGGACGTGGCGGTGGTGGTGACCGAGGACCCGCCTGGACACCTGCTCGGGCGCGCCCTGGGTGAGTACCGGGAGGCCTGGTACGGCGCGCCCGCATTCCTGGACGCGTTGTCCGATCCACCCGAGGCGGTCGTCGCCGTTGCCCCGGCGCGGCCGCTGCTGGCTCTGGAAGCTGCCCGGGCCGGCCTCGGCATCGCCCGACTGCCGTGTCGGCTGGGCGACGCGGACGAGCGCCTGCAGCGCGCCGCAACCCCGCCGCCGGTGTTAATCTCACGACTCTGGCTGTTGTCCAGCCCGGATCTGCGCGGTGTGGCCCGCGTGCAGCTGGTTGCAGGCTTCCTGCAGGAGTATCTGACCGAACCGGCGTGACGCCCTGGCCGGCGCCGGCAGACGTGGCGCCGGCCGAGGAATGTTGACCGCTCGAACGAGACCGACTGATGCCTGAATTTTCGCCGCCGCCGTCGGAGCAACGCAGCCCGACCTCGCACGTGTATTTTTCGCAGCGCCTGCGCCTGCATTACGTCGACTGGGGCAACGGGTCGGCGCCGCACATGCTGCTGGTGCACGGCGTTCAGGATCACTGTCGATCCTGGGACTGGCTGGCGGCCCAGTACGCCGACGAGTTCCACGTCGTCGCGCCTGATCTCAGAGGGCACGGCGACTCCGAGTGGGTACGCGGCTCGAGCTACCACCACATCGATTACGTCTACGACATCGACCAGCTGTGCCGGCAGCGGGAGCTGGCGCCGACCGTGATCGTCAGCCACTCCATGGGCGGGACCCTGGCGGCGCTCTACGCGGGCATCTATCCCGAGTCGGTCGCAGCGCTGGTGATCATCGAAGGTGTGGGCTTGTGGCCGGGGTGGGGTGCTGAGCTCGCCGCGCACGAACGCATCCGGCAATGGGTGGACAACACCCGCGCGCTGGCCGGCCGTCAGCCCCGACGCTACCCGACACTGGATGCCGCCCTGGCGCGCATGCAGCAGGTGAACGGCCATCTGAACGCCGAGCAGGTGGCGCACCTGACCGTCCATGGCAGCAACCGCAACGAAGACGGCACCTACAGCTGGAAGTACGACAACTACACCCACGCGTGGCCCGCGTTCCGCATTCCCGAGCAGGAGACTATCGAGCTGTGGCAGCGCATCAGCGCCCCGGTGCTGCTGATCAACGCCGCCGAAGGATTCGCGCATCGGATCGGCCAGGACGGCACGTTAGCGCACTTTCAGCGTGCCGAGATGATCACTATCGAGGCTGCCGGCCACTGGGCGCACCACGACCAGTTCGATGCGGTTTCCGCGGCCATCCGCGGCTTCCTCGTCAAGCAGGGGCTCACGGGTTGAAGGGATACGCCGCGTGCCTTGCCTGGCTTCGGATCAGTGCGCACACTGGCGGACCACGAATGGTCCGGACCTGACATGCGCGGTGCCCCGATCCGGCTACGCTGTGAATACCTGGAAAATCCCCTGGGGATCGACGAGCAGCGCCCGCGCCTGTCCTGGTGGGTCAACGACCCGCGCCCCGCGGAGATTCAGACCGCCTACCAGATTCAGGCGGCGCTCTCGCTGGAAGCGCTGCACGCCGCCGTTGCCGAACTCTGGGACAGCGGCCACGTCGCCAGCCGCCAGACCTGCAACATCGTCTACGCTGGTCTGCCGCCCGCACCGGGCCAGCGCGTGTGGTGGCGCGTGCGTTGCTACGACAGTGACGGCGTGCCGAGCCCGTGGAGCGACCCGGCCTGGTTCGAGCTGGGCCTGCCTGCCGCTGCGGACTGGCGCGCCCAGTGGATCGGCGCCGCGCTGACCGGCAGCGCCACCACGGCGGTGCCGGCCGCAGTGCTCGGACGCAGCTTCGAGCTGCGCGAAGCGGTGCACTCGGCGCGTCTCTACGTCGCGGCCCTGGGTGCCTGCCGGGTCGAAATCAACGGTCGACGGGTGGGCACGGCACCGCTGCAGTCCGACTGGAGCGACTTCGCCCGGGAGGTCGCGTACAGCACCTACGACGTGACCCCGCTGCTGGCGCCGGGTGCCAATCGCATCGGCGTGCTGCTCGGCGATGGCTACTACTGCGGCCATCTCGGTGCTGGTCAGCGTCAGCAGTTCGGCGACCGACCGCTGCTCTGCGCGCAGCTGGTCGTGCGCTTCGCCGGCGGCGCGGTGCGGGTGATCGGCACCGACCCGGCATGGCAATGGCGGCCTTCCTGGGTGCTGAGCAGCGACCCGAGCCGCGGCGAGAGCGTCGACGGCCGCCAGCGGATTCCCGGATGGAGCCGCCCCGAACCGCCGGGACAGTGGTATCCCGTGGAGGTGGCCGGCGTCGCACCGCGGCGTCGGGCGCGTGCCCGGCCGCCGCTGGTGGTGCTCGGCGAGCACGCGCCGGTGGCCGATCCGATCCGGCGCCCGGCGGCCACCCCCGCACGCTACCAGCCGGCCGAGCCGCGCTGGCTGTTCGATTTCGGCCGCACCCTGATGGGCCGGCTGCGGGTCAGCCTGCAGGCACCGGCGGGAGTTGCCGTGCGGGTACGCTATGCGCTCGCGGCCGAGCGCAACGGTGAGCTCAGCGAGGTGCACAGCGAAGACTGCTACAGCACGGCGGGCGCGGCAGAAGGCGAGACCTTCGAAGCGCAGCTCGTGCTGCACGCATTCCGCTACGTGGAAGTGACCGGCGCGCTGGAACGGGACGCTCTGGGCGCGGTGGTCGCCATTGCAGTCGGCGCGCGCAGTGCCGACAGCGCGGAGTTTTCCTGTGACCACGAGCTGCTGCAGCGGTTCTACGACACTTCCCGTGCCGCAGTGCGCCACGCGCTGCTGGAGGTTCCCCTGGCCGGTCTGGCCCCCGCCGATCGTGTGCCCAAGGTTGCGGACGTCGGCGCCGTGGTGCGAGGAGCCGCGTGCCACCAGGAAACCGCGGCGCTGTTCTCGCGCTGGATCGAGGCGCTGATCGTGGCGCAGCGTGCCGATGGCGGTCTGCCGGCCGTGGTACCGCCAATTCCGGCGAGCACCGCCCGCGCCGGCCCCGGCGCGGTGGATGCGCTGGTTGTCGCGACCTGGTCGCTGTACCGCTGGTATGGCGACCGACGCCTTCTCGAGGCGGCCTATCCGGCGGTGCAACGCTTCCTGAACGGGTTGCGCGCCCAGTTTCCGGACGGGCTGCGCCGGGACGGGGCCGCAGATGAAAGCCCCGCGGATCCGCTGCAGTCTGAGCTCATTGGGACTGCCTGGTACTGCTACAGCCTGAGTCTGGCCGCGCGGATGGCTGGTGTCCTGGGCCGACTGCCGGATCTGGAGACCTTTGCCGCGGGCGCGGCGCACGTGCGTGACCTGTTCCGCCGGCGCTTCGTCAGCGCCGACGGACTGCTGGTGGGCGACAGCCTGGGTGGATATCTGCTGGCACTGCAGTTCGGCCTGCTGGAAGGCGCCGAGCGCCCGCAGGCGCTGGCGCGCATGGCGCACAAGCTCAGATCCGCCGGCTTTCATCCGGACATCGACCTGCGCGACGGCGGCCTGCTGCTGGAGGTGCTCACGCGCGAAGGGCGCTCGGACCTCGCCTGCCAGGTGCTGCTGCAGACCAGCGCGCCGAGCTGGCTGCACCCGCTGCTCGGAGGTGCCAGCGCGCTGGTGGACGAATGCCGCGGCGAGATCGGCCGTCTCGCCATGGCCAGCGTCGTGGAATGGTTGATCTGCATGCTCGCGGGGCTCGCGCTCGACAGCGATCTGACACTCGAGCACAACGCCTTCCGGAGCATGCGCATCCGTCCTTATCCACCGCTCGGCCCGGGCTTCGCTGCCGGCGCGCCGTTGTCGCGGGTGCGCGCGGCCCTCGATACCGTGCACGGCCGTTACGAATCGGCCTGGCAGATCGATTCGGAAACCTTCGAGCTGCGCGTCCGGGTGCCCTGCAACTGCAGTGCCCGGGTGATCCTGCCGGATCGCAGCGAGCACGACGTGGTAGCGGGTGAGCACCACTTCTCCATGACGTTTGCGCAGGCAACGGACGGAATCCCGGTGCTGCGTGAGATATCGGAGGCATCCTGATGGACGGAATTCATGATATTGGCGGCCGCCACGGTTTCGGACCCATCGCACCCGAACGCGACGAGCCCGCGTTTCATGAGCGCTGGGAAGCGCGTGTGTTTTCGATCATGCGTGCGGCGTCGGCGGCCGGCGTCGTGCGCAATACCGACCAGTTTCGGCACGCGATCGAGCGCATCGATCCGATAGCGTACCTCACGCACGGCTACTACGGGCGCTGGCTCGGTGGTCTCGAAACCCTCCTGACGGAGGCCGGGGTGATCTCCCGGGCGCAGCTGACCGCGCGCGTGGCCGAGCTCGGCGGCGATCCGCAGGCGGCGCCGGCTGCCCGCCCCGCCGCCGAGCCGGACGTCATCGACTACGTGGCGAGCGAGCGCGACAGCCGTCGGGCGGTGGCTGCACCGCCGCGCTTTGCACCCGGTGCGCGGGTGCGCACTCAGGCGACGCCGAAGCCAGGGCACACGCGCCTGCCGACCTACGCCCGCGGACGGGTGGGCACCGTGATCGCCTGGCACGATGGCTGGGTGTTTCCGGACAGCAACGCCCACGGCCGCGGGGAGAATCCTCAGCATCTCTATACCGTTGCCTTTGCCGGCGACGATCTCTGGGGTGAGGCCGGCGAACCGGGCCTCACGGTCCATCTCGACCTGTTCGAAAGTTATCTGGAGGCGCAGTGAGCGAACCATCCCCACAGGCAATCCGCGCCGAGGCGCTGGAATCGCTGCTCATCGAGAACGGCCTGCTCGACGCCGCGGCGGTGGACGAGGTGATCGAGCACTACAACGAGCGGGTCGGACCCATGAACGGCGCTCGCGTGGTGGCGCGCGCGTGGCGCGACCCGCACTTCAAGGCGCGGCTGCTTGCTGATGGCACCGCCGCGCTCAACGAGTTCGAGTTCGACACCACCCAGACAGAGAAGCTGGTGGTGGTGGAAAACACGGATGCCGTGCACAACCTCGTGGTCTGCACGCTGTGTTCCTGCTATCCCTGGGCGGTGCTGGGGTTGCCGCCCAAGTGGTACAAGGATCCGGCATACCGCTCGCGCGTGGTGCGCGAGCCGCGCGCCGTGCTGGCCGAGTTCGGCGTCGAGCTGCCCGAGCAACGACAGATCCGCGTCTGGGATTCCAGCGCCGAGGTGCGCTACATGGTGTTGCCGCAGGCGCCGGTTGACGCCGCCGAGTGCTCGGAGCAGGAGCTGGCCGGCCGGGTCAGCCGCGATGCCATGATCGGCGTGGCGCTGTCATGACCGATGAGCTCGAAGGGCCGCTGGCACCGCCCATGGCCAATGGGGAGGTGCTGTTCGAGGCGCCCTGGCAGGGCCGCGTGTTCGGCATGGCAAGGGCGCTGTGCGAGGCCGGTCTGTACACCTGGGACGAGTTCCGCGCCGAGCTCATCCGCGAGATCGCGCACTGGGATCGAGAGCCGGCGGGCGAGTATCGCTACTACGACCACTTCCAGCGCGCGCTGGAGCGGCTGCTCGCACGCAAGGGCATGCTCGCCGACGCCCAGCTCGAACGGCGCGCCGAGCTGCTGCGGGCACGTCCCCATGGTCATGACCACTGATCATCCTCGCGGCGGGACCCAGGGCGGCGCCGCAACCGCTGGTGCGCGCTATCGGCTGCAGACTCTGAGCGACAGCGAGCGCGACGCGCTGCTCGCGAGCCGCGTGTCGGCGATGCTGGCCTTCGTCGACGGCGATGGCTTCCCGCGCCTGGTGCCCTGCTGGTTTTTATGGGACGGCGCCGCCTTCGTCATCACCAGCGAGCCCGACAAGTTCCACGTACGCTGCCTGCGACGCAATCCGCGCGCGTCGGTGGGTGTCGAGACCGCCGAGGTGGGATTCGACCGGCTGGCCAACCGACAGGTCAAAGGGGTCGGTATGGTCGAGCTGTTCGCCGATGCGGGGCACTACTGGTCGCAACGGATCCGCGAGAAATATCTCGGCCCGTTGGACCTGCCGGCGCCGCCGACGGCACGCACGGTGATCCGCCTCGAGCCGGCGCGCTTGAGCGCCCATGGCGGCGGTCTGCGCCTGGCTTCAGAGGCTGGCCAGGAAGGCTGAGATTTCCTCCCAGCCGCCGCGTATGCGCACGCGCTGCGCCTTACGCTCGAGCTGATAATCGTACATGGGGTCGTAGTACCACCGCAGCAGCATGGCTACCCAACCGCTGTGGTCGGCATGTCTGGCAAATGCCGCCACCAGCGACTGCTCGACGGACTGGGTCCGCGCGCCGCCCAGCCGACGCCGGATGCGTTCCAGGGCGGCACGGTAGCGCGCTTCGAGCTCAGCGGCGGTCGTGCCCGCTGTCAGCGGCGCGGTGACGTAATCGGCCACGATGTTCGCGCAGCGCTGTTCGAACGGCACCTCCAGCACTGCCAGCGGGGCGTTCTGCATGCGTTCGAACACCGGGTCCGGCACGGCAACGCGGCCGATGCTGCGGCTCTCGTCCTCCACGATCAGGGTGTGCCCCTGATGCCTGAGCAGCGCGACCGCGAGAGCGTTCTCGAACCCTACGGGCGCGGGCTGCGGAGTCGTCATGGCGCCGAATGCCGAACCGCGGTGGTGCGCCAGCCCTTCCAGATCGATGCTGTGCGCCAGGCGATTGAGCAGTACGGTCTTTCCGGAACCGGTACGCCCGGCCAGCACGCACCAGGGTTTGCTGGCCGGCACCGATTCGAGCACCGCCAGGCAGGTGTGTCGCAAGGCCTTGAAACCGCCGGGCACTCGGGGGACGTCCCAGCCCGCGGCGGCAAGCCAGGTCTGGGCGATCTGCGAGCGCTGGCCGCCGCGCCAGCAGTACAGCCAGGCATCGCGATGTGCGCGCGCAAAGCGGCTCCAGGCCTCCACCCGCGCCGCTTTTACCGCGCCGCTCACCAGCTGGTAGCCGAGCGCCTCGGCGGCGGCCTGGCCCTGCTGCTTGTAGGTCAGGCCGACCCGATGGCGCTCGTCGTCGTCCAGGATCGGCAGGTTGCAGGCTCCGGGCACCGCGCCGCGCGCGAACTCGGCAGGCGCGCGCAGATCCAGAAACGGGGTAGCGCGCGCGAGCAGATCGGCGAGCTTCGGGTCGACCTGCGGTAGCGCACGGTATTGCGCCGCCTCGCTCACGGCACCAGTTCGGTCACGGCGCGGCGCGCGCGGAAATCCTCCAGGTGCTGCTCGAGCACCTCGAGCACGTCCTCGAGCTCGAGCCGACGGGCGGCGCTCAGTGCCTGTTCCTGCAGCACCACTGCGCGCTCGAAGTCGCCGCTGGCGGCGTGGGCGGCGGCCCAGGTATCCAGGTACTCGGGGCGCTGCCGGGCGTCGTCGTTCACGTTCATGAGGCGATCCATGATGTTGCGCGCGTAGCTCGCGCGGCGCAGGTCCGCGGCGTCGGTCACAGCCAGCGTCCAGGCGACCTCGTTCACCACGTTGGCGTCATCGGGCGCCACCTTGACCGCACGCTTGTACCAGCGCACGGCACGCGACGTGCTGCGCGGCGTGCCGACGCCGCGCGCATACAGGTTGCCGAGCAGCACCATGGACTCCGCGTCATCGTCCTGCGCGAGCTCCTCGAGCCATTTCAGCGCGCGCGCATCGCCGGCCTGCCCGGCTTCGCGGTCGAGCAGAAAGCGTGCGTAGCTGCGGCGTGCGAACGGACTGCCGAGCTCCGAGGCGCGCACGTAGTAGCCGCGCGCCGCGTCCAGATCACGCGGCACGACTTCGCCGGCGTAGTGCAGATGCGCGAGGTACATGAGCGCGTCGGCGTGGCCCTGTTCGGCCGCCTGCTTGAGCAGCGGCACCCCGCTGGCGACGTTGTCCTCGCCATAGTGACCGTTCAGGTACAGAACGCCCAGGGTGTACATGGCGTCCGCCGAGCCGAGCGCGATGGCGTGCAGATAGTTCTCCATCACCTCGTTCATTGCCGCGGTACGGGTCGCTTCGTCGTCGGTGCTGCGCGCCTCGTCCCAGTAGATGCTGGCGAGGATGGAGTTTGCCAGCAGATTGCCGGTGCGCGAGGCGCTGCGCAGCCAGTTAATGGCGTCCTCGATGCGATTCTCGCGCGCCAGGTAGGCGCCTACCGCGGTCTGGGCGGCGGTATCGTTCTGCCGGGCCAGAAACCCGATCAGCGTGAGCGGGTTGAAATCGTGCGCGGTGGCTTCGGCGTGGTCGCCCGGCGTCTCAAGCGACTGGCGCATGCTGTCGTAGAGCCCGGTGAGGTCGAAGTGCAGGTTGCGAATCGGTCCCTCCGGCGGCCGCGCCTGCAGCAGCAGCGAGAAGGGCTGCGCCTCACTGGTCTGGTAGATGGCACCCACCGGGCTCCAGCCTTTGCTCACGGCGTACATTCGGGCTTCCACCGCCGTCACCGCGGGCATGGGCCGCTCGTGGCTGCCGTCGCCCTGCCGTTCCATGTCGGCCTGAATCGCTGCCACCCAGGCCTCGTGCGGCTCAGCCGCGTCGGGCGCCTCCACGTGGCGGTAGAACCGGGCCAGCACGTAGTGCCCCGTGAGGCTGCCGTAGTAGGTATCGAGGATCGCGCTGCCGATGGATCCCAGTTTGAGCGGCTCGTCCTCGACGATGGCCAGCGCCTGTTCCTCGAGCTCGGTCAGCCGCTCCATGCGCGCAGGCAGGTCGTCGGCGGCGAGAAAGGCCTCGCGCAACCTGCCGGGGTCGACCTCTTCCCCGGCGGCGAGCCTCGCGGCCAGATCGCGGTAATTTGCCGGCGTGCTCTGGCAGCCGCCCAGCAGGGCAGCGATGAGCAGGGCGGCCGATACAACGGGCAGCAGGCGCATGGCGGTCCTTTTGGCTCCAGTCTGGTAGGCGGCTCTTGTCTGGGATCTGACGAACGGTATGATCACTGCGGCATTCTACTGGGATTCCGGGCAATAAGTCTGACTACCGGTAGCGCCGGGCGTTCAACGGAGCGCAATCCTTCCGCACCGTTCGACGCCGCCGTTTTCACTACAGGTCTGCAGGGAGACATCGCATGGCATGGTCGCACAAGCTCCGGCTGCCCACGACGCAGGAAGCTCTGCCCGGGCGCGCCCGCGAGATGCCGGTGCCGCCGGCACACTTCGTCAACGGCGCGCCGCTCAAACCCCCGTTCCCCGCGCCCATGCGTCAGGTGCTGTTCGGAATGGGGTGTTTCTGGGGTGCCGAGCGACGCTTCTGGCAGACTCCGGGCGTCTTCACCACGGCGGTGGGTTACGCCGGCGGCATCACGCCCAATCCAACCTACGAAGAGGTGTGCTCCGGTCTCACCGGCCACAACGAAGTCGTTCTGGTGGTGTTCGATCCCGGGCAGGTCAGCTACGCCGAGCTGCTCGAGGTGTTCTGGGAGTCCCACGATCCGACCCAGGGCATGCGCCAGGGCAACGACGTCGGCACCCAGTACCGCTCGGCCATCTACACGTTCGACGCCGAGCAGCTGCGTCAGGCCGAACAATCCCGCGACCGTTACCAGCAGGCGCTGAGCGCCGCCGGCTACGGGGTCATCACCACCGAGATCGCCGCGGCCGGTGCGTTCTACTATGCCGAGGATTACCACCAGCAGTATCTGGCCAAGGTACCCAACGGTTACTGCGGTCTGGGCGGCACGGGTGTCGGATGTGAGCTCAAAGGCCTGGTCGCCGTATCCTGAGCTTGGTCATTCCAGTGTGGTCTTGCTGGCACCGCAGCGCGCGCAGCGGTGCAGGGTGACCAGCCGGCCGCGGCGGACGTCGAACTGCCTGGCCTTGTCGATCTGCCACTTGTGGAATCCCCGGCCGCACAGGGTGCGCCCGCGCGCCTGCTGCTGACGGTCGGCGCGGTCGCGCCGGGCCTTGCGTCTGGCCGCGTCCTGCAGCGATGTCACGTCTGCCATGGGTCGTCTCCTGCGCAGCGGCATGCAGCTGCGCCACCGGCGCGCCATTCTACTCAAAGGCTGACCCAGCCGTTACACTCCCTCGCTCGTGCGGATCGGCGCCGGCCGCGTTCACCCGCACGCCATTGGCTGTCAGGGCAGGGGAGGCCAACATGACCGGCCCGCTCGGCGAAGCAAGGTACCTGAGCCTGAAAACGTTCCGGCGCGATGGCCGCGGCGTTGCGACGCCGGTGTGGTTTGCGCTTCGGCGGGGACGCTACTACCTGTTCTCCGCAGGCGACGCGGGCAAGGTGAAGCGTCTGCGCAACGATGGTCGCGCCGAGGTCGCCGCGTGCAACGTGCGGGGTGTGCTGCTCGGGCCCTGGCTGCCCGCCAGCGCGCGACTGCTCGAGGATCCGGACGACCAGCGTCTCGCGCTGGCGGCACTTCGAGCCAGATACGGCGTGCAGATGCGTCTGGCGGATCTGTTTGCCCGTCTCGGCGGCCGATTCCACAAGCGGGCCTACATCGAGGTGAGCGTTCATGCAGAGAACGGCTGACGGCGCGGATCCGTACCGCGTCGAGGGCGGCGTCGGCGCGCCGCTCTGCGGATGGGGGGGACCATGAGCGCGCCGCTGCAGGGGTTGCGGGTGCTCGACATGTCGCGCGTGCTCGCCGGGCCCTTTGCCGGACGCATGCTTGCGGATCTGGGTGCGGACGTGGTCAAGGTCGAGCCTCCGGAAGGTGACGTGACCCGGCTCTGGGGCGCGCGCATCAACGGGATCTCGGGCTATTTCAACCAGCAGAACGCGGGCAAGCGCGGGATCTGCGTGGATCTCAAGCAGAGCGCGGGCGTCGACCTGGTACGCGCGCTGGCGGCGCGTGCGGACATTCTCGTGGAGAACTTCCGTCCTGGCGTGATGGCCCGGCTGGGGCTCGACCACGCAACCTTGAGCGCGGCCAATCCGCGCCTCATCATGCTGTCGATCTCGGGGTTCGGCGCCGGCGGTCCGGAATCCCATCGTGCTGCCTACGCGCCCATCATTCATGCGGAGTCGGGCATTCTCCACCGGCAGGCCAGCAATGCCGGGGCCGACCCGGTGGACATGGCGCTGTCCATTGCCGACACCAACGCCGGCCTGCACGGCCTGGTAGCGGTTCTGGCTGCTCTATACCAGCGAGAGCACACGGGCCTCGGACAGCACGTAGACATCGCCATGATCGATGCGACGCTCGTGTGCGACGATCATCTGCATTACAGCCTCGACGATGCGCGTCACCTCAAACCCATGCCCAGCGAGGTCTGGCCGACTGCGGCAGGGCCGCTCATTCTCGCGGGCGACTTCCGCCACCTGTGGCGGCGTCTCACGGAAGTCTGTGGCGTCACCGATCCCACCCCGGAGGGCGCCGCGCTGGAGGAGAAAATCGCAATGCGCCGCGCCGCCGTGCGTCGGTTCTTCAACGAGACCTGCGCCGATCGGGCCGCCGTCATCGCAGCACTCGACGACATGAACATCGCCTGGGGCGACGTGCGCGAAACCTGGCGCGCGGGAGAGCTGCCGACGGTCCGTCATCGCGGCACGTTCGCGCCGGTGGATGATCGCGGTGGTGGGCTGCGGCGCGTACCCCAGTCGCCCTACCGGTTTTCGGCCAGCGAGTCGTTCGTGCGTGGCGGCGCGCCGCACCGCGGCGAGCACAACGAGATCGTGCTGCAGGACTGGTTGTCTGCGGGGGATCTCCATGGCCCCACTGAAGCCGAGCTGACGCGCTGGCGCAGCGCGCTGCTCGATTCGCCGGTACGGCCGGAAGACTGACGCGTGCGTGTCGGCATCGGTATCGATTTCGGCACGACGAACTCCGTGGCGGCGGTATTCGACGGCCGGCGCGTGGAGCTGGTGCCGCTCGAAGGCCAGGACCCGATCATGCCGTCGGCCACCTACATCGACCGTGAGCGCCAGACGCTCACTGGCCAGGCGGCCATCGAGCGCTACATCGAGGACAACACCGGCCGTACCGTGGAGCTGATTCCCGAGGTCATCGGCGAGTACAGCGCATTCGTGGAGCACGAGGACGAGGAAAACCCCGCGCCCGTGGAGACGGCATCGCGCAAGGTGTATGGCGCCGCCGTGATCGACAGCGGGCTGCAGGGCCGGCTGTTCCGGGGCACCAAGCGGCTGCTCGGCGACAGCAGCGTGCGCCGGCTGATGGTGTTCGAGCACCCGTTCCGGCTGGTTGCGCTGATCACGCCGCTGCTGCTGCGCATCCGCAAAGCCATCGAAGTTCGCACCGGTACCTTCAGCGATGCGCATCTGGGCCATCCGGTCAACTTCGAAGGCCGTGAGCAGTTCCGCAATCAGACTGCGCTGGCGCGCCTGTCAGAGGCCTACCGCTATGCCGGCATCGCGGGCCAGCATTTCTACCCGGAACCGATCGCGGCTGCGGTGAGCTACCTGCATGGCAATCCGGGCGTAGCGGGCGAACACCTGTTCACCCTGGATTTCGGCGGCGGCACGCTGGATTTCTGCGTGCTGCGGCGTGACGGGTCCGGTTTCGAGGTGATGACGACCCACGGCATCGCCCTGGGTGGCGATCACATCGATCAGCGCCTGTTCCGGGAGCTGCTGTTTCCGTTGCTGGGCAAGGGCGAGCTATGGCGGCGGCGCGGCATGGACCGGGAGATCGAGACCCGGTTTCCGTTCGAGGACTACGAGGAGCTGCTGCTCAACTGGGCCGTGACCTACACCCTCAATCAGAACCGCTACACTGCGCCGGTTGCAGAGTGCGTTGCCCAGGGCGGACCCGCAGCGGTGAAGTTCCGGCGCCTGAACGAGCTGATCCAGCGCAATCTGAGCTATGTGGTGTTCCAGGCGATCAAGGATTTCAAGGCGGCGCTGTCGG
>JAWKZP010000011.1:0-171783 GCA_041395905.1 Pseudomonadales bacterium
GCGGCGAAGCGCACCATGGCCCCTGATTCCGATCCCACCACCGACTCCGCGGCGCTGGACGCTCTGGGACTCACGGACTCCCGTCCATCGCGACGCAGACGTCTGCTGCTGACGATGGTGGCCATGGCAATCGTGGGCATCCTGGCCTGGCTGGTCTGGCCCAGGGGCGCGGCGACGCCTGCGTTTGCCACGGTTCCCGTCACGCGCGGCGAGCTGCAGGTGCTCGTCACCGCCACCGGGTCGCTGGAGCCGGTCAATCAGGTGGACGTGGGTACCGAAGTGTCCGGCACGATCCGAACCGTGCTGGTGGACTACAACGACCGGGTGACCCGGGGCCAGGTGCTCGCGCGCATCGACACCGACGAGCTGCAGGCGCAGGTGCTGCAGGGACGGGCCAACCGGAAAGCCGCCGAGGCGCGCGTGGCGCAGGCCCGCGCCACGGTCGAGGAGTCGCGCCTGAAACGCGACCGCTGCGCGACCCTTGCCGAGCGGCAGATGTGCAGCTGGGAGGAACTCGATACGGACACCGCCACTTATCTTCGCGCGCAGGCGGAGCTTGCCAGCGCCCGGGCCCAGGTGGAGGTGGCCCAGGCGGCGCTGAATGCGCAGGAGACGCGCCTCGAAAAGGCCGAGATCCGCTCGCCCGTGGATGGCCTGGTACTGTCGCGGCAGATCGAACCCGGGCAGACCGTGGCCGCGTCGCTGCAGACGCCTGTGCTGTTCGTGCTGGCCGAGGACCTGACCGAGATGGAGCTGCACATCGACGTGGACGAGGCGGACGTGGGCCAGGTCCGGGAGGGACAGAGCGCGACGTTCACGGTCGACGCCTATCCGGACCGCACCTTTCCGGCCCGCATCACCCAGGTCCGATTCGCCCCGGAAGCGCAAAGCGGGGTGGTCACCTACGAGACCGTGCTCGAAGTCGACAATCGCGAGCTGCTGCTGCGTCCGGGCATGACCGCGACCGCTGACGTGCTGGTGGCGCGGGTTCCGGACGCCCTGCTGGTGCCCAATGCGGCGTTGCGCTTTCAGCCGCCGGAGCTCGCGGCTGCGGCCGACTCGGGCGGGAGCTTTTTCGGCCGCCTCATGCCGCGACCGCCACGGGCGAGCCGGCGCAGCGCGGCACCTGCGCAGGGTTCGCGCGGCGGCGACGGGCAGACGCTGTGGCGGCTCGCAAACGGCTCAGCGGAGTCGCTGACGGTACGCACCGGCCTGAGTGACGGCGTGCGTACCGAAATCGTCGACGGCGCGCTCGCCGAGGGCGACGCGGTGATCGTCGGCACCGGCCAGGGGAAGCCCTGATGAGCACTGCGCCCGGCGCCGGCGATCTCCAGCAGCCGCTGGTCTCGCTGCGCGGCGTCACCAGAACCTATGGCAGCGGGCAGGCGCTCACCTGGGCCCTGCGCGGCGTGGATCTGGACATAGAGCGCGGCGACTTCGTCGCGGTGATGGGGCCCAGCGGCTCCGGCAAGTCCACCTGCATGAACATGATCGGGTGCCTCGACACGCCCACCAGCGGACGCTACCGGTTTCAGGGCGTCGACGTGGGCAGACGGTCACGGGATCAACGGGCAATGCTGCGCCGCCGCCACCTGGGCTTCGTGTTTCAGGGCTACAACCTGCTCAACCGCACCACCGCGCTGGAAAACGTCGAGCTGCCGCTGCTCTACCAGGGCGTCGCGGCGGGCGAGCGCCACCAGCGTGCCCGGGAGGCGCTGTCCGAGGTGGGTCTGATCGGCTGGGAGGATCACACCCCGGGGGAGCTCTCCGGCGGTCAGATGCAGCGTGTCGCCATTGCCCGGGCCATGGTGACACGTCCCGCACTGCTGCTGGCCGACGAACCAACGGGCAATCTGGACAGCGCGCGCAGCCACGAGATCATGCAGCTCCTGGCGCGCCTGAACGACACGCAGCAGGTCACCATCGTCATGGTGACGCACGAGGCCGACATGGCCGAGTACGCCCATCGCACCGTGCACTTCCTGGACGGTCGCGTCGCCTCCGATCAACGCCGCCGGAGCGCAGCGTGAGGCTCTGGAACGCCCTGCTGCTGGCGTTGCGGGAGATCCGCCGCAACGTGCTGCGCTCATCGCTGACGGTGCTCGGCATCATCATCGGCGTCGCGGCCGTCATCACCATGGTGACGGTGGGCGCCGGCGCTACGGCCGAGGTGTCGGCGCAGATTGCGAGCCTGGGCAGCAACATACTGATCGTGCGCCCGGGACAGGGTTTCGGACCGGGCCGCGGGGGAACGCGCGCACGACCGTTCGCTGCCGCGGACGCGGATGCCATCGCGCAGCAGGTACCCATGCTGCGGGCGGTCGCGCCCACCGCACAATCGGCGTCGCTCGCAATCTTCGGCAACCGCAACTGGCAGACCAGCGTGACCGGTACCACCAATGCGTACTTCGAAGCCGGCAACTGGAACCTCGCCGACGGACGGGTCTTCGCCGCGGCAGAGCTTCGCGCAGGACGTTCGGTGTGCATCATCGGCGAAACGACGCGGCGGCAGCTGTTCGGAACCCAGAATCCGGTGGGCAGCAAGATCCGCCTGAACAAGCTCGCGTGTCAGGTGGTCGGCCTGCTGCAAGCCAAGGGCCAGTCCGCCATGGGCACCGATCAGGACGACCTCGTCGTGCTGCCGCTGCGCACGTTCCAGCGCCGCGTATCGGGCACCACCGACGTGAACGCGTTGATGGTGTCGGTCATAGACGGCGCCGACACATCGACCGTCCAGCAGGAGATCGAGCACCTGATGCGACAGCGTCGCCACATCAGCGTCGGTGAGGAGGACGATTTCAATGTGTTCGATACCAAACAGATCGCACAGACGCTCACCGGCACCACGCGGGTGCTGACCATGCTGCTCGGCTCCGTGGCGGGCGTGAGCCTGCTGGTCGGCGGCATCGGCATCATGAACATCATGCTGGTGTCGGTGACGGAGCGGACCCGCGAGATCGGCATCCGACTGGCCATCGGGGCGCTGGAGCGCGAGGTGCTGCGGCAGTTTCTGGTGGAATCCGTGGTGCTGTCTTCGTTCGGCGGCGCCATCGGCATCGCTGTGGCCCTGGCACTGTCGGCCGCGATCACGAGCCTCATCGGCATTCCGCTGGTTCTGAACGCGGGCGTGATGCTGCTGGCGTTCCTGTTCTCCGCGGCCGTAGGCATTCTGTTCGGGTACTTTCCGGCGCGCCGCGCTGCTAGGCTCGACCCCATCGCCGCGCTGCGACGCGAGTAGCCAGCCGCACCGGGAGCGCCCATGGCCACGCCAGACGAATCATCCAGACCCGGACGGGCGGCCGTAGGGCTGGCCGTGCTCGGCATCGTCTACGGCGACATCGGCACCAGCCCCATCTACGCCCTGCGCGAGTGCTTCCGCGGCGTCTCGCGGGTCGCGATCACGCCGGACAACATCCTGGGGATCCTTTCGCTGATCTTCTGGGCGCTCATCCTGGTGATCTCCGTCAAGTACATGCTGTTCGTGCTGCGCGCCAACAACCGCGGCGAGGGCGGCATCTTCGCGCTGCTCGCCCTGCTGCGACCGGACAGGGGCCAGGGCAATCCGTCGCGCCGGGCGCTGATTCTGTTCGGCGTGTTCGGCGCCGGCCTGCTGTACGGCGGCACCATGCTCACGCCCGCGATTTCCGTGCTGAGCGCCGTGGAAGGTCTGGAGGTGGCCGCGCCGGGGCTCGAGCCGTACGTGCTGCCCGCCACCATCGGGATCCTGTTGGCCCTGTTCGCGCTGCAGAAACACGGCACCGCCCGAGTCGGCGCGCTGTTCGGCCCGATCATGGTGATCTGGTTCCTGGTGCTCGCTGCGCTGGGCATCGCCAGCATCGCGCAGCATCCCGAGGTACTCAAAGCCGTGGCACCGGGCTACGCGGTCGAGTTTCTGCTGCACAACCAGCTCGCTGGATTCCTGGCGCTCATCGGCGTTTTTCTGGTGGCCACAGGCGGCGAAGCGCTGTACGCCGACCTCGGCCATTTCGGCCCGACCCCCATCCGGGTGGTCTGGTTCGCCTTCGTTCTGCCGTCGCTGCTGATGAACTACTTCGGCCAGGGCGCGCTGCTGCTCGACGACCCCCAGGGCGCGCAGCAGCCGTTTTTTCACCTGGCCCCGGACTGGGCGCTGCTGCCGCTGGTGGGGCTGTGCACGGCGGCCACCATCATCGCATCCCAGGCAGTGATCACGGGCGCCTTCTCGCTCACCCGTCAGGCGCTGCAGCTGGGATTCGTGCCCCGCCTGCGCGTGCAGCAGACGTCCGAGCATGCGCACGGGCAGATCTACATGCCCTGGGTGAACTGGTTGCTCATGAGCGCCGCGATAGCCCTGGTGCTGACCTTCGGCTCCTCGAGCAACCTGGCATCCGCCTACGGGGTCAGTGTCAACGCAACCATGCTGGTCACGACCATCCTCGCGTTCAACGTCGCCCGAGAGCGCGGCGGCTGGAGCCTGTGGAAGGCCGCGCCGCTGCTGCTGGTTTTTCTCACCATCGACCTCGGATTTCTGTCGGCGAACTCGGCCACCATTCCACATGGCGGCTGGTTCCCGGTGGCCATGGGCGCGGTGATCTTCACCCTGATCGTCACCTGGCGCCGCGGCAGCGAGCTGCTCATTCAGGGGTTCGAAGCCAACACCATCACGATCCAGACCCTGCTGGGGCGGCTGGAAAACGATCCGCCGCACCGGCTGCCCGGAACCGGCGTGTTCTTTACTGCGCGCGCCGAAGAGGTGCCCAGAGCCATGCTGCAGCTGCTACGCAACAGCCGCATGCTGCACGAGCAGGCGGTGATCGTGAACGTCACCGTAGTACGCGAGCCGCGCGTGCCGCCGGATGAGCGCATTCAGGTGCAGAGCTACGGCCAGGGCCTGTTTGCAGTGAACCTGCGCTACGGCTTCATGCAGGGGTTCAACATCCCTTCCGATCTGGCGCTGTGCGTCGATCGCGGCGAGCTGCCCATCGAGCTGAGCGACACGACCTACGTGGTCGGACGCACCTCGGTGATCGCCGATCGCAAGAAAGATGGAATGATGGCCTGGCGCGATCGCCTGTTCGCACTCATGGTTCGCAACACCATGCACGCCACATCCCTGTATCAGATCCCGTCGGACCGGGTGGTCGAGATCGGCTTTCAGGTGGGCATCTGACCTATCATGAACGGACTGGCCCAGGCTTCTGCTGGCCAGCGACGGTGTTGATAATGCGCAGTTTCAAACAGGAGTGAAGGCATTGCTCGCGAACCAAGCACAACTGCTGAGGCTGCTGCTCGTGATCCTGGCGCTGTGCCCCGTTGCAGCAACCGCGACCGATCCGGGCGCCGCGGCTGCGCCCGCGGCCGACAAGCTGCAGCTGGCCTCCGTGCACGCGCTGGTGCTCGATCTCGAATCCGGCGAGACCCTGTACGCGAAACGCTCCGACGTGCCCGTTCCCATAGCGTCGATCACCAAGCTGATGACCGCGCTCGTGGCGCTCGACGCAGGACAGCCCCTGAACGAGTGGCTGCCGATTGTCGGCTGGGACCGGGATGTCGACAAGAACGCCTACTCACGCCTGCGCATCGGCTCCGAAGCGCGGCGCGCCGACCTCATACGTATCGCCCTCATGTCTTCCGAGAACCTGGCAACCAACGTGCTCGCGCACCACTACCCGGGCGGAGTCGACCGGTTCGTCGCGGCCATGAACGCCAAGGCCGAGTCTCTGGGGATGAGCCGAACGCACTTCGTCGATCCCGCGGGCCTGTCTCCGGAGAATCGCTCGACCGCCGCAGATCTGGGAAGAATGGTGCGCGCCGCATACGGCGACGACCATATCCGCGAGTACTCGACGAGCTACCAGTACACGGTGCAGTTCCGCAGTCCGCGCTACACGCTGGGCTACGGCAATACCAACCCGCTGGTGGCGAGCAACCGCTGGGAGCTGGCTCTGAGCAAGACCGGGTATCTGAACGAGGCCGGCCGTTGCCTCACCCTGATCACACGAATCGACAGCGATCCGGTCGCCATCGTGCTGCTGAACTCGTTCGGCAAGCGCACGCCGCTGGGTGATGCCGGTCGGATCCGCCGCTGGCTGACCACCGGCAGCGGCGGTGCGGTCGCCGCGCCGGCTCTGGATTACGAACGGCGCGTGGCGCGAACCCTCGAGGGGCGCGATATCTGAAAGCCGGCCGCCCTCAGTCGAGGTGCCGACGCCGACAGGCCTCGCGCAGCTCCAGCACTGCCACCGCGCTTTCGGTACCGGGCACATGCTCCAGGATGCAGATGTTGTAGGCGCCGCGGTCAGTCACCGATGGCGACGTATCCAGATGCAGCTCACGGCACGCCGTGGTGATCAGATGGCTGGCAACATCGAGCCTGGTGCCTTTCAGATACTCGAGCAGACATTCATCATATGCGGCCTGCCGATCCTTCTCCCGTTCCAGCGCCACGCATTGCGCGGCGACGGCGAGCAGCACGAGCGCAGCCAGCACCGCGACGCTGCGCCGGCGCGCCGGCACAGCCCTGGAGACCCGGGTGCGCATTTCAGGACGCGGCCGCAGGGCGCGAGCGCAGCTAGTCGAGGTCACTGGCATCGTGCCGTTCCGGCACCCGTTCCTGTTCCGGACCCCAGGTCCGGTTGACGCGCTGACCACGCTGCACCGCTGGCCGCTCGCGGATCTCTGAAGCCCATCGGACCACATGGGTGTAGGACTCGACATCCAGAAACTCGCGGGCATTGTAGAGATTCGACAGCACCAGCGCGCCGTACCACGGGTAAACGGCGATATCGGCGATGTTGTAGTCGTCACCGCACAGGTAGCGGCGCGACGCCAGATTCCGATCGAGGACATCCAGCTGGCGTTTCACCTCCATGGCATAGCGGTTGATCGGGTACTCCCATTTCTCCGGCGCGTAGGCATAGAAGTGACCGAAGCCACCACCGAGGTAGGGGGCACTGCCCATCTGCCAGAACAGCCAGGACAGGCACTCGGCGCGCGCTGAGGGATCGTGGGGCAGCAGCGCATCGAACTTCTCGGCCAGATACACCAGGATCGCCCCGGACTCGAACACACGCGTCGGCGGTGACGTGCTCACGTCCAGCAGGGCGGGGATCTTCGAGTTCGGATTCACCGCCACGAAGCCGCTGCTGAACTGATCGCCCTGGCCGATGTTGATGAGCCAGGCATCGTACTCCGCACCTTCTCTTCCCAGCGCGAGCAACTCCTCGAGCAGGATCGTGACCTTGACACCGTTCGGAGTCGCCAGCGAGTACAGCTGCAGCGGGTGCGTGCCGCGGGGCAGCTCCTTGTCATGCGTTGCGCCCGCGACGGGGCGATTGATGCTGGCGAACCTGCCGCCGCTTTCGGTATCCCAGGTCCAGACTCTGGGTGGCGTGTAGGACGAGCTGTCGGCCATCGAAGCTCCTTGGGAATTCTGGAGGAATGTCAGTGTACGTCTTCCCAATCCCGCCGGGCCAGAACGGGATTGACGATCCGCCGCGGGCACCCCGAACATGCCGACTTAGCGCTGGCCAACACGTCTACGATCGAGCATGGCATCGCAACAACCTCTGTGTCCGTGCGGCAGCCTCCGACCCCGTGCGGCATGCTGCGAACCCATAATTGCGGGCAGCGAGCGCGCCGCCGACGCGCAAGCGCTGATGCGCGCCCGCTATACGGCCTTCGCCACCGGCAACGAAGCCTTTCTGCTCGCCAGCTGGCATCCGACCACCCGCCCCCGCGCCATCGAATTCGATCCGCGCCAGCGCTGGCTGGGGCTGAAGATCTTGCGCCACGAGGCGGGCACCGACGCAGACCGCAACGCCGTGGTGGAGTTCGTGGCGCGATTCAAGATCGCGGGCAGCGGCTATCGGCTGCACGAAGTCAGTCGCTTCGAGCGCGGCAACGACGGCTGGCTGTATATTGACGGCATCCGCGGCGCGACCGATTCGAGCCTGCGCGGTTGAGCATTCGTTTACGGGCAGCACAAGGCACGAGCACATGCAGCAACTGAACATCCAATCACTGCTGGACAGCACCATCGACGCCTACGGCGCGCTCGACTTCGACCAGCGCGGCGCCGGCATCAGTCCGCGCCGACTGCCGGCCTGGACCCGTCTGCAGACGCCGTCCCTGATGGACGTGATCGTGCGGATGCCCTCCGGCGTGCGCCTGCGCTTCCGAACCGACAGCTCCCGGGTGGGCGTGACCTTTCTCGCCACCAACATGGTGACGCCACCGGCGGCAAGGCGGCCGATCGTGTTCAACCTCGAAGCCGATGGCATCGTTGCCGCCGCAACCTCCACCGCCGGCAACACGCTGGTGCTGGAGCCGCGCAATCCCGGCGCATTCGAACTGCGGCGCGGCGATGCCGATACGCTCTGGTTCGACCTGGGCGCCGGGCGCACCCGCGATTGCGAGTTGTGGCTGCCGCACAATGCGTTCGTCGAGCTGCGCTCGCTGCACGTGGACCCGGACGCCCAGGTGCTGCCGCCGGCCGCGGAGACGCGTCCGCGCTGGATCCACTACGGCAGCTCCATCAGTCATTGCATGGAAGCCGCGGAGCCCGCGCTCATCTGGCCCGCGGTCGCCGCCCGCCGCGCCGGGGTCGCGCTGCAGAATCTGGGCTTCGGCGGGCAGTGCCATCTCGACCAGTTCGTCGCGCGCACGATCCGCGCTGCCGAGGCGGACCTGATCAGCATCAAGACGGGCATCAACGTGATCAACATGGACTCCATGCGCGAGCGGGTGTTCACCCCGGCACTGCACGGATTCATCGACACGATTCGCGAGGGCAAGCCGGAGACGCCGCTGCTGATCATATCCCCGATCTTCTGCCCGAGCGCCGAGACGGCACCGGGGCCCACGTTGCCGGACGCGGCAGGGCGCTTCGTCACCATACCCGGGCACGAGGAAATCCGTGCCGGTTGCATGACCCTCGAGCGGGTCCGCGAGATCATCGCCGACGTGGTGGACAGGCGCCGCGCCGCGGGCGACCCCAATCTGCACTACCTGGACGGCCTCAGCCTGTTCGGCGTGGCGGATGCCGGCGACCTGCCGGACGATCTGCATCCCAACCCGGCCGGTTACGTGCGCATGGGCGAGCGCTTCGCGCCGGTGCTGCGACGTCTGCTGGATTCCCGGCCCAATGCCTGACCAGGCTCACTTCAAGGCCGTTGCATCGTGCCGCGCGGCGCGCGACCTGCTGACCTTCGAGCCCGTTGCTCCCGAGATGCTCGGGGGTTGTCGACGGCGCTCGATGTACGTCTTCGTGCTCGATCACAGGCAGCGCCACGTCGCCGTCCCAGAGCGGTCGTTCGAGGCACACTACGATACCTTCGTTCTTACCCAGACGCGACGCAGCATCGAACAGGCCCGCCATCCGGTCCTGGCAGTGAGCTACGGTCGCGACGGCGCCGACACGCGGATCGGAACGCTCGCGGCGCGGGTCTACGAGCTGGGGTCGGTGCCGCCACCGGACGACATCGACGGACAGTCGCCCAGCGTGGTGAGCTGGCATGATGAAGGCGTCTGCTTTCTGCTGGCGAGCAACGAACTGAGGTCGGCGCAGTTGCTGGACGTTGCACGCGAACTCGTGGCTTAGCGATCGCTCAACCCTCCAGGGCCTCCCAGCGCGCATACATCTGCGCCAGATCGGATTCCAGCTCGGCGAGCTTCTGCATCGCGGCCGCGACCTCGGCCTGCGCCTGCTGGTAGAACTCGGGTGCCATGGTGCGCTGCTGCAGGTCAGCGAGCTCCGCCTCAGTCACCTCGATCCGGCCGGGCAACGCGTCCAGCTCGCGCTGTTCCTTGTAGCTCAGCCGGCGCCGGCCGCCCTGGTCGCCCGATGTCCGCCGGTCCGCGCGCGGCACGGCCGCCCGTGCCGGCTGCCCGGCGGACGAGCCGGCTGCGTCGGCGGTCCGAGTCGGTGCGGGACGCTGCCGCAGCCAGTCGCTGTAGCCACCCACATACTCGCTCACGCTGCCGTCTCCGCTGAGCACCAGGGTGCTCGTGACGGTGCGATCCAGAAAGCTGCGGTCGTGGCTGACCAGCAGCAGCGTCCCGTCGTAGTCGCTCAGCAGCTCTTCGAGCAGTTCGAGCGTTTCCAGATCGAGGTCGTTGGTGGGCTCGTCGAGCACCAGCAGGTTGGCCGGCCGCGAGAACAGCTTCGCCAGCAGCAGCCGATTGCGCTCGCCGCCGGACAGACTCTTCACGGGCGAATGCACCCGTGCCGGAGGGAACAGAAAGTCCGCAAGGTAGCTGATCACATGCCGCGGTTTGCCCCCGATCACCACCTGATCCGACCCTTCAGCCAGGTTGTCACGCACCGACCGCTCGGGGTCGAGCTGCAGGCGTTCCTGATCGAAGTAGGCGATGCGCAGCTGCGTGCCGCGCCGGATCTCGCCACTGGTCGGCGTGAGTTCGCCCAGCAGCAGACGCAGCAGCGTGCTCTTGCCACTACCGTTGCGGCCGATGATGCCGATGCGATCACCCCGCTGCACCAGCACGGACAGACCGCGGATCACCGGCTCGGCGCCGTATCCGAAGCACACACCCTGCGCCTCGAGCACCAGCTTCCCCGATCGATCGCCCGAGTCGAGAGACATGTTCACGCTGCCCTGCCGGTCGATCCGCTCGGCACGTTCGCGACGCATGGCTTCGAGGCGCCTGACCCGGCCCTCGTTTCTGGTACGGCGGGCTTTGATGCCCTGGCGGATCCAGACCTCCTCCTCGGCCAGGTCCTGATCGAACTTGCGGTTGCCGCGCGCCTCTGCCTCCAGCAGTGCGTCCTTGCGCTCCAGGTACTCGGCGTAGCTGCCGGGGAACGAACGCAGCACGCCCCGGTCCAGTTCGATGATGCGCGTGGCGAGGTGGTCGACGAAGGTGCGATCGTGGGTGATGAACAGCACCGCGCCCCGATATTCCAGCAGCGCGGTCTCCAGCGCTTCGATGGACTCGATGTCCAGGTGGTTGGTGGGTTCGTCCAGCAGCAGCAGATCCGGAGCACTGACCAGCGCCTGACCGAGCATGGCGCGACGCCGCAAGCCGCCGCTGCATTCGGACATGAGCGATTGCGCGGGCAGCGCGAGCCGGCTGATCACGGCCTCGACCCGCTGCGAACCCTCCCAGGCACCCGCGGCCTCTACCTCCGCCTGCAGCCGTCCGAATTCCGCCAGGGCCCTGTCGCCGCCCGCGGCAAGCGCCTCGCTGGCGCGGTGGTAGCGGGCCAGCAGCGCGCTGTGGTCGCCAAGGCCTGACGCGACCACTTCGAACACGGTGGCATCGGCCGCGTCGGGCACCTCCTGGGCCAGCTTCGCCACGCGCAGGCCGTCGCGTCTCCAGAGCTGACCACTGTCCAGACTGGCGTCGCCGGCGATGACGTTGAGCAGGGTGGACTTGCCGGCGCCGTTGCGGCCCACCAGGCACAGGCGCTCTTTCGCCTCCACGACGAGTTCGGCGCCATCGAGCAGCGGCACGTGGCCGAAGGCGAGGCAGGCGTCCTGCAGGCGGATCAGCGACATGGGAATCCCGGATTGTCGAGCACGAGGGTTCGCATCAGCGCGGCGATGATAGCCTGTCGGTCCCGGATCCGCCGCTCTCGGTGCCGATGCTGCGCCCGACCCGGGCGGGACGATCAGCCGGGCTTGAGCGCGAGCGTCAGCGTGGGATGCCTGCCCGGTGCCAGCAGCGCGTTCTCAACCTCGAGCGGAAACGCCAGGGTCTCGGTGCGGGCACCCGGCTTGAGCGTAATCGTGGTCGTGCCCAGCGGCGGCACGGTGAAGCGCTCGTCGTGCTCCACCATGGTGATACCCGAGGCATTGCGCAGCTCGAAACTGGCGTCGGAGTGGTTGAACAGGGTCACGGAAAGCGTGTCGGTGCCCGGCAGGAAGCGGACATCGGTCGCCTCGAGGGACGCTTCCAGCAGAGGCAACAGCTGCGGCTCGCGGCCGATCAGAAGGTTTTTGAACCAGACCACCGTGCGCCGCTCGAACAGGGCACTGCGGATGGCGTCCGCGCTGCGCTCGGTCGCGAACACGAGCGTCACCGGGCGGTGTGCGCCTGCGGCAGGCGGGAAGTCCCAGTCGATCAGGTCGTGGATATCCGATACGCCGAGCAGCGTCAGATCGTTCTGCAGCCCGATCTCCAGCGCCTCGGCCGAGAACGTGTCGCCGTTGGCCACTTCGATGCCGTGCAGCTGCTCGGCATCGATCAGCTGGCGGTGCAGTTCGGAAAGCTCCGCGACGCCCGACGGCCGCTGGCGCGTCCAGTAGGGATGGTTGATGAACACGAACGCGCCCTGGGCGTTCGCCGCCGCCACGGCCGCCTCCGGCGGCCAGAGACCCGCAGCCCGGTAGTAGGCGCCGGTGTCGGCTGGGTCCGCCGGTGGTTGCGGCACCTGGTACAGGCCGTTGGCGTCCTCGATGAACACCGCATTGATGTGTCCGGCGGGCAGTTCCCGGGTGATTTCGGAGCCCGCGATGACGATCAGCTCCGAGCCTTCGGCAGCCCGCATCGCCTCCTGATAGGATCGATTGCGGTCGGCGTGGGGGATGTCTGCCAGATGCGGCTGATATTCCAGGTGCTCGGTCACCGCAAACGCATCGAGGCCGTCGCGCAACGCTTCCTCGATACGGATCTTCGGCCACACGTGACCATCTGAGAACACGCTGTGACTGTGCAGATCCGCCACCAGCGTGCGGTAGCCGGCGACGTCCGGAAAGCGGATGGGCCGGTCACCCAGCAGCGCCGGGTCCACGTCTGCACGGCCGTGACCCCAGGCGCCACCTGCAGACATCAGACAGAGCGTTGCCGTCAAAGCTACCGCTGCAGGTCGTTTGCGCATTTCCCCGCTCCTCAAGTGCTTGTGCCAATACTATCCGGGCCGGGCGTGTCACGCGGATGACACCCGGCGGCCCTGATCCCCGAGGGTTTTCCGCACGCCATCCGCACCCGGCGGCGCAGTTGCACCCGCCACGCCGATTCAGCCGCTACGCACCAGCGACAGATGCGAGCGCCCGGGCTTCGGACGACGCGCATCCGCGTCCTTGAGCGTACGGTCAGGCGCCGGCACCAGATCCTCGTCGATCCAGCGCAGCAGGTCCCGCCACTGCGCGAGCTCGCTCCCCGCTTCCGACGCCGTCAGCTCGCACAGGCCGCGGCCCTGCTCGGCCGCGCGCACGTAAGCCTGCACGTCGCGCAGCACGGCCACCACGGGAATGCCCAGGGTGTCGAGAAACCGCATCAGCGACCGGTACGCGAGGGTGTTGCGCTTGACCCGGTTGGCGACCACGCCGAGGACCTGGGTGCCACGCGGCACCTTGGCATGCACGAGCAGCTCCTTGATGGCGCGGGTAGCCGCCTGAATGTCGATGTCCGACGGCAGCACGGGCAGCAGGATCTTGTCGGCATTGCGCACCACGTCGATCAGTTGGTGCCGATCCAGCGCGGCTGCGGTGTCCACCACGACGCGTTCCGTATCGGGCGGCACGCGCAGCGCGAACGTTCTCGTGACGTTGGCGGGTACTTCCTCGTAGGCGGCGATACCGTGGATGGCGGGTAGATCTGCCGGGCGCTGCTTGAGCCAGCGGGTTGCCGATCCCTGGCGATCACGATCGATGATCGCCACGCGGCGGCCGCCGGCGGCGAACGCAGCGGCGACATTGCAGGAAATCGTGGTTTTGCCCGATCCGCCTTTGGGATTGAGCACCACGATGCGCAGGCTCATGGTATGCGGGGCTCCATTAGCCGGAAGCATAGCCTGCCGCAATGGTTCGTCAATCAGCCTCCCTGAATGCGCGGCAGCAGGAACACCTCCGCTCCGTCGGGGATAGTTTCCGACCAGTTGTCGCGATAGATCTCGCCGTTGATGGACACGGCAATGCCCTCATCGAGCCGCCGCTGCATGCGCGGATAGCGCTCCACCAGCTTGCGCAGCAGCTCCCGGATCGTGGCTGCATCGATGGTCACCGATGCAGCCCCATCCGCGGCGTCGCGCAGCGACGCCGTGAGCTGCACCTCGTGCATCAGGCGGCGGCCTCACTCTCCGCCCGGTGTGCCTTGATCGCCTTGAGAATGCGCGGCGGCGACATGGGGATGTGCGTCATCCGCACGCCCACCGCGTTCGACACCGCATTCGCGATTGCCGCCAGCGGCGGCACGATGGACGTCTCGCCAACGCCGCGCACGCCGTACGGATGGTTCGGATTGGGAATCTCGAGAATCTGCGTGTCGATGAACGGCAGGTCGGAGCAGACCGGAATGCGGTAATCCAGAAAGCCCGGGTTCTGCAGGCGGCCGTCGTCACCGTAGACGTACTCCTCGTTCAGCGCCCAGCCGATACCCTGCGCGGCTCCGCCCTGGAACTGGCCTTCCACGTAGTCCGGATGGATGGCCTTGCCGGCATCCTGGATGACCGTATAACGGATGACCCTGGTCTTGCCGGTTTCCGGGTCCACCTCCACGTCGCAGATATGGGTCGCGAACGACACTCCGGCGCCGTCGGCCACCACCTCGTTGTGCCCGGCAATCGGACCGCCGGTGTTCGGCGACGCGGCGGCCAGCTCTTCGATGCTGAGCGAGGACAGGTTGCTGTGCTCCGAGCCCATGGCCACGGCCTTGCCGTCCTGCCATTCCACCTTGGAAACGTCGATGTCCCAGGTCCGGGCGGCCCGCTCGCGCAGCACCTCGATGGCATTGCGCGCGGCAAACACCGTCGCCATACCGGAGGAAAAGGTCCCGCGGCTGCCCTCGGTCATGTCGTTGTGCCCGAGTGATACCGTATCCGCCACGTTGCAGCGCACCCGCTCGTAGGGAATGCCCAGCTCTTCTGCGGCGATGAGTGCCATGGATGCCCGCGAACCGCCCACATCCACGGTGCCCACGGTGAGGTTCACCGTGCCGTCCACGCCGATGTTCAGGTCCACGCAGGTCTGGCCGCCGAAGTTGAACCAGAAACCGCAGGCCATGCCGCGACCCTGATTCCTGCCGAGCGGAGCCTTCATGTGCGGATGATTCTTCGCCGCCTGCAGCGTCGGGCCGATGCCGATGGGTCCGTAGGTGGGGCCGTAGGAAGCCCGGGTCCCTTCCTTGGCCGCGTTCTTGATCCGGAATTCGACCGGATCCATACCGATCTCCGCAGCCAGCTGGTCGATGGTGCTCTCCACCCCGAATGCCGCCATGGGCGCCGAGGGCGCACGGTAAGCCGCCACCTTGGGCCGGTTCACGAGCACGTCGTAGCCGACGGATTTGACGTTCTTGAGGTCGTAGCAGGCAAACGACGTCATCGCGCCCAGCATGCCCCAGATGGCGGGAAACGCGCCGTCCTGATAGCGCAGCGTGGCGGTTGCCGCAGTGATGATGCCGTCACGGGTCGCGCCGATCTTCACGTCGACGGACGTGGAGCAGGTGGGCCCGGTGGCACGAAACACCTCGTCGCGGGTCATGACCAGCTTCACGGGACGGTTGGCTTTGCGCGACAACGCGAGTGCCACCGGCTCGATCCAGACGTGGGTCTTGCCGCCGAACCCGCCGCCGATCTCCGACGAAGTCACCTTGAGCTTGGCAACTTCCATCCCCAGCAGGCTCGCACAGACGTTGCGGAACACGAAGTGCCCCTGGGTGGTGACCCAGAGCTCGCCGGTGCCGTCTGGATTGACGCTCGCCAGGCAGGCATGCGGTTCGATGTAGCCCTGGTGGGTCTGCTCGGTTTTGTAGCTGCGCTCGACGATCACGTGCGCCTCGGCGAAGCCGGCCTCCACGTCGCCGTGCCCGAAGGTGGAGATCTGCGAAACGTTGGACGCCTTGGTCGGCGCCGGATCGACCCCGGCGGTGCGCACCCATGGCTGCACGATGGGCGCGCCCGGCTTCATGGCCTCGTCCACGTCCGTGACGTGCGGCAGCACCTCGTAGTCGACCTTGATCAGCTTCAGCGCCTTGCGCGCGGTTTCCGCGTCGATCGCGGCGACAGCGGCGACCGCGTGCCCGTCGTACAAAGCCCGGCCGCGCGCCATGCAGTTCTCGAGGATGTCCAGCATGTCGCGGCGGCCATTGGTCAGATCGGGCAGATCGGCGCTGGTGACCACCGCCTTCACACCCTTGAGCTTCTCCGCCTTGGACGCATCGATCTTGCGGATCTTGGCGTGGGCGTGAGGTGACCGCAGGATTGCCCCCACCAGCTGACCGGGCGCGAACGCATCAGCGCCGTAGCGGGCCCGCCCGGTGACCTTGTCCACGCCGTCCGGCCGCGGCACGCGGGTGCCGACGACTTTGAATTCCTGATTCGTGAAATGCTTGTCGTGTGCCATCTCAATCGGTCCTCTCGCATCCTTGGTACCGGCCGCCCTGCGGCCGGCCCGTTAGCCGTTTACGCCTTGCGGCCCTGCTTCCTGAGATCCTTGGCTGCGGCATCCACCGCCCGCACGATCTTGTCGTAGCCGGTGCAGCGGCACAGGTTGCCCGCCAGCGCGTAGCGGATCTCCTCTTCGCTGGGATCGGGATTGCGGTCGAGCAGTGCCTTGGCCGCCACCAGGAATCCCGGCGTGCAGATGCCGCACTGCAGCGCGGCGTGCTTGATGAACTGGCTCTGCAACGGATGCAGCTGGTCGCCCTCCGCCAGGCCTTCGACCGTATCGACAGCCCGCCCCTCGACCTCGGCGCCGAGCACCAGGCAGGAACACACCAGCGCCCCGTCCACAGTGACGCTGCAGGCGCCGCAGTCACCGGTGCCGCAACCCTCTTTCGCGCCGGTCAGACCCAGCCGGTTGCGCAGCACCTCGAGGAGCGTCTCGCGGGGTTGGCAGACGAACTCGACGGCATCGCCGTTCACAGTGGTTGCAACGAGAATTCCAGACATCACTTACCCCCTGCGCGCTGATACGCAATCCGGGCAGCACGACGCGCCAGCACGCCGGCCACCTCTGTTCTGAACTCGGCCGTGCCACGTTTGTCGTCGATGGGCCGGCAGGCGGCCTGGCAGGCCGCGTCCAGCGCAGCCAGGGCCGCGTCGTCGAGACGCGTGCCGACGATGGCCTTGGCCGCGGCCTCCACCAGCAGCACCGTCGGTGCCACGGCGCCCAGGGCCACCCGTGCCGACTTGATGACCCCTTTCGGACCAAGAGTCAGATTGACCCCGGCGCTGACCACGGCGATGTCCATTTCGGTGCGCGGGATGAAACGCAGGTAGGCATCACCGGACTTGGGTTTCGGCTTGGGCAGCACGATCGCCTCGATGACCTCGCCTTTCTTCAGGCTGGTCCTGCCGGGACCTGCGGGAATCTTCTCGACCGCCACCGTGCGCCTGCCCTTGGGGCCGACGATGGCCACCTTGGCGCCAGCCGCCACCAGCGCCGGTACGCTGTCCGCCGCGGGCGAAGCGTTGCACAGGTTGCCGACGATGGTGCAGCGACCCTGAATCTGATCGGAGCCGATCAGGTTGGCGGCCTCGACGACGCCGGGCCAGGCCTTCTTCAGAGCTGAGTTTCTGCCCAGAGCCGCGCACGGTACCGAAGCACCGATCCTGAATCCGCTGGCCGTCCTGGCGATCGCCTGAGTCGCCGGTATCCGCTTGATGTCGACCACCAGCTCCGGTTCGATCAGGCCGCTCTTCAGCCGCACCAGCAGGTCTGTTCCGCCCGCCAGAATGAAGGCGCTGCCCCGGGCTTTCGCCATCAGCGCCGACGCCTCCTTCATGGTCTTGGGTGCTTCGTATCTCATCGGTCAGTTGCCTCCCCACACAATATCGCCCGAGCAGTCGCGCCATCCGCACCGACTGGCCGCTCACAACGGTAGAACCCGTCATTCCCCGAGGCGGGGAATCCCTGCCGAAAATCGTGCCTGCCCGGGAACGATTCGGCAAGCGCTATCGGCGCGCCGCCAGGATTCGCCCGCGGATACAGGCGCAAACTCAATGCCTACGGGGCGCGCGTTCGACGTTGGATCAGAGCGGTGGCGCACCGGGAAGGGTGCCCCGCCGCCTCGAGGCGACGACCGCGCGCCCTACAAAAGCGTTTCCGCCAGCAGCTGCAGTGCTTCCGGTTGCTGCGAGCCGATCAGCATGCTGGAGACGTGTCCCTGCTTGCCTGCCGCGACCCAGCGCTGCAGCCGATCCTTGATGCGGTCTGCAGGACCCACCAGATGGCAGGCGTCGATCAGTTCGGCCGGGACCGCCGCCATGGCTTCGTCCTTGCGTCCCGCCAGATACAGGTCCTGAATCTTCACGGCTGCTTCTTCGAAGCCGAGGCGTTTCGCATAGTCGTTGTAGAAGTTCTTGTCCCGTGCGCCCATGCCGCCGATGTACAGCGCCATGCTGCCGCGAATCGGCATCATGCACTTCTCGACGTCGTCGCCGACGATGCAGGTGACGAACGGCGCGATGTCGAACCGGGTCAGGTCCTTGCCGTTGCCCGCCTTCGCAAAACCCTTGCGGATGGGTTCCTCGAACACGTGGTACTGCTCCGGGTCCATCCACACCGGGAAGAAGCCGTCGGCTACTTCCGCCGCAGCGGCAACACCTGCCGGGGTGATGGTGGCAGCGTAGATGGGGATGTCTTCCTCGCAGTGCAGAATGCTCTTCAGCGGCTTGCCGAGCCCGGTAGCGCCCGGGCCCGTGTACGGCAGCTGATACATCTCGCCGTCGAAAGTCGCCGGACCCTCGCGCCGGATGATCTGCTTCATGATCTGGATGTATTCCCTGAGCCGGGTCACCGGTTTGCCGTAGGGCACCCCGTGCCAGCCCTCCACCACCTGCGGGCCCGATGCGCCGACGCCGCAGATGAACCGCCCGCCGGAAAGCTCCGCCAGCGACATTGCCGTCATCGCAGCCATGGCGGGCGTGCGCGCAGGCATCTGCATGATGGCCGTGCCGGCTTTGATCTTCGTGGTCTGGGCGAGGATCCATGCCGCCGGCGTGACCGCGTCCGAGCCGTAGGCTTCCGCAGTCCAGATCGACTCGTAACCCAGATTTTCCGCGTGCCGGACGGCGTCGATCGGAATGCTCATCTTGCGCCCGGAGTAACCGGATATCAGGCCTAGCTTCATGAAAAATCCCTCAGAAACAAATTGCAGACCACCCTGTCAGGTGGTCGGGTGCCTGCACCCCGTTCGGCAGCCGGATGTGCGTCGTCAGGCGGATCAACATAGCAAATCCGTGCCGTACGGCACAACGCCAGGCCGGACCACGCGGTCAGCCGGACTGATAGTAGCCGCGCAGGTAGGCGATGATGTCCAGGGACTCGTACAGCCAGCGTCTGTCGCCCTGGGTGGTATCAATGCGCAGGCAGGGTACCTGCGTGCTGCCACCGCCTTCCAGCAGCTCGCGACGCGCCTCGGCATCCCTGAGCACGTCGCGCAGCTCTATCTCGATGCCCGCTTCCGCCAGATAGCGCAGCACACGCTGGCAGAACGGGCAGCTCGCGTACTGATACAGCACGTGCTGCTCCGTGCGGGCACCGGCCTGTACCTGCGATTCTGTCTGGGATTGCATCTGGGGCATCGATCGTACCGGGAGTTCGGCGAGGGCGCCGCAGTATGCCACAACCGCCCTCGGCTACAATCGATACGGATGCCTGAGTAGAATCCAGCCTCGCCACTCGAGCCGGAGCCGCCATGAGCAACCGCCAGTCCCGTCAGGTCACGCGCACGCGCAACACCATCATCGCGTTCGTAGCGCTGGTCGCAATCATCGTCATCGGCTACGGCACGCTGTACAGCACCGGCGTGACCGAGGGCGAATTTGCCGAAGGCGAGCACTATCGCGTAATCGAAGATGCCAAGCCGCGCCGGCCCGGCGCGCCCATCGAGGTGCGCGAGTTCTTTTCCTACGGGTGCATTCACTGCCGCAACTTCGACCCGCTCATCGAGGAGTGGCTGCAGACCCTGCCCGCGGACGTCCGTTTCGAACGCTCGCCCGTGGTGTTCTCGCCCATGTGGACACTGCTGGCACAGACTTACTTTGCGCTCGACGCGCTCGGCGCCCTCGCCGAGAACCATCAGCGGCTGTTTCGTGCCATTCACGACAACGGCCGCCAGTTCCTGTCCGCCGATATGCTCGCCGATTTCGTCGACGGCCACGGCGTGACCCGCGAGCAGTTTCTGGAAGCCTTCAACTCGGCTCCGGTACGGCGCAAGGTAGGCGCCACCGAGCAGCTGCAGCGCGAGTTGGGCATCGCCAGCGTACCCACGCTGGTGGTGGACGACCGGTACGTCGTGGGCATGGACGTAGGGCGCAAGACCGCGCTCGACGTGGTGAACCACCTCATCGAGCTGGAGCGGAATTCGGCCCCGGGGAGCGCGGCGGCGGCTGACTGACGCGGTCGTCGCTGGCGCTGATCGTCTGGCCAACGGATCGGCGCCAGGCGTTCCGCACCCGGAGGCACTTCTGCCGCTCCGGGGCGGCACTTCTCACGGGCGCGGGGCGCCGTTGCCAGCCCCGCTCAGACGCCCGTCCAGCCGCCCTGGTAGAAGCGTTCGATGGTAGCGCCGTCATCGTCGAGCCGGAACAGGAACAGCCAGTCGTTGTCGATCAGCTGGCGCACCGTGTCGTGCCGGGCGGCGATGTCCGCAATCGCCTCCGCGGGAGCCGAGACGTACACGCTCAGGCGCTGGAATCGATGCATCCAGCGCGCGCCATCGTGCAGCGACTGCAGCGGCAGCCCGATTCGCAGATCACCGCCGTTGCCTTCGAACACCCCCGGATTGCCGAACACGACGTTGTGCAGCACCTTGTTGCCGCTGCCGTACTTGAGATTGTCCGCCGCCGAGGCGTTGTACTGCATGTTGATCCAGTGCGTGACCAGCATGGGCGCCGTCATGATCATCTCGAGCTTCGCGAAACCGTCGTCGGCACGCCAGCAGTAGTCGTGCAGGAATGCCCGCCCTTCGAGATCGAGACCACGGGTGCGTGCGCGCGGCGCGATGATGAACGACGCGTTGTCCGCCAACCCCCATTCCGGACGCACCTGAGACCAGTCGCGCGCTCGCCGGCGCAGCGCCGAACGCAGCGATCCGTTGCCTTTGCCGGCCAGACCCAGGTCCGGCGCACGCTCCGCCCGGGCCAGCTGACCCGCCGCGTTCAGCCATGCTTGGAGCGTCGGGTCCGGCTCGGTCTGATCGAAGCAGCGCACCTCGTCCGTGGTGGTGTCGTGCAGTGCCGCCACGAATCGGGTGGCCCGGGGAATCCTGATGCCGTCCCCCTGCAGCGCTTCACGGACCGCAGGATCGTTGAGCAGCATTGCCAGCACGCGCACATTCACCTCGCCGGTCTGGCCGCCGCACGCGCCGCAGTCGAGCGCCGCTGCATGCGGGTTGTTGCGGCTCGAGCTGCCGTGGCCGACCAGCAGAACTGTGGTCGCGAAGTCTTCGACCAGGCCCATGGCACGCAGCACAGAGCCGGCCAGCTCGGCCCGCTCGGTTGCGGTCAGCTCCTGCCCATCGCGACTCAGCGTCCACGACGCATCGGCAACCAGCCGATTGACCGGATGCTGGTGGGCGGCAGGAAACAGGCTGTCCCTGAGCAGCTTGAACGCGTAGCGCAATCCCGCCGCTTCTACCACGCTGAACATCGCCGGCGCTGCATCGGTGAGCTCCGCCCAGCGCGCGCGACGGTCGAGTGCGCGGCCCCGCGCCGGGTCGGCTTGCGGCCGGTCGGTAACCCGCAATGCCGGCTTGAGCAATCCGGGGAGCTGCGGGCGCACGTAGTTGGTACCTGTCGGCTGATAGTCGATGGGCAAGCCGAAGAATCCGGCGAATCCCAGCGTGCGGATTGCCGGATCCTGCGCTTCCAGCGCGCGCCGCATGACCTCCGAGCGCACGTCGATGCAGAACACCGCCTGCAGCAACGCCGATCGGCCGGAGCCGGCGGAATTCTCAGGCTGGCCGGCATCGTCAGCGCCGGTGCTGAAGTCCGGACCCGCGGGCGGCGGTGACGGCAGCCGCAGCTGCTGGTGCAGACCCTGCTGATAGGCGAGCTCCGCTGCGCGCTGCCAGACCCAGGTGAGCTGCTGCGCGTCGCGATGCGCCTGGAACAGCAGCGCCACGCAGCCGAGCTGTTTGCGCCACAGGCAGCTCGTATGCCGGAAGCCGGCCGCGTCCGTGGCCGCCTGGTGCCGCCACAGCACCAGATCCCACGCCAGCCGGATCGCCAGCAGATCCTGCAGGAGGGCGTTGTGCGAACCGTGCAGCTGGTCCTGAAAACGCAAATACGCAATCCAGGACGCCCAGCCATTGACGTCCAACAGCAGCGCGTGCGCGTATGCGCCCGCCACCGACGCATCGGCCTCGAGCTCGGCGAAGGCCTGTGCCAGCAGCGCGTCAGGCTGCTCCGGCAGCGAGTCGAACTGCGCGTCGAGATCTGGTTCGCCCATGAGGATGCTGATGCCGCGATCGCCGCGTGTGACGCCCAGCCAGTAACGATACAGGGCCCCGCCGCGTGTGCCGGCGCGGGGCGCGGCAGCGTCGCGCCGAGGCTCTGCCAGCAGCCCGCTGCGCACCGCGGCGGCGCAGAGCTGGCTGATCTGATGGGTGATCTCGTCGCGCCATGCCATGCGGTGCTGGCGGTCCCTGACCCCGTCCAGCAGGTCGCTGACGTTGTGCCAGTGGCTGCCCGAATCCGCGTCCTCGAGATGCGCCAGCAATTGCTCGATCGACACCTCCAGACCCGCCTCGGCGGCCGCACCCTGCAGATGCGCCGGCTCGATGGAATTGCGCCACAACGAGCGGTAGTAGTCGCCGGGCATCAGGCAGCGCACTCCGCCCAGGGCCGCAAGCCGCGCGGTCACTTCCGCCAGCGGCAGATCGCGCAGCTCCCACCAGGGATTGACCGCGATGAGCTGCTCCAACGGCCAGGTGGGCGCAATACGCGAGCAGGCTTCGTCGGCGGCCTGCCGCAGCGGCGCCGACAACGCTGAGGCGCTGCTGCTGACTTCTGCAACGGCATTCATCGAGCTGTCTCCTCGGTTTGAGTATCGAGTCGTTTGGGATTGCGCCGCACCGGCAGCTGCACAGGCCAGAGCCTCAAGGTGGTACGGGTGAACCACTCGTCGAGGTACAGACCTGCGAACAACCACTCGGACAGACGTCGGGCCGGCACGCCGTCAGGCCGGAAGCGCAGCAGCCAATAAGCGCCGATCAGCAGCGTGACCAGCAACCCGACCCAGATGTCGGGCAGCCAGCCCTCCGGCACCGCAACCGCTGGAACCAGCACGCCGGCCAGATGTTTCTGGGCGAGATACGCCAGCACCAGCGCTAGCGCCAGCCCAAGCGCCGGCACGAACGTGCCGGCGCCCCGGAGGCCACGCTCGCCGAGCAGCAGGGTCAGCGCGGCCGCAAGCAGCAGCCAGACACTGAGTGGAGCCTGCATTGCGTCCGTGCCCGTCGCCATCAGTCCCATCAGCACCAGCGGCAGCGCCCAGACGGCACCACGCAGCCAGGCCAGGCGCGACGACGCCGGCACGGGCGCCAGACGCCTCGTCAGCGCCTGTTCCGCCGCCGACCCGGCGTCGAGAAAGCTGTACGCTTTGTAGCAGCCATGCGCGACCAGGTGCAGCAGCGCCAGCTGATACAGCCCCAGGGCGCATTCCACCAGCATCAGCCCCATCTGCGCGCTGGTCGACCACGCGAGCTTGACCTTGACGCTGACGCGGGTCCCCATGATCAGCGCGGCGAGCACGGTGGTGAGACCCGCCACCACCAGCACCAGCCATTGCGCGGCGACGGCCTGAGAAAACAGCGGCGCGAACAGAATCAGCAGATAGCCGCCCAGATTGATGATGCCGGCATGCAGCAGAGCGGATACCGGCGTGGGCGCCTCGACGACCTGAATGAGCCAGCCGTGCACAGGCAGCTGGGCGCACTTGATCAGCGCGGCCAGCGCAATCAGCAGCGCCGCCGCCTGGTCGTATCCGCTCAGCTGGGACTGCCCGACGTGGGCGACGATCTCACTGATGTGCCAGGTGCCGTGGGCGCTGTAGAGCAGCAGGGCGGCGCACAGGAGCGCAAGCTCTGCCAGCCGCGCCAGCAGGAATTTCTTGTGCGCCGCCAGCGCGGCGCGGGAACGCTCCGGGTAGAACAGCAGCAGCTGATGCAGGCCGAGGCTGATGGCCAGCCAACCCCCCAGCAGCACCAGCAGGTGGTCGGTGAGCACGACGATGGTCACCGCGGCCAGGGTGACGTGCAGCCGCGCGACGTAGCTCGCCTCACGGGACTCACCGCTCAGGCAGGTGTGCGAGTAGCGAACCACCACCAGACCGATGAAGGTAATGAGCAGCAGCATGACCAGGCTCAGGGGCGCGGGGCTCAGCAGTCCGAGCGGCCGCCAGCCGCCCGCCGGGTCGGAGACCGACAGCAGCCCGGCCAGCACGGCCGCGGCGATGGCCGCTGCCAGCGCGAGGACGCTCGTCGTCTCGGCGGCACGCCAGCGCCAGGCGCGCGAGCTGAAGGCTCCCCCCAGCAGCAGCAGTGCAGGCACGCTGAGCAGCAGCAGGGATTGCAGGGTGAGAAGCGACATCGATCACGGCTCCAGGGCTTGGCACTGGGCGCGCAGTATCGACATCGGGAAACGTCACGTAAAATAGATATAAATTGATATTTCGTTCTGTTTAAAAGAACGTTAACTCGGAACCTTCCTCTCAGGCCAACGGAGGCTCCTCGTGGCGCGGCTCAACTACCATCACCTCTACTACTTCTGGCGGGTCGCGTCGGAAGGCAACCTCACCCGTGTCGCCAGCAGCCTGCACGTCTCGCAGTCCGCGCTCTCCTCGCAGATCCGCCAGCTCGAGGAGAGCAGCGGCACGCGCCTGTTCGAACGGCAGGGCCGCGCGCTGGTGCTGACCGACAGCGGCCGCCGCGTACTTGCCTACGCCAACGACATCTTCGCCAAGGGTGAGGAGCTCGAATCGCTGTTGCGCCACGGCATCGAGCCGAAGACGCAGCTGCTGCGCATCGGCATGCTGTCCACCATCTCGCGCAACTTCATCGATGCCTTCGTCGCGCCGCTGCTGAATGACCGAACGGTGCGCTTCAGCCTGCACGCACGCAACCTGGACGGTCTGCTGGAAGGGCTCGTGAAGCACCAGCTCGACGTCGCGTTGACCAACAGCAGCGTGCAGGGCAACGACGAGCAGGTCTGGCAGAGCCAGCTGCTCGCCCGCCAGCCGGTGTCCATAGTCGGCCCGCCGAAGGGCCGCCCACGGGGGCGGTTTCCGCGCGGCTACGCACGCAAGCGCTGGGTTCTGCCGGCGGCGCCGAGCGAGGTGCGCTCCGCGTTCGATGCGTTCTGCACCGTGCAGCAGTTCGAACCCGACGTACAGGCAGAGGCCGACGACATGGCGATGCTGCGGCTGCTGGCCCGGGACAGCGGCGCGCTCGCGGTGTTGCCCACCGTGGTGGTGCGCGACGAAATTCAGCAGGGGGTGCTGCGCGAGTACATGAGCCTGCCCAGCGTTTTCGAGAGCTTCTACGCCATAACCATCAGGCGCAGCTTCGTGCCGGCCGTGCTGCAGGGATTGCTTGCCCCCTTCACCCAGGCAGATGCCACGCCGCCCTGAGCGCGTGCGGTAGCGGGCGCTGGTCCGCCCCGCCGGATCGCCGGCCGTCAGTACCACCAGGTCAGGGTAGCGCCGTATCGGCGCGGCTCACCGAGCTGATAGAAACCGCGCGCGGTATAGCCATCGCGCGGATCGTTGCCGAAGTAGAAGCCGCGCTGGGCGTAGTCATGGTCGCTCAGATTGCGGCCCCACAGCTTCAACGACCAGCGCGGGGCTTCGTAGCCGATGCTGGCATGCCAGAGCACGTACGCGTTCGAGTGCAGGTCGCCTGCGTTGCTCACGTAGCGCGGGCTGTTGGAGAAGTAGAAGCTGTCGCGGCCTTCGCTCTCCACCCGTGCGTACCAGCGCGGGGCCGGTCGCAGCTCCACCCCGGCGTAAAACTGATAGTGCGGCGCGTGCGCCTGCTCCTCGCCAGACAGGTCCTCCCCGGCCTGATTGACGAACTTCCGATACTCGGTGTCGAGCAGGCCGACGTTGGCAAACAGCGTGAGCGCTTCGAGAGGCCGGTAGTCGATTTCGAGCTCGGCTCCCCGGTTGCTGCCGTCTGCGGCGTTGCCGATCAGGTCGATGAACTCGGCGCTGCCGTCACTGCGAAGGCGCACGATGGAGGTGTCCACCTGCACGTCGTCACGCCGCATGTAGAACAGCGCGGCGCGCACGTCGAGCGCGCCGTCGAGCCAGCTGCCCTTCCAACCCAGCTCCGCGTTCCACAGATGCTCGGGGTCGTACTCGCGCAGGTCGGCGTCCAGGCTGCCGCTGATGTTGAAGCCCCCCGCCTTGTAGCCGCGGGTCAGGCTGAAGTAGCTCATCAGGTGGTCGCTCAGGTCAGCCTGCACCACCAGCCTGCCGCCGAGCATGTCGTCACGCGGCCGAAAGCGCAGCGCTTCCGAGTCACGATAGCGCGCCTCGTGACGCTCGCCGCGCAGCCCCAGGGTCACGCGCACGCCGGTGCTGACACGGCTGGTCAGCTCGCCATACAGGGCCACGCGGTCGACGTCGTAGCTGCTGGTGAAATCCGCGGGGAAAAACGTGTAGCGCCGGGTGAGGTCGACCTGCTGGCGCAGCGCGTAAACGCCCACCAGCCAGTCGGTGGAGTCGGCGAACAGACGCCCTGCGTCGCCGGACAGCCAGCGCAGATCCAGCGACGCCGTATCCCGGTTGCGCAGGTACGCGTCCGTCGACGCGTAGCCGTCGGGGTCGAAGCCGGGGTACGTCCAGTCCTCGTCGTAGCCGTAGTCGATGTCGCTCGCCGCCAGCCCGAGCGTGCCCTGGAAGGTCACCGCCTCGTTCATGTCCCAGCCCAGGCGCAGACTGCCGAAGCGGCTCTGCTGCGCGTCCCTGCCCGGCTGATCCGACAAGGTGTTGCGGTCGTTGTCCAGGGAAAAGGCGTCGTAGCCGTTGTCGGCGTCGACGTAACCCAGCATCAGGTCGAGCATGCTGGAGTCGCTGGGCGCCCAGGACAGGCGTCCCCGCGCCGTCAGCTCGTCATGGTTGCTGGTGTCGTCGCGCCGCAGATAGCGGTTTCGCATGAAACCGTCGTCGCGGTAGCGCTGCACCGCCAGGCGCGCGCCGAGATTCTCCGTCAGCGGCCCGGACAGCACGCCGCCCAGACCCGCGCTGTCGTAGCTGCCCCCATCGAGGCGCAGCCGGGCACTGAAGCTGTCGCTGGGGGCGTTGCTGCGCACGTTGATCAATCCGCCCAGGGCGTTGGCACCATAGACGGTGCCCTGGGGCCCCCGCAGCACCTCGACCTGAGCGACATCGAACAGCGTCGCCGCGGTGCCGATGCCGCTCATGTCGACCCCGTCGAGCACCAGTCCCACCGACGGATTCAGCGGCTCGGCGAACTGGCCGCGCTCACCGATGCCACGGATCTGCACGAACCGGGCGCGCGAACCGCCGCTGGAAAGATTCACGTTGGGAACCCAGCCCAGCACCTCTTCGAGATGGTTGACGGTGCCCGCACGCTGCTCGTCCAGGCTGATCACCGAGATGCTCGCCGCGCTGTCGGCGAGCGCCGTGGGCCGCAGCTCGCCGGTGACGACGATCTCCTCGATGGGACCGGGGGCAGGCGTCTCCGCAGCAGAATCGGGCACGGCTGCGGCCGCCTGGGCGCTGGCCGGGCCGCCGGGAACGCCGATCGCAAGAATCAGCGGCAGTACCCACCGGAGGTCTCTGCGTCGGCATGCCGCAGCATGCGGAGCGGTGCTCCGAGCCGTGCCGGAGGCGGGCTCGGCGAGTCCACGCGCCCGGCGGCACGATTGCGGAAAACAAGGTTCTGAATGGTCAGACATGGCGTTCAGCTCCTGAATGGACAATGTGAACGCCTAAGGGGGAGCGAGCCGACGGACTGTCAGTACGCCTGTCCTATTCCTACGCCGGCATTACCCGGTTCAGGTTCAAAGGGTCCGTCTCGCTGACGAGACGTCTCAGGTGTAACCACCCCTCAGGACGAGACCATTGTTTCAGAGCCGCGCAGCCGATTGCAAACCGCATCCACTGCGCCGCCGGCTGCCTTCAGCTTGTGTTCAGGTTCGCGGCGTAATCTGAGCCGCGAACAGTCACAGAGGCCCTGATCCGTGAGCGAATACGACGCGTTGCTGCAGACCATTGCGCTGACCATGGGCGTCGCCTGGGCCAGCGGCATCAATCTCTACGCTGCGGTGGCCATGCTCGGTCTCGGCGGCACGCTGGGCTACATCGACCTGCCGCCGACCCTCGAGACCGTGCAGGACCCGCTGGTGATTCTGGCCGCCTGCTTCATGTACTGCGTCGAGTTCATGGCGGACAAGACCCCGGGCGTGGACAGCGGCTGGGACGCGCTGCACACGTTCATCCGCATCCCGGCGGGCGCGGCCCTCGCCGCCGGCGCGGTGGGTGACGTCACCCCGGCGCTGGCCATCGCCGCCGGACTTGTGGGCGGCAGCGTCACGGCCGCAACCCATGCCGGCAAGGCGGGCACCCGGGTGCTCATCAACACGTCGCCCGAGCCGTTCAGCAACTGGGCCGCATCCATAACCGAAGATCTGGCCGTGTTCGCCGGCCTCTGGGCAGCGCTTCAGCACCCCGTGCTATACTTGCTCGCCTTCGCAGCGTTTCTGCTTCTCCTATGCTGGCTGATGCCCAAAATCTGGCGCGCCGTGGCGCTCCTGTTCAGAAAGATCGGTGCCTGGCTCGGCCTGACCCAGAACCGCCCCGCGCCGTCCGGCAGCTGATTCCCCTGCGACCCGGCCAGCATGGCTGAGGCGCGCCCGCGCGGCCGCCGCCGCAGCACAGGCAAACGCTCGACGGGATCCGCGGGCCGCGCCGCCCGCCGGTCTTCCGGAAAGCAGCAGCGCAGCCTGCTGCGGCGCCTGGTGCTCGCCCTGCTGCCGATCGTGCTGGTGGCGGCGGTGCTGGCCACGGGCTATCTGGTGTATCTGGACCGCACCATCACGCACACCTTCGAAGGGCGTCGCTGGTCGGTGCCGGCCGTGGTCTACGCCCAGCCGCTGGAGCTGTTTCCCGGTGCCGCGGTAACGCTTGCCGATCTCGAGCGCGAACTGCGCCGGCTGGGCTATCGCGTCAGCACCGACCTGCGCGAGCCCGGTACCTACCGCCGCGCCGGGATGCGCCTCGACGTGCATCTGCGCGCCTTCCAGTTCATGGAGCGGCAACGCTCGAGCCAGCAGATCTCCATCGAATTCGACGGTCCCCGCATCAGCGCGGTAGGTGCTGCCAGCGGTCGCCCGGTGCCGTTGATCCGACTCGATCCGGCCGGCATCGGCAGCTTCTTTCCCAGCCACGGCGAAGACCGCCAGGTGCTGACGCCGGAACAGGTGCCGGAGCTGCTGCGCGAAGGGCTGAAATCGGTAGAAGACCGCAAATTCGATCATCACATGGGCTTCGACCCGGAAGGCATTCTGCGTGCTCTGCTGGTCAACGTCCGGGCCGGCGAGATCCAGCAGGGCGGCAGCACGCTGACGCAGCAGCTGGTCAAGAGCTATTACCTCGACAACCGCCAGACCCTGACCCGCAAGCTGCGCGAGCTGGCCATGGCGGTGATCCTGGAACTGCGTTTCGAGAAGGCGGACATACTGAACGCCTACATCAACGAAGCCTACATCGGCCAGGATGGCGCCCGGGCCGTGCACGGGTTCGGGCTCGGCGCGCAGTTCTACTTCAATCGGCCGCTGGGCGAGCTGCGCACGGATCAGATCGCCACCCTGATCGCCATCATCCGCGGACCGTCCTACTACAACCCGTTTCGGCATCCGCAGCGGGTGCTCGCGCGGCGCGACCGGGTGCTGGACCGCATGCTCGAGGATCAGCTCATCGATGCCTCCGAGCACGAGCGCAGTCGCGCGCGACCGCTCGAAGTGGTGCGGGGCGCGCGCGCGGGGGGCGCGTACTATCCGGATTTCATGGACCTGGTGCGCGCTCAGCTGCAGAGCCGCTACCAGGAGGATGACCTCACCTCGCGCGGCCTGCGGGTGTTCACCACGCTGCAGCCGCGTGTTCAGGACGCCGCCGAGCAGGCCCTGACCGGCACCCTCGAGCGGCTCGAGAATGACCGCAGGTTGACCGAGGGCAGCCTGCAGGGGGCCATCGTGGTCACCGCCCACCAGACCGGCGAGGTCGCCGCGCTGGCCGGCGGGCGTACCACCGGTTTCGACGGCCTGAACCGGGTGCTGAACGCCCGCCGCCCGGTCGGCTCGCTCATCAAGCCGGTGATCTACCTCACGGCGCTGGAGCGTGGCTACCACATGGCGAGCCCGCTGGAAGACTCGCCGGTGTCCGTGCGCGTGGGTGAGCGCGAATGGACGCCGCGCAATTTCGACGGCGAGCTACACGGCACCGTACCGCTCGTACGCGCCCTCGGCGATTCCCTGAACCTGGCCACGGTGCACCTCGGCATGACGCTGGGCGTGGACACGGTGGCCGCACGACTCAGCGCACTCACCGGCAGAGCGCCGGACAACCGCTACCCGTCCCTGCTCCTCGGGGCCGAGAACATGACGCCGCTGGAAGTCGCCGGCCTGTACGGGATCTTTGCCAGCGGCGGCTTTCAGATGCCGCCCAAGGCAGTAATCGCCGTGCTCGACGAACAGGGAGCGCCGGTATCGCAGCATCCGTTCGCCCTCGAGCAGCGCATCGAGGCGCATGTCGCGGAGACTCTCGGGCGCGGGTTGGAGGCGGTGATGCAGCGCGGCACCGGACGCTCTTCCCGCTTCGCCCAGGCGGGCACCGCGGGCAAGACCGGGACCTCCGACGACTACCGCGACAGCTGGTTTGCCGGCTACGACGACAGCCACCTCGGGGTGGTGTGGGTGGGCGCCGACGACAACTCACCCGTGGGCCTGACCGGTGCCACGGGCGCGCTCAAGGTCTGGGACGAGCTGATGATGCGCCTGGGCGTGCAGCCGCTGCACCACGCGCCAGCCGACGACGTGGTCAGCATAGAGTACGCCACGGGTCTGCTGGCCAACGCTGACTGCGCCGAAGTCGTGCAGGTGCCCATTCCAGCGGACGCTGCTTTGCAGAGCAAACCGGGCTGTGGTATCACGCTGCGCTCCATCACCGAGCGGCTGCGCGCGTGGCTCAAAAAGGACTGACTCTCATCGCCCTGCTGGTGCTCGTCGGGGGCTGTGCCGGTGCCGCCCCGACGCCCGGCGTGGAAGACCGAACGACCACCCCAGGCATGCCGCCCACCGAATCCGGAGCCCCGGCCGGCGGCGCGGCTGCCGATACCCAGGGTCCGGGCACAGCCCCCCTGCCGCGGGCCACGCAGGCCGAACCGGCGGTGCCGACGCTGGCATTGCTGCAGCAGAGCGAGCGCGCCGCCGCCGACGGCAACGTCGCCGAAGCCATTGCCTACGTGGAGCGTGCCATCCGTCTGAATCCGCGCGACGGCAATCTGTGGCTACGCCTGGGCCGGTTGCACCTGCGCACCGGCGAGCCGCTCCAGGCCGAGCAGATGGCGCAGCGGGCGCTGGGCATGGCGTCCGGCCAGCCGGCCCTGCAGCGCGACGCCTGGCTGCTCATCGCGGACGTTCGCGACACCCAGGGCCGCGCCGACGAAGCCGCCGAGATACGCAGCCGCTGGCGAACCTACCGGGGCTGAGCCGCGAGCAGACGGAGCAGGTGCTCACGATCGGCGTGAAAATGCCGACCCGCCAGAAAGAACAGCGGAATCGACAGCAGCGACAACGCGGTGAATGCCAGCAGTGTCCAGGTATAGGGCTCTTCGACACCCGCCGCGGCGAGCGCGTCGATGGTAACGCCACCGGCGGTGATGCCGAAGCCAAGACCCACCAGGTTCAACAGCAGGATGTAGAACGCCACCACCGTGGCCCGTATCTGTGGCGGCGCCAGCTCCTGCACGGTGGCAAAGGTCGGCCCGTAGAAGCTGCCGAGCTGGAAGAAGCCGACGAACACACCGATCCAGAACCAGACGCTGTCCGGCGCCACGATCCGATACGCCAGATTGAAGGGCGCCAGCGCCAGCATGATCCAGAACAGGAACATCGGCCTGCCCATACCGGTACGGCGCAGAAATCGATCGCCGCCCGCGCCGCCGAACAGGTTGCCGAGCAAGCCGGCGATCATGCCGATCCAACCCGTCAGCCGGGCGATTTCGGCGCGATCGAAGCCGCGCTCCTGCACGTACCAGAGCTGATCGAAGGCCGCGGCGCCTAGAATGAAATGCAACGCCACACCCCCGGCAACCGTGAGTGCCAGGGCGGGGCAGTTGCGCAGCGCGAAGCCGAGACTGCGCAGGATGCCAGCGAAGCTCTGCTTCTCGGATGAGCCCGCGGAGGCGGTGGCGCCGGGGGCTTCAGCGGCGGCCGGCGACTCACCGGCCGCCGTCTCGATGGGTTCGAGCTGGTGGCGCCGCGGTGTTTCCTTGAGAAACAGCATGACCACCGCCAGAGCCAGCCCTAGCGCGCCGAGCAGGTAGAAGCAGTTGCGCCAACCGATCGCAGGGCCCAGATAGCCGACGATGAGCAGGCTCACGCCGACCCCTACGGGCACCCCCATGTAGTAGAAACCCGAGGCAAACCCGAGCCGGGAAGACGGAAACCGGTCCGAGAGCAGCGACATGGAGGTGGGCGTCATGATCGACTCACCGACGCCGATGAACATGCGCGGCACCGCCAGCGACCAGAAGCTGCGCGCCGCTCCGGACAGAATCGTCAGCCCGCTCCACAGCGCCAGCCCAACGGCGATCAGTCGCGTGCGATTGACCATGTCGGCGAGCGCACCCATGAACAGACCCATGGCCGAGTAGAACACGATGAAGAACAACCCCGTCAGCAGCCCGAACTGGGTGTTGCTGAGCCCCAGGTCCGGCACGATGAAGTTCGCGAAGCTGCTGAGCAGCTGGCGATCGACGAAGTTCATGACGTTGAGCAGAGTCAGAAAGCAGAGAAATGCGTAATGCCGCGCCGCTACGCGATCCGATGAATTGTGCACTGCCGGCTCTCCCCAGGGCCCGGATGTCCAGCCGTCAGTGCAGCACCTCGAGCCAGTGCAGCACGGGGACGCCCGCGCCGCTGGCAAGATGCAGCTGACAGCCGATGTTGGCGGTGACCACGGCGTCCGGCGCATGCTCCGTCAGGTTGCCGATCTTGCGCTGCCGCAGCTGGTCCGCGATCTGCCCCTGCAATAGTGCGTATGTGCCTGCAGAACCGCAACAAAGGTGTCGATCACGCACCGGCACGAGCTCGTAGCCGGCGCGGTGCAGAATCTGCTCCACGGCACCCGTGATGCGCTGCCCGTGCTGCAGCGTGCACGGCGGATGCCAGGCCAGACGCGTGAAGCGCTCGTCGCGCTGCCAGTCGAGGTTCAGCTCCGCCAGGTACTCGGCGACGTCGCGCAGCTTGATTGCCAGCGCGTCGGCAAGAGCACGGAGCTCGGCGTCCGCGCCGGTGGTCGCGGACGCCTGCGCTTCGGCGAGCAGGCGTGGATAGTCCTTGAGGGTCACGCCGCAGCCGCTGGCCGTGGACACGACCGCTTCCACCTGGTCCAGATAAGGTGCCAGGGCGCGTAGGTTGCGCCGCACCGTATCCAGCGCCTGCTCGTGCGCGCCCAGGTGCAGCGCCAGCGATCCGCAGCAGGTCTCCGCGGGCGCGCGCAGCGTCTCGATGCCGTGCCGGCCCAGCAGCCGTGCCAGTGCCCCGTTCACCTCCGGCGTGCTGACCCGCTGCACGCAACCTTCCAGCACCAGCACCCGCCGCGCGGGCGCACCCTGGGGCCGCTGCACCGGAGCCTGCACGCCCTCGGCGCGGCGCCCCAGCTTCGGCACCTGACGCCGCAGCTGCGCGGGCAACAGCCAGCGGAATGCCCGACCCAGGCGCACCAGCGGGCGAAAACGCCGCGGCTCGGGCACCACCGCCAGCAGCGCCCGGCGGATCAGGCCATCGAGCCAGCCACGCTGCCCTTCGGCCTCGATGACGTCCCGGCCCAGCTCCACCAGCTCGCCGTAGGCAACGCCGCTGGGGCAGGTGGTTTCGCAGTTGCGGCAGGTGAGGCAGCGGTCCAGATGGCGCGCGACCAGCGCGTCGGGCCGGCCGCTCTCGAACATCTCCTTCATCAGGTAGATACGCCCGCGCGGCCCGTCGAGCTCGTCACCCAGCAGCTGGTAGGTGGGGCAGGTGGCATTGCAGAAGCCGCAGTGCACGCAGCTGCGCAGGATCTGCTCGGCGCGCGCGCCACGCGCCGAGTCGCGAAACGATTGCGGCAGGTCAGTCTGCATCCATGGCTCCGAGCTCGGGATTGAACAGGCCGTGCGGATCGAACGCCTCACGCAGGCGGCTCTGCAGCCGCGCCGCGACGGGGCTCACGCCGGCACGCTGGCGCGCGGCAAAACCGCCGTCGAACGGCAGCGCGTGGCCGCCCCGGGCCGCGACCAGCTCGCGCACCTCGCCCGGATTACGGCGGGTGCACCACCAGCGCAGGGCTCCGCCCCACTCCGTCAGGCAGTCCTCGCCGCTCTGAGTCGCCACCGGCAGCACCTGCGCCGCCGGTGGCAGCGAGCAGCGCCACAACGAGGACGCCTCGGCGAAGAACGGGTGCCGGTGATCGCGCAGCGACTGCCAGAAACGCGGCGCCTCCTCGACGCGCCCGCCGATCTCCTGCGCCGCCCAGCGTACCGCCGCCTCGGCGCCGGACAGCCGGACACGCAGCTCGCCCTGGTAGTGACAGGTGGCGGTAATGGGAAACGCGCTGCGGGCAAACCGGCGACAGGCTGCCAGCGCCTCCGCGGGATCGAGTTCCAGTACCAGCGTGCGCTCCACCGCAGGCGCCGGCAGCAACTTGATGCTGACCGCCAGCAATACGCCGAGGGTACCGAACGCGCCCGCCTGCAGTCGCGACAGATCGTAGCCGGCGACGTTCTTCATCACCTGGCCGCCGAAGCGCAGGCGCTCGCCGAGGCCGTTGATCAGCTCCACGCCCAGCACGCAATCGCGCACCGCCCCGAGCCAGGGCCGGCCCGGCCCTGACAGGCCAGCGGCAACCGCGCCGCCCAGGGTCCCGCCGCCATGAAACCGGGGCGGCTCGAAAGGCAGGCGCTGCCCGTTGTGCGCCAGCGTCTGCTCGAGGAGCTTGAGCGGCGTGCCCGAGCGGGCCGTCAGCACGAGTTCTTCAGGACGGTGGCTGAGCACACCGCTGTGCTCGGCCGTGGACAGCAGCAGGCTGCGACGATCCGCCGCCGACGCCGCGCCCATCTCGGTGAGCTGCGCCTTGCTGCCGGAACCGGCGATCCGCAGACCCGTGCCGCCGGCGATGGCCGCACGCACGGCATCCTGCAGGCGCGCCGCCGCGTCGCGCTCGCCGCTCACCGCAGCCATCGCGCGGATCGATCGGATTCGGGGGTGAGCTTCGGCATCAGAAGCGCGGCAGATTGCCGAATGGCGCGCGCCCGGCATGCACGTGCATGCCACCCACCTCGGCGCAGCGAGCGAGGCCGGTACCGCCTTGCCGGGATTGAGCCCCTGCGAGGATCGAAGGCCGCCTTGACCCGATGCATCTGCTCGAGCTCCGCACCGGGGAACCTGCGCACATCTGATCCAGCTTCTCCACGCCGACCCCGTGCTCACCGGTGACAGTGCCGCCCGCGGCAACGCACAGCTCCAGGATGCGCCCGCCCATCTGCTCGGCGCGCTCGAGCTCCCCCGGCTGGTTGGCGTCATAGAGAATCAGCGGGTGCAGGTTGCCGTCGCCGGCATGAAAGACGTTGGCCACGCGCAGACCGTAACGGACGGACAGCTCTGAGATCTCGCGCAGCACCGCCGACAGGGCCCGGCGCGGGATGGTGCCGTCCATGCAGTAGTAGTCGGGTGCCAGGCGCCCCACGGCGGGAAACGCGGCCTTGCGGCCGAGCCACAACCGGGCCTGCTCCTCGGGGGCCTCGGCGACGCGCAGGCTGAAGGCACCGTGCGCCTCCAGCACCCGACGCGTCAGGGCCAGGTCTGCCGTGACTTCCGCAGCGACGCCGTCGAGCTCGCAGATCAGCACCGCCCCAGCACCACGCGGATACCCGGCATGCACGAAGTCCTCCGCGGCCTGGATGGCGAGGCGATCCATCATCTCCAGCCCCGCCGGGATCAGACCCTCCGCGATCAGGGCGCCCACGGCATCTGCAGCGTCACCCACCTCGGCGAACGCGGCAAGCAGCACGCGTTTCTCCGGCGGCACCGGCAGCAGCTTGACCGTGACCTCCGTGACCACGCCGAGCATGCCTTCGGAGCCCATGATCAGCGCCAGCAGGTCGTACCCGGGCGTGTCGAGCCCGCGCCCGCCCAGCTCCAGCTCGTCGCCCTCGAAGGTGAGCAGCCTGACGCCGAGCACGTTGTGCACGGTCAGCCCATATTTCAGACAATGCACCCCGCCGGAATTCTCGGCCACGTTGCCGCCGATGCTGCAGGCGATCTGGGACGATGGATCTGGCGCGTAGTACAGACCATGCTCGGCAACGGCCTCGCTGATGGCCAGATTACGCACCCCCGGCTGAACCCGGGCGACGCAGTTGTCCAGATCGATCTCGAGGATGCGATTCAGACGCGCCAGCGACAGCACCAGCCCGTCCGCCAGCGGCCGCGCGCCGCCAGAGAGGCCGGTGCCGGCGCCGCGCGGCACCACCGGCACCCCATGCTCGCGGCAGATGGTGAGCACGTCGCGCACCTGGGACTCGCTGACCGGCAGGGCCACCAGCCAGGGCACCTGGCGGATCGCGGTGAGACCGTCGGTTTCGTAGGGTTTCAACGCACGCGGGTCAGTGAGCAGGCCATCCGCGGGTAAGGCCCGGCGCAACCGGCGGATGATCCGCTCTGCGTCTGGTGGATTGCCTGGGTGAGTCATGGCCCCCGATTATAGGGGACCGGTGGCAACAGGGCAGCGCCCCGGCGCGGACGTCAGAAGTGGAAGTTGAGCGCCGCGTACGGCCCGCTGATGTCCACGTCGGCCGCGTCGATGTCCTCGAAGGCATCGAGCTTCACGCGCAGCGTGCGCCACCCGAGCTCGAAGCCCAGACCCAGCGCCGATTCCCAGCCCAGCTGGGCATTGGCATCGAGCATGTCGTTGTCGCTGTAGGCGATGCCCTGAACCTCCGCACCGAGCCAGAACCCGCTCAAGGGCAGGTCCGCGCGCACCCGGCCGTACAGCAGCGGCACGACACCGGTGAACTTGGCCCGACTGGTCTCCTGCGCCGTGGCCACCGCAATCTGACCATCGAGCCAGCGCGCCGTCACGCCGACATCCAGCGAAGCCCAGGTGTCCAGCAGCTCGTAGTAGAACACCATGTCGGCGTGGGTAAGATCGAGACGCGCGGCCACGTCCTCACCGAGCGTGAACTGGGCGCCGTTGAACTCGATGGTGCGGCTCAGCGTCTCGCTGCCTGACGCGGTCACGTCGGTGTAGTACAGGCGCACGTTGGGCAGCACCGGCAGACCATGCTCGACAGCGGCGTAGAGCATGTTGTTGGTCTCGTCGTCGATGCCAAGGTCCTGCTCCAGATCCACGACGCTGGCTCCCGCCTGGACGTCGCCACCCAGCTTCTGCTGCCAGGCGCCGGCGCCAGCGTAGACGCCGAACAGAGTATCCGCCCGCGCAGCTTCAGCGCCGAAGCTGACAAGTAAGGTTACCGTCGCGCCGAGAGCATACTTCGCCAGGGGAGGCATATCGAACTCCTGGACAGACCCTGCAGGCAGAAGTGTAGTCAACCCAGGCACGTTTACCGTGACGCGGCGCACAGCGCGTCTGCCCCGGCGATTGCTGCGCAGGGCGACGCCTGCAGGAGAGCGACGCCTGCAGGGGAGCAACGTATGCAACAGGGTGACGTCTGCGGTAAGGCGACGTCTGCGGTACAGTAGCGTGCGCGAGCCCACCACCACGGAGACGCCAGTTGAGCAACAGCTACCTGATCAGCAACGCCCGGATCGTCAACGAAGGAACCGTCGTCGAGGGCGACCTGCTGATCCGCGACGGCCGGATTGCGGGCATCGACCTCCCTGCCCCTGCCGGTGTGAACGTCATCGACGCCGGCGGCGCCTGGCTGCTGCCGGGGATGATCGACGACCAGGTGCACTTTCGCGAGCCTGGTCTCGAGCACAAGGGCACCATCGCCACCGAATCCCGGGCCGCCATCGCCGGCGGCATCACCAGCTACATGGAGATGCCCAACTGCAACCCGCTGACGGTCACCCACGCGGCGCTGCGCGACAAGCACGCGCGCGCGGCCGACCACTCCTGGGCGAACTATGCGTTCTATTTCGGCGCCACCAACGACAACCTGGAAGCCATCAAGTCCGTCGACCCCTCGCTCACCTGCGGCATCAAGGTGTTCATGGGCGCCAGCACGGGCAACATGCTGGTGGACAACGAACGCACCCTCGAGGGCATCTTCGCCGGCACCGATCTCATCATTGCCACTCACTGCGAGGACACGCCAACCATTCTGGCCAACGAAGCGGCCGCCCACGAACGCTTCGGCGACGACATCCCGATCACCGAGCACCCGAGCATCCGTTCTGAAGAAGCCTGCTGGAAATCGTCGTCACTGGCCGTGGCGCTGGCACGCCGTCATGGCTCACGCCTGCACGTGCTGCATCTGACCACCGCGCGCGAGATGGCGCTGTTCGAGCCGGGCGATCTGGCCGGCAAGCGCATCACCGCCGAAGCCTGTGTGCACCATCTGTTCTTCGACGACAGCTGGTATCCGGAAAAGGGCCCCTACATAAAGTGCAATCCGGCCATTAAAACCGGCGCGGATCGCGACGCCCTGCGCGCGGCGGTACGCGAGGGCCGCATCGACGTCATCGCCACGGACCACGCCCCGCACCTGCGCGAAGAGAAGGAGCGGCCCTATTCGAAATCTTCGGCAGGCCTGCCGCTGGTGCAGCACGCGCTGCTGTCTCTGTTCGAGCTGCGCCATCAGGGCGTGTTCGACATCGAGACCATCGTGAACAAGACAGCCCACGCACCGGCACGGATGTTCGGCGTGAAGGAGCGCGGATTCATCCGCGAGGGCTACCACGCGGATCTGGTGCTGATCGACGATACCGCCGTCGCCGATCCGCAAGAGATCCACTACAAGTGCGGCTGGAGCCCGTTCGCGGGCATCGACCTGCATGCGCGCGTACGCGCAACCTGGGTCAACGGCCATCTGCGCTATCACGACGGCCACCATCTGGAGGGCCCCATGGGCCAGGCGCTCGAGTTTGACCGCTGACGGGTTCGCCCGTTGAGGGTTCGCCCACGGAGGGTTCGCCCGCCGGGCGGGCAGCTACAGGTACTGGCGCGCCATGTCGGACAGCGTGGCGAAGAACTCTTCCTTCACCTCGGCGATGATCTCCGCCACCGGGCGCACAGACTCGATGCGCCCGCATACCTGGCCGGTGAGCGCGATGCTCGATTCCATGTCGCCGCCGAAGTACAGGTCCAGCGCCCGCCCGAACTCGGTCATGGCGTTGACCTCCGGCGTGTCTTCCAGGCGTGCGGTCTTGCCGGTACGCAGGGCTCTGAGTGCCGGCGAGTGCTTTCGGTTGAGAAAGACGGTATCGGTCTCGCGGGCGTTGACGATGGCGTTCTTCCAGTTCTCGTGCACCGGTGACTCCAGCGCCGACACCATGCGGGTACCCATCTGCACCGCTTCCGCGCCCAGCGCGAACGCCGCTGCCATGGACCGGCCGTCGACGAACCCACCGGCGGCGATGATGGGCACGTCCACCTTGGAACGAACCAGCGGCAGCAGCACCATGGTGGACACCTCGCGGGGATTCTTGAAGCCGCCGCCCTCGCCGCCTTCCACCACCAGTCCGTCCACGCCGCATTCCACCGCCTTGAGCGCCGCGGACAGGCTCGGCACCACGTGGAAAACGGTGAGCCCGGCGTTCTTGAGCTGCTCGGTGTAGCGCTCCGGATTGCCGGCCGAGGTGGTGACGAAGCGCACACCCTGGTCGATGACGAAGTTGACGATCTCCGGATCGCGCACGAACGCCTGGGCGATGTTCACTCCGAATGGCTTGTCGGTCAGGGTGCGCATCTTCCTGATCTCGTCCCGGATCGCGTCTAGCTCCCCGGACGACGTCTCGATGATGCCGAGGCCGCCGGCATTGGATACTGCCGACGCGAGCTGTGAGCGGGCGATCCAGCCCATGGGCGCCTGCACCACGGGCACCTCGATGCCGAGCAGCTCGGTGATTCGATTTCGGAATTGCATGACGTGCTCCTGTGCTGTGCCGGGGGCGCCGCCCCTCTCCGGCAAAGCGCAGCAGCCTAACTCAGCTGCCGGTCGACGTGTAGTGGCGGATGCCCAGGCGCCAGGCACCCAGCGCCAGAGCAAAGAACAGCACGCCTGCCAGCGGTGCGCCCACCTGAAAACTGCGGCTCGAGCCGAGCGGATCCTCGATGCCGAAAATCGCGATCGCGGGAAAATAGCTGATGCAGCCGAGCGGCACCACGAAGGTGAAAAACCGGCGAAACCAGCGGCGGTAGATGGCCAGCGGGTACTGGGCCGTCTCGGTGCCACCGTAGGTCAGCGTGTTCATGATCTCCAGCGATTCGGTGGCCCAGAACGACAGCATTGCCTGCAGGATGAACAGCGCGTAGAAGAACAGCACCCCGCCGGCGAAGCTCGCCAGCAGCAGCACGACCTTCCACAATGCCCAGTCCAGCTGCAGGGTCCAGATGGCCCAGGCAAGTACGGCCAGCCCCTGCAGCAGTCGTCCGACCCGGTGCAGCGTGAACTCGTAGCCGGCCAACTGCAGCACCGTGGAACGGGGCCGCAACAGCACGCGGTCGAAGTTGCCGGTCTTCACGAATTCCCTGCCGAACACGTCGAACCCGCGCGCCAGCGCCTCAGCAACGGCGAACGAGGCGTTGACGAGCCCGTACAGAAACGCCACCTGCGGCAGCTGCCACTCGCCGAGCGCTCCGAATCGCTCGAACAGGGCCCAGATACCGAGCGCCTCGACCACGGTAGTCACGAAGCTGCCGAACGCCATGAGCACGAACGACATCCGGTACTGCAGCTGCGCACGTACCGACTGTCCCACCAGCCGCAGATACAAGCCGAAACCGCCGATAGATGCCGACGCCTCAGCCACCCTGCACCACCAGTCGGGCGCCGGCCCGGCGCAGCAGCCAGTAGCCGTAGGCCACGATCACCAGGGTCCAGGCCAGCTGCAGAACGATTTCGTACCCTGCCTGCGCAGGCGCGATGTGTCCGCTGTAGATGCGGAACGGCACGTCCGCAAGCCCGCGGAACGGCTGCCAGTACAGCAGCGGCTGCAGCCAGTCCGGATACAGCGGCAGCGGCACCACCAGGCCGGCAAAGACCGGCACGATGCCGGGCATCATGCGGTTGAGACCCTCGCCCGACAGCGTCCACAGCAGCCACACGTGCAGCACCATGGTGATTGCGGTGCTGAGCAGCAGCGTGACGCAACCGCTCAGCAGGAACAGCAGACCCGCGGCGACCCCGGCCGGTGCCGGCAGCGCCCACTCGCCGAGCCCCACGAGCGGCAGCAGCACCGCCGCCGTCACCAGCATCGGCACCATGCGCAGCAGCGTCGGCGCCGCCCGAAAGGCCAGCGTGCGCGCAAACCAGAAGGCATAGAGATCGAGCGGTCGCAGCATCTCGTAGGCCACGTTTCCGGTTCGGATCTGCCCGGCCACATCCGGATCGACGTTCCACGGCAGCAGTGCCAGCAGCGCCTGCCCCAGCCAGATGTAAACCAGCACCTGGCTGAGCGTCATGGGCTGCGCCAGCGTGGTGGACTCGAAGAACGCGATGAACACCATGACCTTGATCGCACCCCAGAACAGCTGGGTAGCGAAGCCGGCGAATGCCGCCGCCCGGTACTGCAGCAGCAGCTGAAAGCGCGAGGCGACTATGGCGCGATAGGCACGCCAGCGCTGCTCAGGCGACATCGGAGCCCGCCTGCGGCGCCGCCGGCCGGTCGACGCGATGGGCCCGGTAGAGGTCCGCGACGATTTCCTCAATGGGCGGGTATTCGATCACCAGATCGCGAACCGCGTAGCGGGCCGTGAGCTCGGCCACGAACTGTGCCACCTGGCCGCGCACGTGAAAGCGCACACGCACACCGTCCCGGGCGACTGCGAGGCGCGCATGCGTGTCTTCGAGCTGCGGCGGCTCGGCGAAGTCGACGAGCACGCGACGCTCGTCGCTGCGCAGCGCATCCACCGTGCCGTCCATGAGCAGCGTGCCGTGATTGATCAGCATGAGCCGCGTGCACAGGGCCTCGATGTCGTCCATGTCGTGCGTGGTGAGCAGAACCGTCGTGCCGCGCTCGCGATTCTGCCGCGTGATGAACTCGCGCATCGCCAGCTTCGAGACGGCATCCAGACCGATGGTGGGCTCGTCGAGAAACAGGATGTCCGGCTGGTGGATCAGCGCCGCGGCCAGGTCGCAGCGCATACGCTGCCCGAGGCTCAGCTGTCGCACCGGCGTATCCAGCAGCGACGCCAGATCCAGCAGCGCCACCAGCTCGTCGATGGTGCGGGTGTAAGCCGCGGCCGGCACCCGGTAGATGTCGCGCAGCAGCTCGAACGACTCCACCACCGGCAGGTCCCACCAGAGCTGGGTACGCTGCCCGAACACCACGCCGATGCGCCCGACGTGCGCGATCCGGTCCTTCCAGGGCACGCGGCCGTCGATCTCGCAGCGCCCGCCCGAAGGCGTAAGGATGCCGGAGAGGATCTTGATGGTGGTGGATTTGCCGGCCCCGTTGGGCCCTATGTAGCCCACGAGTTCCCCGGCCTCGATCGAGAACGACACGCCGTGCAGAGCTTCTACGTCGCGGTAGCGGCGCCGGACCAGCCCGCTCAGGGCACCCCAAACCCCGGCACGGCGTTCGGCTACCCGGAAGCGCTTTTCGAGGCCATCCACGACGATCTGCGGCATGAGTCGACCCCGGCGGGCTTGGCGGCGCATTCTATGAAGGGCGCGCTGCGGTCACAACCGCGTGCCGGCACTACGGCATGCCCCACGTACAAAGCCGCCCCGGAAACCGGTAAAGTCCGGAGCTGGGAGCGGCGCCAGAGAACGCGCCAACAGCGATCCGCAGACAGCATCAGCCAGGAGGACATCATGGCGCTCGTCGACTACGAGACCCGCGGCCACGTCGCCGTCATCACCCTCAACCGCCCGGACGCCCGCAACGCGATCAATCCGGAAGTTGCCGTACGCCTCGCCGACGCCTGGGAGGAAGTGAGAAGCAACGACAGGGTGCGGGTCGCGGTGCTCACCGGCACCGGCAGCGCCTTCTGCGCAGGCGCCGATCTCGGCCAGCTGATACCCATGATCTCCGGCGCGCGCAAACCCGAGAACGAGTGGGACGAGCGCGTCGCCGCCGAGCCCGGCATCACTTCGCGGGCGCTGCTGCGCAACTTCGATACCGAGAAGCCCGTGATCGCTGCCATCAACGGCCACGCCATCGCCGGCGGCATGGAGATCGTGCAGGGCACCGACATCCGCGTGGCCGCCCCGGCTGCGCGGTTCGGCGTGCAGGAGGTCAAGTGGGCCATCTTCCCCGCCGGGGGCTCCACGGTACGCCTGCCGGTGCAGCTGCCCTATGCCAAGGCCATGGAGCTGCTGCTCACGGGCGACCTGATCAGCGCCGACGAAGCTCTGCAGCTGGGATTTCTCAACTACGTCAGCGACGATTTCCTCGGCAAGGCGATGGAGATTGCAGAGAAGATCGCAGGCAACGGTCCGCTGGCGGTGAAGGCAATCCGCCGTTCGGTGAAGGAGTGCCTGGGCAAGCCCGAGCAGGAGGCGATGAAGATAGAAAGCCGCATTTCCGGCCCGGTGTTTCAGACCGAGGACGCCAGGGAAGGACCAAAGGCGTTCATGGAGAAGCGCAAGCCCGAGTACAAGGGCCGGTGACCGGAGATCCAGCCATATGCCGCCCGCCAGGCTGCGCGACGCGCGCCCCCAGGATGCCGCCGCTTTAAGCGATCTCGCCTTCCGGGCCAAGGCCCACTGGGGCTACGACGACGCCTTCATGGCAGCCTGCCGGGCGGAGTTGACCTACGCCCCCGCGGACATCGACAGGGCGAAATTCCGCGTCGCGGAAATTGGCGGGGAGATCGCAGGCTTCTATGCCCTGGCGGCGAACCCCGACACCTTCGGCACCGATGCGCTGGAGCTGGATGCGCTGTTCGTCGCGCCGGACGCCATCGGCCGCGGCATCGGCGCGACGCTCATGCGCGCAGCCATCGAGCAGGCAAGTGGGCTGGGCGCGCGTCGCCTGATGATCCAGGCCGATCCCAACGCCGCCGGGTTCTACGAGCACTGCGGTGCACGTCAGGTCGGCTCACTGGAATCGCTGAGCATTCCGGGGCGTCAGCTGCCGCTGCTGGAACTCGCGCTGGCAGCGCCAGATGACTAGGTGGCTGCTGCTGGCTGCTGCCCTGCTGGGTCTGCTGTTCTGGGCCTACGCTGATCGGCGCGAGCTGTTCATGCGCGGCATGCAGCTGTCGAGGTCCGGTGCGGTGCCGCCGTTGCTGCCGCCGGAGCCGGAAAATGCCGGTACCCGCTGGGTGGACGACTACTTCCTGATCGAGCAGGTCGCCGCCGATACCTGGGCCATCGGCGAGCCACGCTATGCCCAGATGAACTTCAACTACCTTATCGTGGGCAGTCAGCGGGCGCTGCTGTTCGACGCCGGACCCGGGGTACGCGACGTGCGCGCGGTGGCGGAGTCGCTGACCGACCGGCCCATCGTGTTTCTGCCTTCGCACTTTCACTACGACCATGTCGGCAACGGCATCTCGTTCAGCGAGATCGCGGTGGTGGACCTGCCCTACGTACGTGCCCGCGCCCGGGGCGATGCGCTGACCCTGACCCCCATGGAACATCTGGGCGCCGCCGAAGGATTCGATCCGCCCACCTGGAAAGTGAGCCACTGGTGGGCGCCGGGCACCGAGATCGACCTGGGCGGCCGATCGCTATGGCTGTTGTACACGCCGGGCCACACGACGGATTCCGTGTCGCTGTGGGACCGGAGCAACGGCCTGGTGTTCAGCGGCGACTATCTCTACCCGGGCAACCTGTACGCGTTTCTGCCGAACTCCAGCGTCGGCGACTACGCGCGCACCGCCGCATCGCTGCTGCGCGAGCTGCCGGCGAGCACGCACTTTCTCGGTGCCCACCGGCTCGCGGCGCCCGGTCCGCCGACGCTGCAGTGGCAGGATCTGCTGGATCTGCGGGATGGCCTGGAAGGCGTACGTCGGCGCGAGATTCCCGGCACCGGCACCTATCCGCAGAGCTTCCCGATCAACGAGCACCTGACACTGCTGGCCGAGCCGCGCTGGCTGCAGAACTGGGACTGAACCCGCCCCGGGTCAGCGCGGTGCGAATCGCTGACCCGCGTCTACCCGCACCGTGGAGCCGTTCATCATGGCGCTCTCGAATATGGCGATGGCCATGATGGCGTACTCGTCCGGGCGCCCCATACGGCGCGGAAACGCCGCATCCTTGGTGAGCTGAACCGCACCGGCTTCGGGTATACCGCGGGTGAGGCCGGTATCGAACAGGCTCGGAGCGATGGTCATGACGCGGATGCCCAGCGCGCCGAGATCGCGTGCCATGGTCAGGGTCATGCCGGCAATCCCCGCCTTTGCTGCCGTGTATGCCACCTGGCCGATCTGCCCCTCGAAGGCGGCGATCGAGGCCGTGTTGATCATTACCCCGCGCTCGCCGTCGGCATTGGGTTCGTTGCCGCTCATGTGCCTGGCGACGATGCGGTTGATGTTGAACGAGGCAATCAGGTTCAGATCGATGATGCGTTGAAAGTCTTCCAGCGGGTGCATGTCGCCCTCGCGGGAAAGCGTCCGTCTGGCCACGCCCCCGCCCGCGGTATTGACCATGAAGTGCACGCCGCCCAGCGCCTGCACCGCTTCCGCGATGACCTGCTCCATACCCGCGTGGTCCATGACGTTGCAGGGATGAAACGTGCCGCCCAGACCGGCGGCCACGCTCGCGCCGTCGGAGCGCTCCAGGTCGAGTATCGCGACCTTGCCGCCCCCCGCCACGAACCGCTCTGCGGTCGCGCGGCACATGCCCGATGCACCGCCCACCATGATGGCCCTGCTGCCCTCGATCTGCATGTCTGCTCCCTCTTCTGCCCGTGAATGCCGTCGCGCACCATGATAGCGGCACCGGGAGCGACGCGACACGCGCCGCCGTTCAGGCTCCGTGCCGGCGCCGCTGAGGTATAGTCGCGCGTTTCGCGATCACGATCGACCCAACCATGCGCTGGCTGCTGCTGCTCGGCCTCTGGCTGTGCTACTTCTCTTTCGGGGCCATCATCGCGTCCCTGGCGCCGTTGGTGCCCGTGATTCAGGCCGACCTCGAGCTTTCGCACGCCGCCATGGGCAGCATCATGGGCGCCTGGCAGCTGGTCTACATCGTCGCGGCCATACCCGGGGGCATGCTGCTGGACCGGCTCGGCGCGCGCGCGGCGCTCCTCGCGGGCGTAGCGCTGGTCGCGGCGTCCGCGCTCGGACGCGCTTTTGCCGTGGACTACTGGTCCATGCTGCTCGCGGTCATGCTGTTCGGTGCAGGCGGGCCGATCATCTCTTCAGGAGCACCCAAGCTGGTGACCGAGATCTTCGAGGGCAGCAGCCGCGGCCTCGCCATGGGCATCTACATGACCGGACCGACCCTCGGTGGCGTCGCGGCCCTGACGCTCACACACCCCGTGCTGATGCCGCTGCTGCACGGCGACTGGCGCGCGGTGCTGCTGGTCTGGGCATTGCTGGCGGTGCTGGCCGGCGCCGTCTGGTGGGCGATCGCCACCTACGCGGCACGGCGGCTGCCGGGCTTCGACCAGTCGCGCGAGTCGGTGTCGGCGACCCAGGGGAGCGCGCCGATCCGGTCGATCCTGCAGCTGGGATCGGTACGGCTGGTACTGGCCATGAGCGTCGGCGTGTTCCTGATCAATCACGGCCTGAGCAACTGGCTGCCGGAGATGCTACGCACCGGCGGCATGAGTGCCACGGCAGCCGGCAACTGGGCCGCGCTGCCCATGCTCGTCGGCGCCATCGGATCGCTGATCATTCCGCGCCTGGCCACGCCGTCCAGGCGCTTCCGGATCCTGACGCTGCTGTGTCTCTCCACCGCGGTGGCCAGCGCCGCGCTGACCGTGGTGAACCCGGCCGTTCTCTCGGTCGCCCTGGTTCTGCAGGGTCTGGTGCGGGCATCGCTGATGACCGTGCTGATCCTCACGCTCATGGAGCTGCCGGGTCTCGACCCCCGTCATGCGGGCACGGCGAGCGGCCTGTTCTTCTCCGCCGCTCAGGTCGGGGGTGTGCTCGGTCCTGTGGGCCTGGGCTGGTTGTACGACCTGACGGGCAGCTTCGATCCCGGGCTCTACGCGCTCACCGCCGTCGCCGTCGCGATGCTGCTCGGAACGTTGCGGCTCGGCGCCCAGGTGCGCAACGCCGCGTAGCGGTCGTCACCACAGTCGCACGGCCGCCCAGCGCCGCTGGCGCCAGAGCGTGGTGAGGACCACGGCATTGAGCGCGCGGAAGGCGAACTGGTGCACCAGCCAGACACCGAGAAGCCCGAACCCAAGGTGCACGCCCGCGAGATAGGCGCCCGGCAGCAGCACCAGGTACTGGGTCGCCAGGTTCACGTACAGCACGCGCTTCACGTCCCCGGCTCCATACAGCAGGCTCGCGAACAGGTAACCGAGCCCATTGATGCCGATCATGAGGCCGAGCACCCGGCACGGCCACACGGCAACGGCCAGGGCACCGGCATCATGGATGAACAGCGCCAGTATCCACTCGGGAGCGACCCAGAACGGCACCCCGAGCAGGATCATGGCGAGCGTGCCGACCCGTACCACGTCCCAGGCCCAGCGGTCTGCGGCGTCCGGGTCCCCTGCGCCCATGGCCTGCCCTACCAGCGTGGCGCCGGCCATGCCCAGGCCCCAGGCAGGCAGACCCACCGCGCCCACCAGGTTCACCAGAACCGTGTAGCCGGCCACTTCCACCGTGCCGATGAGCGCGACGATGCGGAACATGAGCGTCAGCGCCAGGTTCTCCAGAAACTGCTGGGACCCGGCCGGCACCAGCAGGCGCAGTACGATCCGCGATTGGCTCCGCGTCGGCCCGCGCAAGAAGCCGGGCGCGTGGCGCCACGCGCTCGCGGCATGGTAGAGCGATCCGGCCAGCGCCGCGGCGCAGGTGGACATGCCCGCGCCTTCGACCCCGTACGCGGGCACCGCTCCCCAGCCGAACATCAGCATGTAGTTGAGCGGCAGCTTGACCACCGCCTGCAGCAGCACGACGCGCAGATACAGCCGGGGCCGGTCGGTGGCGTTCCAGAAGCCCATGAAGGCGTTGTTCAGGGTCAGGAACACGCCCGCGGCGAACGACCAGCGCAGATACGGCGACCCGACCGCCGTCACTGCCGGGTCGTCGTTCATGAGCTGCAGCAGCCCGGTGGCATAGGACCCGAGCACCACCGCGCCCAGGGGCGCGGCAATCAGCACGATCAACAGCGCCGAGCGCAGAAAACGTTCCACGTCCTCGCAATGCGCCTCACCGCGGGCGCTCTGCTCGCCCACCAGTCGTGCGGTGCTCGCCTGCACCGCTACGGTGACCCCGCCGAACAGCGACAGGTACGAGAAGGTGACGAAGACGCAGATGCCCACTGCAGCCAGAGCGGTGGTCCCCAGATAGCCGACGAACACCACGTCCATCAGCTCCAGCAGGGTGTAAGTGGACATGCCGCCCATGATCGGCAGCCCGAGACGCAGAATGCGGCCTGAGCGATCAGCGTCCGGTAACAGCCTCATTGGCGTCGGCTCTGCGGTGTCGTAGCTGGTGGGAAGCCAAGGCTGCCAGGTTCCGGTTTCCGCGCCCAGTGAAATCATGGCCGCAGCGTGGGGTGCGGCGTCGCGGGCCGCGGGTTATCCGCCGCTGACGCCCGCGCGGCGCACCGGGCTGGCGAGTTGCAGCCACGCGGCGCATCCCGCAAACGCGGGATTGTCGACCATTGCGCGGGCCCCTTAGTCTGGCCATTCGCCGGGGTCGCGGACCCGGGTGTTGAGCCAACAGGCACCGCGCGGGGAAACGCATGAACCACAAGCTTCCATTGGCACGGCTGGCAGGCGCGGCGCTGACCGCGCTGAGTTCGCTTCCGGCACTGGCCGCAAACCCTGCCCTGCAGGATCTGTTCTTTGCCGCCTGTGCGAACCCCACCGGCGCCCTTGCGGCGCGCTGCGCGGAAACCACCGATGCGCTCGGCGACCTCTCCGGCGACAGCGAGACGTCCCTGAATCCCAGCCAGACGCTATCCGCCAATCAGACTTCGCTGCGTTCGGCACTCGGCAACGCAGAGGATGCTCGCGGCCGCTACGAAGGCATGCCCGCGGGCGAAGGCGTGCGCATCGAGATGGGCCGTTTCAGCCTGCTTGCCAGCTACGGACACACCTGGGAAGAACGTGACCGGGTTCAGGATGCCGACAACGAACGCGGTTTCGAGGCCGACACCGACTCGGGGGCGGTCGGATTCGACTACCGCCTTTCGGAGACTTCGGTGCTCGGGCTCATGCTCAGCTACGAATCGATGTCTCTGGATTTCGACGGCAACAATCCGGGCGTGAACTTCACTCCCGCGTCCAGCGCCGGCAGCATCGACTCCGACAACCTGGGCGTCACCGCTTTCGCGAGCATCGGCTTCGATGGCGGCGGATACCTGGATCTGAGCGCCGGCTATCGCAGCGGCGACACCCAGTACAAGCGGTTCAGCGTTTTCCAGGAATCAACGCGCACCCTGCCGCAGACCAACTCGGTCACCGAGGGCAAGGCGGATACCACCGAGCTCTGGGCCAGCGCCAACCTGGGCTGGCAGATCCCGCTCGAGGCCTGGAACATCGGCGTCTACGGTGGGTTCACCTGCAGCAGCAGCGAGGTGGATGCCTACCGCGAGCAGGACCGCTCCGGCACCGGCCTGGCCATGGCATTCGCGGGAGCCGACCAGGATTCGTTCATCGGCACTCTGGGCGTGCGCGCGCAGCGCGCTCTGAGCACCAGAAGTGGCGTGCTCCTGCCTTACGTACGCATCGACTACAGCCACGAGTTCAAGGACGACCCCCTGTCCCTGCGCACGCGCTACCTGCTCGACGCCGACGGCAACACGCTCCGCCTGGCGAGCGACAAGCCTGACACGGACTTTTTCATCGCCGCGCTGGGGCTCTCCGCCGTGCTGCCCAACGGCTGGATGCCGTTTATCGACCTGTCCTACTGGGGCGCCTATGAGGACCTGGATCGGGTCCGTCTCCAGGCAGGCCTGCGCAAGGAGCTGTAGCCCGGCCCGACGCCAACGGGGTCAGCCGCGCCCCGCCGATGCGCTTCCCAGGGACCAGCGCCGCCAGGCCGCGCGTCAGGGCGTGACCGGGTCGTCGTGACGGACCAGCCTGCTCTTGACTGCAGATTCGATCCGGGCGCTGGCGGACCCCCGACCGATTCCGCCGCAGGAGGGCGCACCCCACGCGGGACGGGCCGCATGCAGCCACAACACCTGCCAGAGGCGCTCGCGGGCAACCAGCACGGGAGGCACAGGAACGTAGCCGGCGTGCCAACCCGGATTCCTGTCGAAGTCGAAACCGCGCAGCTTGTAGTAGAAGTCGAGCGCACCCTGGGCCATGGACTCGGTGAACGCGAACACAATGTCCTTGCCCCTGGCAGGATGACCGTCGGCGCCGCGCCGCCGACGCCGGGTACCTGGGAGGCGTAGGGATTTCGCACCGACGCGGCCGTGAATTTGCTGGGGACCTCTACCGCGTTGCCCGGATGAGCCCAGGACAATGGGAGCCAAAGCGCTGCGGCCTTCAAGGCCGCTCCACTCATCCCGCTGCCCGCGGCAGCTCCAGGACGCCGAAGAACCAGAGCCCGTGATGCCATCCATTCCCCCTGTCATGGAACGCCGGGCGAAGTCTAGAAACAGTGCCCGCGGGGCCATATCCCCATTCGAGGGAGCCGGGTGGGGACGTCAGATCAGCCTCTGCCGGGCGGGCTGCTCACGAGCGAATGGGCTTGAGAAAGAACGTGCCCGCCTCGTGGCCCGCATGCCGGATAGGTGCAAACTCGGGCACCTGCTCGAAGCGCAGGTTGGACGCCTGGTAGGCCACCCGGGCCGCGACCTGCTCGTAGAGATCGCGTCCTTCCAGCAGATCGCGGTTGCCTTCGAGCACCTCGATGAGCGCGCGCGCGAACACCGAGTGCGCGCCGCCGCCCGCGTCGAGCACGGGGCTCAAGCCACCGGAGGTCATGGCCAGACGCGAGCGGCGCTGCAGCATAGTACGGACCCAGTTCTGCTCCTCTGCGGCCGTCATGCCCGATCGCAGCTCCGTGAGCGCCGAGCGCGTCAGCGATCCCGAATAGCAGGAGTCCGCCAGCACCAGAATCTGCTTCGCGGACATGGCGTTGAGCACGTCGGTCACGGCAACGTTGGAGACCCAGTTGGCGCTGCTGTCCGGCTCCGCGTCGACCGGCAGCCAGTGGCCGCGCATGTTGACCTGATCCAGCTCCCCGTGACCCGCGTAGTAGATCAGCAGGTTGTCCTGCGCGGTCAGCGTCTCGCGCAGGTGGTTCAGGGCCGAGAGGATCTGATAGCGATCCGCATTGATCAGGCGCGTCACCTGGAATCCGTAACGCGCCTCGAGCAGGCCGGCAATCGCCGTGGCGTCCGCCACTGCGGTCTCGAGCTTCGGAAGGTACAGGTACTCGTCGTTGCCGATCACCAGCGCGTGATAGCGCCCGAAGTCGAAGCCGGACCAGGACGGAGCATCACCGTCAGCTCGCATCACAGCCTGAGCTGCCTCCGCAGCGGTTTCGAAGCCCAGCGATACCATGGCCCGCTGACCCTGGGCGTCTACCGCCACGATGCTGACCGGCGTGATCGCGGCGGCGATCGGAAGCTCGGCGAGAAACACGCCTGAGGCGTTCACTTCTGCCGGCGCACCGTTGACCGTCAGGGACAGCAGGCCGGCAGGCGCGTCGACCCGACCGACGAGCCGCTGCGTGGGCAGCGATGCCGGCACGTCGACCTTGACCAGCCCCCGCGCCTGCCCCCGGGTTGTCGGCAGCTGAGGATCGATGATCACGATGCTGGGCGCGGCCAGCACGGCGGCCGCAGCGGCCTGCGCTTGAACCGCGCGGGTCGCGCTCAGCTCCGCCGCGCGCGCCTCGAGCTCGCCGATCCGTAACGCCAGCGCGTCACTTGCCTGCAGCTGAGTCGCGAGCGCCTGTTCGCGCGCCGCCAGGTCGGCCCGGAGCTCGGCGATGGTGGCGGAGCTGTCCCCCAGCGACCTCTCCAGTGCGGCCACCCGGCTCGCGGCCTGCGCTTCGGCACGTGCACGTTGTTCCATCTGCGCGCGCACCTCCCGAGCGTTCTCCGAACTCGCAGCGAGCGCCCTTCCGGCAGCAGAGAAACGGGTTTGCAGCGCCTTGATCGACGCTTCCCGCTCGGTAAGGCCCTGCCGCAGTTCCGAGATCTGCGACTCGAGCTGCGCCCGCTCGTCGGTGCGCTGGATCTGCACCTCGGCCAGCGTCGCCTCGGCCCGGCGCAACGCCGTTTCGAGCTGCTCGTTTTCCGCCACCATGGCGCTGATCCGCTCGCTCAGGCGGGCAACGTCGGACGCCAGATCCTGACCAGACGATCCGGGAGCGCTCACCACAGAGACCACCGCATCGTCGCTTCCGGTGGCGCGACGGAACCAGTACAGGGCCTGTTGCAGGTCCGGGAGTACACCGAGCCCGGCCTCGTACAGCGCGGCCAGCTTGAGCTGCGCGCGGACCGAGCCATCTTCAGCGGCGAGTCGATACCAATGCGCCGCCTGCTGGTAGTCGGGCACTGCGCCGAGACCCTGCTCGAAGATCGTCCCTACGTTGATCCGGGCTTCGTTGTCACCTTCCTGCGCTGCCGGCAGCCAGACGGACAGGGCGCTGTGATAGTCCGCTCGATCGTGACGTACGTACTCGCCTCCGCGCACGGCGCAGTCCCGGGCGCTGGTCTTGACGCCGCGGCGCACGCTGACGTAGGTCATGCGGGTGCCGAGCTGCCGAACCTGACCCGGCAGCAGGCAGTCGACGATGTAAAGATCGTCCACGCCGGCCGGGCCGATTTCGGCCGCCGCGGCAACGGCCGGCCAGCCTATCCCCAACAACAGCCCTACGAACTTCCACATGGCAGAACGTCCCAGCGAGGTGCCCATGATGCCGACAGCCGGGAACGCCGCGTATCCCTCATCTGCGTGATTCCGTGCCGCGGGCGGCGCAACGCCCCGCATCCCTCAAACACGCGATGTCACCACTCGGGCCGCGCAACCATACTTCCGGCCATGAGCAGATCCAAGCCGTCGCAAGCGTGGTCCGCCAACCTCGCGGCATTCTTGCTGTTGCTGAGCGCCGGGCTGGCATGGGCGCTGGATGCCGACGAGCCGAGCATACGACCCGACGCAAAAACGCCGTACTTCCACCTCTGGTCGAATCGGAGCGTGGGCGATCATGGGGAGGTGGTGCTGGACGTGAGCGCTACGGGCGCCACGTGCGGCGTGCAGTGGCGCTACGACCACGCGGAGCTCGAAATTCTGCGCAACCGATTCGGCGACGCGCAGTTCGTCCGGCTTCCAGAACCTGGTTGCCTGAGTTGCGACCCCATCGTGCTGCGCTGGATGCACGAGCCGACCGGATACCTGGACGTGAACGTAAACGTGTTCCGGCGCGCCGTCGTCGTGCCCTGTGACGGAGGACCCTGACATGAGGAACGGACGCCCTGCCGGACGGAGGCTGCCCGCAAAGGCGGTCGTGGCTCTGGTCGCCACGCTCACCGCAGGCTGCGCTGCCGTGCCGCCATCCCTGTCGAACGCCGTGGTCGCCTTCGGCCGCGAGCTGATCGGCAACGCCTCGGTCAACTACGCCCCGGAGTACGCCCAATCGGTAAACCAGCTGCTGCTGACGGTGGCGGAGCTGGCCACCGGTGCGCCCTTTGCGCAGGGGGCGCCTACGGTCCAGACGGCTGCCAACGAGCAGACCGGCGCGTACGGGCAGACTCAGACCTACGGGCAGACCCAGCCCTACGGGCAGCAGGACGCCTACGGGCAGAATGGCTCCTATGCGCAGACCGATCCCTACGGGCAGACCGATCCCTACGGGCAGACGGGTACCTACGCACAGACGGATACCTACCGGCAAGCCAGTCCCTACGAGGGCACGCCTGGCTACGGCGCAACCGGCACCTATGGTCAGACGCCCGGCTACGGGCATTCGGATGCAGACGGACCAGCGCGCCTGCTTATGGACAGACGCCTGGGTACGGGCAAACCACGGGTTACGGGCAGACCGGCGGCTACCCCCAGTCCAATACCTACGGCTATCCCGCGGCAGCCACCGCGCCCACACTCGAGGCGACGCTGCTGGCGCAATCTCCCGGCAGCAACGGTCAGGTCAATCTCAGACCGCTGCAGGATGGCGAAATCCTCTACGATGGCGGCAGCGATCCGTCCGCCGGTGACAGGTTCAAGCTGAGCTTTCAGGCCAGCTGCGACTGCTACCTGTACGTGATCGGCATCGACGCCACCGGCTGGGTGACGCAGATCCATCCGGAGGCGGGACAGATGAGCACGCCGCTGGTCGCCAACCAGCCCTATCTGGTGCCCGGTGGCACCGAGTGGTGGGGGCTCGACAGCTACAAGGGTGTGGAGCACATCTACTTCGTACTCTCACGCACCCAGCGGACCGACATCGAGCAGGCTCTCCGCACGTTGCCCGTCGAACGCCCCGCTCCGGCGGGCAGCTATCAACCGGTAACCCAGCCGGCGCTTCTGGCGACCCGCGGCCTGGTCAAGGTGCAGGCTGCCGCGCCCACCAGCGTGCAGACGAACGGCGGCGCCACGCAGACCGTGACACCGGACACGTTCAGCAGCCAGCTGCAGACCGGCGATCTGGTGGTGACACGTTGGTTCCAGCACCAGTGACGACCTGAAGTTCGCGCCCCCTCGACGCGGCAGTCGTCGCGGCGCGGCAAAGCCAGCCGGACTGAGGGCAACCTGCTTACAGTCGAGCTCGACCTCCGCCAGGGCGCTGCCGTTGCCGACCACCGGGTTGGGATTAAGGGTGCCAGGATTGGTAAGGTTGAGCGAAGCGACCACCACCTTCGGTTGGCTCACGCGCACGCGGCCGAGAGAACGTACCAGGGCACCTGTCACGAGGTGCTCGGCGGCCGCCGCTCTCCGCGCTCCGAGAAACATGAGCACGGCAGCGAGCATTGATCACGACTGCCCGTGCCGTGCCTGGAAGACCCACAGCCACTCTCTTGCAGGGTCGAGCATGACAGCTTCCTATGCGCTGCGGCTCGACCGAGCCGGCCGAGCCGAGGCAGCGTGCTCTTCAGGACTCGAGCCGGGCATCCCGCGAACTGGTGACGAAGCCCGCGCCAGGCGCAATCGGACCAGGTCACGCCGGTGCGGTGCCTGACCCGGCAACAGGCACGCCGCCGGGCCCATCCGAGGGGTAAGGAAGCTCCAGCGTGACCCTGGTTCCCATGTCGGAGCTCTGCAGATCCAGGTGCGCACCGAGGCGCTCTGCACGCGTGCGCATGTTGCGAAGCCCTCTGCCCCGGTGCTGACCATTCATACCCCGACCGTCGTCCGCGACGACGAGGCGCGCCCGGTGCCGTTCCGGATCGTAGACCGCGCCGACCACTACCTGCGACGCGTGCGCGTGCTTGAGCACGTTGGTCAGCGCCTCCTGGAGAATGCGCAGAATCTGCAGCACACGGTCGGGACCGAGATCCGGAAACTTCGGCAGCCGTTCGAACTGCCACAGGGTCTTGAGTCCGGCCGCTTCCATCGGGCGCTGCATGCGATCGCGCAGCATGCCCAGCACGCCGTTGAGATCATCGTCCACCGGATCCAGGGAATCGATCATGAGCCGCAGGTCCGTCAGCGCCCCGCTCAGGGTCGCATCCAGATCCGTGTCCTCGATGCCCTTGGCTTTGAGCAACGCCAGCGAGGACACGAGCTGCCCGCCTACCCCATCGTGCATGTCCCGCATGAGCCGCTCCCGTTCGGCGGCCAGAGTCTGCTCGCGCTCCAACTCCTGCAGACGCGTGTAGTTTGCTTCCAGCTCCTGCGTCTTGGCCGCCACCCGGTTTTCCAGCGTCTGGGTGAGCTGCTCGCTGGCGCGCAGCGCGCCGACGAACCGCATCACCAGAACGATGCCCAGAACGCCTAGCAGCAGGGGAATCGCGTACTGAGTGAACTGACCGCTCGGGCGGTCCATGAAGCCGAGGATCAGAACCCAGTCACGCACGCCGACCACCATGACCACCAGCGACGCGGCACCTACCAGATAGGTCTCCAGCACGCGACCATTCCATATCCGGACCACCATACGCACGAAGTTGTAGCCGGCCAGCACGAGGGCAACGCTGACGAAAATCTGCGCGGCGCTGTAGAGCAGATCGGTTTCCAGCAGCGTCAGCGACGTCAGCACCAGCACCGCTACCGCCGCATGACCCAGCACGAAGCGCTGCATCTTCGGTAGCGACACACCAGTGAACCGGTGTAGAAAGATGATCACCGCCGTGCAGAAGCCGATGGCGGTCACGAACAGCAGCGCTGCCCACTGGAGGCTCGTCACCGGGATGTCAGACAGGTGATACTTCAGCGAGTGCGCGCTCCACATCAGCGTGGTCAGCGCCAGCCATCCATAGACCGTCTCGCTGCGCTTGAGCCACCAGATCAGCCCGAGAAACAGGCTCATGAACGCGGTAGCGATGGTGATGAACCGGGACAGGTGCACCTGCAGGAACTGGCGGCTTTCGAAGCTCGGCAGCAGCAGCTCGCTCGGCCCCAGGAACACGGGCGCAAGAAATCCGTGGCCCGAAGGGTAGCTGAGCACGCGCACGTGGAGGACGTTGCCACCGGAACGTATCAGACCATTGGGAATGGAAAACATGAGCGGTCTGTTCCAGTCCTGAGGCAGGGGTTCCTCCAGACGCACGCTCGACCCGACGAGCTCGCCATTGAAGAACACGGCGCCGGCCAGGTTGATACCCGGCACCAGCACGGCCCACAACCGGTTCGGCGGAACGTTGAGATCGATGCGCGCCCGATACCAGACTTCGGTGCCCTGCAATCCCCGATGCAGCCAGTCATCGGGAAGCTTCACGGGCTGCCAGCCGTCGACCGGCAACCGGGCCGGATCCGGCGCAGTCGCGACGAGACGCTCCGCCGAATCGAGGCGCAGCGCGTCGGCGGCCCCGGGCAAGCGGTAGAACCCGTCGAGCGTCATCCACAATGCCGTCGCGATCCCCAGCGCTCCGACCCAGAAAGCGATCGGAAACCAGGCGCGCTCCATCTCAGCCTTCCCCGTTCCGGCCGAAGCTCCGATCGATCTGGATCAGGCCCTGCTGCACTGCTTCGAACACGGCCTCGCTGCGCGAGCGCACCGCCAGCTTGCGGTAGATGTTCTTGATGTGCGAGTTCACGGTGTGGAAGGAGAGCTGCAGCAGATCGCCGATCTCGGCATTGCTGCAGCCCCGCGCCACCAGATCCAGGACCTCGCGTTCACGAGGCGTCAGAGAAACCGCCGGCTCGACCGTCTCGCCCGCTGCTTCGGGTACACGGAACCGGCGCAGCAGATGGCGAGCGATGGCGGTGCTGATCGGGGAACCGCCCGCCAGCAGATCATGAATGGCTTTGGACACCGAGGGTGCGTCGGCATCCTTGAGCAGGTAGCCGGTGGCGCCGGCCTCGATGGCCCGGACCACATGGCGCTCGTCCCCGAACACCGTCATCACCATCACTTCGATGGGCGGATCGCGCGCCACGGCAAACCGGATGAGGTCCGTTCCGTCTCCGTCCGGCAGCCCCAGATCGATGAGCGCGACGCGGGCATCCGTGACGTCGAGTACCGTGCTTGCTTCTTCAAATCCGGCACACACCGCAGCGAGCCGAAGGCCCGGATCGTCGCGGACCTTGTCCGCCCAGTCATCACGGGTAACCGGATCGTCCTCGACGATCATCACCGGAACGGGACCTTCCTCCTGCATGGAACCCTTCCTCTGAGGGTCATCGGAGTATAACGCCAGTCCATCGCCGCACCCTCCCTCGATCGAGGGAGGGTGCACGTCCCCGCGGTTTGGGGCATTCTCGCATGCACCTCAGTCGCTACTGCGAGAAACACGATGGGGGCCGTCCAAAGTCTCTTGCTGTTGCTGTGGTTCGGCATGCTGGCGCCCACCACCGCGGCAGCTGCAACCTCAGTCACCGTAGACGTCATCAAGCAACCCTACGGCGGCGCGCGCAACGTGCCGGAGCTGTCCGCTAATCCGGACTACATTCATGCTGCGGGTCTCGAACGGCGACTCAACGACTGGGGCGCGCAGCTGGTCCGGCCGGTGCAGGACATCCGCCTCACGGCGGCACAGAACGCCGAGTACGGCGCCTGGCACCGTATGGCGCTCGCCAACGGCAACATGGCCGCGGCGGTCCGTCAGAGTCGCGACCGGGCCGACCTGGTCGTCGGCCTGGAAGCCAACTGCAACGTGCTGCTCGGCATGCTGGCCGGGCTGAAGTACGACCCGAGCGGCCGGGCGCGGCGGGTCGGCCTGGTGTTCATCGACGCCCACGGGGATTTCAACACGCCGGAAACCACGCTGTCGGGGATGCTCGGCGGCATGCCGGTGGCGGTTGCGGCCGGACACGCGCTTCACAATCTGCGCACGACATCGGGGCTCGTCGAGCCGCTGCCGATGGACGCCATCCTCTGGGGCGGCGTGCGGGACCTGGATGCGCTGGAGGCAGAGCGATTTGCGGCCTACGACGCGCACCAGGTCTCGGTGCAGGATTTGCGCGAGCGCTCGCCGAAGCTGCGGCAGGCATTCGGTCAGCTGGCGGATCAGGTCGACGCCGTTTACGTGCACGTCGACATGGACGTCCTGGACCCGGCGGAGGTGCCCGGTCACACGCTCGCCGTGGCCGACGGACCCACCAGCCGCCAGCTGGCCGGGGCCATCAGCTGGATGTTCGAACACCCTAAGGCCGTGGCGCTCGGCATCGCCTCGACCCCAGCCGGGTCGCTCGACCCGCAGGGCGTGAGCCGCCAGGCCGCGCTGAACCTCATCGAAGGGGCCGTTGCCGGCATCAAGCGCCGCTGAACGGTGGCGCTGGCCCCTCGTGCGGACAAGCGCATCGAACCGGAATCACATCAGCACCTGCTTGGCGGGCGCCCCGGGCACCTCGCGCGCCAGACGCGGCAGCAGGTAGCCCGGCAGCCGCGCGCGCAGCTCGGTGACCAGGGCGCGGGCCCGGGCTTCGCTCACGGCAAAGTGATGGGTGCCGAGCACCTGGTCCGGCAGATGCAGGTAGTACGGCAGCGCACCAGCATGGAACAACCGCTCGCTGAGCGCGGCCAGTGCAGCCACCGAGTCGTTGACGCCCGCAAGCAGGACACTCTGATTGAGCACGACGATTCCCGCATCGCGCAGCGCCAGCGTCGCGGTTCTGAAGTCCGCATCGATCTCGTTGGCGTGATTGACGTGGAGCACCATCACCGGCGTTGCGCGGCTCGCGCGCAGGCGCTCGATCAGCGCCGACGTGACCCGTTGCGGAATCACAACCGGCAGCCGCGAATGGATGCGCAGGCGGGTGACATGGGGAACGGCGTCGATGCCTGCGATCAGCCGCGACAGCACGGCGTCTTTCAGCATCAGCGGATCGCCGCCGGACAGAATCAGCTCGCTGATGCCGGGGTCGTCCGCGACCTGCTGCAGGCCGGGAAAACTGCTGTGCTGCCGGTGCTCGGTATAGGGAAAGTGACGGCGGAAGCAGTAGCGACAATGGACGGCGCAGGCCGGCGCCGCCATGAGCAACGCCCGACCCTGATACTTCTGGACCAGACCGGGGGCGCGCGCAAACGAACGCTCCTCGAGAGGATCGAGCTGATAGCCGCTCAACACCCGGTGCTCTTCCCGCAGCGGCAGCACCTGGCGCAGCAGCGGATCGGCAGGATCGCCCCTGGCCATGCGTGCAACGAAAGGTTCCGGTACCCGCAGAGGGAAGGTCGGATCGGTATCCACGTCGAGATCGGCCGCGCGCAGATCGAGTCGGCCGAGCAGGTCGTCCAGATCGACGACCGCCGCGCGCAGCAGCTCGCCCCAGCGTTGCTCAGGCCAGGGCAATCGGCCAGATTGGATCAAGGTTGCGTCAGCCCGCCTTGTCGCGCAGGTCCGGCAGCAGGTAACCCTGATCGGCCAGATTGGCGCGCACGACCTTCTTGTCCATCTTGCCCGTGGACGTCAGCGGAATGCTGTCGACGTAGAGCACGTCGTCCGGCAGCTGCCACTTTGCGAACTTGCCGGCGCAGTGGGCCAGCACCTCGTCCTTGCTGACCTGGGCGCCGTCCTGCAGCACCAGCAGCGCCACCGGGCGCTCGTCCCACTTCGGATGCGGCTGGGCAACCACGCAGGCCTGGGCAATGCCGGGCAGCGCCACGATGTGATTCTCCAGATCCACCGAAGAGATCCACTCGCCGCCGCTCTTCACCAGGTCCTTGGAACGGTCGCTGATGATCAGGTACTCGTCGGGGTCGATCATCCCCACGTCGCCGGTGATGAGCCAGCCGTCGTGGAACTTCTCCGGCTGCGGGTTGTTGTAGTACTCCGAGCAGATCCACGGGCCGCGTATCAGGATCTCGCCGACCGTCTTGCCGTCGTGGGGCACGCGATTGAAGTTGTCGTCGAATATCTCGACCTCGATGCCGGGCATGATCTGACCGGCCTTGGCCACGTTCTGGAAGCGCTGGTCCTCGTCGAGCGCGAGCTGCGAACGCTTCATGACCCGGCGCGACAGCGTCGCCAGCGGTGACGTTTCGGTCATGCCCCAGCCCTGCACCATCTCCACCCCGAGGGTGTCCCAGTACCAGCGGATCAGCGAAGGCGGCGGCGCGGAACCGCCGCAGGTGAGACGCGACAGGTGCGACAGGTCGTATTTGCCCGGATTGGCTTCATAGATGGCCTTCACGCCCTGCCAGATGGTCGGCACGCCCGCCGAGACGGTGACCTGCTCGTCGGCGAGCAGCTGAATCAGTCGCGCGGGATCCATGAAGCGGTGTGGCATCACCTGCTTGCAGCCGAGCATCAGCGCCGACCAGGGCAGGCCCCAGCCCATGGCATGGAACATGGGCACGATGCCGAGCAGGCAGTCGGTGGCCGACAGGTTCATGCTGTCGGTCATGCACTGAGTCAGCGTGTGCAGATACTGGGAGCGATGCTCGTACTCCACGCCCTTGGGATTGCCCGTCGTACCGCTGGTGTAGCACAGACCCAGCGGCGAGTTCTCGTCGATCTCCGGCCACTGGAACCGCGTCGGCTTGCCGGCGATGAAGGCCTCGTAGTCAACCGGTTCCGGCAGGTCCGTCTGCCAGCCTTCGCAGCCGGGCTCCGTGGCCACGATGATGCGCTCCACGCTGGGCATGCGGCCCTTGAGCTTCTCCAGCAGCGGCAGCGCGTCTGCATCCGCGATGATCAGCCGGTCCTGAGCGTGATCGATGATGTACTCGAGATCGGTATCGGACAGGCGGATGTTCAGCGTGTGCAGCACCGCACCCATCCCGGCGCAGGCGTGGTAGGCCTCCAGATGACGGGCGCCGTTCCACATGAAGGTGCCCACCCGATCCCCCACCCGGATGCCGGCGTCCGCAAGCGCATGCGCCAGCTGATGGGCCCGGTCACGGGTCTCGGCATAGGTCTGCCGACGCACGCCGCTGGTCGTCGCCGTGACGATTTCCTCGCCCGGCGCGACCTTGGCACCGCGATCGAGGATCCTGGACATCAACAGGGGCGTGTGCTGCATTGCCATGAAAGAGTCCTCCCAATATGCTTCGGGGTTTTGCGAGCGCGAAAGTGTACCACCACACAGGCGCGCACCAACGTCTGAGCACGCCCGGAGCATGGAAGACTATCTGCAGCAGATCCCGCACGCGGCCGCCATCGGCATGCGCCTGATCAGCCACGACGAATCCGGCTGCCTGGTCCGAATCCCCTATGCCGGGCACCTGGTAGGAGACCCGGACACCGGCGTGGTGCACGGCGGGGTGCTGACCGCGCTCCTGGACAACACCTGCGGCATCGCCGTGCGTCCGCCGGACGCCGAGCGCGGCGCGGTCGTCATGGCAACGCTGGATCTGCGAATCGACTACATGGGTCCCGCCGAGCCGCACCGCGACATCTTTGCCCACGCCCTGTGCTACAAGCGCACGCGCAACATCGCGTTCGTGCGCGCTACCGCCTACCAGGATTCTCCGGACGAACCCGTGGCCACCTGTGTGGCCAGCTTCATGCTGGGCACCGCACCGGGCCAGGCTGAGGTCCAGACCGGAGGCGAGGCGTGAAGTTTCTCGCCGAGCTGCGCGCGCAGAACCGGGGCACCGACATGCAGGCGGTGATCGACAACATCCCCTATGCCCGGTTTCTCGGCATCCAGGTGGATCAGAAGGGCAATGAGATCACCACCGTCATGCCGTTCCGGCACGAACTGGTGGGCAACGTCATGCTGCCGGCCCTGCATGGCGGCGTGATCGGCGCGTTTCTCGAGATCACCTCGCTGATCCAGCTGCTGTACGATTCGGCCTGCGAGCGGTTGCCGAAGACGGTGGATGTGTCCATCGACTACCTGCGTTCCGGCCGTGCGCAGCCCACCTACGGCCGCGCCGTGGTGACCCGCCACGGCCGCCGTGTCGCCAACGTGCGCGCGGAAATCTGGCAGGAAGAGCGGGCCAAGCCCATCGCCGCGAGTCACGGCCACTTTCTGCTGACCCCGCTGTGACCCGGGTCCGCGCGCCCGCCCGGGCCGCGGCGCTCAGCCCGGCGAACGAAACGCCTGATCGTGCCGCAACTGCGCACGCAGCTCGCCGATCTCGCGCACGCGCCGCGCATCGTCCCACCCGCACAGGCGCGCCATGCGCTCGGCGCAGGGTTCGATGAGCGCCTCGAGCTGCGCCGGCAGAAACCAGACCACGCGCAGGCGCCGGTAGAGCAGGTCCTCGAGGCTCTCAGCGCCCTCTTCGAGCACGGCCCAGTCCACTTCCTCGGCGAACACCGAGGGCGCGAGCGGCCTCGGCTGGTCGCCGAGCACATCGTTGACCTCGGATCCGTACAAGCGCACGAGCCGTGCCGCAACCCCGGGTTCCAGCTGGTAGCGACGCTCCGTCTCCTGCTGCAGCGCCGCGAGATCCTCGATGTCACCGCCCGGCAGCGGCGCCAGCGGGTCCGCCATGCTCACCGTCGTGCCCAGCACCTGGGCCACCGCGTCCATCGCCTGCTCGGCCATCTTGCGAAAGCCGGTCAGCTTGCCGCCCGCGATGCTCACCAGACGCCCGTCACGCCAGATCTCGTCACGGCGCGACATCTCCTTCGGCGCCTTGCCCGGCTGATTGACCAGCGGGCGCAGTCCTGCCCAGGTGCTCAGCACGTCGTCGACGCCCAGCTGCACGTCCGTGAAGTGGGCGTTGAGCGTCTCCAGCAGGTAGTCGATCTCGTCCGCCCGCACGTCGGGCCACAGCGCCGCCGCCCCGGCGAAGGTGGTGTCGGTGGTACCCACGTAGACCACCTCGCCACGTGGAATGGCGAACACCGGCCGGCCATCGGCCGCGGTCATCATCACCATGTTGCGGATCGGCAGACGGGCCAGGTCCAACACCAGATGCACCCCTTTGGACAGGTGCAGCCGCGGCGAAGTGCCATCCGCCGCCAGCAGGCTCTCGACCCAGGGACCCGCCGCATTCACCGCCGCGCGACCGGTCAGCTCGTGGATGCTGCCGTCGCGGCGGTCACACACCCGCAGGCGCACCGCGTCCGGTTGCGACTCGGCCTGCTCGACCCGCGTCCGGCTGCACAGCCTGGCGCCGTCGCGGGCGGCCGCGCGCAGCGTTGCCAGCACCAGGCGCGCATCGTCCGTGAGGTACTCGCGATAGGCGCACACCCAGTGCAGCAGGCCGCGATCGAGCAGCGGTTCCGAGCGCGCCATCTCGGCTCGGTTCCAGTTGTGGTGCCGTTCGGGCGGCGCCACGGCACCCAGCCGCTCGTACAGGCTGATGCCCACGCGCAGCTTCCAATACTCCAGGCGGTTGCGTGCCGGCACCAGCATCCAGCGCGGTTCCGTCAGATGTGGCGCCATGCGCAGCACGCTCTTGCGCTCCAGCGCGCCTTCCCTGACCAGCGCGACGTCACCCATGGCCAGGTAGCGCAAGCCGCCGTGAATCAGTTTGGTGGAACGGCTCGAGGTGCCGGCGGCGAAGTCGTCCGCCTCCAGCAGCAAAGTCGACAGACCTGCCTGAGCGGCATGACGGGCAATGCCGGCGCCGGTGATGCCGCCGCCGATCACGATCAGATCGAACCGTTCGCCGGTAAGGTCCGCGAGCCGCTGCGCATTGAGCCGGGTGGCACGTCCGGTCATCTTCCACGCACTCCGAGCGCCAGCTGAAACACGACGTCGGAACTGGTCTGGCTGCGCAGATCCTCGGCCACGCCCAGTTCCAGCCACAGCTTCGGCGAAAACCACCAGCGCCCGCCGAGCGTGCCCTGCAGCGCCCACTCGGCCACCTGCGGCACGGCCGTGTCCAGCAGGTCGCCGTGGCCGTCGAGCTGAGCGAGCAGCGCCAGACGCGGACCCAGCCGGTACTGCAGGCCGACATGACCGAACAGGGCGGCGCCCTCCTGAGCCCACCCGGGCAGGTCGCTATCCCCCAGTCGCACCGCGCCGCCCATCAGGCTCAGAGACAGCGGCACGTCCGCCAGCAGGTCGCGGCGGGCGTATTCCAGCGCGATGGACAGATCGGTGCCGCCGGAGCCCGACAGGTTCTGCACGTCACCCGTGGGCGCCTTCAGCTGCACCCTCAGCGCCAGCGCGTCGCGCTCGCCCTCGCGCAGCTGGTACCCCAGCCAGGCGCGCAGGTCACCCAGCTCGCGACGGCTGTCCTGAAAATCCACCAGGTTCCGGCCACGCAGGCGCACCAGATAGTCGATGCGTCCGCTGGGCGCCCGTTGCCGACCACCGTTGGGCAGCCCGGTGAGGCCGTGAAAGCCTTCGATGACGCCGTCCAGGAAGCCGCCGCTGTGCACGACGTAGGGCAGCTCGACACCGATCTCGAAGGCTTCGCGCAACGGGCGCCGCCAGGCGAGCGAAAACACCGACGTCTCGCCGTCGAAGAAAGCCGCGTTGCCGCTCGAGAAATCCGAAGTGAAATTGCTGGCGTGGTCGAGCGTCAGCGTCCATTCGCTGCCGGCCTCGATCAGCTCGGCGCCGAGCGCGCGCGGCAGACCGTACAGCTGGGCCACCGGAAACGTGTTGCGTACCCGCAGCGGCGCCACGTAGGCGCTCCGATCGGCGGCCGCGGCATCATCCTCCAGCGCGCGGGCCGGTCCCGCGGCGGCCAGCAAAAAGGCTGCCAGCAGCGTCAGCGCCGCGCCGGGAACTGCTGTCCGCATCAGTGGATGCTCCGGCTCTCACCCGACCAGAACGGCGCGCGCAGATCGGTCTTGAGGATCTTGCCGGCTCCGCTCTTGGGCAGTTCCTCGGAGCGCAGGTCCACGGACTTGGGGCACTCGTATCCGGCGAGCTGGCCACGGCAGTGCCGGAGCAGCTGTGCAACATCGATCTCCGCCCCGGGCTTGGGCACGACCACGGCGTGCACCGCCTCGCCCCACTGCTCGCTCGGTATGCCGATCACGGCGCACTCGTGGACCCCCGGGAACTGGTAGATCACGTTCTCCACGGCCGCGGAGTACACGTTCTCACCACCGCTGATGATCATGTCCTTGAGCCGATCCACCAGGAACAGAAAGCCCTGCTCATCGAGGTAACCCGCGTCTCCCGTGTGCATCCAGCCGCCACGCAGCGCCTGCGCACTGAGCTCCGGCTGCTGCCAGTAACCCTGCATGACCATGGGGCCACGCACGCAGACCTCGCCGACCCGGCCCACCGGCAGCGGACGGTCCTGCTCGTCGTGAATCGCCAGGTCCGCATTGAACACCGCCTGGCCCGCGGAGCGGATGCGTCCCGCGTCGGGACCGTCGAAGCAGTGATAGCGCGGTGCCAGCGAGGTGGCAACGGGCGACAGCTCGGTCATGCCGTAGGACTGCAGGAAGGCGACGTTCGGGAAGCGTTCCATGGCACGGCGCAGCAAGGCTTCCGGCATGGGCGAGGCGCCGTAAGTCAGCAGCTTCAGGCTAGACAGGTCGAACGCGTCGAGCCGCGGGTACTGCAGCAGGGTGTTCAACATGGTGGGCACGATCACGGTCACGGTCACGCCCCAGCGTTCGATGGCGCCGAGAAACAGCTCCGGCTCGAAGCGCGGGATCACCGCGTGGGTGCCGCCGGCCACCGTCACCGTGAACACGCGCGAGCCGCCGGCGACGTGGAACAGTGGCGAGACGTGCAGGTGCACGCTGTCCGCGGATATGCCGAGGTTGACCAGCGCGTTCATGGAGTTGGCGATGAAGTTGCCGTGGGACAGCATGACCCCCTTGGCGCGCCCCGTGGTGCCGCCCGTATAGAACAGGGCCGCCAGATCGTCGCCGCCACGCTCGGCGTCCGCCACCGGTTCGCTGGCGGCAAGCAGCGGTTCGTAGTCGAGCACGGGCACCCGGCCGCCTGTCAGCACTTCGCCGGCCGGTCCGTCCGCCGGTTCGTCCGCCGGTTCGTCCGCCGGTTCGTCCGCCACGACAACCGCCGCCAGCTCCGGGCAGTCCGCCAGCAGGGCGCTCACCTCACCGACGTGCGCTCGATCCACCAGCAGCGCCCGGGCACCCGAGTCGTTCAGGCAGTGACATTTCTCGGGCACCGCCCAGCGGGTGTTGACGGGCACCATGACGGCGCCCACCCAGAGGCTGGCGAAGTAGAATTCCACGTAGCGCGGGGAGTTGCCGGCCAGCATCGCCACGCGCTCACCCGGGGCGATGCCGAGCGCTCGCAGCGCGCCGGCCAGGCGCGCAACCCGCTCGGCGAACGCCCGCCACGACAGCGCCATGCCGTCGGCAACCAGCGCAGGAGCATCAGGATGCTGCTGCAGCGCGCGGTGGATACCCTGAGTAAGGCGCATGAACGACCCTTGCAAAAGCGCGCCATTCTAACGGCACTGCGGCGCCGTTTGTCACGTCGGCGCGACGATTCAGAGATCGCGCTCGCCGGTCACCCGGTTGCGGCCGTCGGCCTTGGATTTGTACAGGCAGGCATCGGCACGTTCGACGAACGCCGCAATGTCCTCACCCGCGCGGAAGTGCGCCACGCCGATGGAGATGGTGAGGTTGTCGATCTCGCGGCCGTCGTCCGTGTCCACCACCTGCGCCTCGATGATGGCGCGGATGCTTTCCGCCAGCATCATGGCGCCGCTGTAGGGCGTCGCCGGCAGCAGAATCGCGAACTCCTCACCGCCGTAACGCGCCAGCAGGTCGCGCCCTTTCACGCACTGCTGCATCTCCTGCGCCACGAAGCGCAGCACCCGGTCACCCACCAGGTGACCATGGGTGTCGTTGAACGCCTTGAAATGGTCGATGTCGGCGAGCATCAGGCACAGGTCGAGGCTTTCGTCCACGGCCTCCCTGGTCATGCGTTCAATCGCGGTGTCGAACGCGCGTCGATTGGCGATACCGGTCAGGGCATCGGTCACCGAATCCCGGGACAGTGCGTTCACCTTCGCGCGCAGCTCGGCAAGCTCGTCGGCCATGGCGTGCAGCGATGATTCCACTTCCTTGCTGCGCTCGCGGGTACGCCGGGTCTCGTTGGCCAGCACCAGGATGAGCTGATTCAGGTCCTCGGGCGTCGGGGTCTTCTGCAGCGTCGCATCGGCGCTGTCGAGCACCGTGGAAAAGTGGCCGATGTCCTCGCCCAGGGCGCCCAGCTCCTTGAGCGCGGTCTGCACCGCCTCGCGCACGGCGCCCTGGATCCCCGTGACCTCGGAGCGCAGCTCGTCGAGGTAGTAGCGTTCGTAGATGGTCGCGCACAGCTCCGGCGGAAAGCCCTTGCCCTCGGCGATGACACGACGGATCTCCGAGGCCAGATCGTCGTTGTTGCCCGATACGTAGTCGTACCAGACCGTGTAATTCTCCGGCACCGTCGGCACGCGCTGCTCGCTCATCATCGGCAGCACCTTGCGTGTCACCGACAGAGACTCATCCAACGGCACGTAGAAGGAAGCGAACGACATGAAGATCCGGGCCCGACGGTTGGTTTGGTCTATTCAATGTAGACCAGGGCGCGGACCTCTGCGGAGTGACTGCGTCGCATTCCGCGCCCCCTGTGGCGGAAAATGTGCGTCAGGACACGCCGACAATGCCGGCAGCCGCCAGCGCCGCGCCGTCCAGACCCAGATCGGAGAGGATCTCCGCGCTGTGCTCCCCCAGGGTGGGCGCCGGACGCGTGATCCGGGCGGGGGTCCGGTCGAAGCGTGCGGCGGGCCGTGGCTGGCGGATCCGGCCGGCCACCGGATGGTCATATTCGGCTACGGTGCCGTTGCTGCGTATCTGCTCGTGCTCGAACACCTCGTGGCGCTCCAGCACCGGCGCACAGGGGACCCCCTCGCGATCGAGGCGCTCCAGCCAGGCAGCGCTCGGGCGCGTCGCCAGCACCTCCCCGGTCATCTGCAGACGCTCGCGCACGTTGACCACGCGGCCCTGCGCGGTGGCGAAGCGTTCGTCGGCGAGCCAGTCCTCGCGCTCCAGCGCGCGGCACAATCCCTGCCACTCGGCATCCGAGACGGCGCCGACCGTGATGTATCCATCCGTGGTCTGAAAAATCAGGTCCTGGGCCAGTTGCGCCCGCGACGCGCGTACCTCCTCGCCGACGAAGGTGAAACCGGTCATACCCTCGGGCCACAGGTACGCCACCATGGTGTCGAGCATGGCCAGCCTGACGTGCTGACCCTGCCCCGTGCGCTCGCGCGCGAACAGCGCCGCGGTAATGGCCTGGGCGGCAGTGACCGCGGTGGTCTTGTCCGGAATGATGGTGCGTACCATGCGCGGCCGGCCGGTGGCGCCGTCCTTCTGGATCGCCGCGAGCCCTGACAGTGCCTGGATCACCGGGTCGTACACGCGCTTGTGGGCATAGGGCCCCTGCTCACCGAAGCCGCTGATGGACACGTAGACGATATCCGGGCGCAACGCGCGGACCGCGTCCTCGCCGAGACCCATGCGCTCGATCGCCCCCGGGCGGAAGTTCTGCACGAACACGTCCGCCGTGGGAATCAGCCGGTGCAGCACGGCCATGCCCTCCGGCCGCTTGAGATCCAGCGCGAGGCTGCGCTTGCTGCGGTTGGACGACAGAAACGTCGCGGTCAAACCATGCCGGTTCGGGCCCATGCGGCGCACCAGGTCGCCGTCGAGAGGCTCGACCTTGATCACGTCGGCACCCTGGTCGCCCAGCATCATGGTGGCGACGGGGCCCGAGATCATGCTGGTGAGATCGAGCACCCGGACGCCGCAGAGCGGCCCGGCCGCGGACCCTGCTTCGCTCACGGCGGGCTCTCCGCATAGGCGTCGAGAGCCGTGGCCTTGGCCCATTTGTAGTCGGCCTTGCCGTTCGGCGCCCGTCGTACCTGGTCGACGAACAGCACGTGGCGCGGCAGCTTGTAACCGGCGAGATGTGCCCGGGCGTGCTCGAGGAGCGCATCTTCCGACGGCGCGGCGCCGTCACGAGCGGACGCGACGGCAACCACCCGCTCGCCGAAACGCGGATCGGGCACCCCCACCACCAGGCAGTCTTCGACGTCGGCATGACGCTTGAGCGCCTCCTCCACCTCTTCCGGAAAGACCTTCTCGCCGCCGGTGTTGATGCAGACACTGCCGCGGCCGAGCAGGGTGATGGTGCCGTCCGCCTCCACGGTGGCGTAGTCGCCGGGAAAGCTGTAGCGCACGCCGTCCACCTCGCGGAAGGTCTCGGCCGACTTTTTCGGATCTTTGTAATACCCCAGCGGGACGTTGCCGCTCGTGGCCAGCTTGCCGATCTCGCCCGAACCCGGCGCGACGAAGCGCCCGTCGTCGGTGATGACCTTGACGCCCTCGTTGAGCTGGAACTTCGCCGTGGACGGCCGCGCCTCGCGGGTGGTGATGGAGCTGCCCATGCCGCCCTCGGTGGAGCCCATGATGTCCGCGAGCACCATGTCGTGGTGCCGCAGCAGGCCTTGTTTGGTCTCCGCACTCCACATCACGCCGCTGGACGTGATCTGCTTGAGCGAGCCGAGCTCGTACGGGTTGCCCCGCTGTGCGGCTGCATCCAGGGCCGCCAGCAGCGGCCGCGCGAACGCGTCGCCGACGATCACCAGATCGGTGACGCGATGCTGCTCCACCAGGCCCCACAGCAGATCCGGGTCGAGCCCGAGCTTGGAGGTGGTGACCACGGTGCCGCCCAGGCACAGCGGCAGCATGCTGCCGAGCCACATGCCGGTGCCATGCATCAGCGGACAGGCCGGCAGGCTCACGGGTGGCGCTTCGATCCGGCGCAGCAGGTCGGGCAGGTCGGCAACGCGTTGCGGCGGCTCGAGACCGCGCGCGCCCGCGCCCATGGCGGTAAGGAAGTAGCTGAACTCGCCACCCGGGTACATGACCCCTTTCGGCATTCCAGTAGTGCCGCCGGTGTAGAGCATGTAGACGTCACCCGGATCACGGGTGATACGCGGCATGGGCGCGGCGTCGCGGATCGCCCGCTCGTAGTCGACGGCGCCCTTGAGCAGGCTCTCGGTACCGTCGTCGACCTGAATGTAGAGCTTCACCTTCGGCAGCTGGTCGCGGATCTCCCAGATCCGCATGGCATAGCAGGCCTGAAACACCACCGCCTCGGCATCGGCATTGTCGAGCAGATACACCAGCTCGTCGGCCTTGTAGCGGTAGTTGACGTTGATCGGGCAGCCGCGGATTTTGAAGATTCCGTATTGAGACTCCAGGTACTCGTTGCAGTTGTGCAGGTACAGCCCGACTTTGGAGTCCGGACCGAGCCCGTGCGCCGAGAGCAGGCCGGCGATGCGCGCGGCGCGGTCGTCGAATTCCCGCCAGGTGCGATGGGTGACGCCGCCGGACAGCGGCGGCGTCGAGATCAGCGCGGTGCGTTCCGGACAGGTATCGGCAATGGTTTCCCAGGCCGTGGCGAAGTGAAAATCCATGCGCTCTCTCCTCTGGGCTGCACGGCTCTCTTCTACCGCGACGCATCATTGCAACGCAAGGGCCAGCGCCCCGGCAAGCCAACGGCGCGGCTCCGGCGCGGCTCCGGGGCGGCGTCCGCGCCGAAGGCCACAATTTGGTCAATATCGCCACCCGGTCTCCAACCGGGCCGCGGCCGGAGCGGCCCGGGCAGATCGCCACGGCATCACCCGACCGGGCCGGAGCTCAGCAACGGCGCGGGTTTGCGCGCCGCTCAGCGCCCGGCCCGGGCCACTGGCACGACTATTGAATGGCTTCAGCCAGGAGATCGAGAACCCGAGAGGACGAGGGCAACATGAACAACTCGCTTAGGCTGTCGCGACTCAAGGCACCCCGGGCGAACACCTGGACGCTGCTGCTGCTGGTGGCCGTTTTCATCGCGTTCGGCGTTGCCGCCAGCGCGCTGCAATCGCACCCGGCCGCAGCCGCGCCGGACTACCTGGATCAGTCGGCGCTGCTGATCGGCAACTGGCTGTGGGGCGGCTGACGCCGTGCCGCATGCGAAAGAATCGAGCATGAACCAATCGAGACGAGGAGACCGAGAACCCATGAGCAGTCCGACCCTCAAGCGGATCCGGGCAAGCCTGTCGCTGGATCCGAAGAACGGCTGGATCGCGGGTGTCTGCGCAGGCGTCGCCCGCTATCTGGACACCGACCCGGCGCTGGTACGCGTTGCCTTCATCGTCACCGGGCTGTTTCTGCCCAAGATTGCCATCGGTGCCTATCTGGTGGCGTGGGTCGTGCTCGACGAGGCCTGAGCGCCGCTCAGCAGGTCACCAGACAGGCGTCCGGCGCCGGCACCTGGGGCGGCACGGCCCCCGCCAGTTCGCGCAGGTCCTGGGCCAGCTCCTCGAGACGCGTGAAGAAACGCGCCTGCTGACGCGGGCTGAGATTGTTCACCATCCACACCGAGGTTTCCCGGGTAAGCGCTTCGTTGTTCGCGAACACGCCGGTGAGCTCGTCGCCGTAGTAGCGCTCGCGCTCGCGGTTCAGCTGGGCAAACGCCGCCGCAAAGGTTGGCAGATCTTCACGTTGCTCCAGCAGCGCCAGCAACTGCGCCTGCCAGCGGCGCCGGTACTCCGCCCACAGGGCGCGCTCCGGCAGGTATCGCACCGACTGGCTGTGCACGAATGCTTCCTGCTGCTTGGTGAGGCGACCGGAGAACTGGCGGAAGCGGTCACTGAATTCCTCGGCCCAGGCGCTCTGCGCCTGCGCCAGCGTGAGGTCACGCTCCGGTTCCTCGATCTCGCGGTTGCCCGCTTCGAGTCGCGCGGGCAACGCCGCCAGCTGGTCGTCGTCCAGCGACGCCAGCAGCTCCACGGCGATGGGCAGCCCGCGGGCCTCGATCTCGTCGGCCCAGGACAGCACCGTGTTGACCATACCCTGCATTTCCTGCTCGTCGGTGCCATCGGCGAACGTGCTTTCCACCGCCTCGAGGAATGCGGCGTATCGGGGCAGGTGCTCCACCCGGTGCCAGTAGAGGAACTCTTCCAGGGCATCATCGAAGTAGGCGCGCTGGACGGGCGTCATGTCCACGTAGTCGCTCACCGCCCAGCGCGCGAAACGATCGAGGTTGTTGTAGGCGAGCTTGACGCTGCAGCCGCTCACGAGCAGCACCGACGCCAGCAGCAGCACCGGCAGACGCGCCGCGGAACGCTTCAGCCGCGAATGAAGTTGAGGATCCATCGCGCCACCATGTCGGCATGAACCGGTTCGTCGAGGGATGCGAGCGCGGCTTCGTGCAGCGTCTGCCCCAGCACCGGGGCGCGCACTTCCAGCAGATCGGCCGCATAAGCCCGCGTGAATTCCGGATGCCCCTGGAAGGTGAGCACCTGATCCCCGAGCACGAAGCCCGCCTGCGGACAGCGTTGCGTACGCGCGAACGGACGCGCGCCCTCGGGCAGGCGCCGGACCTGATCCTTGTGGCTCGACAGCAGAGCGAATCGAGCCGCCGGTGGATCCATCCAGGGCTCGGTGCTGAGCACCTGAGCATCGTGCACGCCGACGCACCAGCCCACCGGGGCCGCAGCGGTCTCGCCGCCGAAAAAGTGCGCGATCAGCTGATGGCCGAAGCAGATCCCGACCACCTTGCGACGCGCCGCCAGAGCGTCGCGCACGAAGCCCACCAGCGTCGCGATCCAGGGCAGCGGGTCGTACACGCTGTGGCGGCTGCCGGTGATCAGGTAGGCATCGCAGCCCGCAGGGTCGGGCCACGGGCCGCGCTGAGCGTCGATGGTTCGGAACTCGAGCAGGGCAGCGTCCGCGCCTGCAGCCAGCGCCTGCCGGAACATCTGCGGGTAGTCACCGTGCCGCGTCTGCAGCGTCTCGAGCACCGAATCGGTCTGCAGAATGCCGATCCTCAGGGGGCTCGCCCCTGCCGCCTCAGACCCGTCCACCTGCAGCTCCCGTGTTCATGGCGAGATTCTGCGCAATGGGCCGTTGCGGGAGCAACCCCGTTCGGCAACCGCGGGACCCGCCAACCTGTGGATAACTCTGAGGATAAGTCGCAGCGATGCCGCGGGACGATTGGCGGACGAGCACGATGACCCCGAGAGGTCAGCGGTCTGACGGACCGAAAATGATATTTAAAACAACGTATTAGGTTCGCTTGATTAACTCGACTGTGAGTTACTCACGCTATCTGCCAGTTATGAGCGGGAATTTACCATTCTGTGCATAACAAGCATCTTCACCCGCCAGCGCCGCCATCGGGCTACCGGCAACCGGGCTGTCGCCCGCGCGCGCGGACAGCGGGCGCAGCAGCAGCGCAATAGCGAGCAGCAGCAGGACCAGCACCAGCCAGGACAGGCGCCGGGACGCGCCGTTGGCGGCATCGCCCGTCGCTGCAGACGCCCGTTCGGAGGTCACGGCGCGTGACTCCGGGTCCACGCCGGACAACGTCTGCTCGGGCCAGCGGCGCCGGGTATCGTCGTCGTCCGCGGCGAAGCAGCTGAAATTGTCGATGATCTCGCGTCGCGCCGCGCGATAGGCCTCGTAGGAGCACTCGCCGGCGGCGTAGGCTTTGGCAATGCGTCGCAGGCGCACCGTTTCGGGCGTGAGTTTGAGCAGACTCACGAGACCTCCCGCACCAGCCGGAACCCGGTAAGGGGGTCACCGGTACCGTCGTGAGCGCGCGCGGTCGTCGCCACGCACTGATCGATCGGATCCGAATAATTGCCGCCCATGGCGCGCACCTCGGAGCCATCCACGACCCACTCCTGCAGATTGCCGAGCAGCCCCACCAGACCGAAGGCATTGGCCTGGCCCGAGTCCGCTGCTACCGGGCCCCTGGGCGCCGCATCGAGCGCCGTGCGGCAGTTGCGGTCACGGTCGGCCTCCCCGGCGGCGGCCTGACGCCACTCGCTCAGGGTCGGCAACCGATAGACGTAGCCGGTACGCGCGCTCAGCCAGGCGGCGTAGGCTTCGACCAGTGCCAGACTGATGCCGCTCGCAGGCAGCGCTTCCCGGCCCGCCGCGTCGCAGCGTCCGGTGTCGACACAGAACGGCTGCAGGTCCGACCAGCTCACCTCGGAACGCGTGATGCCGTAGCGGCCGTCTCCCGCGGGCGTCGGAACCACCACCAGGCGCGGTCCCTCCTGATCGGCGCTGAGTCGATCCGTGCAGAACCCGGCACGTCCCGGCGCTGCGCCGTTGCCCACCAGGTAGGCCATGCCGCAAGGGTCGCCGGCGAGCGGCAGCAGCGCCGGCAGCGGCCCGAAAGCCTGCTCGGCCTTCTGGTGCAGGGTGAGCGCGCGATCGCGATCCAGCGCAGCCAGCTCGCTCATGCAGGTGCCGACGCGCTGGCTCGCCAGTTTCAGCGCCGCGCCCCGAAAGCCCGGGTAGTCCCTCAGCCAGCGGGCAAAGACCTTGCCGGCCCCGGTCGGATCGAGCTGCGCGCAGGGTCCGCCCAGGGCAGCGGCGAGCTCGTGCTCGAAGCTCTGCCGCGAGACCGCCAGCAGGCGCTGCTGCTCCTGCGCTGCAAATCGCTGTTCCGCCTGATCCACCCGCTGCCGCAACGCATCCAGGCCCTCAGGGTCGAAACTGTGCGTCTGCAGATACGCCAGCGCGCGGCGTGCGGCAGGGAATTGCGCTGCCTCGATGCTGGCGACCAGCTGCTGCTCGAGCACATCAGCCACCTCGAGGCGCAGCGCTTCTACGGCAGACGCGTCGGCGAACGCCGCGTCGTAGCGCCCCAGCGCCTGCTCGACGGCATCGAGCCAGTCCGGGGTGAGTTCGGGCGCGTCGAGCAGCGTCTGCACGGCCCCGGCAAACCGCTCGCGCAGCATCGCCTGCGCCTGCTCCATGGGCCCGAACGTGAGCGCCCGCTGATACAGCGCCTGCGCCTGTTCCAGCGTCGGCGCCCGCCCGATCTGCTCGGTGTACAGCGCCCGGATGCGTGCGAAGGCCGGGGTCTCCCGCACCGAGCCGCCCTGCAACGTCAGCAGCGCGCGCGCTTCCTCGTCCAGCTTGTCCTGCCAGGCAGGCTCGAAGGTAGGCGCATCCAGGAGCGCGGCAAGACGGCTTTGGGCCGCATCCACCAGCGTCGACTGCCGCACTTCCTGCGTCACCTCGTTGATGGCCGCATCTTCCCTGACCGCAGCGACACCGATGGTGATCGCCACGGCGAGTGCCGCCAGCAGCGCCGAGCGGGAGCGCCAGGGCGACGGTTCCAGCAGATAGCGCCGCAGTTCCGCGATGTCCGCGGGCCGGTCCTCGCGGTCGAACGCCAGGCACCGTTCCAGCACGCGCCACTGGCGCCGGTTGAGGCGACGCGGACGGTCGGCGCGCAGCCGCTGCTGCGCGGCCTCGTGGGCAGGCGTCCGCCCGAACGGGTGCGTGCCGGTGAGAATCAGGTAGATGACGACGCCGAGCGAGTAGATGTCGTCGCGCGGCTCCGCGCCGCGGCCTTCGAGCATCTCCCGGCTCGCGTACGCCGGGGTCAGGGCGGCGAGCCGCGAAGGGTCGAACAGCGTGTGCTCTGCGCCCGTGGCGTCATCCGGTGCCCCATCGGCATGCTGCGACGCCTCCCCGGCATTGCCGCTGCCCGCCGGGTATGACGCCAGGTCAAGGTCCCCGGCATCGTGAAGCTGATTGAGCTGCACGGCGCGGGCGATCCCGAAATCGAGAATCTTGGCGCGGCCGCGTGACGACACGAACACGTTGCCCGGCTTGAAGTCGGCGTGCACCAGTCCGGCCGCGTGCGCGTGCTCGAGACCCGCGCACAATCCGGAGATGATCTGCCAGGCCAGCTCATCGGGCAGCCCGGTAGGGTAGGCGCGCAGCAGCGTAGCCAGCTCCTGCCCCTCGAGCAGTTCCATGATGATGAACGGCAGGTCGCCGTCCTTGTCGAAGTCGAAGATCGACACGATGTTGGGGTGCGACAGCGCCTGGGACTTCACCGCCTCCCGCTGCAGCGCGATGAACGCTTCGGGATGCTCACGGAAGTCGTTGTTGAGCACCTTGATGGCGACGAAGGGCTGTCTGTCGCGGGCTTCGACCTTGCGCAGGTCCTTGGCGCGGAACACCGTGCCCATGCCACCACTGCCGAGCTTCTCCTCGAGCACGAAGCGCTGTTTGAGGACCCTGGGCGCGTCCGCATGCCCGGGGTTGCGGCTCGAGTAGCTGCTCGACACGCTGGCATCGGGGCGCAGCACGGTCACGTCTTGAGCCTGGCTCATGATGCCGCCCCTGTTGCCCGGGGAGCGCTGTCGGCGCGGGCGATGACCAGCGACACGTTGTCGCGCGCCGCGCCCCCGAGACAGGCCGCGAGCAGTTGTTCGGCGGTGGTATCGAGGCCGTCGCGCGCGGCGCCGGCGAGCCGCTCGGTGAGCGCCGCCGCATCGAGCTCGCGGTACAGGCCGTCGCTGCACAGCAGGTAGGTATCCTCAGGCGCGACGTCGAACACGGCTACGTCCAGAAACAGGCGCGGCTGGCCGCCCACGGCCCGGGTGATGATGTTGGTGTCCGCCGCCTCTGCCTCCGCCTCGGTCACCGTGCCCGCATCCAGCAGATCCGAGACGGGATTGTGGTCACGGGTGATCTGCTCGAAGCGCTCGCCGCGCAACCGATACAGACGGCTGTCCCCTGCCCACAGGGCCACGCCGATGGCGCCCCGCGCCATCATGGCTACCACGGTGCTGCCGATGGTGGTGCCGACGCCGCAACGGGTGGCATGCAGGCGCAGCTGCTGATTCACGTCGAGCAGCGCCGCCTCCACCGAATCCACCTGGGCTGCCAGCGTCGAAGCCGGCTCCAGCGCGCCCAGCGCCGCAACGATGGATTGGCTGGCGAGGTCACCGGCATGGTGACCTCCCATGCCGTCAGCCACGACCCAGAGTCCGATGCCGGGGCGGCTGAGCACGGCGTCTTCGTTGAGCTTGCGGCGATTGCCGCGATGGGTGACCTCAGCGCTGTTCCACACCAGCTGCATCACCGCTCAGTCCTGCTGAAACCGAATGGCGCTTTCCGGGCTCAGCGGCTCGCCCAGACTGAGCCAGCCCCGGCCCCAGAGCCGCACCTCGCCGCGCCGCACGAACACCACGCGCTCGTCCTCGGTCTGCACGAAGGTACCGTTGGTGCTGTGATCGATCAGCACGTAGAACTGTTTGCGCTTTTCGATGTGGGCGTGATCGCGGGAAGCAAAGGCTCGTGAAACCGTGAGGTCGGCGCCGGCACGGGCGCCCAGCGACAGCGACGTCGCCGCGCCGTGCACGACGCGGCGGTCGTGCCAGTCAAGCGTCAGATGTGAGCGCTCGTGCGCATCCATGTCGCATCCCGGGGGTCGCCGCCTTTGCGCAAGCATAGGGGAGCGACTCCGCGCGGATTGCGACCTGGGTCACAGGCTCAGTGCATGAAGTTGAACATCCGCCGCCGGTAGCGCGAGGCCAGATCCGAGCCCTTGCCCAGCGCGTTGAACATACGCAGCATCGTCAGACGGCCCAGATCGTCGCGGAACGTGCGATCGCGCTGCATGATCAGCATTGCCCGCTCCAGCGCAGGTTCGAACGCACCTTCCGCCGCCAGGCGCACGGCCGACTGATAGCACAGATCCAGATCGTCGGGCCGTTCCGCCAGCTGCGCTTCGAGCACCTCCAGCGACGGCAGTTGCGCCGCTTCTTCCACCAGCTCGAGGCGGGCCTGTGGTCGCGCGCGCTGATCGGCATCCTCAGGAATGACCGCCAGCACCTGGCGCGCCTGGTCGAGATCTCCGGTGAGCACCAGCAGGTCCGCCAGCTCCACGCGGAAGCCCTGATTGTTGGGTTCTTCCTGAAGCGCCTGCTGCACCAGCGCCAGCGCGCGCTGGTAGTCGCCGCTCTCGAGCAGCTGATCGAGCATGCCGCGCAGGACGTCCGCCGGCGACTGCGTGAGCTGATCGACGAGCGCCCGCAAGCCGGCTTCGCTCTGCGGGCCATCGGCCTGATGCACCAGCTGTCCGTCCTGAACGATGCGCAGCGCCGGCAGGTCCTGAACCCGCAGATGCTGCGCCAGGGTCGGATCCCTCGCGACGTCCACCAGGCCGAGACGAATCCTGCCGCCCTGCTGGGCGGTGAGCGTCTCGAGCTGGCGCCGCATCTCGACGGACGGCGGCAGCTGCTGCGCCCAGAACAGCAGGATGACGGGCACCTCGCGCGACCGTTCGATGACGTCCGTCTGAAAGTTCTGGGGGGTGACCTCGAATACCGGAGAAACGCCTTGCATGGGTCCTGCGTGTGTCCTGTTGCCGGCTCTGCAGGCGAGCCATCGTACTACAGATACTAAGGCGCCCGGCAATCGCGCTAAGCTCGCCCTCATCGCAACCTGGAGCAGACCGATGCCTGGCAGACCAACCGAGCCGCAGGGCCCCGCACCGTTCGCCATCGGCGGTATCGACCACCTGGTGCTGCGCGCCCGCGACGCCGCGAGCCTGGTGCGCTTCTACTGCGAGGTGCTGGGCTGCAGCGAGGAACGTCGTCTTGACGAGTACGGGCTGGTCCAGCTGCGCGCCGGAGCGTCGCTCATCGACATCGTCGACAGCGATGGCCGCCTCGGCCGCGCCGGTGGCGAAGCGCCGGCGACGACGGATGGGCACAACCTCGACCACTTCTGCCTGCGGGTGGATCCATTCGACGCCGCCGCCATCCAGAGCCATCTGCGCGCTGCCGGGCTGGCGCCGAGCGAGGTGCGCCGGGTTTACGGCGCAGAGGGTACCGGTCCGTCCATATACGTCGAAGACCCCGAGGGTAACCGCGTGGAGCTCAAGGGCCCGGCGGACGGGACACGTGACCCTGCCGGATCAAGCTGATATAAGCGCGGCTATCGGCGCCACTGGGCACGCCGCGCAACGGGGGACACATGCAGCCGGAAACCGCACCGGTACGACCCGATGAGCAGCTGGACTGGCCGGCTCTGGCAACCTGGCTGCGCGAGCGCCTGCCGGGCGCCCGGGCACCCATGCAGGTCGAGCAGTTCCCCGGTGGCAGCGCAAACCTCACCTACCTCGTTCGATTCGGCGACCTGGAGTACGTGGTGCGCCGACCGCCGCTGGGGCCCGTCGCCCCCGGGGCCCACGACATGACGCGCGAGCACCGTGTGCTGTCGCGTCTGCACGAGCAGCTCCCACAGGCGCCGCGCAGCTTTCTGCTGTGCGAGGACGAATCGGTGATCGGCTCGCCCTTCATCGTCGTCGAGCGCCGCCACGGCGTCGTGATCCGCGACGCCTTTCCTCCGCATTGGCGCGCCCTGGCAGAGATCCCACGGCGCACGAGCGAAGCGCTGGTCGATGCCATGGCCGCGCTGCACAACATCGACCCGGCAAGCTGCGGCCTGTCCGCGCTGGGCCGACCGGACGGGTTCGCGGCGCGGCAGGTGGCCGGCTGGCACAAGCGCTGGGAACTGGCGCGCGACCGGGACGTGCCCGCCATGGACGAGATTCACCGGCGCCTGGCGCGGGCTGTCCCGCCGCCGCAGCGGGTCAGCATCCTGCACAACGACCTGAAGCTGGACAACTGCCAGTTCGATGGCGCCAATCCCGACCACGTGAAATCCATATTCGACTGGGACATGGCCACGCTCGGCGACCCGCTGGTCGATCTGGGCACGCTGCTCGGCTACTGGCCCGAACCCGGCGACCCGGCGCCGCGCGCGCAGCGTCCCACGGGTGCCGCAGAGCCTTTTCCGACACGCGCGCAGGTCAGCGCGCGCTATGCCGCCGCCACGGGTCTCGATGTCAGCCGCAGCGACTGGTACGAGGCGTTCGCGCTGTGGAAGACCGCCGTCGTGGTGCAGCAGATCTACATCCGCTTCAAACGCGGTCAGACCCAGGACCAGCGCTTCGCAACCATCGCCGACCGCATTCCGGTGCTCGTCGACCAGGCGCTGGCGCTGCTCGGCTGACCGGGTCGGGGGCGCCGACCATGCTGCGACTCGCACCGTCACGAGGGCCCAGCAACCCCTGGTTGCTGGGCATGGCGCTGCTGATCGGTGTCGGGCTCGGTGTGGGGTTTCTGCTGCAGCAGCCGCAACCACTGCCTGACTTCAGCCAGTGGCGCGCCGGCGAGGCCCGCAAGCAGCGGTTCTTCGACTATCTACGCCCGCTGTTGGAGGCGGCGAATGCCGAGGTGCGCGCAGACCGCCAACGACTCGAGTCCCTGGCCGCAGAGCGCAACGCGGCTGGCGGCGACTGGCAGCCGGGGTGGTGGCAGCGCCACTGGCTGCGGCAGCTGGCACGACGCTACGAGCTCGATGGGCAGGAGGTCTCCGCCACCGCGCTGGTGCAGGAACTGCTGCTGCGCGTGGACGTGGTGCCGCTGTCGCTCGGGCTCGCCCAGGCCGCCAGGGAATCCGGCTGGGGCACGTCGCGTTTGCTATCGACGGCTACAATCTGTTCGGTCAGCGCTGCTTCAGCCGCGGCTGCGGCATGGTACCCAGACGCCGCCGCCCCGGGTTGCGCCACGAGGTTCAGCGTTTCGACTCCGCCGCCGAGTCGGTGCGCGGTTACCTGCACAACCTCAACACGCACCCGGACTACGAAGCGCTGCGCCGCGCCCGGGCGGCTCTGCGAGCCGCGGGCAAGCCGCTCACCGGCACCGCCCTGGCCGAGCACCTGGTGAGCTACTCGGAGCGACGCGAGGACTACATCGCCGAGATCAGACAAATGATCCGCTACAACGGCCTCGGAGCGCTCGATGGGTCTTCGTGAAAGCACCCGACTGCGAGCCCGGCGCTGGCTGCTTTTCTGTGTCACCGTGCTCGCCTTGGGCCCAGCGGCAGCGCAACCCACTGTCTCCGGCAATCGGGAAACCGCAGCCGTGGTGCTGCTCTACCACCACGTCGACGGCACCACGCCCGCCAGCACCTCGGTGGCGCCGGATCTGTTCGAGGCTCACCTGGCCTATCTCGCCGATCAGGGTTACCAGGTGCTGCCCCTGGGCCGCATCATCGAAGCGCTCAGAGCGCGCAGACCGCTGCCGGAGAAGGCGGTCGCCATCACCTTCGACGATGCCTACCGGTCCGTGTACGCCGAGGCGGCGCCGCGCCTCGAGGCGCGCGGCTGGCCCTACACGATCTTCGTCAGCACCGACTATCTCGACGGCGACTACGGCGGCTACCTGACGTGGGCGCAGCTGCGCGCGCTGACCGAGCGCGGCGCCGAGGTAGGCAATCACTCGCGCAGCCACGCACACTACGTATTCCGTGCGCCCACGGAGAGCCCATCCGCCTGGGCAGCGCGAATCCGCGCCGATGTTTCGTGGGCGAGGCAACGGCTCGCCGACGAACTGGGCGGCGCGGTGCTGCCGGCACTCGCCTATCCCTACGGCGAGTTCAGCGCGGAAGTGGAAGCCTTGACCGCCGATCTCGATCTGGTGGGACTCGGCCAGCAGTCCGGACCCATCGGCTGGAACACGCCGCTCACGGCCCTGCCCCGCTTTCCCATGGCCGGCAGCTTTGCCGATCTGGGAAGCCTGGCGGAAAAGCTGCGTACGCGCCCGCTCGACCCCGAGTTGCTGAGCCCGCGCTCGTCCATACTCGCTGCAGACGCCGCCGCACCGGCACTGCGTCTGGCGTTCGATCGGCCCGGGGCGCGGCTGACCGAGCTGCGCTGCTACGTCAGCGGACAGGCCCCGGCGACGATCACCTGGCTCGACGGGGCAAAGCGGGTTGCAGAGATTCGCGCCCAGGCACCGCTGCCCGCCGGGCGCAGCAAGTTCAACTGCACGGCGCCTGCGCGCGATGCCGCCGGGGTGTACTACTGGTACAGCCACCTGTGGATGAAGGCACCGGCACCCGGGCGCTGGTACCGGGACTGAAGCGTCCAGGCGGCGCGCAGCCACCGTGCGACTTCCCCGGAATCGTGCGCGGTGTTAGCGTTCCCGGGCCTGCTCACTGCGGAGGACGCATGACCTTTCCCGACCCGGACTCCCGATCTGCCGAGCTCTACGCGCGCGCCCGCCGGGTACTGCCCGATGGGGGCAGTCGCAGCACCATCAAAACCAGCCCCTACACGCTGTTCGTCGATCACGCCCAGGGCGCTGAGGTGGTGGACGTGGACGGTAACCGGCTGGTGGATTTCAACAACAACTACACGTCCCTGATCCATGGCCATGCCTACGCGCCCATCTGCGAAGCGGTCAGCGAGCAGATCCGCCGCGGCAGTGCGTACGCCTTCGCCAACGTCTCCGAGCTGAATCTGGCCGAACTGCTGTGCGAGCGGGTGCCATCGTTTCAGCAGATCCGGTTCATGAATTCCGGCTCGGAAGCGGTGATGAACGCCATCAAGGCGGCCCGTGCCTTTACCGGCCGGCCGAAGATCGCCAAGTGCGAGGGCTTCTATCACGGCTCCTACGACTTTGCCGAAGTGAGCCTCGGCAACGGACCCGCGGAATGGCAGGCCGAGGATCCGCCTTCCACCGCCTATTGCGCCGGCACCCCTCCGTCCGTGCTCGACGAGGTCGTGGTCATACCGTTCAACGAGCCGCAGCACGCGCAGCGCATTCTCGACAAGCACGCCGGCAGCATCGCCTGCGTGATGATCGACACCGCGCCGATGCGCATGGGCGCGGGCCTGGTCCGCGACGACTTCGTGGCCATGCTGATGGACAGCGCCGCGCGCCACGGCATGCTCATGGTCCTCGACGAGGTGGTGAGCTTCCGACTCGGTTACGCGGGCAGCCAGGGCGTGCTCGGCATCGAGCCGGACATCACCGCCATCGGCAAGATCATCGGCGGCGGCTTTCCCGTCGGCGGGGTTGCGGGCCGCAGCGACGTCATGTCGGTGTTCGCCGAGATCGACGGCGCCCCCGCCCGTCTCCATCACGGCGGCACGTTCAACGCCAACCCCACCACGATGAGCGCTGGCCTGGCCGCCATGCGCGACATGACGCCCGCCGCGTTCGCCGCGCTCGACGCGTTGGGAGACTATGCCCGCAGCGCGCTCACCGAGGCTCTCGCACGCGGCGGCGTCACCGGTCAGGTTACCGGTTCCGGATCACTGTTCCGACTGTGTCTGCACGACCGGCCCATCGTCACGATCCGCGATGCTGCCAGCCCGCCCGACGAGAATCGGCGCGCCGCTGCGCTGCGCAGCGGCCTGATCGACCGCGGCTATTTTCTGGGCAACGGCCTTTCTGGCTGCCTGTCGACACAGACCACGAGGGACCACGTCGATGGCCTGTGCGCGGCCGTGACGGCACTGCTGCCGGAGGTGACGGGGTAACCCGTCCGGCGGGCACGAGGGAGGACGGGTATATGAACGAACCCAGCAGGGGTGCTGCCGACGCCCCGACCGACGGCGAGTTGCAGCGCCACCTGCGCGAGCTCGAAGAGCACGGCTACACCGTCCTCGAGGACGTCATCCCGGTGCCGCTGGTGGACGAGCTGAACCGGGCGCTCGAGCGCCTGGAACGCGCGCTCGGGATCCGACCCGGCGCCAACGCGTTCGAAGGGCACCACACGATCCGCATCTACAACCTGCTGGCGCACGACCGCGTGTTCGAGCAGGTACCCGTGCACCCGCGGGTGCTGTCCATCGTCGAGGGTGTTCTCGACCGGGGCTGCCTAGTGTCCTCGCTGTCGTCCATATCCATCGATCCGGGCGAGCGTGCTCAACCCCTGCACGCGGACGACACGCTGCTCGACCTGCCCAGGCCGCATCCGGCACTGGTGTGCAACTCCATGTGGGCACTGACCGACTTCACCGAGGCGAACGGCGCAACGCGGGTCGTGCCCGGCAGTCATCGCTGGGCGGAAAAGCCCGAATTCGGCGCCCATCACGAAAGCAAGGCGGCGGAGATGCCGCGCGGCAGCGTGCTGATCTGGAACGGCAGCCTCTGGCACGGTGGCGGAGCCAACCGCAGTGACAGGCGGCGCACGGGCATCGCCATGAACTACTGCGCCGGATTCATCCGCCAGCAGGAAAACCAGCAGCTGGGCATTCCGCTCGCGCGCGTGCGCGAATTCGGGCCCCGACTGCAGGAGCTGATCGGCTATGGCACCTACAAACACCTGATCGGCCACATCGACAAGCGCAGCCCGCGTCAGGCGGTCCTGGGCCTGGACGACGACTTCCGCTCAGTGTGGGATCTGATCGAGCCGGCACCCGCCAACGCAGACGCACACGACGCGAACCAGGCCAGCTGAGCCGCCCGCTCAGGCGCCGTCGCCGAACATCTGCAGTTCCCAATCCGTCACGCTGCGCTCGTAGCGCTCGATCTGCCAGCGCCGATCGCCGACGAACGCATCCACGAACGTATCACCCAGCATCTCGCGGGCGAGCGCGGAGCGCTCGAAGGCATCGATGGCCGCAGCAAACTGCAGCGGAAACTCCGGGCCCGGCAGATCTTCGAGCGCCCAACCGTTGCCGATCACCGGCGGCGGCGCATCGAGCCGCTGTTCGATGCCGCGGCGTCCGGCGAGCAGCACCGCGAGCAAGCCGAGGTGAGCGCTGACGTCAGCGCCGGCGATTCGCACCTCCACGCGCGCCGTGGCCGGGCTGTGGTTCACGACCCGGAACGCCACGGTCTTGTTGTCGATGCCCCAGGAATTGTTGATCGGTGTGAACAGCCCCGGCGAGAAACGTTTGTACGAATTCAGGTTGGGTGCCAGCAGCAGGAACAGCTCGGGCAGATGGGCGTGCAGGCCGGCAACGAAATGCCGCGCCGTGGCGCTGAGTCGTTCCGGCGCGCTGTCGTCGTAGAACGCGGGCGCGTCGTCCGCGAGCCGGCGCAGCGACAGATTGATGTGCGCGCCGCAGCCCTGGTGCTGGTGACTGAAACGCGCCATGAACGACACCAGAAATCCCTGCTGCTGAGCCAGGTACTTGGCGACGTTCTTGTACAGGGCCGCGTTGTCGGCAATGCGCATGCCGCGCTGCGGGCGCAGGCTGGTCTCGATCAGATGCATGAACTCGGCATGCTGCGCGTCGATGCCCACCTCCATGACCTCGCAGGCACGCACCAGCGTCCGCAGGTAGTCGCCCATCTGGGGATCCGCCACCAGCTGATACGGACGCTCCAGCCCACCGCGCACGCGCAGCGCCGCTACCGACGTTCGCCCGAGACTCGCAAGCGTCTCATCGAGCGCCACGCACTCGAGCTCGAACGCACCGTAGGTACCGAGGCCCAGGCTCTCGAACCGGCTCAGCTCGCGGCGCAACTGGTGGCGGGCACAATACTCGCCCGTGACGTCGATGAACTCGCCGAGCAGGAGCAGGCCGCCGCCGTCGTCCTCCAGAGGAAAATCGCGGCAGCTGTCGGCGTCCATCAGCAGCACCCCGTCGTTGAAGCCGAGATCCGGGTCTGCCAGCGGACTGCTCGCCACCATGGCAGTACCGGAGGGGGCCGCGCTCATCGCCAGCGCCGCAACCATGTTGGTCCCTTCCGTCATGGCCTTGGCCAGATTGGCGGCCGCCACGCGCTTGACCGCGAAGTGTCCGTGCACGTCGAACATGCCGAAGCTCACGTGGCTGAGGCCCCGCTCTGCTGCACGGCCGACGACGGCTTCGATCTTGTGCTGATCGTTCACGACTGCCCCCTGCACCCTGATGCCCTCTCCTGGGCAGATCATGCTAACCGGTATGGCCACCAGCTTTGTACCGCCGATGCGCTCCACGACCCTCCGGTAGCAGCCGATCGCGCGGGGCTCTACACTCGCGCGAGCCTGGAGGGATCATGTTCAAACGTCTGCTCATCGCTAATCGCGGCGAGATTGCCATCCGTATTGCCCGCGCCGCCGCCGAACTCGACATCGAGACCGTTGCCGTGTACTCACGCGACGACGCGGCTTCGCTGCACACGCGCCGTGCCGATCGGGCCGTTGCGCTGCCCGGCGCGGGCGCAGCCGCCTATCTGGACATGCAGGCGATGCTCAGCGCGGCGACCGGCGCGGGCTGCGACGCCGTGCATCCGGGCTACGGCTTTCTCGCTGAGAACGCGGAGTTTGCGCGCCTGTGCAACCACGCCGGCGTGACCTTCGTCGGACCGCGACCGGAGCTGCTCGATGCCTTCGGCGACAAGACCCGGGCCCGGACGCTGGCCGCCGATTGCGGTCTGGCGCTGCTACCGGGCACCAGCGCGGCCACCAGCCTGGCCGAAGCGCACGCATTTCTCGCGGCGCTGCCGGAGGGCGCGGCGATGCTGATCAAGGCCCTGGCCGGCGGCGGCGGCCGCGGCATGCGCATCGTGCGCGCCGCCGCCGAGCTGCCGGAAGCCTGGGAGCGCTGCCGATCCGAAGCCGCCAAGGCGTTCGGCTGCGGCGACCTGTATGTGGAGCAGTTGCTCGAGCGCACGCGGCACCTGGAGGTGCAGATTCTCGGCGACCGCAGCGGCGCCGTCAGCCATCTGTGGGAGCGCGAATGCACGCTGCAGCGCCGCCACCAGAAGCTGGTGGAGCTGGCGCCGTCACCGCTGCTGCCCGCGGCTGCCCGCACGGCCCTGCTGCAATCAGCATTGACGCTGGCGCGTCACGTCGGCTACGACAATCTGGGCACCATGGAATTCCTGATCGACGCCACCGACCTGGCGCGGCCACCCCTGTTCATCGAAGCCAACGCGCGGCTGCAGGTCGAGCATACGGTCACCGAAGAGGTCACGGGCGTGGATCTGGTACGCACCCAGCTGCAGCTGGCCGCCGGTGCCAGCCTCGAATCCCTGGGCCTCGGTCAGGCACAGCTGCCGGCACCCCGGGGATGCGCGCTGCAGGCCCGGGTGAACATGGAAACCATGGCAGCGGACGGAACCACGCGGCCGGCCGGCGGCACCCTGGAGCGTTTCGAAGTACCCACCGGGCGCGGCGTGCGGGTGGAAACCTTCGGCTACAGCGGCTACACCACCAGCCCGGCGTTCGACTCGCTGCTCGCCAAGGTGATCGTGCACGACACCGGAGCCGGTCTCGCACCCGTGCTGCGCAAAGCCGATCGGGCCCTCGCCGAGTTCCGCATCGACGGCGTTACCACCAACCTGTCGCTGCTGCGCGCCCTGCTCGAGCATCCGCTGACCAGCGGCGACGGTTTGTACACCCGATTCATCGAAGACCACATGTCCGAGCTCGCCGCCGCCGCGCAGCAGCTGGAAACGGCGTCTGCTGCGGCTGCCGGCGCGGCCGCAGATGCCGCGTCCCGTCGCGCAGGCATGAAGATCGATGCGCGTGACCCTCTGGCGGTGCTGAACCTCGCCCAGACCACCGCTGCACCGGCGATCGCGCCCGCCGGCGCAGAGCCGGGCACCCACCCGATCTCGGCGCCCATGCAGGGCACCGTGATCGAGATCAGCACGGCGCCCGGCGATCGGGTCCGCACAGGCCAGACCCTGGCCATCATGGACGCCATGAAAATGGAGCACGTGATCGAAGCGCCCATGTCCGGGCGCGTGCGTGCCATTCAGGTCGGCGCGGGGGACACCGTCTTCGAAGGCCACGTGCTGCTGGTTCTGGACGAACTCGCAGCCGACGACAGCGCCGCCGGCGCGGTGGCCGAGTACGATCTGGAGCAGGTGCGCGCGGACCTGGCCGAAACCAGGCAGCGACACGGTTACGGGCTCGACGAGAACCGCCCGGACGCCGTAGCCCGCCGCCACGGTCGCGGCTCCCGAACGGCACGGGAAAACATCGCCGATCTCGTCGACCCGGACAGCTTCGTCGAGTACGGCCCGCTCATGGTGGCGGCCCAGCGCCGGCGCCGCACCATCGAGGACCTGATGCAGAACACCTCCGGAGACGGCATGGTGGCCGGCCTCGGGCGGGTCAACGCCGCCGCATTCGGACCCGAGCGCTCGCGCATCGTCGCCATGTCATACGACTACATGGTGCTCGCCGGTACCCAGGGGCACATGAACCACCTGAAAAAGGACCGCCTGTTCGAGCTGAGCGAGCGCCTGCAGCTGCCCCTGGTACTGTTCGCCGAAGGCGGCGGCGGGCGTCCCGGTGACACCGACGGCACCGGCGTTGCGGGCCTCGACTGCTACGCGTTCAACTACTTCGCGCGCCTTTCGGGGCTGGTTCCACTGGTGGGCATCAACAACGGCTACTGCTTCGCCGGCAACGCCGCGCTGCTCGGCTGCTGCGATGTGATCATCGCAACCCAGAGCTCGAACATCGGCATGGGCGGGCCCGCCATGGTGGAAGGCGGCGGCCTCGGCGTGTTCCGACCCGACGAGATCGGCCCCATGAGCGTGCAGGTGAGCAACGGCGTAGTGGACGTCGCCGTGGCCGACGAAGCCGAGGCGGTGCGCGTGGCCAGGCAGTATCTCGGCTACTTTCAGGGCGACCTGAGCGATTGGCGCTGCGCCGATCAGCGCATCCTGCGCCACCTGATCCCCGAGAACCGGCTGCGCGTCTACGACGTGCGCAGCGTCATCGAGCACCTCGCCGACAGCGGTTCCGTGCTGGAGCTGCGCGCGCAGTACGGCGTCGGCATCCGTACCGCACTCGCGCGCATCGAGGGCCGTGCGGTGGGCATCGTCGCCAACAACCCCATGCACCTCGGCGGCGCCATCGACAGCGAGGGTGCCGACAAGGCCTCCCGGTTCATGCAGCTGTGCGACGCGTTCGACATTCCGCTGGTGTTTCTCTGCGACACGCCGGGCTTCATGGTGGGCCCGGAAGCCGAGAAGAGTGCTCAGGTACGCCGCTTCGCGCGCATGTTCGTCACGGGCGCGAACGTCGACGTCCCGTTCGTTACCATCATCCTGCGCAAGGGCTACGGCCTGGGCGCCCAGGCCATGGCCGGCGGTGGTTTCAAGATTCCGCTGTTCACGGTGTCCTGGCCCACCGGTGAGTTCGGCGGCATGGGCCTGGAAGGCGCGGTCAAGCTGGGCTACCGCAAGGAGCTGGCCGCCATCGAGGACCCGGACGAGCGCCGCACCACCTACGAGCAGATGGTTGCGCGCATGTACGAACGCGGCAAGGCCGTAAACGTTGCCTCGACGTTCGAGATCGACGACGTGATCGATCCCGCGGACTCGCGTCGCTGGATCATGGCCGCGCTCGAGAGCGCGCCGCGGCGCCCGCGCCAGGGCAAGAAGCGACCGCACGTGGATACCTGGTGAAACCGCGCATGAACGGCAGTCGCGTCGTGGCGCCGGGAGCTTAGCCAGCCGCCGGCGCCAGCACCCGCGGCGCATCCAGCAGCCGCTCGATCAGCGCCAGCATGCGCCGCTCGCGGCGCTCCGCGCCCTGGGCGAGCGACGCGCAGAGGTTCACGGCCGCGGGAGCTGCCGTGCTGCGCCGACGGAACAGATCCAGCGCCGCGCCGCCACCGCTCAGCACGTCCGCCGCCACGAGCGGCGGCAGCATGGCTGCCTGTTCCAGCACCGGGCAGCCCACCAGATTGTGCAACGCCGTCAACAGCTTGGGACCTACCAGCTGAGGGGCCAGGGGACCCTCGTGGCGCTCGACGATGCGCAGCGCCGCGTGCAGGTAGAACTCCAGAAACGGGTTGCCGGTGCCGAACTGCAGGTAGGCGTTGTGCACCTTGACGTACGCGCGCAGGGCGCCGCGGTGCGCCTGCACCCACACTTCCCGGCCGAGCGCGTAATCTGCGCCGGCCAGGCGCAACCCGTCCGGGTCCAGCACGAGCGTGTCTGCATCCAGCCACACCACGCAGTCGTGGCCCGAGCGCAGCGCCGAGCGCAACAGCAGCAGCCTTGCGATGTCCGTAGCCACCACCGGTTGCGTACGGGTCTTTGCCGCGATCTCCGCAGGCAGCGCTTCCAGCAGCTCGTCGCCTACGAACCGATAGTCGAAGCCGCGGCGCTGCGCCCAGTCCCGAACCGATGCGACGCACGGCTCGAGCCATGGCAGCGGCAATGGCAGGCGGTGCGACTGCAGGATCATCACCATGCCCGGCATTGTACCTGCAGACGACGGCGGGTCCTTCCGGTACATTGCCGCTCGGGGAGAGGAGCAGCATGGCTGAGATCAGCACCGCAGCGGGCGTCGCCGCATCCGCAATGAAGACCGCACGAACGCCGCTGCGTTCCTGGTACGCGCTGGGGCTGCTGTTCCTGGTCTACGTGTTCAACTTCATCGACCGCTCGATTCTCGGCATCCTCAATCAGGCGATCAAAGACGATCTCGGGCTGTCCGACACTCAGATGGGGTTCCTCGGCGGCGTCGCGTTCGCTATCTTCTACACCTTCCTCGGCATCCCGGTGGCGCGCCTGGCCGACCGCACCGTGCGCCGCAACGTGCTCGCCTCGTGCCTGGCGATCTGGAGTCTGATGACTGCCCTGTGCGGTCTTGCCGGCAGCTTCCTGCACCTGCTGCTGGCGCGCATCGGGGTGGCTGTGGGCGAGGCCGGCGGCAGCCCGCCTTCGCATTCGATGATCTCGGATCTGTTTCCACCGTCTACGCGCGCCACCGCGCTGGCGGTCTACGCGTTGGGTATCCCGGTGGGCAGCATGATCGGCAGCCTCGCCGGCGGCTGGCTGAACGAGGCCTTCGACTGGCGCACGGCCTTCATGATCGTCGGCTTACCGGGGCTGCTGCTGGCGCTGATCGTGCGTTTCACCCTGCGGGAGCCCGAGCGCGGGGCCTCCGAAAACCTGATTCGCAGTGACGAGCCGGCGCCACCGGTCAGCACCGTGTTCCGTCATCTGTGGAACCTGAAGAGCTTCCGCTACCTGTCGCTGGCAGGCGCCATGCACGCTTTCGTCGGCTACGGAGTCGGCTACTGGGTGCCCGCATTCTTCATCCGCAGCCACGGCATGGGTACCGCGGATCTCGGCACCTGGCTGTTCTACCTCGGCTTCGCCGGCATGGCCGGTACCTTTCTCGGGGGCTGGATGGGGGATCGCCTGGCGCGGCGCGATCTGCGCTGGTACGTGTGGCTGCCCGGCATCGCGACCATCGCCTCGATACCGTTTTCGCTCGCCGTCTATCTGGTGCCCGATCACACCACGGCGCTGCTCATCGCGATCGTGCCGAACATTCTGGGTTCCTACTATCTCGGCCCGACCTTCGCCCTGACTCAGGGCCTGGTGAGCCTGCGCATGCGCGCGCTGGCGTCGAGCATCCTGTTGTTCATCCTCAATCTGATCGGCATGGGTCTCGGCCCGCAGTTCACCGGCATTCTCAGCGACGCGCTGAACGCGTTCACGGACCTGGGCAGCGAATCGCTGCGCTGGGCCCTGCTGACGGTACTGATGGCCAACGTCGTCGGCACGATCTACTACCTGCTGGCAGCCCGGCACCTGCGCCAGGACATGGCAAACAATGGTACCGGCAGCGGATCGACGACTGCCGGGGATACGCGTCACTGATCGAAGGAACCGGACCATGAAGCTCTATCACGCCGCCGTCTCCACCTGCTCGCAGAAGGTCCGCCTGGTGCTGGCCGAGAAGGGCCTGGAATACGAGAGCGCGCTGCTGGATCTGCAGCGCGGCGACCAGTTCGACGCCGCGTACCTTGCGCTGAACCCGAACGCCGTCGTCCCCACCCTGGAAAACCGCGGACGGGCGCTGATCGAATCCACCCTGATCAACGAGTACCTGGACGACGCCTATCCGGAGCCGGCACTGAAACCCCTGGACGCGGCCGAACGGCATCGCATGCGCCTGTGGACACGGCGTATCGACGACGCCCTGCACCCCGCGTGCGGGGTGGTCACCTACGCCATCGGCGTGCGTCCGGCTCTGCTCAAGCGGCCGCGGGAAGAAGTAGCCGCGCTGCTGGCGCAGATTCCCGACCCGCAGCGGCGCGCGAATCGCCAGGCGGTCATCGACGAAGGCGTGCACGCTGCGGTGTTCGCCGCAGCCTGCGGGGCCCACGCCGCTCTGTTCGACGACGTCGACGGGCACCTCACGCGCCACGCATGGCTGGCAGGCAGCGACTACAGCCTGGCCGACGCCGCACTCACACCCTACGTCGTGCGGGTGGACCATCTGGGAATGGGGGCGCTGCTCGAGCAACGGCCACAGCTCGCCGCCTGGTATCAACGCGTGCAGCAGCGCGCCAGCTTCGACCCGGCAGTCTCCGCCTGGCTGGCCCAGCCGCTGATCGACGGCTTCCGCGCGTCCGGCGCCGCCGTGGCGGCGGAACTCGACGAGCTGTTGCGCCGCTGAGGCCTACGCCGCTTCGTCAGCTGGCGGGTGCCGCCCCAGCAGCTGAGCCAGCGCCACAGGCCGCCCATCCGGGTCTTCCCGGAGTCCTTCCCGCAGGTGCACCACCTCGAGTCGGCCCTGTGGGGCGGCCAGCGTGGCGGCCAGCGCGCCGGGCCGCACGCGAAAGCGCGGCCCGCGCGGGCCGATCACGTCCGCGTCGCTCAGCAGATGCTCCTCGCACAGCAGGTAGCCGCCCGGCGCCAGGCGGTCACACAGCGCACCCAGCAGCGGCAGATTCAGGTAGCGAATCATGACGATGAGGTGGTACGGGCCAAGCGGCTCGCCGCCCGGGCCTGGCCAGAGCGCCGGCACGCCGTCGTCCAGATCCTGCTGCAGCCAGCGCACCGGCAGGTCGCCCGCAAGCTTTGCGGCCCGAGCCAGCGCTTCGCCGGAAACGTCCAGCGCGTCCACTACGAAACCCTGCGCTGCCAGATAGCGCGCGTTGCGGCCGGCGCCGCAGGCGACATCCAGAGCCCGCAGCGGGCCGGATCCGGTCAGTCCACGGTCGCGCCGCACCTCCGGCAGCCACTCCACCAGCACGGCACTCGGGTGATCGCGTTCCGCGTAGGCCCCTTCGCGGTAGCGAGCATTCCACTTCTCGGCGTCGGCGCGACTCATCGCGCCGCGGCACGCCGCAGGGCGTCGGCATCGAGGGGCATGTCGCGCACGCGCAGACCCGTCGCTGCGGCGATGGCGTTGGCAACGGCGGCAGCCGCGGGGCCCTGTGTCGCCTCCCCTGCTCCGAGGCTGCGAGACTCCGGACGATCTATCAGACGCGTAGCGACCTCGGGCACCTCGTCGAAGCGCAGCACCGGGTAGGTATCCCAGTCGCGGCTCTCCACCGCGTCGGGCGAGAAGCGCACGGCTTCCTTCAGGGTCCAGCTGAGCGACTGCACGGCACCCCCTTCGAGCTGATTGATCAAGCCGTCCGGATCCACGACCCGACCGGCATCCGCGGCAATCCAGAGATCCGAGACTCGCACCGTAGCGCTGTGCTCATCCACCGCGACCTGCGCGACCACCGCGGCGTACGCCTGCTGATTCTTGTAGCGCGCGAGGCCGACGCCGCGGTTGCCGGCCAGGCCGCCGGCGAGCGCCACCGCGGCCTCGAGAACCGCCAGCGCGCGCGGGTCGCTGAGGTGCCGCCGGCGGAAGCTGACCGGATCGACGCCCGCAAGCTGCGCCAGCTCGTCCATGAAGCACTCGATGGCGAACACGTTCATGTGCGCGCCGAGGCTACGCAGCGAAGAGGTGCGCAGCGGCCCGGGCGCCACGAAGCGTTTGACCACCCGGGGCGCGGGCAGCCGGTACAGCGGCCAGGCGTTGCGGTGGATGCCCACCTCGCGGCCGAGCCGAGGTTTCGCGACGTTTGCCGCGATGGGCGTCTCCAGAAGCCAGGCCGCCAGCAGGTTGCTGCCCGCCTCACCCGGCAGCGGCCGGCCCAGGTGGGTGTAGCTCCAGACTTCGTGGGACCAGTCGGCTATCCGGCCCCCGGCATCGAGCCGCGCTGCCATGTCCACGCGCATGGCGGGGCCGTAGGGCTCCCATTGATGCTCCTGCTCCCGCGTCCATTTCACGAGCACTGGCCGGCCCGGCCGCGCACGGGCGCAAAGCGCGGCGTCCAGTGCCACGTCGTCGGCGCCGTTGTGACCGTAAGCGCCCGCGCCCGGCGCGTGAACGACCTCGACGTCCCGGTGCTCCACCCCGAGCACCTGAGCCAGCGTGCGCTTGAGCAGCTCCGGGCCCTGGCTGTGCGTCCACACCCGAAGGGCACCTTCATCCCAGCGGGCCATGGCCGCCGAGGGCGCGAGCGACGCGTGCATGATGTGCGGCCGCGAATAGCTGGCCGTGAGCGTGGGCGCAAACCCCAACGGAGCAACCGGACCCTCGACCGGCGTGCCGTCCACCACGGCAAACGCTTCGCTGTGTGCGCCCAGAGGCTCACCTGCCAACTGCGCCTGCTGCTGCCAGCGGCAGCGCGCCTGCAGGCGCAGCGCGAATCGATTCACCGCGTACTCGTCCTCGCCGGTAACGGCGACGAAGCTGCCGTCGACGTGTACCGCCAGGTCCGACTCCGGTGGCTGCCCGGCCGCCTCGATGGACACAAGCCGATGATGGTAGCTGGGCGGGCGGATCACCCGCGCGTGCAGCAGCTCCGGCGGCCGCAGATCCTGCAGGAACACGCCGGCCCCGCGGATCTTCGCCGGCAGATCGATGCGCTGCTGACGCGGCGGCGGCACCGCCGGCGGACGCTCTTCGATTCGGGTCTCGATCCGGTAGCTAAACGGCCGCCCGCCCCGCAGTACCCAGATCGACACCGCGTCGTTGCCGCCGGGTACCGAGATCCAGCCGTCGGCGATCTCCAGACGGCCGGCCGGCTCGCCGAGATGGTCGGCAGCGGCGGCGAGCAGCAGCCGTCGCGCGTGGGCGCAGGCCTGGCGCAGCGCGCTGCCGCTGTCCTCGATGGACATGGATCCGGCCGTGATGAACTCGTTGGGGGTACGCCCCGTGTGCGCGGTCTCCACCCGGACGGCACTCACCGGCACGTCGAGCTCGTGCGCGGCAATCAGCGCCAGCGCGGTGGTGAGACCCTGACCGATTTCCACCTTGCCGGTGCGTACCGTGAGCGTTTCGTCGGCATTGACCTGCAGCCACAGATCCAGCTCGGCATGTCGAGCGAGCGCGGCGGGCAGCTCGTCCGAGCCCGCGGCCAACGCTCAGCCGCTCCGGCTCAGCGCATCGAGTGCACGCAGCACCCGCGGCTGGGCGCCGCAGCGGCACAGCTGCGGCGCCAGGGCCGCACGGATCTCGTCGCGCGAGGGGTGGGGGTTGCCTTCGAACAGAGCGCTCGCGCGTACCAGAATGCCCGAAAGGCAATACCCGCATTGCGCTGCATTGTGATCGAGCAGCGCCTGCTGCACCGGGTGCAGGCGTTCTGCATCGGCGAGCCCTTCCACCGTCGTGACCGCGCGTCCCGCGCAGTCGCCCACTGGCAGTGTACAGGCGTACCGGCACTCGCCATCCAGCAGCACCAGGCAGGCGCCACACTGCTCGAGACCGCAGGCCAGTCGGGTACCCGGCAGCGCCAGGTCGTTGCGCAGAACGTAGGCGAGCGGCACCTCGTCGGCGCGGTCGACTTCACGGCGCTCGCCGTTCACGATGAATGCAACCATGCGGGGAGCGTACTGCAGAACCCGGGGCAGGTTAAGCAGCGCAGGAAGGCGGATGCGATGAACCTCGGCCGGCAATGTGTCCGCCGGTGACGAAGCGCGGGCAGGTAATCGGTGAACGCTTCCCGCCGCGGCGTCAGCGCGCGCGCATCACCAGGAACGCATAGGCATAGCAATCGGAGTGACGCTCGAACAGCGCGATCTCCTGCTCGCACTCATCGAGCACGCTCATGGCGACCGCATCGCCCGCATGGCGCTTCCTGAGCTCGCCTAGGCGCGCCCGCATGGGAGCGTAGTAGCCGTCCCACCAGGCACGATCCGGCAGCACGAAATCACCGATGAGCTCCAGACCCGCATCAGCCACGTGCCGCCGGCAGCCTTGGAGATCGGTCATGCCCGGATAGTCGCGCCAGAAAGCGCGCACTTCGGCGGGCACGTCGGCGCGCAACCAGACGGCATCGGTGACGGCGAGCACGCCGCCGGGTACCAGCAGTGGCGTCCAGGCGGCCAGTGCGGCCGGGACCCCCATGATGTACGCGGCTCCCTCACACCAGATGAGATCGAAAGCCGCGTTGCTGAATGGCAGCGCCGCCATGTCCGCACGCACCGGGCTGATGCGCTGCTCGCGGCCGGCAGCGGCAGCACGCCGCCTCAGCTCCGTCAGATAGGGGACGTGCAGGTCGGCGGCCACGATCTCCGCGCGCGGCATCAGAGCGGCCAGATCGAGCGTCTGCGCGCCGGGCCCGCAACCGACGTCGAGCACGCGCGGCGCGGCCGGCAGCGGTTGCGCGAGCGCCAGCGCGCGGCCGGTACTGACGGGGTCGCCCGGGGCTTCCCGCGGCAGGCCGCGATGGACCTCGAAGAACAGGGCCCGCTGCCGGGGATCAGAGGGATCCATGCCCGGGCGCCTCCCCGTGGCCCGGGCACGGCGCGTGAAATTCGCCATTGCCCCGGCCAGCCGGCGGGTCTATATTCGGCCCATCTTGGGCGGTGAATAAAAGGAGGTGATCAATGTCTACTCGTTTCGCTCTTGAGGGCGCACGGTAACCGTTCGCCTTCAATGCGCTAACGGGGGGGCCGGTCACAGACCGGCCCTTTTCGTTTCCGGAAAAGTCGTTTCCGGAAAAGTCGTTTCCGGAAAAGTCGTTTCCGGACAAGTCGTTTCCAACCAGATGATCAGTCGCCATCTCAGATGGCCGAGAAGTAGCTTTCCAGACGATCGAGGCGTGCCTGCCAGCGTGCCTGTGCCGAATCGCGCTGCTGCGCATCGGGGAACCCCTGCTCACTGATTTCGATGCGTGTCGCGCTGCCGCCTTCCGTGGCCGCCAGTCGCACCACAAAGGCTGTCTGCAGCGGCGCGGCGCCACTCAGGTCGAGCCGCCGCGTGCCGGCATACTCTTCCGGAACCCTGACGTGTTCGTAGGTTCCGCTCTCCTGCGCCTGCGCCCCGTCCGGTTCCGACCAGGTCAGGCGGAAGCTCCCGCCCGTACGCAGGTCTACGCTGGCGTCACAGGTACGTCCCGGGATCTCTGCGTACCAGATCTCCAGATGCTCCGCCCGGGTCAGCACGTCGAACACCAGCTCGCGCGGCACGTAGATCTCGCGGCTCAGGGCAAGGCTATGGACCACGGCGCACCCGTCCGCGCGCGACGGCGACGGCGGCCACGTCAGACCTGCCCGACCAGATCACGTCCCACCCGGTCGAGCACGTCGTAGCGCGTATCGAAGTTCGGCAGGATCATCACCTGGCGCAGGCCAGCCGATTGCAGCTCGCGCAGGCGCGCGAGCAGCTGCTCGCGGGTGCCGATCATGCTGCTCGCCTGCAGCACCTCCGGCGTCAGAAACCGCTCCTCCTCCGGCAGCACCCAGCAGTTGTGGCCGGCATGGATGCGCTGATGTCGACGTTCCTCGGGATAGCTCTCGAGCAGCGCGCAGTAGTCGTCCCAGATGTCACGCAGCACGCCCGGCGGCTGGTGGCCGAAGTTGCGCCATTGATCGTACGCATAGTGCACCGTCGCCATGGCCATGGCCCCGCACTCGGCTTTGACGCGCGCGGAATCCACTGCTTCGCCTTCGTCGAGCACCACGATGGTGGTGAGCGCGGTGGTGTAGAAGCGTTCCCGATCCAGCGTCCGGCCAGCCTGACGCGCACCGTTCTCGATCATGTGCCAGATGTTCTGCATGATCGCGCCGTTGGCAGCCAGCGCAAGCACGGCACCGTCACCGTGTTTGCCGGCCAGCGCGAGGGATTTCGGACCGAATCCGGAAACATACAGGGGAATGGGGTCGGCGAAATTCACGAAACCTTTGTCCGGCATGATGTGCCGCACGGGCGCCTGCCCGGACGCGCCCGCGGTGAGCGGGCCCATGAGCGCCTCCTCGCCGGCCAGCAGCGGCCTCAGCGTCTCGAGGTAGCGATCGAACTCGCGGATCCGATGCGGCGGCTGACCCATGACCCGCATGGCGGTGTTGCCGGCGCCTACCCCGCAGAAGGTGCGCCCGGGCGCGAGCGCGTTGATGGTTCCGATGGCCGCAGCCGTCACCGGCGCCGGACGCGTGCCGGAGACCGCCACGCCGGTGCCGAGCCGGATCGTGCTGGTCCGGACCGCCGCCAGCGCCAGCGTGGCGTAGCAGTCCGACCAGAGCATCTGGCTGTCGGCCAGCCAGGCGTGCGAGTAGCCGAGCTGCTCCGCGCGCACGACATAGTCGATGTCGCCGACGTGCGACGCTACGCAGATGCCGATGTCCATGTTCGTTCCCCTACTTGCGGATCTCGTAGTAGTTGTTCATGGGGTTGTCGTAGTCGACCCGGTGAAAGCGCGTGAATCCGGCCCGCGCGGTCATCTCCCTGGCTACTGCCTCATTGAAGCCGAGCGTGCCGAGGCCGGCCCCGTCCGGCGTCGACATGGCGCTGGACATGCACACCATGATGGAAAAACCGTACAGCAGCCCCGCCAGCGGGTGCTCGGTGCGGTTCTGCTCGAAGGTGGGGAAGCTGCGGATGTCCTCGCACAGGAAGGTGCCGTCGTCCTTGAGTGCCTGGGCAATGGCGTTCAGCAACGGTTGCGGGTGCGCCGCATCGTGAATCACGTCGAAGGTGGTGATGAGATCGAACGTGGGTTCTGCCGGCATGAGCTCTTCGAGCGGATTGACGAAGCGTACGTTCGGCACGTCGACCGTAGCCAGGTTGTCGCGGGCCCGCGCCAGTGCGTGGTCGCTGATGTCGTAGCCGATGAACTCGGAATCAGGAAACGCCTCCGCCATGGTGATGGTGGCCACGCCGCCACCGCAGCCGACGTCTGCCACGCGGGCGCCGCGCTCGAGCTTCTCCACCACGCCGTCGAGCAGGGGCAGCACCTTGGGCACCAGGGTGTGCTCGTTGAAGTAGCGGGTCATCCGCTCGATGCCGCTGGCACAGCCGGGTCCGTGGTCGTCGTAGCTGAAGCCGAGCCCGGTACGGAAACTCTCCACCAGACCGGGCAGCGAACCGAAGCTCGCGGTAGCGCTTTCGAAGCCACCGCCGAAGTGCGCCGGGTGGCTGTTGTCGATCAGCACCGCCACGGCTTCCGGCGAGAGATAAAACCGGTCGCTCGCGGCGTCGTACTCGATCTGCTGCATGCAGGCCTGATGGCGCAGCCACTCGCGCAGCCAGCGTTCGTTCATGCCGGTGTGGTCCGCGAGCTCGCCGCTCGAGGCGATGCGCAGCTCGTGCAGCGCCCGGTACAGCCCCAGCTGATCGCCCAGCGAGCTGATGGCACAGCTCAGGCCGGCGGCGATGCTGCCGGTGACCCGCTTCAGATACAGCTCGAGCTTGTCGCGGTCGATTTCCGTGCGCGCTGTCATGACCCTCCCCCGTCGTTGATGTGCCCGCCGGATGCTAACCCGCCGGCACCGACCTTGCGAGGCTGGCTGATGGCTTCCAGCTCCCGCTGGCGCGTTTCCGGGAACAGCAGAAGCAGCACGCCGGCTGCCAGCGTGCCGAGGGAGATCAGCGGGATCAGCGTCACCAGATCACCTTCCTGCCGTTGCTGCAGGCCGAGCACCAGCAACCCCGCGGCTGCGCCCAGCGTTTCCATGAGCGCCAGCACGCCGGTGGAGGTACCGCGATGCGCGGTGGGAAACAGCTCGGACGAGAGCGCCCGGATGATGACGCTGGCGCCCATGAGCGCAAACACCAGCATTCCCCAGAGCACAGGCAGCGACCAGCCGGGGCCGTTGTAAAATGCCCAGACCACCAGCGGGAACGCGGCCAGAAACGCGAAACCTACCACCCTGCGGCCCAGCCGATCCGCCAGACGCCCGGCGATCACGTTGCCGATCACGCCTACGGCCCCGGCCGCGATCACCATCAGCGACAGCTGATAGGGCGCCCAGCCGTGATACTGCAGCACGAAGTAGCCGGTGAAGCTGATGGCGACCACGTGGCCCACCGAGGACACCGACGCCACCAGCGCCATACCTGCCGCGCGTGCCGGATGCGTCCGCGCGAACCCCAGCAGCGGCGTCCACCAGCGCACCCGGGTACCCTCACTGTTCGCCCGGTGCGCTTCGAAACGCCGGGTCTCGCGTATCCCGCGCCGGAACAGCGGCAGCAGGATCAGTGGCACCAGACCGAACGCGTACAGCGAGCGCCAGCCCCAGGGCAGCTGCTCCACGGCGGCGAACAGCGCAGCACCCAGACCATGCCCCGCCGCGGAGACCGCCGCCAGCATGCCGATGCCCCAGCCACGCACCGAGGCCGGCAACTCTTCGGCCACGATCACCACGGACACTGCAGAGGCAGTGAGCACGAAAGTTCGGGTCACCATCTGGCAGGCGATGAACTGCCCCGCGCTCTGGCTGAACGCGGTGGCGAGCGTCCCCACGCTCATGCCGACGAGCGACGCCAGAAACAGCCGCCGCCGTCCCAGCCGGTCGACGAACGGAATCACGAAGAAGGCCGGCAGCGCGCCCAGCCGGATGAGGCTCTGAAAGAATCCCAGCTGCGTCTCGGCGATGGCCAGGTCTTCCTTGATGAATTTGAGCGCGTTGCTGAGCAGCGACGTGTCGTAGTGCTCGAAGAACAGGGCGAAGGAGACGAAGCCGAGAACCTTCAGCGCGGCATCGTCCACCTCATTCGGCACGCGACCGAGAATGCGCGGCGGGATCCACCAGGGATTGCGGCCCCAGTAGCGGCGCAGTCCGGAGCCGATGCCCGATCGCGGCGTCACCGGCCCGGCGCGCGCGGCTCACGCATGGTGATAGATACTGCGCGGCTCCATGCGCTCGAGGATGCGGTCCAGCGTGCGGCTGATCTGCGTGGTGTTGCGGATCCACTCGATCTTGGGCCAGGTCGCGGCCTCGCCCTCACGGATCAGGTACTGGGTCTCCTCTTCGGACAGGATCGACAGCAGCTTGCTCGGATTCCAGAACCGCCGCCGCGGCAGGATGTTGATGTCAGCGGTGTAGTCCTGGGTCGCCACGCTGTAGGTCATGCGCGTGAGCAGATTCAGCGGGTACAGGTTCTTGGTGATCTCCATGGCGAACGGATAGGTGGCCCGCAGCCACTCGCGGCCCGCATTCTGATTGATTTCCCAGAGCTTGCTGAACAGATCGTCGCGGCTGCTGTTGTCGCGCAGCGTCCAGAGGATGATGGGGTTGGTCTGGCTGGTCATGAAGTGATTGACGCCATACAGGCGGGCGAGGCGTTTGGCCGGCAGATCGTCGGTCACGGAGCCGTCCACCCACTGGCGCGACGGCACATAGGGCACGCGCTCGCCCCTGACGTTCCTGGCTGCCAGGGTCACCGGCGGAAATATGCCGGGGATGGCACAGGATGCCAGCACCGCCTCACGGATCAGCACGTTGGGTGAGGTCACGGCGTTGAGCAGGCGCGACTGCTGATGGATCTCGCGGGGCGACACCGAAATGTTGATGCGCCGACCGGTCAGATCGAACGCCTCCTGGAAGGTGAGATCCGGTATCTCCTGCTCGATGAAGCCGCGTACGTCTTTGATGCCGAGGCGGCGATTGCCTTTGATCACCTCGATCTCGCCTTCGGCCGCCTGCTCGAAGGTGCTCACGAGACGCCGGGGCTTGAACGTCTCGCGCAGCTCCGGATCCTTGCGGGTGCCGATGATGGCGCAGATCAGAGAGCCGGCACTGGCGCCCGAAATGACGTTGGGAAGCAGCCCCTGCTCCAGCAGCGCCTTGATCACGCCGAGATGAAACGGCCCGAGCGCGCCGCCGCCGGAAAGCATCAGCGCCGTCCGACCGAAGCAATGACTGGCGCGGCGGAAGAATTCCAGCTTGTCGGCGAGCGGGATGACCGCATCGTCCACGTCCGCCACCAGCTCCAGCGCGCCGGCGAGCTCGGCAATGTAGCTCGCCACCAGGTCCTTGGTGCCGAATTTGGCCTTCTTGTACATGCGCGACGAGCCGATGCCGCCCATGTTGCCGTGAATGCCTTCGTTCAGGAAGAACAGCACCGCGTGGGGGTCGCCCGACGCCTTCACCTTGCGCAACTCCTCCAGGCGCCGACGGATCACCTTGTAGTCGTAACGACGGCTCTGGTCGGTGCGCCGCCAGCGCGCCGCGCCGGAGCGCTCGTCGTGAGCCAGCGCCGCCGCCTTCCATTCCTCGTAGCTGGTCGCTTCTTCCATTCGAGGACGGCGCATCCTCACGGCACTGGCTTGCATCTGCATTCGGAGCTGACCTCGAAACCGAATTGTGTATTGCACAATCTAGCTGAAATTCCTGACGGTTCCCACCGCGTCGCCAGCCGCCCGCCATAGGGAAATGCCACAGTTGACGCACCCGCCGGCACCTGCGGCCCGACGCCGCAAGTCCGATTGAACCTGCCGACGGCTGGCCGTTACTCAGTCTTCAGCGACAACGCTGATCCAATGAGCAAAAGGAGCTGACAGATGAAAGCACTCACCCTGGCTACGGTTGCACTGATTTTCTCCGCCACCGTGCACGCCGGCACCACCCCGCAGTATCAGGAGTCCTACGACGCCGACGGCAATCGCACCTGGACGAAGTTCAAGGCGGACGCGCCCGTTCCGCTGGATTACCAGCTGCGAACCGTTCAGACCGCGCCGTCGACGGGCGACAGCCTGCTGGCCGCGCCCGTGGTGGGCATCGAGCCCGCGGCACCGGCGCCGGATCCCTACCAGAGCTTCCGCCTGGGTGCCGACAGCGCCCAGAGCGGACGCTAGCCGGAGCACCGTCTGACGACGCTGGAAGGTCGCGGGACTTCAGCGCCGGGTCCCCACCGCCGCGTTCGGACCTGTCCGGGCGCGGCGGACCCCGCCGGGTCGACCGCAGTTCCGAAGGGTGCAGGCGAACCTGGCAGCCGCGCCCGCCACGGCGCCGCCATTTTGCGTCCGAGGGGCCTTTGCGGGTTCAATACGCGCTGGCCCGAGCAAGCAGGAACCGCCCTTTGACGCTGATTCACACCTTCGCCGGCAACCCCCTGGACCGCGCCGACGCCGAGCGTCGCGACGAGGACTGGCTCGCGCGCGCCGCGGCCGAACCGAACAGCCGCTATCTGCCCTTCTGGCAACTCAACGTGCTGCTCGATTCGCAGCCGGGGCTGGGCTGGTTGCCGAGCGCAGAGATCGAGCGCCTCGACATCGACGTCCCCCCGGTCTTTCTGGGCTGCAAGGACGGCATCGCCCACTTCGCCATCGACATATCCGAGCTCGGCGACCCCCATCACGAGCTGAATCTGGACGGCAACTGGCAGTTCGACGATTGCCGCAGCGCGGCGATGCACCTGGACACGCCGTCCACCGGCATCGTCGCGCAGAGTCGGGCCCAGCTCGACTGGCACCGGCGGCACCGGTTCTGCAGCGTCTGCGGCGAGCGCACCGAGCAGGCCCGGGGCGGCCACGTGCGGCGCTGCGGCGCCTGCAGGGCCGAGCACTTTCCACGTACCGATCCGGTGGCCATCATGCTGGTCGTCGACGGCGAGCGCTGCCTGCTCGGTCAATCCGCGGGGCGCCTGGCACGCACCGGGATGTATTCGGCGCTTGCCGGATTCATCGACCAGGGCGAATCCATCGAGGAGGCGGTCCGGCGCGAGGTGCGCGAAGAGGCCGGCGTAACCGTCGGTGCCGTGCGCTACCACTCGTCCCAGCCCTGGCCGTTCCCGTCATCGCTCATGATCGGCTGCCATGGTCGGGCCCTGACCACGGACATCCGGATCGATCCCAACGAGATGGCCGATGTCGCCTGGTTCGAACGCGAGGCGGTTCGGCGCGCTCTGGCAGGCGACAATCCGCAGCTGCGCGTGCCCGGCCCGATCGCCATCGCACACCATCTCATCCGCGCCTGGGCCGACGGCGAGGTCGAGCCGTAGGAGATCCGCTGCCTCGGCCCGTGCTGTCGTCCGGTGGTGTCTTCGCCGCCGCCGAACAGCGCATCGAGCTGCGCACGGGCTGCAGCCTGGCGGTCGTGCGCGCCGTCAGCGTTGCCGCGGCGCGGCTCGAACCAGTCGCAGAAGTTCGCGGTTTCCTTGTTCCCAGGCGGCTCGGCGCGATCTTCGCGACACTGACCCGGCGCGTTCGCATCGAAGCGGCTGCACTGGCGGCAGCAGTGGAGCGCCTCGCCGCAACCGGGACAGTACTCGTGGCGGCTCAACGGCAGCGTGACCGCGGTCAGCGCCTTCGCACAATGCCAGCAATGAATTGCCTCGCTCATGTCACACCTCGACCCTGCCCGACCCGCACCATGATACCGGTGCGCAGCCGGTTGTGTGCCCTGTGGGATACGCAGCGCGGTGCCGACCAAGGCACCGCCACCAGTGCTATGCTCCCCGCCATCCGGGGGATCGGGGAACCAGGGCGTGCGTCAACCAGCTGGAATCTGGGTGCTGTTCATCACAGAGATGTGGGAACGGTTCAGCTACTACGGCATGCGCGCTCTGCTGGTGCTGTACCTCATCGCCTCCACCACGTCGCAGACCACCGACGGCACGCCCAATCCGGGTTTCGGCTGGAGCGAAGAATCCGCCTACCTGCTGTACGGCATCTACACCTGGGCCGTGTACCTCACGCCCATTTTCGGCGGCCTGCTCGCCGACCGCGTGCTCGGCACGCATCGCTCGCTGGTGATCGGCGGCTGCATCATCGCCGCGGGGCACATCTGCCTGGCGGCGACCGAGCTGTTCGGCGGCGGCGCCGGAGCGGTGGTGACGTTGCAGACCGGCCCCGGAGCGCTCCTGTGCTTCGTCGCCGGACTCGTGCTCATCGTCATCGGCACCGGCTTCTTCAAACCCTGCGCGGCGGTGATGGTGGGCCAGCTCTACGAGCAGGACGATCCGCGCCGGGATGCGGGCTTCACGATCTACTATCTGGGCATCAACGTCGGTGCCGTGCTGGCGCCGCTGGTGGCCGGAACGCTGGGCGAAACCGTGGGCTGGCACTGGGGCTTCGGTGCTGCCGCGGTGGGCATGATTCTCGGCATCGTCGGCTACCTGCTGCTGCGGCCGCGCTATCTGGGCGACATCGGCCTGGCGCCGGCGCACAGCGGCAGGCCGCTGACTGGCGCTGCGGTAGACGCGCGTGCCGGGATCGGCGCAGGCGCAGCGCCTGCCCCTGCTTCGAAGCCCGCTGCGCTCACGCAGATCGAGTGGCAACGCATCTTCGTGATCCTGATCCTGGCGTTCATCGGCAACATCGCATTCTGGACCGCCTTCGAGCAGGCCGGCAGCTCCATGAACGTGTTCGCCGCGCAGAGCACCGACCGCACCCTCTGGGGCATGCTGGCGGAACCCTTTCCCGCCAGCTGGTTTCAGGCCGTGAACCCCGCCGCGGTGATCCTGTTCGCGCCGCTGTTCGCGGCGCTGTGGCCCTGGCTCGCGCGGCGCGGCCGCGACCCGTCCACACCCATGAAGTTCGCTCTCGGGCTCTGGCTGCTGGGGCTCGCCTTCTTTGCCATGGTGTTCGGCGCCCAGCAGGCCCGCGACGACGGGCTCGCGGGCCCGCAATGGCTGCTGATGACCTACGTCGTCTACACCTGGGGGGAGCTGTGCCTGTCGCCGGTGGGCCTGTCCATGGTCACGAAGCTCGCGCCGGCACATCTGCAGTCGCTGATGATGGGGCTGTGGTATTTCTCGTTCTCGCTGTCGAACCTGCTGGCGGGGCTGATCGCCCGGTTCTCGGTGGCACTCGAGCGCGGCGAGTACACGTTCGTCATCGACGGGCTGGGCGGTTTCTTCCTGCTGCTGGCGCTCGTGCCAATCCTCATCGGCGTGTTGATTCTGCTGCTGACCCCACTGCTGCGGCGGTGGATGCACGGCGTGCACTGAGCGCCGCCGCTTTCGAATGACGCAACTCGGGAAACCCCCTGCATGAAGAATCTCGGCGCAATTTTCTGGAAGGGCCTGGCCGCCCTGCTCCCCCTCATCCTTACCCTGTATGCGCTGTACTGGATCGTCGTCACCCTGGAAACGCTGCTCAGCCGTCTGGTGCCCGAGTCGCTGTACGTGCCCGGGGCCGGGCTGGCCCTGGGTGTGCTGCTGGCGTTCGGCTTCGGCGTGCTGATGCACCTGTTCCTGTTCGAACGCCTGGTGAACTACGGCAAGGGCCTGCTGAATCGCATACCCGTGGTGAAGAGCCTGTACAACGCCCTGGAAGACTTCTTCAACTACCTGGGGCACCGCTCCACCGAGGATCTGTCGCGGGTGGTGCTGGCCACTGTGGCAGACGGCATTCAGCTGATCGGCTTCGTCACCAACGCGGAGTTCAAGACACCGGGCCGGGCGCAGGCCGACGGTGGCCCGAAGGTCGCCGTCTACCTGCCGATGAGCTACCAGCTCGGCGGCTTCATGGTGCTGCTGCCCCCGGAACGTCTCGAACCGCTGGACATCGGCGCCGAGGATGCCATGCGGCTGGTGCTCACTGCCGGGGTGCAGGCGCCAAAAGGCTGAGACCGACGGTGAACCAGCGGCTGATGAGATCGCTGAAGGAGGTCACGGCATGGAAGGTGCGGACGTGCTGTTGACCACTGCGGAACTCGAGCGGGCCCTGGGCGTGTTCCTGCTCAATCTGCTCAATGCGCTGACGCTGGGACTTGCGGCCACTCTGGCCGCGTACTACGGCGCGTAGCTGACGTTACCGGTGCTCGCTGGGCCGTACTTCCTCCGGCTGGTGGTGCTGTCGGGCCCGCAGGCGGACCCGGACGCCTGACGCCACACCTCAGGTCAGGCGCCACGCCGGTAAGCTGACGATTGCGGCAGGAGCCGGATACCCGGGGCCCGCAGTCGACGTCAGACCCTGCTTCTCAGAGGATGATCGACCTTCACGGCTCGGCCGATCACGACAGCCAGCACGCAGAAGGTGGCAAACCAGGACAGATAGAGAATCGAATCGACCAACATGGGTGCGTCCCCTTCACGCCATGGATCTCAAACTAACGCGCGATTCCGCACCGCCGATGAACAGATTATGGGGAGACAATGAAGACTCGTTACAGCGGATGTTTCCACAATTGCGAGCCGGTCGCAGGGATGCCAGCCAACGCATTGATTTCCGTACGAGCTTCCGCGGCGGCCCTGCTGACTCGCCTGAAGGTCGTTGGCAAATGGCGGAGAGGCAGGGATTTGAACCCTGGGTACCCGCAAGGGTACTCCTGATTTCGAGTCAGGCCCGTTCGACCGCTCCGGCACCTCTCCGTGAGAACTCAGCCCAGCGCGGGGGACGCGTATTCTGGGAAAAGCGCGGCTGATTTTCCAGCGCTATCGAGCCTGACCCAGCCGGCACCGTCACTCTGGGTGGCGAAATCCAGCTGACCGACCCGGCTGCGCAGGCCGTCGAACGCGGCCTCGAGCAGATCGGGGTGATTGTTCTGCTCGCTGACGTGGCCCACTACCACCTGAAGATCAGGGTGCGCAAGCTCGGCCAGGAAGGCGGCCGCCTGCCGGTTCGACAGATGCCCGTGATCGCCGGCAATGCGCCGCTTCACCGATTCCGGGTAGCGGCCGCGCATGAGCATGTCGACGTCGTGATTGCTCTCCATCATCAGGCCCGTGCAGCCGCTGTACTGCTGAACGACGTAGGGCGTGACGTGACCGAGATCGGAAACCACGCCGATGCGCACGTCGTCGTAGCTGAACACGAACTGGGTGGGCTCGCGGGCGTCGTGGGGCACGATTACGGGCTGCACGCTGACCTTGCCGATGGCAAAGGCATCGTGGCTGTCGATGGCGCGGCCCACCAGATCCACCGGCGTCGCCTTGAGCGTGCCCCAGGACGCGAACACGGGCACCGCGTACCTGTGGGCCAGAGCGGCGACGCCGCCCGCGTGATCGGAGTGCTCGTGCGTCACCAGGATGGCGCTGAGGTCGCCGGCGCGCACGTCCAGGCGTGCGAGGCGTTGTTCCGCCTGTTTGAGCGTGAAGCCGCAATCGACCAGGATCAGCTCTCCGCCCAGCTCCACCAGCGTGCCGTTGCCGCGGCTGCCGCTGCCGAGCGAGGCGAAACCCGTCAAGCCGCGTACTCGCGAAGCAGCACCAGCACCTGCTGGGCAAAGTCCCGGTCGAGCGGCTTGCCTTCTGCGTCGTCGGCGTAAACCTCGTAGGTTCCGTCGGAGGCCTTTGCGAGCCGCAGCTGCAGCTCCCGGTAATCGTCGTCACCGAAACTGAACAGACGCCGGAAAAAGCCGGGTTTCTTGGCGTCTTCCACTTCCAGGTTCTCTGGAATGTTGATCTTGTAGATGCCGGTGCTCTCGTCGCTGTCGTCGATCTCGATCGAGGCGCGCAGCAGCGATTGCCCGATGGTCGCCCACGCCCGCTCGTAATCGAGGCGCAGCCGCAGCACCGGTTCGCCCTGGGCATCGCGGTCGAGGTAGGACTTCACCTGACTGCCGATGTCCTGGGCCACCATGGACACGGTCTGCTCGGAGACCTTCGCCGCGATGTAGGCGCCGAGCTCGCTCAAGAGCTCCTGCTCGGCCTGACTCAGGTGCGAGGGCGTTGCGTTGAGGTCGATCAGATCGTCCGGGCCCGGGGCCGCGAAGGTGTCGTTCTCATGGCGGATGTGCACCTCCGAGGTGCGCTCGCGCAGCCCCTGCTCCACCCGGATGCGGAACCGGTCGCGGCCCGTGGTGATGCCCGCTGCCTCGCGGCTGTCGCGCAGCACCAGGCGCACGACGTCACGGTAGTTCTGATTGCCTATGGTGAGCCATTCGGTATCCAGGCGTCCTTCGCCGGGCCGTTCGCGGCTGACCGGCACGCCGTTGTCGGCCAGGAACTGCTTGACCTTGGGCCATACCGAGGTGGGCGGTTCGGGCACCACCAGCCAGCGCCGCTCGCCGAGACGCTGAATGCGGACCTCGTCGCGGTTGTCGTTGGCGTAGATGGCGTCCGGCTGCGGCGGTCGGCCCGGAAAGTACTCGGGCCGCATGGGTTCCGAGATCTTCGGCACCGGGAACGGATCCTGCACCCGGTCGGCTTCGAGATCGGCCGGGATCTCCAGCGGCGGGTTGTCCTTCACCGTGATGTAGTCATCGCTGCGGTCGACGAAGATGCCCTTGTCGTCCGAAAGCCAGGAACATCCCGCGAGCAGCAGGATCAGCGGCCAGAGCCTTCGCAGCATTACAACGCTCCCACGGCCTTGAGCCTGGCGCGCAGCTCCGCCCGGTGATTTTCGGAAAGCTCGATCAGCGGCAGCCGGATCCCGCGATCGATGCGGCCCATCTCGTAGAGCGCCCACTTGGTCGGTTGCGGGCTGGATTCGACAAACAGGATCTCGTGCAGAGGCTGCAGACGGGCGTCGAGCTCGGCGGCGCGCTGCGTGTCGCCCCGCAGGAACGCGTTGCAGAAATCGGCCATCAGGCGCGGCACCACGTTGGCCGTCACCGAGATGGTACCCACCGCGCCGAGCCGCATCATCTTCAGCGTCAGCGCGTCTTCGCCGGAAAGCACGAAGAAATCCTCGGGAACCAGGTCCCGGATCTGAGTCACCCGTGCCGGGTCGCCGCTCGCCTCCTTGATCCCGACGATCCGGGGCAGCGCCGCCAGGCGCCCCACGGTGTCCGGTTTCAGATCGCAGGCCGTGCGCGCCGGCACGTTGTAGAGCACCAGCGGGATGTCGCTCGCCTCGTGCACCGCCTGATAGTGACGGAACAACCCTTCCTGCGTCGGCCGGTTGTAGTACGGGGTCACCAGCAGGCACGCGTCCGCACCTACCTCGCTCGCTTCGAGGGTCTGATGGATCGCCTCCGAGGTGGAGTTCGAGCCGGTGCCCGCGATCACCGGTATGCGCCCGTTCACGACACGCACGGTACGCGCGATGACTTCCAGGTGTTCCGGTGTGTCGAGCGTTGCCGATTCGCCGGTGGTGCCCATGGGCACGATACCGTGGGTCCCTTCCTGCACGTGCCACTCGACGAGCGCGTCCAGCGCCTCCCAGTCGAGGGCGCCGTCCGCTTTCATCGGGGTAACGAGGGCGACGATGCTTCCCCTCAACATGAACGGACCAGTCAGCAAAAACCGCGCAATGGTACTTGAGCCCTCGCGGGCTCCACAACCTCAGGCACTGCTCCGGCCGCTGTTGTCCGACGTGCCCGCGGACGCCGCGGCCATCGACTCCGGTTCGCCATCACCCGCCTGCTGCCGCGGCCAGGCGTTGTAGATGGCTTTGACCAGCGTCGCCAGGGGGATCGCGAAGAACACGCCCCATACGCCCCAGAGACCACCGAACACCAGAATCGCCAGAATGATGGTGATGGGATGCAGGTCGTTCGCCTCGGAGAACAGCACCGGCACCAGCGCGTTGCCGTCCAGCGCCTGAATGATGCCGTAGGCCAGCATGATGTTGGCGAAGTCCCAGGACCATCCGAACTGAATCACCCCCGCCAACGCCACGGGAATGGTCACCACCGCGGCGCCGACGAACGGGATCAGCACCGACAGGCCCACGATCATGCCGAGCAGGGCCGAGTACTGCAGGCCCAGGATCGTGAAGGTGACGTAGGTGACGCTGCCGACGATCAGGATCTCGATGAACTTGCCGCGCACGTAGTTGGCGAGCTGCACGTTCATTTCCGCGCCGACGCGGTTGAGCAGCGGCCGCTCCTGCGGCAGCAGGGACAGGAACCAGTGCATGAGCTGGTCGCGATCCTTGAGAAAGAAGAACACCGAGATCGGCACCAGCACCAGATAGATGAGCAGGCCCACCAGCGACGGCACGTTCGACACCAGCGTCTCCACTGCCGCGCCGCTGAGATTGCCCACCTGGTTCGTACCCGCCGAGATCCACTGATCCACCTGAGCCTGAGTGACGAAATCGGGAAAGCGCTCGGTGAGATCGCGGCCGACCTCGCGAACCCGCATCATCACGTTCGGCAGCGCCCCGATCAGGGCCCGCAGCTGCTGCCAGAGCAGCGGCACCACGAACAGCGACAGCGTGATCATGCCCACCACGAACACCAGGAAGGTGGTGTACACGGCCACGGCCTGAGGCAGATGCCAGCTGACCAGACGCTTGACCAGACCCTGCAGCAGAAAGGCGAGCACCAGACCGGTGAGCACCGGTGCCAGCACCCCGCCGAGCACGAACAGCACGAGAAAGCCGGAGACCAGGAATACCACCAGATAGATGGCTTCCTCGTGCGAGAAATACTGGTTGATCCAGCCGCCGATGACTTCGAGAAAGCGCATCAGGCGGACTTCTTGCGCAACAGGTAGACGTAGATGTCGCCTTCCCGGCGCGACTCCAGCAACGCGTTGCCGCTCTGCTGAGCGAACAGCTCGAAGTCGCGCACCGAACCGGGATCCGTGGCCCGCACCCGCAGCAGCGCCGCCGGCGGCAGCTCGTTGAGCGCCTTCTTGGCCTTGAGCAGCGGCATCGGGCATTTGAGCCCGCACAGGTCGAGCTCGATTTCGGGGTGTTCAGCGTCGTTCATTTACACAGTGCTCCGGGCACCAGGTGACAGTCTGCGCGATCATAGCCTATTGAACTTTTGCCGGTCTTTTCCGGTCCCAGTATGATGAAAACCGTGATCGGACGCTTGTCGAAAGGTTGGACCGGAGGCTGGCCGGGCGCGCTGCGCCTCGGCGCGGCCGGCGCGTTGCTGATCGTGGCGGGCGCGCTGCTGATCGCCGCAGACGACGCCAGGGCTGCCGACGTGAGCGAAGACCTGCCGGTGCTCGGGGACGCGTCCTCGAGCCTCATTTCGCCGGAAATGGAACGCCAGATCGGCAGCGAGTTCCTCAAGCAGCTGCACGCGAGCCTGCCGACCATCGACGACCCCATTCTCAAGTACTGGGTCGGCGTCAATCTCGCCGACCTCGTGCAGCACTCCCAGCTGCGCGACAGCCTGCTGCAGGTGGTACTGATCGACAACCCCGAAATCAATGCCTTCGCGGCACCAGGCGGGGTGGTCGGCATCAACCTGGGGCTCATGCTGTATGCCGAGGACGTCAATGAGTACTCCTCGGTGCTGGCGCACGAGCTCGCCCACCTCAGCCAGCGGCACTTCGCCCGCGGTGTCGAGGAGCAGCGTGCCCAGACCCTGCCGACGCTGGCGTCCATGATCGCGGCCATCGCCATCGGCGTCATGGGCGGCGGCGATGCCGGCATCGCGGCGATGTCGGCCGCGCAGGCGGCGTCCCAGTCGAGCCAGCTGCGCTACAGCCGCACGCGCGAGCAGGAAGCCGACCGGATCGGCCTGAATACCCTGGTGCGCGCCGGCCTGGATCCCAACGGCATGTCGCGCATGTTCGAGCGGATGCAGCGCGCCTACCGCTACAGCAGCCGGCCGCCGGAGTTTCTGCTGACGCACCCGTTGTCCGAATCCCGGGTGGCGGACGCCCGGCTGCAGGCCCAGGAGTACCCGGCGCGCAGCTATCCGGACTCGCTCGACTATGCGTTGATGCGCACGCGCGCCATCGTTCACTACGCCGACTCGCCCCAGGCGGCGGTCAAGCGATTCAGCAAGGAAGTGGAAGACCATCCGGATTCCGAGGCGGCGCGCTACGGCCTTGCCATCGCCCTCTCCAAGGCCGGCGAGCACACCGAGGCGGTGGCGCTCGCCGACCAGCTGTTCAGCAAAACGCCGGAAAAGATCCTCTACATCGCCGCCTACGGCGACATCCTCACGGCCGCGGGCAAGTACGACCAGGCGGAAAAACTGCTGTCGCATCATCTGGCCATCAACCCGGACAACCCTGCGCTGGCCATGGTCTACGCCGATGCCCTCACGAAATCCGGCCAGTACCGCGAGGCCCAGGCGGTGCTGGAACGGCAGTCCAAGGTCAACGGCAACGACGTGGACGTCTGGTACGACCTCGCCGAGGTTTCCGGTCAGGCGGGGGACATCATCGGCGTGCACCGCGCCCGCGCCGAGTACTTCGCGCTGCACGGCGCCTATCAGCAGGCGATTCAGCATCTGGAGTATGCGCGCCGCCTGGTGAGCCGGGCCGACACCCAGCTGCTGGCGCGCCTGGATCAACGCCTTTACGACCTGCGCACGGCCCTGCGGGAGGCGCGCTCCTGACGCCCGATCTCAGGGCTTGAAATCGAGCATCCGCTGCAGCGGAATCATGGCGCGACGCCCGGTCTCCGGATCCACGACGATCTCGTTGGCAGCCATGGCTGCCTCGTCGCGCAGGCACAGCGCCAGCTGCTTGAGCTCGTTCATCGCCATCCACGGACAGTGGGCACAGCTGCGGCAGGTGGCGCCCTGCCCGGCCGTTGGCGCCTCGATGAAGCGCTTGTCGGGGTTGCGCTGACGCAGCTTGTGGAAGATGCCGCGGTCGGTGGCGACGATGAATACCTTGTTCGGCAGCTCGGAGGCGGCTCGGATGATCTGACTGGTGGAGCCCACGGCGTCGGCGATGTCGATCACGGCGGCGGGCGATTCCGGGTGCACCAGCACCCCGGCGTCGGGATACAGGGCTTTCAGGTCGAACAGGGCCTTGGCCTTGAACTCCTCGTGCACCACGCAGGCGCCGTTCCACAGCAGCATGTCGGCGCCCGTCTGCGTCTGGATGTAGTGGCCCAGGTGCTTGTCCGGCGCCCACAGTACCTTCTCGCCCTGAGCGTGCAGCCGTTCGACGATGGGCAGCGCCACGCTGCTGGTAACGACCCAGTCCGACAACGCCTTCACCCGCGCGGAGGTGTTGGCGTACACCACCACCTTGCGATCCGGGTGTTCGCGGCAGAACGCCTCGAACTCGTCCGGCGGACAGCCCAGGTCCAGCGAGCACTCGGCCTCCAGGGTGGGCATGACCACGCGCTTCTCGGGCGACAGGATCTTGGCCGTCTCACCCATGAAGCGAACACCCGCCACCACCAGCGTATCCGCCGCGTGGTTCTTGCCGAAGCGGGCCATTTCCAGGGAATCGGCGACGCAGCCACCGGTTTCCTCGGCCAGGTCCTGCACGTCGGCATCGACGTAATAGTGCGCCACCAGCACCGCGCCGCGCGCTTCCAGCAGCGACTTGATCTCCTTGCGCAGCGCCACCTTCTCCATCGGGTCGAGGTGCTCGGGATGGACGATGGGCACCTGCTCCGCGGCGAGCGTGTGGTCTGGTATCTTGGTCTGGGCGGTCATGTCGTGAGGATACTCTCTCCGCTCGGGGCGTCACAATCTCGTCACAGTGCAGACTATCTGGGGCGACGGGGAAGATATTTCAATGTTCAGACTCTTCGAAATGGCGGATTCGGGCAATTGCTACAAGGTGCGCCTGCTGCTCAACCAGCTGGACATCGCCTACGAGCGCGTGCCGACCGACATCCTCCAGGGCGAGTCCCGGACAGACGCGTTCCTGGCGCTCAACCCGAACGGCAAGGTGCCGTTGCTCATCCTGCCCGATGGCCGCCCACTGGCGGAGTCCAACGCGATGCTCTGCTATCTGGCGACCGGCACACCAATGCTGCCGGATGATTCCTACCTGCGCGCGCTGACCCTGCAATGGCTGTTCTTCGAGCAGTACAGCCACGAACCCTTCATCGCCACCAACCGTTTCTGGATCCACATCCTCAAGGATCCGCAGGGACACGCTGCCCAGATTGCCGAGCGCCACCCGCGCGGCGTGGCAGCCCTCGGCGTGATGGAGCGGCACCTGAGCGAGCGGCGGTTTTTCGTCGACGACCGCTACGGCATCGCCGACATCGCCCTGTACGCGTACAGCCACGTCGCTCACGAGGGCGGCTACGATCTGAAGGCTTTCCCCAACCTGCGCGCCTGGCTGGCGCGGGTTGCGGCGCAGCCACGGCACATCCCCATACACGCCTGAACCGCCATGCCCGAGATCGTGTTTCTGCTGGGGGACGTGACCCTGGCCCGCAACGACAATCACCAGCGGCTGCCGGCGGCCTTTGCCGAGGCGGGCTGGTCGGTGACGAGCAGCAGCCACGAGCAGCTGCGGCTCAGCGCGGGTACGGTTTGCATCGGCACACGGGCGGCACAGAGCTACGATCTCGTCTGGCCCCTGGGCTTCGGCCGCATGCGAACCTTCTTCGACCGCATGCAGCTGCTGCATCGACTCGACCAGCGCCGGCTGGTGGTGCCGGCAGACGCGTTCATTTACCTGCACGCAAAGTACGCCTGGTGCGAGCTGATGCCGGAGACCCACGCCAGCAGCGACTACGAGGTGCTGCGCGCCGTGCTGGACCGGGGCGGCGACTGGGTAGCCAAGCCCACTGCCGGCAGCTACGGCCGCGACGTGGAGCGCATCCGGGCCGATGACCGGGGCGAGACGGTGCTGCGCCGCCTCACCGGCGGCGACGAGCCCTGCTATTGCATCCTGCAGCGATACGTTCCCGAGATCGAACGGGGCGAGAAGCGGGTGCTGGTAGCGGGCGGGCAGCTGATCGGCAGCTACCTGCGCCTGCCGGGCGCGGACTTCCGCACCAACCTGGCCATCGGCGGAGAACCCCGCCCTACCCGTTTGAGCGCCGCCGAACGCGAGCTTGCAGAGCGCGTCGCCGCAGAACTGGCAGCACTGCGCATCGGCTTTGCGGCCGTAGACATGGCCTACCCGTACCTGATGGAAGTGAATCTGGCGAATCCGGGCGGGCTCGCGACGCTGGAGTCGCTCTACGGTGTCGATCCGACCCCCCGCGCAGTGGCCGCGATCTGCGCGGCGCTGGAGTCAGTGCGGTCGCTCTGAGTTCGCAGCGCGCTCGGCCAGGATCAGACGCTGCAGCTCTTCCAGAGCGTCCTGGCGCTCGTCCAGGCTGCGGATGTGCCAGCGGATGATTTCCTGACGGTTCGGGTGCCCGGACTGGCGGTAGGTCTCCAGCGACTCCTTGAGGCGCTCGATCTCGCGCTGCAGCAGCTCGATCACGTCGTCCAGCGAACGATTGAGCTGATCCTCCATGGCACGCGCCGGGCCTGCGGAAACCGGTACCAGGCGTGGCTTGTCTGCTCCGTCGTGTCCTGAAGAATCGCTCACTGAATCGTCCTGCGGCGTTGGTTGCGAGGTGTACCCCCAAGCATAGGCGAGAACCGCGCCGCTTCCGGCCGGCCTCGCTGCCGGTTGCCCGGAATCGAACGCCCATCACAGCGCCCGGGCGACGGCGCTTGCGTTTGCTGCCTCGAATCGTAGACTGCTTCGTTGCCCGAAGTACCGAGTATACGGTCCGGGGGAGGACAGAAATCAACCCTCGATTGCCCGCCGCCAGTGGCCCTGCGCCGCAGCCGGCGGCAGTGACGTTCTTCGTCACGCGAGAACCAGCAGAAAGGAGATCGTTATGGGAATGCTCGACGGTAAGGTGGCCATCGTCACCGGAGCAGGTGGCGGAATCGGCCGGGCGCACGCGCTGCTGCTGGCCAAGGAGGGCGCGGCGGTGGTCGTCAACGACCTCGGTGGCGCCCGCGACGGCACCGGGGCCTCCCATAACATGGCCGACCAGGTGGTCGCAGAGATCAAGGCCGCCGGCGGCAAGGCCAGCCCGAACTACGGCTCGGTCACGGACAAGGCCGCCGCCCAGGAAATGGTGGACCAGGCCGTGCGCGAGTTCGGCAAGATCGACATCCTCATCGCCAACGCCGGCATCCTGCGCGACAAGTCGTTCAAGAACATGGACGACGCCATGTGGGACCTGGTGCTCGACGTGCACCTGCGCGGCACCTACCTCACCGTCAAGGCGGCGTTCGACAAGATGCTGGAGCAGGGCCACGGCGGCCGCATCATCGTCACCAGTTCCACCTCCGGGCTGCTCGGCAACTTCGGCCAGACAAACTACGGCGCCGCGAAGGCCGGTATTGCCGGTTTTGCCCGCTGCCTGTGGCTCGAAGGCATGAAGTACGGGATCACCGTGAACACTCTGGCGCCTACCGCCATGTCACGGCTCACCGAAGACATCCTGCCCGAAGGCATGCAGGACCGCTTTCCGCCGGAAAACGTGTCGCCGGCCATCGTGTACCTATGCAGCGACGAAGCAAAGGACATTTCCGGGCGGCAGTGGCTCATCGGCGGCAACAACGTGTCGCTGCTGTCCTGGCAGCTCACGCCCATCGCCGACCGGCCCCTCGAGGAAGGCCCCTGGGACGTGGCGGAAATCGGCGAGAAAATTCAGGCGAGCAAGGAGAGCTGGCCGCCCGTCAACCCGATGCGCGGCGCCTGACCGTCCAGCTCGGCTGGATCCAGCAGATCGAAGAGGGAGCCTGACATGCCGGGACCGCTGCACGGTTTTCGGGTTCTGGACCTGTCGGCCATCGTGTCCGGTCCCCTGACCGCCGCCCTGCTGGCGGATCAGGGTGCGGACGTGATCAAGGTGGAACGCACCGGCGGCGACATCCAGCGCCACGTGGGCAGCCGCCGCAACGGCTACTCGGGCTTCTTTCACGTGCTCAACCGGGGCAAACGCTCCATCGCGCTGGATCTCGGCACCGCCGAAGGTGTTCAGATCGTGCGTCGCCTGGCGGCCCGCTCGGACGTCGTCGTGCAGAACTTCCGTCCCGGCGTGGTCGATCGCCTCGGCATCGGCTACGACGAGCTGTCGGCCGACAATCCCGGGCTCGTCTATCTGTCGATCAGCGGGTTCGGCTCCAGCGGACCCCGGGCCGGCGACCGGGCCTACGACCCCATCATTCAGTGCGCGTCGGGCATGACCGAGATTCAGGGCCGAATCCACAGAGAGCACCCCGACCAGCCCGAGCAGGTCAACATGCTGCTGCTCGACAAGCTGACTGCCTGGACCGGCTGCCAAGCCATCACCGCGGCGCTGCTGGCCCGGGCCAGAACCGGGCGCGGGCAGCACGTCGAGCTGTCGATGCTCGACACCGCGATCGCCTTTGCCTGGTCGGACACGGCCGCCGATCTGATTCTGCAGGGCGAGGGCGTGGATTCGCGGCCGCCCATCGGCGCATCCGGCGTGCTGCGGCGCTTCCGGGACGGCTGGGGCGCCACCATGACGCTGTCGCAGTCCGAGTTCGAGGGCATGTGCCGCGCGTTCGGGCTGCACGACATCGCCGACGACCCGCGCTTCGCTTCGCTGGATCTTCGCCATCAGCATCGGACCGATCTGGCGGCGACGCTGAACCCGCGAGCCGACGACGCTGCGGCGATGATGACCGTGGCCGAGGCCGAAGCGCGCATGCGCGAGCACGACGTGCCGTTTGCGCGCGTGAATCATTTGAACGAGCTGCCCGACGACCCGCAGATCCGCAACAACCGGATGTTCCGCGAGCTCGAGCATCCCATCGCCGGACCGTTGCGCGATGCGCGACCGGCACCGCGCTTTCACGGCACGCCGGCCGAACCGGGCGGCCCGGGCCCCGGCGTCGGCCAGCACACGCGCGAGATTCTCGACGAGATCGGTCTCGGCGAGCGCGCCGATGCCTGGTTCGAGCAGGGCATCATTTCCTGATCAGAGAGGGACCGCGGCGATGAATTTCGGTTTCACCGAAGAACAGAACATGCTCCGGGAGCAGGTGCGGCGGTTCATGCAGGAAACGCTGACCATGCGGCGGGTGCGCGAGCTCATGGGCAGCGACAGCGCCTTCGACCCGGCACTCTGGCAGCAGGCGGGCGAGCTCGGCTGGCTCGGCCTGACCATCCCCGAGCAGCACGGCGGCCTCGGCCTGAAGTGGGTGGATCTGACCGTGGTGCTGGAGGAGACTGCGCGAGGCCTGTCACCGCTGCCCATCGCGTCGCAGGCGCTCGCGGCTGCCGCGATTCAACGCTGCGGCTCCGAGCAGCACAGAACCGGCTGGCTGCCGTCCCTGGCGTCCGGCAGCGCGATCTGCACCCTGGCCCTGTACGACGAGCCCAACTGGATCAGCCCCGAGGCCATCAACCTCGAGGGCACCGCCGTGGACGGGGGCATCGTCCTGAGCGGTACCAAGCCGTTCGTCCCCGACGCCGCCGCCGCGCAGGACTACCTGCTCGCGTTCCGCGGCCCGCAGGGACTGGCGCTGGCCGCGCTGAGCCGCGACCAGCTAGAGATCCGGCCGCAGCCGATCATGGACCGCAGCAAGCCCACCGGGAGCGTCACGCTGAGCGGCGTGGAGATACCCCACGAGCGCGTGCTGCCCATGACCACGGACGATCTGGCCTGGCTCACGGATCTCGGCGCGGTGGCCGTGACGGCCGAGATGGTGGGCGCCGCGGAGGCGGCTGTGGCCATGACCAGCGACTACGCACGCACCCGCATTCAGTTCGGCAGGCCCATCGGCCAGTACCAGGGCGTGAAGCACCGCCTGGCAGACATGTACGTCGACGTGGAGTCGTTCAAGTCGCTGCTCTACTACGCGGCCTGGACGGTCGACGATGCGCCTGCGGAGCTGCCGCGCGCCGCCTCGCTGGCCAAGGGCTATGCCTCGGATGCCTTCGCCCGCATCGGCATCGACGGGGTCGGCCTGCACGGCGCCATCGGCTTCACGGCGGAGTACGACATTCAGCTCTACCTCAAGCGCTCGAAGTGGGCGCGGTCCATGTTCGGCGATTCCGATTTCCACCTCGACCGCGTGGCGGCACTGGGAGGGTTGTAATGGACTTCGAATACAGCGCCGGCGAGCAGGCGTTCCGCGAAGAAGTGCGGTCGTTTCTGGCCGAAAACCTGCCGCCCAGGGCCGAACGTGGCCGCGACTTCATGAAGACCTGGCTGGACAAGGTCCGCGCCAGGGGCTGGGTCGGCTTTTCCTGGCCGAAGGCCTACGGCGGCAGCGATGGCGGCCTCATCGAGCAGACGATCCTGCGCGAAGAGATGGCACTGGCAAAGGCGCCGCCGCTGGGCACCTCGTTCATGGGTCTGGCCTGGGTCGGCCCCGGCATCATGCAGTACGGCACCGACGAGCAGAAGGCCCGGTTCATTCCGGACATTCTCGACTCCAAGGTGATCTGGTGCACCGGCTATTCCGAGCCCAACCACGGCTCGGACCTGGCCTCGATTCAGTGCAAGGCCGTGCGCGAGGGCGACCATTACCTGGTCAACGGGCAAAAGATCTGGACCTCCGGCGCACCCTGGGCGCAGTGGATCATCCTGCTGGTGCGCACCAGCTGGGACGCCGAGCACAAGCACAAGGGCATCACCTGCCTGCTGGTACCCATGGACAGCCCCGGCGTGGAGGTTCGCCCCATCGAGAACATGGCGGGTGACCGGCACTTCGCCGAGGTGTTCTTCACGGACGTACGGGTGCCCGTCGAGAACCGTCTGGGCGCGGAGGGCCAGGGCTGGATGGTGACGGTTTCGGCCCTCGCCAACGAGCGCTCGAGCATCGGCGAGGTGACGCAGATGTTCGACAAGCTGGACACGCTGAAGGCACTTGTGAAGAAAACCCGGAAGCAGGGCCGCCCGGCCAGCGAGGATCCCAGGGTGCGGCGCACGCTGGCCATGTTCGAAGCCAGGATCGCCGCCATGAAGTACAACGGTCTGCGCTATCTGACCAGGCAGCTGAAGGGCGAGCCACTGACCTCGGAAACGTCGGTGAACAAGCTGCACCGGGCGAGCCTCGAGATCGAGATGGACGATTTCGCCGTGGAGCTGACCGGCCAGGCGGGTCTGCAGCTCGCCGGCGGCGATTCCGCCGTGGATGGCGGCAGCTGGGCCAAGTCGAGCCTGTCCTGGCCGAACGTGGTGATCGGCGGCGGCACCCCGAACATCCAGCGCAACATCATCGCCGAGCGCATTCTCGGGCAGCCCAAGGACTGATGTGAGCGCAACGCTTCCCGCCGTCCCTGATGGTACCCAAAGCCGGGCGCCGACCATGAATCCGCGCGCCCTGGCAGCTGCTGCGGCCGCGGCGGCGTACCTGGCGGCACATCTGTGGCTCACCATCGGCTGGCGGCAGGCGGCGCTGTTCGCCGTGGGTCTGATGGCCGGTGTCGCGCTCTATCACGCGGCCTTCGGCTTCGGTGGCGCCTGGCGCAGCCTGCTCCAGGAACGCCGCAGCGCCGGGCTGCGCGCTCAGCTGGTCATGCTGGGTGTCACCGTCGCCGTGTTTCTGCCGTTGCTTGCCGGCGGCGAGCTGTTGGGTACCACGCTGCGCGGCTCGGCCGCACCCCTCGGCGTATCGCTGGTGGTCGGCGCGTTTCTGTTCGGCGTGGGCATGCAGGTCGGTGGAGCCTGCGCATCCGGGACCCTCTTCACCGTGGGCGGTGGCAGCACACGAATGCTGCTCACGCTGGCCGGTTTCATCGCAGGCTCGGTGCTCGGCGCCCGGCACATCGAAACCTGGCACAGCGCGCCGGCGTTGCCCCCGGTGTCGCTGCTGCAGTCATACGGCCCCTGGATGGCGCTGGCCGCGAGCTTGGCGCTGCTGGCCGGCGTCTGGCTGGTCGTCAGCGCCATGGAACGCCGCCGTCACGGCACCCTGGAACCCACCTGGCGCGCGCTCGGCAGGTCCGAGCTGCTGCGTGGACCCTGGCCCCTGCTGCTCGGCGCGCTGACGCTGGCGGCTGTGAACTGCGCCACGCTGGCGCTGGCGGGCCGGCCCTGGGGCGTCACCTCGGCATTCGCGCTGTGGGGCTCCAAGCTCGTGGCCGCCACCGGCATCGACGTTGCAGGCTGGTCCTACTGGCAGAGCGCTGCGCGGGCTGAATCGCTGCGCGCCAGCGTGCTCGCCGACGTCACCTCGGTGATGAACTTCGGCATCGTGCTGGGCGCACTGCTTGCCGCCAGCCTGGCGGGCAGGTTCGCGCCCGTGTGGCGACTGCCATGGCGCTCGCTGGCAGCTGCTGTGCTCGGCGGAGTGCTGCTGGGATACGGCGCCCGCCTGGCCTACGGCTGCAACATCGGCGCCCTGTTCGGTGGCATCGCCTCGGCCAGCCTGCATGGCTGGGTATGGTTCGCAGCCGCCCTGCTGGGCAATGCCGCCGGCATGCGCCTGCGGCCGCTGTTCGCCCGGGCGAGTTGACCGGGCATCGGACACGGCCCGACAGCCTATCGCGGGTAGCCGGCTACCGGGCGTGAGCGCGGGCAGGCATGCCAGTCAGCCAGATCAGCGCCGCTTCCAGGGCGGCACCGCGTCCCAGTCGAACGGCTCGATGCCCGACGCCGTGATGAGGTGAATGCTGGCCCGGGCTTCGTAGTTGTCCAGCTCGAGAAATCCCAGGGTGCCGAACTGGGTGTCGTAGTTGTGCGGATAGGTGGGAGAGCCGGGATTCACGCACAGCACGCCGTCCACCTCTTCGATGCATTCACGATGCGTGTCGCCGAACACGATGACATCCGGCGTGCGCTCCGGAAAATACCTCTCTACCCAGCGCGCCAGGGTGAAGTTCGGCGGGCGCTCAGGTACCGGGACGTAATGCGTCAAACCCACCCAGAGACCCTCGAGCTCGAGCAGCCAGGCATAGCGTACCCTGGGGTCCTCAGGCTGCACGGGGCGTCCGCCGGAGCCGTCTTCGCCGTTGCCCCGCGCGGCATACACCGGCGCAATGCGCTCGAGCTCATCGAGCACGTAGAACTCGTGTATGTCGCCGCCGTGGAAGATCAGATCGACCCCTGTGAAGGCCTCGAAGATCTGCGGCCACAGCTCGCGCCGCGCCTCGGGCAGATGGGTATCGGAAATGAGGCCGATGCGCAGCGCCACCTCAGTCGCCCCCATCGGCGGGAAGCGGCGCACGCAGCGGTTCCTGGCGCGGGGGACCCTGCGGGCGATCGGGCCCGTCGGGGCGCTCGCCGCCGGGATGCTCGCGCCGGCCGCCGTGCTCGGGCCGGTGCCCGCCGGAACGCCAGTGCCCGCCGTCGCCGTAGCGCGGCGGCGCGTACCAGTAGCTCTGACGCCACCCGTCTTCCGCCGGCGCGACGTCCGCGGGGATCGACGGCGCCTGCGCGGTGCGGCGGCGCTCTTCGGCTCGGCGGGCTGCTTCCTGCTCGCGCAGCAGGCGGCTGCGCTCCAGATCCTGGGCGACCCGCAGGGCCTCGTCCACCCAGGCGTCGCTGGCCACGGGCGGCGTGTTCTCATCTTCGGGAACTTCGATTACGGTGGCACCCGGTTGCACCACGTCGCTGAAGCTGGCCTCGCCGAACTCGCCCCGGGTGACGTAGATCTCGGCGGCAACTGCACCGGGAGCCGGGTTCAGGCACACCGCCAGCAGCAGGGACGCAAGCCAGCCTCTCCTCACGCCGTCAGCACCCTGCCCGCGCGCACGCGGCCGAACGCGTCCGTATGACTCGAACCGTCCCACAGACGCGTGCCGCCCACGTAGGTGGCAGCCACCACACCGTCGGAGCGGTTCACCAGCTGGTGGCATTCGAACGCATCCCGATACACGTACTCGATGCCGGCATCGCCGTCGTAGGCACGCAGCGCGGTGGGATCGAGAAGCGCCAGGTCGGCGCGCGCACCGATGTCGAGACGGCCGGCATCGATCCCGAAGAACTCGGCCGGTTCCCGGGTCAGGCGCCTGACCATGTGACTGAACAGCGCCTCCGAATCTTCCGCCGCGATGCGCAGCGCGCGCAGATTGCCGTCGTAGTAGGCCATGTTGGTGACGTGCGCGCCGCTGTCGTTGAAACCGGGCAGCAGCAACGGATGCAGCAGCAACGCCTTGACCACCTCGGGATCACGGTTGGCCGCCACATAGTGCCAGTAGAGGTCGCGGTCGAAGTGGCGCAGCAACGCCAGAAAGAACTCGCCGTCATCGCGCAGCGCCGTGCCGAGGGCGGTGAAGGTGGTCAGCTCGTCCGGCCGCGCCGCAGCCTCGTAGCCGTCCTGCCAGACGCGATAGCGCGCGTAGATCTGCGCCATGCTCTGGCCCTGCCAGCTCGCCACCGGCGCCCGGTAGACCACCATGTCGTTGAGATCTCGGGTCAGGAACTCGTTTTCCAGGCGCAGCAATCGACGCAGGTGCGCCAGGTTGAGCCCGTCCTTGCCGCGCGACCACATCTCGCGAAACGCCTCGACGTAGTCCGGGTCCGAAAGAACCCGCCGCCGCGCCTGCCGATCGTCGAGTTCCGTTTCTATGAGCTGGCGCATCAGCGGGTTGCCTTCGGCCAGCGGGCTGACCGCGCCCTCGCTCCAGATTTTGAACGGCGCCGCCAGCGCCTGCATGCGGAAACGACCGTCGAGCAGACGGGAGTTGAGCAGGCGTGTGAAGTTGAGCGCACGGCTGCGGGTACTGCGATTGTTGACCGAGTCCAGCGCCGCCAGCGCCGTCATCCTGAGCGGTCTGCCGTACAGGCGTCCGCTGGTGAGCAGGAACAGCTTCAGCGTCAGGCGCGGATCACCGGTGGCCGGTGTCATCTGCCAGACCCGATCGCGCCGGCGCAGCACGTCCGTCAGCGCCCGGTACTCCGCAAAGGTGGCGTACTGCGTAGGAATGCGCTTGTCGACATGCGGCTGGTTGGCCAGAAAATGCAGCGGCAGTCCGTCGGTGGAAAATCCCGCGTAGCCTTCATCCATGGACTGCTCGAGCAGGCCCACCATCTGTTCGAGCTCGCCCGATGTGGGATCCCGGCTGATGCTGTCCTCGAGCCCCATGACCTCGATCCGCAGCATGGAGTGCGGCACCAGCGGCACGACGTTGACACCCAGCGGCAGCGATGCCAGATGCTCCAGATACGCGGCAGTGGAGTTCCAGGTGGCGCGCTCCGCGGCCTTGCGCAGCACCGTCTTGGGGATGTTCTCGACCCGCGCGAAGCAGTCGACGATGGGGTCCTGGTCGCCCTTGCGCTGATTGCCGAAAGCCAGGCCGATGCTGCAGTTGCCGAACACGACGCTGGTGGTGCCGTGCCGGACCACCTCGGGCAGGCCGGGCGCCAGCTCGACTTCGAGGTCTTCATGGGTGTGGATGTCGATGAGCCCCGGCGTCAGCCAGCGACCGCTGCCGTCGTGCACCTCCGCGGCCGCCTCGCGCGGCAGGCTGGCCCCTTTGGCGGCGATGCAACCATCCTTGATGGCGATGTCGACGAGCTCTCCCGGCGCACCCGTGCCGTCGAATACCTTCGCCCCAGTGATCAGCAGGTCCCAGTGCATCCGCGGGTTCTCGTTGCGTGCCGGTCAGCCGGATACCTTACCCCAAACACAGGCACGCCTGCACAGTGCCTGGTCCGCGCAGCGTCGGTCGCAGCAGCGCGCCGGATCAATTCAGCCGCCTGAGGCCGCGTCGGGCTGCGGCTGCAGGGACTCGTCGACCCGCCGCACCGACTTGGTGAACGCGTACAGCGCCAGCACCACCAGAACGAAGGTGACGCCCGCGGCCTCGAGCGCCGCGCCGATGCCGTGGTGCTCGGCGATGAGACTGATGGGGATCACGCCCAGCGGCATGAGTCCGTGAGACATCATGTCGATGCTCATGATGCGGCCGCGCATGTGCGGCGCAACGCGCAGCTGCAGCATGCCGCGATTGAGCGACATGCTCCAGGCCGAGACCCAGCCGATGCAGCCGATCACGAGCCCGGCCAGCCAGACCACGTGCGTCGCGCCGAAGCCGATGGTCAGCACACCCCAGGTGGCGGAGGCAGCGATCAGCGCCAGCCCCTTGTTGCGCATCTCGCCCATGGACGCCAGCATCAGCGAGCCGAGAATCGCGCCCATGCCCATGCACGACATCAGCAGCCCCAGATCCTCCGGGCCGCCGCCGAGAATGTCCGAGTTGAACGCCGGCAGCAGCGTGTTGAGGGGCATGCCGAACAGAAACGGCACGATGGAAAGCATGATCAGACCCAGCACCGGCGGGTTCGACCAGACGTAACGCAGACCATCGGTGACGTCCGCCCATGGACTCTTGTCGTCGGGTGTCTTGACGTGGCCCGGCTTGCTCACCAGCAGCATGGTCGCCGCCGAGACGAAGTACAGCGTGGCGATCATGAAATACACGATGCCTACACCTCGGGTGGAGGAGGTATCGCCGTCCGCGACCCAGGCGATGAGAAAGCCTGCCAGGGCAGGGCCGAGAATCCGCGACAGGTTCCAGCTGGTGGTGTTCAGCGCCATGGCCGTAAAGATCAGCCGTTCAGGGATGAGCTCGGGCACGAAGGCCTGCCGCGCCGGCATGGACAACGCCAGGATCGACCCGTTGAAGAACCCGAACCAGATGAAATCCCAGAAGCTGACGTGACCGGTGATGATGATGAGCCCGAGCACCACCGTCGCAGCGCAGTTGAGCGTCTGCGCCAGCACGATGATCCGCTTTTTCGGCATTCGGTCGGCTACCACGCCGCCCCACAGGGACAGCGCCACCTGGGGCAACATGAACGACAGAGTCACCCAGGCCAGATCCATCGCCGACGAGGTCAGCGTGTAGACCAGCCAGCCGCGCGCGATGATCTGCATGTTCATTGCAAACGACGAGCCCAGGCTGCCGAGCCACAGCCAGCGGAAATCGGGCACGTGCAGGGCGCTGTAAATGTCGCGGGTGGCCACGAGTCGTGCTGCTCCTCGAAAACGGGCCGGAGGGCGTAAAACGCCGGAAAACGCCGGAGTTTAGCACGGCTTGCCGGCGCAGCCGCCAGGGCTGCCGCGGCGCGCGGCGTGCGGACGACATGCGCATTCCTGAGCGTTGAGGCGGCCCGAGGCGTCTGAAACAATGTTCCGGCTGCAGCTACCGGAAAGCGCCCCGTATGGCCTGGGCCCTGAACCAACGGCAGAGCTTTGCCAACCGATCTACGCCCAGAGTCGCCAACCGCTGCCGCCTGCTCGTGCGGAGAGCACGGCATCGCCCGAGGCTGCTGTCGCTATTCCTGGTAGTCACGGCGGCGGTCGCCTGGCAGGCTGCCGCGGACGGCCATCAGGGCGTCGATCTCGGTACACGACCTCAGGCACTGGTGGCCGACATGGACGAGGGTGCTCTGAAGCAGGCCCTGCAGCAGTGCCGCAACGGCCCGTTCTTCCGCACCAGATTCTCCATCGGCCATCGCGGCGCGGCCCTGCGGTTCCCCGAGCACACGCGCGAGTCCTATCTGGCCGCGGCACGTCAGGGCGCCGGTATCATCGAGTGCGACGTGACCTTCACCAGCGACCGCCAGCTGGTGTGTCGTCACTCCCAATGCGACCTGCACACCACCACCAACATCCTCGCCACCGACCTGGCATCGAAGTGCACCCGGCCGTTCGCGCCCGCCGACCCCGCCACCGGCAAGCCCGCCGGCGCGCTGTGCTGCGCCAGCGACATCACGTTGGCGGAGTTCAGGCAGCTGTGCGGCCGTATGGACGTCAGCAACCCGAGAGCAACCAGTGTGGCCGAGTACCTCAGCGCCGCACCGGAGTCCACCGCAGACGCGGCCTGCGGCACGCTCATGACCCACGCCGAGAGCATCAGTCTGTTCGACTCGCTCGGCGTGGACATGACCCCGGAGCTCAAGGCTCCTGAAGTTCCCATGCCGTTCGGCGGCGACTACACCCGCGAGCGCTATGCGCAGCAGATGATCGACGAGTACCGGACCGCCGGTATCGCACCGGCCAGAGTCTGGCCGCAATCGTTCGACCTCGCCGACGTGCTGTACTGGATCGGCAACGACCCGGCATTCGGCCGTCAGGCCGTGTATCTCGACGGCCGCTTCGACGACGGCTCCATGCTGCCGGGCCAGCCGGAGACGTTCGTACCTTCCATGGCGGCGCTGGCGAGCCAGGGCGTGAAGATCGTCGCCCCGCCCATGTGGGTGCTGGTGACTCTGGACGCGGACGGGCACATCGTGCCCTCGGCGTACGCGAAGGCGGCCCGAGCCGCGGGGCTCGACATCATTACCTGGACCCTGGAGCGTTCCGGACTCCTGGGCAGCGGCGGCGGCTACTACTACCAGAGCGTTGCCGACGCCATCGACAACGACGGTGATACCTACCGCATGCTGGACGTGCTGGCCCGCGACGTCGGCGTGATCGGCGTGTTCTCTGACTGGCCCGCCACGGTCAGCTACTACGCGAGCTGCATGGGTCTGAAGTAAGCGCCCTGCCCGGCATACCGGCTGGCGCCGTCGGCTTGCTTCGACTGCCGGCCCCGCTCAGTAATCGAGCCGGTAGGCACTGCCGTCGCGCACGATGCGCCCGGCGGTGGGCGCGGCGAAGTGGGTGCCGATCACCAGTACCGGGCGATCGGCATAGCGGTCGAGAAAACCGTGCCGGGTGGCGGCCGCTGCCGTCTGATCCCAGTCGGCCTCGCTGGACCAGTGCGGATGCGCGATCTGACAGGGATGATGAATCATGTCTCCGGTGATCACCGCCTCCTCGCCGCGCGAGCTGATGTACACGCTGACGTGACCGGGGGTGTGGCCCGGGGTAGGCTCGAGCCAGACCTCGTCCGTGACGCGGTGATCGCTGGCGACCAGATCCGCGAGCCCGGCATCGAACACCGGCTGCACAGAATCCTCGATCACGGGCCCGTATTCCTGGGGCTCGTGGCGCCAGTGATGCCATTCCTGCTCGGCAAACAGATAGCGGGCATTCGCGAACGTGGGCTGCCAGCGGCCATCCACCAGGCGCGTGTTCCAGCCCACGTGGTCGACGTGCATGTGCGTGCACATCACGGCATCGATGCGCTCCGTGCTGAACCCGGCGGCCTGAAATCGTTGCAGAAAGTCGGTCTGCATGGCATTCCAGCGCGGATAGGTGCGCGGCTTGTCGTTGCCGATGCAGGTATCCACCAGCAGCGTCTGGCCCTGCGACTCCACCACCAGCGCGTGCACGCTGAGCACGATGCGCCCGGAATCGTCGACGAAGGGCTTCAGCCAGGGCATCCCCGCGAGCACCTCCGGCGTGGCCTGCGGCAGCAGAAAAGGGCCCAGGGACGCCGTGGTCAGCTCCACGATCTGGGTCACGCGCACGTCACCGATCTGCCACTTCAGCATGCTCCGCCCTCCTCTGCTCCGGGCCAGCGTTGCAAATCGCCCCGCCTTGGTCAAACATCATCCGCCGGGGAGGAGTCATCATGAGCGATCTGAACATCGAGCATCACGGTCACGTTGCGCTGGTCGAAATCTGCCGTCCGCCCAACAACTTCTTCGATACGCGCCTGATCAACGAGATTGCGGACGCGTTCGAAGCCGCCGATCGGGACCCGGGCATCCGCGCGCTGGTGCTGGCGTCCCAGGGCAAGCACTTCTGTGCCGGCGCCAACTTCGGTGACAGCGGCCAGCAGGAGGAGCGGCGCGAGCGCCGTCTCGAGGACGGCAATCCGCTGTACGCCGCCGGAGTCCGGTTGTTCGCCTGCAGAAAACCTGTGATCGGTGCGATTCAGGGCGCTGCAGTGGGCGGCGGTTTCGGCCTGGCGCTGATGCCCGACTTCCGCGTGGTCTGCCCAGAAGCACGTTTCACGGCAAATTTCGTGAAGCTCGGGTTCCATCCGGGGTTCGGGCTGACCTACACCCTGCCCCGCCTCATCGGTCAGCAACGCGCCGCCCTGATGTTCATGACCGGCCGCCGCATCGATGGCGAGACCGCGTACGACTGGGGAATGGCCGACGTGCTCACCAGCGCCGCCACGCTGCGTGACGCGGCCATGGCGCTGGCCGGCGAGATCGCCGAGAACGCGCCCCTGGCCGTGGCATCGGTGCGCGCCACGCTGCGCGCGGGCATCGCCGATGCCATCAAACGCCAGACCGATCACGAGTTCGCCGAGCAGTTCCGCCTGCAGCAGACCGAGGACCACAGGGAAGGCGTGCGCGCCGTGGCGGAGCGGCGGCCGGGCAATTTCAAGGGGCGCTGATCCGATGCGCGGCTGCGGTTTCCTGGCGCTCGCGGTACTCATGCTGTTGCTGGGCGGTTGCGGCGCCCCAACCACGAGCGAGCGCAATGAAGGCGCCGCGGCGGATCATGGCGGCGTGCAGCTCCTGGCCGGAGCATCCTCCACCATCGTATCGCCGGCGCCGGGGGCGTTCATTGCCGGCGATGCGCGCAATCGGCGCTTCACCGGCGAACACGACCCGCTGTTCGCACGCGCCGTCGTCGTCAGCGACGGAGCTTCGGCAGTGGCGCTGGTCACGGTGGACAACATCGGCCTGGTCCACCCGGACATCGATGCGATCCGGCGCCGCGCTGCGGAGCTGGCCGCAGCCCTTGCCCCGCACACCGGGCTGCCCGCAGAACGAATCGTCGTCAGCTCGACGCACAGCCATTCCGGCCCGGACGTGGTCGGGCTGTGGGGCGCAGACGAGCTGACCAGCGGGCGCGACCCGGTATACATGGCGCGATTGATCGAGTCCACGGCGCAGCAGGTGGCCGCCGCCGCCGCGATGCTGCGGCCCGTGACCATGCGCGTCGCCAGCGGCGAGCCCAGCCTGGACTGGGTGCACAACGTGACCGAGCCCGGCCTGCTGGACCGCGAGATGACCGTCGCACAGTTCGTCGACGGCAACGGCACCACGGTCGCGACGCTCACCAACTTCGCCTGTCACCCCACGGTAATGGACGCGGTGTCGGATCAGATCTCCAGCGACTACGTCGCCGGCTTTTACCGGATGATGGGTGAGGTGCTGCCGGGGGAACACCTGTTTCTGCAGGGCGCCATAGGCGGTTGGGTGCAGCCGGACAAGACCGGGCGCAGCTTCGCGCTTGCTGATCGCTATGGCGCCGACGTGGCGCGCGCAGCGCTGTCACTGCTGGCGCAAGCCGAGCAGGAATCGGACCCCGGAATCCGCTTTGCCAGCCGGCAGTTCGACATTCCCCTGCACAATCCGGGGTTCGCGGCGCTGCTCGACGCCGGCGTGGTGCAGCGCCCACGATACGACGGCGCCATCCGTACGGAAAGCGCCTGGTTCGCCATTGGCGAAACCCAGTTCGTCACCCACCCGGGGGAGACCTCGCCGGCGTACTCGCTGCAGTCGCGGGCGCGCATGAGCGCCCGCCACAGCTTCGTGCTGGGGCTCGGACTGGATGCGCTGGGCTACATCCTCAAACCGGACTACTTTGCGGCCGACGCGAGCTACCCTTCGCGCGAATACCTCACCGCGACTTCCGTCGGCCCCGAGGCGGCGCCGCGCCTGATGCGCACGCTCGAGGCCCTGATTCCCCGCTAGCGGGCCGGTCCCTCACCCGGAACCGGCCCGGGAGCCCGTAGCTTCAGTTCAAGGCCACCCTCAGAACTGGATGGTGGCGCCGACGGAGAACATGTACAGGTCGTCCACGTCGCTGATGTCGAAGCGTTCGATCTCGGCACGGATTGCAAAGTGCTCCAGATCCAGCGCCGCGCCGACGCCGTAGGCGAGATCCTCGCCGTCGTCGTTCAGGTTGATGGAATTCACGCCGTCGCTGACGTCCGCGTCGACGTTCCAGGAGACCATGCCCACCTTGGCAAACAGATCGATCAGGGGCAGCGGCAACGTCCCGACCAGAAAGGCGTCCCAGCCATCGGTGGACGCATCGATGGTGGCACCCAGGGCGTTGTCGCTGACGTCGCCCAGATCCACGTAGCCGGCCTCCACGCCGAGCCAGGGTAGAAACTGGTAGCCGGCGAACAGCTTCCAGCCCATGTCCGAATCGTCCACCTTGATCTTCTGGAAACCCTCGCCCACGTCTACATTCTCGGAGGCCGAAAACGTCGTGTAGCCGAGACTGCCGCCCAGGTACAGGCCGGTATTCTCATCAGCCGCCGCGGAACCAGCGCCCGCCGCCGCCAGAACACCCGAAACCAGCACGGGAACCCATTTTCTGCTGAACATGATGACCCTCCAGGTCGTTGAGCGAGCGCAATCTACCCGGGCGGATGACGGGCGGCACTACGGGCTTGCCGCAGCCTGTCAGCCCGAGGTGCCGTTGCGCTCGTCGAGGGTCCTGCGGATACCGGCATAGGCGATCTCGTCGAGCTTGAAGCGGCTGAACAGGATCGCCCCGATCACGTAGCAGACCAGAGGGAAGAGGCCGTAGAGGGTAACCATGGCGAGTTTCACGGTCATGGTCTGCTCCTGATTCGGCTCGAATCCGGAAAACTGCAGCACGAAGCCGGTGAGCAGCAGCATGGCACCGGTGGCGCCTTTGTAGACGAAATTCCAGGCAGCGAAGTACGAGCCTTCTTTTCGCTCGCCGGTGGTGTACTCGTCGTAATCGATGACGTCACCCTGCACCGACGGCGAGATCGTACCGCCGCAACCGGCGGCAAGGCCCGCAAAAGCCGCGGCGATGCAGATGTAGACGATCTTGATGGTGAGATCCGGGATGAACGCCAGCGCGAACATCGAACCGAACGAGAAGCCGGTGAGCAGCATGGAGAACATCCACAGGCGCACTTTGCCGAAGCGCCGCGACAGCGGCAGCCACAACGGCACCGAGAACGTCGACGGAACCATGTAGCAGAGAATGAACAGCGGCGCCAGGTGCGGCGCACCAACGACGTACTGCGCCACGTACAGCGTCAGCACGCCGATGGCTGCGCTGCCGACGTTCTCGATGAACGTGACGATGATCAGCAGCCGCGCGTGCGGGTTGCGCCAGACGTCGGCGAACGCCTGGAAGGGGTTTTCGTTCACCCGGCCCTGGTAGTCGGAGCGCTCTCGCAGCTGCGTGGAGGCGAACAGGATCAGCGCGCTCATCACCACGGCCGCGAACAGCGCCAGCTGCAGCGCCAGGTCACGAACCGCCGTGACGCTCTCCTGCTCCGCGCGGATGAGCAGATAGAAACTGATCAGCGAAAGTATCGAGCCGAAGGTGTAGAACGCATGGCGGATGCCGAACAGCCGGCTGCGCTCGTGATAGCTGGCCGAGAGCTCGGCTCCGAGCGACAGGTGCGGCACGAAGAACACGGTCATTGCCGAGTAGAACCCGATGATGGCAACGGCCATCCAGGCGACCAGCGCGCCATCCTCGAGGGCGCGCGGCGGCGCGAACACCATGATGAACGCCGCAGCAATGGGTACGACGCTGGCGGCAAGCCAGGTGCGGCGACGCCCGAAGCGGCTCCTGGTGCGATCCGAGAGGTAGCCCACCAGCGGATCCGAGATGGCATCCCAGATGCGCGAGGCGCTGAATATCAGGCCCATCACCGCCGGGGCGATCAGCAGCACGTCGGTCGAGAACTTCATGACGTAGAGGCCGAGCAGCAGGTACATGTACCCGGCGCCGACGCCCGGTGCGCCGTAGGCAAGCACCGTGCGCCAGCCGACGCGCTGCCCCGGAGGATCGATGATGGACTCGCTCAAGCTGAATTCTCCGCCGACTGCGACGAGGGTCCGAGGGAGCTGACGTTCAGGCGTTGCGTATGGTCAACCCGCCATCCACCGGCAACGCGACGCCGGTCGTGAAAGCAGCCGCCGGCAGCACCAGCGACAAAGTCATGTGGGCCACCTCTTCAGGATCCGCATAGCGCTTGAGCGCGACCCGGCGACGCGCAAACTCCTGCTTTGCCTGATCCGGAATGCCGGCCGTCATACCCGTATGAATGGGTCCCGGGCAGATGCAGTTCACGGTGATACCCTCGCTGCCGAGCTCCACGGCAAGGGACCGGGTCAGGCCGATGACGCCGGTTTTGGCGGCGGTGTAGGGGCTGCCGTACTTGGTGGCGCCCAGACCTTCCGTAGAAGCGATGTTGACGATCCGCGGATGCTCGGCCTTGCGCAGCCAGGGCAGCGCGGCACGGATCGTACGCGTGTGCGCAGTGAGCAGGATCGCCAGCGATCTGTCCCAGGCCGCCTCGTAGTCGTCGCTGTCGATGGGCGCGAACAGCGAGATGCCGGCATTGTTCACCAGAATGTCTATGCCGCCGAAATGATCCGCCACTTCCGCGAACGTTTCGTTGATGGCTTCGCGGTCGCCGAGGTCGAGCGCCCAGTCCTTGACCGCGCAGCCGGCGGCGTCAATCTCAGTTGCCACCCTGTTCAGCGGCTCGGCGTTCACGTCCATGATCGCCACCTTGGCACCCTCGTCGGCAAACAGGCGCGCGGTGGCCCGCCCCATGCCGCTGGCGGCGCCGGTCACGATCGCCACCTTGCCTTCGATGGAGCGGGACAACCTGCTCAGCTTCATAACCGACCCTCCGTGACGTCGTCACCGTACATCATGCGTGCGAACGTATCGTAGTTGGGACCCCGTCGCAGGTGCTGGCCACCGTCCACCGACAGGTTCACGCCCGTGATCCAGCTTGACTCCGGGCCGCACAGAAAGCGTACCGCCCGGGCGATGTCGTCGGGCACGCCGGTACGGCCGAGCGGCATGCAGTCGAGATAGTCCTGGTGCACGTCTTCCGTGGCGAACAGACCCGCGGCGATCTCCGTATCCACAAGACCCGGACAGACACTGTTGACGCGCACACCGGCGGCGCCCAACTCGTCGGCGCTGGTGCGCACCAGCATGTCGATTCCCGCTTTGCTGACACAGTAGGCGTGCATGAACCGGTGCGTACGCACGCCGGCAATGGAAGAGATCGCGCACATGGCGCCGCCGCCGGCCCGCGCGATGGCGACGGCAGCGTGCTTGAAGGTGTAGAAGGTTCCGCTGAGGTTGGTCTGCAGCACCTGCTGCCACTGGGCATCTTCGGTGACGCTGAGCGGCGCAATGGCACCGGTGCCGGCGTTGGCCACCGCGATGGTGAGCGGCGCCCGGGCATTGGCCGCCTCGATGGCGGCGCGCACGGCGTCTTCATGGCCGACGTCGACCGCCTCCGCGTGGGCATCTCCCAACGCGCGCAGCTCGACGAGCGCCGCGTCGAGCTTGTCCTGGCTGCGGCCCGCGATGGTCACCCGCGCGCCGTCCCCGACCAGCGCTTTCGCGCAGGCGAGCCCTATGCCGCTGCCGCCGCCGGTAATGAAGGCGTGCTGCCCGCTGAGCGCTGTGCTCATGCCGCCTGTTCCCCCGTGATCAGACCTCTCTTCAGCCGGATACAGTAGGGGGCGCGGCCATGCAATGCAATTGCCAAGCGAGCGTCGGAGAGGCTAACTTACCGCACTGATCCCAGCCGCAGTGAGGCGTTCCGAAACATGGCCGAGGCATACGATTTTCATGACGCTGACGTCATCTCGCCCGACGTCTACGGGCGCATCGGCCACCCCCACCAGGCCTTCGCCTGGCTGCGCGCCAACGCCCCCCTGAAGCTGCTGGCGCCGACGGGGTTCCGGCCGTTCTGGGCCGTCACCAAGCACGCCGACATCATCGAGATCGAGAAGCAGCCGGAGCTCTTTGCCAGCGAGCCGCGCCCCATCCTGCTGCCCGAAGCCACGGAGCCGAACGTCCGTGAGGAAGTGCTGGTGCAGATCTTCGAGCGCCTCAAGGATTCCCCGAAGCTGCTCGAAGTGCTCGCCACCGCCGGGGACCGCGGCCTGATCCGCTCGCTGGTGCAGATGGATCCGCCGGACCACCCCAAGTACCGGGCGCTGGTGCAGCCCTGGTTCAAACCATCGAACATCAAGCGCCTCGACGACCGGCTCACCAGCATCATCAACGACATTCTCGACGACATGATGGGCGATGGCGGCGAGCGCGAGCTCGACTTCGTGCAGGACGTCGCCGTGTGGCCGCCGCTGAAGCTCATCACCGAGCTCCTCGGCGTGCCGGAGCAGGACGAATGGCGCATTCTGAAGCTGACCAACGAGCTGTTTGCCGGCGACGATCCGGAAATGCGCCGTGCCAGCGACGATCCGCTATCCGCCATCGACACCGTGAAAGACCTCTACAGCTACTTCACCGAGCTCACCGACGCGCGTCGCGCCAACCCCACGGAGGACCTGGCGTCCTACATCGCCAATGGCCGAATCGACGGCGAGTACCTGCCGTACAAGGAGCTCATCTCCTACTACATCATCGTGGCCACGGCTGGCCACGAAACCACGCGCACCGCCATTTCCGGCGGCCTGCACGCCCTGCTCAAACACCCCGACCAGCTGCAGCAGCTGAAGGAAACCGTGCACGACGAGGATGCCGTCAAGCTCGCCGTGGAAGAGATGCTGCGCTGGACCACGGCCGTGAATCAGTTCTCCCGCACCGCCATGCAGGACTACGAGCTGCGCGGCCAGAAGATCCGCAAGGGCGACACGCTGGGCCTGTTCTACGCATCCGCCAACTTCGACGAGGACGTGTTCGACGATCCGTTCCGGTTCCGCATCGACCGCAAGCCCAACCGGCATCTGGCCTTCGGCACCGGCCCGCACCAGTGCCTGGGGCTGCTGCTGGCCCGTCTCGAGATGCGGATCTTCTTCACCCAGTTCATCCCACGCATAGAGCATATGGCGCTCGCCGGCGAGGGCGAGCATCTGCGCGCGAGCTTCGTGCACGGCTTCAAGCACCTGCCGATCCGCTTCAAGCTGAAGCCGGCGGCCTGAGGGGACGCGTGCACCCTGCCCTCAAACCGCTGGCCGACCGCTTCATCCGGTTCCTCAGCGAGCGCTGGCAGACACCCGTGATGCTGCGCACCATCGAGCAGATCCCCGGGGGCGCGTCCAGGGAAACCTACCGCGTGCGCGTGGAAGCCAGGGGCAATGTAGAGGGCCTGATCCTGCGCCGCGACCCCAAGACCAGCCTGATCGATACCGAGCGCGCGCACGAGTACCGCACCTACGAAGCCGTGCACGGCTCCGCCATTCCGGTGCCGGAACCGCTGTTCCTGGAGGAAGACGAGGCCTGGCTGGAGCGGCCGTTTTCGGTGATGCGGGAGATTCCAGGCTGCGAAACCAGCATCCCGAATCTGAGCACGCCGCCGTTCGCAGACAAGCGCGAAAAGATCGGCCGCAACAAGTGGACCCTGCTCGGCCGCCTGGCGACCATGGATATCACCGCGCTGGGCGTCACCGGATTCATGGAAACGCCCGAGCATCCGGCAGCCCGCGAGCTCGACTACTGGGCCGGAGTGATCGAAGCGGATGCGCTGCACCCGCAACCGGTAGCCGCCGCCACCATCCGCTGGCTGCGACGCAACCTGCCGCCGCCCAGCGGGCGGCTGTGCCTGGTGCATGGCGACTACCGCTCCGGAAACTTCCTCTACGACACCGCTGGCGAGATCCGCGGGGTGCTCGACTGGGAGATGGCCCACATCGGCGAGCCGCTCGAGGATCTCGCCTGGTCGCTGGATCCGCTGTGGGGCTGGCCGGAGCGGCGGCTCGCCGGCAACCTGCTGCCGCGCGACCAGGCGCTCGAGATCTGGGAAGCCGCCAGCGGCATCCGTGTCGATCGCGAGGCGTTCCGCTGGTGGCAGGTGTTCGCCTCGCTCAAGGGGCTGGCGATCTGGATTTCCTCCACCGAAGACTTCATGCGCGGCGAGTCGAAGGAACCGATCCTGGCCATGGCGGGCTGGATCATGACCGACCGCCAGAACCGCATTCTGGTGGACCGGCTCAATCCGGCGTCTGCGCATCAGTACGCGGAGCCGCTGCTGTGATCCCGCACCCGGGCAAGGCGCTGGCGGACCTGGCCGTGAAGCTCGCAAGCAGCATCGCCCCGGAAACCAATTCCAGTTTCGCCATGGCCAACACCGGGCTGATCAGCATGCTGATGCTGGCGCTGTCCCAGGACAGCGAGCGCGCGGTGGCCAATCGCATGACCGATCTGAGCGCGCTGCACGCGCTGTTCGCGGAAGCCGCAGCGCGCTACCCCGATGCGCCGCAGACCGGCGCGCGGCTGAGCTTCTGCAAGCGGAGCCCGGCTTCGTTGCTGCTGTCGGACGTCGACGCCGTGCACGCCGACGGGTTCTCGCTGCTCATAGACCTGCATGCCTGGGCCGAGCAACACGCAGCGGAGCTGAACGCACAGATCTGGGACTTCCTGCTGGCCCACACCGAACGCAACAGGTACGAGCTGCCCGGCGTCTGAGCCCAGCCGGGCTCACCCTCGGTGGGCCCCCGGCAGTGCTCCCGCCGCCCGCCGCACCATTGGCGAACACCGCCTCGGGCAGGGCGGCGGGATCGGGGCTTGCAAGATAATCGCGCCAATTACTTCCTACGTAATGGTCGCGATTATCCGCGCGCGTATACTTTCGGTTCAGCTGCACAACTGCCGGAGGCACCCATGGCACAAGTCGCGCTGCGATCCACAGATGCGCCCCCGTTCGGCGGGATGCTGCGCGAATGGCGTCAACATCGACGCCTGAGCCAGCTGGCGCTGGCGCTCGCCTCCGGCATCTCCCAGCGCCACATCAGCTTTCTGGAAACCGGCCGCGCCAATCCGAGCCGGGGGATGGTGCTGGCCTTGGCCGACGCGCTGGACGTGCCGCTGCGTGAACGCAACGCACTGCTCACCAGCGGCGGCTTCGCCCCGGGCTACGCGGAGGCAGATCTGAACGATGACCAGATGGGCCTGTTCCGCGAGGCACTGCAGCTCGCCCTCGAGCATCACGAACCCTATCCGGCCATCGTCCTCGACGGCCGCTGGAACATGGTGATGGCCAATCAGGGCGCGCTGCGGTTCTTCTCCCAGTTCACCGACCCCATCGCCGGCGTCGCCGCCATCGGCGCGCCCGAAACCTTCCAGATGGTGCGGCTGTGCCTGCACGAAGCCGGCCTGAAGCCGTACATCGTCAATTGGCACGAGCTGGTGTTCAGCTTTCTGCAGCGGGCCCGGCGCGCACTGCTGGTAAACCCCAGAGACTCACAGATGGCGGAGCTGATCGAGGAAATCCTGGGGCATCCCGAGGCGTCCCCCGAGTGGCGCCGGCCTGACCTGGGCGCGCCCCCGCCCGCCATCACCATGCGCCTGCGCAAGGACGGGCGCACCTGGTCGCTGTTCACCATGCTCGCGCACTTCGGTGCTCCCCAGGACATCACCATCGAAGAGCTGTCGGTCGAGACCTTCTATCCCGCCGACGCCGCGACCCGGGAGCACCTGCTGGCCCTGACATAGGCGGCCGAGGGCGCCCAGGGGATCACGCAAGCGAGCCGTCTCGAACGGGTTGTGGTGGGCGCGCCGCGAGCATACAATTCGCGCTCGATTTTTCCGCTGCCGCCGGCGCTCCCGCCGGGATGCGCTCCGGGTCGTTAGCTCAGTTGGTAGAGCACCGGGCTTTTAACCCGTTGGTCCTGGGTTCGAGCCCCAGACGACCCACCACCCACTTCTCACAATCCTGCCTGCACGGTGACGATGAAGTTGCGCCCCGGCATGTTGGTGCCGGAGCCGTGCACGCGGTAGTCGCGATCCGCGAGATTCTCCACACCCGCGATCACGCGCAGCCGCGCGCTGAGGCGGTAGCCGCCGCGCAGATTGAGTACCGCATAGCCAGGGGTTCCGGTGGGCGGAATACGTGTGGTGTCCTGCTGATCCCTTGTGGAGAGCCGATCCTGCCGCGCGGCCGTCACCACCTCGGTCTCCAGCCAGAGCGGCCGGTCGCCCGGCGACCAGCGCAGGCCGAGGGAGCCGTTCAGGGGCATCAGGCGATCGATGGGCTCGTCCGCCACCACCGGCTCCGATGTGGGGAAGGTACCCAGCTCGCCGTCGAGCCAGGCCGCCCGGGCGAACAGACTGAGCCCGTTGCCGAGCGAGGCGTTCCACGACAGCTCCACACCCTGTACCCAGCCGTCACCTACGTTCGCCTTGCTGACTTCGAACGCGCCGTCGATGGTACGCCCCGTGGGTACGCGCTGAATCAGATCATCCAGATCCGTGTGGAACACCGCCAGCTCGACGCGGAACTGCTCGGAACGCAACCGGACCCCCATCTCAGCGGTAAGGAAACGTTCCGGATCGAGTCCGGGGGCCGGCACCTCGAACTCGTTCGAGCGCGCCGTATCGAACCGTGTCAGATCCGACAGATTCGGCGCACGAAAACCCTGAGAGAGATTGGCGAACAGCGACACCCGCTCTGGTTGCAGCGCCCAGTTCACGCCCAGGCTGCCAACCGTCGCTGCCCAGGAATCCGAGATCGCGATGGTGCCACCCGTTACCGGATCGAGCACGCGATCGGCGTCAGCGTCTATCCAGGTGCGCCGCAGCCCCGCAACCAGGCCGACGCTATCGTTCACCTGCACGCGGTCCTGAACGTAGACGTCGACGCTGCGATAGTCGGCATCGTCAGCCACGGGACCCTGAACCGGATTGCGACTGGAGAAGGAGTCCACCGCATCGTGGTAGAAGTCGACCCCATAGGTCAGGCTGCCTACGCTGGACTGGCTGTGAAACTGAGCCAGCAGCCCAACCGTATCCACATCGAAGCCCTGCGCCTCGCGTGCGCCCGAGCTGCGGATTCGGTCTCGGGTCTCCTCGCTGCGGCCATAGCTGACGGTTACCACCGCACGATCCACCCAGCCATCGAGTTTGGAGTTACCCACGCGCAGATAAGCGAGGCGCCGCAGCTGATCGAGCTCCCGGCGCCGGTCGCTGCCAATCCCAACGCCGTGCCAGGGCACCGCCGCGAGGGTGGTGTGTGTCCGGGGCACATTGTTCTGCCGCAGCTCGCTGGCGAACGCCTCCAGGCGCCAGCCGCCATCGAGGCGCAGCGCGCTCTTGAGATCGAACGCATGCTCGTCGTAGCCGATGCCGCGTTGCGTGCCGACGCTCGATCCGCCCTCGAGGTCGCCGAAGTTTCTCCCCGTCACCCCGCCGGCGAGCGCCAGGCGGTCGCTGAGCGCGCCAGCCATGGCAATGCGGCCGGTCAGCGAATGCTCTGCCGAAGCTGCGCGCACGAGCGCTTCGGAACGGCTGACGAAAGGGTCCGCCGTGAGCGCGTTCACCGTCGCGCCCACGGCATCGCTGCCATACAGCGCGGAGGTGGGCCCCTTGACCATTTCGATCCGGTCCAGGCTCAGCGTGTCTATGGTCGCCCAGTACTGATTCGGCCCGTCGCGGAACACGGAGTTGTTGACGCGGATACCATCGATCAGCAGCAGATTGCGAAAGCCCGTCATTCCCCGGACATAGGGGGAACCCTGTCCGAACGCGGTCTCCTGCACCATGACGCCCGGGATGTCGCGAAGGGCCTGGGGTAGCGTACGGTACTGAGTCTCGATCAGCGCTTCACGATCAACCACATGGGTCGTGAACGGCAGCTGCAACGCTGACGCCGGTTCGCGCGTGGCGACCACCACCACCTCGTCAACGGCGCTCGCCTGCGCGCGGAGTTCCGGCACCACGAGCAGCGCCGTTGCCAGGCGGCCGAGCCAGACCGCGTACCATCGAATTGCCCTCATCGAGTCCCCCGTTCCCAACTGATTTCTACCGGCAAAGCGAGAAGCATGCCAGCTTCGGGTTCGGGGGATTGTTCTGAATTGTCAGCAGATTCATGGGGTTGCAGCACGGGACACGGATTGTCCGGACAACGTCAACGCGCTGCCTGTCCGACACCTGGACAGAACTGAGGACGGACTGCACACGAAGGTGGGACAGACCGGGCAGACCCACAGAGTGTGGGTCTGCCCGAGCTGGACCGGGGCTAGCGCGTTCTGATTCTTGCGCTAGGCATCGCCGAAGCCTCGTTGGACGGTGTGGTCGACTCCACGCTACTCACCACCGCGGTCACCACATAGTAGTAGGTGATCTCGTTCGCCAGCCCCTCGTCCAGATAGGTCGAGTAGGTGGACGTAGTGTTGGCAATCAGCGTGTACGGCCCGCCCGCCGTCGTCGACCGGTAGACGTTGTACGAGTCTGCGCCCGTGTACGTCCAGACCAGCTGCACCTTGGTGCTCTTCGGCCGCGCGACGAGGTCCGTTGGCGCAGGCGGCGGTTCTACCGCAATGGGCTCCACCGTCACCGCCAGCGTCGCGACATCGGTAGAACCATCCTCGTCCGTCACCCGTACGGCGACCGTGTAGCCACCTTCTGCGGTGAACGTGTGCGACGAGGTCACCCCTTCATCGCCAGACGGATCGAACGTACCGTCATAGGCCCAGTCCCATTCGTAGCGCACGATGGCATCGGGGAACGAGGTGGAGCCGGACGCATCGTAGCTGCCGGTGTCGCCTTCCGTCAGAGTCTGATCACCCGTCAGCGCCGCGGTCGGTCCGAGGTCGTTCACGGTCACGCTGACCGTGTCGGAACCCGAATCCGTACCGTCGCTCACCGTCACGGTGACCGTGTACAGCCCGTCGTCCAGATACTGGTGCGACAGCGCGAACGTCTTGTCGGCATTCAGCGCCAGCACCTGCACACCCGAGCCGTCACCGTAGTCGACCGTGGCCGTCCAGGTGTCGTCATCGGGATCCGTGAAGCTACCGCCGCCGATGAAGGTGTCACCTTCGTCGATCGTGGCACCAGCACCCGCATCCACCGCCGGCGCCGTGTTCGGGATCTCGGACACGCTCACCACCAGGGTGTCGCTGCCCGAGTCGCCCTCGTCGTCGGTGACCGTCACCGTCACGGTGTAGTCGCCGGCCGCCGCGTAGCTGTGGCTGCCGCTCACCGAGCCGCTGCCGGCTCCCTGGGCCACCGTGCCGGCCTCAGGCGCCGAACCGTCGCCCCAGTCGATGGTCGCCGTGTGGGTGTCTTCGACACCGGCGTCGGTGAACGTGGCAGGTGCCAGCGAAACCGTGTCGCCCACCGTCACGCCGGACTGATCCGGTCCCGCATCCACCACCGGCCGCGCGTTGCTCACCATCACCGCGAGGGTCGCGATGTCGGTGGAGCCGTCGTCGTCCGTCACCCGTACGGCGACCGTGTAGGTCCCGTCCTCGGGGAACGTATGGCTCGCCGTCGGCCCGGTGTCGCCGGATGGCGTGAAGGTGCCGTCGTAAGCGTAATCCCACTCGTAGCCGGCGATCGTATCCGGAGCAGATACCGACCCGGTGGCATCGTAGCTGCCGGTATCGCCTTCGGTGAGGGTCTGATCACCGGTCAGTGCCGCCGTCGGGCCCAGGTCGTTGACCTGAACGGTCACGGTATCGGAACCCACGCCGCTGCGGCTGTCCGTCACTGTCACCGTCACGGTGTAGCTGCCGTTGTCCAGATACTGGTGCGACAGGGCGAACGTCTTGTCGGCATTCAGCGCCAGCGATTGCACGCCAGAGCCGTCACCGTAGTCGACCGTGGCCGTCCAGGTGTCGTCATCGGGATCCGTGAAGCTGCCGCCGCCGATGAAGGTCTGGCCCTCGTCGATCGTGGCCCCCGTGCCTGCATCCACCACCGGCGGATTGTTGGCGGACGCGACGACGCTCACCTGCAGCGTGTCGCTGCCGGCGCCCAGATCATCGTCCGTCACGGTTACCGTCACCGTGTAGGTACCCGGCGTCGCGAAGACATGGCTGCCGCCGACGGTGCCACTGCCCCCTGCCTCGCTCACGGTCCCCGCTACCGCCGCAGAACCGTCACCCCAGTCGATGGTGGCCGTGTGCGTGTCTTCGATACCGGCGTCCGTGAACGACGCCGGATCCAGCGTTACCGTCGACCCAGCGACAACGTCGGTCTGGTCGGCGCCAGCGTTCACTACTGGATTCGCATTCGCGACGGAAACCACGAGGGTCGCGATGTCGGTGCTGCCATCGTCGTCCGTCACCCGGACCGCAACCGTAAAGCTGCCATTCTCGGGGAACCTGTGCGTCGTGGTTGCGCCCGTGTCACCGGAAGGCGTGAACGAGCCGTCGTAGGCGTAGTCCCACTCGAAGCCGGCGATGGCGTCCGGTGCGGACGTCGAAGCGCTGGCATCGTAGCTGCCGGCATCGCCTTCGGTCAGCGCCTGATCACCGCTGAGCGCCGCCGTAGGCGCAAGATCCGTGACGTTCACGGTGAGCGTATCCGAGCCCACGCCGCCGTCGTCGTCGGTCACGGTCAGCGTGACCGTGTAGCTGCCGTTGTCCGGGTAGTTGTGGCTTGGCGTGAGCGTGTCCGTCACGAGCGCGCTGCCGTCGCCGAAATCCCAGGCGTAGGTATGCGTGTCCGCCGTACCCGGATCCGTGAACGAGCCCGTGAAGTTCACGGTGCTGCCTTCGGGTACCGAGGTATCGGGCCCCGCATTCACGCTCGGAGCAACGTTCAGGACCGTCACGGTCGTGGCGCTCGTCGCATCGAGCAGCGTGTCGGTCACCCGCAGCTCGACCGGATAGTCACCATCGTCGACCCCCGGGAAGCTCGGGTTCGGACCCAGCGCGTCGTCATACAGGCCGTCGCTGTCGAAGTTCCACTCGAACGTCAGCGGATCGCCATTAGGATCGCTGGATCCCGCCGAGCTCAGCACCACCGAGCTGCCTTCGTCCACGGTGTAGGGACCGTTGGCGTTCGCGATCGGCGCCTGGTTGGCCACCGCCGTCACGCTGCTGAAGGCCACGTCGGTAAGGCGCTCTTCCGGATCCTGCACACCGTTGCCGTTGACGTCGTTCAGCACCGCATTGTCGTACACGCGTACGCTGATGTTGTGCAGACCTTCGGTGAAGACACCTTCCGGGTTCACGCCCGTCGGTCCGGTGTAGTCGAACGGGAAGCCGTCCAGATCCCACTCGTAAAGCGAGATGAAATCCGTCGGGTCGATGTCGAACGATCCCGAACCGTCGAGCACGCAGGGCAGGCCCGCCGTACAGGTGTACGGCCCACCGGCGTCGGCCACCGGCGGGTGCGGCGGAACCGCCACGATGATCTGCACCGTGTCGGTGTCGGTCAGCGCCGGAATGTTGTTGTCCGTCACCCGCAGGCGTGCGGTGATCGTCTGCGGCAGCGTTGCCTCAGGATAGTCTGCACGCGTGTACGTGTAGGTTGCCGTCGGCTCGCTGCTCGAATAATCGAACACGCCGTCGCCGTCGAAGTCCCATTCGTACTTCACCAGGGAGCGGAACGGATCGAGGTGGTAGGAACCCGACCCGTCGAAGGTGAGCGGAATATCCACGCCCCAGACTCTGTCGCGGCCCGCATCCGCCACCGGCGGCTGCACGAACAGCGTCCGGCTGAGGATGATCACACCCCAGGCACTGCGCAGCTGGCCCATGATATTGGAACTTCCCGGGAAGCTGCCGTCCGCGGTGGTGTTCTGGTCGTCGATCAGGGTGCGGGCCAGGCCCAGCTCCTCATCGCGGAACCAGTCGAAGCCGTTGTAGGAGAAGAACTCCACCGGTGCCGGCTTGGCCAGGCGCATGGCCTTGGTCAGCGCGTAGTACGGATAGTACGGCCGGTTGCCGGGAGACGTGATGTAGTTGGTCGTCCAGGTCTGCGCGATCCAGGCCTCCGAATCTATCCAGCGCTGATCGTCCGTCGTGCGATCGTCGAACGCCATCTGCACCAGACCGGACGGCGTACCGGCAGGGGTTGCCGCGCCGCCCGTGTAGCCCCAGCCCGGATTGCCGTAGTTGTCGAGCCACAGCAGGTTCATGTCCTTCACCCACTGCGGCACCGGAATGGCGAAGATGTCCTCGGCTGCGAGCGTGCCGATGGCACCCCACTGCGCCGCCGAGTTGTCGGAGTCGGAATTCCAGCCGTAGCGCCAGCCGCCCTGGTAGTAGCCCGAATCCACCTGGCCCCACGCGAACTGATCAACCATGTCGGTGAGGATGTCGAAGTAGCTGCGGCGCAGAATGCCGGTAGCACCGGTGACGGTGCGCGCCAGGGGGTTGCCGCTGCTGGCGATGGCATCCATCACCTGACCGCCCTGGTAGATCGGCTGGCCACCGGAGCCGTTCAACCCGGTCTGAATGCCGATGCCGTTGCCGTTGGTGTCTGGCTCGCCGTTGGTCTGGGTAGCGATGTCCACCGTGCCGAGATCCCGGAACAGTTGACGCAGGCCCCGCGCAACCGTTTCCGCATAGGGATCTTCCTGGTGCGACACGCTCTCGAGATGGCCATTGACCTGGAACGCCTGGATCGACGATGCCGTGGCGCTGGCCCGGGCATTGCTGGTCCAGTACCCGATGTCGAATCCTTCTGCCGTCGTACGCGTCTGCTGCTGATGCAGATACCACAGACCCTCGTCGATGGCGACGTTGATCTCCGTGGTCAGATTGAGCGGTCGCACGATCACGGGATAGGTGGCCGAGCCAACGTTCCCGGCGCTGTCTGTCACCGTCAACGTGGCCGTGAACGGCGTGCCGACCGGGGCAGTCGGATAGGTGTGCAGCACCGACAGATCGTACTTGTTGCTGACGGCCACAGGCCCGGTGGACGTGCCGTCGCCGAAGTCCCACTGATAGGTGGCCGGGTCCGCGTCGCGGACGATGCCCTTGAGCCGGATCGCCTTGCCGTTGTAGACCTCGTGCGGTACCAGCGGGTCGAATGCGACCCAGGGAACCGTGATCACGTCAGGGGCCGCGTTCACCGCGACCGACGCCGACGTCTGCACCGTCGACGTCTGGCCGGCACCGTCCTCCACCGTGAGCACGACGACGTAGTCGCCGGCACCCTCAACCGCGAAGTTGTCGAGCTCAGCCGTGCCCGAATACACGGTTGCAAACAAGTTGAGCGGCGAACTCGTCGGATTGGTCGTTGTGAAACCGGCCAGCTGCGTCCAGTCACTGGTACCCGTTTGACGCAGGTAATATCGCGCACCGGCAGGCCGCGGGTCGATGCGGAAGTCGTAGCTCGTACCCACCGTGTACGTGAAGTTGTTCACCGTGCCGCGGTTGGATCCGTTCTCGTAGACCTGCAGCGTGCCGTTGTTGAAGTAGATGGCATGAGGCATGGTCGTGTAGTTGGCGGACGCCGTAGCGATCTTCACGCCCACCATCATCTGCGCGGTGCCCGGCGCCTGCCGCACCGAGCCTCGGAACGACTGCTTGTAGCTCCTGTCGAACGTTTGCACGCTGCCGATGTAGCGCGTGGACCAGTTGATGGCGCCCGTGAGCGTCACAACGCCACCGCCCTGCGTCGCATTGCTGCTCGTCCATAGGGTGCTGTCGAGCGCCGGGCCTTCGAAGTCGTCGCTGAGCAGTGCGCCAGCCGGCCCCGTCGCCTGGTCGTAGGTCCAGTAAGGCGTCGCTCCAACCGCATCCAGGTCGTTGGCCGGATTTCCGTCGCCGTCCCGGTCGTAGGTCGCATCGAAATCCCAGCGGTACTCCACGATGCCGAAGTCGTCCGTCGATTGGGTGCCATCGAAATAGACCGGCGGCCCGTTGATGCCACCCAGCGTAGCCGGCCGAACCGCAGCGACAGGTGGATCGCCCACGATCACATCCACCGTCGTGGTGTCGCTTGCTGTCTTGAGCGTGTTGTCCGTAACCTCGAGTTCGATGGGATAGGTGCCGACGGCTTTGTAGAAATGCCTCGGCGTCGCGCCTTTGCCGGTGAACTCCAACCGGGCAGTCGCGGCTCCGGGAGCATCCGGACCCGCGGTGAACTCGCCGAACCGCCAGTGATACTGCTCGACGGCATTGTCGTCCGTGGAACCAGCGCCGTTGAAATTGACGTAGCTGCCAACCTCGGCGGTGTACGGACCCGCAGCCTCGGCAACCGGTGCATCGCCATCGACGATTTCGATGGTGGTGGAGTCGTAAGACTCCTGCAGCGCATTGTCGCGGACACGCAGGGTCACGGGCACGGTTGTCGGTGCTCGGTATTCCCGAGTCACGATCGCACCGTACGCGTAATCGCTCGCGGTGGTGTTGTCGAACGACCAGGTATTGGTATTGACTGCAGCACCCGGCCGCAGCGGGCTCGCAGATCTACCGTAGGAAGTGAAGTTCGTCAGCGGCGTCCAGGTGGATGCGCCTACCTCGCGAATGTAGTACTCGGCGCCGGCCGCGAGCAGCACGATGCGAACCTCATACAGGGTACCGAAGGTATAGCTGCCCACCAGACCGCGTTGCGAGCCGTCTTCGTACACGTACAGCGAGCCATTGTAGAAGTACAAGGCGTGGCTCATGTTGGTGTAGCTGAAGTTGGTCGGCGCAGGGTTGAACAGGCCAACCATCATGTAGCCGCTGGTCCCCAGCACCTGCATGCGCATTTCTGCACCGGGTTGACGAACGATACCGCCGCCGGTGGCATAGAAACCGGTCGTTCCCCAGCCGGCGCCCGTGATGGACAGCCGACCGCCCGCTTCCGTAGTGTTGGCTCCCGTGACCCAGAGGTCGGTGTCGATCACACCGTCTTCGAAGTCATCCACGTAGTTCGGCGGGAACTCCCAGCGATAGTCGTAGATGCCGGTGTCATCGGTGGAGCCGGTGCCGTCCAGCGTCGCGGTCCACACGCCATAGCTCGCGGACTCCTCGCCGAAGGTGTAAGGACCGCCGGCGTCAGCAACCGGGCCGTCGCCCAGCGTCACGTCGATGCTGAACGTCGTAGAAACCGACTGTCCTGCATGATCGGTCGTAGTCAGTGTGACCACGTACGTACCGGTGGCCGTGTAGCCATGGGTGATCTGCTCACCGGTCCCCGTGGCGCCATCACCGAAGTCCCATTCGTAGCGGGCGATACCGAAATCGTCGCTGGACCCGGACGCGTCGAAGTCCACGCTCCAGGTTCCACCGGTCGCGAAACCCTCGTCGGCAATCGCGGGTGCATCGATGACCGGTACAGGCGGATCGTTTGCCTGCACGTCCACCGTGGTCGTCGTGGTGTCGGTCTGGCCCGCGCTGTCTGTGACCGTGAGCTGTACCGTATAGAGGCCGGTCGCCGCGTATCGATGACGCATGCTCACGCCACCCAGGTAGGTACCGAGGTCGTTGAACGTGTTGGCTCTGCCGAGCGTCTGAATGACCACCGGTTGAGAGGTGACGACGTGATGCACGCCGGACCCCGTCGCGAAGTCGCTGGGTGCCAGCGCCAGATACTCGTCCCGCTGCAAGGTTGCTGTCGGCGTACCGTCGATAGTGATCTCGGTGCCGTTGGTCGGCGCAAAAATCACGATGCCATCCATCAGGTTGTGCAGCACGAAGTCGGTGCCGCCGCTGCCGCCGGCAAACGAGATGTCGTCGCCCAGCCAATCGATGCTGGTGCCACCTTCCATATCGCCGGCCCAGACTTCGACGTCCCCGGTGCTCACCAGGCGCAGGCGGCGCGCGCCTACGCCGGTCTGATACCAGACCGAGCCCGCCGCCACCGTGCCGGTGTAGAGCGACGTTCCCGAATCCAGGTCGAACACTTCGACGTCGGCCGCCTCGTGGGCGAACGCGGCGATCGCGCCGCTGCCCGCCTGGGTCGCGAAATAGAACAGCCGGCCGGTACCGTCGCCGTTGTCTGCCGGCACGGTCGTGTAGCCGTTTGGCCCCGTCGTCTGCATGGACACGCGGCCGCTGGAAACCGCCCGGTAGATCGTGTCGCCCACACTGAGCACCTGGTACTCGCCTGCTCGAAGCGTCATGGAGGCCGCGAGCGTGCCGTTGGTGCCGTAGAAATCGACCACCGTGTCGTCGTGCGCGTACACGTAGAAACCGGAATTGTTGTCCTTGGCGAAGATGAACTCGTGGCCCACCGGCGACCCGTCCAGCGACGGCATGAAGGTGCTGTGGTTGCCGAGGTTGGTGAAGTAGGCCACCACCGGCTTCGATGCACGCACCTTGTAGTAGATGCCGTCACCTGGAGACGTGGTGTTCCAATACCCGAAGCGGTTCAATGTGGTGCTCGCAACTACGGCCCTGGTCTGAAGGTTGACGATCTCGACCAGGGTGCCGTCCTCAGTTGCTATGACCCGCTGCAGGTTTGCGCTCGGCGTGTCGTAGCCATAGAGATCGGTGCCGACGGCGAAGAACTGCGTGCGGGTGCCGTCCGCGACGCCGCTGGTGTAGGCGGTACCGTCACCAAAGTCCACGGTGTAACGCGATATGCCGACGTCGTCCGTCGACGCAGACGCATCCAGCGCGAATTCCCATTGCGTGTTGTAGGCATCCGCTTCATCGAGCACGTAGGGCCCACCCGCATCCGCCGCCGGAGGATCGTTGGCCGTTACCGAAGTCGGTATCACCACCGTGTCCGTCTGACCACCATGATCGGCCACGGTCAGCGTCACGTCGTAATCGCCGGCGGTCGTGAATCGGTGGTAGACGAAGTCGAGAGGCACACCATCCTGTTTCCAGGCGGTATCCAGCGGGGTCACCTTGACGTTGTCGTAGCGCAGATTGAGGTTGTAGGCCAGCAGACCGACCCCCCCTTCCGGGTGCGCCGCGCTGGTCGCCTCGACCTGAAGGGTCTCCGTGCCGCCTTCCGGCGTCACGTAGAGCTGCATCGTGTCACCCACGACCCGCAGGCGCAGGTGGTACCAGATACCCGGATCCCAGCCCGTGCCGCCGTCGGCGAGGATCGTGGCTGGCGACTGCCAGTCGTAGAAACGCCAGTAGTCCCAGCCGTCCAGCGAGTACATCAGGAAGGTATTCTGGTTGTTCGACGTGTTCGGGTTGCGGAATACGATGCCCATGTAGGCATCAGACGCGGTCGACAGCGCCTTGAAGTCGACTTCCAGCTCGAAATCCCGGTAGCTTCGAGTCAGGTCCTGCAGCCAGCGCCACGCGGCGCCAGCCGCGGTCTGGTACGCCTCCCCGTTGCTCACGCCCCAGGTACCGGAGTACACGGTCCAGCCGGTCAGGTTGCCGTCATCGAAATCGTCAGCCAGCGGCGCAAAAGTATGCGTGTCGCCGTCGCCCCAATCGACCAGGTAGCTCGCCAGACCCTGGACATCGGTGGACGCAGCGGCGTCGTACCAGCCCGTCCATTGTCCCAGCGTCGCTTCGTTCTCATCGAGCGTCGCGGAACCCGTAAGGTTTGCCGTCGGCGCATCGTTCGTCTGGGTCACGACGGTCGCCGTGGTGGCGTTCGTCTGACCCACCTGGTCCGTGACCGTCAGAGTGACGGTGTAGCTGCCCGGCGCGTCATAGGTCGGCCGCGCATACGGACCCTCGGCGTCGACACCGATACCGTCGCTCGCATCGAAGTCCCACTGATACAGCGCGATGGCGCCTTCGGTGTCGGTGGAACCGGTCCCGTCCAGCGTGCCGTGCCAGCGTCCGTTGAGCGCATTGCGCTCGCCGAGCAGATAGCTGCCGCCGGCGTCTGCCACCGGCGCATTGCCGTTCACGGTCACGCGCAGGGCGAACGTATCTTTCTCGCCATCGTTGTCGGTGACACCGAGCACGACGTCGTACACGCCTTCGTTCAGGTAGGTGTGCGCGGTCAGCTCACCTGATCCGAAGGTACCGTCGCCGAAATTCCAGTCATAGGACACGATGCTGCCGTCGTCGTAAGACGTGGTTGCGTCGAAGTTGACGGTACCAATTTCATCGACCGTTTCCGCATCCTGGGTCGCGCGGGCAAAGGGCTGTCCGATGATCCGGCCCGCCGGTGCGGCAACGGAGAGCATGCTGCTCCCGGCCGTGCCCACGAGAACGCTGGCACCGAAAGTACCGTCACCGTTGCCCGGGAAGTAGCTGAGCTGTCGGCTCGAGTAGTTGGCGGTGACCATGTCCTGATTGCCGTCACCGTTGAAGTCGTACGCGCCGTAGGACGTGTAATTGTTGGTATCGAGCGAGGCCACGTAGCTTCCAGCCTGGAAGGTGCCGTCACCGTTGCCCAGGTAGAGGTAGGGATCGCCGCCGCTGCCCTCGTTGGCCAGCAGGTCCGGCACGCCGTCGTTGTCGAAGTCCGCCAGCACCACGCCGTACGGGTCCGTGCCCGCATCGATGACCGGCGACGCTACAGGTGTCAGATTGCCGGCACCGTCGCCCAGGTACAGATACACGTATCCCGAGCTGTAGACGGCGCGAACCAGATCCTGGCGGCCGTCGCGGTTCGCATCGCCGGCATCCGCGCCGCGGCTGTTGCCGCTGATGTTCGGCAGCAGACTGGTCTCGAATCCGGAGACCATGCGTGGCCGGGTGATCTGGACGTTGTCGAACCAGAACTGGTCGCCAGCGACGCCGTTGTTGTACGTATACCACTGGAACTCGCTGATGCCCGAGGCGCTCGGCGAGACCGCCCGGATCGCGGCAAAGAGATCGATCTCGGCCGTATGCCAGGCATCGTCGTCGACCAGGGTAACCGCCAGAGGTGACACCGGGTAGGTAAAGGGGTTGGCCGTCGTGGTACCACCCAGCTGTACCCAGCCGACGCCGCTGACGTTGAACAGCATTCCCACCGGGGTACCTGCCGGAATCCGGTAGTCGAACCGCAGCCGCGAGCCCGATGCGTAGTTCCAGCTGGTGGGATTGATGTCGATGGACAGCTGCGAATTAGTGGCGGTCGCGTAGACGCGCATCGACCAGTCGCCCGACGAGGACGTCGTGTCGTCGCGTGCATAGGCGGTGTTTCCCGCGGCGCCACCCCAGCCCTCGTCGCCGGTTTCGAAGTCGGAGGCGAAGAACGTCTCGTCGGCAATGACCAGCGGACCCGTGCTCTTCAAGAGCCATGAGTTGGTGGAATCTCCGTTCACCACCACATCCATGCGCCCGTCTTCGTTGAAGTCTTCGGCTGCCATGTCCTCCGCATAGCTACCCGAGCTGGCCCCGCTGTCGCCAACGCTGCCGAGGTAAACGGGTGCCAGGAAGTCGCCGCCTTCGCGGCGGTACAGGTACAGATGCTGGCTCGGATTCTGGCCGCGACCGACTATCAGGTCGAAATCGTCGTCGCCATCGAAGTCGGCGATGGCCGAGCCTCGTACCGTGCTGCCCAGATTGTCGAGCTGCTGGAAGCTGTCGAACGTGCCGTCGCCCAGGCTGCGCGCTGTATAGATGATGCCGTCATCGCGCGCACCGGCGACCATGACTTCCGGACCCATCGCGATGGTGTAGCTCTGCGAGTCACTCGCCCCGAGGCTGTCGGTGACCTGAACGCTGACGTCCGTGCGCGACGGGGCTCCAATCGGCGGCGTCCAGCTGACCAGCCCGGTATCCGGATCGACGGCCATACCTGCAGGACCGGAGATCAGTGCATAGGTCAGCGTGTCCCCGAGGACGACCTGCGGATCGCTCGCAACGATCTGGTAGCGGTACGGCACGCCCTCTGCGGCCGCGACGTTGGCCGCTGAGACGATGGTCGGCGCCGTGTTGATGTCGCCCACGACCACCGAGAAGGTGGCGGTATCGGTATAGCCATCCGCATCCGTGACCGTCAGCGTGCCCTGGTGCACGCCCGGCGTCGTATATTGGTTGAAGCTGATGAGCGGACCGGAGCCGACGTAACCGTTGTCGAAATTCCAGTAGTAGCTGACGATGCCGACGTCGTCCGTCGACCCCGTGCCGTCGAACAGAATGTTCTGCCCGGGAGAGATCTGCAGGTAGCTCGCAGACACGCGGGCCTCCGGCGTGCCCGGCTCCACGAGGCGGATGTCGTCCACCAGCACGGCGGAATTGCGCCGGCCGTCGCCGATGTCCTCGATGCGCAGCTCGAGGCTTACGAGATCCGTACCGTTCGCGATGCCGGACACGTCCGCAACCATGGTGCGGAACCCGGTCTGCAGCCCGTATCCCGTCCAGGGCGCTTCGAAGAAGGTATCGAACGTATCGGACGACAACACCACCTGCTCGCCGCCGGCCGTGACCAGCACCAGCTTCACGGTGAAGGCATCGTTGGCGTAGCTGGGGTCGGGTTCGTCGGTGAGGAAGTTGTAGTTCAGGCGCAGCGTGGCGTACTGCGCGCCGATGGTGAAGTTCTCGATCAGCAGGGTGCTGACGCTGGCGTCAGCCGGCGTCGCCCCGGAATCCGGTTCCGTGGTCAGCAGCAGCGATTGATCACCCTCGATGGCATCGAGAATGCCGATGCCGGAAATCAGCGATGCGTCGCCGCTGGCAGTGGTCCCCGTGAGGCCGGTCTCGAAGCTGCCATCGGCGGATCCGATCACATTGGTCGCGGCGTGCACCCACGCACTGGCGAGGGCGAGCAACACCACGGCCGTCTGACCCAACGCTCTTCGCACGCCGCCCGAGCGACGGATGGACTTACGATCTCGATTGCTTTGCATATCCATGATCATCACTTGAACAGCCCGGGACATGCCGGCGCACCTCCGAATGGTCCGGGATCGTCCGCGGACTGCGGCTCGGGTTTCTCATCTCCCGCGGTGCTGGCTACCAGCGCGACGAAAGTGAAGTAAGCAAGGTAGATCGCAATGATGTTGCTTGCCGGACTGAGACTCTTCGCCGCGCTGAGGCCTGTCACGAGCCCGAGCCCATACTCCTTCTTCACGAAATGGTTGAAGTCGCAACTGACGTAGTGGGCGGGTTTGCCTTCATGTACCGGCAGGTACTTCATCCAGGTCGCCGAGTTGAGAGCGTGAATCAGCGCCACGAATTTGCCACCCGTGGTCATCATGTCGTAGAGCACGCTGTACGCTTCGGCGACCGAGCCGCCGCCGAGATTGACGAGATCCGTCAGCTTCTTGTTCTCGGCAGCGCTGGTGACGGACGCGAGCGTGAGCCCGAGTTCCTCGCGCGAGGACTCCTCATTGAGCCGCATGTTCGGAATCTCGTAGAGCATCTTCACCAGATGGTCGTACGCTTCCTTCGCCGGTTTGAAGATCTTCACGTACGCGATCGAGATCACCGTGATGGAAATGGAGATGGAGATCGAAATCGAGATCATGCCGAACTTGCCGGTGGGATCGATCATGTTCACCGGGTTGTTGAGCGCATACTGATAGGCATTCAGCGTCGCGGGATTCATCAGGTCCCCGGCGTAGGGGTCACGGGTGATGAAGCGCAGGATTTCCGGGTCCAGATAGCGGGCGCGCAGGTAGTAGAGGTTCGTCGTGGGGTCCTGCCGCTCGCCCGCGAAGCGGATTTCGTTGGGCGTGGAACCACTGCTGCCGGCGCTGTTGCCCCAGGCGTCGTACGCGTAGCTGTCCGTGACCGCACCCGCGCCGTTTGTCAGCAGGCGCGTGCTGCCCAGCGCATCCGGATGGAAGTAGGAATCCTGCACGCCCCGCTGCATACGCACCGGCCCGTGACCGTAGACGTAGCTGGCCTGAGTGTTGCCGACGCCGTCGAGTTCCAGCAGCACCTGCGAAAGCCCGCTGGGATCCGTCCGGTCCACCACGAACTGCGTCTCGGAGCCGTCGATCGTCCTGCTGATCCGGTTGCCTTCATGGTCGTAGGCGAACTGGCTGATGGTGCCGTCCGCCTCGGTACGCTGTACCAGCCGGTTCTGACTGTCGTACTCGAACTGGGTCACGTCCGAGCCATCGGTGATCGTCGTCAGGTTGCCGTTGTCGTCATAAGCGAAGGTCCGCGACCCGAACGTGAGCAGACGGTCGTTGACGTCGTACGTAGCGGATTCCGTGCTGCCCGGAACGGCCACGCTGATCACGTTGCCTACGGCGTCGTAGCCGTAGTCGGACGTCTGCGGCGACCCCGAGGGATCTTCCACGACCCGGGTCAGCCGGTTCAGCGCGTCGTAGGTGTAATCCAGCGTGCGCCCGGCGGTTTCGATCATGCGTATGCGGTTGCCATTGGCATCCAGCTGGTACTGGAAGTCCGCCAGCACGGTGGTGCCGTTCGGCGCGAGGTGTCTGACCCGCACGGTCTGGCTGCGGCTGTTGTATTCCAGCTGCGCCTCGGTGCCGTTCGGATAGGTTATGCCCACCACGTTGCCGACCCCATCGTAGCTGTACTCGGTCACACCGCCATCGGGATCGGTGACGCTCGTGATCCGGGCGAGGGCATCGAACCCGTAAGCAGTTGTCTCCGTGGGGGTACCCCAGGCAACCGACGTGCGGTTTCCGGCCGTGTCGTAGGTGTAGGCAAGCGCTACACCGTCCGGCCCGGTAGCCCCGGTCATCCGGTCGCGGGCGTCATAGGCGAACGTCCACGTGCCCTGGGAACTGGTGACGCTCTCGAGCTGCCCACTGTCGGTGTAGGTGTACGCTTCCGTGCTCGAATCCGGGAACGTCTGCAGCACGAGCCGATCACGGACGTCGTACTCGAGGCTCGTGGAATCGCCGTTCAGATCGACATGGGTCACCATGTTGCCCACGGCATCGTAGGTCCAGGACTCGACCTGCCCGCCCGGCAGCGTGCGCGTGAGCATGCGACCCAGGGCGTCGTACGTGAATGTCGTCACTCTACCCAGCGCATCGGTCTGGGAAATGCGATTGCCGGCTTCGTCGTAACCGTAGGTGGTGATGCCGCCAAGGGCGTCGGTCACCGCCGTTACGCGGCCTACGGCGTCGTAGGCGTAGGTCGTGGTATTTCCGCGCGCGTCCGTCCTGGAGGTGACCCGACCGTTGGGTCCGATCTCCTGCGAGGTCGTCTCGCCGTCGGGCAGCGTCGTCCCGACGAGGTCCTCCGAGAACAGCATGGCCGTGTCGTAGCTGTACGTGGTCACGTTGCCGTTGCCATCGGTGACCGTCGTCGGTTTCACCTGGCTGTCGGTGTACGTGTAGGTGGTCACGTTGCCCAGCGGATCGGTCATGGTGAGCACACGATCCAGCCCGTCGTAGGTGTAGGTCGTGGTGTGGCCCAGCGTATCCGCCTGGGTCACCAGGTTGCCCCCGGCGTTGAAGGTGTTCACCGTTGTGCCGCCGTCCGCGTAGATCACCCGGGTCATGCGATCGGCGCTGTCGTACTCGAAGAAGCTGGTCCGGCCTCCGGTATCGGTGTGCGCCGTGCGCCGATTTTCCAGGTCGTACTGATAGATGTCCGTCGTCGCGTCGGGATGGGTGACACGGAACAGGTTGCCCCGCGCGTCGTACTCGTAGGTCGTGACCCTGCCCAACGCGTCGGTCTCGCTCGCGAGCCGCTTGTTGCCGTCATAGACGTAGGTCGTCACGTTGCCCAGCGGATCCGTGCGCGTCAGCAGCTTGCCGTTGCCGTCGTACGTGTACGACGTCGTCTCCACGACGGGAGATCCGCCAACGGTGCGCGTCACGGCGCTCGTGAGCGGTCGCCCCGAAGCATCGTAGGTGTACGTGCGCACCAGGCCGGTCGGCGAGGTGATCTGCGAGACCCGGCCCTGCGCGTCGTAGGCCATGTTGGTCACACCAGCAGCCGTGGTGAGCGACGTCGGGTTGCCGGCTGTGTTGTAGGTGAACCCCTGAATGAGGTTGCCATCCGCATCGCGCTGCGCCGTGACGTTCCCGCTCGCGCCGTAAGTGAAGTTGAGCTCCACGCCGCCCGGGTAGGCCATCTGGGTGATCCTGCCCTGGCTGTCGTACGCGTAGCTCGAGACGTTGCCTTCCGGGTCGGTCTCTGACGTGATCTGATTGTTGGCGTTGTACGTGAACGTGGTGACGTGTCCGTTGGGGTCCGTCTCGGTGAGCTTGTTGCCGCGGTCGTCGTAGGTGTAGGTGCTGGTCGCCGCGCCGATGGTCGCGGAATCGAGATTGCCCGACTCGTCGTACTGCAGGATGCTCACGGTGCCGTCACGCCCGGTCACCGTTTCGGTGCCCGCGGTGGTGTCGTGATCGAACTCGGTTCGATTGCCCGCGCCGTCGATCTGGGCCACCAGCAGACCGCTGGCGTCGTACTCGTTGCGCACCGGCAGATTGCCCTCCGGATCGACGATTCGATCGAGATAGTGATCGGCTATGTAGACGAAGCTGGTTTCGTTGCCGACCCGGTCCGTGTGAGTGACCAGGTCACCATTGGTGTCGTAGGTGTAGGTCTGTACCTCACCGCTGGGATCGACGATGGAGGTAATCCGTCCCTGACCGTCCCGGTTGAACGCCACGAACGTGCCATCGCTGTGCACCACGCCGTTGTTGTTGATGAACAGGCTGTTGCCGTTGCTGTCGCCTATGCGAGTGAGGCCCTGGGTCAGGTTCAGATCGAACTGACGTCCGTCGATCGTGGTGAGGCGCACATCCTGAACGTTGTACTGGCTGCCGAACCGGGGATCCCCCAGGTCGTAGGTCAGAGAGTCGGTGCCGTTGAGCCAGATCACGTCGTTGCTGCCGATGATGTCCAGCGTGGCACCGGGGATGCCGCCCACCTGCGTGAAGCTCACCGTACCGGCGCAGCCGCCGGAAATGGTGCTCGCGATCCCGGAAACCGTGCTCCGAAAGCAAACTTGTAGAACTCCGTGTCGGAAAAACGGATCTCAGTGATGTGGTAGAGCGATTCGTTGGCGACGCTGCAGGGGAAGTTGAAGAAACCTCCGCCGGACGTCACGTACCAGCCCGCACCGAGCACACGGTTGTTGGTGTAGGTTCCGTCCTTGACCACCTCCAGATTCCAGCCGTTGCCGAAGTCGTCGACCTTGCTGCGGTTGCGGCTGTCGTAAGTGCGCTTGATGGTGAGCGGTATGCCGGCAACCGGCACCTCCAGGTCGGTGTAGGTGATGCTGAAAATGCCGGGCTTGAACTCGCCGCTGACCGTGTAGACGTTCACGGTCTCGCTGGTCAGGCCGTTGATGTCGGATGCCTGCAGCCGGATGTCGTAGAGGCCATTGTCCAGCACGCTGGTATCGAGACTGCCGAGCACGCCGTTCTCCACCACCTGAGTGCCGGTGTGGAAAACCGTGTAGGGGTCGGAACTGCCGCTGGCGCGGTAAGCCAGCGTGTAATCCACCAGCGTCAGATCCGTGGCGGTGCCGGTGAACGCAGCCTCGCCAGCGATGTCGCTGCCCTGGGCGGGCGCGGTGATGGCCACCACCGGCGGCGCCGTGTCGGAAGCCGGATCCACCGCTGAGAATGTCACGGTGTCGGTACCCACGTTACCCGTTGGGTCGGTGGCCGTTGCCACCGCCGTATAGCTGCCGAGCGAGGGCGCGGTGAACTGGGCCTGGTAGCTGCCGTCCAGAACGATGGGCGCGCCGTTGACTTCCAGGGTTCGGCTGAGCACGTACACGTTGTCGGTGGCGTTGACGGTGATGGTCACGGTGCCGCCTTGAACCGTCATTCCGGGGACGATGCTGAGCGTGACCACCGGGGCCTCGCCATCGGGAATGCCCTGAGCTTCCACGGCAGCGGTCTGCTGCCCGACGTTGCCGGCCGCGTCGGTTGCCGTGGCCGTAAAGGTGTAGGTGCCCGGGATGTAGGGCGTATAGGTGCCGTTGCCACTGCCATCAAGCGGAATGGGCTGGTCCACCGGGCCGCCCGCCGGACCGGTCACCGTGACTCGAACGAGGCCACCGCGATGTTGTCGGTCGCGCTGGCGCTGATCGCGATGGGGTTCGTTATGTCCACGGGGTCCGGCGTCGCGCTCAGGCTAACCACCGGATCGGCCGTGTCCGCGAGCACCGTGAGGGTCGTCGACTGAAACCCCGTATTGCCTGCCGCGTCGGCCGCTTCCGCCAGCACGGTGAGGCCACCGATGCCAAGCGGCGCATAGGTTGCGTGCCCGGAGGAGTCAAGCGCCACAGCGACGCCGTCGACGGTCAGCGTCCTGCTGACGACACCGCGATCGTCGGTTGCGGTGACCTGAAACTCCGCGGTCTGACCCTGCGTGATCGTGGTCGGGTCGACGCTGACCGCGACCGCAAGAGGTGGTATCGTTCGCCTGAGCGAGGAACGTGACCTCCTCGGGTCGTGCTGTTCGCCGCGGCACGGTCGACGTGACGCTCACCGTGTGCACGCCGATCTGGCTCGGCACGAACTGATATACCCCGCCGCCGAGACTCGTCGGCGCAGCCGTCGACGCGTCCGGCTGGATGATCTCGACCGTGGAAAGTTGAGGAGACGCCGTCCTCATCGAACGCATTGACGTTGATGGTGACGGTATCCGTCACCTCGATGTACGACGGCGTGACCGATATCTGTACCCGCGGGGCAGCAATGCCGTTGTCGTAGTAGCGGTTCTGGCCCTGGGGCGTAGCCACCAGCAGATCCAGGTCCAGATCTTCGTCCGTGTCCGCGAGCGCAACGCCGAAGCTGCGGCGATCGTCTGCCGGCATCTCGGCGCCGGTGGCATCTGTGAAGGTACCCGTGCCGTCATTGAGCAGCACGCTGTCCTGACCGAGCGCACCCACCAGCATCCTGCGACCCGTCGAAATCGATGTCACCAGCGACGACCTTCACCGCGAACGCGGTCACTGCGGGCACCTGCCCGGCCGGTGCGTTCGTAAACGCGCCGGCACCGTCGTTCAGCAGCAGGCCGACCCCGGCGCCGCCGTCCGCCGTTGCGATGTCAGTGTCGCCATCGCCGTCGGCGTCGAACATGACCGCGGAGCCGGTGCCGATTGTTGACACCGGCACCTGCGTGGCGGTCACGTCCGTGAACACGCCCAGATTATTGTTGAGATGCAGCCGGTTCTGGCCGGCGAAGTTGGCGAAGAAGATGTCCAGTGAGCCGTCGCCGTTGACGTCACCCAGCGCAACGCCGTAGCTGAGATCGCTGTCCACTGCCAGGCGACCCGCGGGCGCGGCCGAGAACACGCCCGAGCCATTGTTGAGCAGCAGCTGATTGGCCGTGCCCCGATTGGCGATGACCGCGTCCAGATCACCGTCGCCGTCTACGTCCCCGAGGGCGACGTCCAGGCTGGTCTGCGACCCGACCGGCAGCCGGCTCGCCGTCTGATCGGTAAAATTGCCCGAGCCGTCGTTGATCAGAATGCGGTTCTGACCTTCACCGACCAGCAGCGCGTCAGGTCCGTTCACCCCATCCACGTCACCAAAGGCCACCGCGAGCGTCGTGTGCAGCGCGACACCAAGCCGGGTCGCCGTCTCATCGGTGAACGCGCCGCTGCCGTTGTTCATCAGCAACCGGCTCTGCCCCCGGTTGGCCACCAGGATGTCGAGCCCATTGACGCCGTCCACGTCGGCAATGTCGAAATCGTAGGAGTCGTCGCTGTCCAGCGGCAGGCGGGTATCGGTCTGCTCGTTGTACGCAGCGTACGCCGCGCCGACCAGCAACCAGGGCTGCACCAGCGCGAAGATCACCGCGAGGCCGACCGTTCTGAGACCGCGGGAGGGCTTTCTGAAAGATCGCACTGACTAGACTCCTAAATGCTCATTTCAACCGGCACCCTGATCGGTGCCGGCCGCCGCCGCGCGGCCGTCGCCGGCCTGGTCGCGCAGATCGTGAATCGCCTGAAAATCGAGATCGTCCGGCAGCTGGCGCGGATCGTGCTCGTAGAGGTCCCAGAACTCGGTGGCCACCATCCAGCCGCGTCCGGGAATGAAGATCTTCTCGCCGGTCGCGTCGTACTGGGGGGTGGTGGGCGCAATGTCCGTGGCAGCGGTTTCGGGCAGACTCCCGGGCGCCGCGGATTGCGGCTCGGCCGCGGGGGCGATGACCATCGCCGGATCCGGAGCATTGCGAACCTCAGGGCCGGAGTCGCTGCAGGATGCAGAGCACAGCAGAACCACGCTCGCGGCCGCACGGCGAGCCAGAAGAAATCGCGTCGAAAGCGGATGCACCATCCAACCCCCAATCCACTACAGGTGCATGAATCCACTGCTGGTCCGCGCTCACGAGAACACGCACCGTCCCCGCTCGTGTGCATGCAAACTTCGGGCCTGCACCTCCGGTTGCGATTTTTTCTATTTTGTTTCAGTAAGTTACAGCACCACCACCGGCGAGCGTGGGGGACATGTGTGCAGACCTGTCAAAGTATTCGACACACCTGGCGGCGGCGGCAGAGCCGCGCCGGTACTCGATCAGAGCCGGCGATATCCTGAATCGATCGAATATTCAGCGAGTTGCGCGCGTTTCAGCGACGTTCGGATGACTACTGAAAGGAACGGCCGCCCCTGTCGGATTTTTTGCCATCCTGATGGGGAATTGGACAGGGCCGCATACGCCGGGCGTACGGCGACCGCCGTTACAGTTGATCTGGAAGCTCGCGATTTCCTCCGCTACGCTGCGCGCCGTGAACCGCCCCGGCAAAACCCTCCTCGTGATCACACTCGCACTGCTGATGCCCATCGTGCCGTTCGCGATCATCGGCGAGCTGCCCGGCGAGCGCTGGCTCTCCGCGAGCGACGACAGCGCAACGCTGTTTGCGCTCACGGGCGGCGGGCTGCTGCTGGCGGACGTACTGCTGCCGGTGCCGTCGAGCATCGTCATTTCACTTCTGGGTGGGCGCCTGGGTTTCGTCGCCGGCTGGGCCACCGCCTGGATCGGTCTGACGCTCGGCAATCTGCTGGGCTACTGGGTGGGGCGGTTGTGGCCGGCGCGAATGGCGCCTGACGTTGCCGAACAGCCGACGCTGCTGATCCTGATTCTCAGTCGACCGGTACCCATACTGGCCGAGGCGGCTGCCATCGGCGCCGGCGCAACCCGCGCCAACTTCGCCCATGTGGCCGGCGCCTGCGCGGCCGGCAACGCCGTGTACACGGGAATACTCACCGCAACCGGGGCATCACTTGGTCACGACCGAAGTCGGCGGGCTGGGTCTCATTGCGCCGCTGCTGGTTCCGGCAATCGGCTGGTGGCTCTGGCGCAGGAGTGCCAGCCGCAGGTCGGCGGCGGTGGGTCGGCAGGCGGACGGCTGACCCGCCGCCTGCTCAACCGATCATACGGCGGCTTGCCCGCGGTTGCGACCGCGGCGCCGACCCAGGCCGAGCGCCAGCAGGCCGCTGCCGAGCAGCAGCGCGGTACCGGGTTCCGGCACGGCAACCGGGCGGATGGCCAGCGTCGAGGAGAAGTAAACCGACTCCTGACTGTCCGAGTCGAAGTGCCCGAGGTAAAAGCCGGACGTGGGCGCGGTCGTGCTGAGCATGAAGCTCACGGTTGCGATCTCGTCTGCGAGCAGATCGAAGTTCCAGCCCAGCGCCATCGACACATCGTCTTCCAGGCCCAACGGGACGCCGTTGGAGTCGTCCAGAAGTCCGTCCAACAGGTTGTCGTAAATGTCGCCAAACACCCAGCCAGGCTCGTCAATCTCCCAGCTCTGCCCAGCCGCCAGCGAACCGGTCGCAGCACCGTACTCGTTAAAGTAGGTATTGATTGCTTCGCTCATCTCGTGATCGACGAACAGCGCCACGTAGTGCGAGCCAGCGCCCGTGAAATCGAGACTCAGCGAACCGAGCCCGGACAGGTAGTCGAAGCCCGAATCATCGACGCCCAGAGCCCCGAGATCGCAATCGTATCCGAACGTCGTGCCGGCAGTCGTCGTGCCGTCGATATTCATCGCGCAGTCGAACAGATCGATACCGGCGGACGCCTGACCCGCAAATCCGAGGGCAACGGTCACGAGCAGCACTCGACCGAACATCCCCACCGCGAAGGTTTTCAACTTCATCCCCTCACCCCATGTAAGCAAAGGATCCGGACGTCCCTGGCGCGGATCTGGTACTGGTTCGAGCAAAGCAGTGCAATTTTTAAACCAGAAGTATTTTTCATTGATAAATCATGAGGTTAAGAAGGCCGTAGAGTTCGAGGGGCGAGCAACCTGTAAAGCCATCCTTCACCTCCGGACGCGCCGATGCGGGCCCTGCCGACCCGGCCCTCACACGCAACTGCTTGATTAATCTGCGAAAACGCAGAGCTGTGCGGCCGGGAACCGCTCTGTGCAAGCACACAGCAGCACTGGCAAAATTTCCGACACTTTCAGGAACGGGGGGCAGACACCGTGATGGTGACCGGTGTCCCCGCCGCCGGCATCAATTCGGGATTGACCGTCACCGCGCCGTAATCTCCGAGCCCGAGCCCCGTGCGATGCTGGATGATGCTGTCCGGGTCGTGCACGACGCCGATCAGCGTGCCGTAGGCCTCCGCCATATAGAGCCCGTTCTGACCGAACCCCGAGCCGAGGTACACCCAGTCTGCAGGTGCCGGCTTGCCGTCCACGAGAATCAGATCGATCAACCCGTGGGTCTGAATCGTGCCGTCCCGGACCCACGACACATCGATCTGCACGGGGTCACCCTTCAGCACTGCCGGGTCGAAATGATAGACGGGCAACGTCGCCTTGGACGCGTCCAGGCCCAGCAGAATGCAGGCGAGATTGAAGGAGACCGCGTCGGTATCCAGCTCGATGATGGCCTCGTAGGCCTTCATGCCGCCCCTGGTGACGGCCAGAAACTCGATGGGCATGGCCTCGGTGTCGACCGGCAGCACACTGCCCGCCACGCTGAACGGGCTAGTGTTTCGATCCACCACGATGTTGCCGATGCGGTAGCGGCCGTCGCCGAGATCGATGGGCTCCGGCGCGGCCGCAGGCTCGCCCGCCCCTGCAGGCTCCGGGACTTCGGTCTGCGCGGACGTTTGTGCCAGCGCCCCGAGGCCCGGAAATGCCAGCACGCCGGCCAACAGGATCACACCGCCGAGTCTGCTCATGTCTTTCTCCCCGTAACCACGCGATGTGGCATCGGCGGCGGGAACGCAGCCGTCTGCACCTGGTCGAATCCCGCGGCACGCATCCAGTCCGCCACGTCGGCGTCGGCATGCACACCGCCGTCGGGCGCGGTAAGCAGCATGTTCAAGCCGAACAGGGTCGCGAACGTCGGGCTGGCGCCGCCGGCATCGGCGAACACGTCGCTGACGATGAGCAGCCCGCCAGGCTCCAGCGCGTCGGCTGCGCGCGCGATGAGTTTGCGGCAGCCCGCCTCGCTCTCGCGGTGAAACACGCCCGAGATGAGCACCGCGTCGTTGCCTCCGGGAAAGGGTATCTCGTGGAAGCTGCCGGCCAGGGTCTGCACCCGACCCGCCGCACCCAGCGACGCGATGATGTCCTGGGCGTGGGCCACGACGCCGGGCAGGTCGAGTACCACCGCCTCGAGCCCCGGATAGCGCGCGGCGAACAGCGACGCATAGGTGCCGGGACCGCCGCCCACGTCCAGCAGCCGGCGACGCCCGTCGAGCGATACCAGCTCCACCAGCACACGCCCGACACCCAGGGCCCGGTCGTGCATGCCGTAGACGAAGTCGCGGGTGATCTTCTCGTCGCCGCCCAGATAGTCGGCGCTCGGCATCTGCGGCGCGCCGCTGTGCACCGCCTGCTCCAGGCGTCCCCAGGTGGCGTACAGGTTGTCGCTGTAACGGATCGCGTTGCCGAGGTACCCGGGGCGACCTGCGACCAGAAACGCCGCCGCCATGGGCGCGTTGGCGTAACCCGACTCGTGTTCCTCCAGCAGTCCGAGCGCGATGCAGGCGTTCAGCAGCAGCCGCAGCGCGCGCGGCTCGGCCGTGAGCTCCGCGCAGAGCGCATTCAGACCGCGCGGACCTTCCGCCAGGGCCTGGAACAGACCCATCCGGTTGGCCGTCAGCAGCACCTGGGCATCCCAGAATGCTGTGGACAGCGCCATGATCGGCGCCGGGGTGATCGCGGCAGGTTGCTTCGACTCGCTGTTCACGATGCAGCCCGGGTGCGGCCGGCCTCGTGGTCCATGTCGCACTCCATCTGCATGTAGGCGCAACGCCGGCACATGAAACCGTCCCAGAAGTGCAGGTCATGGCGCTCGCGTACGGCCTGGTAGCCGAGCATCAGCTTCTCGAAGTAGCCGCGCAGCCGCGACAGGTAATCCGGGTGGTCGCGCCCGCCCACGGGCCAGTACAGTGAGTAGATGGGAATGATGCCGCGGCCGCACAGATCTTCCGCGCCTGCAATGGCGAGATCGGCCGCCTGCTCCCAGTCGAGACCGTATTCAGGTTCCAGCTCGATGCCGGCGACCATGGCGCTGTAGACGCGCTCCCGCCCCCACAGCGCCACGGCGTGCTCGAGCGAGGCGATCCAGTTGTCGTAGCCGACGTAGCGGTTCTTGCCCGGACAGACCTGCTCGAACAGCGGCTTCGACCAGACCTCCAGATTGAAGGAAATGCTGTCCACCAGTCCGGCGCGGTGAAGCTCCTCGAGCATGTCATTGGGGAGGGCGCCGGAACCGCACGCCACCGGAATTTCATGCTGATTGACTGCCTGCACGGCGCGGGCCAGTTCCAGGTAACGACGCGCCTCGTCGCGCCAGTCGAGCATGGAGCCGCCGACGAGATACAGATGCCGCAGATCCGTCTCGGCGATGGCGGCGCGCAGCGTTTCCTGGAGCCGGTCATAGGTCCGGGTCGGCAGCGAGGTGACGTGCGCCACCTGGCCGAGGTGCTGCAGGCGCTTGTCCGGCGCGCCGTAGGCGCAGAACGTGCAGCGCATGGACACGCCGTCGTGCTTCTCCAGGAAGTACTCGCAACCGGGGGCAACGTTGATGACTGCCATGTCGCCGTGCAGGCTGACTCCGGTCTGAGCCATGGGGAAGCCGTCGCTGGTGGTGGCGCGCATCCAGTCCGGCCGCGGCTCGAACGTGATGGGAAGTTCCAGGTCGCTGCCGTCGCACAGCAGCCGATAGCCCTGGCTTTCGCCGCCGGTCACATGCCAGCGCGAATCGCCGGCACCTTTGATGCGCGCCATGGTGCCATCGGCCGTGCGCAGCATGTAGGGGATCTCGGCCTTGCCGGCACCCGTCGGGTCCGGCTCGCCGGGCTGAAAGCGATAGGGGTAGAAGTTGGGAAACGCCCGCTCAGCCGCCTCGCCCAGCGCCTCGCTGTAGCGAATACCTTCGAACAGAAGATCCAGCTTGAGTGCCGCCACCGGACCGAGAGAGTTCATGGCAAAGCTCCTGTTCGCAACGCCCATGGCTGCCCGCGCAGCTTGCATCAAAACCGCTCGAGTATAACGTATGCGGCTCAGCCGCAAAGCGATGCAGCCGCACATGCGCTCCACACCGACCCTCTATCGACGCGTGTTCCTGCCGTTCGCAATCACGGTCGTGGTCGCAATGCTGATTGCCTGGTGGAGCGCCGTGACGCTGCTCGGCAACACCCTGCAGGGGCGTCTGCACGCCCAGCTGCAGCAGGCGACCAGCGTGCTCGCAGCAGGATCGCTGCCGTTCACGGCGGATCTGCTGGCTCAGCTCGGCGCGCTCCAGAATGCCGATTTCGCACTGCTGCACGCGGACGGATCAGTGGGGCTCGCCACCTACACGACCCTGGAGCGCAGCCGCGTCGAAGATCTGATCCGAGCCGCGTGGATGGACGGCAGCGACCGCCACGGCCCGGACTACGATCTGGTGCTTGCCCGTCTCGCCGAGGGCCGCAGCCGCGACTACGTTGCCGTCGCCGGGCTCGCTTCGCTCGACGACATCGAGGACGCGACCCGGCGAACGGCGGCGCTGCTCGGGCTGCTGACCCTGATGGGGGTCGCGGTGGTGGCCTGGTGGGGCCATCGTCTGAGCATCGCCATCGCCCAACCGGTGCGCGAGCTGGGCGAGCTGGCACGCCACGTCGCCGCAGGCGAGCGACGGGTGCAGCTGCCGGAACCACGGACGCGCGAGCTCGCGGAGCTGACGCGCGCGTTCAACGACATGACCGGGCGCCTCGATGCCTACGAGGCGGAGCTTGTTCGCGCCAGCCGCCTCGCCGGGCTCGGCGAGATCGCGACCACCATCGCCCATGAGATCCGCAATCCGCTCACCGCCATCAAGCTGCAGCTGCAGCTGCTCGGCGAGCAGCTGCCGGCATCGGAGCAACAGACCGTGGTGCAACTGCTTACCGAGATTCAACGGTTGGAGCTGATCGTCTCAGGCACCCTGGCGCACGCCAGACCGCAGCAGATCGAGACCGCTCGGCGTGACCTGAACGCGACCATCCGCGACGTGGTGACGCTGATGAGCCCGCAGTTCGCTCATCGTCGCATCGTCCTGGACCTGAAGCTGTCGGCGCTGCCGGAGCTGGCGCTCGATGCCGACCGTTTCAAGCAGGTGCTGTTCAACGTGCTCAGCAACGCGGCCGACGCCCTCAACGGCCCCGGTACGGTGCGCGTGTCGAGCCACCTCGACGGCACCACGGCCGTGGTTGCCATCGAGGACGACGGCCCCGGGGTGACCCCGGAACAGGCGCACAGGTTGTTCCACGAGCCGGTAGCCAGCCACAAGAGCACCGGGCTCGGGCTCGGGCTCATGGTTTCCCGCGAGCTGATCGAGCTGCACGGCGGCAGCATCGCAGTGGATCGGAGCCCTGCCCTCGGCGGTGCGCGCTTCACCATTCGCTTACCTGCGCCGCCCGGCGCTTGAGGTAGACTGCACCCTGGAGCAATCGGACGGTGCGCCGTTCATGGCCAAGATCCTCGTCGCCGATGACGAACACGCAATCTGCGAAGCGTTTTCGCGTCTCCTGGAGCGCGAAGGCCACACGCCGGTGCTGGCATCCAGCGGCCGTGAGGCCCTGGAGGCGTTCCATCGAGAGCGCCCGGACGCAGTTTTTCTGGACGTGCAGATGCCTGACATGACCGGCCTGCAGGCGCTCGAGCAGATCCATCGCCGGCAGCCCGAGATTCCGGTGATCGTGATGACTGCGCACGGCTCGGTGCAGACGGCCATGGATGCGCTGGAGCACGGCGCATTCGACTACCTGGGCAAACCCCTGGAGCTCCCGGACATCCGTGCACTGCTGGCACGAGCCTTGTACCGATCGCAACCCACCGCGCAAGACCCGCAAGCAGATGCATCGACGGTGATGCAGCGCGACGTCGGCGGGGGGACGGGTCACGACGCGACCCGAATCATCGGCCGCAGCCGCCGCATGCAGGAAATCTACAAGATGATGGGACTGCTGGCGGACAACGATCTGACCGTGCTCATCACCGGCGAAAGCGGCACCGGCAAGGATCTCATCGCCCGCGGCATTCACCAGGCGGGATCGCGGCGCAGCGAGCCGTTCGTCGCCATCAACTGCGCCGCGATCCCCGAGCAGCTGCTCGAGAGCGAGCTGTTCGGGCACGAGAAAGGCGCCTTTACCGGCGCACACGCCCGGCGCGTCGGCCGGTTCGAGAGCGCCGGCGGCGGAACGCTGTTTCTCGACGAGGTCGCGGAGCTCAGCCCGCATCTGCAGGCCAAGCTGCTGCGGGTACTGCAGGACGGGCGTTTCGAACGCGTCGGCGGCAGTGCGCCGCTCACGTTGCGCGCAAGGATCATCGCCGCCAGCAATCGAATCGCCGATAGCGCCGGCGAGGCAAACCCCTATCGCGAAGACTTCTACTACCGGCTGAGCCTGATCAATCTGAAGGTTCCGCCGCTCCGGGAACGTGCCGAGGACATAGCCGATCTGGCGCAGCATTTTCTGGACGAGGCGAACCAGGAGCTCGGACGCGCCTTGCGCGGCATCGAACCCGACGCCATGCGCGCGCTCGAGCGACATCCGTGGCCGGGCAACGTCCGCCAGCTGCAGAACACGATCCGCCGATCCGCGCTCACCGCCCGCGGCAGCCTGCTGACCCGCCACGATCTGAGTTTCGACGATTTCCAGGCCGAAACCCCGACCGGGGCAGCCGCGCTGGCGCGGCTGGATGCCGCAGCTCGGGCAGCGCTCGCCGAGTTGATCCGGGACGAGTCCGCCGATCAGCCCCCGTTCCGCACCGTGGTCGATGCCGTCGAGCAGGCGCTGGTGGACGAGGGATTGCGGCATTGCGACGGCAATCAGGTTGCGGCCTCGGCGCTGCTGGGGATAAACCGGACTACGCTGAGAACGAAGCATCGGCGCTGAGCTCCGACGGCAGGCACCAGGCTGAGTAACCGCTGCACATCTCTGTGCAGAGACTGAACAGCCAGAGCGGGCCACGGCTGCCACACCGGGGACGGTCCGAGCGGAGATTTCACGCACAATGAGCACTCGACGCGAAGAATCGCAGCCACCCGTCATGGCATGCCCCGTGCATCCCGATTCCGTTTCGACGAACCGACCCAAGGAAACCAAGCGTATGCAGATTCATACCGGCATCCTCAGCTCACTGCTCCTGCTCATCCTGTCTTTCCCGGGAACGTCCAGCGCCGCCGACCCCATGGATCCGGCACTGCGCGAGCAGGCCGGGCGCGCCGTCGACGGCGGGCTGCACTACCTGCGTTCGCAGCAGAGCGCCAACGGCTCCTGGTCCGACTCGGTGGGCATCACCGCGCTGGTACTGCGCGGCTACCTGGAAAGCCATCGGGGCTACAACGAGGGCGACGGGCGTTCATCACCCGGCCGGTGAAGTTCATCCTGTCGCACGTCAACGAAGACGGCTCCATCAGCGAGACCCTGCAGAACCGCAGCTACAACACCGCCACCGCCATGGTGGCTCTGCAGGCCACGGGCAACCCCGAGTACACGCAGATCATCCGCAACGCCCAGAACTACCTGAAGGGTCTGCAGATCGACGAGGAGGAAGGCTACGGACCGGATGACAAGTACTACGGCGGCATCGGCTACGGTGGCGACGAGCGTCCGGACATGTCCAACCAGTACCTGGCGATCGAGGCGTTGTCCCGCTCGAAACTGTCCGCGGACGACCCTGTGTGGCAGCGGGCGCTGGTGTTCATCTCGCGATCGCAGAACCTGAGCTCCACCAACGATCAGGAATGGGCAGCCGACGATGGCGGATTCACCTACATGCCGGGCTACAGCCCCCACGGCGGCACCGGCTCCTACGGCGGTATCACCCACGCAGGGCTCATCAGCCTGCTGTTCGCCGGCGTGGACAAGAACGATCCCCGGGTTCAGGCCGCCTACAACTGGATCCGCGCAAACTACACTCTCGAGCAGAACCCGGGCGCACCCAATCGTCAGGGCATGTATTACTACTACGAGGCGTTCGCCAAGAGCATGAAGGCCTTCAACGAGGTCGAGGTGACCGACACCGCAGGCGTAGCCCACAACTGGCGCAACGATCTGGCCGCCAAGCTCGTCAGCCAGCAGAAGGAAGACGGCTCCTGGGTGAACGACGATTCGCCGCGGTGGTGGGAAGGCAATCCGCACCTGTGCTCTGCGCGGGCCGTCATCGCGCTGAATCAAGCGCTGGAGAAGTAATCGATGCGAATTCTGTTGCCGCTGCTCGCAGCGCTGGCCACCCCTGCCCCGGTCGTCCTCGCCGCGGAGCCGGCCCCCGCGCCGGGCCTTGAAGAAACGCTGGTGGTCACCGGATCCCGGATAGAGAGCCCGCCGGAGGCCATTCCGGCGCACGTGACGATCATCGACCGCGCGACCATCGAGGCCCGTCAGCCGCAGAGCACGCTGGACCTTCTGCGCTCCGTGGCCGGACTTCAGGTCAGCCAGTACGGCGGTCGCGGCGGCATCACGTCGGTGTTCATCCGCGGCGCCGAACCCAACTTCACGGTGGTCCTCATTGACGGCGTTCAGGTCAACGACCCCAACAACTCGCGCGGCGGCTCCTTCGACTTCTCCACGCTCAACGTCGCGGAGATCGAACGCATCGAGATCGTGCGCGGCGCCCAGTCGTCGCTGTACGGTTCCGACGCGCTCGCCGGCGTGATCCAGATCATCACCCGCAAGCCCGAAGGCACCGCCCGGGTCAGCATCGACGCCGAGGCTGGAGAGGACGAGTTCTATCGCGGTGCGCTGCATCTGGCCGGCGCGCTCGGGGAGTCGACCCAGGCCAGCTTTACCGCCAGCGCCGCAGACGACGGCAACGCCATCGACGGCAATTCGTTCGAGAACCGGACCCTGAGCGGGAGGTTGAGCAGCACGCCGACGCAGGCGCTTAGCCTGGCTCTCGCCGCCCGCTACGCGGACTCCGAAGCAACGGCGTTTCCCGAGGACAGTGGTGGCCCCGATCTCGCCGTGCTGCGGGCGCTGGACAGCCGCGACCAGACACAGCTGTCGCTGAACGGCACTGCCGGTTACCAGGCCAGCGGCCGGGTGCGTTTGTCGGCACAGCTGGGCTTCGTGAACCACGACGAGAAGACCGCTTCGCCCGGGATCGCCCCGGGTGTGCGCGACGGTGTTCCACCGAACCGCTCGGATTCAGAGCTGGAACGATTCAGCGCAGCATTGAGTGCGACTGCACAGCTGTCCGCCTCGGCAGACGCGGTGGTCGGCGTGGACTACGAGGACGAAAGCGGGTCGCTGGACGGAACGCTGGAACTGGCCCCGGGTTTCGCCCTGCCGACCGATTTCAATCTCGATCGCCACATTCTCGGGCTGTTCGTTGAGTTGCGCGCAGCGCCCACCGATGCCCTGGCGCTGAGCGCCTCGGT
>JAWKZP010000012.1:0-170721 GCA_041395905.1 Pseudomonadales bacterium
TCCGCGCAAGCGAACCCGCCAACGCGGCCCGCGGCGCGATCACGGGGGTGACGAGACGTGACCAGGCCCAGCGCAACGCCCCGAAGGATCAGCGCCCGCGAGCACGGCCTGCCGCGCGACCGGGTCGACCACAACGCCCTGGACGTGGTGCACGTGCTCAGCGCAGCCGGCTACGAGGCGATGCTGGTGGGCGGTTGCGTGCGCGACCTGCTGCTGGGGCTGTCGCCCAAGGACTTCGACGTTGCCACCAACGCAACACCCGAAGAGGTGAAAGCCCTGTTCCGGCGCTCCCGTCTGGTGGGGCGCCGGTTCCGCATTGCCCATGTGCGCTACGGTCGGCACATCATCGAGGTGTCGACGTTCCGCAAGGCGGAAGCCGAAGAGGACGACGAGCGGCGCCATGCGGATTCCGGTCTGATCCTGCGCGACAACGTGTGGGGCACGATGGCGGAGGATGCCTTCCGGCGCGACTTCACGATAAACGCGCTCTACTACGACCCCGAAAACGAAGAGATCGTCGACTATGTCGATGGGCTCGACGATCTGGAATCGGGCCACCTGCGGATCATCGGCGAGCCCGACCTGCGGTTGCGGGAAGACCCGGTGCGGATTCTGCGCGCCGTGCGCTTCAGGGCCAAGCTCGGATTCAGCCTCGAGCCCGCCATAGAAGCGGCGCTGCCCGAGGCAGCCGAGCTGCTCGAGGCGATACCCCCGGCGCGGCTGTTCGACGAAGTCTGCAAACTGCTGGTGTCAGGCTACAGCCTGGCTGCCTGGCAGTATCTGGCGCCCACGCCGCTGCGCAAGGCGCTGTTTCCGTGCACCCCGTCCGACGACCCGCTGGTGCAGCGCGCCATGGGCAACACCGATCAGCGTATTGCCGAGGACAAGCCGGTAACGCCGGGCTTTCTGCTCGCCGTGCTGCTATGGCACGACTACTGCGCGCGGGCGTCCGATCTGGCGGCGAGCCACAAACCCGCCGATGCCCGTGCGCTGGCCATGGCGGAAACCCTCGCAGCCCAGCAGTTGATCATGTCGATTCCGCGACGCTTCAGTCAGTTCGTGCGCGACGTCTGGACGCTGCAGGAGCGTCTGTGCGACACGCGGCCACGCCAGATTGCGCGCACCGCGGAACACGAACGGTTCCGCGCCGCCTACGATTTCCTGCTGCTCAGAGCGGAGACGGGTGACCCCGACCCGATGGTCGCGGAGCGCGCCGAATGGTGGACCCGCTACCAGGAGGTGGATGCTGCCGAGCGCGGCGACATGATCGAAGCCCTGCGCGCCCAGGGCGGGGCCGCAAAGACCGGCAAACGCCGCCGGCGAAGGCGCCGCAAGCCAGCCGGAGAGCGCCAGGCGCTGCCGGATCCCAACGGTTGAACGTGGCGCGGCCGGAGTACATCATGAAGTCCATTCCCGGCTGACGACGGCGATGAACATTCCGGTGCACCATCCGGCACAGCAGGACCTCGGGACCAACGGCGACCTGCGCAGCCGCACCCGCGAACGCCCGCCGCCACGCTACATCTGCATCGAGGGTCCTATCGGCGTCGGCAAGACGACCCTGGCGACGCGCCTCGCCGAAGCCCTCGGCTACCCGTTGCTGCTGGAGCCGTCCACTGAGAACCCGTTCCTGGACCGCTTCTATCGGGAAGGCCGGCGCCACGCGCTGCCGACCCAGCTGTACTTCCTGCTGCATCGTGCGCGACAGATGGCGGATCTCGGGGGCAACGACCTGTTGGGGCCGAACCTGATCGCGGATTTTCTGATCGAGAAGGACGACCTGTTCGCGCGCATGACGCTGGACGAGAACGAGTACGGCCTGTACCGCCAGATCTACGATCAGCTGGAGCTCGATCCTCCCCGGCCCGACCTGGTCATCTACCTGCAGGCGCCGCCCCGGGTGCTGCTCGAGCGCATACGGCGCCGCGGCATCAGCTACGAGCGTGAGATCGAAGCCCAGTACCTGGAGACCCTGAACCAGGTGTACACCGAGTTTTTTCACTACTACGACGCCGCACCTCTGCTGGTCGTGAACGCAGCCGAGATCGACTTCGCCGCCAACCCCGGGCATTTCAACGCCCTGCTCGAGCGGGTGCTCGGAATGGACGGTCTGCGCCAGTACTTCAATCCCAACCCGACCCTGCTCTAGCACGCCAGACGGATCATGAGCGCCTCCCAGCACCCGCAGGAACTGGCCGAATGGCAGGCGCTGATGGGTCATGCCCAGCGCCTGGCGCGCGCAGATCTGACGCAGTTGGTGGCCGAGGCCGGCAGGTTCGAGCGCTTCAGCGCAGCGCTGCCCGGCATGCTCCTGGACCTGTCCAAGCAGCGCATCGACGCAGACGCCCGTGACGCGTTGCTGGCGCTGGCGCGCGCCAGCCAGCTGGAGAGCGCGCGCGAGCTGCTGTTCGCCGGCGCGCACGTCAACGCCACGGAGAACCGGCCCGCACTGCACACGGCACTGCGCGCGCCGGCCGCCCGGCAGCCCGAGATTGCCCGCGCCGTGGTGGGCCCCACGCTGGCGCGTCTGGAGCAGCTGGTAGACGCGATCCGCAACGGCAGCCACACCGGCCATACCGGCCGCGCGATCCGCGACGTCGTCCACATCGGTATCGGCGGATCGCACCTGGGCCCGGAGCTGGCCGTGCGGGCGCTGGGACCTGTGTCTTCTGGCGGACCACGCTGCCGGTTTCTGGCCAATGTCGACGGCGCCGCGCTCGCCGCGGCGCTGCAGGATCTCAATCCGGAAACCACCGCGTTCATCGTGGTATCCAAGTCCTTCGCCACGCTGGAGACCCGCTGCAACGCCGACTCGGTCCGCAGCTGGTTTCTGGAAAGGGTCGCCGACCGCGACGCGCTGGCGCGACACTTCTTCGCCATCACCGCCAACACGCACGCGGCCGCCGAGTTCGGGCTGCCGCCCGAAAATCTGTTTCCCATGTGGGACTGGGTAGGCGGGCGCTACTCGCTCTGGTCGGCCGTGGGGCTACCCATCGCGCTGTGCGCCGGGTTCGCCCGTTTCCGCGACATGCTGCGCGGTGCCCACGATCTGGACCGGCATTTCCTCGAGGCGCCGCTGGAGCGCAACGGCCCGGTGCTGATGGCGCTGGCCGGCGTCTGGAACGCCAACTTCCTGGGCGTCGGCAATCACGCGGTGCTGCCTTACAGCCAGCGCCTGCAGCTGCTGCCCAACTACCTGCAGCAGCTGGAGATGGAGAGCAACGGCAAGAGCGTGCACCTCGACGGCTCGCCGGTACGAATTCACACCATGCCGATCCTGTGGGGCGGCGAGGGTACCAACGGGCAGCACGCCTTCCACCAGCTGCTGCACCAGGGTACCCGCTCGTTCACGGCCGATTTCATCATCGACGCAGACCCGGCAGACGAGCTGGAGATGCATCAGCGCTGGCTGCTGGCAAACGCGCTGGCACAGAGCCAGGCCATGCTCTGCGGACAGGCCACGGACGATCCCCACCGCGCGGTCTCCGGCGGCAAGGCGACGACCACGCTGGTTCTCGATCGCCTCGACGCGTACAGCCTGGGTGCGCTGCTCGCGCTCTACGAACACAAAGTCTTTTGCCAGGGCGTGATCTGGCAAATAAACTCATTCGATCAATGGGGGGTCGAGCTCGGCAAGCGCCTCGCCACACCCATCTTCGAGCAACTCAACGGCACGTCCACCGCGCAGCAGGATGCCTCCACCCGAGGGCTGGTAGCGTACATCCGGCGGCGACGCGGCCGCAGAGACCGATAGCAGGGGGAGCCATCATGTCCACAACGCAGATTTATCCGGTTCCGGAGTTCATGCTGGAGCGCTGCTTCATCAACGATGAGCAGTATCAGGCCATGTATCAGCGGTCCGTCGACGATCCGGACGGCTTCTGGGCCGAGCAGGCCGACATCTTCATCGACTGGTACCAGAAGTGGGACACGGTGCACCGGGAAAACATGCGTTCCGGTGAAGTCAGCTGGTTCGAAGGGGCCAAGCTCAACATCAGCTACAACTGCATCGACCGCCACCTGCCTGCCCGGGCCAACCAGACCGCGATCATCTGGGAGGGTGACGACCCCGCCGACAGCAAGCACATCACCTACCAGACGCTGCACGACGAGGTCTGCCGGCTCGCCAACGCCCTGAAGGCGCGCGGCGTGGGCAAGGGCGACCGGGTTTGCATCTACATGCCCATGATCCCGGAAGCAGCCTACGCCATGCTCGCGTGCATGCGCATCGGAGCCATTCACTCGGTGGTGTTCGGCGGCTTCTCCCCGCAGTCGCTCAAGGACCGGATCCTCGATTCCGACTGCCGCTGCCTCATCACTGCCGACCAGGGCGTGCGCGGCGGTCGTGAGATACCCCTCAAGCAGAACGCCGAGACGGCCCTTGCGGACTGCCCGAACGTGCACACGGTAATCAGCGTGCAACGCACCGGTGCCGACGTTCCCTGGCATCCGCCGCGCGACGTCTGGTATCACGAGCTGGTGGCAGACCAGCCGACCCGGTGCGAGCCCGAAGTCATGGACGCCGAGGACCCGTCGTTCATCCTGTACACGTCCGGCTCGACCGGCAAGCCCAAGGGCGTGCAGCACGCCACAGCCGGCTACCTGCTGCACGCGGCGATGTCTCACAAGTACGTGTTCGACTATCACGACGGCGACGTGTACTGGTGCACCGCCGACGTCGGCTGGGTCACCGGCCACTCCTACATCGTCTACGGGCCGCTCGCAAACGGTGCCATCACGCTGATGTTCGAGGGCGTGCCCACCTACCCCGACGCCTCCCGCTGCTGGGAGGTGGTCGACAAGCACAAGGTGAACATCTTCTACACCGCACCCACTGCCATCCGCCAGCTGCAGGGGCAGGGCGATCAGTTCGTCACGCGCACGTCGCGCGAGTCCCTGCGTCTGCTGGGCTCGGTGGGCGAGCCCATCAATCCGGAAGCCTGGGAGTGGTACTACCGGGTCGTGGGCGACAGCCGTTGCCCGATCGTCGATACCTGGTGGCAGACCGAAACCGGCGGCATCATGATCACGCCGCTGCCGGGTGCGACACCGCTGAAACCCGGCTCGGCCACGCGCCCGTTCTTCGGCGTCCAGCTGGCCCTGATGGACGAGCAGGGCAAGGTGCTGGAAACGCCGGCGGCCAGCGGCAACCTGGTGATCACGCACAGCTGGCCCGGGCAGATCCGCTCGGTGTACGGCAACCACCAGCGCGTCATCGACACGTACTATTCCACCTATCCCGGCTGCTATTTCACCGGCGACGCAGCGCGCCGGGACGCCGACGGTTACTACTGGATCACCGGTCGCGTGGACGATGTGATCAACGTCTCCGGGCACCGGATCGGTACCGCGGAGGTGGAGAGCGCCCTGGTGCTACACGACGAGGTTGCGGAAGCCGCAGTGGTCGGCTACCCGCACCCCATCAAGGGTGAGGCGATCTACGCCTATGTGACCCCGATGGTGGGCAGCAACATCGACGAGGACACCCTGCGCTCGGAGCTGCTGGAACTGGTGCGCAAGGAGATCGGGTCGTTTGCGAAGCCGGAGGTGATTCAGATTGCGCCCGGGCTTCCGAAAACGCGCTCCGGCAAGATCATGCGTCGCATCCTGCGCAAGATCGCGGCCAACGAGCTCGACAACCTGGGCGACACGTCCACGCTCGCGGACCCGTCGGTGGTCGAAGACCTGGTGAGCACCCGCGGCCGACACTGAAGTCCCGATCGAGGCCGCGGGCGTTCACCGGTCCGCGGTCAGCCAGCCCCTGGCAGCCCGCTGCCCGCCAGCCACCAGGCCGAGAACACGACCACCAGTGCGGCCAGCCCGCACAGTCGCTGCTGCAGCGCCGACGCCCGGTCGACATGCAGCCCGGCCGCCACGATACCGGTGAGCAGACCCACGCCGAATCCGGCGAAGTGACCAACGATGTCGGTGTTCTCCCCGCCGACGCCGGTGTAGGCCAGCATAGCGATGGCCGCGAACACGGGCGCGAACGCGCGCCGCCAGCCGTCTCCCCGGGGAATCAACCGACGCCGCCAGACGAACGCGCCGACGATGCCCACCGCGGCAAAGGTGGCGGTGGACGCGCCGATGGAGCGGAACACCTCGGGCTGCAGCGCGGCGTTAAGCAGGTTGCCGGCGGCGCCAGCCAGCAGCACCAGCAACCAGGCCACGCCGGAGCCCAGATAACGACCGGCCAGCACCCCGAACAACGCGCCGAACAACGAGTTCGCCACGATGTGTCCGAGATCGGCATGCAGGGTCAGGGCCGTGACGGCACGCCACCACTGGCCATCGAGGACCGCACCCGCATTGAGACTGCCCAGCGCCAGCCAGTCCCATCCGAACGTCTGACGACCCTGCAGCGCGGGCACGGTCCAGATGACCGCAAGATAGCCGAGCACGCCCGGCCAACCCGAATCCACCGGCGTGAACGTCGGCGCGGGTGGCGGTCGATGGGGGTTTTCCTGCTGATACATGCGCAGCTGCTGCTGCGCCGCGTCGACGTCCTCAGCGCCGACCAGCAGACACCATTGATGCCCGTCGAACTCCACCCGGTGCCGGATCGCTACCGATTCCAGCACCAGGCCAAGCTCGCTGAGCGGCAGCCGCGAACGGCTCTGCTGCAGGCAGATCCAGTGCGGGTCAGGCACTCTCTGCGTAGTTGGGCACTTCCTTCATGGACAGCTTGATGCGGCCACGCTGGTCCACGTCCAGCACGACGACGTCGACCATCTGCCCCTCTTCGAGGTAGTCGGACACCTTTTCCACCCGCTCGTTGGCAATCTGCGAGATGTGCAGCAGGCCGTCTTTGCCGGGCAGGATGTTGATGAACGCGCCGAAGTCCACGATGCGCTCCACGCGCCCATGATAGATCTTGCCCACCTCGGCTTCTGCGGTGATCTCCTGAATGCGGGCGAGCGCCGCTTCCATGGACTCGCCGCTGTCGGCATAGATGCGCACGCTGCCATCGTCCTCGATATCGATGTCGGCGCCGGTCTCCTCGACGATGCTGCGGATGGTGCTGCCGCCCTTGCCGATGATGTCGCGGATCTTGTCCTGAGGGACGTGGATCACCTTCATTGCGGGAGCATTTTCGGAGATCGTGTCCCGCGGCTTGTCGATGACGCGATTCATCTCGCCGAGAATGTGCAGCCGGGCCTCGTGTGCCTGGTTGAGGGCAATCTCCATGATCTCGTCGGTTATCCCGGCGATCTTGATGTCCATCTGCAGCGCGGTGACGCCTTTGGCGGTGCCCGCCACCTTGAAGTCCATGTCGCCCAGGTGATCCTCGTCTCCGAGAATGTCCGTCAGCACCGCGTAACGGTTGCCTTCCTTGACCAGACCCATGGCGACCCCGGCGACCGGTGCCTTGAGCGGCACGCCCGCGTCCATCAGAGCGAGCGACGCGCCGCAGACGCTGGCCATCGAGCTCGAGCCGTTGGACTCCGTGATCTCCGAAACCACGCGCAGGGTGTAGGGGAAGTCGTCCACCGACGGCAGCATGGCTTCCACCGCGCGCCGCGCCAGGCGTCCATGTCCGATCTCACGACGCTTGGGGCCGCCCATGAAGCCGGCCTCGCCTACGCTGAACGGGGGAAAGTTGTAGTGCAGCATGAAGGGATCCTTGTAGGTTCCCTCCAGCGCGTCGATCATGGCCGCGTCCCGCATGGTGCCGAGCGTCGCCACTACGATCGCCTGGGTCTCACCGCGGGTGAACAGGGCCGAACCGTGAGTCTTCGGCAGCAGGCCTACCTCCACCGAGATGGGCCGAACTGTACGCAGATCACGGCCGTCGATGCGCGGCTCGCCGTTCAGCACCCGCTGACGGACGATGGTCTTCTCGATCTTGCCGAAGGTATCGGACACGTCGCTGGCCGAGTATTGCGGGGACTCGCCGCCCGCAAGCTGCTCCACCACGTGCCGACGCAGATCGCTCACCGCGTTCTGCCGCTGCAGCTTGTCGGTGATGCGATAGGCCTCTCCCAGCGGCCCCTTGACCGCGGCAGACACCAGCTCGCGCAGGGTCTCGTCGGTCTTCTGGGGCTGCCAGTCCCAGCGCGGCTTGCCGGCCTCGGCGGTCAGCGCCTTGATGGCATCGATGGCGACCTGCATCTCCTGATGAGCGAACAGCACCGCGCCCAGCATCTGGTCCTCGGTGAGCTCCTTGGCTTCCGACTCCACCATGAGCACGGCGTCCTCGGTGCCCGCCACCACCATGTTGAGCTGCGAATCGTCGAGGCTCGAATAGCTCGGGTTGAGCAGGTAGGTGCCGTCCTTGTAGCCGACGCGGGCCGCGCCGATCGGGCCGTCGAAAGGTATGCCGGAAATCGCCAGCGCAGCGGATGCGCCGAGCAGCGAAGGAATGTCCGGATCCTCGTTCTTGTCGGCCGACATGACCGTGCAGATCACCTGCACCTCGTTCATGAAGCCCTTGGGGAACAGCGGGCGGATCGGCCTGTCGATGAGCCTGGAGGTGAGCGTCTCCTTCTCCGAAGGACGCCCCTCCCGACGGAAGAAGCCGCCGGGAATCTTGCCGGCCGCGTACGTCTTTTCCTGATAGTTGACCGTCAGCGGAAAAAAGCTCTGCGACGGATTGGCGGTCTTTGCGCCCACGGCGGTGCACAGCACCACCGTGTTGCCCATTGTAACGAGCACGGCTCCGGTCGCCTGGCGCGCGATGCGCCCGGTTTCCAGCGTTACCTGCTGCTCGCCGAACTGAAACTGTTTAGTGACTGGGTTCAAAACGTATCCTCCGAAATTTGTTCCGCTCCTAGCGACGCAAGCCCAGACGGTTAATCAGTTCTGCATAGCGATTAGCGTCTTTACCCTTGAGATAGTCCAGCAGCTTGCGGCGCTGGTTAACCATGCGGATCAGGCCACGACGGGAATGATGGTCGTGCTTATGGCTCCGGAAGTGCTCCTGGAGCGCGTTGATGTTGTGAGTCAGGAGTGCCACCTGTACTTCGGGAGACCCTGTGTCTCCTTCGGCAACCTGAAACTCCTTGATGATGTCTGCTTTGCTTTCGGCAGTCAGTGCCATGTCAGTCTTCTCCAATATGCCAGTTGAGGTACGAGATAACCGCGCATATTTACAGTTACCTCAAGCGTTGGTCAGAAGTCGCCGCGGGGCGACCCGACCGTCATCCAGTATCTCGCCCACGCCGATGAACCGGCAGGCGCCCCGATCCGTTTCTGCGCACAGCCGCACCCAGCCACTCGACGGCGCATGCGCGACGATCACCGGCTGGCCCTGCTCGACGTAATAGGCGGTATCCTCATTCAGCTGCACCTCCGGCCAACCCTCCACCGCGCTGGCGATGGGCAGCAGGAAGCGGTCGAGGCTGCCTTCCTCTTCCAGTGCCGCTTCGAGCGCTTCGAACGTGACCAGATCGTCTTCGTCGTATGGCCCTGCCATGCGTCGACGCAGTGCCGTGACGTGCGCGCCGCAACCGAGACTGGCGCCGAGCTCTTCGGCGATGGTGCGAACGTACGTACCCTTGCTGCAATGAATCTCGAGCTCCAGCTGGTCGCCGTCGAAGGCCGCCAGCTCGTTCGAGAACACGGTCACGCGGCGCGACTTCCGCTCGACCTCGATGCCCTGGCGCGCGAGCTTGTACAGCGGCTGCCCCTGATGCTTCACGGCCGAGAACATGGACGGGATCTGATCGATCTCGCCGCGGAATGCATCCAGCGCAGCCTCCACGCGCTCCCGCGTAATCCCTTCCACCGGCCGGGTCTCGATCACCTGCCCGTCGGAATCACCACTGTCGGTGGCCACGCCGAGACGGATTCGGCACCAGTACTTCTTGTCAGACGAAAGCAGGTACTGGGAAAACTTGGTGGCCTGGCCGAAGCACAGCGGCAGCACTCCGGTGGCCAGAGGATCCAGCGCTCCCGTATGGCCGACCTTGCGCGCATTGAACAGACGCTTGGCCTTCTGCACAGCGTCGTTGGACGTCATGCCCTGCGGCTTGTCCAGCACCAGCATGCCGGTGATGTCACGCCCGCGGTTACGCCGGCTCATCTTCGCTTCCCTTGGGATTTCCGCCGTGCAGAGCTTCGTCAGCCTGCAGCGCGCGATCGATCAGCGCCTCCAGCCGCGGTCCGCGCTCCGCCGCCTCGTCGTAGTGAAAGCGCAGTCGGGGTGTGGTGCGCATGCGGTGGCGTTTGGCGAGCTCCGAGCGGAAGTAACCCGCTGCGTGGCTCAGCACTTCGACGAGCTCCGCCTGCGTGGCCGCATCGTCCCGGCCGAGACCGGAAACGTACACGTCCGCGTAGGAGAGATCCTTGCTGACCCTGACGTCGTTAATGCTGATTATCCCCACCCGCGGATCGCGCATCTCGCTGTGAATGATCTGCGCGAGCTCATCGCGGATGAAGTCGGCGACCCGCAGGTCGCGGCCGAATTCCCGCATGTTGGCTAAAGCGCGCGCGCCACCTCTTTGGTCTCGAACACCTCGATGGAATCACCCGGGCGCACGTCGTTGTAGTTGCGTACGCCGATACCGCACTCGGTTCCCGCACGCACCTCGTTGACGTCGTCTTTGAATCGCCGCAGCGACTCCAGCTCGCCCTCGAAAATCACCACATTGTCGCGCAGCACGCGAATGGGTCGGTTCCGATAGACGGTTCCCTCCACCACCATGCAGCCGGCGACCTGGCCGAAACGCGGCGATCGGAACACTTCGCGGACCTGGGCAATGCCGAGGATCTCCTCACGGATTTCCGGAGCCAGCATGCCGGACAGAACCTGTTTGACGTCATCGAGCAGCTCGTAGATCACGCTGTAGTAGCGCAGATCAATGCCTTCGCGCTCGATGAGATTCTTGGCCGCGCTGTCGGCCCTGACGTTGAAGCCGAAGATGGCCGCGCCATAAGTCTGTGCCATGGTGACGTCGGTTTCGGTGATGCCGCCGACGCCGGAACCGAGCACATTGACGGAAACCTCGTCGTTGCCGAGGTCGGCCAGCGCCTGGGTGATGGCCTCGAGGCTGCCGCGCACGTCTGCCTTCACCACCAGCTTGAGCACGCGCTTCTCGCCCGCCGTCATGCTGGCGAACATGTTGTCGATCTTGGCCGCCTGCTGGCGTGCCAGACGCGCTTCCTGAGTGCGGTCGGTGCGGAACTCGGCCAGCTCGCGCGCGGTTCGCTCGTCGCTGGCCACGGAGAACTCGTCGCCGGCATCCGGCGTGCCGTTCAGACCAAGCACCTCGACGGGTACAGACGGCCCTGCCTCTTTGACCTGCTCGCCGAACTCGTCGAGCATCGCGCGTACGCGGCCGAAATGTTCTCCGGCGATGATCACGTCGCCCTGATGCAGGGTGCCGTTCTGTACCAGCACCGTGGCTACCGGACCGCGGCCGCGATCGAGCCTCGATTCGATCACCACGCCTCGACCGGACGCTTCGGGAACAGCCTTGAGTTCCAGAATCTCAGCCTGCAGGAGCACCGACTCGAGCAGCGTATCCACGCCCTCGCCGGTGAGCGCGGAGACCTTCACGAACTGGGTGTCGCCGCCCCAGGATTCCGGAACGACGTCTTTGGCAGCCAGCTCATTGGTCACCCGGTCCGGGTCGGCACCCTCGAGATCCATCTTGTTGATGGCCACCACGATGGGCACGCCCGCGGCGCGCGCATGTTGGATGGCTTCTTCCGTCTGCGGCATCACGCCATCGTCAGCGGCCACGACGAGAATCACGATGTCCGTGGACTGCGCACCACGGGCGCGCATCGCGGTGAACGCCGCATGGCCCGGGGTATCGATGAAGGTGATGCGCCCGTGCGGGGTATCGACACTGTAGGCGCCGATGTGCTGCGTGATGCCGCCCGCCTCGCCGCTGGTGACGCGGGTCTTGCGGATGTAATCGAGCAGTGAGGTCTTGCCGTGGTCGACGTGACCCATCACGGTCACCACCGGCGCTCGCGGCTGCTCCTCGCCCTCTTCAATCTTCTGCGACTCACCAAAGGCCTGCTCGATGGCATCGGCGTGAATCAGCTTCGGCGCGTGACCCATTTCTTCGACCACGAGCACCGCGGTGTCCTGGTCGAGGCTCTGGTTGATGGTGGCCATGACGCCCATGCCCATGAGCACCTTGATCACCTCGCCGGCCTTCACCGACATGCGCTGCGCGAGCTCGCCGACGGTAATTGCCTCGGGAACCTCCACCTCACGGGCGATGAAGTCGGTGGGCTGAAACGCACCGCCATGCTGGTCGAGCTTGAGCACCCGGGCTGCCTGCCGGCGCCGGCCACGTCGGTCGGTCTTCAACGACAGCTCGCGGCGGCGCCCGCGGAACTCCTCTTCCCGGCGGTCGCGCTCCTTGCCCTTGGTGCGCTTGCCGCCGCGTTCGGCGGAGCGTTCGGTTGCCTGCGCTTCGGAGATGGCCGCCGCAGCGGCTGCAGCAACTTCCTCGGGGCTGGCCGGGGGCTTGGCCTTCTCGGCGGCTTCCTTCTCGGCCTTGGCGCGGGCTTCCTCCGCCTGACGGCGGGCCTGCTCCTCCTTGCGTCGCGCATCTTCCTCGCGACGTTCCGCTTCCCGCTGACGCATCTGCTGCTCAGCGGATACGCGAGCCATCTCCTGTTCACGGATGCGCTGCGTCTCGATCTCGAGCTGCGTCATCGGACGCGCAGGCGCGGCCGGAGCCGCGGGGGCCTCGGGCGTCTCCAGCGTCTCGGGGACCTCGGTCGTCTCGGGAGCCTCAGGCGCCACAGCAGCCTCTGCCGCAACCGGCTCGGGGGCCGGGGCAGGTGCGGGCTCGGCTGCCTCAATAGCGGCAGGAATTTCCGGCTCTTCTACCGCCTCGGGCTCCGGCACCTCGCGACGCACGTAGGTGCGCTTGCGCCGGACCTCCACGGTCACGTTGCGACCGCCGCGGCCCTGGCTCGATTTCAGCGTGCCGACGGACTTGCGCTTGAGCGTAATCTTGCTGCGGCCCGCTTCCTCCGCACCATGGGCGCGTTTGAGATAGTCGAGCAGAGTCTGCTTCTGCTCCTCGGTCACGGGCTCGTTCTCATCAGCGTGCGGGAGGCCGGCCTGCTGCATCTGCGTGAGCAGGCGGTCCACCGGCGTGCGAACCGATTCTGCCAGCTCTTTGACTGTTACCTCTGCCATTCCCATTCCTCTGTGCGGCCGTTACCTCAGGCCTGCCCGGCCTCACCCGGCTCCTGATCGGCTTCTTCGGCAAACCAGGGTGCCCGCGCCGTCATGATGAGCTCTGCTGCGCGCTCTTCGCCCAGCTCCGGAGCGATGTCCAGGAGATCCGGCACGGCCTGCTCCGCCAGATCTTCCATCGACACCACGCCGTTGTTGGCCAGCAGATAGGCAAGCCGGCGATCCATTCCTTCCATGTTGAGCAGATCGTCGTCGGGACGCTTGTCACCAAACTCTTCCTCGCTGGCGATCGCGCGGGTGAGCAGGGCGTCCTTGGCCCGGTTGCGCAGCTCGACGACGATCTCCTCGTCGAAGCCCTCGATGCTCGTCATCTCTTCCTGCGGGACGTACGCGATCTCCTCGAGCGTCGTGAAACCCTCTTCGACCAGCACCGCGGCGACGTCCTCGTCCACCGAGAGGGTTTCCATGAACTCGTTGATGACGCGGTTCGCTTCTTCCTCCTGCTTCGCGATCGCGTCCTCTTCGGTCATGATGTTGAGCGTCCAGCCGGTCAGCTCGCTGGCCAGGCGAACGTTCTGCCCGCCCCGTCCGATCGCCTGAGCCAGGTTGTCCTCGGCCACTGCGATGTCCATGGTGTGCGTGTCTTCGTCGACGACGATGGACTCCACCTCGGCGGGCGACATGGCGTTGATCACGAGCTGGGCAGGGTTGTCGTCCCACTGCACGATGTCGATCCGCTCGCCGGCAAGCTCGCCCGAAACCGCCTGCACCCGGGAGCCGCGCATGCCTACGCAGGCTCCGACGGGATCAATGCGCCCGTCGTTGGTGCTCACGGCAATCTTTGCGCGCGAGCCCGGATCGCGAGCCGTGCCGCGGATCTCGATCACTTCCTCTGCGATCTCGGGCACTTCGATCTTGAACAGCTCGGTGAGCATTTTCGGCGACGTGCGGGTCAGAATCAGCTGCGGGCCGCGGTTCTCCGGACGAACCTCCAGAAGCAGCGAGCGCAGACGGTCGCCGACCCGGAAGGACTCGCGCGGAATCAGATGCTCCCGCGTCAGCAGCCCCTCGGCATTGTTGCCGAGGTCCACGATCACGCTGTCGCGACCCAGCTTCTTAACCGTGCCGTTGACCAGCTCGCCGAGCCGCGGCAGGTAGGCTTCCACGACCTGCGCGCGTTCCGCCTCGCGAACCTTCTGCACGATCACCTGCTTGGCGGTCTGAGCGGCGATCCGGCCGAACTCGACGGACTCCACCGGTTCCTCGATCACATCGCCGAGCACCGCGCCGGGCTTGCGCTCCTGCGCTTCCTCCACGGTCAGCTGCGCTATAGGATTCCAGGGCTCTTCGTCCTCTTCGGGCTCCGGATTGGGCTCGGCCACGTGCCATACCCGGAACGTCTCGTAATCCCCGGTGTGACGATCGATCGCGACACGGAACTCAGCGTTCTCGTCGTATCGCTTCTTCGTCGCCATCGCGAGCGCAGCTTCCAGCGCGCCGAAGATCACGTCCTTCGGGACACCCTTCTCGTGGGACACCGAGTCCACGACCAACAGCACTTCCTTACTCATCTCGCTCGTCGATCCTCAATCAAACTGCGGTACCACTCGTGCCCGCTGGATGTTCTCCAGGGGCAGGAGGTACTGCTCGTCTTCCACCTGGACGATCACCTCGTCGTTCTCGAGCCCGGCAAGCTGGCCAACCACCCGCTTGCTGCCTTCGAAGGCCACGTTCAAGCGCACGTCGACCATCTCACCAGCGCAGGCCCGATACTGCTCGGGCTTGAACAGAATGCGGTCCATTCCGGGGGAGGAAACCTCCAGCGTGTAGCTCTGCGCCAGGGCGTCCTCCACGTCGAGCACGTCGCTGATCTCACGGCTGGCCCGCTCGCAGTCGTCCACGGTCACGCCATCGGGCTGATCGATGTACACCCGCAACTTCGAGTGACGCCCCTGCTGGAGGAATTCGAGCCCCCAGATCTCGTAGCCCAGCGCTTCGATTGCCGGTGCGAGCAGGGTCTCGAGTTCCTTTTCCCGTCTGTTCAAATTTTTCCGAACCAAACAAAAAATGGGCTCGCGCCCATTTTTTTACTCCCGACGCCACCCGCCACATTCGGCGAGTCCTTGCCGGGAAACCACAGGCACCCGTCCGACACGCGGCGAGCCACCTCAAGGATGTCTGCAGAACCGGGGCGTCCCGGAGCGGCCATTGGCCGCCACCGGATCGCACCGAGGGTCTGTGCGGCTGAACGCCGTGGCTGAATGCCGTAACAGACCCTGTCTACGAAAAAGCCCCAACCGGGGCCCAAATATCCTTTGGTAGCGGGGGCAGGATTTGAACCTACGACCTTCGGGTTATGAGCCCGACGAGCTACCAGACTGCTCCACCCCGCATCAGCGGGCGCAGATTATAGGAGGGACTGCGGGCCACCGCAACCGGGCAAAACCGGCGCGTGCAGAGCCCTGAAAATGGTGCCGAAGAGAGGACTCGAACCTCCACGGGCGTTAGCCCACTACCCCCTCAAGGTAGCGTGTCTACCAATTTCACCACTTCGGCGTTGCGAACGTTCTGTCTGTCCTTTTTCAATGATCCATCCCGGCGCGTTCCGACGCTCGATCCGTCTACGCTCGGGAAACACGTCTGGCAGCTGCAGCCGAACACCTCGGCTCGGCGCTGCTGCCGGAGCGGTGGCTACGCCGCTGCCGCAGCCACCCGAATGGCCGACGACCCTGGCCTGCCAGAGCCGGTCATACGTCCGGGATCTCGGAATCTACACCTTCCGGCTTCGGAGTCAACTGCCCGTCGGCCGGCTCCGCCGGCGCCGTCACCTGCGGAATTCCCAGCTTATCCATTGACGCCGCGCGCTCCTTGGCCGTGTACGCAAGGCCGAACGAGATCACGAAAAATCCCACCGCGAGCCAGACCGTCATCTTGGTCAGAAACGATGTCGAGCCGGCACTGCCGAAGATCGTGTTGGCCGCGCCGCTGCCGAAGGCCGCGCCGACGTCGGCACCCTTACCCTGCTGAATCAGTATCAGACCGATCATTGCCAGCGCATCAGCGACCAGCAGCACCAGAAATACCGTTTCAAGCGTCGTCATACCCGCTCTCTCTCGTAAAACCTGCCGCGCCAGCCGGCGCGGGCTCTCGCGTCCCCGCGGCTGCGCGGACGATCGCCATGAATTCCGCCAGGTCCAGCGACGCGCCGCCGACCAGGCCACCGTCGATGTCCGGCTGCTCGAACAGCGCGCGGGCGTTGGCCGCCTTGACGCTGCCGCCGTACAGAATCGACACGGACCGCCCGAGCTCGCCACCGAGATCCGCCAGCCACTGCCGTATCGACCCGTGCATGTCCTGCGCCTGCTCCGGGGTCGCCGTGCGTCCCGTCCCGATGGCCCAGACCGGCTCGTAGGCGATCAGCCCGCGATCCAGTCCCTGCGCGCCAACCCGATCGATCACCGCATCGAGCTGCGCAAGCACCACGGCTTCCGCCTTCCCGGACTCCCGCTCGGCCAGGGACTCACCCACACAGAGAATCGGACGCAGTCCGGCACGCAACGCCGCCTGGTATTTTTCAGCAACCTGGGCGTCCGCCTCGGCAAACAGCTGGCGTCGTTCCGAGTGGCCCACCAGGGTCCACGCCGCACCGACGTCGCGCACCATCTCCGCTGCAATTTCGCCGGTGAAGGCCCCCTGAGGCTCCGCATGCACGTTCTGAGCACCCACCAGAATCCGGCTGCCCCGCAATGCCGCGGCCATGCTGCCCAGATAAGGCGCAGGCGGCAGCAACAGCACGTCCACCGACGCCGGCAGCGCCGCAGCGGTCAGGCCGGCTGCGAACTCCGCTACCAGCCGCGCGTCACCGTGCATCTTCCAGTTTCCTGCGACCAGGGCTCTACGCATGCCGACCGGCGCCCGCGGCTCCGAGGGGCGCGAATGTTATCCACTTGGGAGCCTTGCGACAACCGCCGCGCCGGGAACGGGATGCCTTGTCCCGGGCCCCGCGGCGCGCCGTATCGACCGCGACCGATCAGCCGGCGCGGACTACTTCGGCCAGGGATTGGGCTACCCGGGTGATCTCGCCGTCGTCGTCGCCTTCGACCATCACACGGATTACCGGTTCGGTGCCGGATGGCCGCAGCAGGATCCGGCCGCGGCCCTGCAGGGTACCGCAATGCTCGGTCACCGCGCGGGTGACGTCCGCCGCCTGCGCACGGCCACCGGGATCGTCCACCGGCACGTTGATCATGACCTGGGGCAGTTTGCTCATGCCGGCCGTCAGCTCGTGCAGCGCGCGCTGCTGCTCGATCATCGGCACCAGCACCTGCAATGCCGCGACGATGCCGTCGCCGGTGGTGGTCAGATCCAGACAGACGATATGTCCAGACGATTCCCCGCCGAGCTCCCAGCCGCGCTCCCGCAGCAGCTCGAGCACGTAGCGGTCGCCCACCTTGCTGCGGGCGAAGGGGATGTCGAGGCTGCCCAGAGCGCGCTCGAGCCCCAGATTGCTCATGACCGTGCCGGCCACGCCGCCGCGCAGGGCTCCTGCTGCCGCACGGTGGGCGGCGATGACGTAAAGCAGCTCATCGCCATCCACCAGCGCGCCGTTCGAGTCCACCATCAGCAGCCTGTCGCCGTCGCCATCGAACGCAATGCCGAGATCCGCCCCGCACTCGACGACCCGCCGCGCCAGCGCGTCCGGATGCGTGGACCCGCAGGCATGGTTGATGTTGAAGCCGTCGGGCGCGTCGGCGATGACCTCGACGTCGGCTCCGAGCTCTTCGAACACGCCGGGGGCGACGTGATAGGTCGCGCCGTTGGCGCAGTCCAGCACGATCTTGAGGCCGCGCAAGCGCAGACCCCGGTTTACCGTGGCCTTGCAGAACTCGATATAGCGCCCCGCGGCATCTTCGATGCGCGCCGCACGCCCCAGCCGGTCGGAGTCGACACAGGCCATGTCCCGTTCCAGCTGCGCCTCGATTTCCAGCTCTACGTCGTCGGCGAGCTTGTTGCCAAGGTGATCGAAGAATTTGATGCCGTTGTCGTAGTACGGATTGTGCGATGCGCTGATGACGATCCCGGCATCGGCACGCAGCGTGCGCGTCAGATAGGCGATGGCCGGCGTCGGCATGGGCCCGAGCAGGCTGACATTGACCCCGGCTGCCGCCAGCCCGGACTCGAGCACGGATTCGAGCATGTAGCCGGAGATGCGGGTGTCCTTGCCGATGATCACATGACTGTGGCCGCTGCGCGCGAACACGCGACCCACCGCCCAGCCGAGACGCAGACAGAATTCAGGCGTGATGGGCAACTGCCCCACGCGCCCGCGGATGCCGTCCGTGCCGAAATACTTCCGTGCCATCGTGCCTCTCCTGATCCTCCGATCCCGGAACGCTGTCCGGAACCGCACTACGGCGCCGGCTGCCCAGCCAACGCGGCCTGCATCTTCAGCGCGTCCGCCGTTGCAGGGACGTCATGTACCCGGACGACGTCGGCTCCGTGTTGTACCGCCAGCAGAGCCGCTACGGCGCTGCCCACGACGCGGTCACCCGTGGCGCGCCCGGTGATCGCGCCGATCATGCGCTTGCGCGACAAGCCGGCGAGCAGCGGCAACCCGTCGACCCTCACCGCTTCCAGATCGCGCAGCAGCGCCAGGTTGTGCGCCAGGGTCTTGCCGAATCCGAAACCCGGGTCCAGCAGCAGACGATCCGCACCAATGCCGGCGGCGCGGCAGCGCACGACCTGCTGTGCCAGGAATGCCCGCACCTCGGCCACGACATCCCGGTAGCGGGGATTGTCCTGCATTGTGCCCGGCTCGCCCTGCATGTGCATGATGCACAGGCCGGCGTCGCAGGCTGCCAGCACGGCCAGCATGCCGTCGTCGCGCACGCCGCTGACGTCGTTGACCAGATGCGCGCCGGCAGCCACAGCCTGGCGCGCCACCTCGGCTTTGCGGGTATCCACGGAAACCATGATATCCAGTTGCCGGAGCCGTTCGATGACGGGAATCACACGCCGGCACTCCTCCAGCGCCGACACGGGCTCGGCTCCCGGCCGGGTCGACTCGCCGCCCACGTCGAGCACGTCAGCACCCGCAGCGATCATTTCCAGCGCCACGTCGACCACCTGCGCGAGATCGACCCCGCCACTTCCGGCCGCCGCGCGGAAGCGGCCGCCATCTGAAAACGAGTCGGGTGTGACATTGAGCACGCCCATGATGCGCGGCCGGTCGAGTACGAGAAACCGGCCCGCGCAGCGCACCACGCGGGCCGAGGCCGGCTCAGCAGTCAGGGTTCAGTGCTCCTCGGCCGGTCCGCCGATGGGCCGCTCGCCCGGTTCGTCGCCGGGACGGTCGGTCGAACGCTTGCCGTCGGGACGGCCCGTGCCCGAGGAGGACGGCGGCAGATCACCCGGCGCACGCGGTTTGGCGCCCGCCATGATGTCGTCGATCTGCTCGGCGGTGATGGTCTCGAAATCGATCAGCGCCTGCGCCATGGCGTGCAGCTTGTCCTTGTTCTCCTCGAGCAGCCTTTCCGCCGTGGAATAGCACTCCTCGATGATGGCGCGCACTTCCTCGTCTATGGCGCGCGCAGTCTCGTCGGAGACTGCCTTGGGCCGCGCGCCTGCCGACATGCCCAGGAACACCTCGCCGTCTTCCTCGGCATACTTGATCGGGCCGAGCTTCTCCGAAAGGCCCCAACGCGTGACCATGTTGCGGGCCAGGGACGTGGCGCGCTCGATGTCGTTCGAGGCGCCCGTGGTCACGTAATCGGCACCAAGGATCATCTCCTCGGCAATGCGCCCGCCGAACAGGCTGCAGATCTGGCTCTTGACCGCCTGGCGGCTGAGGCTGTAGCGATCTTCCTCGGGCAGGAACATGGTCACACCCAGAGCGCGCCCGCGCGGGATGATGGTGACCTTGTAAACCGGATCATGGGCCGGAACCAGGCGGCCGACGATGGCGTGCCCTGCCTCGTGGTACGCCGTGTTGCGCTTCTCCTTCTCCGACATGACCATGGACTTGCGCTCGGCGCCCATCATGATCTTGTCCTTGGCCTTCTCGAACTCGTCCATCTCAACCAGGCGCTTGCCGGCGCGCGCCGCGAACAGCGCCGCCTCGTTGACCAGGTTGGCCAGATCAGCACCTGAGAAGCCGGGCGTGCCGCGCGAGATGATCGACGCATCGACGTTGTCCGCCAGCGGCACCTTGCGCATGTGCACCTTCAGAATCTGCTCGCGGCCGCGGATGTCGGGCAGGCCGACCACTACCTGGCGGTCGAAGCGGCCCGGACGCAGGAGCGCCGGGTCGAGCACGTCCGGGCGGTTGGTGGCGGCTATGACGATGATGCCGTCGTTGGCCTCGAAGCCGTCCATCTCGACGAGCAACTGGTTCAGGGTCTGCTCACGCTCGTCGTGGCCACCGCCGAGACCCGCCCCCCGGTGCCGGCCGACGGCATCGATCTCGTCGATGAATATGATGCAGGGGGCCGACTTCTTAGCCTGCTCGAACATGTCGCGCACCCGCGAAGCACCCACACCGACGAACATCTCCACGAAATCGGAGCCCGAAATCGAGAAGAACGGCACCTTGGCCTCACCGGCGATGGCCTTTGCCAGCAGCGTCTTGCCGGTACCGGGCGGTCCGACCATCAGAATGCCGCGCGGAATGCGGCCCCCGAGGCGCTGGAACTTGCCCGGATCACGCAGGAACTCCACCAGCTCCTGCACGTCCTCTTTGGCCTCGTCGACGCCCGCGACATCGGCGAACGTGGTCTTGATCTGGTCTTCAGAGAGCAGCCGCGCCTTGCTCTTGCCGAACGCCATGGGGCCGCCGCGGCCGGACGAGCCGCCCTGCATCTGGCGCATGAACAGCATGAATACGGCGATGATGATCAGAATGGGGAAGCTCGCCACCAGCAGCTGCGCCCAGATGCTCTGCTGCTCCGGCATCTTGCCGACGATCTCGACGTTGTGGTTGTACAGATCATCGAGCAGCTTCTGGTCGTACATGTCGGGGCGCACCACCTGGAAGGCGTCGCCGTCGCGGCGCATGCCGTGGATCAGCAGCCCGTCGATTTCCACCCGCAGAACCTCGTCCGTGCGCACGTCCTGGATGAACTCGGAATAGCTGAGCGACTCCGGCTCCGGCTTGACGTTGAAGTTGTTGAACACCGTCAGCAGCACCGCCGCGATGATCAACCAGAGCAGAAGGTTTTTTCCCATATCGGACAAGGACTTATCCTCAAGTACAAGTCGCTCCAGGCGGGCCAGGGCGGAGTCGACGACAGCTGTAGATGCCCCGCTAGGTTACACCACTACCGGGAGCCACGAAACTCTCGGGCCAGCGCGAACACCTCGCGGGACTCAGGGCGGGACGCCTTGGGTTTGCACAGCTGCACTCGGGCGAAGTGTTCGCGCAGTCGAGCCACCCAATCATCCAGGCCTTCGCCCTGAAACACTTTGACCAGCAACGCGCCGCCGGGTTTCAACCAGCGTAGCGCCGCCACTTCGGCAAGATCGGCCAGATACATGGATCGGGCCTGATCGGTCGCACGGTTACCCGACATGTTGGGGGCCATGTCCGACAAAACAAGGTCGACCCCCTCGTCTGCGAACAGCGCGTCGAGCCGCGCGTCCGTCTCCGGGTCACCGAACTCGCCGACAACCACCACCGTCTCGGCACCCGCGGACACGGGCCGGAAGTCGCAGGCGACCAGCAATCCACCTGACACCTTTTCTTCCACGTAGCGGGTCCAGCCGCCGGGCGCCGCGCCCAGCTCCAGCACCCGCAAGCCCGGGCGCAGCAGCCGGAAGCGCTCATCCAGCTGGCGCAGTTTGAAGTGGGCGCGTGAAATCTGCCCCTCGGCCGCCGCCTGACGGGCGAAGGGATCCCGGCGCTGACGATCCAGCCAGCGCCCGCTGGACTTGCTGCGCTTGCTCATCCGGGGACCATCATTCCGGAAAACACCTCCGTCGGAAGCACCATCGGGCGGCGCTACTGTACCGGAATCGAGCCGCTCGGGGGCGCTTCCGGACGCGGCCGCGGGCTCCGTGTCCCGGCATTCCCGGGGGTGGGACTGAACCGACGCCGGGCATACAATGCGCGGCCCCGACCCAGGCGCTGAACAGGAAGCCGAGCATTGGATACGCGCACCAGAAAGCGTCTGCGTCAGATCGCGCACCATCTGGACCCGGTGGTGATCGTCGGCGATCAGGGCATCAGCGACGCCGTGGTCGCCGAAACAGTGCGCGCTCTGGACGATCACGAGCTGATCAAGGTCAAGATCCATTCGGAGGACCGGACAGAGCGCCAGCAGCTGGGGGACACCCTGGCAGCCGCCTGCGCGGCCGAGTGCATTCAGCGCATCGGCAAGATCGTGGTGCTGTACCGGAAGAACCCCGAGCCCAAGGCAAACCTTTCCAACCTGGTGCGATTCGGCGCCTGAACCCCCGCAAGCGATTGCCGCCCGTTGCGTGCTCAGGCCCGCACCGGCCGCCCGGCCCCTCTCAGACGCGCCGGCTCAGAGGTGCTCGACCTTGTCGATCTCGTACTCGACCTCGCCGCTCGGGGTTTTCACCACCACGGCGTCGCCTTCCGACTTGCCGATCAGAGCGCGTGCGATGGGCGACATCACCGAAAGCTTGTTGGATTTCAGGTCCGACTCGTCCTCGCCGACGATGCGATAACGCACCTCCGTGCCCGACGCCACGTCGAGCAGGGTCACCGTGGTGCCGAAAATGACCTTGCCGGTGGGGTTGATCTTCTTGATGTCGATCACCTGCGCATCGGCCAGCTTGCTCTCGATCTCCTGAATGCGCCCCTCGTTGAAGCTCTGCTGCTCGCGCGCCGCGTGGTACTCGGCGTTTTCCTTGAGATCACCGTGCTCGCGCGCCTCGGCGATGGCCTGGGTGATCTGCGGGCGCAGCACCGACTTGCGTTCCTGAAGCTCCCGGCGCAGCGCTTCCGCGCCTTCCACGGTCATCGGAATTGGCATTGGACCCCGCTCTTTGATGGCTCAGGCGTCAGCCGACCCGCTGTAGAGGCTCTGCAGACGCCGTACTTTCATCTCCCGGTTTTCCCGGGTGTAACGGATGGCGATACAGAACGCTTCGCCGCCCGTGAGCGTGGTGGTGTAACACACTTTGTTCTGCAGAGCGAGCCGCCGGATCTCCGCCGAATCGCGGATGGACGAGTGGCCTTCGGTGGTGTTCACGATCAGGTCGATCTGCTCGTTTTTGAGCAGATCGACCACGTGCGGCCGGCCTTCCAGCACCTTGAACACCAGCGCAGTTTCGATCCCGGCGTCCTTGAGCACACGAGCGGTGCCGCGCGTGCTCACCAGCCGGAAACCCAGATCCACCAGATCTCGGGCCAGAGGCACCACGCCGGGCTTGTCGGAATCCTTGACCGACAGGAACACGCGGCCGCCCTGCGGCAGGATCACACCGGCGCCCAGGGTCGCCTTGGCGAAGGCTTCGCCAAAGGTGTCGCCGACGCCCATCACCTCGCCTGTGGACTTCATTTCCGGGCCCAGGATCGGATCGACGCCGGGAAACTTGGAGAACGGGAACACCGACTCCTTGATGTTGAAGTGGCTCGGGATGATCTCGCGCGAGATACCCTGGTCGGCCAGCGTCTGACCCGCCATGCAGCGTGCGGCCACCTTTGCCAGCGAGACGCCGATGCACTTGGACACGAACGGCACCGTGCGCGATGCGCGCGGGTTCACCTCCAGCACGAAGATTTCGCGGTCCTGCACCGCCAGCTGCACGTTCATCAGGCCGATCACGCCCAGCTCCAGCGCCATCGCCTTGACCTGCTCGCGGATGCGGTCCTGAATGGTGGCGTCGAGCCGGTACGGCGGCAGCGAGCAGGCCGAATCTCCGGAATGCACGCCCGCCTGCTCGATGTGCTGCATGATGGCGCCGATGACGACTTCGTTGCCATCCGAGACCGCATCGACATCCACCTCCACCGCCTGATCGAGGAACCGGTCGAGCAGCACCGGCGAGTCGTTGGAGACGGTCACGGCCTCTTTGAGATAGCGCGCCAGCTCTTCCTCGTTGTACACGATCTCCATCGCGCGCCCGCCGAGCACGTAGGACGGCCGCACCACCATGGGGAAGCCGATGGCGCGCGCACCGGCGAGGCCCGTTTCCAGATCCACCGCCGTACGGTTGGACGGCTGGCGCAGTCCCAGCTTGTCGATGAGCGTCTGAAAGCGCTGGCGATCCTCTGCCCGGTCGATGGCGTCCGGGCTGGTGCCGATGATGGGCACGCCCTCCCGCTCGAGATGCTCCACCAGCTTCAGCGGCGTCTGCCCGCCGAACTGCACGATGACGCCCTCGGGTCGCTCCACCGCGACGATGGCGAGCACGTCCTCGAGGGTGACCGGCTCGAAATACAGACGGTCCGAGGTGTCGTAGTCGGTAGAGACGGTCTCCGGATTGCAGTTGACCATGATGGTCTCGAAGCCGTCTTCGCGCATGGCCAGAGCCGCGTGCACGCAGCAGTAGTCGAACTCTATGCCCTGGCCGATCCGATTGGGCCCGCCGCCGAGCACCATGATCTTGCGCCGGTCGGACGGGTTCGCCTCGCACTCTTCCTCGTAGGTGGAGTACATGTAGGCGGTGGCAGCCGGGAACTCGGCGGCGCAGGTGTCGACCCGGCGGAACACCGGGCGCACGTCCAGCGCCAGCCGGTGGGTCCGCACCGCGGCCTCGCTGACGCCGAGCAGCGTCGCCAGGCGCGCGTCGGAAAATCCTTTCTGCTTGAGACGGTACAGGGCATCCCGATCGAGCGATTCCAGCGCCGTATCCGGCAGGCTGAGCTCCGTCGCCACCAGATCTTCGATCTCGGCGAGAAACCAGGGGTCTATGGCAGACAGCTCGTGGATCTCCTCCAGGCTCATGCCGAAGCGGAAGGCGTCGGCCACGAACCACAGACGCTCGGCCCCCGGTGTGCTGAGCTCACGGCGCAACCGGGCGCGACCTTCCTCACCCTCGCTGGTGAGCACCGGGTCCAACCCGGTCTTGCCGGTCTCGAGGCCACGCAGCGCTTTCTGCAGCGACTCCTGGAACGTGCGGCCTATGGCCATCACCTCGCCCACCGACTTCATCTGCGTGGTCAGCCGCGCATCGGCCTGAGCAAACTTCTCGAAGGTGAAGCGCGGCACCTTGGTGACCACGTAGTCGATGCTCGGCTCGAAGGACGCCGGTGTGACGCCGGTGATGTCGTTGACGAGCTCGTCGAGGGTGTAGCCCACGGCCAGCTTTGCCGCCACCTTGGCAATCGGGAAGCCCGTCGCCTTCGAGGCCAGCGCAGAGGAGCGGGACACGCGCGGGTTCATCTCGATCACCACCATGCGCCCGTCCGCCGGGTTGATGGCGAACTGCACGTTGGAGCCGCCGGTCTCCACCCCGATCTCACGCAGCACCGCGATCGAGGCGTTGCGCATGATCTGGTATTCCTTGTCCGTCAGCGTCTGCGCCGGCGCCACAGTGATGCTGTCTCCGGTATGCACCCCCATGGGATCGAGGTTCTCGATGGAGCAGACGATGATGCAGTTGTCGCGCTTGTCGCGGACCACCTCCATTTCGAACTCTTTCCAGCCCAGCAGCGACTCGTCGATGAGCAGCTCGTTGGTGGGCGAAAGGTCCAGGCCACGACTGCAGATCTCCTCGAACTCCTCGAGGTTGTAGGCGATGCCGCCGCCGCTGCCGCCGAGCGTGAAGGACGGCCGGATGACGCAGGGGAAGCCCAGCTGGCCCTGCACCTGCAGTGCCTCCTCCATGCTGTGCGCGATGGCCGAGCGCGGTGTCTCGAGGCCGATGCGTTTCATGGCCCGGTCGAAGCGCTCGCGGTCTTCGGCCTTGTCGATGGCATCCTGACTGGCGCCGATGAGCTCCACCCCGAACCGCTCCAGCACGCCCTCGCGCACCAGGTCGAGCGCACAGTTGAGCGCGGTCTGGCCGCCCATGGTGGGCAGCAGCACGTCGGGGCGTTCCTGCTCGATGATGCGCGCGACGGTCCGCCACTCCACGGGCTCGATATAGGTGGCATCGGCCATGGCCGGATCGGTCATGATGGTGGCCGGGTTCGAGTTCACCAGCACCACGCGGTAACCCTCGTCGCGCAGCGCCTTGCACGCCTGCGCACCGGAATAGTCGAACTCGCAGGCCTGCCCGATCACGATCGGGCCGGCGCCGAGGATCAGCACGGACTGGATGTCAGTGCGCTTAGGCATCGGCGCCGCCCCGACGCGCCGCCATCAGCGCGATGAACTCGTCGAACAGGTATGCGCAGTCCTGGGGACCCGGGCTCGCCTCGGGATGCCCCTGAAACCCGAACGCGGGCCGGTCGGTGCGCCGCACGCCCTGCAGGGTGCCATCGAACAGCGACACGTGGGTGACCTCGAGACAGTTGGGCAGCGCCGCGGCATCCACCGCGAAACCGTGGTTCTGACTGGTGATGACCACCCGCTCGTCGCGCAGATCCTTCACCGGATGGTTGGCGCCATGATGGCCATGGGACATCTTCACCGTGGCCGCCCCGCTTGCCAGGGCCAGCAGCTGATGGCCGAGGCAGATGCCGAAGATCGGCAGTTCACGGTCGAGCAGCGTGCGGATCGCGGAAATGGCGTAATCGCAGGGTTCCGGGTCGCCCGGGCCGTTGGACAGAAACACCCCGTCGGGGGCCAGCGCCAGGACGTCGGCCGCCGGCGTCATTGCCGGAACCACGGTCAGCCGGCAGCCGCGCTCCGCGAGCAGCCGCAGGATGTTGAACTTGACCCCGAAATCGTATGCTACGACGTGGAACCGCTGCTCGGACTGGCTGCCGTAGCCGGTACCCAGCCGCCAGGCCGTCTCGGTCCAGGTCGTCGTTCTCGAGCGGGTCACCGCCCGCGCCAGGTCCATGCCGGCAAGCCCCGGGAACGCGCGCGCCTGCTCCAGCGCGCCCTCGACGGAGGCGTCCGCGCCCGCGGCGATGCAGCCGGCCAGCGCGCCCTTTTCCCGGATCAGGCGGGTCAGACGTCGGGTGTCGACATCGGCTATGGCCACCACGCCCTGCTCACGGAGGAACTCCTGCAGGGTCATGCGCATGCGCCAGTTGCTCGGACGCCGCGGCGTCTGCCGGATGACCAGGCCGCTGGCCCAGACCCGGTCGGACTCCACGTCTTCCGGATTGACGCCGGTGTTGCCGATCTGCGGATAGGTCAGGGTGATGATCTGCCGGGCGTAGGACGGATCCGTCAGGATCTCCTGGTAGCCCGTCATGGCGGTGTTGAAAACGACTTCCCCTGCCGACAGCCCGTCGGCACCGATCGACTGGCCTCGGAATACGCTTCCGTCTTCTAGTACCAGTAGCGCCGGAGTCAAAACGCCTTCCAGATCCAACGTTCAGGCGTGGCCCGCCAGGGTCTCGAGAACCCCGACCAGATACGCCAGGTGATTGTTTATACGGATAGAGCGGCCGGTGTGCCGCCGTCGGCTCGAACCGCGCCCCTCGTTGGGCGGCGTAGTCTAACCAAGAGATCGGGTAAAGCCCAGCACATCCTGCATGTCGTACAGACCCGGCGCGCGATCACGCAGAAACCGCACCGCGCGCAGTGCGCCCTGGGCGAAATTCATGCGGCTGTGAGCCCTGTGCGTGATCTCGATACGCTCGCCACTGCCCGCGTAGAGCACGGTGTGATCGCCGACGATGTCGCCGGCCCGCACCGTCGCAAAGCCGATGGTTGCTCGATCGCGGGCACCGGTGACACCCTCGCGGCCATACACGGCCACCTCGTCGAGATCGCGCCCCAGGGTACGCGCCAGAATCTCGCCCATGCGCAGCGCCGTGCCCGACGGCGCATCGATCTTGTCGCGGTGGTGCGCCTCGATCACCTCGATGTCCACCTCATCGCCGAGCACCGAGGCCGCCAGTTCCACCAGGCGGAACACCAGGTTGACGCCCACGCTCATGTTGGGGGCCATGACCACGGGAACGCGCGCAGCCGCGCCACGGATGCGCTCGAGACCGGCGTCGTCGAAGCCGGTGGTGCCGATGACCAGGCTGCGCCCCGCTTCGGCACAGACGTCCAGCAGGGCCAGCGTCGCCTGCGGCACGCTGAAGTCGATCAGCGTATCGAACTGCGCGGTGGCGGCGCCCGGGTCGTCACCAATGCTGACGCCGAGACGACCGATGCCGGCGAGTTCGCCGGCATCGACGCCGATCACGCTCTGGCCGGCGCGCTCGAACGCAGCGCCAAGGGACAGATCCGGGGCGCGCCCGACGGCTTCGATCAGGGTCCGGCCCATGCGGCCGGCAGCACCGGTAACGGCTACCCGAGTCATAGCTTCCCCCCGGTCAGCCGGCTCAACCGGTCAGACCCTCGAAAAAGTCCTTCACGCCCTTGAACCACGACTCGCCCTTGGGCGAGTGCGTTTCACCGCCTTCGTTGAGGCTGGCCCGGAACTCCTTGAGCAGCTGCTTCTGCTTGTCCGAAAGCTTGACCGGCGTCTCCACGGTGACCCGGCACAGCAGGTCGCCCACCGATCCTCCACGCACCGGCGTCACCCCCTTGCCGCGCAGGCGGAACACCTTGCCGGTCTGGGTCTCGGCCGGAATCTTGAGCTTCACGCGGCCGTCCAGAGTGGGCACTTCGAGCTCGCCGCCGAGCGCCGCGTCGACGAAGTTGATGGGCACCTCGCAGAACAGATTCTTGCCTTCGCGCACGAAGATCGGGTGCTCGCGTACTTCGATCTGCACATACAGGTCGCCGGGCGGCCCGCCATTGAAGCCGGCCTCACCTTCACCGGCGAGGCGGATGCGGTCACCCGTGTCGACACCCGCGGGAATGCGTACCGACAACGTCTTGCGCTTCTCCACCCTGCCGCGGCCGCCGCAGCCCGCACAGGGGTCGGTGATCACCTGACCGCTGCCGCGGCAGCGCGGACAGGTCTGCTGCAGGGAGAAGAAGCCCTGGGCCACACGGATCTGACCGGCGCCCCGGCAATCGGGACAGGTCGACGGGCTGGTTCCGGGCTTCGACCCGGAACCGTCGCAGACCTCGCAGGCCGACAGCACCGGGACCTTGATTTCCACCGTGTCGCCGCGCACCGCGCGCTCGAGATCCAGCTCCAGGGCATAGCGCAGATCCGCGCCGCGCTGCACGGAGCTGCGGCCGCCACCGCCGCCGAAGATGTCGCCGAACACGTCGCTGAAGATGTCGCTGAAGCTGCTGCCGGCAAACCCGGCGCCCATTCCCGCAGCGCCCTCCACCCCGGCGTGACCGAAGCGGTCGTAAGCGGCGCGCTTGTCGGCGTCAGTGAGCACCTCGTAGGCCTCGCTGACCTCCTTGAATCGCTCTTCGGCATCGCCATCGCCGCTGTTGCGGTCCGGGTGATACTTCATGGCGAGGCGCCGGTAGGCCTTCTTGATGTCGGCTTCCTGAGCGTCCCGATCGATACCCAGAACTTCGTAGTAGTCGCGTTTCGCCATACGTGGGGTTGGCCTCGCCCAGTCTGTCGCATGCTGATCGGCAAAAAGGCGCACGCCGGCGTGCGCCTTTCCATCCGGCGGACCGTTTCAACCGCTCCGCCGAGGCCGTCTTACTGCGTGTCCACTGCCGGGCCCGCTCCCGGGCCGGCTCATTCGCAGTCACGGATGCCTGACGGCAGGCAGCCGATCGCAGCGCTCATTTCTTGTCGTCGTCCACCTCTTCGAACTCGGCATCGACGGTGTCGCCACCATCGCTCGAGCCGCCGGTGCCCTGCTCGCCGCCACCCTGGCGGCCGCCGGCGCCCTGCTGCGCGCCCGCCTGCTCGGCGTACATCTTCTGCGCGAGACCCGCGGATGCTTCGGAAAGCGCCTGCATCTTAGCCTCGATGTCCGACTTATCGCCATTCTTCACGGCTTCTTCCAGGGCGCTGGCTGCTGCCTCGATGCTGGCCTTCTCCTCGGCACTCGCCTTGTCGCCGGCGTCCGCCAGCGTCTTGCGCGTCGCATGCACCAGGGCATCGGCCTGATTGCGCAGGTTCACCATCTCCTCGAAGCGCGCATCCTCCTCCGAGTGCGCCTCGGCGTCGCGCACCATCCGGTCGATCTCGTCATCCGACAGACCGCTGGACGCCTTGATCACGATGGACTGCTGCTTGCCGGTGGCCTTGTCCTTGGCCGACACGTTGAGGATGCCGTTGGCGTCGATGTCGAAGCTCACCTCGATCTGGGGCATGCCGCGCGGCGCCGGCGGGATGTCCGCCAGATCGAAGCGGCCCAGCGACTTGTTCTGCGCCGCCTGCTTGCGCTCGCCCTGCAGAACGTGAATCGTCACCGCCGTCTGGTTGTCGTCGGCAGTGGAGAACACCTGCTGCTTCTTGGTCGGGATGGTGGTGTTCTTTTCGATCAGCACGCTCATCACGCCGCCCAGGGTTTCGATCCCCAGGGACAGCGGCGTAACGTCGAGCAGCAGCACGTCCTTGACATCGCCGGAGAGCACGGCGGCCTGAATGGCAGCACCGATCGCGACCGCTTCGTCGGGGTTCACGTCACGGCGCGGCTCCTTACCGAAGAATTCCTGCACCTTCTTCTGCACCAGCGGCATGCGCGTCTGGCCGCCGACCAGGATCACGTCGTCGATGTCGGAACCGGACAGCCCGGCGTCCTTCAATGCCGTCTGGCACGGCCCGATGGTTCGGTCCACCAGCGACTCCACCAGCGACTCGAGCTTGGCGCGCGTGAGCTTCATCACCAGATGCTTGGGGCCCGAAGCATCGGCGGTGATGTAGGGCAGGTTGATCTCCGTCTGCTGGCTGTTGGACAGCTCGATCTTGGCCTTCTCGGCGGCTTCCTTGAGCCGCTGTAGAGCCAGGGGGTCGTTGTGCAGATCGACGCCGTTGTCCTTCTTGAACTGCTCGGCGAGGTAGTCGATTACCCGCAGATCGAAGTCCTCGCCGCCGAGAAACGTGTCACCGTTGGTGGAGAGCACCTCGAACTGATGCTCGCCGTCCACCTCGGCGATCTCGATGATCGAGACGTCGAACGTCCCGCCGCCGAGGTCGTACACGGCAATCTTGGTATCGCCGCGACGCTTGTCCATGCCGTAGGCAAGGGCCGCCGCCGTGGGCTCATTGATGATGCGCTTGACGTCGAGGCCGGCGATGCGCCCGGCATCCTTGGTGGCCTGGCGCTGCGAATCGTCGAAGTACGCGGGTACCGTGATCACCGCTTCGGTAACCGGTTCGCCCAGGTACTCCTCCGCTGTCTTCTTCATCTTCTTCAGCACTTCGGCCGAGATCTGCGGCGGCGCGAGCTTGTCGCCCTTGGCTTCGATCCAGGCGTCACCGTTGCTGGCCTCGACGATCCTGTAGGGAACCATCTTGATGTCTTTCTGGACGACGTCGTCCTTGAACTTGCGGCCGATGAGGCGCTTCACCGCGAACAGGGTGTTCTTGGGATTGGTGACGGCCTGGCGCTTGGCGCTCTGGCCAACCAGGGTTTCCCCGTCTTCGGTGTAGGCGATGATCGACGGCGTGGTGCGGTCACCTTCCGAATTTTCGATCACCTTGGCATCTTTGCCTTCCATGACCGCGACGCACGAGTTCGTGGTGCCCAGGTCGATACCGATAATCTTGCCCATTGCTGTGTCTCCAGAATCTGACGTTGGTACCGGCCGCAGCGGTCGGCACCCTGACTAACCCGAATATGCGTGCGAATCGCCCGACTTCAAGCTGCACACCCCAGAAATTGCGCGATCCGTACGTCGCACGTCAGGGGCTGCGGCTGACCACCACCATGGCCGCCCGTATCAGCCGGCCATTGAGCGTGTAGCCCTTCTGCATCACCTCGAGCACCGAATTGGGCTCCGCGTCGGGGTTGGGCACCATGGCCATTGCCTCGTGCAGCTGCGGATCGAACGGCGCGCCCAGCGGGTCGACCTGATGGATGCCCGCTTTCTCCAGCACGCCCTGAAACAGCTTCAGTGAGAGCGCGACACCTTCGGCGATGGCACCGCCTCCATCCACGCCGGTCGCGGTCTCCACCGCCTTCTCCAGGCTGTCGAGCACCGGCAGCAGATCCACCGCGAACTTCTCGAGAGCGAACTTGTGGGCATTCTCCACATCGCGGGCTGCGCGGCGGCGCACGTTCTCGGCCTCGGCCTGGGCCCGCAGGGCCTGGTCCCGGAAGGCGTCGATCTGGCTCTGGGCTGTTTCCAGCTGCGCCTTCAAGGCATCGATGGAAGCTTCCGGCGCAGTCCCGCCTGCCTGCTCAGGGCCCATCTGGTCGTCCGGCTGGCCGCCGGATCCAGCGCCTTCCACCTCCACCCTGGACGATTTCTCCTCCGCCATGCCCTTCTCCAAACCCGCAATGCGTTCCTCGGGGACCAACGCCCCGACCGTTCGCCGGTATCTGGGGGCCTACAGAGGGATTTCAAGAGGCGGATTCACGCGGAACCCCGCTGAGGATGCGGGACCAGCGCGAACAGCGCGCCGCGCCGACGGCAGGGCCGGCGCGCCGAGGTTCAGGTGTAGGTCATGGCGGCGCTGAGCACCCGCGCCGTGACGTCTACCGCGGGAATCACCTCCTGATAGGCCATGCGGGTTGGCCCGACCACGCCCAGCACCCCGGCAATACGGCCGTTCACCTCGTACGCGGACGTCACGAGACTCAGGTCCTCGAGCACGTGAAAGCCCGATTCCTCACCGATGAACAGCTGGATGCCCGGGCTCTCCAGGCAACGGTCCAGCAGGTGCAGAATCCGCCCCTTCCGGGAAAAGGTGTCAAACAGTTTGCGCACCTGATCCGAGTCGCCGCTGAAGTCGAACAGATTCGTTTCGCCCGCCACCACCAGGTCGGCGCTCTCCTCATCCGCGCCCGCAAACGCGCGCGAGGCCACGTCCAGGGCCGTCTGCATCAGCGTATCCATGCGATCCTTGTCGGCCTGCATGCTGTCGAGCAGCGCCTGACGCACCTGCAGCAACGAGTTGCCGCCGAACTCCCGGTTGATGAAGTTGGCTGCCTGGGTGAGCTCCGACTCCGTGTAGTCGCGCTCCGTGTGGATCACGCGGTTCTGCACCTCGCGATCGTTCAACACCAGAATCACCAGCACCCGCTGCCCGGACAGCGGCAGAAACTCCACCTGGCGCAGCTCCACGTGATCGCGTCGCGGCAGCGTGACGACGCAGGTCATGTGCGTCAGATGCGACAGAATGCTCGATGCCGACTCCACCAGCTGCTTGGGTGAAAGGTCGGGATTCAGGCGCAGCTCCAGCTCCTGCACACGCGCTTCCTCGAGCGGCCGGATGTGCAGCAGCGTATCCACGAACAGGCGCAGCCCCATGTGCGTGGGGATCTTGCCCGCCGAAGTATGCGGCGAGCGCACCAGTCCGCGCGCTTCGAGCTCGGCCATGATGTTGCGCACCGTGGCCGGGCTCACGTCCACGCCGGGCTGCGCGGCGAGCACCTTCGATGCTACCGGGGCGCCCTCGGCGATGTACTGCTCCATCAGCAGCTTGAACAGCAGTTGCGCACGTTGGTCGATGCTGTGGTCCGCTTGCCTTTTCATTGCAGTTACTACCTACTTCGCCTGGAAAAGCTATGAAGTTTTGCTGCCACTCGTCAAGAGACCATTGTTGCGATGCTCAAGGCGCTCACCGTCCAGGATTTCGCCCTCGTCACCGCGCTGGACATCAACTTCGGCGACGGCCTGACCGTCATCACCGGCGAATCCGGCGCCGGCAAGTCGATTTTGCTCGGCGCGCTGGGCCTGGTGCTCGGTGAGCGCGCCAGCGCCAGCGTGGTCCGGCCGGGTGCCGGCCGTGCCGACGTCAGCGCCGAGTTCGATCTGTCCGGGTTTCCCCAGGCCCTGGGGTACCTGCGCGATCAGGCGTTACTGGATGACGACGACGGGGCATCGAGCCTGTGCCTGGTACGGCGCGTGGTCACCAGCGACGGCCGCTCGCGGGCGTTCATCAACGGCACCCCGGTGACGCTGGGCGTGCTGCGCGAGCTGTGCGAGGGCCTGGTGGACATTCACGGCCAGGACGAAAACCAGCGCCTCGGCCAGCGCGCCGTGCAGCTGGCGCTGCTCGACGACTTCGGCACCGAGCCGGCGCTGCGCAGGGCCTGCCGCGACGCGTACCGCGCCTGGCAGCAGGCCAGCCAGGCAGCGAGGGATCTGGCCGAGGACATCGAGCGGCGCAGCGACAAGGCGGCACTGCTCGCCTACCAGCTCGAGGAGCTCGAGCGGCTGGCGCTGCAGCCGGGAGAGTTCGAGCAGATCGAGGCCGAGCACAAGCGCCTGGCTCAGGCCCAGACCCTGCGCGAGCGGGTCGCCGAGGCGCTCGCCGCGCTGGAAGACGACGCCGTGACCGGCCGCGTGCTGCGCCTGCTCGGCAGCATCGACGACACCCACCCGGAACTCGAAAGCGCCATGGCCGCGCTCTCGGCCGCGAGCGACCTGCAGAGTGACGCCGAGCGCGATCTGCGCGGCTACGCCGACTCGCTGGACGTCGATCCCGGGCACCTCGAGGATCTCGACGCGCGTCTCGCCGCCATTCACGAGCTCGCCCGCAAGCACCGTAGATCGCGCCGGCGGCGCTGCACGAACACGCCAGCGCCCTGCAGCAGGAGCAGCAAGCGCTCAGCACCGACCGCTCCAGTCTCGAAGCGCTGCTTGCGAGCGCCAAGGCCCAGCACGACGCCTTTCTCGGCCACGCGCGCAAGCTGTCGAAGCAGCGTCGCGCCGCCGCGCGGGATTTCGCCGGTGCGGTGAGCCAGTGCATCAATACCCTCGGCATCAGGGGCGGCAGCCTGGCGCTGGAGTTCAGCGACGCCGAGTCCGAAGCCGGGCTGGAGAGCGTCGAGTTCCACGTCACCACCAATCCGAAATATCCGGCGGGGCCGCTGAATAGAATCGCATCCGGCGGCGAGCGGGCTCGCATCAGCCTGGCCATCCAGGTGGTGGCGGCAGCCAAATCGGCCCTGCCGTGCCTGGTGCTCGACGAAGCCGACGTCGGCGTCGGCGGCACCACCGCGGACGTGGTGGGCCGGCTGCTGCGGGCGCTGGCGGAACACACCCAGGTGATCTGCGTGACCCACGCGCCCCAGGTGGCCGCGCTGGCTCAGCATCACCTGCGGGTGCACAAGAGCGCCGACCAGGACACCCAGATCGAGCCCATCGACGACAGCGGGCGGGTGGAGGAACTCGCGCGCATGCTGGCAGGCGCCGACATCACGGAAAAGTCCCGCGACTATGCGCGCACCCTCATGGCCGAGGCCCGCTCCGGCCCCGGCACGGTGCACTGAGCGCCCTTTCATCCGCCCCGACGTCTGGGTAACATCCGCGCTCCCGGCTCAATGCCCGCCACGCCCGACCCGCTGGATCGAACGGACATGCGCATCGTCACCACCCTTCTGATCTGCAGCGCCCTGTTGCTTCAGGGCGCCTGCAGCCTGACGTCCCTGCACCTGCCGCGGGTGCACAAGGTCACCGTGCAGCAGGGCAACCTGATCACCCAGGACATGGTGGACCGGCTCAAGCCGGGAATGACCCGCAGCCAGGTTGCCTACGTGATGGGAGAGCCGGTGGTGCGTAACTCTTTCGACGATGCGCGCTGGGATTACATCTACACCATCGAGATTCCCGGCTACTACCAGGAGGAGAAGCGCCTGAGCCTGTTCTTCGAGAACGGCCTGCTGGCGTACTTTACCGGGGACTTCGTGCCGAGCGCCGCGGCGCCGGATTCGGGCACCGCCGGGGCCAGCACTGCCGCGGGCCCGGCCGCCGAAGCGCCCGCGGGATCAGGCGCCCCAGGGCGCTGAGCGCGGCTCAGCCGCCACGCGTCCGGCGCCGGCGCGCGTCGCGCGGATCGATCAGCAGCGGCCGATACAGCTCCACCCGATCGCCGTCGCGAAGCGGCGTCGAGCGTGACACCTGCTCGCCGAAAACGCCCACCGGCACGCTCGCGAGGTCGAGGCCGGCGAACGGCTCCCGGGTCGCCACCGCCGCGAGCGCATCGACCACGCAGGCGCCCTCGGGCAGCGCCACGGCCACGCTGACCTGCAGCTCGGGGAGGGCATAGACGACTCGAACATGAAGGCACGGGCCGGATTCAGAGGCCGCGCCGCTCACCATGTCACGATTCACCATGCCACGATTCACCATGTCACGATTCACCAGGTGACGATCCCAGCAGCTCGTGCGCCCGCTCGCAGAACGCATCCACCAGACGATCGGTAGCGCCTACGAAGACGCCGGCGAACGCGCGGGTCACGATGGCTCGGGCGCCGCCGAACTCGAAGTCCAGCGCCAGCGCCACCTTGCAGCCTTCGTCCGCGCCGAGCCGTTGGAAGGTCCAGGACCCAGAGAAGCGACGAAACGGCCCGGTCACCAGCTCGAGCACGATGCGCTCGTAGGGCTCCAGCAGGTTGCGGGTGGTGAAACGTTCCTCGATGCCGTGGGTCCGCAGCGCAAGCTCCGCGGTCACCAGCTGCTCGGTCTCCTCCACCACCACGGCCTCTGCGCACCAGGGCAGAAATTCCGGGTACCGACGCACGTCGTTGATGATCGCGAAGACATCTGCTGCCGGGTATGGCAGCAGCGCGCTGCGGTTGACGACGGGCACTAGCGGCCGGAAACGATCATCAGCCGAGCAGCGTTCCCAGGAACACTGCAAACACGCCGAGCGGGGCCACCACGCCGCACAGCAGCTTCCAGAGAACGTTCGCCCAGCCGCTGGCAATGCCGAGCTGCGCCCCGATCACCGATCTGGGCAGGCCCCAGGCGGCGAACAGCGCGATCAGCATGCCGCCGAGCGGCAGCATGATGTTCTGCGAGACGTGGTCGACGAAATCGAAAAATGTCGGCTCTCCCAGCACGTGCACGTCGGCCCAGACATTGAAGGAGAGCACTGAGCCGATACCCAGAATCCAGCTGATGACACCCAGCGAGATGGCCACCCGGCTGCGCTTGGCATTGTACTGCTCCACCAGATAGGCCAGCGCGGGCTCCGATATCGAGATGGCCGACGTGATGGCGGCGAAGCTCACCAGCACGAAGAACAGGGTGCCGAACAGCGCGCCCAGGGGCAGCTGACCGAAGGCGAGCGGCACGGTGACGAACATGAGCCCGGGGCCCTGCCCGGGTTCCAGGCCGTTGGCGAACACGATCGGGAAGATCGCGAGGCCCGCGGCGATGGCCACCAGCGTATCCAGCCCGGCGATCACGATCACCGTGCCGCCGATGGACGCGTCGTCCGGCAGGTAGGCGCCGTAGGCCATGATGGCGCCCATGCCGAGGCTCAGCGTGAAGAACGACTGGCCCATGGCGATCAGCACCGTCTCGGGGGTGATCGACTGCCACTTGAACGCGAACATGAAATCGAAGCCCTGCTGAAAGCTGTCGGTGGTGAGCGCGTAGCCGAGCAGAACGAACAGCAGCACGAACAGCAGGGGCATGAACCAGCGGATTGCTGTCTCCAGCCCCTTGATCACCCCGCGCGCCACGATGAACACCGTGCCCGCCATGAACAGCGTCTGCCAGAAGATCATCTGCCAGGGGTCGGCGAGGAACTCGTTGAACGTGGCCGCCGCCATGTCGCCGGTGGCGTGGTAGAACGACCCCTCGGCCATACGCCATATGTAGAACAGCGACCAGCCGGCAATGACCACGTAGTAGGACAGGATGAAGAAGCCTGCGAGCACGCCCATCCAGCCGATCAGGACCCAGAGCGGGTTGCGCCTGTGCTGCTCCACCAGGGAGCGCATGGTGTTGATCGGGCTCTGTCGGCCGGCGCGCCCGAGCATCACCTCGGCCATCATGATGGGCACGCCCACCACCGCCACACAGATCAGGTACACGACCACGAAGGCGCCGCCGCCGTTTTCGCCGGTCATGTAGGGAAATTTCCAGATATTGCCCAGACCGACCGCGGACCCGGCAGCTGCGAGCACAAACAGCCAGCGGCTCGACCACATACCGTGTCTGGATTGTGCAGCGCCGGCCATGCCAACTCCCCTGGTCACGAGTTGGGCGGGGATTGTGGCGCAAGCCTATAACCGCCACAAGCATCGCTCCTATAATCGCGCCATGACCGCAAACAGAACTACGAGCAGGAACGACAATCGGTCGAAGGGCAAGGCGAAGCCCGCGCAGCGCACGATCGCGCTCAACAAGCGCGCGCGTCACGAGTACACGCTGGAGGAGGTCTTCGAGGCCGGCATCGCGCTGGAAGGCTGGGAGGTCAAGAGCCTGCGCGCCGGCAGGGCACAGCTGGTGGACTCCTACGTGCTCATACGCAACGGCGAGGCCTGGCTGCTCGGTGCCAACATCTCGCCGCTCGCCAGCGCCTCGACCCACGTGATCGCCGACCCGCAGCGTACCCGCAAGCTGCTGCTGCACGCGCGCGAGATCGCCCGGATCCACGTCGCCACGCAGCAGAAGGGCTACGCCTGCGTCGCCACCGCGTTGTACTGGAAAGGCAACCGCATCAAGTGCGAGGTCGCCCTGGCGCGCGGCAAGAAGCTGCATGACAAGCGCGCAACCAGCCGCGAGCGCGACTGGAGCCGGCAGAAGGAGCGCCTGCTGAAAAACGCGGGCTGATGACGGCCTCGCAGCGGGGCCACCAGCAGCGGCGCCCGGTCGCGGCCCCGGCGCCGGGCCGTCAGCCCTCGGTCAGCGCGCGCCGCCAGGCGATCATCTCCAGTGCCGCGGCGGCGGCCTCGTAGCCCTTGTTGTATTCGTCGTCGCCCGCGCGCGCGCGCGCATGCTCGATGTCGAACACCGGCAGCACTTCGACCACCACCGGGCGGCGGTACTCCAGACTCACCTGCCCGAGACCGCGCATGCATTCCGCGCTGATCATCTCGAAATGCAGGGTTTCGCCTTTGACGATCACGCCGAAACAGATCACCGCGTCCACCTCCCGGGCGCCGTCGGCCGCAAGCACGTCGGCCGCCGCGAGCGGCAGCTCCAGCGATCCCGGCAGAACGTGCCGCTCGATGCGCGCGTAGCCGCGCTGGCGCAGCACCTGCTCGCACACGTCGGCCATGCTGCCGACGATTTCCGGATACCACTTCGAGCAGAGGATGGCGATGCGCCCGGGGTTGTCGATGTGCGGCAACCCCGACAGGTCGACCTGGGTCCTGGCCATTGAATCCTCCTGCGTGTGTGGCGGCGCGTGGGCCGGCAAGGATATCGGAGCCTGTCCGACAATTCGATCGGAGCAGGAATTTTCGAGCGCGCTGCAACCTTTTCCAACGCTGGCGCATCTGGACAGGTGTAAGGCAGACGAAACCAACACCCGCATCAGGAGCCCGAAATGAAACGATTCGTTCTAGGACTCGGCGTCCTCGCTCTCTCGGCCGCAGCCTACGCCGACAACGGTTATCGGTTCGAATACCAGCCGGCAGAGCTGGGCACTGCCCAGGGTATCGTCGAAACGCACAAGCGCATCGAGGATACGGCGCGCCAGTACTGCCACGGCTTCTATTCCAACAGCCGCGCTCTCGGCGTGCTCGCGAGCTGCGTGAAGGACGTCACCGCCGAGATCGTCAGCAAGGTCGGCAATCGGCGCCTGACCGCATACGCGCGCACCGGCCATCTGGACGACGACCTGCTCGCCGGGCGTTGAGCCGCGCGCCCGCAGAGTTCCCTGCTACCGCGCACGAACCCCACTAGCGCGGGCTCGCTGCGAGCTCCTCGCGCGAGCACTCGGCATCCGGAACCTCAGGGTTCCGGGTGCCTTTTTTCAGGGCAGAGGTGATCCGACGCGACGCTCAGCGCAGCGCGTCGAGCAGGGCCGCATAGCTGGCGAACCCGGTTTCCGGCGTCACCGCTTCCGTCCAGATGGCATCGAGCTCCCGCACCACGTCGCCCGGGAGTTCGCGCGCGTGTGACCCGACCTCACCCTTGCGGACCTTGCTGGACTCGCTGCCCGGGGGCAGCCCGGAGACCCGCTCACTCAGCTCGCGCATCATGAGATCATCGTACTTGTGCTTGTGCGCCTGCATGGACGCCAGGGACGCCTGTTCCAGCGTGGTCGCGAGCAGCTCGTCATCGAGCACGACACCGATGAAGTCCGCGACCCGCCGCACCGTGCCGGGCAGGTCCGTCTTCATGTGCTCATAGGCGAGCAGCAGCACCGATGGGTTGTCGCGCTGCTGCCACCAGCTGATGAGATGCGACCAGTAGTCCATGCCGTCGTCACGCTGCATGAACTGGCGACGCGCAAACTCGCTCACGTCCACGCTGCCCGGCTCGAAGAACCAGCCTTCCATGAAACGATACATGGAGACCAGCGCATCGCGCGGATCGCGCAGCGCCAGCAGGTAGCGCCCGCCTTTGGGAATCATGTGCCACGACAGATGGCTCTTGAACGCACGCGGCTCGCCACGCTGAGGCGCCTGCAGATCGATGCCGAGGGCATCAGCGGTTTCCACCCAGGGCACGACGCGCGAAATGTCGTCGAAGTCCAGATCACCGCGGGTACGCAGGCTGTGCACCATCTGCTGCAGCCAGGTGGTGCCGCACTTGGCGAACGGCGTGATGAACAGGTCCGTGGGGCGTACGCTCATCTGCAGACCGCGCATCACTCCTTCCGGAGCGAACAGCGTCTGCATCCGCTCGCGGTAGGCGTCGAAACCTCGCGGGCGGCCGGACGTGGTCATGACTGCTTGCGCTGCGCTTTCATGTTGGCCACATAGCGCACCACCTGATCGTAGGCGCCGATCAGCTCCATGATGGCGCTCGACGAACGCCGCTCGCGGCGCAGCCCCGAATCGCCACGCGACCATTGCGACACCACGTTCTGACGCGCAAGGTCGTGCATGATACGGAACAGCTCCGCCATGACGTCGAGCTTGGCGCGCGTCAACCCATCCTGCAGCGCCTTCTCGTAGGTGCGGCCCGTGGGACGTTTGTAGCGGGCGATTGCCTGCTGCACGTGATCCGCCGCGCGATCGATCACGATGGCGCGCACCTCACGCTTGTACTGACGCAGCGCGTCGGGCTTGGAACTCTTGAGTTGGATGAAGTTGGCCATATGGCGTTGCGAGGAAGCACCCTGTCTGCCGCAAAACCGGCATAACATACTGAAAAACGGCGGGTTTTTCCAGCTTTCGCAACGTGCTCCGGCGTCTGCGCGGTTATTTCGGGCCGAACAGATACCAGAGGATCAACCCCAGAACCGGCAGAACGAGAATCAGCACGATCCACAGCACCTTGCTGCCGGTGCCTGCCGAGCTGCCGAATACCTTGACGATGGCCCAGACGTCCAGGATCAGAATGATCAGACCGAACAGGCCGCCGACTTCGATTCCCATGCTGCGCTTCCCCCATGCGTGCGCGATCTGCCGCGCGTTTTTTCAATGGTGCAACACACCGGCCCCGCACGGCAATGCGCGGGCCGCTGCATTCAACCTTCGTGATAGTCGTCGGGGACGCGGCGCTCGCGGATCAGCCTGTTGAGCTCGGCATGGTCCGCCGGGTCCAGCGCCCTGCCCGCAAAGCGCGGGTCGTCCAGCGCGTAGCGGTACGCGCGGAACACGAACGGCGTGCGGCCGAAGCGACTGCTGAAGTGAAAAGGCGAAACGAACTCCCAGACCGTCTCGCCCTCAGGCGTCACTTCGAACAGGCGCCCGGTGGACGACTCCGTGATCAGGGTGTTGCCGTTGGGCAGCCGGCTCGCGCCGGAGCACATGAACGAGAAGAAGGCCAGGATCACGTCCGCCTGGTACTGCCAGACGACGTCGCGGGTGTCCGGATCCACCTCGATGACCCGGGAAAATGCAGGCGCGCGCGGCCGATGGCAGCCGTTGTCGAAGATCAGCACGTTGCCGTTGTCGAGCCAGGTCGCCGCATGCTGATGCGACAGCGCCATGGGCAGCTTTTCGTCCTCGGCGCCGTAGCGCCATTTGACCGCCCCGCTGTCCGAATCGATGATCATGACCCGGCTGATGCCGCGAAAGCTCACCAGGTAGTCGCCATCCGGGGTCGTGCACAGCGAGTTGGCATGGCCCCATTCCTTGCGGCTCTCGAGCGGGCAGATCTGATCCTGCTCGAAGTCGAAATGCTCCCAGGAGTTCCAGCGTTTCTGCACGTGGCCGGAACGGTCGATCTCGAGGATGACGTCGCCCCACATCACGTCGCCGTCCTTCTCGTGGGGATGGCCGCCGCGGACCTGTTCGCGATACTCGGTGGGCACCGGGTACCAGGCGAGCAGGATGTGATTGCCGTTCGGCAGGCGCTCATAGGCGTGGTGCTGGGCCGGATTGCGGTAGGCCCAGACCACCCTGCTGTCCCAATCGAGCTCCATCATGGCACCCGCGTTGCCGCCCATGTTCTGCCGGCCCTCGGCGTAGCGGAACGGCGCCGTCTGAATCAGCAGATGGCCGTTTTCCAGCATGTGCGCGTGCTGGATGCCCTCGTCGCAGTGCCATCGGTGAACTACCGCGCCCTCCGGATCGAGCAGCGTGGCGTGCTTGCCGGTCACCGAACAGTACAGCGTATAGCCATCGAAGGACTTTTCCGCATCGCGGTAGACCAGCCCCTCGGGGCGCTGACGAACCCAGGTCATATACGGCCCTGCTCTCTCATTGGAATCGTTGCGGGATGCTCTGCACGGTACCGAGGTCGCACCGCAACTTGCCGACCGTACCGCAACTCTCTATAAAAAGCTGCCTGAACGGCGCTACGAGGGGCCGCCACCATGTCCGACGACTACGTGCTCGAGATTCCCGAGCAGATCGATATCGCGGTCTCTCCGCAACGCATTCCACAGGCGCAGCGGCATCCCTGGCCGGCGGGGACCATCATCGTCTCCGCCGACAGCCACCTGATCGAGCAGGACTACTGGCACGAAGGCTTCCCTGCGCACAAGAAAGACCAGGCACCACGGATGACCTTCCACGATGGCGCCTTCGACTTCCGCATCGGCGACAAATCCATGACGCCGCCGGAGCTGGCCCAGCACCTGTGCCGGTCGATGGAGTGCACGCCGGGGCTGAACGACATTCCGGCGCGGCTGCGCGACCTCGACATCGAAGGCGTGGAAAAAGAGCTGATCTTTCCGCAGCGGCTGTTCGGTCTGTTCATGTTCGGCGAGATGCAGAACCGGGAAGAAGTGTTCGGCCTGTACAACGAAGCCATCGCACGGCGCTGCGCGGAGGCGCCCGACCGCCTGTACCCGGTGATGGTGCCCAATTACTGGGACATGGCCCGGGCCGCCGAATCCGTGGCGCGCTGCAGGGCGCTGGGCGCGCGCGGGCTCATGGTGCCGCTCAAGCCGGGCAAGGACGTCGACGGCCGGTCGATCTACTACAACGCGCCGCAGATGGATGCCCTCTACGAAGCTATCGCAGACAGCGGCATCCCGCTCATCTTCCACATCGGCGAGGCCATACCGGGCCCCATGCCCGGCGCTGCCGGCATCTCCGTTGTGACCCAGACCCAGGGGTTCCGGCTGCAGTGGTCGCAGCTCACGTTCAGCGGAGTGTTCGATCGCTTCCCGAAGCTCAAGGTGGTGTTCGTCGAAGGCGGTCTCGCCTGGGTCGCGAGCATGCTGCACGATGCCGACCTGGTGTCGACCCATTTCAGGACCTCCATGAATCCGCAGCTCGAGCATCCGCCCAGCTGGTACTGGCGGAACCACTGCTACGCCACCTTCATGACCGATCCGGTAGGCCTGTCGCTGCTCGACCGCATTGGCCCGGAAACCTGCATGTGGTCTTCAGACTACCCCCATCAGGAAAGCACCTTCGGCTACACCCGCAGCTCCATCCAGGCCGTGTTCGACGCGACCAGCGTGGAGAATGCGCAGATGATCGTCGGCAAGACCGCCCTCGATCTGTTCCGCATGCGATGAAGCATCTGGCCGTCCTGTGCGTGCTGTGTCCCCTGTGGCTGTCGCCACCGGCCGGTGCAGCCCAGTTTCCGGTGCTCGAGGATGAGTGCCATGGCCGGCAGCTGATGATCAAAGGGCCCATCGAGGCGGGCGATGCGGAGCGATTCGCGGCGCAACTCACCCGAATGATCAGCAGCCCGGACCTGCCCGCGAGTCAGGACCCGGACGTACTGTGGACGCTGCGCCTGGACAGCCCCGGCGGCGAAATCGCCGAGGCCATGGCCATCGGCCGCCTGGTGCACGCTGCCTTCATCACCACCGAGGTGAACTTCCGTTTCGAGCAGCGCGCGGATGGCGTGTGGGACTTCGCCCGCGGGGCAGAGGTCGTCTGCCTCGAAGGCGACGATCGGCTCTCCGGCTGCGTGCCGGATGCCGTGGAAGCGGCGTGCACCGGTGCCTGTCTGCTGATCTGGCTGGCCGGCAGCGAGCGGCGCGCCATCGAAGGCCGCCTGGGAGCGCACGGCCTCGCAGGCGATCCGGCGGCGCTGACCGCTTATCTGCGCGAGATCGCAATCGAACCCGCTGCCACCGAACTCATTCTGGCACGAGCCCGCGACGCAGCGCAGACCGGCGCCGAGGCCCCACAGAACGGCTGGCTCGACTGGACCGACCGCAAGGCGCTTGCGGGCACGGCGCCGGAACTGGAGGTACTGGTCGCGGGCTGCCCCCCGGCTCTGACACCGGAGGAGGCGATGCAGTCCGTCATGACCCGCTCACCGGCAGAGCGGGCGGCGCTGCTCGATCGCTCCGAAGCCTATTGGGACTGTCGGAACTCGCTGGTCGAGGCGGCACGCGCAACACCGCTCGCTGCGCTGGTCGGCATGCCCGGCAGGGGCTGAGCGACTGCTGGACAGCAGCATGCCCGGGCGTTAGCGTTCCTGTCAGAGCGGCATCCGGCGCGCGACGTCTGCACCTGGGGGCGCACAGCCGCAGAAGAATCGAATCGACAAACCGATCCAACCAGTCAAGGGAAGGGGAATCCTCATGCACGACCTGGTCATTCGCGGCGGTACCATTATCGACGGCTCCGGCAACGCGCGCTTTCAGGCTGACATCGCCATAGACGGTGAACGCATCACCCGGGTGGGCGAGGTCACAGAGACCGGGCGGCGTGAGATCGACGCCACCGGCCGCCTGGTAACGCCGGGCTGGGTGGACGTGCATACCCACTACGATGGCCAGGCCACCTGGGATCCGCTGCTCGCCCCGTCGAGCTGGCACGGCGTGACCACCGTGGTCATGGGCAACTGCGGCGTCGGCTTCGCGCCGGTCCGACCGGGGCAGGAGCAGTACCTCATCGAGCTGATGGAGGGCGTGGAAGACATTCCCGGCGCGGCGCTGGCAGAAGGCATCGACTGGCAGTGGGAATCGTTCCCGCAATACCTCGATGCGCTGGAAAGGCAGCCGCGCGCCATCGACGTCGGCACCCAGGTGCCGCACGGAGCGGTCCGCGCCTACGTCATGGGCGAGCGCTGCAACACCCAGGACGACGTCCCGACGGACGCGGAGCTCGCCGCCATGCAGGCCCTGGTACGCGAAGGCATTCAGGCCGGCGCGCTCGGTTTCTCCAGCTCGCGCACCTGGCTGCACAAAGACAAGCACGGTATTCACGTGCCGGGTACCTTTGCCGGCAGCGACGAGATGCTGGCCCTGGGGCTGTCCATGCGCGGTCTCGATCACGGCGTGTTCGAGCTGGTCTCGGACCACCTCGGCGACGACGACGAGTGGGCCTGGGTGCAGGCATTCGCCCGCGAGACGGGACGCCCGGTGACGCTGGTGGCCACGTCTGCGGCCGCCTTCGAAGGCAACAAGATGTATCGAATCGCGGAGGCCGCACGCCAGCAGGGGATAGAGGTTCGGCCGCAGATCGCCGGGCGGCCCACCGGCGTGCTGCACGGCCTGCAATCGAACTTCCACGTGTTTATGGGGCATCCGAGCTTTGCCGCCCTGAACGAGCTGCCCCTGGCGCAGAAGCTCCAGATCATGGCGGATCCGGCATTCAAAGAGAAAGTGCTGAGCGAGCGCAGCCGCTTCGGCCGCATGGCGTTCGGCGGCAGTCTGGAAGATCTGCTGTGGCTGATCTTCCCGCTCGGCGAGCACCCCAACTACGAGCCTGACCGGGAGGACAGCATCGCCGGACGCGCACAGGCGGCGGGGCGCGATCCGTTCGAGCTGATGTACGACCTGCTGCAGGAAAACGACGGGCGGGAGCTGTTCTACCAGCCGCTCGGCGGCTACCAGACCTACAACTTCGACTTCTTCCGCGCATCCATGGAGCACCCCAACGTGCTGTTCGGATTGTCCGATGGCGGCGCCCACTGCGGCGTCATCGCCGACGCCGGCATGCCCACCTTCATCCTCACCCACTGGGGCCGCGACCGGACCAAGGGCGAGCGCATGGCGCTCGAGTTTCTGGTGCGCAAGCTGTCCCGCGACACCGCCGAGGCCTACGGCCTGCACGACCGCGGGCTGCTGCAGCCGGGCTACCTGGCAGACCTCAACGTGATCGACTTCGAAGGCCTGAACCTGCATCGCCCCGAAGCCATCTTCGATCTGCCCACCGGCGGCAAGCGCCTGGTGCAGCGTGTCGACGGCTACGAGCACATCATCAAGCGCGGCCAGGAGATCTTCGCGCACGGTGAGCCCACCGGCGCTCTGCCGGGCAAGCTGATCCGCGGGGGGACCGAGGCGCTGGCAGCGCCGGCCGGCTGAGGCTGCCCGCCCCGGAGTCTGCAGGACGTGCGCTGCGGCCTCCGGGGCGCACGTCGCAGCACCGCGATAGCTTCGGCGGCGGAGTCTGCTAGGCGGTGTACTTCGCGGCGCCGGCACGGGACCGGTCAGCCGGGTATCTGAGCCGGTTCTACTCGAGCTTTGCCACTAAGGCCTGGTCGACGTCCACACAGAGCTTGTCGGCGAGCCGCACCAGATGGATCAGAACCTCCGCGATCTCCTCCGCTACCGCGGCCAGCCGCGTCGCGGGCAGCTGTACTGACCTGCATAGCCAAATCAGCGCCAGCGGAACCGTGAGCACACGGCAAAGGGCCGCCCACCGTCAAGAGACGCTCGCATACGCTTCACTTGCGGGGTTCGACAATTCGACAGCCATATCCAACCTCTCGCACAGATACGGTCAAACCTCGTGGCTGATGGTCAGCCGTGAGCTCCGACGGTCGCCTGACCATCAATGAATCGGACCGCGCGCGAGGAAACCGCCATGCGAACCATACGCACCGCTCAGCTTCTGCTCCTGCTTTCCAGCACCCTGCTGCTGATCCCGGCGGCCTTCGCCGTACCGAGTTTCGCCCGACAGACTGGACTGCAGTGCGGGGGTTGTCACACCCGATTCCCGGAGCTCAACGCGTTCGGGCGCCAGTTCAAGCTGAACGGCTACAACCTGGTGGGAACCAGGCAGATTCGCGCCGCTGACGGGCAGGACAAGGAGACGCTGGCCATCACCGAACTGCCCCCGTTGTCGGTGATGTTTCAGGGCGCCTACACGGCTACCGCGAAGTCGGTGCCCGACACTCAGAACGACGACGTCCAGTTTCCGCAGCAGATGAGCGTGTTTCTGGCCGGCAAGATCGCCCCCGGATTCGGTTCGTTCATGCAGTTCACCTACACCCAGGAAGACGACAAGTTCGGCATGGACAACGTCGATCTGCGCTACGCGAACAGCACCCAGCTCGCGGGCAAGCCGCTGCAGTACGGTGTCACGCTCAACAACAGCCCGACGGTGGAAGACCTGTGGGGCAGCACGCCCACCTGGGGGTTCCCCTGGGCGGCGCCGGACGTCTCCCCCGGCCCGGCGGCAGCCACGCTGATCGACGGCGGCCTGGCCCAGGACGTGGCCGGCCTGGGCGGCTACGCACTGCTCGACGACAGCTGGTATGCGGCTGCAACCCTGTACCGCTCGGCGCATCTGGGCAGCAGCGCGCCGGGCATCGGCAGCGAGAACACCATCGAAGGGGTGGCGCCATACTGGCGGCTCGCGTGGCAGAAGGGCTGGGGTCCCAACTATCTGGAAATCGGCACCTACGGATTGCACGCCAGTCTCAAACCTGACGGCGTTTCCGGTCCCACCGACGACTACACGGACCTCGCGGGCGATTTTCAGTACCAGCGCACCATCGGTGACGACCTGCTCACGCTCCACGGAACCTACATCCGCGAAGATCAGGACCTCGACGCCAGCTTTGCCAGCGACGCCGCGGCCGGCCGGTCGAACGATCTGGACACGCTGCGCTTCGACGCCAGCTACCACCGGGGCAGATGGGCGGGCACGCTGGGCCTGTTCTCGACGAGAGGGGGGCGGGATTCGGCGCTGTACGCCCAGGAGCCGGTGGACGGCAGCGTGAACGGCAAACCTGACAGCAACGGCTACATCGCGCAGGTGGCCTACTACCCCTGGCAGAACACCGAGTTCCTGCTGCAGTACACGGGCTACGACAAATTCAACGGCAGGAGCAACAGCTACGACGGTTTCGGCCGCGATGCCTCGGACAACAACGCAATCTACGTGGGCGCGTGGCTGGTCTGGTAGTTGGGGTCCAGGCCCGCAGCGCGAGCAGGCGCTACACGCGCTCGTCGAGCGGAAGGGTTGCGGTGCCTGACGGTCAAAACCGGCCGCGTTCGGAAACAGACACGCGGGGGTGCTGCCCCGCCCGAGACGCGCCGCTATACTCGTCGTTCACCACCTCCGACCGGACCCGGCAGGTTTGACCACCGCGCCGTCTCCGTCGCATCACCTGACGGGAACTCTCATGCGCAAACGGCTCAACCTGCTCCTGCTCCCGCTGCTGCTTCAGGCGGGCTGGCAGGGTACAGCCCTCGCCGAGGACGTCGACCTCGAGGTGATTCACCGCATCAAAGATCAGGCGCTGAATCACTCCAGAGTCATGGACTATCTGTCCCTGCTCAGCGATCAGAACGGGCCGCGCATGGCAGGGTCTCCCGGCTACCGGCGCGCCGCGGAGCAGGCCGTGGCCGCCTACCAGGCGGCCGGCATCGCCGACGCCCGCCTCGAGCCCTGGGGTATCTTCGGCCGCGGCTGGTCCTGGACCCGCATCGCGGTGCAGATGAAGACGCCGGTGGAAACCACCCTCACCGCGATCCCCGCGGACTTCTCCCCGGGGACGGACGGGCCGGTGTCGGGCCCGGTAATCTACGCGCCGCTGTGGGAGCCGGGCGAGCGGCCGGCGGTGTCGGACCTCGAGCGCACCGCCCACCAGATCGAAGCCTACAAGGACAAGTACCGCGGCAAACTGCACGGCCGGGTCGTGATGATCGATGAGCCGGTGCTCTTCAAGCTGCCGGAGAAGCCACACCAGTATCGCTACGACGAAGCGGCTCTGGCCGAGCTGGCCAGGGCCGACGAGCCGGGCATCACGCCGCCCGTGGAGTGGCCGCTGATCAGGATGCCCGTCGATCCCGACCAGCAACGCCGCCTGTGGGATGGGCTGCCGCTGGAAATTGCCGCCGACCGGTGGGAGATGGAATACCGCCTGAACGCGCGGCTTGCGCAGTTCTGGCGCGAGGAAGGCGCAAGCGCCCTGCTGAAGACGACCTGGGCAACGCCGGGCGGCGTGATCATGGAGAGCGATTTCGGATCCCGCCACGACGGAGATCCGATTCCGCCTCCCACGGCAGTGCTGATGCCGGAGCACTACAACCGGATTCACCGCCTGCTGGAACGGGGCGTACCGGTGTCGGTCGATGTGGACGTGGACGCCGAGTTCTACGGGCCTGCCGTGGAGGGGGTCAACGTGATCGCCGAAATCCCGGGCACCAGCCGGCGCGGCGAGTTGGTCATGCTGGGTGCGCATCTCGACTCCTGGCACGGCGCCACGGGGGCCACGGACAACGCGGCCGGCAGCGCCGTGGTCATGGAAGCGATGCGCATTCTGCAGACACTCGATGCGGGCATGCGCCGCACGGTGCGCGCGGCGCTCTGGGACGCCGAAGAACAGGGCCTGATCGGCTCACGCGCCTACGTCGCCGCACATTTCGCCGACCCGGTGACCATGACGCTGAAACCTGAGCATGCCAGGCTGTCGGCGTACTTCAACTTGGACAACGGCGGCGGCAGGATCCGCGGCGTCCATCTGCAGAACAACGACATGGCGCGGCCGTTGTTCGAAGCCTGGCTCGCACCGTTTGCCGACATGGGTGTGACCACCACGACCATCACCAACACACCGGGCACCGATCATCTGTCATTCGATGCAGTCGGCCTGCCGGCGTTCAACTTCGTGCAGGACCCGCTGGACTACGAGCTGAATACCCACCATTCGAATCTCGACGACGTCGGCCATATCGTCCCCGGCGATCTGATGCAGGCCGCCGCGGTCATGGCGGCGGCCGTGTACCAGGCCGCAACGCGCGCGGAGATGATGCCCCGCAAGCCGCTGCCGGCACCGCTGCCGGCGCGCAATGAGCTGCCGGAGATATTGCGCTGACCCCAATCCGTGATCTGCCGGTGCGAGCGCCGTTGAGGCACAGTTGAGGCAAAATATTGGGCTTCGACGGAAACAGGCGAGGAACCGATGTCGGACCGCATCGAGCAGATCGTCGAACTGGCGGCACCGCCCACCCGCGTCTGGCAGGTACTGACGGATCACAGAGAGTTCGGCGCCTGGTTTCGGGTGCGCCTGGACGGCCCGTTTCAGGTCGGCAGCGTAGCGACGGGACAGATCACCCATCCGGGTTACGAGCACCTGAGCTGGCGCGCGCTGATCGAGCGCATGGACTCCGAGCAGGTGTTCGCGTTCTCCTGGGAGCCCGCGGGCGACGCCATGAACGAGCTGGGCCACCACGTCAGCACGCTGGTCGAATTCACCCTGATACCGAGCGGCCCCGGAACGCGGCTGCTCATCTCAGAATCCGGATTCGACGCGCTGCCGGAAGCACTGAGAGACGAGGCCTACCGGCGCAACGCCAGCGGCTGGGAGCAGCAGGCGCAGAACATCCTGGCCCATGTCGACGGCTGAAGCGCGCCCCAAACCCGCTGCCGTCCTCGCCGGCGCGGGCCGGGCCCAGGCGCGCTGAACGTCGCAGCAGATAGCGCGCGATTGTTTTTTCGCGCCCGGACACTCAAATATCGACATGCCGCAAGATCCTCCAGAAACCCCTGCGCCGGGCCCCTCCGGCACTGGACGCGCCGCGCAGGAGTTCATGCGCGACCTGCGAAGCTTCTGGCTGCTCGCCAACCTGGCGCTGGCGGCCGTCATCCTGCTGGGACTGCGCGGCTGGACGGAGACCGTCGCGGCCGGGCTGTTCGCCCTTACCGCCTCGATCTTCACCGCTGCGCTGTTCCTCGCCCCGGGTTGGGTGCTGCTCGGCGGCGTCGGCGCCATTGTCCGCCGTCGCAGGCCAGAACCCGGCAGACGCGTCCGCATCACGCTGTACGTCCTGCTGGCCGCCTACCTCACGGGGACGATTCTGTTCTTCATGGCCGACAATCTGCTCTACGCCATGTACGGCTTCCACTTCAACGGCTTCGTCGTGAATCTGCTGACCACACGGGGTGGAATCGATTCTCTGGGTCTGACACCCACAACCCTGCGCTCGGCCGGGCTGGCGGTAGTGGGCGTGACCAGTGTGGTTGCCGCGGCCGCGCTCGCGGCGTTCCGGGCGCCGCGGCGGCTGCCCGGCCCGTCCGCGCTGGCCATCACGACGCTGCTCGCGGGCTGCGGCCTGGCCGAGAAGTTCAGCTACGGCGTCGAGGAACTCAACGGCGGCTCCGAGATTCGCGCGGTCGCCGCCCAACTGCCCCTGTACCAGCCTCTGACATTCCGTCGTCTGGCCGGCCGTCTCGGGATCGAACCGGCGGCACCCCGCGACCGCAAGGTGGCCCTAAGGCTCACCCGGATCCACTATCCGAGAGCGCCGCTGGTCATCGACACCGGGGTGGCGCCGCTCAACGTCGTGTGGATTACCTCCGAGTCCATGCGCTGGGATCTGCTGTCGCCAGAGGTCATGCCCGCAACCTGGCAACTGGCCGGCGACTCACACCGCTTCGAGCGGCACTTCAGCGGCGGAAACCGCACGCGCATGGGTATGTTTTCCATGTTCTACGGCCTCGAAGGACCCTACTGGTTCCCGTTTCTGGCGGAAGGCGTCGGGCCGGTGTTCATCGATTTTCTGCAGCGGCGCGGCTACGACCTGGAGATGTTCACCAGCGCGGCATTCAGCTATCCGGAATTCGACCAGACCATCTTCCGCAACGTACCGGCCGAGCGCCTGCACGAGGTCCAGCCGGGCAGCCCCGTCAGCCGCGATGCAAAGGGCACTAAGGCATTGCTGGAGAGCATCGACGCGGTACCCGGCGGAACGCCGTTCATGCGCTTCATATTCTTCGAGAGCACCCACGCGCCCTATGATTTTCCGGAGGACACCGCCCTGCTGCCGTCGTACGTGCACGACGTCGACTACACCGACGTCGATGCTCTGGATCCGGAGCTGTTCAGAAACCGTTACAAGAACGCCGCGCACTATGTGGATCGGCAGATCGGCCGCATCGTCGACCATCTCAAGGCGCGAGGACTGTTCGACTCGACCATCATCGTCGTCACCGGCGACCACGGCGAAGCGTTCATGGAGCACGGCCGCTGGGGGCACGGTTCAGATTTCACCGATCAGCAGATACGCACACCGCTGGTGATTCACCTGCCGGGCACCGGCAGCGGCGTGCACACCGCCATGAGCAGCCACGTGGACATCGTCCCGACGCTGCTGTCGCGCATGGGGGTCACCAATCCGGTATCCGACTACTCCACCGGCGGCGACCTGCTGTCGGGGTATCAGCGCGATCACATCATGGTCAGCGACTGGTCGAGCATTGCCTATGTGGACGATGGCGTGAAGGTACGCATCCCCCTGAAGACCGCGGGGCTCCTGTCGTACGCGGTAACGACGGCTGCCGACGGTTCCATCGCGGATGCCGACGCTGCGATCGCCGATCGCAGCGATGCGCTGATGACCGCCTTGAAGAACCTGCAGACGTTCTCGGGCGACGGGGTGTCTCTGTAAGGTACCGCACCCGCCCCCGGGTGCCGGCACGAGCGCAGCCACGAGTCGTCCGCGCTGCGCGCAACCATGGTCTGCCTATCTCCGGTACGGTCGAGGTACACTTGCGCTCCGTTTTATTGAGGGGAACCACCAGATGAGCGAGTTCAAGGACAAGGTAGTCGTGATCACCGGCGCGGGCGGCGGGCTGGGCAAGGCCCATGCGCTGGAGTTCGCAAAGCGCGGCGCCAAGGTCGTGGTCAACGACCTCGGCGGTCGCGGTGACGGCACCGGCTCGGGCGACGCGGCCGATGCCGTGGTTGCCGAAATCAAAGCCGCCGGCGGCACGGCCATCGCCAACAAGGCGTCCGTGTCGTCGAAAGAAGGCGCCAAGTCCATCATCGACGACGCGGTGGCAGCATTCGGCACGGTGCACATCCTGGTGAACAATGCCGGCATCCTGCGCGACAAGAGCTTCAAGAAGATGTCTCTGGAGGACTGGGACATCGTCATGGACGTGCATCTGAACGGCACGGCCTACGTCACCCATGCCGCCTGGCCGATCATGTACGACCAGAATTATGGTCGGATCGTGTTCACCAGCTCTACCTCCGGCATCTACGGCAACTTCGGCCAGGCCAACTACGGCGCCGCCAAGATGGGCATGCTCGGGCTGATGAACGTGCTGGAGAAGGAAGGCGCGTCCAAGAACGTGCGCGTCAACACCCTGGCACCCGCAGCGGAAACCAGGCTGATCGGCACCATTCCGGGCCGCGAGGTGAACCCTGACAACCCGGACCCCATGCGCCACCCGCGCCTGGTGACGCCGGCAGTGCTGCTGATGTGCAGCGAGGACGCGCCCACCGGCAAGGTGATTCAGGCCGGCAACGGCCGCTTCTCCTGCGCCGCCGTGTACAACAACCAGGACCTCGAGTTCGGGGCCGACGTGACCTACGAGGACCTGCTGGAGCGCAGGGACGAGCTGCTGGACATGACTCGCGCCACCGAAGGCTGGACGTGGATGCGTCAGCGCATGGCGGCCATGGCCAAGAAGTAGTACTCCTGAGATCGACCGTACAGACGGCGTGACCGGAGTTCGCTCCGGCCACGCCGTCGGCCTCAGCTCGCGTAGCTCACCACCTCGAACTCGATTCCGTCCGGATCGTTGAAGTAGAAACGGCGGCCCGGTTCGTAGTCGCCATGGTTGAAGGTCTCGATCCCTGCTGCGTGAATGCGCCGCTCCACGGCGTCCAGGTCATCCACCAGCACCCCCACGTGATTCAGTCCGCCCCACCGCAACCCCGGCCCGATGGAGTCCCCCTTCCCGCTTCTCGGATGTGTGTACACCGCCAGGTAGCCGTCTTCGGTGCCCACGTGCACCGTGTGCCCGCCCATCTTCGACGGGCCCTGCCAGCGCACGTGCCATCCGAAGAGCTCACACAGCATCCGGGCGGTCCGGTCCGGGTCGCTGACCGTGACATTGACGTGTTCGAGCATGCCTGCACTCATGATTGCCTCCTGTCGCGTCTGATTGAATGGGCTTGCGTCGAGCAGGCTAAAACCTCAACCTTACTTGAGGTCAAGCATTTTCGTCGGAGCGTCATGGCAAAGCAGGCTCAACGGCTGTCGATCGGCGATATCGCGGAACGAACCGGGCTCTCGGTTTCTGCGATCCGGTTCTACGAATCCCAGGGGCTGGTGCGGCCCACCCGCAACTCCGGCGGTCAGCGCCGCTTTCTGCGCTCGGACCTGAGACGGCTCTCGTTCATCCGCATCGCCCAGCAGCTGGGTTTTCCCCTGGACGACATCCGCGCGCAGCTCGAAACCCTGCCCAACGAGCGCACGCCCACGCGCCAGGACTGGGCGCGAATCAGCCGCGGGTTCCGGGATGAGCTGCAGGCTCGAATCGACCTCATGACGCGCATGCGCGATCGCCTGGACGGCTGCATCGGTTGCGGCTGCCTGTCGTTGTCCAATTGCCGGCTCTACAATCCGGACGACCGCGCGCAGCGTCTGGGCCCGGGACCCCGCTACCTGCTCGGGGACGAACCCTCGGATGCGTCGGCCGCCAGTCCGGATCCGCACGCTGCGCCGGCGCGCGGGCGCCGGCGGGCACGCAAGGCCTAGACCGCGAACCGGTAGAACTTGCCGTCGCGCACGATGCGCCCGCCCGTGGGCGACGCGAAATGCGTGCCGAGCACCAGGGTGCCGTCGCTGAAACGCTCCATGAAGGTCTGCCGCGTGCGCGCGGCGTGGGCCGTGTCCACATCGGCCACGTCCTGCCAGGTGGGCCGCGCGAACTGGCAGGGGTGATGGAACAGGTCGCCGGTAATGATCGCCCGCTCGCCCGCAGATTCGATCAGCACGCTCACGTGTCCAGGCGTGTGCCCCGGTGTCGGCACCAGGCTGACCTCGCTGGTCAGGCGGTGATCCATCTCCACCAGGTCCGCAAGGCCCGCATCGAGGATGGGCACGATGGAGTCGTCGCGGGCCTCCCGGCCGAACGGGTCGATCTCATTCTTCCAGAAGTCCCATTCCTCGCGGCCGAAGAGGTAGCGCGCATTGGGGAAGGTGGGCACCCAGCGGTCGTCGACCAGCCGCGTGTTCCAGCCCACGTGATCGACGTGCAGGTGCGTGCACATCACCAGATCCACCGCGTCCGCCGGCGCGCCCCGCGCGGCCAACTGCTCCAGGAAGTCGCTCTGGCGGCGGTTCCACTCCGGGAAGTCGCGCGGCTTGTCGTTACCGATACAGGTGTCCACCACGATCCGCGCCTCATCCGACTCGATCAGAAACGTGTGGATGCTGAGCGGAACGCTGTAGTCGTCGTGAAGAAAGTGAGGTTTGAGCCAGGTGCTCAGCGGCGCCAGGTTTTCCGACGTCGCGTCGGGTAGAAGCATGGTGGGCGGAATGGGCATCACCATCTCGACGACGCGGCTGACCGTCACGCGGCCGATCTTCCAGGTTTCCATGTGTCCCCCGCCCCTCGCCCCTTTGGCTGCTCCCATGCCGCCGGAGCTCCGGCCCGCGACACAGCAGCGGGATTTATATCAGTCTGCCCGACCCGGCACAAACGCCCTAAGCTCGGCACTGATTCGCACCTCGGAGAGGCACATGGCAACGATACATCTGATGGAGGGCCCGGTCGGGGCCGGCAAGTCCACCTATGCCGCCAGGCTCGGCCTCGAGCGCAATGCGCCGCATCTGGATCTGGACGAGTGGATGGTCACACTGTTCCGTCCGGACCGCCCTGAGGCCGGGTTCGTGCCCTGGTATGTCGAGCGCAAGCAGCGCTGCATCGAGCAGATCTGGCAGGTCGCCTGCGCGCTCCTCGATGCGGGTACGGACGTCGTTCTCGAGCTGGGCCTGGTGGGGCGTGACGATCGCGCCGCGTTCTACAGCCGGGTCGATGCGACCGGTCACGAGCTTGCGGTGTACGTGCTGGATGCGCCGCAAGCCGAGCGGCGCCGGAGGGTGCGCGCGCGGAACACGGCGGCCGGCGCAACCTTCAAGATGGTCGTGACCGACGAGGTGTTCGCGCTGGCGAACGGCGCCTGGCAGCCGCCTGACGAGCAGGAATGCGAGCAGCGGCGGATACAGCACGTTGCTACCGCCAGCGGCCGCAGTTAGCGGCCCGGAACCGGCATTTTCGCGGTGCTGCGCGAATCTGCACGGCTGCCACGCGAGACGACTCCGTGCGGAAGCGCGCCCGCGGGCAGCCCCAGCGCGCTTGTTGCAGCGGGAGAACTGTGGTGTATTGCGGCGCTCACCCCACAGGCGACCCCGATGTCCCGGATCACCGCAAACGGCATCAGCATCGAGTACGACACCTTCGGCGACCCGCAGGGACGCCCATTGCTGGCCGTCATGGGCCTCGGCGCGCAGATGACGCGCTGGCGCCCCGAGTTCTGCCGGATGCTGGCGGATGCGGGTCACTACGTGATCCGTTTCGACAATCGCGACGTCGGCCTCTCCGAGAAGTTCGACGCCGCCGGCGTGCCGGACATGGCACAGATCTTCGCTCAGGCACAGGCCGGTCAGCCGGTGAGCGCGCCCTACTCCCTGGACGACATGGCGGACGACGCCATCGGCGTGCTCGACGCTCTGGAGATCGATCGGGCACACGTGTGCGGTGCTTCCATGGGCGGCATGATCGTGCAGGCCATGGCGGTGCGCCACGGTCCCCGGTTGCGCTCCATGGTGTCGATCATGTCTTCGACGGGCAATCCGGACCTGCCCGGCGCCACCCCGGAGGCGTCAGCCGCCCTGCTGAGCCCCGCGGGCACCACCATCGATGAGGTGCTGGACCGCGCTGTCACCGTTGCGCGGGTGATCGGCAGCCCGGCCTACCCAGACGACCCGGAAGCAATCCGCGAACGCGCCCGCGCCGATTTCGAGCGCTGCTTCTACCCCGTGGGTGTGGCCCGCCAGATGGCGGCAATTGCCGTCGCCGGCAACCGCCGCCCGCTGCTGGCCGGCGTGACCACGCCGACGCTGGTGATCCACGGCAGGCACGACCCGCTGGTACCGCTCGCGGGCGGCATCGACACCCATGAGGCCATCGCGGGCTCGCGGCTCGAGGTGTTCGACGGAATGGGCCACGATCTGCCGGAGCCTCTGTGGCAGGACATCGTGCGCCATATCAGCGAGCACACCCGCCAGCACCACTGAACGAGGCGAGCGCCGGCGGCGCGCGCATCCGGGCGCATCGCCGCCACGGCAAGCACATTTTTCACCGCTGCGGGACGGGCCCTAAACCAGCGTCCTGCCGCCGTCGACGATCAGCACCTGGCCCGTCGAAAAGCTCCCGGACATCAGGTAGTGGTACGCCTCCGCGATCTCGGCAGGCTCGCCCGCCCTCGGCAGCGGCTGCGCCGCGGTCATGCTCTTGAGTTGCTGCACGCGTTGGTCTTCCGGGATCCCGTTCCAGACCTCGGTCAGCACCAGACCGGGGCAGACCGCGTTGACCCGCAGCGGGGCAAGGTCCACCGCCAGGGCCCGGGTGAGATGCTCTATCGCACCTGCCATGGCCGTGCTCAGCGGCCCGCCTTTGCGGGGCCGGTGCGCCACCACGCCGTTGGTGAGGGTGATCGAACCGTCCGCCGCAATGCCCGCGAGGGCATGTTTGACGACGCTCACCGCGCCCCAGAAGCGCACGGCGAACACGTCACCCGCGCCGGCCAGATCGAGCGCCGCCAGCGGCCGCGGCGCCCGGAACGAACCCCAGTCGCCGGCGGTGAACGCGACGTGATCGAATCGGCCGGCGGCCTCGAAGAACGCCGCCACGCTCGCCTCGTCGCGCACGTCCACCGTCGAGCCGGTCGCGCGGCCGCCCAGCCGTGCTACGGCCGCCTGCACCTTGCCCGGGTCGCTCGAGCCGATGATGACCTCGGCCCCCGCATCCATGGCCCGGCGGGCGACGGCAAATCCGATGCCGGAGCTGCCGCCGATCACGACGACGCGTTTCCCCTGCAGTTGTTCGTTGGACATTCGCAGCTCCCTGCCAGTTGTATCAGTCGGCCGGCCCCGGCCGGCAATCCGCGCCGTGTGCGCTACTTCAGCACCCCCCGGCCGAGCAACTCGTCGATGCGTTCGCTGGCGATGCCGGCCTGTTCGAACACCGCCCGCGTATGCTCGCCTGCGTCCGGCGCGGGGCCGCGCACCGTGACGTCGGCCGCACGGATTCGGAACGGCGCGGCCACGATCTCCATGCGGCCGCCGCGTGCGTGCGTAACCACGTCAAACGCACCGGACTCGCGCAGCACCGGATCCTCCACCACCTCCGGCAACTCGGCCACCGGCTCCCAGATGAGGCCGGCAGCGTCGAGCACTTCGCGCCAGTAGGACAGGTCATGAGCGCGAAACAATACTTCGAGCTCCGGCACCAGCGCCGGTCCGTGCTCGGCAAGCCCCGGCAAATGCTGAAATCGCGGGTCCTCCAGCCAGTCCTCGCGCCCGATGGCGACGCAGAATTTCGGCCAGTAGGCCATGGCCATCGGCATCACCAGCGCCAGCCAGCGGTCGTCGCTGGTCTGATAGAAGTTCCAGATGGGATTCACCGGCTGCCTGCGGCTGGTCTTCTGCGGCTGGGTGCGGTCGAGCAGCGCGTTGTTGACGTCGCTCGCGAGCGCCCAGATCCCGGTGCGCTGCAGCGTCACCTCGACGTGCTGTCCTTCTCCGGTGAGGTCGCGCAGGCGCAGCGCCGCGAGTATGGCCGCCAGCAGGTTCAGGGCGGTTGTGCGATCGCCGAAGCCGCCCCGCGAGATCAGCGGGCCGTCGTCGCGGTCGCCGAATATCGACATCGCGCCGGAGCGGGCCCAGAAGGCGGTCTGGTCGAACGCCTGCCGGTGGCTGTCCGGCCCGCTGCTGCCGTACCCGGCCAGCACCGCGTAGACCGAGCGCGGCGCCACCGCATGCACGTCGGCGTCTGTCAGCCGGTAGCGGGCCAGACGCGGCGCCGTCAGGTTGGTCAGGAACACGTCCGCGTCGCGCGCCAGGACGTGCACCAGCTCGACGCCTTCGGGATCTTCGAGGTCGACACAGATGCCCCGCTTACCCCGGTTGTCGAACTGGTACGCCGGATGCACGACGTCCTCGCCCAGCATCGCGTGGAAGAACCGCCGGTACGCCTCGCCGCCGGGCGGTTCCACCTTGATCACGTCGGCGCCGAGATCCGCCAGCAACGCCGCACAGCTCGGCGCTGCCAGCCAGCTCGCCACCTCCAGAACGCGGATCCCTTCGAGCGGTGCGGTCATGGTTCCCCTCCCCTGGTACGCCCTGCCAGCCCTCGACCCCGTAGTCTGCCACGCAGGGTGTACCTTCCGCACGAAATGCACGCTGCCGGAGTCCACCGGGAGCGCCGCACCTGATAGTCTCGGCAGTCTCGAAACGGCAACTGAGGGGAGAAACACATGGCGACTGCAGAAAGCGTGGGGCTGGCATCGGCGCGTCTGGCGCTGATGGACAAGGTCATGAAGGAGCGCTACGTGGACAGCGGCCTGCTGCCCGGCTTTCACACCATGATCTACCGGGACGGACAGCTTGCCCACGACAGCCTCGTGGGCAGCATGGACCTCGAGCGCGGCAAGACTTTGCGCGACGACGCAATTTTCCGAATCTACTCGATGTCGAAACCGATCACTGCCGTGGCGCTGATGATGCTGGTGGAGGAAGGCAAGCTCGGTCTCGACGACGACGTGCACATGCACATCCCCTCGTGGAAGCGCCTGGGCGTTTACGCCTCCGGGCTGCCGGGGCTGCTTTCCGATACCTCCGGACAGTTCGTCACCGTGCCGCCGAAGCGCCCGATGAAGGTGGTCGACCTGGTCACCCACACATCCGGGCTCACCTACGGCTTCATGTCGCGCACCAGCGTGGACGCGGCCTATCGCGCCCGCAAGGTGGGGGACACCCAGACCCCGGGGGGCCTCGACGAGTTCATCGAGCAGCTGTCCAAGCTGCCGCTCGACTTCTCGCCGGGCGAGATGTGGAACTACTCGGTGTCGATAGACGTGATGGGCTACCTGGTGCAGAAGCTCTCCGGCATGTCCTTCGGTGAGTTTCTGCGGACCCGCCTGTTCGAGCCGCTGGGCATGCACGACTCGGCCTTCTACTGTCCCGAGGACAAGATCGAGCGGTTTTGCTCCTGCTACCAGCCCAAGCCGGGCGGCGGGCTGAAGCTGCAGGACGACGCGCAGGACTCCACGTACGCCCGCCCGCCGAAGCTCGAGAGCGGCGGCGGCGGCCTGGTCTCCACCACGCAGGATTACATGCGCTTCTGCCGCATGATGCTGGGCGGCGGCTCGCTGAACGGCGTGCAGATCCTCAGCCCGAAGACGGTGGCCATGTTCAGCATGAACCTGCTGCCGGATCACCAGCTGATGACCGACATGGTGCCTGCGGTGGGCCTGTTCACGGAGGCCGGCTACGGCGGCATGGGGTTTTCGATCGGCTGCGGAGTCAATGTCGACCCCGCTAAGTCGCGACTGCCCGGCACGCCCGGGGAGTTCTTCTGGGGCGGCGCCGCCTCCACCGCGTTCTGGATCGATCCCGCCGAGCAGCTGGCGGTGGTGTTCATGACCCAGGTCATCGGCACCGACGCCCGGCTGACCCTGCGTCGGGACCTGCGCACCCTGGTGTATTCGGCCTTCACCCGCTCACATCTTTGACGCTTGGGGCCGGCGCGGCGGCTGGGAAACGGTAGCGCCGGGCATCGCGCGCGGGTCGCGTCACTCAACGGCCCCGCTGCGGAAAGCCCTGCATGACGCCGGCGACGGCCCGCTCCACCGTCGCCGCGTCCGGCCCGGGGCCGAACGTCGTGGTCGTGCCGGTCCACACCTCACGATTGCTCTCGGTGGCCACCGCATGGATCTGCAGCTGCGCCCGCACCTTCGGATCCTCGCTGCCGCCGAGACCTACCGACGTTCCCACGCTGCCGCCCACATGGCCGCCCCAGGTTCCGACCCCGATCCCGATACGCACGGGGTTCGAGCTCCGATTCTTTTCGTAGGTCACGAGTTCGTAGCTCATGCGGAAATCGGGCGCGTCTGCGCTCTCCGCGTAGCCTTTCCTGGTCAGCTGCGCCGCCAGGGCGGTACGCACCTGGGTGTCCAGAATGGTCAGCGGCCGCTCGGCGCTGCCCTGGGTAGCCCAGCCGAACGTTGCCAGCTCGGGCATGTCCGCCGCCGTCGCCCACTGGGGCTTCGGCGCACCCGCAGCGCAACCGAGTAACGAGATCGACGCAGCAAGTGCCATGAGGATGCGAACGCGCGCGGTCATGATGAGGCGGCTCCGGGTTGGGGGGCGCCTATGCTAGCAACATCACCCGAGCCGCGCAGCGCGGGCGATCGCGCCCCGACCGCTCGAATCACGCGGATTCTCGTATGCTGCCATTGACAGCGACCCTCCCGGATTGCCACCTTAACCCTTCACTCAATCAGATGAGGCAACCTCTATGGCGCGCATACGCCTGCTTCCCGACGAGGAGCTCAATGATGCGGCCCGCGATCAGGTCCAGGCGGCCGAGCGCGCGGGTGCCGACGCCTCGGTGCTGCGGGGGCTCGCCCAGCACCAATCGTTCTTCGACAGCTACTTCAAGTTCTACTACCCCGCCCACAACGGCGGCCTGCTGGAGCCGGCGCTCAAGGAGTTGGTGCGGCTGAAGATCGCGCGGCTCAACGACTGCTTCACGTGACTGGGCGCGCGATTTCCATCGGCGATGGAAAACGGACTCACGGAAGCCAAGATTTCCGATCTCGACGCGGATGGAGCCTCATTCACCGAGCGCGAAGCCCTGGCGGTGGAATTCGCCGAGCGCCTGGCAACGGATCACCACAATATCGACGATGCTCTGTTCGGTCGTCTGCGAACGTGCTTCAGCGAGGCCGAGATCCTCGAACTCGGCATGATGGCCGGCCAGTACATCGGCTTCGGCCGGCTGCTCATGGTGCTCGACCTCACGCCCAAGTTCTGCCCGGTCGAGGGCGAGGGGGATCTGGTCTGACCCGGATCGCCGCGGCCGGGGGCGGGCGCGTCACACGTTCAGCAGCAGGTGTTCACGCTCCCAGGGGCTGATGACCTCGAAATAGGTCTCGTGCTCCACCCGCTTGATCGCGCAGTACAGTTCGACGAACTCGCGTCCGAAGATGTCGTGCAGCGGCGTGCACGCCTCCATCATATCCAGGGCGGCGAACAGGTCGCGCGCCAGACCCTGCTCGAGCTTGTAGGCACTGCCGCTCAGCGGCGCGGTCGGCTTGAGACCGTCCACCATGCCCATGTATCCGCAGGCCAGTGAAGCTGCGATGGCGAGATAGGGGTTCACATCCGCGCCCGGGATCCGGTTCTCCACGCGACGGTTGAGCGGGTCGGAGCGCGGCACGCGCAGCCCCACCGTGCGGTTGTCGTAGCCCCACTGAACGTTGATGGGTGCCGCCAGAAAACGCGTGAAGCGCCGATACGAGTTGACGTACGGTCCGAACAGAATCAGCGCTTCCGGAACGTACTTCTGCAACCCGCCGATGAAGTTGTGGAACAGCGGGCTGTCCGAGCCATCCTCCCTGGAAAACAGCGTCTCCCCGGTACTGGCGTCCACCACGCTCTGGTGCAGATGCAGCGCGCTGCCGGGCTGGCCCTGCATGGGCTTGGCCATGAAGGTCGCGTAGATCCCGTGCTTGAACGCGGCTTCCCGCGCCACGCGCTTGAACAGGAACACCTGATCGGCGAGCTCCAGCGGATCGCCATGCAGAAAGTTGACTTCGAGCTGACCAGCGCCGTCCTCATGGGACAGCGAGTCAGCGTCGATCTCCATCGCCTCGCAATAGTCGTAGATGTCCTCGATGATGGGGTCGAACTCGTTCACCGCCTCGATGCTGTACATCCGCCCCGCCGTTTCCTTACGCCCGGCGCGGCCGACAGGCGCCTCCAGGGGATAGTCCGGGTCGCGGTTCTGCTGCACCAGGTAGAACTCCACCTCGGGCGCGATGATCGGCTTCCAGCCCCGGTCGTCGTAGAGCTTCAGAATGCGCTTGAGCACCTGGCGCGGTGCGTGGTCGAGGGGCTGTCTGTCCTGCCGGTAGCAGTCGACGATGACGCTCGCCGTGGGCTCGTTGGTCCAGGGTACGAGCCGCAGCGTGCTGTAGTCCGGCTCGAGGTGAAGGTCCGGATCGATATCGTAGAGGTCTCCCGATATCTCACCGTAATCACCCGTGATGCCCTGCAGGAACACCGACTCGGGCAGGCGCAGGTTGTGCTTGAGGAATTTCTTGGCAGGGAAGAACTTGCCGCGCGGCACGCCGGCCATGTCGGGGATGATCGCCTCTACCTCATCGATGCGATGCTCGCTCAACCAGGCTTCGGTATCGATAGTCATAGGTCTCCGGGTGTGCTGCTGGAATGGTGCCAGTCTACCGGGTTTCGGGGCTTCCGGTGACTGGGCCGAATGCTATGATCCTGCGCACCCCGATCCGGAGACAAACCGTGAAGCTCTATCAGGCCGATCTGTCACCATTCGCCAGCCGCGTGCGCATGCAGGTCTACGCGAAGGGGCTGGATCACGAGGCGATCACGCTCGAGCTTCCGCCGGGCGGGATGGGCAGCGCCGAGTTCAAGCGCATCAATCCCACCGGCAAGATTCCGGCCCTGGATACGGGCAGCCGGGTGCTGCCCGAGAGTGAGGTCATCTGCGAATATCTGGAAGACCGGTTTCCGCAACCGCCCCTGCGGCCCGGCTCAGCGCTGGATAGGGCGCAGACCCGGCTGCTGGCGCGCTGGGTCGACATGTACGGCTACCCGCGCATGGCGCCCCTCTACGCCCAGGTCGATCCGGCCAGCCGCGATGCCGACACCCTGGCCGCGGGCCTGACCGCGGCAGACGAGGCCCTGGCGATCCTCGCACGCCTGCTCGGCGACGGCGGCTACTCCGGCGGCCCGTTTGCGGTGGGCAGCAGCCTCACGCTGGCCGATTGCGCGCTGGTACCCATGCTCTTCTTCGTGGACGCGGTACTGCCCGTGCTCGGCCGCTCGCAGGCGTTTGCCGCTGCACCCCTGGTCGAGCGCTACTGGCGCTCCGCCTCACAAGACGCCGTTGCGGCCCGCATCGTCGGCGAGATGGGGACCGCACTGGCGGCCATGATCCAGACCCGGGCGCGCTGAGGCGCACGCCTCGATGATGCGGAGAAGCGCTTGATGAATCGAGTCATCGACAATCCCGACCGGAGCCGCTTCGAGCTCGAAGAAGCGGGGCAGATCCTGTGGGCAGACTACCGCCGGCGCGACGGCGTGCTGGTCATCCCTCACGTCGAGGCGCCTGTCGCGCTGCGCGGCACCGGCGCCTCCGGGCGCCTGATGGAAGGTCTCCTGGCGCTGGCTCGCGAGCGCGGCGAGCGCATCGTGCCAACCTGCTCCTGGGCCGCCGCGTACCTGCGCCGCCATCCGGAACACCACGACCTGCTGGCCTGAGCGCCCCGGCACACCGCGCCGCCTGAGCGTCCGGGCGGTCAGTCGTCGGCGGCAGCTCCGGTGAGGTAGCGCCGGGCCGCAGCGAGCGAACTCGAAACCGCCTGATGCATGTCGAGATAGGCGTATTGGCCGCAGCGGCCGATGAACGTCACGCCCGGGGCCGTCATCGCGGCATAGCGCCGATAGATCTCCCGATTCGCCCCCGCCAGGTCCTTCACCGGATAAAACCGTTCCAGGCCGTTGTCGCGGTAGTCACATGGTTCCTCGAACGTCAGCGTCGTGAACGCCGCGTTGTCGCCGTGCCCCGGGAAATTCTTCCACTCCGTGACCCGGGTGAACGGCCCGGAATGCGTGAAGTTCACTACTGCGACCGGAAACAGCTTCGCGCTGGGAAAGTCGAACTCGTGAAAGCGGATCGACCGATACGGCAGCTCGCCGTGCACGAAGTCGTGATACTCGTCGATGGGCATCGAGTTGAAGACGTGGGCGTAGTCCGCTTCCATGGAGCGATCGAAGGCCGTGTTCAGAGAGACGCTGATCGCAGCGTGGTCCAGGATGTTCGTGACCATCACCGTGTAGCCGCGCTCAGGCATTGCCTGAAACTTGTCATCGGGGAAGTAGTACTCGTTGAGGTCGTCGCGCACCGGGACTCGATTCAGTATGTCGGGGCTCAGCTCCTCGATCTCGAGCCCCCACATCTTGCGCGTGTAGGGGCGGAAGAAGGTATCGACCACGTTCTCTTCTCCGACGATCTCCCTGGTCTCGCGATTGACCGGCAGGGTAACGAGCCGCCCGTCGGCGAGCAGCGCCTTCACCCTGTGCTTGTAAGGAATCCAATCGGTGAAGCGCGACAGCCACGCCACCACACGCTCGTTGTTGGTGTGGAAGATGTGCGGACCGTACCTGTGCACCAGTATCCCGTGCGCGTTGACCTCGTCGTAGGCGTTGCCCGCGATGTGCTCCCGGCGGTCGATTACGTGCACGCGGTGGCCCGCATCCGCGAGCTCGCGCGCGACGGTCGCGCCCGCGAGCCCGGCGCCCACGATCAGGATTGGGTGGTCCGACATGATTGGATCTGTCACCGGGAGAAGCGATCCATTGTACCAGCACGACGCCAGGGCCAGTGCCGCAGCTCAGAAGACGACCTTGTGGTTCAATGCCTGGGGGCGGGACTCTGCATTCGACTGGTGCATCGGGGAGGGATTGCAAATGGAACGCCTGCAGCGCGTCATGCTGATCAACGGTTTTCTGGTGATACTGGTCGCCATGCTGGCGGGATTCATGCTGATGTTCTCCCTGCTGGGCGGGCTCGAAGTCTGGCCGGGGCACATTGCCGCCGTTCCCGCATACGGAACCAGCGAGGGCTGGATCAGGGCGCACTCCGGTGGAGCCATGAACGGCCTGCTGGTGATCGCCGTGGGCCTGTCGCTGCCGAAGATGGCTTTGAGCCCGCTGCTGCAGCGCCTCACCGCCTACGGATTCGTCTACGTCGCCTGGTCCTTCACGGTGTTCTACTGGTTCGGCAACGCGGCCGGCAACCGCGCGCTGACACTGGGCGACAACCCGCTCGGCGAGTCCGACCTGTTCGGCATCATCGGCTTTCTGCCGGCGCTGCCTGCCGTGATCATCGTCGTGATCCTGCTCATCGTGGTCGCGCGAGGCCTGCTGGCCGCGGCGGCCTCACGCCAGGCGGAATGACCTAAAGCAATGCCTCCCGGTAAGGCGTCATGTCCATTCCGAACACGCCGTAGCGCGCCTCCACCGCCGCGAGCGTCTCGGGGCACCAGTACGCCGAACCGGGCTGTGGAAAGCCCAGCACCGCGCGCTGGGTGAGCGAGGCCCCGGCGATCAGACGTTCCAGGAACTTGTCCCTGGCATACGCGGACCAGGCCCAGCCCACGTGCAGCACGCTGATCCATTCCGATGCGGCTCTCCGGAAGGTGACGTTCTGCACCAGGCGCCTGCGTCCCGCCATCAGCGGCGTGCCGCGATGCCAGGTGTCGTGGCGGTACAGCAGCACGTCGCCGGGCCGATACCAGGTTCTGCGCTCCCGCTGATAGAGACTCTGGCGCCACTCGGCCAGCTGGGGCCGCTGCACGGCGAAGTAAGCCTCGGCGCTCTCGCGGTCGTTGACGTAGTCGAGCTCGGCGATACCCGGCGTGTCGACGATGGGCCAGCGATAGGCCGGGTCGTCGGGCCCGGACCGCGGCACGACCGCGGTCGCGCCACCACACTCCGTCACGTCGTCGAGATAGAGAATCAGCTCCACCGCCTCAGGCCGGTCCCAGGGCGTGGGATGGGCCAGGGTGTGGTTCGGATAGTCGACGTGGATGCGCTGATCGTCGTTGTCGAGCGCGGCGCTTGGCACGCCCGCGCGTCCGTACTTGGGCCATAGGTCCGACTGGGTGAGCCTGATCTCCGTCTCAGGGCAACCGAGCAGCTGGGCGGCGGCGGCAAGCAGCCGCGGATGCAGGGTAACGGCGTTGAGCGGCGCGCAGCGCGACGGAAAGTTGAGCCTGCCGCCGCTGCCGAAGTCGGTGACGGCGGCCGCCTCGGGGCTGTCTGCCGCCGGGAACGTCCGCGCCGCCGCTTCACGCAGCGCGGCAATCAGTTCCGGCTCGAACAGACCCGAGACGAAGGCAAACCCCTGGCTGCGCCAGCTCGCCACCTGCGAAGGTATCAGCGGCGCGGGGGGCACCGAGCCCGCCGCGGTTGCAGATCCAGGCGGCTTCGCCATGGGGATTCCTACTCGCTGATCGACTCCGCGACTGCCAAGTCTGGCCGATGCGCCGGCGGGCGGAAACCCTGCCCTGGGGAGGGCGGCGCGCGCCTCGCGCACCGCCCGGTCGCTCAGGGTTGCGGCCTGGGCGTGCTGGCGACGCTCGGTGGCAGAATGGGATAGATGACCTCCGGCTGCCGGCCCGTCAACGACAGCAGAAAGTCGGCGATCCGATCCACCTCCTGCTCGCTGAGCTGGATCCCCAGCTGGCTGGCGCCCATGACGGCCACGGCCTGGCGCATGTCCCACACCTTGCCACTGTGGAAATACGGCGGCGTCAGCTCCAGGTTGCGCAGCGTCGGAACCTTGAACACGTACTCGTCGCTCACCGTCTTGGTGACTTCGTAGCGGCCCTTGTCGCCCAGGGGGAGAATGTCAGCGCCAGGACGTTCCATCACGCCGAACGGCGCGTACATGTCTCCGCCCAGGTTGGTGCCCTTGTGACAAGCCGCACAGCCTTTGCTGATGAACAGATTCAGGCCTTCCTGCTGCGCCGCGCTCAACGCGTCGGCATCGCCTTTCAGATAGCGATCGAAGGGTGCATCGGGCGTGATCAGCGTCGCCTCGAACAACGCGATGCTGTTGCGCACGTTGTCGAACGTGACGGGCTCCGGCTGCTGGGGGAACGCCTCTGCGAACGCGCGCACGTAGCCGGGTATGCCTTTGAGCTGTTCTACCACGTGGCTCTCGCTGGTACCCATCTCGATGGGGTTCACCAGGGGGCCGCCGGCCTGTTGACGCAGATCCTCCGCGCGGCCGTCCCAGAACTGCGCCGTGTTGAACGTCGCGTTGAGCACCGTCGGTGCGTTGCGTCCGCCGCGTTGCCAGTGGTGTCCGATGGACGTCTCCTGCAGGTCGACGCCGCCCAGGCCCACCATGTGACAGGAGTTGCACGAGATCGCGTGGCTCTCGGAAAGGCGCGGCTCGAAGTACAGCATGCGACCCAGCGTCACGCGCGCAGGCGTGCTGTCGATGCCGGCAACCGCCGGCGGCTGCTCAGGAATGGGTTTGAAGAGCTGCTGCGCCGTAGTCATCAGAGCATCGGCAGCTCCGGCCGGAACAGCAACCGCAGCCGCGCCGAGGCTGCACGACAGCGCAACGATGCGAATGATCTTAGACATGTGGGTCTCCTTCGCCCGAACGGGCGTGGACGGAATTGCAAGATCCGATCTTGCCAAGTCCGCAGCGGAAGGAAACCGGGGAACCTACCTAGACGCAACTCAGGCGCGGCGCGCACCGCCCCGGGCAGCGGGCTCCTCAGCGGCCCCAAGCACGGAAGCCCGGCGCCGCTGTCGGGCCGCAACGTCGGCTCAGCCGGGCTTCCTCAGCTTCAGCAGGAAGCGGTCGGTGCGGCCACGCAGCCCTTCGGCGAACACCATCAGGCTGTGATCGTCCTCCGGACTGGCCAGCAGATCGCTGTCACCGGCAATCTCGAAGCCCGCCGCCTTCGCGGCCTCGACCACCTTGGATTTCTCGATGCGGTGCAACGACGCATTGTCCGCGCCTGCTACCCCGACATGGTCGACGATGCCGAGCACGGCGCCGGGTTTGAGCAGCCCGTAGAGCACCTTCAGCATGGCGGCAGCCGCGTCCGGGTCACGGTTATACAGGTCGTGGAAGTTGAGCGCGGTGATTGCCCCGTCCAGGCTGCCGGCGGGCAACTCGAGATCTGCGAAGTCGGCGTCGATGCGCTTCACATTGGGCAGCCGATCGCCGGCCAGCCGTTCGCTGAGCGCCTTGTCGTTGGCACCGTCGCGGAACTTCAGCACCGCTGGCGGGTTCTGGGCGTACACGGTTCCTTCCGGTCCAACGGCCACCGACAGCACCTCGGTGTAGTAGCCGCCTGCGGCGATGACGTCCATGACGGTGTCGCCCTTGCCGAAGCCGAGGAAGGTAATGACGTCAGCCGGTTTGCGGCCGGCATCGCGGGCTTTGTCGGCGTCGGGGCGGGCGGCGTTGTCCAGCGCCGCACGGAGACCGTCGGCGCTCGCAGCGTCGGCCGTCGCCCATGGCATGATCGTCAGCAGGACCACGCCGAGCAGGATGCGTAACAAGGTCATGACAGCGTTCTCCCTTTCGTGTCCGGGGCCCCCACTGTACTCGCAAACCGCCACCAGTTCGCGGCTCAATCGAGACCCAGACGGGCGGCGAGCGCGCGATTGTCGGCCTCGATCCGCGCCAGCAGATCCACGAAGCGCGGGTCGCCGCGCAGCGCCGCGAACGCCGGGTAGCGGTCGATGCGCAGAAAGTTGTCGAAATCGTAGAGCGTGCGATAGCCCTGGCGCCGGGCATCGTCCAGCTCCGCGAGCACCTCTTCCACGTGCCCGAGCAGTGCCTGAGCATGGGCGCGCACCAGCTTCTCGGAGACGGGATCGAAGCCGTCGGGAGCCGGCTGGTGCGCCGCCAGCAGGGACTCGAGCAGCTGCGTCGCCTGCTCGCTGCGCTCTTCGAGCATGAGCAGGCTGGCGGCCAGCAGCACCGTGCCGGGGGCCAGGCGCGCCGCATCCGCCTCGGGGGCCAGCACGGCAGGTTCGAGCAGCCGCAGCTGCTCGCGCGCCAGCGCGAGGTCCCCCGCGTTGAGCGCGGCGAGCACCACCAGGGGTCGCCAGATGCGGTCTCCAGTGCGGACCAGCTCGGACCGGGCGTAGCTGAGCACCGCCCCGGAATCGCCCGTCAGGTAGCGCCGAATCATTTCGGCCAGCGGCAGCGACAGCGGCGCGTAATCCAGCTCTGCCAGAGTGGTCAGCACGTGGCCTTGCGCGCCGACGTTGAGATACAGGTTCGCCAGCGCGAACGTAGCGCGCGGCATGCTGCGGGATTCGTGCGCCAGCCGCAGGTGCGGCAGGGCTGCTTCGAAGGCGCCGGTTTCCATCAGCAGCTCGCCAAGCTCCAGGTGCCCGCTGACGTAGTCCGGTTGCAGCTCGAGCAACCGTTCGAGCTCGGCACGCGCGTCCTGCAGCCTGCCGGTGCCGCGCTGCGCCTCCGCCAGCTGCAGCCGCGCTGCCCGATCCAGCGGGTCGCGTGCCACCGCCCGCTGCGTCACCTGGACGGCCGACTCCCAACGTCCCTGCCGAACCATCAGACCGCCCAGGGTCCGCAGCACCTCGGGGTCATCCGGCGCCAGGTCTACCGCCCGCGCCAGCGCCCGCTCGGCAAGCACCTGATAGCGCACTTCGTCGGTTCGCTGTCCGAGCACGTCATATACCTGACCCGCAGCCAGATTTGCGGCGACGTTGTCCGGTGCCAGCGCGAGCGCGCGCTCCGCCGCCTCCACCGCTAGGGCCGCCGCCGGCTCGAAGTCGATCGACAGGTAGGCGCCGGCGAGCAGAATCGTCGCTCGCGCGTAGCCGGCCAGCGCTTCGGCATTGTCAGGGTCACCCACCAGGATGCGCTCGAACAGTGCGCGCGCCTGGGTTACCGACTCGGGGCTGCGCTCGCTCAGCAGGCCCGTGGCGACGAGAAAGTTCGGATAGCTGTCGGCATCGGCCGCAACCGCCGACGCGCCCTGAGGATCGGCGAGCAGCGTGGCGCGCAGCGACTCGGCTACGTGGCGCGCGATGTCGGTCTGGATCGAGAGCGCGTCGGTGAGACTCCGATCATAGGTTTGCGACCACAGATGGAATCCGTCGTCGGTTGATACCAGCTGCACGGTGACCCGCAGCCGCTCCCCGGAACGACGCACGCTGCCCTCCAGCAGATGAGCGACACCCAGCTGCCGGCCGATCTCGCGCAGATCTTCGTTGCGGTTCTTGAAGTGGAACGAAGAGGTCCGTCCGGGGACCTGCAGGCCGCTGATCTGAGCGAGCCCGTTGATCAGCTCTTCAGTCAGGCCGTCCGCGAGGTAGTTGTCCTGGGCATCGTCGCTGAAGCTGGTGAACGGCAGCACCGCCACCGATGCCGGAGCGCCCGCGACCGCTGCGCGCTGGTCCGTCCGCGCCGCCGCCGGCGCTTCCCGGTTGCTCACCTGCCACAGGGTCGCACCCACCAGCAACAGAACCGCCAGGAACAGCCCTGCATCCAGCCAGCGGGACTGCCGACTCGCGACAGCGGTCGATTCGGCGTCGAGTTCCGGGTCGCTCTTGGGCGCCGCCAACAGCACCCAGGCGGTAGCGACGCTGACCGGGAGCCCGGCCAGCAGCAGCAGCGCCACCAGGGTCACGGTCCAGTCTGGCAATCCGAGCAGGGGTACCAGTGCCTCCACGCCCTGCAGCACGCCCCACCCAGCCACGACGTACGCGCCAGCCACCCGAAGCACCTTGCGACGCCTCAATTCGGTCAGCCAGCGTTTGATCATCGGGCGCTACCGCGCTGAAAAGGCGCCGTAATATGCCTGACTTTTCCGGCAACCGGAACCGACCGTTGCGCCGCGCGGCAAGCAGGTTCCAGGCCCGTCGTCAGCCGCGCCCCGGCACTCAGAACTCCCAGCCGAACACAGCGAAAATGTCGGCCCGCTTCGAGTCGTGCGTCAGCCCGAACAGCGGTGCAACGTCGATATGCATCTGCGGCAGCGGGCGCCATTGAATGCTCGGCCCGAGGCGCAGGTCTTCGTCCCAGTCGCCGCGGCTGCCCTTCTCATCCTCGACCGCGAGCTTGGTTTCGAGCCCCAGCGAGAACCGGTCATCGCTCAGCGTGTGGCTGACGCCCATGGCCAGCTCGTACTCGCGCGTCCTGGCGCCGCCCAGCGTGTACTCCCAGACCAGGTTGGTCCCCCAATGCCATCCTGGCACGAGTTCGTCACCCAGCAGCAGCTTGGTCTCCACCTTGTTGGCTTCTGAATCCTGGCTGACGTACTCCACGTAAAGGGTCGGATTGCCCCAGATCTCACCCCAGTCCGCGAACGCGTAGCGGACCTCCACGGCGTTGTCCACGAAGGTCTCGCCGCTTGCGCCTTCCTTGCGGCTGATGAGGTACAGATCCAGCTGCAGGCGGTGGGGCAAGCCGAACTCGATTTCCGTCTGGGCCGTGGTGGAGGTCTTGCCGTCACGACGGTCCTCGACCCTGTACCACTGCTCCACGCCCACGTAGCCCTTGGGTCGCACGTAGACGCGGGTCGTGGGGAATCTCCGGAATGCCGTCCAGCGCGGCTGCCGATACTCGCCGATCAGTTCCTCCTCGTGATAGGGCGAGCGCTCACCCTTGACCACGATGCTTTCCACGTAGGCGCTCGTGGTGCGCTGGCCCTGTTCCCTGTTGAGTTCGGGCCCCGCCTGGTTGTCGGCCGGGTTGGCGATCTCCGCCCGGGCCACCCCAGCCAGCGCCGCCAACGCTGCAATCATCATGGTGCAGAAAACCTGTCTCATCGTGCCCCTCCCCAGTTGGACGCCCACGGGCGCCCGTACGCGGGCACACTCATGGCCGGTCGGCCGGTTGCCCCGGCCTGGTTATCGCTGTTGCCAAATCAACCCGCGTGTCGGATCAACTCGCGTGCCAAGTCCAACCGGGACCCGACCCGATGCCTAACGAACTGAATTCATTGATGTTTACCTGGGACGGGCACGCAAGGCGTGCAGACACCGGGGACGATTTCCTGTACAGATGCTCGGCACCGTTGCACAGCGTCTGATCGGCAGCCGCGTACGCGCTCTGTCGATCAGCTCCCAGCCGCGCTGCATCCCGGGTGTGCAGCGGCGCCGGATGACCAGAATTTGGCTGCCATCAGCTCTATTCAGTAGAGTCGGCCCACTTGCGGAGACGCTCCACTGGCGAATGAATCTCTATGATCGAGGGCTTGCAGGCGCTGTTCCCCGAAGTCGATTCGGCCCGACTGCTCGCACTCGGCTACGTGCTGCTGGAGATGGGGGGCGTCGTCGCGGCGATCCACGCGGCAATACACACCCGGTCGGCACAGGGAGCCAGCGCCTGGGCGATCGCGTTGGTGGCCATGCCGGGCATGGCTCTGCCGTTCTATCTGGTCTTCGGCCGAAACCGTTTTGCCGGCTACGTGGACGCCCGCCGCTCAGCAAATCAGGCGCACGGCTGGGTAACCGATCAGGTGCGGCGCTACTGCCAGGCGTTCCGCAGCAGCATTCCCCAAGCGGACGCCGAGGTTCGGGTGCTGGAACGACTGGCAGCGCTGCCGTTCACCAGCGGCAACCGGGTGGAGCTGCTGATCGACGGTGATGAAACGTTCGACGCCATTTTTCAGGCCATCCAGAACGCGCAGCGCTATCTGCTCGTTCAGTTCTACATTCTGCGCCACGACAATCTCGGCGAGCGGCTCAAGGATGCGCTGATCGAGCGCGCCCGGGCGGGGCTCGCGGTCTACTTTCTCTACGACGACATCGGCAGCTGGCCGGCGCCGCGCCGGTTCGTGCGCGAGTGTCGCGCAGCCGGCATCGACATCCGCGCATTCCGCTCCTCCGGACGTGCCGGCAGCCGCTTGCAGATCAACTTCCGCAATCATCGCAAGCTTCTGGTGGCGGACGGCGACCTGGCGTTCGTCGGCGGCCTCAACGTCGGCGACGAGTACCTGGGCCGGAGCCGTCGCTACGGCGCCTGGCGCGACACCCATCTGCTGGTGGAAGGGCCGGCTGCGGATGCCCTGCAGCTGATCTTCACCGAAGACTGGCACTGGGCCACGGGGGAGAACATCGACCTGCTGGAATGGGTGCCGCGCTCAGCGCAGGGCCGGAACGCCAACGTGCTGATCCTGCCGAGCGGCCCGGCAGACCGGGTCGAAACCTGCAACCTGATGTTTCTGCAGATCATTCAGGCCGCGCGCCGACGCCTGTGGATCGCCAGCCCCTACTTCGTGCCCAACGAGGAGATCGTCGCGGCCCTGCAGGTGGCCGCACTGCGCGGGGTGGACGTGCGGATCCTGCTGCCGGAGAAACCCGATCACCTGCTCGTGCACCTGGCATCGCTGTTCTACCTGAGCCTGTGTGCGGCGACCGGCGTAACTTTTTTCCGCTACACGCAAGGCTTCATGCACCAGAAAGCATTCCTGGTGGATGACCGTCTGATGGGCATCGGCACCGCAAATCTCGACAACCGCTCGCTGCGGTTGAACTTCGAGCTGACGCTGCTCAGCACAGACGCGGCAGTGGTCGCACGAGTGGCCCAGATGCTCGAGCAGGATTTTTCGCGATCCCGGCGCGTCTCCGCCGATGAGATCGAGCAGCGCGGGTTTGCCGTGCGGCTGGCGGCGTCCGGCGCGCGGCTGCTGAGCCCGATTCTCTGACAGCGGGTTTCGATCAGGCACGGCGCCTGGGGAACGGATCACGACGAGGTCGTTCCAATCAGTTGAGTCAGGAAAATCTGAAGGAATCCGCCATGAACACCAAGGATCCGAATTCGGGAGCAAAGTGCCCGGTCATGCACGGTGGCAGCACCACGGCCGGCGCATCCAACATTGCGTGGTGGCCCGCCGCGCTGAACCTCGACATCCTTCATCAGCACGACAGCAAGAGCAACCCGCTGGGCGAGGACTTCGACTACCGCGCGGAGGTCAGGAAGCTCGACGTTGCCGCGCTCAAGAAGGACCTGCACGCGCTGATGACCGACAGCCAGGCGTGGTGGCCGGCGGACTGGGGCCACTACGGCGGGCTGATGATCCGCATGGCCTGGCATGCGGCCGGCACCTATCGGATCGCCGATGGGCGCGGCGGCGGCGGCACCGGCAACCAGCGCTTTGCTCCCATCAATTCCTGGCCCGACAACGTCAACCTGGATAAGGCACGCCGGCTGCTCTGGCCAATAAAGAAGAAATACGGGAATCGGATCAGCTGGGCCGATCTCATCATTCTGGCCGGTACCATTGCCTACGAATCCATGGGCCTCGAGACCTTCGGCTTCGCCTTTGGCCGCGAGGACATCTGGCATCCCGAGAAGGACACCTACTGGGGCTCCGAAAAGGAGTGGCTCGCCGCTACGAGGTACGAGGACGAGGACCGCGAGTCGCTGGAGAATCCCCTGGCCGCGGTTCAGATGGGCCTGATCTACGTCAACCCGGAGGGCGTCAACGGCAAACCCGACCCATTGAAGACCGCCCACGACGTCCGGGTGACCTTCGCGCGCATGGCCATGAACGATGAGGAGACGGTGGCGCTGACCGCCGGCGGCCACACCGTCGGCAAGTGCCACGGCAACGGCGATGCGGGCCGGCTCGGCCCGGATCCCGAGGCTGCCGACGTCGACCAGCAGGGTCTCGGCTGGCACAACCCGAACGGGAAGGGTTTCGGGCCTGATACCGTTACCAGCGGTATCGAGGGTGCGTGGACGACCCATCCCACGCGCTGGGACAACGGCTACTTCCACATGCTGTTCAACCATGAATGGGAGTCACGGAAGAGCCCTGCCGGCGCCTGGCAGTGGGAGCCGGTGAAGATCGCCGAAGAGGACAGACCCGTCGGCGTGGAAGATCCGTCGATCCGCTACAACCCGATCATGACCGACGCGGACATGGCCATGATCAAGGACCCTGCGTACCGGAAAATCTCAGAACGCTTCTACAAGGATCCGGAGTACTTCTCCGAGGTATTCGCCCGAGCCTGGTTCAAGCTGACCCATCGCGACATGGGGCCCAGGACGCGCTACATCGGCCCCGACGTGCCGGCGGAGGATCTGATCTGGCAGGACCCGGTACCGGCGGGCAGCACCGCCTACGATGTTCAGGCCGTAAAGCGGAGCATCGCCGGCAGCGGGCTTTCCATCGCCGACATGGTCGCCACCGCCTGGGACAGCGCGCGCACGTTCCGCGGCTCCGACATGCGCGGCGGCGCCAACGGCGCCCGCATTCGCCTGGCTCCGCAGAAGGACTGGGAGGGCAACGAGCCCGAACGGCTCGCCCGTGTGCTCGCAGTGATCGAGCGCATCGCCAGAGACTCCGGCGCCAGCCTCGCCGACGTGATCGTCCTGGCCGGCAATGTCGGCATCGAGCAGGCTGCAGCTGCGGCAGGTCTCGAGATCGAGGTGCCGTTCTCGCCCGGGCGGGGCGACGCGACCGACGAGATGACCGATGCCGAATCCTTCGCGCCGCTGGAACCGATCCACGACGGTTACCGCAACTGGCTGAAGAAGGACTACGTCGTCAGCGCGGAAGAGCTGATGCTCGACCGCACCCAGCTCATGGGGCTTACGGCCCCCGAGATGACGGTGCTCGTGGGCGGCATGCGCGTACTCGGCAGCAACCACGGCGGCACGAAGCACGGCGTGCTCACCGACCGCGAAGGCGCGCTCACGAACGACTTCTTCGTCAACCTGACCGACATGAACAACGTCTGGCAGCCGACCAACGGCGGTCTCTATGAAATCCGCGACCGCAGCACCGGCAAGTCCCGATGGACCGCCACCCGCGTCGACCTGGTCTTCGGATCGAACTCGATTCTGCGCGCGTACGCAGAGGTGTATGCGCAGGACGACAATCAGGAGAAATTCGTCCGGGATTTCGTCGCGGCCTGGACCAAGGTGATGAACGCCGACCGGTTCGATCTGACCTGATCTCCTTCGGCCAACGAGTCGCGGCCATCACGGCGCGCCATCTGCGCGCCGTTTAGGTCGCGGCGCTCCGGAACTGGTCTCCGAAAATTCCCCCGGCACCTGCTCGCATCTTTTTATTGCGAATGATTCTCATTTGTATTTAATATCGCGCCCCTTCGGCAGCGGACTGCCCGCCGCCGTATTCACCCCGCTGGAGGACGCGATGAAACCTGCCTCTGTGATCCTGGCCCTGACGGCCATTCTGACCGCTGCGCCCGGCCACGCCGACGAAAACCTGTTCGGCTACGTCAAGGGCTCAGAGACGCTACCCGAGGGCGCCTGGGAGGGTTACACCATCGTCACCAATCGCAGCGACAAGAGCCTGGGCCACTACGATGCCTGGGATGTGGAAGCCGAGCTGGAGTACGGGGTCACCAGTCGCTTCAACGTGCAGCTTGGGCTGCTGGGGCGCGCGGTGGATACCCGTGGCCTGCTTGTGGACGGCTACCTGCCCAAGGACGAGGACACGGGGCTGCAACTCGCCGGGATCGAAGTCGGGGCGAAGTACAACTTCCTGAGCCCCGCGCTGGACGACATCGGTCTGTCCGGCTACTGGACATTCGAATACGCGACGGTGGACCCGCACTCGGGGCAGGACAAGACCACCCTGTCCCTCGACTCGATCCTCATAGTCCAGAAATACTTCCTGGAGGGACAGATGGTATGGGCCGGCAACCTGGGACTGGAAGCAACCTATGCGGAACGCGACCCCATCGCGGGGCTTCCCCCCGACTTCGAATGGCCCACCGACCCGGAGATGGAGATCGAGCTCAAGCTCGGCACGGCGCTGACCTACCGCTTCGCGCCGAGCTGGTTCGTCGGGGCCGAGATTCTGTACGAAACCGAGTTCGAAACAGAGGTCGGCCAGGAGCGCTACAGCCTGTTCGCCGGCCCGACGCTGCACTACGGCGGGTCGCAGTGGTGGGCCACGCTCACCTGGTTCCGGCAGCTCACCGGCGGCGGCGAAGGGTTCCCGGGGCAGGATCAGGACCTGCACCTGATCGAGAAGACCGAGCAGGAATTCCGGCTGAAACTCGGCTACAACTTCTGAGCGGCGGATCATGACCGAACGCGAACTCCTCGGACTCTGGGCAACACCCGTCGCGGCCATCGTGCTGCCGCTGAACGTCGCGTTCGCGGCGGACTACCTGGACGTGGCGCAGGCGCAACGCCTGTTGTTCCCGGATGCAACCACGTTCGTGGACCGGACCGTCACGCTCACCGACGCGCAACGCTCAGAGATCAGGAAGCGCGCCGGCGTGCGCCAGCGCAGCGCCACCCAGAGGGTCTGGCGCAGCGAGCGCAACGGCCAGCCACTCGGCTGGTTCATCGTCGACGACGTCATCGGCAAGCACGAATTCATCACCTACGCCGTGGCAATATCGCCGCAGGGCGAGGTGCTCGGCGTTGAGATCCTGAGCTATCGCGAAACCCACGGCGGCGAGGTGCGCGACGCCAGCTGGCGCGAGCACTTCGACGGCAAGACGCTCGCCGACCCCCTGCGTCTGGACCGGGACATTCCCAACATCAGCGGCGCCACCCTCTCCTGCCGCAACCTGGTGGACGGGGTGAAGCGCCTACTGGTGCTGCACGACCTGGTGCTGCGCCATGTCTGAATCTCGCCGCATGCGGCCGTTGCTCGGCACCTTCGTGGAGATCGGGGCGGAAGCGTCCAGCGCGCAGGCCCAGGCGGCCATCAGCGAGGCGTTTGCCGCCATCGAGCAGGTTCAGCGCTCGCTGTCGTTCCAGGATCCGGCCAGCGAGCTGAGCCGCCTGAACGCCAGCCCGGGCACTTGGGTAGCAATGAGCCGGTCCGCGCTCCAAGTCTTGCGCCTGGCGCGCGCCATGGCCGATGCCAGCGCGCAGCGCTTCAACTGCACCGTTGGCGGTCAGCTGGTCGAGTGGGGGTTGCTGCCGGATCACGGCTGTGGCAGACGCCTCCCCGTCGGCCACTCGGGGGACATCGATCTGCGCGCGGACGCCGCGCGTCTGGTCCGTCCTGTGCTGGTGACGCTCGACGGCATCGCAAAGGGGTACGCGGTGGACCGCGCAATCCACGTGCTGCAGCGAAACGGGCTGTCCTGTGCCTGGGTCAACGCCGGCGGAGACCTGCGGGTGTACGGACCGCGCCATCTGAACGTGCTGAGGCGCTCGTCGGCCGGCTTCGAGGACCTGGCGCGACTCGGCAACGGCGCGATCGCTTCCTCGCGTGCAGGCGCTCAGCCCGACACAGAACGGTTTCCAGGGCGCATCGTCGGAGCCTGCCCGTCGCTGCCCACTGATTCCGTCGTCAGCGTTGCCGCGCGCCGGGCCTGGCGCGCCGACGCCCTGACCAAGGTGGCCGTCGCAATGCCTGCCAGCCAGCGGCAGCGCATCGTCACGCAACTTGGCGGCGCGCTGCTGCGCGCCGGCACCTGCTGATGCAGCGTCTTGCCGGCTATCCCAGATGGTTCCATCCGGTCCTGCTGGGGATTCTCGCGCTGCTGTTCGGTACCGGGATCGCGCTCGTGCCCCCGATGCTGGACATGCGCCTGGACATGGACGTGCCCTGGCAACTCGACGCCGGCACCCGCCTCGCTTGCGCCGTCTGGCACGCGGCTGCGGCATTCGTCGCGGTGGGGCTCAGCGGTGCCCTGCTCGCCATTCACACACGAATCGGCTGGCGCAGACGCCTCAACCGCATCAGCGGGACCGCGCTGCTCGCGCTGATGGTGATACTGCTGTCGACCGGTCTCGGCCTCTACTACGCGGGTGCCGAAGCCTGGATCCTGGCGAGCAGCGCCGCGCACGCCGGCCTCGGGATTCTCTCAGCGCCGGTCTTTGTGTGGCATCTGTTCAGAGGACGGCGGCTACGGCGCGATCCGGCACTCTGGAAGCACGCGGGGGACTGAGCGCCGGGCGCAGCTATGGCGCGACACGCAACCGTTGAACCACTCAGGGCACAACAGGGGCCGGCGGCTCTATGCCGACGACTTCGACACCCGGCACCGCTTCTGCGATCAACGACATGTACCGCTGGGCCTGGTCCTTGGGAACGTCTGCCATCACCAGCAGCTGTCCTTGCTCTATGGCTGATTCGAACTCGCTCAAGCGTGAGCTGGAGAATGCCGCCCCAGCGAGCCCCGTGAGAAAGCCGCCAAGACCCGCACCGAACAGGCTGATGAGCAGCACACCGCCCCCGCCCACGACGACCCCGGCCGGTGGAAACGCCATTGCGAACAGTCCGGCGAGCAATCCGGCAGTCCCGCCGAACGCCAGCCCCCTTTCGTATGCCGGCAGGAAATCATCCGACTCGGGTCCGGCGTCCGGCAGATCCTCGAGATCAACGCCATGGCGCGCCAGCACGTAGAGGTGTGTCTCGGGGATTCCGTCCGACTTCAGCACGTCTACGACACGCCGTGCGTGCACAACGTCGGGCGACAGCAAACACAGTCTTTTCATATAGATACCCTCAGGCCGTCAGGCGGCACCTGTCGCCATGAGCCAGACGATCACAAGCAACGCTATGATCGTTGCGCCCAGGATCAAGGCATTTCGCAAGGCCGCTCTGTTTTTTCGCACCGTCAGCTCTCCTCGATCTCTAAAGCCCCATTCTCCGGTCTGCTCCGCATACGGGCATAGGGGATTCCCCCTGCAAACAGCAGCTGCCCGGAACCCGAAGTTTCCGCCCTCAGGCGAACACGACCGTCTTGTTCCCGTACACGAGGATCCGGCTCTGCACGTGCGCCAGCACAGCCCGTGCCAGCACGATCTTCTCCAGATCCCGGCCCTTGCGCACCAGATCCGCAACGCCGTCGCGGTGTTAAAGGGAGACGCGGTGGGCCGCGCCATCTGAGCGTGCTGCGGCGCTCGTCGGCCGAGTTCGACGGCCCGGCGCGCCGACGCCCCGCCCAAGATGGCTGCCGCAACGCCCGCACTCGAGCGGCACTAGGCCATCGCGAAGCTCGGGGGTAGCCTGCTGTCGGCTGGAACCTGTTGATGCAGCGACCTCCCGGCTATCCAGGGTGGTTCTACCGGGTTCTGCTGGGGGCGTGGGGCTGCTTCTCGGGACCGGCGTGGTGCTCGTTCCGCCGCTGCTTGTGTTTCACACCCGCACCGGCTGGCGCAGACGCCCGAACCGCGTCAGCGGGACCACGCTGCTCGCGCTGATGCTGATACTGCTGTGGAGCGGCCTCGGCCTCTACTGCGCTGGCGACCAGGTTCTGACCACAGCCAGCCGGATTGCCCATGTCGCCGCGGGATCTCTGAGTTCGACCGTGCTTCTATGGCACCTGCTCGAGGCCCGGTGGCTGCGGCGACCAACCAGCACCTGCAGCGGCGGCACGGAGCGGCGGAAAACTGGTCGGTCGCGCTCGCGCTCCATGCGCTTGCGGAACGGCACCAGACCGCATCAGGCGGCGCCCGCCCCGTACCGCTCAATCTTCGCATTTGCCCGAAGCTTGCTGGCGGTCTCCTTAAGGAGTTTCTCGATCGCCCGGTTGTGCAGAAACTTCCGGATGTCTTCTTGCGCGTCAGCCAGAGGCCGCGGATCTGCTTCTATGCGCACGACCTGCAGTACCGTGACTCCCAACGGGTTCTGAACCTTGAGCACCTGGCCTTCCCTGGCTTGGGAAAGATGGCGCAGCAGATCCATCGGCAGATCGTCGCCCGACTTGATTGACGCTCCAACCTCAAACTTGATGCCACGCTCATTCAGCCAGTCGATCAGGTCGTTGAGGGTCTGTATCGTGCCCAGCTTTTCCTCGAGTTCGACCAAGCTCTCGCCTGCCGCTTCGATCGCAACTTCCTGCAGCTGGTAACGGCGCCGCTCACGGAACAGTTCCGGGTGCTCATCATAGTACTCGGCAATGTCATCGTTCCCCGGCTCACCGAGTTGGGCAAGCTGCTGCTCGAGATATGCCCGCGCCAGCAGTTCCTTGATCGCCTGGGCGACACGCGGATCCTCTTCCAGGTCGTTCCCGTAGGCCTGCTGAACGAACAACGCTTGATCTATGAGCTCTTCGAGAGCCCGGTTGCGCTGTTCGGCCGTTGCCTGGGCAGGTGCGATGCCGCGCTTGCTGAGAAGCAGATCCACCTCGGACACAGTGATCGGGGCCTGGTTGACTCTGGCTGCGAGCCCGGCCGAATCGGAACAGCCACTTGCGAAAGGCGCCGCAAGTGCGCAGAACACTGCCATGATCCTGATTGCACTCAAGGCATTCCCCTCAGAGCTCAGACTGTTGAGGCCACAAGGCCACATAGCAGCAACCCTTCACCGCCTGCGGGCAATGAAGGGTTGACGGTCGAAGACTATATCACCGGCTGGATCGAAGATCCCGGCGCCGCATTCTCCAGGTGAGAAGGAGCAGCCCGGTACCGAGCAGGAGCAACGGATGCGGCTCCGGCACGGCAGTAGTCGAACCACCACCCCCGGACCCCGGGGTTCCACCCGGGTTGGTGAGGATGGTGTCAAGGAACGCCACCTTGTTGAATCCACCCAATGCCCAGGTTTCGTCGAACACGTTGATGTTGATGAGTCCTTCGGTCTTGAAATCCTCGTTGTACAGGCAGCCGCCCAGCCCGAGCGCGGTTATGCATCCGACCTGCACCTTGAGGCCAGGGTCAATGGTCGCGCCCGTCCTGTTGGAGAATTGCGCATCCTCGATGTAGTACTCGCGGCCGATCAGATTGCCGATCTCACCCGCAAATCGCAGATTCACCGAATCCCCCAGGGCCATGTCCACGATGTTGGTCGTGATCTCCTGACCGGGAACGGTCTGCGGCACGCTGACGTACTTGGTCACGGTTCCGTACTGGAAGCAGATACCAAAGTACTGAGAAATACACACCTGAGTCTGAACCGGGATGGTCACGTAGGTTACCTGCGGCGGCCCTTGCAGTATCACAGGCTTGTCGAACTCGAGCTTGACCCTTGCGTTCGGATCCAGGCTGAAATCCTGCTGCATGCCGATGCGCGGCCCTGCTGCGATGTCGAGGAACGTGTACTGCAGACTGACCGGCCCGGCGATTTCAACCTTGTTCGAAAGCACACCCGGACTACCGATAGCGAGCTCGCCGAGACCCGTGATGCTCGCATTCAGCGAGAGCAACTGCTGGTTGGTCGTGAAATCGACCTGGTTGTTGCTGACCACACCCCCTGTCAGATCCTGGGGATTGCTGATCATGAAGTCACCGAGTCGCGGCGATGGCACCTTCTTCGGAGTGGTTTCGTCGTCCACTCCGTCCGGGTTTTCCGGCGTCGGCACATAGAACACGTACTCCGTGTCGAAGCCGATGCCTGGTACGCCCAGCGAATTTACGCCCTTCGCACCACCGCCGACCCGCAGAAAGTTATCCTCACTGGTGTCTATGCTCACGATGCCGAACCGACCCGCTTTGACGTCGATGGGCACCTCGCCGACTGCGCACCCCTGCGTCACTATGCAGGCTTGACCGAAGAGATCGTTCTCGGTGTTGAAGATGCCGTCCACGCCGGCCTTGAAACTCGGCGCGGTTGCGGTGATCGACGTCTCGCTGGCCAGCACATTGATCGAAGAAGTCAGCGTGAACTGCTCTCCGACGTTGATCACGTCAGGGATCTCGATCGTGGCATCAAACCCGAGTTGCACGTCGATTCCGCCGCCCGAAGCCTCAACCCAGGGAATGATGCCCGCTTCGCCCGAGCTCTCGATGCCGCCCTGCAGCCCTGTGCGGGTATCGATGAACTGGGCAGCGACGGGATTGTCGATCTCCGCCGGCGGCGGATTGCCGAGGCCCGGAATCGCCGGAACTATCGTGGTGCACCCGCCGCCCAGCCATGACGGGGCGCAGGCGCGCACCGCGGACGTGCCGTTGACGCAGGTATTGTAGGACGAGACCACCTGGCATGCCGCCATCGCGCCATCCCAGGCGATTCTCACCGGGTTCGGAATCGTACCGCCCGTGAGTGGCACCTGGGTATGTTCGTCACCGACGATGGTACCGAGCTCGAGGCGCGCCGGGTCGTCACCAGCATAGGTGCCCCACTTCGTTCCTAGAAACGTTTCGCGCGCAAACACCGACTCCGGCCCGCTCTCCCACATACTCTGGCCGGTTGTCGCCAACGTGACCGAGTCCTCGATCAGCAACCCGGCAAACGCCGGTGCGGCCGCGCTCAGCCCCATGAGCGCAACGACGAAAGTGCGAAGCACCACTGGTCTCGACATGTTGAATCCCCCACCCCATGCTCGATTGATCGACCGGTTGATCGATCCGATTTTCGATAGATGTACCGTCAGCCGTTTCTGTTGGCGGTTTGCGGAGCAATTTGCGCGCCAAGAAACAACCCCCTCTTTGTCAACGAGTTACAGATCATTTACGCGGCTTATGTTTTGATATGTAAGTAATGTCGACGCTTCTGGGCGTTGACGCGCAGAACTGTAAAAAATATCGACACCTCCCCGGCCGCTGTCCCCGCCCTCCGGCGATTCCGGGTTTCTGGCGGGCTGCGATGCCGCTTCAGGGAGTGATCTGGCCAATGAAGCATGGACGGTGCTCGCAGATCGGTCCCGCGTGGACAGGTTTCGGCCCGCGGATGCCATCGCCCCCGGCCTGATCGCGAGCGTCAGCGGCGGTCACGAGCCGGGGCACACCGTGATGCTTCTGCAACTAGGGGATTCAATCGCTCCGAGCCTCACAGGTCGCCTCGCCGTTGCGTCCATTCACTCGGCCCCGGCAAGGGGCGCAGGACGGTCGCTACCCGACACTAACAAAGTGACGCCACGGGCGGAGTTGCGAGGCACGTGGTATTCCTTGAATCAGGGACGATGGTCCCAGTGTAGTTCCGCGCGACCATCGGGTATTCGTGCGAACCCCGGCTGCGCTGCATCCACGGTGAAGCGTACGGCTGTTTCGACCGAGCCAGGTGCGCTCAGCCACGGCGGCACCACCCCGATTGCAGGCGGTCTGGCACGACCGGGCGGCATGGGGCGCGACGTTCTGGCATGATCGGAACCGATACGCACGACCCTCGCAGCTGCGAAAACCCGGGAGGCCACGTTGCCCGACCGCACCACCGACGCAGGATCCGGCTTCCGCATCCGCACGCCGCCTGCCTTCAAGCGCATCGAAGACGAACGCCAGCACCGCATCGAGCGCCTGGCAGGGGCCTGCCGCCTGTTCGGGCGGCTCGGGTTCTCGGAAGGTCTGCTCGGACATCTCACGGCAAGAGATCCTGAGCATCCCGATCGATTCTGGGCCAATCCCCTCGGGATCTCGTTCAACCGCATCCGGGTTTCCGACATCGTCCAGGTGGACCACGGCGGCCAGCTGCTCTACGGCGACACGCCCGTGAACCCGGTGGGGGTACTGCTGCACGCGGCCGTGCATCGTGCCCGGCCCGAGGTGGTGGCAGTCTGCCACGCACACTCGACTTACGGCTCCGCCTGGTCGACGTTCGCCCGGCCGGTGGATCCCATCACGCAGGACACAGCCGTATTTTTCGAGGATCAGGCCATCATCACGGAGCCGCGAATCGCGCAGGACGCGCCAGCCGCCGACCGCTTTGCCGCCGCTTTCGAAGACAAGCGGACCGCGATTCAGGCAGGGCACGGACTGTTTGCAACGGGTCTCAGTGTCGACGAGGCGGCGTGGCGTTTCATCTGCCTGGACAAGGCCTGCCACGTTCAGCTGCTGGCGAGCGCCGCAGGCGAGCCTAAGCGCTGGCCCGAGGAGATGGCCCGAGGCCTCAAACAGGCGCTGGGGAGCCCGGAGTTCGCGTGGCTGTCATTCCAGACGCTGTGGGATGAGCTGCTTGCCGAGGGCAGTGACTTCCTCGATTGACTGGACGGCCCGGCTCGGATTGCCAATCCTTCGGACTCGCGCGGCGGCGGCTCGACCCCGTTCTCGAGGCGGAAGCCCAGGTTCGGAATCGCATCATCGGCATCGAATACCCGCGTCAGACAGCAGCGTTTCAGCTGCAGGTCGTTGCCGATTCAATGCGGCCATTCCAATGTTATCCGCAAACCCGGCCCTGCATCGGAGAGCTCGAGCCTGGCACCGTGCGCGCGCGCGATCGCTGCAACGATGCTCAAACCCAGTCCCGATCCTTGCGTCGTTCGGCTCGCATCCAACCGCGAAAAAGGCTCGAGAACGCGCTCCCGCTCGCTCTCCGGAATTCCCGGCCCGTCGTCGCTGACCACCAGTGCCGCCGCCGACGGATCGCCGGCCGCGCTTACGCGGATCTCGGTTCCCGGCGGCGAGTGCCGCATGGCATTCTCGATCAGATTGGCCAGCGCCTGCGCCAGCAGCGCCTCGTCCCCCGCCACTGATACGGAATCGAGCCGTTCGATGACGAGGCGTCTACCCGAGTCCTCGATGTCGGGCCGATAAGCGTCCACGACGTTCGCGACCACATCCGCCAGATCGACCGGATGAAAGCGCTTTCTCGCCTCACCGCCATCGATCTCGGCAAGCCGCAGCGTCGCATCGAACATGCGTATGATGTCGTCGACTTTGGCCAGAGCATCGTCCATGGCTGCAGCGCGTGCGGCCGTGGTTTCGGCGCCCGCGAGACTCTCGATACGCTGGCGAAGATGTGTGAGCGGCGTGCGCAGATCGTGGGCGACGTCACGGCTGACGCGTCTCACATTGCGCACCAGGGCCTCTATACGATCGAGCATCAGATCGATGCCCGCTCCGATGTCGTCGATATCGGTCGATGCCTTCACCGTGGCGTAGCGAGCGGTGAGCTCTCCACGTCCGACCCGCTCCAGCGTGATGTTGAGACGATCGATCTTCTGCAACGCGCGCCGGGTGATGACCGCACCGGCAAACAGGCAGACGAGCAGCGTGATCGCACCGACACCGCCGATCGATCGCAGTATGGCCGATCGGAGATCCGCGGATCGCGACAGGTCCTCGCCGACCGACAACCGGAATCCGCCGTCCAGGCTCCTGGTGAGCACCAGGAGGATCTGCGCGCCCTCCGCGCCGGCTTCTGTCCGGTCCAGATGGATCCGCCGCCACCCCACCGGACCGTCCAGCGCGTCCAGATCGCCAGCCAGGCGGCGCCCACGTGGATTCGTCAGCCAGTACTCGAAGGCGCCGGGGCGTTCCGCCCTGATGTCGATCGCAGCGACGGCAGCGTCGATGCCTTCCGCCGCCAGCTCGCCTTCGATTGCCGCGGTCTCCAGCAGAATCTGCTGGCGTATCTGCCGCTCGGTGACGTCGCCGATGCTCCGCCAGATCAGCGCGCCGGCGGCGACGAACGCGAAAATGATCATCGCGGCAAATGCGAGCGACAGCCTTACCGAGGTCGAGCGCAGCCAGTCAGCCATCGTCGTCGACGGCGTAGCCGGCACCGCGAATGGTTCGTATGGTCAGAACCGCACCGCCCCGGTCCAGCTTCGTCCGTAATCGGCTCAGATGGGTTTCGACGATGTTGGTGCCGGGATCGAAGTGGAAACCCCAGATCGCTTCGAGCAGCATCGTTCGTGTCACCACCTGCCCCCGGTGCTCGAGCAGAAAATCGAGCAGCTGATATTCCCGAGGCTGCAGGGCAATCTCACGGCCGGCGGCCACCACACGCCGGCGCAGGCGCTCGACCTTCACGTTGCCGATCTCGAGCACCGTGGCCTCCTCGCGGATCGGCGGGCGCCGCGCCAGGGCATTCACCCTGGCGATCAGTTCGGAGAACGCGAACGGCTTCACGAGATAGTCGTCGCTGCCGGCGTCGAGACCGCTGACACGGTCCTCGACGCTGCCCATCGCGGTCAGCATGAGCACCGGCATGATCTTTCCCGCCGCGCGCAGCGCCCTGATGACGGACACGCCATCGAGCCCTGGAAGCATGCGGTCCACGACGACGAGATCGGGGGTGCTCTCGATGGCCATGTGCAGCCCGTCGGCACCATTGTCGGCCACGTCCACCACGTGGCCCTCCCGGCGCAGACCACCGGCAACGTATCGGGATGTCTCGTCGTCGTCCTCGATCAGGAGTATCCGCATGCAAAATCCCGCGCTCAGCCGTTCACGCTCTGCCCTCGCCCAACGCCGACGCGGCCCCGGGGTCAACGTAGCGCCGCGGTCCCCGGTAGGCCAGCACCAGCGGCGGCAGCAGCAGCAAGGAAATCACGGTCGAGGTCGCGAGGCCACCCAGAATGACCTGGGCCATGGGGCCCTGCACCTCACGGCCCGCTTCGCCGGATCCGAGCGCCAGCGGGACCATGCCGAGGGCCGTGACCAGCGCCGTCATCAGAATGGGCACCAGCCGCTCGGAGGCGGCGCGCATCACGGTCCCCCGGGTCCAGTCTTCGCCCTCGTGAGCCACCAGATCATCGGCGTGCGAGACCAGAAGGATCGAGTTTCGCGCCGCGATGCCGAACAGCGTGACGAATCCCACCAGCGCTCCGAGCGACACAACGCCGCCCGTCAGCGCCACCCCAAGCACACCACCGGCCATCGCCGAAGGCAGGCTCGTGAGGATCAGCACGGCCGGCCGGCCACCGCCGAACGCCAGTACCAGCAGCACGAAGATGCCGATAGCGGCAACGCCCACATTGACCAGCAGCTCGCGACGCGCCAGCTTTTCTCCTTCGGCCGCGCCGGCGTACTCCAGATAGACGCCTGCAGGGAGCTTCACCTGTGCCGCAACCGCCGCGCTGATGCGCTGCGCCAGCCCGGCGACGTCCGCGGTAGCGGCGTTGGCGGTTACGACCTGCCGGCGCCGGCCGGCGTCGTGCGAAATCTCCGCACGACGCGTCGTCACAGACACCTCGGCAACGTCGGCGAGCGTCGCCAGCGCGCCGCCCGCGCCGCGCACCGGAATGGCGCCTGCGGTTTCGGGGTCCGTGGCGCCGGGCGGGCGCGCGACCACAGCAACGTCGCTCACCCGCTGACCATCGGTCACCTGCGCCACCACCTTGCCCTGATACCCAGCCTCGATGGCATCGTACGCATCGCTGGCAGTGATACCGCGCAGCGCAAGTGCGCCCGGGTTCAGCGCGATGGACAAAGCCGGCGCCCCCGGAGGCATCTGAATGCGTACGTCGACGGCGCCTTCCGTGGCGCGCACGACCGCGGCAACGTCGTCGGCAACCCGGTCGATGAGGTCCAGATCCGGGCCGTAGACGCTGATGGCGATGGCAGCCGTTTCGCCGGACAGCGATTCCCCGATCCGGTCGCCGAGGAACGTCAGCGCCTCGGTTTCGAGCCCGGGATAGGCGCCGAGCACCGCGCGGATGTCTGCGAGAATGCGCTCTTCCTCCGCACCATCGACCGCCTGCAACTCCACGTGAAACTCGCTCTCGCTGGGTGGGAAGGTATCTTCGCCCGCCTCCGCGCGACCCATCTGCTGCTCGACGGTGGCAACGCCCGGGATGTCCAGCAGGTCGCGCGAGATGCGACCCCCGATCGTGCGCATCCAGTCCAGCGAGGCGCCGCTCGGGCCGATCACGGCGAGCACGTAGTGACGCTCCCGGAAAGCCGGCAGCAGCTCGGCGCCGAGCTGCGAAAAACCGACGAGCGACAGCAGGCCGATGCCGACCACGGCGCCAAGCGCCGCCCGTGGGTGCGACATCAGCGGTTCGAGCATCCGCAGATGCCGCCGCTTCAACGACTCGATGATGCCCGGCTCTGCCCGCGGCAGCGCCTTCGCGAACAAAAGCAGCGCGAGCGCGGGCGTCAGCGTCATGGCGACGACCAGCGACGCAAGCGTGGCGAATAGAAACGCTGCTGCCAGCGGCGCGAAGAAGGCGCCCTGAAGGCCCGTGAGGAACAGCACCGGCGCCATGGTGAGCGCCAGCACCAGGGTGGCATAGACCACGGGCGCCCGCACCTCGACCGACGCGAACAGAACGACATCACGGCGGGGACTGCCCGGTCGCTCACGCAGGCGCCGCACGATGTTCTCGGTGCCGATCACCGCATCGTCGATCACCACGCCCAACGCAACGGCGAGCCCGCCGAGCACCATGGTGTTGATTGCCTGTCCGAACAGGTCGAACACGATGGTGGCCGCGAGCAGCGAGATGGGAATCGACACGAAGGCGACGAACGCGACGCGCAGATCGCGCGCGAACCCCAGCAGCACCACCGTAATCAGCACCGCGCCCAGCAGCAGATCGCCGCGAATTCCAGCCAGCGCCGTTTCGATGAAGTTGGCCGGGCGGTGCAGCTGCGGATACACCCTGAGCCCGAGCGAATCGAACGTAGGTTGCAGCTCCGCCAGCGCCGCCTCCACCGCCCGGGTGGTGGTCAGGGTGTTGGCGCCATACTGACTGGAGAGCGTCATCAGCACACCCGGGCGCCCCATGATCAGAGCATCCCCGAACTTCGGGGTCGGTGCGTCCACCACATCGGCGACGTCGCCCAGCGATATCTGCGTGCCGTCGCCCATCGCAATCACTGCCTGCGCGATGTCCGCGGCAGAGACTGCCGCCCCCCGGGGCTCCACCATGATGCGTTGCGCTTCGGTTTCCACATAGCCGCCGCCGCGAATCACGGTCGCGGCCTGGATCGCGTTGACGACGTCCGCAAGCGAGAGGTCGCGCGCCAGCAGCTCGAGATTCCTGACGTGGACCTCGATGCGCCGCAGCTCACCACCGAAGATGTTCACGCGCGCCACGCCCGGGACCGCCAGCAGACGCGGCCGTACGGTCCACTGGACGAGATCGCGCAACGCCATTGGCGACAGCGAATCGCTGACCATCCCGATCTTGAGCAGGTCCATGGTGGAAGAAGTCAGAGGCGAGATAGACGGCGCCGACACGCCCGCAGGCAGCCGGCCGGCTGCTTCGGCGAGCCGCTCGGCGACGACCTGCCGCGCCCGATACGGGTCTTCACCTTCGCGAAACACCACGTCCACTACCGCCAGACCCTGGGTCGACTTCGAACGCACCGACGCGACACCCGTGGCGCCGTTGATGGCATCCTCGATGGGACGCGTCACGAGCTGCTCCACCTGACTGGCCGAAAATCCCGGTGCCTCGGCCTGAACGCCCGCCTGTGCGGGAACGAACTCTGGAAAGACTTCGAATTCCGCCTGCGACAGCCCCACGACACCGTAGGCGACCAGCAGGATCGCCCCCAGCACCACCAGACGCGGGAAGCGCAGCGACATACCGACGATATAGGCGAGCACGACTCAGTCTGCCTGGGTGGAGTTCTGGCCGGACTCGACCGCGTACAGCGACTCCGCGCCAGCAACCACCACGACATCACCTGGCTCGAACCCCTGCCGCGCGAACCAGCCGTCGTCGATAACGCGTGCGTCCTTGAGGACGCGCCGTTGGAACGTCGAGTCTGCCGTGCGCAGGTATACCCAACTCGAGCCGTCGACCCGGACCACGGCGCTGCGGGGCAGGACGACGCCCACCGTGCGCTGCGCCGTGCGCACCTCGCCGTCGAAGACCCGCCCCGGCCGGACGAACGCCGCGCCCGCGCCGGATACCATGGCGTAGAGGCCGATGGTCTGCATCCTCGGGTCGGCAGTTGCGCATCGGCCCACCGGTTCGCCAGTCACGGGCGTGGCACCCGATCCGATCTCGATGGTGACCTCGCCATCGACGCCATTCGGACGCCCCGGCGCATCGGCGCGAACCAGCGCTGTTTCGCCCCGGGCCAGCGATTCAACGAGTTGCGGCGCTGCCTGTATGCGCGCTGCCAGTTCGGGCGACCACTCGATGCGCGACCGCCGTTCCAGCAGCTCGAGCCGGGACGCATCGGCGGCCGCCGCCGCCCGCGCGGCTTCCACCGAGCGCGCCGACGCGCTCGCATCCTGAGCGGCCAGCTGCGACAGCCGGTCGAGCTCGCGCTGCGACGCGGCGACCGCAGATCTGGTGGCACGGAGGTCCGATTGGAGGGCAAGCAGGGGCACGATGTCCACCGCACGAACGTAGACCGGCACGGATTCGCCGATGCTGCGCGCCGCCAGCGGCTGAACGGCCACGCCCATCCTTTGCATCTGTTCGGCGCTGAGCTCGACGGAGGGCCCGGAGTCTGCGGTCGGCGCTTCGGCCGACCCGGCTCCTGCGCTCAGCGCCAGAATCGCCAGCATAGTGACGCCTGCCAATGATTTCACAAGGGCTCTCCGGTTGCGCCGGGCGTGACGCCGATGCGCGTTTCGTCGCCGGCGAGGGGTCTGTGCAGTGCATCTTCCAGCGCCAGAAACGTCTCGGCGACGCGGCGCTCGGTGTTGATCCTGTCGAGCTGCGCGGCGGCGAATCCCGCCTGCACGGCAGCCCAGTCCGCGCGATCCAGGGCGCCTGCGGCCAGCTCATGCTCCGCCTGCCGGGCGAGTGCAGCCGCGGTCGGCAGGATCTCGGCCTCCGCCAGTGCCAGGGCAGCGCGGGCCGCCTCGTAGCCCGCCTGGGCGGTGCGTATGCTCGCCGAGACCGTGGCGACCGCCGCCTCCAGCCGCGCGCCGGCGTCTGCACGCGCGGCGGCAGCGGCGCGAATGGCCGCCGCATTGAGATCCCAGGAGGGAAATCCCAAGGTCACCGCGGCAGGCAGCTTCGACAGGCCGCGCTCCCAGGTATAACCCGGGCCGATGCGGACCTCAGGGAACTGCGCCGCTACCGCAGCCCGGTACTCGGACTCGGCACGGTCATAGTCCGTCGCGGCGTTCAGTATCTCGCCGCGGGCGGCGAGCGCGCCGTCGATGGCATCCTGAGGCGGCGCTGCCGGCAGCGAATCGACGGTTGGCCCGGCAGCCAACACGATGCCTTCCAGGGCGCCCGGTGCGACGCCGACCGCTGCGGCCAGGTCGAGCCGCGCACGCGCCTCGGCCGCCGCGGCGTCGGATTTGCTCACCAGTGCAGCCGCGAGCTCAGCCCGCACCCGCTCGACGTCAGCGCGGGCGATCTCGCCTGCCTCCGCGCGCCGCTGCGCGGCCTCGAACTGCCGCTGTTTCAACGTGACGAGCGCCGTTGCCGCCGCCGTCGTAGCGTCGCCGAAGCGTGTGGAGACCAGGGCGCGGCAGACGCTCATGCGGATCGTCCACAGCGCCTGGGCATAGTCGAAATTGGCCTGAGCCAGCAGGATGTCGGCCGCTTCGATCCGCGCGCGCCCGCGGCCCCCCAGCCCGAGCAGCAGGTCGCCGGCAGCGCCCAGCAGCCAGGGTGAGGACTCGCTGGGATTGAACGCATATTCGGCGGTCAGCGTGAACGAGGGACCGGGCGCCTGGCGTGCTGCGCGGGCACCCGTCTCCGCTGCGGCCAGCGCCTTACGTGCCAGCACCGCTTCGGGACTCGCGACGAGTGCTGCCGCGAACAGCGTGAGCGCATTCCATGTTTCCGCGTTCCACCGGTATCCGGGCGCGAGCCGCTCGAGCCGGGCGCGAACCGCGTCGCGATCGATGGTCGCCGCCGCCTGACGCGCGGCGATCTGATCCGCCACGAGCGGTGCAGACTCGTAGGTCGCACAGCTGATCTGCAGGAGGACCACGCTTGCGAGCGCAACGAACAATGCGACCCGGGAGATAAAAAACGAACGCGTCATGCTGAGCAGAAACATCTGAAATCGCAATCCAGTGTACGGACTGCCCCATTGCCAGGGACTTGCGCGGAGGTTGGCTATTGCCAATCATCGACCCGGCAACCGATCCAGAATCACCGGGAGCCCGCAGGTGCCGACGCCTCGCGAAACCATAGAGCTGCTGCAACTCGACCGCCCGATTCCGGAGCAGGTCAACGGCCGCCGCAACGGCGTCGACAATGACCCGTCCTGGGACGCCGCCTATCACCCCTGTCCAGAGGCTTTTCCGGCAGACAACGTGAATCGCGGCATGGTTACCAAGCTCGAGAATTGGGCCGCGTCCGCGGTATATCCGGGCACGCGGCGCGACCTCTGGATCTACGCGCCACCTGGCGTGAGCGCAGACGCGGCCGCAAACGCGGGCGGGACGAACGTTCGACTGATCTTCTTCAACGACGGCGCCTGGTACCTGTCACGGGGCGGACCGGTACGCGCCACCCGCGTACTCGACTCGCTGCATCATGCCGGAGAGATCGAGCCCACGGCGGCGGTGTTCATCATGCCCGGCGACCCGGGCGGGCCGGTGCCGGCGCCCATCGAGTCGTACGACGCCAGAACCGCCCAGCGCAGTCTGGAATACGACAGCCTGACCCCGCGCTACGGCACCTTCCTGTTCACCGAGATTCTGCCCCTGGTCGAGCAGGAGACCGGGCTCAGGATCAGCAAAGATCCCGGGCATCGCCTGACCTGCGGCATCAGCAGCGGCGGTATCGCGGCATTCACCGCGGCCTGGCATCATCCCGGTGAGTGCACCCGGGTGCTGAGCCACTGCGGATCGTTCACCGACATCTGGGGCGGCCACAACTACCCGTCGTTGGTGCGGCGAACGCCACGCAAGCCCATCCGCGTGCTGCTGCAGAGCGGTGCCAATGATGCGGACACGCCGTTCGGCAACTGGGCGCTGGCCAACCAGGCGATGGCGAGCGCGCTCGGCTGGGCGGGCTACGACTACCGGTTCGAGTTCGGCACCGGCGGACACAACCTCCATCATGGCGGCGCGATTTTCGCCGACAGCGTGCGCTGGTTGTGGCGCGGCGACGAGGACTGAGCAGATGACAGATGCGCCTGCATGTGCTGAAAACGCGGCGGAACACGAACGCCGCCGTTTTTCCACGACCGATGTCGAGCGCTGGCGAACTGACGGCTTCGCCATCATCCCCGGGTTCTTCTCGCCCGCGGAGATTGCACCCATTGTCACCGACTACGAGCGGCTTTACGGTGAGCGCCGGCCGAGCGCGGCGGACCCGATGAATCGCAAAGTGGAGGGACAGATCGGCAGGTTCAACCGCCATCAGTTCAGCAACATCGACACCCTGCCCTACGACGGTTCCATCACGATGAACCTGCTGTCGCTGCATCCGGCGCTGATCGACTTCGCGAAGGCCGCGCTAGGGGTCAGTGACGTGCATCTCTACCAATCCCACACCTGGGCCAAGTTCACGGGCGAAGCCGATTTCGACCAGCCATTCCACTGCGACTTCGGCAACCACACGCTCACCGTGCCGGCGGATGAGCCCCGTCACCGGAGCATCGACTTCATCGTCTACTTCACCGACGTCACGGACGCGCACGGCGCGCTGCACTACGTCACCAAGCCGGATGCCTGCGAGATTCTCGGCGACGGCACGGTGTTCGCCGACACCCCGGAAGCTCAGGCGGCGCTCAAGGCACGGGAACGTTCAGCAGCGGCACCCGCCGGCACCCTGGTGGCGCACGGCATCGACACCTTTCATCGAGGCACCAACCTCACGCTCAAAGGGGCCCACCGTTACACGATGACCGTGGGGTACAAAGCCGCGGGCAACGAGCAGATCGGCTTTCACGTGTGGCAGGTTGCGGCGGGGCGCAACTGGGCGCCGATTCTAGCCAACGCGTCCCCGGAGCAGCTCGCAGCGCTCGGCATCCCGCGGCCCGGCGACGCGTTCTGGACACCGCGCACCCTGGCACTCACCCAGGCACGCTGGCCGGACTGGGACATGGGACCCTGGTTCGACCGCGCGCCGGCGCGCTGAGGCAATGGCACCCACATGACGGCACCCGTTTCGCTGGGCCTCGTCGGTCTTGGTGCCATGGGCCGGAACCTGGGCTGGCGGCTCGCCGAGCTCGGCATCCCACTCGCCGTGCACAGCTACGACCACGGCGAGACGCACCGATTCCTCGAGGCGCTCGACGCACCCGTGCCTGCTGCGACTGATCCGGTGGATCTGGTGCAACGGCTGACGCCCCCGCGGACGATTCTGCTCATGGTCACCGCCGGTGACGCCGTCGACCGCGTGATCGAGGATCTCCTGCCGGCACTCCGGCCGGGCGATCTGGTCATCGACGGCGGCAACTCTCACTTCCGCGACACGATCCGGCGCGGCGAGCGCCTGCGTGAGCTCGGAATCGGCTACGCGGGCGCCGGCATCTCGGGCGGCGAGACAGGCGCCAGGCACGGCGCATCGATCATGGTAGGCGCAGACGCCGGCGACTATGCACGCGCCCGGCCAGTCTTCGACGCGCTGGCCGCACGAGTGGGAAGCTCCGTGTGTGCCGCACATGTGGGTACGGACGGTGCCGGCCATTTCGTGAAGATGGTGCACAACGGCATCGAGTACGCGCTCATGCAGCTCATTGCCGAGGCCTGGCGCGCCATGCAGGACGTGCTGGGGTGGGACCGTCAACGCCAGCAGGACGCGTTCGCCCGCCTGGCGCGCGGTGCCGCTGCGAGCTACCTCATGGACATCACCAGCGAGATTCTCTGCGTGCCCGACCCCGAATCCGGGGGATATCTCCTGGATCGCGTCTCCGATCGGGCAGCGCAGAAAGGCACCGGTCGCTGGACGGTGGAAGCCGCGCTGGAGCTCGGCGTCGCCGTACCGGTGATCGCCGCGGCCCTGAGCGAGCGAATGGTATCGGCGGATCCGCGACGCGGTACCGGTGCGCCAGCTGCTCGAGCACAGCCTGCGGGTACGACGGGCGGGATTGGTGACGACGCAACTGTCGCTCTGCAGATGCTGGAAGACGCACTGCACGCGGGCTTCCTCGCGAGCTTCGCTCAGGGTTTCGCGCTCCTGCAGGCGGCGAGCACCGCTTACGATTGGCAGCTCGATCTGGCGGAGATCGCGCGGATCTGGCAGGGCGGCTGCATCATCCGCGCCGAGCTGCTGCGCGACGTGGAGGCCGCGTTCCGTGGCGATCCGGCGCTGGAATCGCTACTGCAGACAGGCGTATTTCAGTCACGACTCGCCGCCGCGGACCCGAACTGGCGCGCATTCGTCGCCCGCAATCTGAGCGCCGGTGTCACGGCACCCTGCGCCAGCGCAGCGCTCGCCTGGTACGACTCGCTGTGCGCCGGACGCCTGCCGACGAACCTGATACAGGCCCAACGGGACTATTTCGGCGCCCACGGATTCGAACGCACTGACCGCGCCGGCCGGTTTCACGACGCGTGGAAGCGCCCCTAGTTCTGGTGGTCTGCGGCGTCAGCGGCGCCGGCAAGACCACCATCGGCAGGCTGCTGGCACGGCGGCTCGGTCGAGCATTTCTGGATGCCGACGATTTTCATCCTGCCGCAAACGTCGAGAAGATGGCGCGCGGTGAGCCGCTGACCGACGACGATCGCGGACCCTGGCTCGACACGCTGCGCGCCCTGATCGATCGCCATGTAGAGGCGCAGCAGCCGGCAGTGCTGGCCTGCTCGGCCTTGAAGGCGGCCCACCGGGAACGGCTCGGCATAGACCAGCGCCGAGTCGTGTCCGTATTCCTGGATGGCTCGCAGGCGCTGATCGCCCGTCGGGTCGCTCACCGCGAGCACGCTTTCATGCCGGCATCGCTGCTCGAGAGTCAGTTCGAGGCGCTGGAGCCGCCACTGGGCGGCATTCGTGTCGACATCGACAGTCCCGCCGAAGACGTGGTGAGCAGAATCCTGCAGGCGCTGCAGCTCAGCGGATCACCCTAAGGTACGGCACCGGATGGGCACCGACACCGGGCCAGCGAACCTGTCGCGCGATGCGCCGCGGGACGGCCCCAGACGTCCATCGGCGATGAATAGGTTTGCCAGCAGTACTGGCGGTTACTGGCCGCCAGTCCCTGCCAGCATCTGCAGGCGTTCGGCGCGGGCACCGGCATCGATCATGCGCTGTCTGTCCGGGGGTGCGACACGACCCTGGGCCGCGAGCGTTTGCCATACCCCGTGCGCTCCGGCGTAAAGCGTCGCCGCCCGCGCATTGAGCTCCGGTCCCTGGCCCGGCTTCGCGCCGGCGGCAAGCCGCTCATAGGCTTCTGCAAGCACGAAGCGCGCCTCCGCGAGAGCCGTCAGAACGTAAGCGTTGCCCGGCTCCACCTGGGTCGCGTCCAGCAGGGCCGCGGTCTCCCGCGCCTGTCGGATTGCGGCCGCGTCCTTACCGAGCCGCGACAGCGCGTCCGCGACCTTCGATCTGGCCTCGATCAGGGAAGCCCGCTTCCACAGCTGCAGCGGGTCGCTGTCCACGTCTTCGGAACGCCGTCGCGCCGCGTCCTGATACCACTCGAGCGCTTCCTCCGGGCTACCGAGCGCCAGTGACATGTCGCCGAGCCGTACCCGCCCGAAAGTCACGTCGCTGCGGTACTGATCATTGGCTGGATCGGCATCCTGCAGCGCCTCGGCAATCGCGAGATCTGCCTGATAGTGCTGCAACGCCTCCGCGTAGCGCCCCATGCGGGCCAGTATCTCGCCCTGGTTGTAGTGACTCACCGCCAGGATGCGCTTGAGATCCATGCTGAGCGGAGTTTCAGCAGACAGGGCGGTGCGCAGATCCAGCGCGATCTGGTTGTACGCAAGGGCTTCCGGGTAGCGCCCCAGCAGCAGCAACGCGGCAGCAAAGTGCTCATCGACCGTCGACAGCCCGCGACGGTATATGGCGTTGTCCGGATCCTGTTGCTGGGCCTGCACAAATGTCTCGCGCGCCCGACCGAGCGTGACTAGCGCGGCCTCGAGCTCGCCGAGCTCCTGCTGGAGCATACCGATGTAGTCGAATGTCGTTGCCAGCTCAAACAGGATGGCAGGATCCTCCGGCCGTCTGGCCGCAATGCCCTCGAAAGTCGCCTGCGAGCCTCGCAGTTCCGCGACGGCGTCGCCGAGCGCGCCGGTCTCCCAAAGCAGCAGACCCACCTTGCGCCGGCTCAGCGCGAACTCCCGCTGCGCGTCCTGATCCTCCGGATCGGCCTGGGTGAGCGCCTGTCTGATGGCCAACGCCTTGCGCTGACTCGCGATGGCGCTGGCCGTATCGCCGAGATTGGCGAACAACGCACCCCCCTGCACGTCCCCTACGCGCTCGTAGGCCGCGGCCAGCTCTCGCTGCAGCTCCGGCTCGCCTGCCGCTTCAGCAGCCAGCCCGTCGAGATATGCGAGGGCGTCGCTGACGAGGCGCATACGAACTGCCGTCGACCCGGGCAGATCGGCGATGGCATCGTGGTAGTCGAAAATCAACGTGTGCGCCAGTCGCCGAACGTCGGCGAAGCGCTGCTCCGCCCGGGCCCGCTGCTGCGTGGCGAGCCGCTCGCTCTGCGCAGCGCGGTAACTCTGCCATGTCGATACGACGACGGCGCCCATCAGGGCGACCGTCAGAGAGACTGCAACCACTACCGCCGCCGCGTGCCTGCTCACGAACTTGCCGGCGCGGTACGTGAGCGAGTCCGGCGCCGCCGTGACCGGCATTCCTGCGACGTACCTGGCGAGATCCTCGTCCAGCTGACCGACCGATGCGTAACGCCGGGCGGGATCCGGATGCAGCGCACGCAGCGCGATGTTGTCGAGATCGCCGGTGAGACGTTTCGACCAGGCCGCGCGCCACGCGTCGGAATCGCCGTCCAGGGTCGCGCGCACCCGCTCCGGGTCGATGCAGACACTCGGACGGGCCGGCAGAACCCTGGTCGCTTCCTCGGCGGTACCCGGTTCGTTGCCGAACCGCTGCTCGTGCGGCGTACATCCGCACAGCAGACGGTAGAGCACGGCACCGAGCGAGTACACGTCCGAGAGGGTGGTCGCGGGTAGCCCACGAACGTGCTCCGGGCTCGCGTATCCGGGCGTGAAGAACCGCCCGGCGGCTGCGGTTACGGCGCTGGTCCGCGCATCATCGGTGCTCAGCACGCGTGCAAGCCCGAAGTCCAGGAGCTTGGGGGCGCCCTCACGGGTGACGAGAATATTCGAGGGTTTCAGGTCACGGTGGACCACCAGATGCTGGTGCGCGTGCACCACCGCAGCGCACACCCGGCGGAACAGGGCCAGACGCGCTTCGAGGTCGAGCGCGTGTTGCGCGCAGTACTCGTCGATGGGACTGCCTTCGACGTATTCCATGACGAGGTATGGGCGGCCATCGGGCGCCGTACCACCGTCGAGCAGCCGGGCGATGTTCGGATGGTCCAGATTCGCGAGGATCTGCCGCTCGGCGCGGAACCGCTCGATCAGGGCATCACTGTCCATGCCGCGCTTGATGAGCTTCAGCGCTACGAACTTCGAAAACTCACGGTCGGCCCGTTCCGCCAGATACACCGCGCCCATGCCGCCGCGCCCCAGCTCGCGCACGACACGGTAAGCACCGAAGACCTGGCCCGCCAATTCCGGGGGATCCTCGTCTGTGGACGCCAGGGCGAGGCTCAGATCCAGAGCCGGCTGCACCAGGAAACCGCCGGCATCGCGGTGCGCGGCTAACAGATCCGCAAGCCGGCTTCCCAGCTCCGGATCCTGCGCCGAGAATTCGCGGATGAACGCGGTCCGGCTGTTCTCCGGTGCACCGGCCAGGTCGTGAAACGCCGCTTCGAGCCGTCGCCACTGCTCGGGTGTCATGGTCAGGGCTGATCCCGTTCGGCCAGCGCGTCGTAGAGCCACGCGCGCGCGAACGTCCATTCACGTTCCACCGTGGCATGGGACAGCGCCAGCACCTCGCAGATCTCGTCGATGGTCAGGCCGCCGAAGAACTTCAGCTCCACCACGCGCGCCTTGCGCGCATCGAAGGACGCCAGCCGCTCTAGGGCAGTGTGGACCGCGAGCACATCGATCGGCGACTTTGCGTCGCCCTCGGCCGCCAGCTCCAGCGTGATTCGCTCGGCGCCTGCCCCGCGCTTGTCGGCATTGCGATCGCGCGCATGGTTCACCAGTATCCGGCGCATCATGGTCGCCGCCACGCCCAGGAACTGCGCGTCGTTGCCCCAGTCCACGGCACGCTGTTTCATGAGCCGCAGATAGGCCTCGTGAACCAGCGCTGTGGGCTGCAAGGTGTGTCCGGCCCGCTCGCGGCGCAGATAGGACGCCGCGAGCCTGCGGAGTTCGTCGTATACGATCGGCAGGTGTTCGGCCAGAGCCTCGTCGTGCTCGGTCCCGGCCCTGCGCAGAGGTGTCACGGGCTCGTTGCCCGCGTCCTTGTCTGCCATGCTGGCGTCCCCGGCGCCTGTGTTGGCGTTTCGCCCTAGCGTACATCCAGCCTGTCACCGCTGCACGCAAGGGCTGCGACCCGCTCGACCTTGTGCCGGCGAGGGAAAAGGCACCGGGTTCGGGCGTAGGCGGTTGAGTACCTGCAGCGGAGGCAGACGTTGCCTTGTGTCGACGGATCTGTTCGGGCGGCAGCGACGTAAAGCCCCATGTCTGACCCGCACCGCACCGACCTGGTCGCCATGGTCGAACGGCGTTTGCGCGCCCTGAAGGCACGCTCTCGTCCTGCATTCTGGCTCGTCCTGCTGGCGGTGCCCTGGCTGGTGCTTGAGGGCGGGCTGCGCGTAATCGACTCGGCGATCTATCCCTGGGCCTACGCCTGGACTGGCGTCCCGCGCCTCACGGGCACCTGGCACGGATCGTTGGAAGGTTCCGATGCGGCCTCCCCGGTGACGCTGGAACTCGTGCTCCGGCGGGCAATGGGCGGAGGCAGCCGCAATCGGACCACGATCCACGGCACCGGCGTTCTGTGCATGCCTGGTGGCAGGCCGGTGCCGCATGACGTCTGGGGATGGACCGAGGACTGGCGCGGCGCGCAGCTGGAACTGCGGGCACGCGCCATCGATGAGCCTGCACGCGGCTACACCATCGCCCACCTGAGCGGGACGCGCATCGCCGAATCGATACGCGTCGACGCATTGCTTTTGCTCCGTGGCGATCCGGACACTGGCGAAGCCGAGGTGCGTGGCGCCCTGCACCCGGGCGCTGGCGACGCCTGCGCGGAGCCCATGCGCTGAGGATCTCCCCGCGTCTGATCTCAGTCAGTGGCCTCCACCGACAGGTCGAAGCCCATGCCGTTGATGTAGACCATGCCCGCGCGCTGTCCCGGTTGGCAATCTCCCAGCCGGCGCGCAACCACAGTCTGCCTGATCTGCATGCCGGCAATGCTTGCCGTCTGCTCCATGCGGTAGCTGGTTTCGAAGTCGCCGGTCAGCAGGGTGGTTTCCCGCATCGGCCCCGCAGCCGTATCGCACTGTGCCTCGATGCGCCAGGATGACGTCTCCGGCACGACTTCGATCTGCGCGCACGGATCGGTGCTGGCGAGAAATGCGCGTCCGCCCAGGCGCTGGTCGGTAGTGCTGTCGCTGCACTGGAGCACGGCGGGCAGCGGGCGCGGCTCGTCCTCCACCTGCTTGACCAGTTGCCACAGACCCGGTGCTCGGGCGGGCAGCTCGTCGGCCTGAATGCCGGCTCCGCCGGAACAGGCGGCTAACAGAACTGCCACATGGATGACGCTATGCCGTTTGTGGTGTTTCATCCGGGAAGGCTCCTGCTGATGTGAAGGCACGGCTACTGAAACCCCTTGAAGGACACTTCGATGCGACCGGTGGCTTCAAAACGCAGGCCGCTGCCGGTGCGGGTCGGGGTAAGCTTGAACGGTATTACCTGACCGTCATGGGACTGGGTCAGATCAAATGAGTTGAGCGCGACGTTGAATACCTCGCCTTCCGCCTGACCGCCCGGGTCGACCGGCGCGGGCGGGGCTCCAGCGGGGTCGAACGATCCCACGCCGCCTTCCATTTCGCGGCCGGATACGGAGATTTCGATGCTGCGAGCCGCGTCCTCGAGGATGACGTAGCGATCGATCGAATAGGTCTCACCCGTATCGATGTCGAATTTGTTGGTGGCGATCCACTGCTCGTTGGCGCTGCCCCAGTTCGCCCATAGCCAGAACCGACCCTCACCAGGCCCCAGATCATCCGCGTCATCGATGACGTGCAGCGCTTCCCACACGACCTTCACCGCGCGGCGCGCGTTGCTGAACCGGTCGAGGTAGCGGTAGAACGTTCCATCGGGACCTTTGGCGGTGATCACATAGTGATACCTGACGCCGCTCTCGAGACCCGTGCCGGAACCCCGCACCGTGGCCTCGTGACGGCTGCTGACGCCGCTGGTTCCGGGGAGGGTGAAGGCGGCGAGCTGCGAACCCTCCGGAAACGCAGGCGGCAGCCGCTGGCCCGGAGGAATGCGGCTTGCTCCGGTGGTATTGGGCGCCGTGGCGCTGACCTCGACGAAGAACTCCGATGGCTGCGTCGTTTCGAACGAGAACGTCACCGAGTCGCCGTGAGGCACCGCGCGAACCTCACGGAAGAACCCTTCGGTGACGCGCGCCGCGGCGGTCGCCGCAGCCGAGCCCACGCTGCCGCGGGTCAGAATCGACTCAGGGGCCCCTTCCTCGCCCGCTACCGACGCCGATGCGAGCTCGCGCTGGCTGTCGTCCTCCGCCACCAGGCGCACGCGATAGAAGCTCTGCAGCTGAACCGCGAGCTGTGCGGCTCCGTCATGGCCGCGCGCCAGCTCTTCTTCAGGTCCGCCGTTGGCGGCAACCAGGAGGATGGCGGACGGTATCTCGGCGCCGGCGTTCCAGCGTATGGTGGCTTGTGCCGAGGGCGAACCGTACGGAATCCGGAACGGAGACGGGCTCACCGTCAGCGTCGGCAGCCGCGACAGCTCCTGAGTCTGCGTCGGCAGGCGCACGGAGCCGCGGCTGCCGGCCAGGTCAGGGCGCGGCCGGTTGGTTGCCAAGACGGCTGCCGACGCTTGCTCATTCACCGGGCGTCCGCCCACGATGATGATGCCCCGCTGTTCGGCCTCGCCGGCGGGCCGGCCGCCCTTGGGTTGCGGTGGCAGCTCTTCCTCCTCGGGAAGCATCACCTCGGCCGCGGGCTTTCGGTCCACGACGCTGCCGGCCGGCGCAGTGGTGGTTGGAGCGGCGGTCCCTGCCTGGGTCAGGCTGCCGTTGGTCACGGCACGGCTGAGCGCCGCCTGCCAGGGCCCGTGAGAGATGGCCTCGAAATAGCCGTAGTTCGTGCGCCTTACGCGGAATGACCAGTAGTGATCCGCACTTTCCAGATAGGCCGGTATCGTCACGGCGTCCGGATGCCGTTCCGCGGCCGACGCGGAACGGTCCACCGCGCTGCCGTGCAGTGCCTCGCGCAGCTGCGAGTTGGCGGCCGTGCGGAACTGGACCTGCTGCGGGTCGAGCTCGGCGAACGCCCGCTCCACCAGACCACAGGTTCCCGCGGCAAGGGACGCGGAGTCACGTCCCGCGGCGACGCCCCGGATCGGCGTGAAGCTCAGGGCCACGATCAGCTGCTCTGCGGTTCCAGTGCCGGTATCGTGAAAGTTGAAAGCGCTCTTGCCGCCCCGGCAGCGCAGCTCCTCTTCGGTTGCCGTCGGCTGCTGGGGTGGTGCCGTGTACGCCTCGTTGCGCGGTGGTTGCGACGTCACGCCCGGGGTTGCCGCCGGCGCCGTGACCGTGCTGGCACGATCACGGAGCGTTCCGAAGATCGATTTCTCGGCACCGCGGGCACTGACCGAAATCCCCAGGGCGATCACAGCGGCCACAAGGGCGCTGCAGACGGCGAGTTTCGTTGGCATGGCACATGCTCCAGGGTGTGGTGAACAGGGGCCTCGATACCCGTACGCCCGGACGGCGGAGAAAACCCCTCGCGCTTGCGTGTCCGCGCTGGCATGAGGGAGCCGGCGCCGATTCGGGGCGGTGAATCAGGGTTCTGGCAAGGAGAAATCGGTCGTGAGAAATGATTCGCGCTGCCATGCAACCCGAAACCCGGCAGTGCTGGGTTTCAGCATCGTGGCAACGCTTCTCGCGCTGCCGTTGCGCGCGGAGGGACACACGGGACAGATCCTCTGCGAGCGCCGCTACGAGAACTTCGCATGGCGGCCCATCCGTCGGGGAATCTACATCGACGCCGACGGCGGGGTCTTTCGCTACGACAGCACGACGGGCGCGCTAGGCCCGCTGCCTTCGCCCGAGCAGGGGCGGCCTCAGCAGCTGCCCTCGGACGGCCAGACGATCCGCACTCTGTCAGCCGGCGAGATCGACGAGATGCAGCGTCTGATCGAGCTGGCCGCAGCCGGTGAGATGTCGCCGCGCCGGCAGCAGGGGGCCGACCAGGGAACCCTCGCGGCGATCTGCTACCGCATCGCGTCCAGCGGCGATGTCACGGCGGTGCCGATCAGCGTCGAAGGATTGGAACTACCACAACATGTCGTCCGAGGCTCAGGCGCTCAATCGGTGGCTTGCTGGATCTGGACCGGCAGCAGGCGCAGCAGGTCTCTGCACTGGCCAGCCGAGGAAGCCATCGACAGATCTCGACCCCCACAGGCGACCTGCGCCCGCGAGGGCATCGCAATGCCATCGGGGCGCTGCTCGTGACGGCGCAAGGTCAGGAGTTAAAGAGCATGGGCGAGCGGAAGCAGATCTCGAGCACCGGTTCCCGCGGGCTGGGCGTGGCCGCGGCAGTGGCCATCGCGGCCGGCGGTCTCGCCACGCCCTGGCTGGTGCTGCCGGCCCTCGTTCCAGGCGCGACTCCGCCGGCATTGCAGTGGGCAATCAGCATCGCTGTGGTCTGCGCAGCCGCATACACAGGTTGGTCTTGGTGGAGCCTGCGCACCGTATTCCTGGACGATCAGGGGCTCGTCGTACGCGCGAACCCGGCAATCGGCGAGGTGCTCGTACCCTACGAGGAGATCGAGCGCGTGAACCAGCCCAGGCGCGGCCTGCTGCGCAACGTCACCATCCGGTTGCGCGGGCCGAGCCCGCTCGGCACCCGGATCCGCTTCCGTCCCTGCAGCGAGCCGGGATGGGCGATTCGGGAGCATTCCGTCGTCCAGGAACTCCGCGATCGCGCTGCCGGCGCACGGGCGAGTGCCCCGGGCCGCTGAGCGCTGCCTGCCGTCCTGCGGTCACCGTACCGCGGGTGCCTCCGGCGTTCCGATCATGAGCGGAAATGCAATGCGCATGTCGGGCCAGACCAGGCCGCTGCGGGTCGGACCCTGCCAGCTCGGCGTACCATCCCTGAACCCGGCATGGTAGTACCACAGTACGTTGCCCTCGCCGTCGACTGCGTAGATGTGCCCATTGCCCGGCGAGAAGATCCGGCGGAACGACTGCCAGCCGGACCCCACGACCTTCGGGCCCTCCCAGCGCGCGCTCGACTTGATCGCCTTGCCGAGCCCGCGGTACCCGGGCTGAACCGCACCGCCATCGACCCCGGTCTGGTAGCTGAGGTGCCGATACCAGAGCAGCGTGCCGTCGGGCTGCACGGCGTAGACGATCCCCTCCCCCATGGAAAATACCTGCACGAATCCAGCCCAGCCCGAGCCCACGACCACCGGCCCGGACCAGCGCGGCGACGCGGAGGTGGAGGCGGTGTCGAGCAGGCGGTACCAGCTGAGCGAGCCGTCGGAACCGATGGCGTACAGAATACCGTCACCACCCGCGAACACCTTGCGGAACCCGCTCCAGCCGGAGCCGACGACGATGGGGCCAACCCAGACGGACGAACCGTCCGCAAGGCCGTCGTGCCGGTACCACCTGAGCCACCCGTCCGGCGTCATGCCGACCATGGACAGCCCCTGCGCAGCACCGACCTTTCCGGTCCACAGCGGGAAGACGTCGGCGAACAGGTCCCATCCGGTTCCGACCGGTCTGGGATCGGACCAGCGATGAATCCATCTGACCTCCGGTGCCGGAGCCTGCTGCGTCGTCTCGCCACGGATCGGCCCACCGAGCACCGATGAGGCGCCGCGCTCGGCAGCCCCAGACCCGGGAGTGACCGCCCGGTCACGGACCTCGAAGCGTGGATCGCCTTCGACGCCGTCCGGATTACGGTCTTCTCCCACGTTGTGGTGATACCAGATGAGCTCGCCGCGCGCATTCACCTCGTAGAGGTAGTTATCCGTCCAGTAGGTCATGTCGAACCGCCCGGATTCCGGTTCGCGGACCGATCCGGTGCGCGCCAGACGCACAAGCTGGTCGGCCATCACCGCCATCGCCTCGCGTCCCCAGCGGTTCTCGATCTCGTCCTCCGCCGGCTCTGCATGCCAGGATTCGACGGTGGCGAGCGCTTCGTTGCCGTAGAGCAGGTTCCCAGGTTGGCGCGCGGCAAGGCGCACCGCATCGCTCACCGCGCCCGGTGCGGGCAGGGGCAAAGTGCACAGGGCCGTGCGCTCGACCGGGCCCGGAAAGCTGCCACTGTCCACCTGAAACCCGTAGCGATTCGAGAACGGGTCGTTGCAGTAGCTGCGCCATGTGCACTCACCCCGGGCGTCCGGATACCGGCTCACGGGCTCCGTGCCGCAATGGATGGGTTCCATCAGGCGCTCCGGCAGGCGATTGATCTCGGCCGGCTCCGCCCCCTCACGCCAGTACGGCCGCACGCTCAGGAAGCGGGCATGCGCCAGAAGGTCCTTGCCGTAGGTTTGCCGGATGGCGTCGCGACTGCGGCCCTGATTCTCGATGGCGATCATCCACACGCTCAGCGCCGCGAAGTAATACTCGAGCGTCGGCAACGGCAGAAACGCAGCGTCGAGCAGTTCGCCCCGCAGCGCCCCTGGATTCGCCGGGTCCGAATAGACGTGAAGGCGGTCGTTCCACAGCCAGAGATCCTGTTCCGATTCGTCCTGGTCGAGGAAGCGGTTGACGAGCAGCGTGGTCTCGCGAGCAAGGGAATCACGCGCGAACTGGTCGGCGGGCCTGGCGCTGAGATCACCCAGCAACCGCTGCACGCGCTCGCCACGGTCCTTGAGCTCGCGCAGGCGGTTGATGTTGGCCTGCTTGTAGCTGAACTCCCTGAGCTCCTGTACCTGCCGGTTGATCCGGTCCAGGCGTTGGTCGAGCTCGAGCAGCCGCGCGTTGATCCGCCGGAAGGCATCGCCGATGGGATCCGAGCCGCTGCCGGCCGTGGCAAGCCCCGACGCAAAGCCGAGGATGGCGCCGGCGGGCGGATAGGCGACGCTCAGGATCGAGATCGTCGTGTCCAGAACCTTGCGGGTGTCCGGGTCCTTGCCGTACTTCGCCCAGTCGTAGGCGAGTTTGACGGCGTCTTCGGGGCTCACCTTTTCCACATCGGCGCCCGCAGACACCGCAACGGCGGCTGCCCATGCCAACACCAGACAGCCCCGCAGTCGTCCGCGCCCGATCCGATGGTCGCAACGCTGCACGATCTTTTCCCCCTGGAGATCTGACCTGGACATGGCCGCCGAACCCGCCGCACGGGCTGCGCCCCCGGATCGCTCAATCGAGCGTCTTCCGGGGTAACGCACCAGATGCGGCGGATTCGCCTCAACCGGACGTTCGGAACGCCAACGCCGGGGGGAATTGCAGCGGAGGGTCCGTCGATCTAGAGTCGCAGTCCTGTGGGGCTGTAGCTCAGCTGGGAGAGCGTAGCGTTCGCAATGCTAAGGTCAGGGGTTCGATCCCCCTCAGCTCCACCAGTTCAGATCATCCGTTCAGATGCGCGCCGATGGATGCCCATGGCGGCAGGAACGCGCCGCGTAGCCATCGTCGACATACGCATCGGCTGTCAAACCGGGTGCAGCAAACCGGCCGGCAATCAACCCCTGTTCGTTGACTTGGCGTGTCGATCAGCGCGGCAGCATGCGAATGATTTTCAGCACGCTGCTGTTCTTCGGACACAGATCATCCGGGCAGTCGTTGCTGTCGAGCGGGTCCGTGCCTCGCACTACCTCATCGCCATCGCTGGCGCCGTCACGATCGGTGTCGGGGTCGTTCGGATTGGTGCCCGCTTCAAGCTCTGCTGCCAGACCCAGACCATCGCCGTCGGCGTCCGCATCGCCATCCCGGATTCCATCGCCGTTCTCGTCATCGTCCAGCGGATTCAGGCCGTTGGCGGTCTCGTAGCCGTCCTTCAGACCGTCGCCATCCGAGTCGGGATTGTTCACGTCCGTCAGAAGACCATCCTCGTCGGCGTTGAGGATGCCGTCGTCGTCGAAGTCATCCAGGCCATCAACGACGCCGTTGCCGTCCTCGTCGGCGTCAAGAGGATCCAGTCCGTTGGTGGTTTCGAAGCGGTCGTTCAGCCCGTCGCCGTCGCTGTCGGTCCGTGTGTAGTCGGTGCCAGCCTGAACCTCGGCAAGATTGCTGAGCCCGTCGCCGTCGGTGTCATCCTCGCCGTCGGCTATTCCATTGCCGTTTTCATCGTCGTTCGTGGGGTCCAGCCCATTCGACACCTCGTCGCCGTCCTCAATGCCGTCACCATCAGCATCTACCATGACGGGCGAGGTACCATAGGTATTGATCTCATCTCCGTCGCTCAGCCCGTCACGGTCCGTATCCGCATCCAGCGGGTCGGAGCCCGCGGCAATCTCATCGGCATCACTCAGACCGTCACCATCGGGGTCGATTTTCAATGGCGGTTCGTTTGCCTGGTTGTTGGCGTTCGCCCCCCAGCATACCGCGTTGCCCTGATCCAGCACGCAGGTGTGATTGAAGGTCGCGGTCAGTTGCCGTGGTTGCTGCAGCGCACCGGCATCAAACGGTTCCTGAGAGTTCTGCGTGCCCCAGCACTGCACGGCGGTGCTGCTCTGGTTCGAGCGGGTCAATGCACAGCTGTGTTCCACGCCGAGGCCGAGCATTAGAACGGGGTCGATCTGCAGGGGAACTCCGTTCACCTCGCCTGCCGTGTCCCCGCCCCAGCACGACAGGGTCGGATCAGGATGCGCCGGGTCCACCAGGCAGCCGTGATCGCTGCCGAGCGCAAACGCGCCTGGATCGGTCAATGCGCTCGGCGCTCCGCTCAGTCCAGTGCCCCAGCACTCGAGCGACTGCGCTCCGTCTGCTTGCCTGACCGCACAGCCGGTGTTGGCCCCAACGCGCAGCATCGTCCAGTTGGCGACATCCGTCGGGGTATCCGACACGCTCCCGTCGGTATCCAGTGTGCCCCAGCAGACGATCCTGCGGCCGCCTGCCAGTTGATCCAGCGCACAGGTATGCCAGCTGCCGGCGTGCACTTCGATTGGATTATTCAACACCGGCGGTGTCGACTGTCCGTAGAGGTCGTTGCCCCAGCAAACGACGGTGCGGGAACCATCTTCCTGTCTGTCGACGGCGCAGCTGTGCCGGTAGCCTGCCGTAACGTATTGCGGATCATTCAACCCGGGTACCAGTGGCGGTGCCTGACCGCTGTTGTTCTGACCCCAACATTGCACGCCGCTGTCGGTAAGGGCGCACACATGGAAACCGCCGGCGGCAAGCTGGTAGTCGGGCACGAGCGGATCGAGCTGGCGTCCGACTTCCCAGCCGTCCGGTAGGCTGTCGGCGTCGGTGTCGATGAAGTGCGGGTCAGTGCCGAATGTGAGCACCTCGGCCCCGTCCAGCAGGCCGTCCCCGTCCGTATCCGCTCGCAGTGGAGCCGTTCCGGTGTCGGAGAGGCTGACGAAAACGCCGGTATTGGTCTCCGTCAGATCATCCAGACCATCCTGGTCGCTGTCGGCGTCGGTGGGATCAGTACCGAGCAGGTTGATTTCGGCGCCGTCGCTGACACCGTCACCGTCCGTATCAGACAGGTTGATGTCGGAGCCAAGAAGATACTCCGCCAGGTTGCTCAGGCCGTCGCCGTCCTTGTCGAGTTTGGCGTCCGTCTCGCTCAGCGGGTCCAGACCTGCTGCGATTTCCACACCGTCAAGTATGCCGTCGCCATCGCTGTCTCCATTGCGGGGGTCGCTTCCATAGGTGGTGTATTCATCGCCGTCCGATACGCCATCGCCGTCAGTGTCCACGGACAGCGGGTCGGTACCCAGGTCGTTGATCTCCACGCCGTCAGAGAGCCCGTCCTGGTCACTGTCCGTCTCCCTGGGAGAAGAACCCAATTCGAATTCCTTCAGGTCAGTGAGCCCATCGCCATCGCTGTCGCTCTCGGCCCCGAAGAGACCGTACCGGCGTTCGTAGACATCCGACATCCCGTCGCCGTCCGAATCCGTGGCGTCCGCAAGCAGACGCACGTCGAATTGCTTGAAACTGGCATCGCCCAGGGATTCGGAGTCAGTCACCACGGCTGCGTCTATGCCCACCGCAGTATCGTAGACGAGCTCTCCTGTCCCCCGCGCCGTCACCGTGATCACGCGGGATGCGCCCGGCGCCAGGTCCCCCAGCGGACAGGTGATCGCTTCCGCGCCTGTGCTGCAGCTCACGCCTGCGGGGGGCGTTATGGCATCGAACACGACCTGTTCCGGCAGGGTCAGGTTGAACACCACGTTTTCCGCGGGCAGCCCGGCGTAGCCGTCGGGCAGTTGGTTGGTAATCTCGAACTCAAGCGGAAACTGCAGGTTGTCTGGTACGGGATCAGCCGGCGCCAGCGCGTCGATCGTCAGGGCGACCAGGTGCTCCACCAGCAGATTCACGCTGGCGCACCCCTCGGCGCGCTCGTCGTCGCGCAGACAGACGCTGGCGCGATAGGTTCCGGGCGCCGAGTAACTGTGCGAGGCCAGCGTGGAGCCGCCGCCGTTCACGTCGCTCTTCTCGTTTACAACGATCACGCCGTCAATCACGGGATCCGTAGTGCCGGGCGGCAGGTAGATCGAGCCGTCGGTATCGGTCGTGCCATCGCCCCAGCGGGCGAAAGCCTGGTAGTGGAGCGACGTGTCGTCCTCGAAGGTATTGTCGATGATGAACGGAAACCCAACGCCGATACGCTCCGGCAGCGAGGGCCGAAGAATCGGCACGTCGTTCACCGGAACCACCGTGATGGTCACCGTCGCCGGCTCCGATTCGAAAGGCCCGTCAGGGTCATCGTCGGTTGCCCTGTAGGTGAAGGTGTCTTCTCCGTGATAGTCGAATTCCGGTCTGTAGGTACAGCCGGCACTGGCTTCGTCGTTGGGTGTGCAATCCAGATAGCCGTGCTCGGGCGCCTTGATGATGCTGATCGTGAGCGTATCCAGTCCGTAGGAATCACGGTTGAGGATGCCGTCGGGATCGGAACCGGACAGGTCGAAATCGAGCTCAGTGTCCTCCAGAACCGAGAGCGAGTCGTCTTCGACCTGTGGCGGTCGGTGGTTGCGTTCCACGGTTACGGTCACCAGGGCGGGTGCACTCTCCGCCAGGCCGTCGTCCACCGAGTAGGTGAAGACGTCGTCCTGGCTGTGGAAATCGAAGTTGGACACGTACTCCACGGTGGCGGACTGGTCCGTGATGTCCTTGAACGGCGAGGTCTCGAAGACGTGGACGAACCGTTCGGCCTGATCTACCACATAGAAGTTGTGGGAATTGACTGCCACCGTGCGCGGCGGCCCCATGTTGCCCAGCACGAACGCCCCTTCGGTCAGGGCGTTGACGCCGTTCCCCGCTGACTGCGCCAGCCCGGCGAAGGTCCCATCGGGGTCGAACCGCTGGACGCGCTGATTGTCGTAGTCAGCCACATACAGAATGTCGTTGGGATCCATGGCCAGGTAAACGGGCTTGTCGAACTGCCCCGGTGCATCGCCAGGCGCCAGGCCCGAGCACGTGGCGTTCCTGCACACGTAGCCGCGGCTGCGCTGCTTTTCTGCGTCGCACGCGGTCTGATCCGCACCGATTCCGGGGCCGGTGCAGCGCCCCATCCAACCGATGTATTCACCGGGAGTGAACACACCTTCGCTGCTGATGGAGGCCGGGGCGAACTTGTGAATCTTGTCGGCGCACGTATCCGCGACGTAGAGGTAGCCGGCACTGTCCAGCGCCATGCCGAACTCCGCCCGCTGGCCGCCCCCGGGTATTACCTGGCAGGGCAGCGGGCTGTCGAGGAAATCAGCGTTGGCCTCGTCATCGATCAGTCTTCCCCGTCCGGAGCCGTTGGAAAAAACGCTCACACCCAGTCGGTCGGTGGCATAGACGAGTGGATATCCGTTCTGGTCAGTGTTGTCGGTATCGACGACGGCGAATGACATTTGCGAGAGATCGAACCCGGCAGGCTCGTTGCTCAGGTTGACACTCGAGTTGCAGACCTGAGACTGATCCGCCTGCCCGGTGAAGGTGGACTGGCATACCATCAGCGTACGTTCGTTGACGCCCAGGTCGAGCAGATAGCTGATGGTGCCGGATTGGTCCATGCTGAAGGCGCTGTTGTGCAGCCCGGTGTCGCCGGCCTGCAGGTAGTCGAACTGGCCGATGTAGGTGCCGTCGGCGGACCATCTGGATATGCGCAGAAAGCTCTGCGCCCCTTCCGGTCCGCATTCTGCGTAGCGGTCCAGGAAGAAGTGCTCGCCCGCATCGGTGACGTTGACGAACAGCGGCTGCCATACGAAATTGAGCGGAATCTGCAGCACATTGGCGCAGTACTCGGCGTCCAGCCAGGCCAGCTGCTCTCCCTGGTTGGCGGCCTCATAGAATGCCAGCGGATCGGTAAGCACCCCGGTCTGGTCGGTGCGGTAATCGTCGATGAAATACGGCAGTAGCGGCGCCACGAACTCACCGTTGGGCGGCGGGTCGACGATGCGGAAGGTCAGCGGGTCCAGACGTCCGCTCAGCTCGTCGTTGTCGACGCCCTCGAGCACGATCTCTACCGGCTTGCTGGTGAGCGTTGTGGCCGCCGCAGGCTGTGCTGCCGGCGGCGTGTTGGTACCGGGTTCTTTCACCGTCACCAGCTGATCCGCGCTGGAGGTGTTGCCCGATTCGTCGACCGCCGTCCAGGTGACCACGACGCGCTGATTCACCGGCACCGAATCCGTTGGCGCGCTGTTGGATACGGCCGGGCTGAGATCGCCCAGGTCCACGACCAGCGGCGCCCCGAGTGCCTGATCTGCGATGGACAGCGGATCCGTGCTTTCCACCACGATGGCCGGCGGCGGCACGATGATGGGCGGTTGTGTGTCCTCCACCAGCACCTGAATGGTGACCTGCGCCGAGTTGACGCCTCCACCTTCGGTGGGACCTGCATCAGCCGCGGTCCAGGTGATGTCCACCGGCACCCCGAGCGGCAGAAAGTCCGGCGCGTCGCTGGTGACCGTCGGGACCACGCCGCATTCGTCGCTGACGCTTAGAAACGATTCGATGATGTCCAGATAGCGATCTGTACGGGCGCCGCCGACGTCGCTGGCCTCGAAGGTAACCTGGGTCTGGGCAGTCGAGATCTGGGGAACGTAGGTGTCATACACCACGAATTCCTGAATGCGCTGCCGCGTCGCTCCCGGCCGCTGCAGCAGCATGCAGCCGACGATCTCCTCAGCCGTGGTGGCATTGCGGCATGCAACGCCCTCGCCCCCGACAAAGCCAGCGCCGCTCTCAGCCGCGCTCGCACCGCCATTGATCAGCTTGTTTCGGATCTTGCCGGTACGCCATTTGGCCTTGAAGCTAAACAGCTTCTGCAAGGACACCTGCTTGCCGATCACCTTCAGCTTGCGCAGCAGTGTTTTCGGCTCCTTCAGCTTATGCTTCTTGAGCGCATCCCAGGCGGCGCCCCGATTGCCCTTGGACCACTTGGTCAGACCCGGGAGAAACTCAGCAAACTTGTACTCGGCGGCGATGAACAGAGGCAACATGGCCGTGGGCACCACGGTATCGAACATGACGCTGGTCATGGTGTCTGCCTGCCACAGCAGCTGGTGGGTGCCTGCAGGGATGGAGAGCAAAAGCGGGGGTTGGGCGAAACTTTCCCAGGGCAGCCCGGTGTTTTCCGGCGGCCTCATGATGCCGGCCGAGGGGCCGGAAACGCTGAGCAACACCGTCGTGCCACCGGCGTGAAATACGACGGGCTCGCCCAGATCCCCCCAACTTACGGCGGGCAGAATGTCGCGGGTACGGCTGCGGTCCCCCAGAACCCGGTCGCCGATCCGCAGCGGCGGCACATACGGAATGCCGTTCATGAGCGGCACAATACCGAGAAGGTTGGTGAACTCCGCCTCGGTCTGGTTCAAAGTGAAATCGTAATGGCAGCTGTCGCCGTCGCCATCGTCATTGGGCGTGACGTGCACGTCGGGCGGTTCGAACAGCACGGCCTTGCTGTGCCCGAGCAGCGTATCCAGTGAGATCATGGCCACCTCGCCGACAGTGGAGGTGGTTGGTTCCGGTACGAATCCGGCGATGATCGCGCCGTTTCGGGCGCGATTGGAGGCGAGAATCAGGGCCAGGGAAGCGTAGTTGCGCTGGGTCTGCTGTTCTTCGGTCAGCGCGAGCTCGTCACTGAACGGCAACGCCGCGACACCGCAGGTAAACAAAACCAAGCAGCACCCTGCAGCTCTGCACAGCAGCGCATGACGTGCCGGCTGCCAGCCTGCATAGCTGGCGCGGCGCTTGGGCGTTCCTCCGCCGATGTCGCCCCTCCCCCGAGGATGCCTCGAACGCCATCCTGCTGTTAAGCGTCTTAACCGTATACGCCATCGGTCCCGGGGTAGCAAGTCGATTAACGTGCGGAAGCGAATCCTGCAGTTCCGCTAAGATTACTGGCACAGAGGCGCGCTCCGGGCCCGGGCTTGCCATTCGTGGGCAATTCCAGGGTCGAATCCCGCTATAGAGACTGAAGCCGGGGCTGGGAGAACCGACATGCGGCGCGCGGTTTGCGGCGCCCTGTCACCGACGCGACGGCAACATCGAGGGCTGGCAAAGGTGATGAACGCAATCAGGCTGCGGGGTTTCTGGATCGCCGTTCTGCTTCTGGCACCGGGCGTCACCGGCGCAACGGTGCACGTCGGCGCGCACAATCCGCTCAACGAAGCATGGCTCGTCACTTCGGGGGACAGCGGCGTCAGCGGGGCGCCCGTCGCGCCGGACGCAGACTTCCCCGGCGTATTCGCCTGGCAGATCAACAGCAGCACCAGCGGCCGACTGCGCTACGAGATCGCCGGCCCGCAGGCCGGCGACTCGTGGGTCTACTCCGCACGACTGCGGGTAATCAACCTGAACGAGGGCCTCGACTTGTTAATGGAGGTCGCCAACGGCAGCCGGCGGTTCCTGCTCGGCTTCGGCAGCGATGCGGACGGGGCTACGCTCATCGACCTGCAGGGGTCGGACTTTCCCGAGCCCCAGGACATCGTAGTTCCGCCCACTCAGCCAGGACGCACTGACTACGTGCACATCCAGCTCGCGTTCGATGCAGCCGCCGGCGCCGCGGACCTTTTCGTCAACGGTGGCCTGGTTGCATCAGGATACACAGGATTCGACGGCACCCTGCAGCGTGTGAATTTCGGCGACGGGTCCACGGCCGGAGCCACCGAAGCGCGCTTTTCGCATGTCGATTTCACCATCGGCAAGCCGGCCTGCGGCGACGGGGTGGACAACGACGGTGACGGCACCGCCGACTTCGGAGCCGATGCCAACTGCCAGTCGGCCGCGGATCCTGTGGAGGGCGTGTACTGCCCCGTCGGTGAAGACATCGACAACGACGGCGTATGCGAGGAAGTGTTCATCAGTCATCGTGCCAACACGGATCCGTCGCTGGAAGGCTGGCTCGCGCCGGCCGCCGCGGGGGGGCAATCGTGGCAGCCGGGGGACGAAGATCTCGGCGCCGGCAACTGCGACTTCCCATGCCCGTTCTGGCGCATCACCGACAACGGTACCGCCAGCGGCGATCTCGGAACTTACAAATTCGGCCCGTTCGACGCGTCGGCGCCAGGCGGCTGGGAGCTGCGCGCGAAGGTGCGGGTACGCCCGCTGACAGACGGCGTCGCGGAAGGCATCACCTACGCCAAATCCATGTACGCCCGGTTTCCGGTAGGTGGTGGCACGCGTGAATTCGGCGTGCTGCTCGGCGTCACCGCCGACGCGGTAATGCAGCTGCAGCCGTCGGGCGGCGGGGCCGTGCTCGATATCGGCTCGACCAACGACTACCACGACGTGCGTGTGGTATACGACCCGCCATCCCAGACCGCAGACATCCTGGTCGACGGCCAGCTGGTGGCCGCGGACACCGCTGGACGCTTCATCAGCGGCATCACCGAGTTTCTGGTCAACGTCGGATCCGGCGCGTCGGGGGAAATCGGGCGCACTCACTGGCACGAGATCGCGTTCGAGATCAATCCGGACACGGACAACGACGGACTCCTCAACAATATCGAGGCCGGCCTGGGCACCGATCCCTACAACTCGGATACCGATGAGGACGGCCTGGCCGATGGTGCGGAGATCGCCGCCGGCACAAACCCGCAGCTCGCGGACACCGATGGAGACGGGCTCACCGATGGCTTCGAGGTCGCGGGCGGCATGGACCCACTGGCAGCCGATGAAGACGGTGACCTCGACGGCGACGGCCTGACAAATCTGGACGAGCAGCGGATCGGCACGCTGCCTCTGGTGGCGGATACCGATGGTGATGGTCTGGACGACGGACTCGAAGTCGTGACGCTCGGAACCAACCCGCTGACAACCGACACCGACGCGGACGGGTTGCCCGACGGCGAGGAGGAGATGCTGTACCGCACAGACCCGGCCCTCGCCGATTCCGATCACGACGCTGTGAACGACGGCGATGAGCTGGCCGCCGGCACCGATCCGCTGGATCCTGACAGCGACGACGACGGGCTGATGGACGGCCTGGAGCGCAACGCAGGCACCAATCCGCTGGTCGCTGACACCGACGGGGACGGGCTCGGCGACGGTTTCGAGCACGACAACGGCTTCGACCCGCTGGCACCCGGAGAGCAGGATCAGGACGGCGACGCTGACGGGCTCGACAATCTGGCCGAGCAGATCGCCGGGACCTCCCCGGGACTCGCGGATACCGACGGCGACGGTCTGAACGACGCCGACGAGATCAACGTCCGTCATACCGACCCGACCCGCGTGGACACCGACGGCGACGGCTTGACGGATCCGTTCGAAATCGCCATGGGTTTCAACCCGCAGTTTGCGCCCGACGGCGCGCGCGACGCGGACAACGACGGGCTGTCCAACGTCGACGAGCAGCGTCTCGGACTGAATCCCCTGGACGCCGACAGCGACGACGATGGCCTGCTCGATGGCGAGGAGACCTACATCTTCGGCACCGTGCCACAGCGGTCCGATCCGCCGGGATCGTCCCTTTCGCGCTCAACGCACCTCGAGTTCGAGGCCCTGGATCAGCCGCTGTTCGACAACCTGCCGGCACCCACCTTCGTGGATCTGGCGCCGCTGATCGCCGAGCAGACCGGCGGTACGGTCCGACAGGGGCGCGTGGAAACCATCAACCGATCACCCTCGACGCTCACCGCTCAGGACATCTGGGACGAGGGCGTCGCCACCTGCGATGCCTACACCTATGTGGCGCCCGTGCACAGCAATTTCAAAGCCTGCCGCAACCTCAGCGTGTCGCCCACGCGCAGCGAGTGCATCAACGGCGGCAACGTCAGCTTTGCCAGCCGCAGCGTAACCTGCTGCGCCGACGTGATCTTCGGCATCCCGGACGGTACCGACGACATCAACAACGGTTGCGCATTCGGCAACAGCGAGCAATCGTTCACTATCAACGATCTGAACGCTCTACCGGGCGGCCCTTACGTATCACCGACGTCGATCAACGTCGGTTCCGGCTTCGGCCCCCGTCCGACGTCGGACACGCCGCTGCCGCCCCGGCAGTACCAGATCGGCGCCGAGATTACGCAGAACATCCAGGCTACGGGCGGGCTGACGATCACCCCGGGACTGTCCCAGGCGGATCCCGGCGACGTGGATATGTTCTACGACACCAACGCCAGCGTCCGCACCAGCCAGTCCGTGGTACCGCCGGGAGAGGTCTTCACGCTGACCCTCGACCACGCGCCGGTGCCGTACGCAGGGGCCCGCTTTTCCGGCACCCAGTCCAACTGCGAGACCCAGCGCGCGGCATCCTCCGGTTCCTGTCTGTCGTCGCGATGGCCGAATTTCCTCACGGCGCTGGATCTCGATATCAATTTCGACATCGGCACGCAGGCGGAGATCTGGTCCATCGACCCCAAGACGGGCGACCAACTGCACCAGATCAAGAGCCTTTCCAACGAGACGCTCGGCCGCAGTTACGAGCTGGCGGCCTTCGAATGGAAGATCGGTGACGCGCTCAACATGCGACTGCTGAACGATGTGCCGACGGTGCCTCCTTTCATCCAGCAGGACATCTCCATCACCAACGACGACGTCTTCGGCTTGTGGAGCCCGGGCACGCAGCTGCCGCTGCCGATCGACATTCCCTTCGGCTGCATTCTGAAGAAGATCAGCGCGGCCCTGTGTGTGACCCTGGGAATGCCGGACAATCTCGGATTCTCGACCAATCTCATGACTTTTCAGCTGCAGATTCCCGAGCTGAACTCACCCGTGAGCCAGGCCGATCCTTCCGACCCCCGCTCGCGCGGGTTCAACGGCGGCGCGCCAAGCAACTTCAGCATCGAGAAGGTGGAGCCCCTGCGGCACCACCTCGACGGGCAGGGTCAGCTGATCAACACGGTGCCCAACAAGTTCCGGCCGGGGCTCAACCTCGGGGAGTTCGACGGTAGCGCGGACAGCCTGCTGGACACCTTCATCTTCAACAACACGGACCTGAGCTCCGATGTGTTCCGCTACGAGCTGGATCTGGACGGAATCGTGTGCATCAGCTCGAGCGGCACCGGTTGTCTCGGCGTCACGGCCGGCATCCCGCTGGTAGCCAACATCAGCGTCGACGCCGTCGATCTGGATCTGGTGCTCTGGACCGGCTGGGACGCCACCATGACCTTCACGCCCAACCTGCAGGCACGCCTGACTTTCACAAAAACGGTGCTGGTGCGCACCAGCGCCGCAGATCCGTTCGTCCAGCTCCCTGCAGGGCAACCATTGCTGGTGGACGTGCCGACTGACGGACTGCAGGACGTGCAGGTCATTCAGCCGGACGGCGGCGTGGATGTCGCGGTGGAATACTCATTCGAAGGAAACACCTTCACCAGCACGTCGCAATATGCGGTGAAGCTCGCGGCAGAAGCCAGCTATCTGCAGGCGCAGATCGGCGGCCTGCTGGGCGCCGTCTACGAGCACTACGTCGGGGTACCCTGGCGCGTCGGGCTGCTGAACGCCATCAGCGAAGCGCCGCCGATTCCGGCGCAAACGCTCACCAGCACGTACACGATGAGCGGCACCCAGATGGTCTTTCAAGGGCCGACGCTCCGCATCGTCGATGCCGGTAGCGACCTCGACGGCGACGGCCTTCTGGATGTCCTCGAGAGTGCGAGTTGCACCGCGGTGGACGATGCCGACACCGACGACGACGGTCTGCCGGACGGCATCGAGGATGCCAATCGAGATGGAATGGTCAGTATCGGCGAGACGGACCCCTGCAATGCAGACAGCGACGGCGACGGCCTGCAGGATGGCTACGAGCGCGGCCTGGTGACGCCGAACGCGGATACCGATCTCGCGCTGTTCCAGCCGAACCCTGCCCCGCTGGTGCGCACCGATCCCAACAACACCGACACGGACGGGGACGGTTTCAGCGATGCCCAGGAGGTGGCCGAAGGATCCGACCCGACGGATCGCGGCGATTGTCCGCCGAGCGCCTGCCGCTCCAGCATCCTGCGGCTGATTCCACTGTTGAGGAAAGAGGCAGGCAGTTGATGCCGGGGTTGACTCCGACCCGCGCCGCGGCAAGCAATCCCCACACCAGGCACGCCTTTGAAGCTGGGCCGCGGTAGTCTCCCGCACCGCGGGAGTTGCCATTGTTCTGGCGGAACCATCTCTGCAATCATTCGTCACAGCCCAACGAGGGAGGCGAATGCATGGAAGTCACGATAGACACCGGAGCACTCCGCGGGAAAGTGCTCCAGAGCCGTAGCGGTCGTAACATCGCATTTTTCGGGGGCATTCCTTATGCCGCGCCGCCCATAGGCGAGCTGCGCTGGCAGGCGCCGCAGCCGCCAGCCGCCTGGGAAGGCGTGCGTGACGCGAGCGAGTACGGCCCGAGCTGTCCACAACTGGTCGTACGCGGCGAAGGCACGTTTCGCGACACCATCGCCAGGGCGATCGACTATGCCATCGAGGAGCGCGACTGGGCGCAGGACGAAGACTGTCTGTGCCTGAACGTGTTCACGCCGGACGTCGATTCGGCAACGCGCCGCCCCGTCATGGTATGGGTACATGGCGGCGCGCATCGCAATGGCACCAGCTCGGCCTATCCCGGTGAGGAGCTGGCAGCGAAGGGCGTGGTGCTGGTCACGATCAACTATCGCCTGGGACCGCTCGGCTTTCTGGCGCATCCGGAACTGACCGCAGAGGGATGTCGCGGCAACCAGGGACTGCTCGACACGGTGGCGGCGCTCCAGTGGGTGCAGCGCAACATCAGGCGGTTCGGTGGCGATCCGGGCAACGTCACCGTGTTCGGCGAGAGCGCCGGTGGGCATTCCACCTGTGCCATGGTGACGTCACCACTTTGCGAAGGCTTGATTCATCGGGCCATCGCACAGAGCGGCGTGGGCGCCCAGGCGACAATGCTGCTGGATCGTCCAGGCGCCAACCCGATCTCCGCGGAGCAGGCAGGCGTAAAACTCGGTGAGGCCATGGGATGCCCGGCCGGTCCGGGCCAGCTGGCGGCGATGCGGCAGCTCACCGCCGGGGAAATCATTGAGCGCACAGCGGCGGTGCCGCTGCCCGGCGTCATCATCGACGGCTACTGCCAGGTCGAGAATCCGGTCACTGCATTCCGGAAGGACAATCAGAACCCCGTCGACCTGATGATCGGCAGCAACGCGTTCGAAGGTTCCGCGCTCTACTGGGGCGCACCCATGGCGCAGATGCGTATCTGCCGCGATACTGAAACCTACCTGGCGGAGATCAATCGCGTCTTTGCCGAGGATGCCGAAGAGGCGTTGCTGCTTTACCCGGCCTCCGATGAGGCAGAGATGGTGCACTCATCGAAACGCATGTGCGGCGACTCCCTGTTCGGTGCGCCGACACGTGCCGTCGTCCAGGCCCTCTCGGAGCAGGACAGGCCCGCGTGGGCCTACTATTTCACGCACACCCCGGACGGTGATGACGGCAAGCTGGGCGCGTTCCACGCCATGGAGATCAGCTACGTGTTCGGAGTGGATTTTCTCTCTCCGCTCAAATCCGATGCGGACAAGGCGTTGTCCGAGAGAATGATGAACTACTGGGTGAACTTCGCGACGACGGGGAATCCCAACGGAGCGGGCCTGCCGCGGTGGGATCGTTACGACAGCAACGCCGATACCATGATGAACTTCGGTTCGAAAATCGGCATGGCGCGGGTAGCTTTGCCCCGTGAGTACGACCTGATCATGAGAGCGATCGATCGTCAGCTTGCGGCCGTGGAGTAGCCCCACTACTTGTCGAAAGGCGGCGTCGCACCCGCTGGCAGATCGACGTCGAATGCATTCAGCGTCATCGAAACCATGCTGTAGAAGCCGGCGAGCGCGATGATCTCCGCAACGCCCGCTGCGCCGAAGTGCGCGATGGCGGCATCGTAAGAATCCTGCGTCAGCTCCTTCGTCCGGTGCAGCTCGCTCACCATCCGCCAGCAGGCGCGGTCCGCGTCTTCTACGAAGTCGGGCGTTTCCCCTGATCGGATTGCCTCGATCACGGCGTCTGGAACGCCGGCCTTTCGCGCCATCGGCTCATGCGCGAACCACTCGAACTGCGCCTTCCAGTGTGCGCCAGTGGTCAGGATGGTGAGCTCGATATAGCGACGGTCCACCATCGAGTTGAATCGGAACATGCCCGCGAGTTCGACCAGGCGCCGGCACATGTCCGGGTTGCCGAGCCATGGGTCGAACGGCCCGCCAATATGGCCACCTGTGGGCTTCACGGCACGGTTGGCGACGATGTAGTCGAACACCACTTTCTGCTCGGCAGAGAGGTCTTCCAGATTCCTTTTCGGCAGTCGGCTCATAGTTGTCTTCCTTGGCTACGCGGTCTTTGCCGCAAACCTCGACAGGAGGTCGAGTACCTCATCTTCCTTTTCACGAACGACAAAGTGCCCCGCATCCTCGAACATCACCAGTTCTGCCGAGAGCCTCTGCTGCAGGTCATAGGCGTTCCGCGGGGTCCCATTTTTGTCGTGCCGGCCGTAGATCAGGAGCGTCCTCGCGCTAGTCCTGCCCCAGTAGGACTCGCTCGGTGCGATCTTCGGTTGCCACTGCCCGCGTGCGACGGGCTTGGGCCACGCGGCCTCCGCCACTTCAGAGAACCGTTGCGGATGACGATCCCGGAAGCCCGGTGCACAGAACATCGCCTCGAGCGCGAGCTCCCAGGCGTCCCTGTCTTCCGACCTGCGCGCGTCACTCAACCGGCCCGGCCAGTCTCCCATATCGACCGGTGGAAAATGCCCGCCGGTGCCGCAGATCACGAGCCCCCGCAATCGGTGCGGGTAGTCCCGCGCAAACACCTGAGCAACTCTGCCGCCCCAGGCATGCCCGACAACGCAGGCGCTCTCGATTTCGAGGCAATCGAGCACCCGCGCGGCATCCGCTGCGATATCCGGCAGCGAGAACTTTCCTTCATACTCCGTCAGGCCGGCGTTGCGCTGATCGAAGCGCACGACCCTGCAGTGCGCCGCGAGACGAGTTGCAAGTGTTCCCCAGAACGTAAACGGCAGACCGGCGCCGTTGAACAGCAGCACGGCCGGCCCGTCTTCGCCATCGCACCGGTAACTGATTCGATGGCTCACGTGACAGTCGAGCATGCTCATTGCGGGTACAGTGCCCGGAAGATGGGGTAAGGCTTCTCGTTCCAGAATACCTCGCCGCGGGAGCCGCCCGCGGGCAGCGTCGCCAGCATCCGAGCAGTGGGGTAAGTCACTTCCGGGGACTGCATGTTCGGCATGTCCCGGCCCCAGATGGCCGTATTGGTAGGGCCCGGAATCAGCATGTTGATGAGGATGTCTTCTGCCTCACATTCACGGCACACCGAACGCGTCGCGGCCCACATGCCCGCCTTCGCCGCGGAATAAGCGGCATTGTTGCCGCCCGCGAACTCGGCAGCGCGTGAGATCGTGTTGACGATGCGACCGTACCCCTGTTGCTTCATGACGGGCAGCGCGTAGCGCATCCCGTACATCATGCCGAACAGATGCACGGCGACCTGACGCTCGAACTCTCCCGGCGGTACCTCGAGAAACGGCCGGTTGCGACCAATGCCAGCGTTGTTGAACAGCACGTCGACGCGCCCGGTTTCGGCGATTGCGGTATCCATCAGGGATCTTACAGAGGCTTCATCCGCCACATCGCAGTTGACCGTCACCGCACCGAGATCGACGAGTTCCTGCAACCCCGCGGCATTGATGTCTGCGGCTATCACCTTGGCCCCCTCTCTGAGGAAACCCCTCGACCAGGCCCTGCCAAGGCCGCTGGCGGCGCCCGTAATCACGATCGTTTTTCCTCTGGGCATCGTTTCTCCTGCGTGGTCCGGGTTCGGAGTCTATCAGCGGTGCGCGCTCATGAACCGCGCCGGTGCGTCTGCGCTGCAGACTGCGCCATTGCTCAGCTGAAATGCAACGACCCCGAAGGTCGCGCAGTGCCCGTCATGCCGGCAGGATCGGCGCGACGAGATCCCGCTCATTGCCTTCGAATTGCAGGACATCCCAGGTACCAGCCGCCGCCAGGACCGGCCGAATCAGGTCGACGTCCTCTGCTGAAAGATCCGCAAGTTCCGCCTTCAGCGCCAGCAGACACCTGCCGCGGTATTCGGGACCTTTCAATGCCGTCGCCAGCTTCGCCCTGTCCGCATTCCGCCTGGCCATGGCCATCATGAGCCCATAGACAGGTGCCATGGACGCAATCACGCCGGCGACCTCGGGTGTCAGACAGCCGACCGGCTCGGCCCAGCGGCCCTCCACGCCGGAAAGATCGTCCAGGAGCTGGGTCCACTGGTACACACGCACGGCCTTCTGTTTCATCACACCCGAGACAAACCGATCCACTGCATACTGGGAGAGCTGACCGAACAGACCGAACTCCGCAAAGGACGGACGCAACCCGAACAGGAAGAAGCCGCAGCTAAGCTGCGCTTTCTGACGCGCGGCAAACACCGAAGCCCTTGGCGCAAGCTCGGCGTCATCCAGCGCGCCATTCCAGCCGACCATCTGCCTGCGACCACACCACTCGGCGTCATCCGTCCAGCGGAAGTAGAACATGGGAAATGGTAGATACTCATCCGCCATGTCTTTGATCAGGTGCGCAAGAAACGCTATGCCGGCGTTCGGGTGAATGATCGAGCGATCCGGCTACAGGCTTTCCAGTTCGTACATGATGGGAGTCGAATCCGCCTTCCATGTGCCGTCCGGATAGCGGATCACCGGCACGACTCGTTTACCCGCCGCCGCCATAGATTTGAAACATCGGGTACTCCCAAGTGAATGGACTCATCACTCGAGGCAGAACCTCGTCGAGCTGCAGCATGTTCGCATACCATTCGGATCCAGCTTGCGATCCCGCCAACCGCCTGCAATTTGACGCTTTCACGGCCCGTTCATGCTCGCCTCGAACTGATTTTTTTGCGCTGCTTCACGGCGGACAGGGCAGCATTCGGCCTAAGGTAGAGGCTGCCCCAAACCGGATGCCGCATACATGACGTGGCGCGTATCGACCTGCTTGCTGCCGGGCATGGCCGCCCTGATCCTCTGTCTGAGCCCAGCGCTGCATGCCGAGTTCGTACTCGAGGTGGAAGCCAATGGCGAGCTCGAAGGTGCGGTGGTGACTGCGACGCCCCGGGACGCCGACATCCCTCGGCCACCGCTGCCGCAAGAAGCACTGATGGTGCAGGCGAATCGTCAGTTCGACCCGTTCATTCTGCCGGTGCCCATCGGCGTGCCGGTACGCTTCCCGAACCGGGACGACACGGCGCACCACGTCTACTCCTTCTCGCCCATCGGCGCCTTCGAGCTGCCGCTCTACAAGGGTGAGTCGCCAAGGACCATCACCTTCAGCAAGCCGGGGGTGGTGCCCCTCGGCTGCAACATACACGACTGGATGATCGGCTACATCTACGTCGTGGACACGCCGTTCTACACCCAGATCACGAACAACAGCGCCCGTTTTGCATCGTTGCCGCCGGCAACTTATGACGTCAGCATCTGGCACCCGGCCATCGCCGACCTCCCCGTGCCATCATGGCAGGTCGCGGTTTCGCAGGCGGACGACCGTCAGACTTTGCACCTCGGCTATCCGTTCGCTGAAGTCACGCAGCCGAAACCCCCCGCCGAGCGCTTCGACGAGCAGTGGGACTACTGACATGAGGTCACCCCGCATCGTTCGGCTGATCGGGCTTGCCCTGATGCTTCTGCCGGCTGCGCACGCAGCGGCCGCGCCCGCCGAGCCCGGACTCACGACAGGCGGCATGATGGACCTCCAGTACGCGTTATCCGACAGCGAGCAAACCTGGTTGCGGCGCGGTCCCGACAAGCTGCGCTTCGACGAATCGGATCAGAGCTCGCTGCAACTCGGCCGGGCGGGCCTGGTGCTGGACTACGCGTTCGACGTGCAATCAGAGCTGAAGGTCGCTGCGCACTACTATCCGGACCCCGACAGCTCGATCGAACTCGCCGAAGCCTTCTGGCAGCACCGCAGCTTCGGCGATGGCCGCTGGCGCAGCCGCTATCGAGTAGGCATGTTCTACCCGGCGATCTCGATGGAGAACACCGGACCATTATGGACCTCGCCGTATACGGTCAATTCTTCGGCGATCAACACCTGGATCGGCGAAGAGCTCCGCGTGATCGGGGCCGAGGGTCGCTGGACCTGGGCAGGTGATGCATACAACCGCTCGAAGCACCGCCTGAGCCTCTTCGCTTCTGTGTTCGGCTTCAACGACACGCTCGGGGCCATGATCTCGTGGCGAGGATGGTCGGTGCATGACCGCCAGACCGGTCTCAATGGAACGCTGCCCATCCGCGAGCTGCCCACCGTGGTCTATTCCAATCACAGCCGCGAGTTCGAGCCGTTCAAGGAAATCGACGACCGCCCGGGCTGGTACGCAGGTACCGAGTGGCAGTACGACCGCGATCTCAAGCTGCAGCTCACCTACTACGACAACAGGGCGGACGACACCATCCGTCAAGCCGACCAGTATGGCTGGCGCACGAAGTTCGGCCAGATCGCTTTCCACTGGCGGATGAACGACGACTACCAGTTGCTCGGCCAATGGATGCGCGGGCGCACCATCATGGTCAAGGACGTGGTGATCAACGACTTCGAATCGGGCTATCTGATGGCGGTGCGCACGTGGGGCCGGCATCGTCTGGCGCTTCGCACCGAGTACTTTCGCGTGATCGACCAGGACCACAGCGCGTTCGACCTCAACCGTGAAGACGGAGACAGTCAGACATTGAGCTACTCCCTGCTGTTCAGGGAAGGATGGAAGGTGTCGCTTGAGGCCATCCGATTCTTTTCGGACTATGCCGCACGCCGGCACTTCGGCGAGCGCGAGCGGCGCGCCGAGCATGAGCTGCTCTTGAGCCTCAGATACTACTTCTGACGCTCATGCGCCTGCATACCCGAATCTTCGCGCTCGTGCTCCTGATGCTGCTCGGGCTCGGTGCCACCAACGTAGTGTTCTTCTATACGTCGGCGCGGGAGAAGGTCGAGAGCGACGTCACTCAACGACTGCTACTGGCCGAGCGGTCGTTCGTCGACCTGTTCGACAACCGTCAGCGCGAACTCATCAGCAGCGTTAAGGCCGTGGTCAACGATTGGGGGCTTCGCCAGGCCATAGGACAGCGCGACCGGCAGACCGTACGCGACGTACTGGTCAACCACAGCAGCCGCGTTGATGCCGACATCGCCCTGTTCATTGACAAAGATCGCACCGTGTTCAGCTCCACATTACTCCTGGGAGATCTGCCGCCCAGCGTCTTTGGTGCGCTGGATACCGCCCCAAGCAGCACGCACCTGATCGCCGACGTCGGCGGCCGCTACTACCAGCTGGTGCTGGACGAGGTGAAGGCACCGGTGCACCTTGGCTGGCTGGCCATGGGGTTTCTCATCGACGACGCCCTTGCCGAGCGTCTGAGCCTGCTGAGCGACGTCGAGGTCAGTTTCGTGCACGCTCACGATGGCACGCTCGATGTGTTCGCGAGCTCGCTCGGCGAGAAAGATCGCGCGCTGGCCGGCGCGCGCGCTTACTCAGATCCCAATGCCCGGTTCTGGACCGTCGCTGGCGACGCGTTCGAGGACCTGGTGTTGCACCACGCGCTCGACCCGGCCCGGCCGGAGCTGCAGGTTGCGCTGCAACGTTCGCTCAGAACGCCACTGCTCGCGTTTCGCTCCTGGTGGTGGAGCCTGCTGACCATATTCGCTTTCGCGGCAATCATCGCTCTGAGCCTCGCCTGGATCTTCTCACGCGGCATCACGCGGCCGCTTTCGCAGCTGCTCAGTGCCATCCAGGACATGGAGGCTGGCAACTACGCCACTCGGCTCACGACGCAACGCAACGACGAGATCGGCTCACTGTCGCGCTCGTTCACGCGCATGCAGCGCGCCATTGCCGAGCGCGAGGAAGAGATCCGCTACCGGGCCGATCACGACCTCACCACCAACGTGCTCAATCGCAACGGCTTTCTCGACGCGCTTGGCCGCCGCCTCGAGAGTGCTGCCAGGACAACCTCGGCTGTTGCCGTCATCGGTCTGCGGATCAGCCATCTGCAGCAGATCATCGAGGCGCTGGGACACCGCTGGGGCGACCGCCTGCTCGAGCTCGTCGCCGAACGTCTGCGCACCAACGTTGCCGACGCCGACCTTGCTCATCTGAACTCCGACGAGTTCTTCCTGTGCATCGAGACCCAGGAGGTGGGCGTGCTCTTCTCTCTGGGGGAGCGGCTGCATGCCTGCCTGGCGGAGGAGTTCGTGATTCGCGGCATAACGCTCTCGCTCACCGCGAGCTTCGGAATCTCGGTCTATCCCGAGCACGCGGCGGAGGGTCAGACCCTGCTCCGCAAAGCCAGCGTTGCGCTGAACGAAGCCCTGGAGCAGCATCGGCGTACGGTGGTCTACGACCCCGGGCTCGATCAGAACAGCGTCAAACGCCTGACGCTCATGAGTGAGCTGCCTCGAGCGATCAAAGACGGTCAGCTCGAGCTGTTCTACCAACCCAAGATCTGCCGGGCCGGAGCGCACGCCAGCGTCAGGGCGGTGGAGTGCCTGGTGCGCTGGCAGCATCCTGAGCTCGGATTCGTCGCGCCGGACGAGTTCATCGGCCTCGCAGAGAAGACCGGCTACATCGTCGAACTCACGCGTCACGTGCTCAACCGTGCAATCAGTCAGTGCAGCGACTGGCATCGGCGCGGCCTGGATCTGTCCGTTTCCGTGAACGTGTCCGCGGTGGACCTGCAGCAGGAATCGCTCGGCACGCAGATCAGCGCCCTGCTCGACGCGCATAAACTGCCGCCGGGTGCGCTCTGCCTGGAGATCACCGAGAGCGCGGCCATGGAAGACCCCGCGGCGGTACAACGCCGGCTGGCCGCGCTGAGGGATCTCGGCGTGCGCCTGTCCATCGACGACTACGGCACCGGCTACTCATCTTTAGCTCACCTCAAGAAGCTGCCCGTTCAGGAGCTCAAGATCGACAAGAGCTTCGTACTCGAACTCGACCGCAGCGAGGACGACCAGACCATCGTCCGTTCCACCATCGAGCTCGCCCACAACATCGGTCTCGAGGTGGTCGCAGAGGGCGTGGAGAGCGCGCGAATTCTGTGGCAATTATGGGATTGGGGCATCGACTGGGCACAGGGCTATCACATCAGCAAGCCGCTGCCACTGGAGGCATTCGAGCGCTGGCTGTGTACGAGCGAATTCAATCGGCCGGGTGCGCCGAAGGTCGTGGCACCCGCCCCGTCACGTTACTCCGGGGGTTGACCCGGAGAAGCATCGACGCTGTTCCAGCACGTCATATCTCACACACCCCCGAACCATCGGGATTGGCAGGTGGAGCGAGGAACACGCCATCCACGCTCCCACCCGAAGCCTGGTCCAGTTCCTGATAAATTCGGCACCAGTAGTTCATGTGGGTGCCTATGAGATCCGAGATCGGCGTGACCCCCGGGTACGCCAGGTAGCCCTGATTCGCATTCAGGCTGAAGCTACCGTTCGCGTGCAGCAGATGGTTGTGCCCCGGACGGCCGTGCGCTGGGAAAAACATTGACGCCGCAGGATCGAGCTGCAGCTCGAACCGGTGGGTGTTGGGAATGTCCTGATCGTAGGCGCCGATGAACACGGCATTGCCGATTCCCGGCGCGCCGAACGTGTAGACTCCGGCGACCGGAATCCCGGCATCCCATTTCAGCATGGCGGCCAGCAGCATGGCGCTTGCACCCCCGAGACTGTGACCCGTGACCCAGATCCTCCTGCCTGCCGCGGCATCGTCCTTGAGGGTGCCGATCAGCGAGTCGTACACGACTCTAGCCGCCTGATGGAACCCACAGTGTACGGAGTTGAACGCCGCCCAACCGACCCGGGTAAACGGTTGCGGATCCAGATCATTGTCCCACCAGTCCCACAACGCGTTGCCTGTTTGAGAACCTCTGATGGCGACGACCACCGTGTTGCTGGCGCCATGCTCGAACACCACACCCTGCATGCTGCCCGAGGCGGCGTGGCACACATCGAAGCCATAGCGGGTCTCGTCGAATTCCGAACGCACTCGAATGCCCAGCCGATCTGCCACATTCGGGTTGTTCGCAAGATAGGCACCGAGGCCGTCGAAGTAGGCCAGCCAGCTCAGCATTGACATCTGATATCCGAGCTTCCACGACACGCTGGTCCGGGTGCCTGTGAAGTCCGCGAACAACGCCGGTACGGCCGCCGCTGGCGCAGTTACCTGGTAGCTGTCGTTGAGCACACCCAGGACCTCGCTGGTCGTACGGTCGACCATCAGCGGGCCGGTGACGGCCTGATCAGGCAGGCGCGCGACCACCTGGGACTCTGTCGCGGAAACAATGGGCAGTGTCTGACCGGCCAGCGACACGCGTACGTTCTGCGGGCTCGTCAGATTAGCAGCGATCACGGTCAGCAACGTCCCTGCCGTCGCGACCTGCACAGGCGAGTGCGAGAGCAGATAGGTCGTCGCGCTCGGACCGCTGGTGAAGACGCCGCCGCTGCACGGCAGGCTGCCGCCTCGATCGAGGACGACCTGCATGACCGCGGAGTTCAGGTCGCAGGCGGGATCGTAGAGCTGCTCGGAGCGCCCGGCCACGGGTAGTACCGCCACCTGCGCCAGGGCGCGCGTGCTCAGACTCGTCGCAACCTGCCTGGTAGCCGTCGGCGTCCGCGTCTCTGCCATGGGAATCTTGCTGCGAGGATCCGCTGCGTAGCGCGGCGCTACCGGGCTCAATGCCGTCATGTTTGCGCGGTCGATACTGATCCTGGACTCTGCGGGGATCTGCGGCAGGGGCGCGTTGCGGGTCAGGCGCTGCCGGGGCGGAACGATTTCCACGATGACCGGCAGTACCTTGCCTGCCAGGCCATCTCTGCGCACCGCATTTTCCAGCCAATACAACCCCGGGGCAGCGTTGCTGGCACTGGTCAGCGCGATCCATTGCCCCTGTCGGGTCATATCTCCAGGAGCTGCGCGCAGCTCGGTAGTGGGAAAAGATGGGATCGCCCCCCGCCGCATAGCGGCGGAGCTCGGCTGGTAGCGCAAGGCGCGCAGCTCGATCCCGGAACCCAGCTTCGAGCCGCGTACCAGCAACGCCGCGCGCTCGCCAGGATGCATCTGGATGACGTGACCTTGCCAGGGCATGCGGCTCCCGGGCAGTTTCCGCTCCTCCGCGTGTCCTGTCGCGAAGAGCACAATTCCAATGATTAGCCGGATGTACCGGCAAGATGATCGCGTGAACAACACGGCCCCCGCCTGACGGCTCGATCGGACGAGCGTTCAGCATCAAGGCATGCGTGAGCACGGTCTATCCCGCATATGGGTGAGGCGCCGGGTCATGACGGACCTGTTCTCGCACCGCAATGACCCGTACCGACAGCTGCACCATCGCCGCGTGAGCACGGTTCGGCAGACGCCTGCAGCTCGTACGCATGCGGTGACGGAAATGCGGCCGTTCTCTTCCGGGGTTTAGCCTCGACGAGGTCTCTATTCGCTGCGCGTCCCAGGATCCAGGCTCAATCGAGCATTTCGAACACCGCCACGCCCAGGAAGTTGGCGATGACGTAGCCAAACACGCCGACCAGCACGCCGGGGGTCACCAGGTCGCGCCAACCCTGACCCGCAGCGATTGCCGCAGCAGTTGCCGGACCCATGATGCAGGCGTTGGAAGCGACCAGCGCTTCGGCGAGGTCGATCTTCAATAACTTCGTGCCGATCAGCAGGACCGCCAGGTGCGTGACGATGATGATTGCTGCGTACGGCACCAACACCAGGCCATCGCCCGCCAGCTCGAAGATGTTCGCGGAGGCGCCAATGGTGACGAAGAACAGGTACATGAAAAACGTGCCCATCGCGAAATCGCCTTTCAGCCGTGAGAGCTTTCCAGGAAAGAGGTTCGCGGCAGCGACGCCCAGCGCCGTGACGAACAGGATGCCGTAGCTCTCGATTCCCACCGCTGCCGCGGCGTTGAATCCCAGCGTGCAGATCACCAGGCTCAGCGTCAGGCCATAGCTGATGTGCAGCAGGTTCAGATGTCCGTGTTCGACGTCAGTGCTTGATTCACCCTGTTCCTGACTCACGCTTTCGATGACTTCGGAGGGGAACCATCGCCGCATCAGCACGCTTGAAGCAATCAGCACCAACACCAGCAGATAGGGGGTGCCAACCAGGTTGTCCGCCGCCATGGCAGCAGCGTACTGCGAGGACGAATCGAACCCGACTGCCTTGGCGACTGCCACGAAATTCATGGAGCCACCGGTGTAGGTGGCAGTAAACACGCCGGCAAGCTGGGCGGAATTGTCTCCCAGCGGCAGCAGGCTCAAGCCGATGAGCGCACCGGCAACCGCGCCGGCGACACCGATGACAAAGGCCAGCAGCATTGGCCCGCTTTCGGCAAAGATCCGACGGACATCTGCCTTGAACAGCAACAGGGGAATGGCGGCAGGAACCAGCAGGTCACTGACCGCAGAAAATACCGGAGCGCTGCTTGGGATGATTCCGGTATTGGAAAGTACCAGACCGAATGCAATCGCCCACACCGGTCCTGAGGCATGCCGTCCCCAGCGCTGCTGCTCCGCCCAGAATGCGAACGCCGCCCCAGCCAGCAGCACTGAGGTCATCGCAAACAGATTGTCCGGTTGCAGCATCGGTGCAGCTCCGCTCCATGGCGCAACGATTGTCTCATTAGGCGCGCGCACTGCGCCGTGCAAGCACGATCCAGATACCGCCGATCGTCGCCACGGATGCCAGGACCAGGCGCACGGTGAGGGCTTCGTTCAGCAGCAGCACGCCGCCGGCTGCCGCGATCACCGGCACCGACAGCTGCACGGTGGCCGCGTGCGACGCGGTCAGTCCCCGCAGCGCCAGGTACCACGCGGCGTAGCCGATCCCAGACGCGAGGGCGCCAGAGGCAACGGCCAGAAGCAGTCCGCTGCCGTCCGCCTGCAGGCTGCCGGCAAAGGGCAGCGCGCCGGCGATCACCAGCGGCAACGCATAGAGAAAGTTGGCGGCGGTGGCACCCAGCGGATCACCGACGTTGCGGCCCAGCAGCGAGTAGAACCCCCAGCAGACGCCCGCCAGCGCCATCAATGCTGCGCCCGCCGGATCCGGTGCCGTCACCCCGGGCGACACCAGATACACCAGCCCGCCGATCGCCATGACGAAGCCGAGCCAGGCCAGGGGTTCGAACCGCTCACCGGCGCGCAGCGCCGCACCGAGCATGGTGAGCTGCACGGCGCCGAACAGAATGAGCGCGCCGGTACCGGCACTCAGCGTCAGATAGGCGAACGAGAAGAACAGCATGTAGCCCAGCAGCATCATGGGCGCCCGCCAGCTCGAGCGCAGGCGGATACGCAGGTTGCGTCCGGGCAGGATCAGAAGCGCGAGCATGCAGGCGCCGGCCAGCACGCGTATCACTGAAAACGCCGCAGGGTCGGTGTGCCCGCCACCCAGAGCCTGGCGGCAGAGCAGCGAGTTTGCCGCGAACGCCAGCATGGCAAGCGCGGTGAAGGCGGCCGTGGTCGTTGGGGTCGGTTTCACGGTGCTCGGTATCCCCGTCCGGGTCTGACTGTCGATACTCGGCGCAGCGGCCGGTGGCTGCAACCAGGCGCGACTCAGCCCCGCCGACGTTTCGCTCGCGCACTGGCGATGTATAGTTGGGCGTAGACAAAGGGGGAGAAGGCTGGTGAGCACCAGGCGGACACCCGAACGCATGCGCGCGGTTTTCGAGGCCCCCATGTGTTCCACAGGCGTTGCCGTTCACGGCATGGCTGGCCTGCAACCCCATAGCGGTTCTGCATCAGCGGGAGGAAGATCATGAAATTCGGACTGTTCTACGAGCATCAGCTGCCTCGTCCCTGGGACAACGACGCCGAGGAGAAGCTGCTCAACAACGCCCTGGAGCAGGTGGAGCTGGCAGACAAGGTGGGCTTCGACTTCGTCTGGGAGGTGGAGCATCACTTTCTGGAGGAATACAGCCACTCCAGCGCCCCGGAGGTATTTCTGGCCGCCGCCAGCCAGCGAACCAAAAACATCCGTCTCGGGCACGGCATCATCCAGACCTCGCCGCTGTTCAACCACCCGGCCCGGGTGGCCGAGCGCCTGGCGACCCTGGATCTGATCTCGGGTGGACGCGTGGAGTTCGGCTCCGGTGAGGCAGCCACCAGCGCCGAGCTGGAAGGGTTTCGAATTCCGGTCGACGAGAAGCGCGATCAGTGGCGCGAGGGCCTGGAGACCGTCATCCGCTGCATGACGGAGGCGCCCTTCACCGGTGTCGACGGCCGCTGGATCCAGATGCCGCCACGCAACGTGGTGCCCAAGCCCAAGCAGAAACCGCACATGCCGCTGTGGGTGGCCTGCTCGCGCCGTGAGACCATCATCATGGCCGCCAAGGAGGGCCTGGGTGCCCTCACCTTCAACTTCATCGACCCCGAGGAGGCGCGCGGCTGGGTCGAGGCCTACGAGGAACAGCTCAAGAGCTGCAGGCCCATCGGTGAGCGGGTGGATCCCCGCGTGGCCTGCGTGTCCCCCATGATGGTGCATCACGACGAGGCAGAAGCGATCCGGCGCGGGCTCGAGGGCGGCAATTTCTTCGGCTATTCGCTCGCGTACTACGCCGCGTTCGGCGAGTTCGCCCCCGGCGCGGACAACCTCTGGCGCGACTTCCAGGAGAAGCGCGCCGAGAAGGGCTTCGATCCGGAAGCCGCCGTTGCCGACCGGCTGGCACTCGGCGCCAAGATCGAGCGCGGCGAGACATCCGGGCTACGTGGCTGCGTGGGCACGCCTAAGCAGCTGCGTGCCTATCTCAAGCGCTATGAGGATGCCGGCGTCGATCAGCTGATCTTCGTGATGCAGGCGGGCAACAACCGCCACGAGCACATTATGGAGGCGCTGGAGCTGTTCGGGCGGGAGGTGATGCCGGAGTTCAAGGAGCGCGACGAGCAGCTCTGCGCCGCCAAGGCGCAGCGGCTGCAGCCGCTGGTGGATGCCGCGATGGCGCGCAAGGAGCGCAACGCGCCGCCCATGCCAACCGACTACCGCATCAAGGCCCTGGCCCGCGACGCGGTCAAGCAGATGGGCGGCGACACGATGCTGGAGAAGATCGCCAGCGACGCGGCCGTGGGTCAACGCAATGCGGACGCGTTTCTGGCCGACTCACCGGACCCGAAGTCGCTGGTGAAGCACTGACGCTGCCAATCAAGCAGTCGCATCCGGGCGCGCAGACTGCTCGCTCTTTCAGTCGCTCGCACGAACCAGATCACGGTTGGCGAACCACCCCCGGGCAGTCAATCGTAGCGGATGGTGTAGTCGACAATGCGTGCCAGCGCCATCGATGGCGCTCGCGATCTCCGCGCGCCAGATTTCCCCGCCTCGGTCCTCGTGTCGCGCTGGCGAAGCACTGGGGCAGGTGTGTTTCAAAAACCCGCTCCAGGCAACTGCACGTCGGAAGGCTACCGTGGAACCGATCCCGGGGCTGCCACACCGAGCTTCACTACGCCCGACTTCAGCAACTCGGGAATCCGCGCCGCCGTTTGCGGGTTGGCCAGCGGTGTCGTCGCAATGAATCCTTCAACCAGGAGAGCGGTCTTGGGAGACACGGAAGGGCGAATCCATTGCCAGGCCGCGCGGTAGGTCGGAATCGCGAGTATGGCGCGGACGCCGGCTTCGATGTAGTCGTAGGTGTCCTGCTCGATGAGGCCCGCCTGTCGCTGCACATGAACGTCCTGCATCTGGCCGAGTGCCGCTCGCAACATGAGGATGAGTTCCATGATCTCCTCAACGGTGAGATCAGCCTCGGGCAATTGAGCCTTGCTGTGGACATTCGCCCGTTGAGCGAACATCAGATTGATTTCGTGGTCACGCGTCATCACGTTCTGGTTGATCAGAGAGCGCTGATTCATTTCCGATTGCCGCATCTGCACGGTCATCTGCCGCATTTGAAAGAACAGGAAAACCAATGAGCCGAGCACCGCGATGCTGCTGACGAATTCACCGAGATTGGCGAGGTCGGACAATGACATGGAATTTTCTCGGATTTCGGTTTGGTGAGTTTGCTAGGCGTCATGCGCTTCATGTCCTAGACAATCGAATCGCCGGACCTCGCAGCCAGCTTCTTGCTACAACGGCTCATCGTCATCACGCTCAGAAGCGCCAACGTCCAGGGATGTGCCAGAAACGCCAATGTGAAAGAGCGCGTAGCCCGACAGCACCGGTTGAGCGACGGCGCTGCCAATGATTTCCCCGCTGCGATGCGCCAGGATCGGCGTGACAGCATCCGTAAACGGGTCGATGACCTGGCCGAGCGACTGTCCTTTCTCGACCCGTTCGCCGAGATGGGCCTCGGGGAAGAAAAAGCCGCCCTTTCCCCGGGGGACCCGCGCCCAGCTCGAACTCAGAATGACGCGGTTCGAGGGCGTGACCGAAGCCTCCCCCGCCGTCATGCCGAGGTACCGCATGACGTTGTAGATCCCGGCCACACCGGGCGTGATTTTCTCGAGCTGAAAGCGCATCGGCTCCCCCGCTTCGTAGATGATCGCGGGGATTCCCGCATCAACCGTCTCTCTGCGCAGGCTCCCCTTGGGACCCGATCCCGCGACGATGGTGGTGTCTGCAAAGTGCCGCGCCAATGCCAGCGACGCCTCATGGCGAACATCCACCCTGATTTGCGGCTGATTGCTGCGGTGGAACGAAGCCGTATGAAGATCGATCAGCGCGTCGCAAAGCTCGATTACCCGGGTGAACACTGCATTCGCAATGATCGAGGCGACGCTGCCGCCTGACGAGCCTGGCCAGAACCGGTTGAGATCGCGACGATCGGGCAGGTAACGCGAGCCGTTGCGAAATCCATCCGCATTGAGAATCGGCAGCGCGATCAGAGTGCCGGACAGCGACGCCGGCGCCGTGCCGATGAAGGCACGCCGGGCGACCTCCACGCCGTTCAGCTCGTCGCCATGTATCCCCGCCGTCAGACACAACGTTGGTCCCCGTTCTCGACCTCTAGCCACCATTATTGGAATGTTCAAGTAGGATGCTTCGTAGGAGGGGTCGGGAATCATGGGAAAGCGCAACGCCGCACCCGGAGCGATGCTGCGTCCCGCAACCTCGATAGGGCCCCAATCCTCCGCTGCAGCTGCCGCCGGTGCCGGAAGTAGCAGCGGCGCTGCGTTCATCGCCCAGGCAACGCAAGTCATCCACGTCAGTTTTCCTGTGGCCACCGCGGGAACCTCCATGTGTGAGTGACGTGGGTCGTCTGGCGTCGACCGGTGAATCAACCGGGAATGCCAGATTCAGGATCCTAGCGATTTTCCTCGCGTTCAGCGCGGGCTTCCAGAGTCGCCAAGACGTTGGGCGGGGTCAGCAGCGCGCGGAACTCGGCCTTGGTCCCCTCGGCCGCCCGCGAAAACAGGCGATCGCAGGGATCCGCTGCCGTGGCGATCCATCGATCCCACAAGCCCCCAGCGATGATGGACAGGCCGGCTGTCGCCACGGCGGCGCCAGCAGAAACCGCTCCGCTCTTGGCATCCAGAGAGAGGCGTGGGTTAGCCAGCGTGCCACCGATCCGGAAGAACGGTGTGAGGGCCTTGCCAACGCTGATTCCGAGGCCCTTGCGGGATTTCGACTTGAAGGTCAGGTCCACCCGCTCGTTTCGCAGGTCGATGGAGCCCGCGGAAGCCATGTCTACCTTATCGAGCCTCACCACCAGTCCCGGCTTCGCGTCGATGACCCCATCCGTGACGGACATCGCGCCGGCCGAGCAGACGATTCGGGTGGTGGGTTCCTTGGTCGCCCAGGGATTCACGTAGGAGAAGATCTCGCCGACGACGTCGCCGAGGACCATGTCCAACCCGCGGTTGTTGAGACGACCTCCCCCGCCCTTGTAGATGAGACCACCATTCAGACTGGCGGCGAGGCTGCGCAGCGTGCTGCCTTTGCCCCAAAGCCGGCCCATGTATGTCCAGTCTGCCCCCGCGTCGGGATTACCTGCCAACAGCCAGAGCAACGGAATCCTCTGACTGTTCAGATAAAGGTCCACCGCTGCGTGGCCCTCCTCGTTGCTGATCACCACCTGGGCGTAACCGCTGGAAAAGGCCCCATTCCAGCTGAATTCGCGGGAAGCCAGCGTGCCATCGACCAGCAACAGATCTAAGACGACCGAGCTGCTCAGAGCCTCACGGACCGTCAGATTGTCTACGTGAAAGGCGAGCCGCCCGTCGAAGTGCGTCAACCAGTCCACATCCAGAGCGGTATCCGGGATCACTCTCGCGCTCTGCTCCGCGGCGGCCGATTCAGGCGCTTCCAGCTCTCCCGAGGTTTCCAAGGGGGCCGAATCGATGCGCGGCAGCAGGAACGGCAAATTGAGCCGCCGCGAGTGCAACATGACCTCGATCCGGGGCTTGACGCCCCAGAGGAGCTCGCCCGATCCGCTCAGATCGCTGTCGGCTATCGTTGCTTCGAACTGCTCCAGACGCACGCGATCGGTCAGGCCCGTCAGCTCCGCGTCCAGCGACAGCGGACCATCCGCCACGTCGAGATCGAGCCCAAGCAGAGCGAGCAGTTGCCTTGAGCTCGGGGCGGTCACGTTCAACGAGCCCCGACTTGCCGACAGATCCGGAGGCTCGTCGATCACGAGATTGCCGGACAGCCGCAGCGCGCCCAGGCTGGCCTCGACTTTGCGGACGTCCAGACGCCCGACCTCGTAGTCGAGGTCAATGCCCAAGGCGAAGGGCTCGGCCAGTCGCGGGTCGTCACGCCAACCTGCCAGCAGGCCACGAAGGTTGTCGCCTGAGGCCTCGAGCTTCAGGTTCGAGCCGCCATACCCTGGCTGATCTGTCACGAGCGCGCCGAGTTCGAAACGCGCGCCTGCCGTCGCGCCCTCGACACCTCGCAACCGCCAGCCTTCCGGCCCGCGAATGAGCCTGCCCCTGGCATCGAGCGGCAGCGACGTCGGGAACCTGGCGTGAGACACCACCTCGCTGAGATCGGGCGTCCTGAGGCTCCACTCGACGTCCAGTCCCTGCAGGTTCTTCGGGTCTCCGAGGCTGCCGTGGAATCGGGCTCGCGCTGATCCCGAGGTCAGGTTTGCCTCGCTGACGCGCAGGCTGTTCGACGGTCCCCGAACCCTGGCGTCGAGGGTAAGGGGCCGGGGCAACGCAGGCTCCGCATCGAGACCAAACGCCTTCAACGCAGCCGGCAGGTCTGCCGTGCCGGCCGTGACGCGAACGTCTAGTTCCCGCCGGCGGAGGGGCAGCGGAAGGGTGCCATGGACTTCGAGATTCAGTAGGGGGGTGGATGCGGACACATCCGCCAGCTCCCAGCCATCGGCACGCGCCACGATCTCCCCGGCGATCCGATAAGGCACTACGGGGAAATTGCTGGCACCGAGCCGTTTCGCCATTTCGGAAAGGTTCTCGCCCTCGACAACGAGCGAGAGATCGGTCCCACGATACCCGCGGCCGTCCCCAACCACGCCGCTCAGGCTCAGCCGGTCGGTCGGATTCTCGAGTTCGAGGTGCACACGTTCTCGACCTCTCCTGGTCGCGCCGAGCCGAACGGCTACATCCCACTTACCACGGTCGGGCAGCTGCAGGCCGACCGGAGCCGCAAAGAGGCTGAGCTCCACGTCGCGACCTGAGATCTGCGCCTGCCAATCGTCGATCGTTGGGAGTCTGGGCAGCTCGCCAAAAAAAGAGAGCTCACCGGTACCGGCCGTCAACCGGCCATTACGCACTTCCAGTTTCGAACCGTTCTTGAGCAGAGTCGCTGAGAGCTGATAGGGCACGGCCGGCAGACCTGGACGTTCAAAAGCGGCGCCACTTTCCGCTAGGGACGGCCCGCGGACGTCCAGATCGAACTCGATGCCATCCAGCTGCAGCGGATCCAACAGCTTGCCGTCGACTTGCCCGATGAGACCGCCGACGGAACCTGATGCCCGGAGCCGAATGCCCGGTGCATCTTCGGTGAGACGCACATCGACACGCAAGGGGCCATCCCGAAGCTCCTGCATCCCCAGCGCGTCGAGCAGCGGACGTGAGACGGGCGACGTCACCAGCAGCCGCAGATCCGGCCCCTGCAGAGAGCTCAGGTCCTGGATCTCTCCCGCGACCTGCGCCGTCAGCTTCCCCCAGTCCGCCCGAAGGTCTGCGCGCAATCCGCGTCCGGAGATCAGGGCGCCGGCCGGGCCCAGGTGACCGCGCATGCGCAGCGGCAGATCATTGACGACCCCGACAGCATCCATCTCGATCAGTTCGTTCCCGCCCGGATCCTGAACGCTGAGCCGCTCCAGCCGTGCCTGAATCTGCTGATCAGGACCGCGGTACACCAATTCAGCGTTCTCGATGCGCGTGTGATGCACGATCAGAGGAAGCTCGATCTGCTCGGGGAGATCGCTTTCGTCGTCGCTCCACCAGAAGCGCCAGTTCGGCGACGTGTCCGCGGGCGCCAGAAGGGTTAGGCTCAGGCCCGAAAGTTCCACTTCCTGGATCTGCACGGGTTCTTTGGACCAGAGCCAACGCAGATCCAGGCTCAGTGCCAGCCGTTCCGCGCGCAGGAAGTCGGACTCGCCTGCCCAGTCAGGATTGCCGACGCGTACACCCCGGGCAACCAGAGCGAATTGCAGATCTCTGCTGATCTGCAGTTGATCCAGTTGACCGATCTCGACATCGCGCCCCGTGAGCCAGCCAAGACCTCTTGCCAGCGGTCGCTCCACAACGGTGGGGTCGGCCTGCAGAGCCAGCAACAGCAGGACGATCGCGAACGCCACGATCGAGCCGCCAAGTGCCAGCAACAGCAGCAGCGCTCTGAGAACTACTCTCGTGGAAAATTTCCTGGCTCTCGTCCCATTCAACCGAGACTCCTACCTCAGGGAGACCGCGAGCAGCAGCCCGGAGGCTGATCGCGCAGCCGGGAGCCCGCTGGAGGCCTATTCCACTGGCGTGCAGGCCCCCAGGGCAACGGTGGCGAACTCTTCGCCGGCAACGGTCATCGTCATCATGCCCGTGGGGTCGGAGATCAGCAGGGTCCAGGCTTTGGCATCCTCTGCCTCAGCCGACTCCTCGTCGATGCCCTGCAGGATCAGGCGGTTGTCTTTGCGCGTGATGTTGTCGATCGCCGTCGCCAGAGCAACATCGGTGAACTCTGTCGTGGTCAGGCGCTTGGCTTTGAAGTCGACCCGCATGTATTTGCGCGCACCGATGGCCGCATCATCCATGAGTTCGCAGCCATTGATGTCACACTGGCGGGCATTCATCACCGTGCACAGCAGGGGGTCGGATCCGTCATAGTGCTCGTCCTCGGCCAGAGCGGTGGTGGCGAGCAAGAGGGCGGTAGAGAGAGTCAGCAACGTTCTCATGATGGTGAATTCCTAGCGGACGGTGTACTCACGGCCTTCCATGCAGGCTGCGAATGCTCGATTGTAGTGGTTGCGCCGTTGCGCATACTGCGCCTGCTGCTCCCGTTCCCATTGCTCCTGAGCACGTTTCGTGTCGGCACTTTTCATGCCCCCCACCAGGGCGCCGGTGGCGGCGCCGGCACCGGCATACTTCTTGGCTTTGGACGAGTTGCCCGTGATGGCGCCCACCGCGCCGCCAACGACTGCGCCACGCACCGCCCGCTGGCCGGCACTCGGCCCCGTCTGCTCAGGGCGAGGAGCAGTCGCCGTCGGCAGAGCCATAGGATCGAACCCGGTGGTGTCACGACCGAACCGATAGCATTCGAACCGGTCCTTTTCCTGCTGCTCCGGCGATTGTCCTTGCTTCGGATAAATCACCATCTCCTGCGCCCTCGCGCCGCTGCACAGCAGCGCTGCCGCCAGGATCAGCATGGCTTTGTTATGCAATGTGCCCGACTTTTTCATATTCGATATCCGCCTTTTCGTCCAATCCCGTCGACGTCGGCACGCCGGAGCGGAAGCCTGATCACAGCCTTACCAGGCAGGTGCAGAAAGTCGCGGCTCGGCACGCCGGCTGTTCCGGTCGATCAATTGCCGCGACCGAAAAATTAAAACATAACCCGCATTCCTCCACTTATCATTTCGCGCCAACCGACTGCATTGCTTCGAGCCCTGCGGTGCTCGCTGAGAGCATGTCTTCAGCGAGCCGCCCATCGCCTTCAGAACGGGTGGCCAAAGCTCATGTAGAAGCCCTGGTTGCCGGACTTTCCAACCGCGTAGTCCATGCGGACGACAATCCTTTCCCGGGGCTTGAGCGTGAATATCACGCCGGCACCCAGCATGGGATACCAGTTCTCTCGGGCGTCGCAGTCACCGAGGTCATTCAGCAGGCAGGTCGCCCCTGTGAATCCGGCCAGAGCCCAACGCGGCGTCAGCCGAAAACGCTCCTCCATTTCCAACGCGATCATATGCTTCGCCAGATAACCGCCCAGCACATATCCTCGAGTCGGAATGGACGAGTACGCGCCCGGCGGCGCATCGTCCGTTATCCGCGCCAGCGCCCGCCACGCGAGCACGTGTCCTGCGCCATGGCTGCGGTACTGCTGGTACCTGACCCCGTACGTGTCGAAATCTTCGTCACCGCCAAGACTCTCTCGGTAGGCAAGATTCTGGAAAACCAATCTGGAGCCGCGGGTCGGTGAGTTCTGGTTGTCCCGAGTGTCATACTGTGCGACCAGACCCAGCCCGTTCGAATCGAAACCAGTCAGCCCCAACGTATCCAACACCTGCTGGCTGAACCAATCGTCGCCGCTGATCAGATAGTTGGTCGCTACAAGCTGCAGACCGACGAACCAGCCATTGCTCACCCGGCGCAGGTAGCGAGCCATGGCGAATCGCAGATCGTCCGTGACCTGCAATGGCAGTCCGGTGCCGAGAAAGTCTTCGTAGTCGTTGCGGATTTTCCCCGTCGCTACGACCAGGCTGAGCCGATGCCGGTCAGCGCCGAAGTAGGCCTGGCCGAAAAGGCCGGCTACATACGAATCCGTATCGCTGTAGGTGCCGGTGACCCCGAAGGTGGAAGTGGGTGACTGCTCGTCGAATCGACGCAGATAGCCTGCGACCAGGCCGGCCGAACTACCCACCTTGGGGTCGCTGGACACCAGTGGCGCCAGGAGCCAGGGAGATTCCTTCGACTCAGGGTCGTCCGGCCACGCCGTCGACGCGACAACGGCAAGCAACAACCCGAGGCAGAATCTGAGCGGATTCATGGGATCGCGAGGCGACGCTCATCGTTACGCTACCAGCGCCCGATGAGGCCTACGCTGCTCGACCAGACTTCGTTGTCGTGAAAGTTGATGTCGCTGTCGGCCTTACCGTACGCCGTCGTGAGCTGCCAACGCCAGCGCTCTCCAGCCCACGCGGCGGGAAGGAACAGAGTCGCGCTGGTGCCCCAGACGTCCTGATCGCGATCCCGACCGAAAATGGGGTTCGCCTTGTCGAAATCGTCCTTACTCGCGAACACGTTGGCCGCAAAAGTGAACTTCTGCGTGTTGTAGAGATAGTTCAGCTGCCCGCCAACGGATTCGGCCTTCTCTGCTCCACCGTCGCGATCGCGGTCTACATAGCGAATGCTCGGGGTCAGCCGATGCCGCTCCCCGATGTTGAACACGTACTCCACGACGGTGGCCACCTGGTCGCCTTCGCGGTCCAGCAGACGGATCTCCTCGGGCGTGAGTCCCAACGCAGGGTCGGCGCCGGAGCGCTCATCATCGATCTCGATCTTGCGGGTCGTGATCATCACGCCCAGGCCGGTCCCGAGGATCTGGTCCCACTGCAAACGCACCCCCTTAGAGGTACGGTCGGTCTGCTCACGCTTGCTGCCGAGTAAGTACGGGTCCGACCATACGTCGGTAACGAGGGGCGCGAACACGAATCCGGCAGAGAATTGCCCGAGATCGTCGATTGCGGTGCGCGCGCCGATCTGCGTGGTGGAATCGAAGCGCAGGAAATCCTCGAGGCTGGTCCCCGTGAACAGCTCGACGCCATTCTTGAATCCGTACGACAACTCGAAGGCAAATGCCGGGTGCAGGTCTGATTTGGATCTCGGAGACTGGCTGAACGTGTACACCCGGCTATTGCCAATGGAGATGTAGTCGTTGCCGTCTACAGTGTTCGTCTTGGCCTCCGTGTATCCGATGCCTCCAAAGAAGAACCCATGGAATCCTTCCCGGGCGAGCACCGTCTGAACTGCAAGCAGCTGCACTAACAGCAGCAGGGACACACGCTTCAGCATTCTCTTATCTCCACGTCAGGAAGCTTTGTGATTGAAGCACCGGGGGTAGTCGGAGTTCGTGTCATATTGCGCCAATGCGCGTCGCGCGAGGTCAGGGGCCACGGGTACCTCAACGACGGGTAGGCCCCGGTTCACGAGCCATCCGAACATCAGCACCCCCACCGCGGCAATCCAGCCACCGGCGACCCGAATCAGGACGCGAACCAGGGGTTCACGAAGCAGCCTTCGCGCAGACGCACTTCTCCCCCCGATTCCCCCTCGAGCTCGTCGCGTGTCGACCTTACCCTGGCGTGTACCAGATCGGCGAGGTGTAGGCGCGCTCCTGCTGGCTCGCTGGAACGCTTTCGGGTCGTTTGACTTTATAAAAGGCCGCATCATAGGTCGTCCAGCGCGGTGTGGGGATCTCGACGACCCGCACGTAGTAGAAGGCTCGCTGCTGGGGATCGAAGTCCGGGTCCTCCCAGAACGCCAACAGCAACGGCTCGCCGATGTCGTTCGTGTAGGTGGCGTTCTCAACGTCGACGGTGTTCCCCACCGGACGCTCGCAGCGATTGCGATCGTTTATCGCCCGATCATCGGAACATGCCACGTCGTAGATCTGCTCGTGAAGCTCTCCCTTGGCATCGAGCCAGCCCTTGACGATCTGCACCCGATCCAGATTGGCGCCATCGACATCGCGCAATGCGCGGATCATCAGGCGAGGGGCCTTGCCCGCCGGTGCTGCTCTCAGGTCCCCACCCATGGGTACACCCCCGCGATAGCCGGTCTTCGCAAAATCGGGCCGCAGCACGGCCTTTGCGTCGAAGTCCCAGCCGGCGAAGACACGAACCACGATTCTGGAGCCCGTCGTCGCGTAGGTCTCCTTGCGCTTCATGGCATCCCACAGAGCCTCACGCGTGTTCTCCCTGGACCAAATACCCTGGAGACCCGACGCGATGGTCTCGAATTCGTAGGTCGCCGTGCCGACGCGCTGGGGGTCGGGGACGATCTGCCCTTCGAAGCGATCTGGCCCCGGCTCCATGAGGCTGACCTTGCCGAAATAGTTGTCTTCCCGGGTGGTGGACAGGGAAGTGTGGGAATCGGTGGCGCCCACCATGCCGAACTTGAACGGGTTGACGCCGAGCTTCTCCTCGAGCTGCAGGCCGATCTTGAGCGCGCTGCGCGCGTACTCATGAGGCAGCATCTCCGGGCGCTTCTTCTCGCCGGCCCAGTTGCCCCGGTCCCAGTTTTCGTAATCGGCGAACTCGTCGTTCGGAGAGAGCAGCGGATGCGCCTCGCCGTCGCCCTTCATCTGGGTCACTTCGTAGAGGGGCTCCCATTTCGCGCGCGCTGAAGCGTAATCCTTGTTGAACTTCTTACCCGACATGGTCTCGGTTGCGAACATGACGCCGTTCGAGAGGTTGCCGTTGTGGGGGATGGCCAGAACGCGGCCCCCCGTTTTCTCCTCATAGCGCGCCATCCACCGCCAGAGATCCTCCGGGTCGGTGGAGTCGTAGGCAGCAAAGGGTAGGACCTCACTCGCCTTGTCGCCGTCGTCGCGCATGACCACTACCCGATGGAGGTTATTACCCGCCGGCGTCGACGACCATTCGAAACCGATGAAGGCGGTGAATCGCCCCGGCTGGTTGTGTGCTTCTGCCTGGGCGATGATCTCTTCCCACATGCTGCGGACGATGTTGGGATCGGTGATCGGATTCCTGCCCTTTACGGCAACCTCCGCGGCCCAGGTTTCGAAGGCCTCGTAGATCTTGCCCTGCCTGTAAAGATCGTGGGTCTTGCGGCCGACTTCGGTGGCAAGCAGGGCCGGATCGGACCGTTGGATCAGTATGGGAGAGCCCAGACTCTCGGCGTGATCGGCCACGACGAGCCAGTCCAGAGGGCGCACCAGCTTCGCCGGCACCCCGGTCGCCGAGATCACCGGCTCCCCCTTGGCGAACTGATACGCCTCATTCGGTCCCAGCGTGTTGCCGACCAGGCCCGCATCGTAGGAGTACGAGGTGTGCAGGTGGGTATCGCCCCAAAAGACGCGGTCAGGATAATCGTCGCCGACGAAGGGCGAGTAGTTCTCTTTGAGAACCGGCGTGTGTTCGCGGTCGATTGCAAAATCGGAACCCACGACAGATTCTGCAGCTCGAAGATCCGCCGGTACCAGCACCGCCAGCACTGCAATGGTCGCGGCTGCGAAGATCGTAGGAGCCAGTGAACTCATTGTGGTGGCCTGCGTCATGAAATCCTCCCTTTTCCCGCCTGTACGCAATCAGCCATGGTCGCCAATCGGCAATCCTGGTCATTCGTGTGAACCCGCCGCATCAGACCTGCCCGCGACCCGACAATCCTGTTTCTCTGCGCTACGGCGAGACTGTATTCAAACACAGGGGGCTGCACAGGATCCTGTCATATTGCGCCAACGACCGCGCCGCCAGCCAGCAACCGCGGCCATCAGTCGCAGGCGGCTGCTCGGACGAACAGACTCTGTGCAGTACGCGATGTGGTTAAATCCTCAAGTTCCCGCCTATTGCCAAGACGCGGCCCTGCAACGAGGTAGATCGTGAGAGCCAAGAGCCACGCCAAAAACGACAGCGCAGTGAGCGGCATCGCTTCAGGGCAGCGCGCCGCCCCGGCGTCCGGCCGGGCATCACGTGCAAGCACCTGGAATACCGGGTCTCTGAAGGTGGTGCTCGCGCTGACCCTCGCCTGGATGGCCGCGCTGCCAGCGATCGGCGAAGAGCCGGCCGAAGTAACGCCAAGCGCTGAGCTCACCGTGCAGCTCGCCGAGATTCGCGAGCAGCTCGAACTGCTCAGGCGCGAAGCCGATCGCCCCTCGGACGGGGGCGTGGAAGCGCTTGCAGGTCCCATTGGACCGACCGAGGAAATCATGGCGCGAACGGAACGGGCTCTCGAGCAGCACATCGAAGCGCTGTCCCAGATTCAGTCGATCGCGCGGCAGCGTGATGCGTTCGCGCGCACGATTGAGGAGGAAACGGCGGAGATACGCCAGAGCGCGCCACTGCCCATCGACGAGGTGGATCGTCTGTGGGCAAGGGCGGCAAGCCGATTCCGGAGCGTCGCCGCAGCGCGCTCACTCACCGAGCTCGTGGCCGCACAGGAGGAGGATGCGAGGACGGTCCTGGACGCCGAGATGCAGCGCCGGCGCCAGCTCACCGACGAGATCAAGCTTGCGCGGCAGCGCGCTTCGGGCGTGCAGGAGACCTTGCAGGCGCTGTCGCTGGCAGACCTGCGAGTGCGGGAGTCCCGCACGACGCTGGACGCGCTCGAAGCCCAGCACGTCTCGGCCCAGACGCGACAGGGGTTCGCGCTGCTTCGGGCAGAGCGCACACGCGACCTGGCGGAGCTGGCGGCCCGGTTGTCACCGATCGATCAGGAAACGCTGGACGACAAGCTGGCCGCAGTGGCGCAGGACACCGCGGCGACCCGAACGCGCATACGCGACCTCACCGAGCAGCTGGGCGCGCGCGAGCGCGACCTGTCTGCTGCAATGAGCGCACCTGCCGGCCAGGAACCCGCCTCGGTGCAAGAGGCGTGGCAAGACGCTGCTCGGGCGAAGGTGACGCTCTCCGAGCTGGCGCTGCGCCGGGAGAGGTCGATCCTGCTCAGTCTCGAGGCGCAGTCCGAACTCTGGAAACTCCGGTTCCAGCTTCAGACCGACCGTTCGCAACCCGTTCAGAACGAAGCCATGACCGAGCTCAACGGAACGCGGGCCCTGATCGATTCGCTCCGAGAGCTCGCCACCACCGAGATGAGGTCCGTTCAAGAGCAACTCAACACCCTGAACGAACGCCTGGACAATCGCACGGCAGACCCGGCGCGCCCGGCGTGGATCGACCATCGCGGGTCGCTGCGCCGGATGCGCGACGTCTATGGGGATTTCGACCGCTGGGCAGCGGACCAGGAAACGTGGCTTACCGTCGTCGGCTACCATTTCGACCTGCTCGTCTCCGCAACCACGCTCCTGGATCGGCTTCAGGACCTGCTGGCGTGGTCGACGAGGGTGTTCCTGAATTTCTGGAATTACGAGCTCTTCACCGTCGAAGAGACCATCGAAGTGGACGGGCAGACCATCACCGGGAAGCTGGGCATCACCGTCTGGAAGGTGGTCTCGGCACTACTCATAGCTACGCTCGGGATCTGGCTGGCAATACTGTTCGGTGGTCTGCTGCGTCGGATAATGCTGCTGCGCGGCGCATCCGAGACCACTGCAACGCTGGGCTATCGGATCTTCAACATCCTGCTGGTGTTCATGCTTGTGGTCACCGCGCTGAGCATGGTGAACATACCTTTCACCACCTTCAGTTTCCTGGGCGGCGCGCTCGCCATCGGCGTGGGTTTCGGTGCCCAGAACCTCGTGAACAACTTCATCTCCGGCATCATCCTTCTGCTGGAGCGCCCGATAGAGATCGGCGACGTCATCGAGGTGGACGGCATCCGCGGCACGGTGCGCAAGGTGGGCGCGCGGTTCTCGCAGATACGCCGCTTCGACGGCGTCGACATGCTACTGCCCAACAGCCTCCTGCTCGAGCAGAAGGTGACCAACCTCACGCTGGACGACCAGAACGTACGTGCCGATCTGACCGTGGGGGTCGCCTACGGCTCGTCGACTCGGGAAACCAGCCAGATCATCCTGGCTGCGGCCGAGGAACACGGCCTGGTCCTGAAGGACCCCAAGCCGTTCGTCGTGTTCGCGGAGTTCGGCGAATCCGCCCTGGTGTTCACTCTGTATTTCTGGGTAGCCATGGAGGCGTCCACCAACTGGATCGTAGTAGCCTCCGATCTTCGCCACATGATCGACCGGTCGCTACGCGAGGCGGGCATCACCATCGCATTCCCGCAGCGCGACGTGCACCTCGACATGAACGGGTCGATCGCGGTCAAGCTCGAGAGCCATTCGCAGTCGGCGCAGGCATAGGCGGGGCGACGCGGAAAGCGCGATCTGCGAACGCAGCGTCGCTCATGCCTATAGCCTCATGGTCAGATACACATAGGGGCCCGGCAGATCCACGTGGTAGCGCTCAGTAGTCGAGCTCTTGCTGCGTTCCACGTCGAAGTCGCTCACCCAGTAGCCGGCTCCGACACCGAAGCGGTCACTGAAGTCGAACTCCAGCGCTGCCCGCAAGAAGTACAGCTCGCCATCGTAGTCGCCGTAGGTCGCGCTGAGCCAGCCGCCGTTGACGGCTAAGGCCAGGCTGTCGTTGAACCGGTATTCCGTCCAGGCATACAGGTTGGGTACCGGAAACTCCTCTTTGGTCTCCTCCTCGCCGACGACCACCACGTTGTCTCCATTGGCGCTCAACGTCGCTTCGAAGGCGAAATCCAGCCTGATGTAGTGTACCCCCAGCCCAGCTCCCATCTCCCACTGTTCGTTGTCGATGAAGCGGTATCCGAGATTCACCATGTATATATCGATGTCCAACCCGCCTTCGACCCTCATGCCGACGGTTACGGTGGTGTCGTCATAGGTGAAGTCCCGCTCGGCGATGTTGGCGCCGGAGCTGTTGAAACCGAAGGTATCCAACCGCAACACCCAACGGTCGCCCATGTTCCAGAGGACCGAACCGATGAAGCTCTTGTCCGCGTCATCGGCGCCAAGGTCATCGAGACGTACCCCGAGATCCGGCCGGCCCGGACGGACTGAAGAGAATTCCGCATCCGCATTCACGGAAAGAGCGCCAGCGGTGAGCGAGAATCGTTCCCGCGAATCTTGAGCTGCCGCTTCCGAGCTCCACAGGAACGCGCCCATCAACAGGGCGGTCGCAAGGCCCGCCTCGTAGGCAGTTCGCAAGTACCTACTCATCAGATTCCCCCGGCCGTTCGAGTCTGATCCCGGATACTACCGGCTAGGTCAGCCTGCTGTCCCGAAGACGGCGGTGGGCCGAATCCTCCGCGGTGACGCGCCCGGCGGGAAATGACAGGTGCTACCCACGACCACCGGATATCATCAGCGCTGTGATCCCATCGAAATGCCAGCACCAGACCATGCATCCATGGCCTGCTTGCAACCCTCTCGACCACTATCCGCTCAACTCGACCTTGGTCGACGAATTCGCCCGCGAAGCTGACGGCGGCATCACGCTTTACATCCAGCTCGACTCACCAGGCGCAGCCGGGAAGTCCAACTGGCTTCCGGCACCCGATGCCCCCTTGGTTGCGGTGATGCGACTCCACTGGCCGAAGGCAGAAGTTCTGCATGGCACCTGGCAACTGCCGCCTCTGACGCGGGTTCAATGAAAATCAGGACAAGGAGAAAACTCGTGCGTGCAAAGCAATCGAACGGTGGCTCAGCCTTCCTGCGACGCGTCGTTCGGGCAGGCTGGCTGGTTACCGCGATGTCGTCCGCGACCTGGGCGTACGCGGAAAGCGACTCGGAGCTCGCGCAGGAGCTGACCAACCCGGTGGCGGACCTGGTGTCCTTTCCCATCCAGATGAACTTCGATGACGATCTCGGACCCGGAGACAGAGGCAGCAAGCTGACCACGAACGTTCAGCCGGTGATTCCGTTCAGCGTCAACGCCGACTGGAACCTGATCTCGCGCACCATCATGCCGGTCATCTACCAGGATGACGTGATTCCCGGTACCGGCTCGCAGTTCGGACTGGGCGACGTCAACCTGAGTCTGTTCTTTTCCCCGAAGCGGCCCTCCTCGTCAGGCTTGGTCTGGGGGGCAGGGCCGGTATTTCTGCTGCCCACTGCAACGAGCTCGAAGCTGGGGAGCGAAAAGTGGGGCGCCGGGCCCGCTGCGGTGCTGATCTCCATGCGAGGTCCCTGGACCATGGGCGCACTCGCCAACCACGTCTGGTCGTTCGCAGGCGACAGTGACCGCAGCGACATCAACAGCTCCTTCCTGCAGCCGTTCGTCTCCTACACGTGGCCGTCCGCATGGACCTTCTCGGTTACCTCGGAGAGCGCGTACAACTGGAAATCCGAGAAGTGGTCCGTGCCCGTCAACGTCACGGTTTCCAGGCTCGTCAGATTCGGCAGGCTGCCCGTCAGTATTCAGGCAGGCACCGGCTATTGGCTGGAATCCCCAGCCGGTGGCCCGGAAGGTTTCCGGTTCCGTCTGGCAGCGACGCTGATTTTGCCCAGGTAGCTAGTGCCGAGGGCGCCGAGGCTCAGGCAACCTCGAGCTGACGATGTGCCGCCCTGAACTTGGAAGGCGGGATCCCGAGCCGCCGCCGGAACGCGCGGGAGAAGTTCGCCGGATCTCTGTAGCCAAGGTCGAAGGCGATCTCATCAACCGGTTTGTCGGTGTCGGCGAGCCAGGCGCAGGCTCGATCGATGCGCGCCTCGAGCACCAGGGATCTGAAGTCAGCTGCTTTGTCCTGCAGCGCCCGCTGCAGTGATCGGGTCGACAGGTCCAGAGAAGCCGCCACCGTCTCGATTTTGGGGCTGCCGGAGGGAAACGACGCTGCTATCTGCAGCTTGACCCGATCAGCGAAAGCCTCTGGCCGGAGGGCATCCGCTGCACCGACGAGCGGCTGCGCGAGCGACGCCTGCGACGCCCGGGGAAATATGCTACGGCCATCTGCGAGCGGAAACTCGAACCAGGAGGTAGATCCCCCACTGGTAATCTGCGAACTCGCGAACAACTCGATGTCATTCAACGGTCGTGCGGCGGGAAATGCAAAGTTGATGATATGCGGTCGCCACTCCGGGCCAAGCGCCTCGCGCCAGCGCTTGATGGTGAGCGCAGCTGTCTCCAGGTCGACCTGATGACTGCCGAAGCCCGGCGGTACCCGACGGCAAAAGGAAACGCGCAGCAGGCCGTTTCTCCCCTCGGTAACGGAAAAGCGCACCGCGCACGACTGCCCGCTCGCAACGGCGCAGGCGATCAGAACGTACTCCCACACCGTACGGGCCTTGAGCAGAGGCCCACCGAGACCGGACACCTCAGCCAGATCCGTCTGCATCGCCACAGCGAGCCCCAGTCGGTCGGTCTCGACCACCTGGCAGGCCTGCTCGCCGAACCTGTATGCCTGGTGCGCCGGGATCAGAGCGTCCGGCGTCTTCAGAAGATCAGGGGATATGCCGGAGCGCTCGAGCAGTTCGTTCGAGTCGACCCCCTCTGAGCCCAGATACTGGACATAGCGAGCCAACTCGCCGGCAATGTGAAAACCGGCTTCCTCCAAGTTTCGGTCTTCGCGCATGTGATTGCCTCACTTGCCTCGAGGAGCTCAACTCGCCACGTGGCGCATTATGACATGTTCTCCAGCGTGTTGAAGACTAAGATAGCCGATCCATTCGATCCCCCCATGCACGCTGTCTGTGCGGCCAGCTGCTATCAAGGGAGCAAACAGCGTATGAAGACTTTCCGCGTTGCACGATCCGTTTTTCTCAAATTCGGGGGCGTCCTTGCCCTGATCTTTATGACCGCACCGCCGGCCGCATTGGCATCAGAGGACCTCACATGGTCGATCAGCCCCTATATCTGGGCCACTGATACGAAAGTCGACCTGAAAGCCCGTGGCGTACCCATCGGCAGCGGCTCCATCAGCTTCGGCGACCTCCTGGATGCAACAGACGCAAGCTTCCAGGGCGTGGTAGAGGGCCGCAAGGGGCGATGGAGCGCCTTCGTCGACCTTACCCATCTGGAAACGTCCGATCGGACCGCGAGGCAGCTCTTCGACATCAAGACCGAGTCCGAAGTCCTGGTGCTAGACGCGGCAGTGGCTTTCTGGCCAGCGGGCGAGGACGACGGTCTGAGCGTTTTCGCCGGCATTCGCTACACCGACCTGCAGGACAAGTACCGGTTCCGGCTCAATGGCACGCAACTGGCCGTCGTGCAGAACAACCGGGACTTCACGGACATACTGCTGGGGGCACGATACATCATGCCGCTCAGCGAGCGGTGGAGCTTCCTGACTCGGGGTGACTACAGTTTCGGCGACTCGCAAGACACCTTTCAGCTGCAGGCCTTGGTCCGCTGGGGCTTCGGAGCGCGCCACCAGCACGGCGTGCTGGCAGGCTACCGCTACAAGGAAGCCGACTTCAAATCCGGTGGGGTGGAGGAAGACTATCAGTACAAAGGTCCAGCGATCGGCCTCAACTTCACCTTCTGAGACAACCACCAGGACACCCATCGGCTGTCCGGTAGCATGCGGTGAATGCGCATGACGCGTCCTGGAATCGCCTCTGCCGCGGCCATCGTCGTTGGCACCCTTTTGTCGGTCGTGCCCCCGGCGGTTCACGGCGAAAACGTCATGGAGCCGTCGCTTCGGGGCGACGACCGGGTCATCCAGCTGCCATTTGGTTTCTGGAACGAAAGCTTCGGGGTGGCCGCAGGATATGTCTATGCCATTAACGGGTATCCGCAAGCGCAGGCCGGGCTGCTGGCCACGGTCATGGCTGGCAGCAAGGGTTCGGCCTCTGCCCTGCTGATGGGACAGAACATCCGCCTGTTCAACCGCGACCGCCTCTTCTTCGACCCCATCCTGTCCGTCAGCTACTACAACGACATCGATGCCTACGTAGACGGCAACCCCGACTTCCCGGATGAACGGGCCGGCAGCAACGACTCCGACCCTGACAACTTCATTACCGGAAGCGGCTGGGATACTTTCTACCGGCTGCGTTTCAAATACCTGCTGCCCATAGGCGACGGACGGGAGCAACTGGTTCCCCGGTACCAGTTCGACCGTGGGCTGCTCACCGCTGGCGCCGGAGGCGGTGCTTCCTTCAATCCCCTCGAGAGCGGCAGGACGTTTCTGGAGGTTCGGCCCTTTTACCGGAAACAGGAAGTCGAAAATGACGACCTCGAAGGCGCGCAGGCAACCAACGGCATGGAGTTCAGCGTGTTCTGGGACAACCGGGACTATCCCGGGAACCCCAGCCGCGGCAACGCCCTGCTGCTGAAGCTCACCCGAGACTGGGGCCTCGCAAACAGCACAGACTCCTGGACCAACCTGGCGGCAGAATACGATCACTACGTGTCGCTGCAACCCACCAGACGGTTTCGCCAGCGTGTGCTGGCCTTTGACGTCTGGAGCGCCTACTCGCCGAGCTGGCAGGAACAACCCGACGGAAGCATAGAACACCGGCCGCCGAGCTTTGCCGGCGCGACGCTGGGCGGCATGTGGCGTATGCGGGCATTCCCCAGCCAACGCTTCAACGACAAGGCAGCCATTTACTATGCCGCGGAGCTGAGGCTCGTGCCGGACTGGAACATCTTTGATCGATGGGACGGGTTTCAGAGGCGCGTCGGCGTGGACTGGATTCAGTTCGTGGGATTTGCCGAAGCGGGGCGCGTGGCCTCGTCCTGGGATTTGAGTGAGCTTCATGACGATATGCGCTGGGATGTCGGGCTCGGCATTCGCGCATGGGCGAAAGGTCTCGTCGTGCGACTGGACACGGCGGTTTCCGACGAGGGCGCGGGCGTGCAGATGACGGTGTCGCAACCGTTCCAGTTCTGACAAGCCGCAGCCATCGGGGAGGGCGCATGGGTTCCAACGTCAGGGTCGTCAGCTTCATTGTTCTGATGAGCATGTCGTGGCTGACGCCGTCGAGCGTCTCGGCAGCCGGCTTGAACGATGAGATCCGAGAATTTTTCGATGACTACTTCAGCGGCAGCGGCGCGGAGGTCCAGGGAATGCCGCTGGTCACGGCGCCGCTTCTCGCCAGGTTCTACGCGCACCGCGACTACCAGCCAGCCTGGCGCGACCCGCAGCTCGTGGAGCAGCTGATCGAGCTGATCGCCGGCGCCGCCGCAGATGGGCTGGACCCGGAGGATTACCGCTTGTCGCTGCTGCAGGCTCTGGCACCACGGCCCGAAAGCAGGCTCGACGGCCAGTTGCAGCGCGATCTCGATCTGCTCTACAGCGCCAGCCTGTTGAAGCTCGCCTACCACGAACGTTTCGGCAAGGTGAACCCCGAGAGCTTGTCCAGCACCTGGAATTTCCAGCGGGAGCTTCCCTCCGGGGTCGATCCGGTGGCGAGGTTGTCCGAGGCTGTGGACTCCGGCGACCTACGGGAATTCCAGCGCGCCAACATCAACCGAGGTCCGCTGTATCAGAACGTACGCACGGCGCTGGCGCGCTACCGCGGCATAGCGGCTGCCGGCGGCTGGCCCACCGTTCCTGCGGGCCCAACCCTCCGGACCGGTGATCGCGACGCGCGGGTTCCAGCGCTCCGGCAGCGTCTCGAGATTACCGGCGACCTGCCCGCCACCGAGACCCAGATTGACGACCCGCTACGGTTCGACGCGTCTGTGGAAACCGCGGTGCAAGCCTTTCAGACCCGGCACAACCTGGACATGGACGGCGCCGTCGGTCCGGCGACGCTGGCTGCCATGAACGTTCCGGTCGCAGATCGCATCGACCAGCTGCGACTGACGCTGGAGCGGGCGCGCTGGATCGTGAACGACGCCGACACCTCAGTGGTGATCGTCAACATCGCCGCGGCGGAAGTCTACGTGCTCGAGCAGGGTGCCGTGATATGGAAACGCCGCGCCATGGTAGGGCGTTCCTATCGACAGACGCCGTTGTTCCGCGGGGTGATGACCTACCTGGAGATCAATCCCACCTGGACCGTGCCGCCCGGCATCCTGCGCAATGACATCCTCCCTCAGGTACGCAAGGATCCCGGCCACCTGGCGCGCTCGAACATGACTCTGCTCGACCAGGCAGGGAATGTAGTAGATCCTCACTCGGTCGATTGGAGCACGCTGAAGGGAATGCCCTACACGTTCCGCCAGGAACCAGGTCCGAACAATGCGCTCGGACGCATAAAATTCATGTTTCCCAACGAGCACTTCGTCTTTCTGCACGACACGCCGAATCGAGAGCTGTTCGAGCGCCCGGAACGCACGTTCAGCTCCGGTTGCATACGGGTGGAAGACCCCTTCAGCCTGGCAGCGGTGCTACTGCGCGACCCGACCAACTGGGACGAGAAGACCGTCAAGGACGCGGTCGCCGCGGCACAGACGCGGCGCGTGCGGCTTGCCCAGCCGTGGCCCGTATACCTGCTGTACTGGACTGCGGAGGCCGATGAGGCCGGCATGGCGAGGTTCTTCCCGGACGTCTATGCGAGGGACGCACGGGTTCTCGAGGCTCTGAACGGCCCGGTACGCATAGATCTGCCGGACCTGCCGTGATGAGGCATCGGTCCGAGCCGCGACGCGGCCGATCACGAACACTCCTTTCGCACCTGTTGCTTTTTCTGGCGTACGGCACCACCGGATGCGTGATGGCGCTGATCGGTGTTTACATTCTGGTGCTGCACCAGCGCCCCGAACTCGAGCCCTGGCACCAGGTCGAGCTGGAAGGAGAGTTCGGCGCCGAGCACGCGGCCGAGGTGCAATCCCTCAGCGATTACCGGCGCCTGGAAGACGCACTGTTCCAGGAGCTCGACCAGAAGGTCTACGCGACCGTACCGCAATCCGAGCGGCGGCGGTTTCTGCGCTACTCGGCCGGCAGCCTCAGCGATCCGCGGAAGTTCGTGCCGAATTGGAATCGAACAACCCTTTGGCAGCACGCCGACCCCAAGGGCGCGGCGCTCCTGCTGCACGGGCTGAGCGACTCTCCGTACTCGATGCGGGCTCTGGCCGAGGTGCTTCGAGATCGAGGCTTCACTGTGCTTGCACTTCGCCTGCCGGGCCACGGTACGTTGCCGTCGGGGCTACTTTCAACCTCCCAGGAGGACTGGATGGCAGCGGTTCGCCTGGCGATGCGGAGCCTGCGCGCGCAGACCGAGCCAGACACGCCACTTTTCATCGTCGGATATTCGACCGGGGCAGCGCTGGCGGTGGAGTACACCCTGGCGCGATTGTTGGGAGAGAACCTGCCTGCGGCCAACGGTCTGGTCCTCTTGTCCCCGGCCATCGGCGTCTCGCCCCTGGCCGCTTTGGCCGTCTGGCAATCCCGATTAGCGCAGCTGCCCGGCCTGCACAAGCTTGCCTGGACCGATCTGCTGCCCGAGTACGACCCCTATAAGTACAACTCTTTCACCGTGAACGCTGGCGATCAGATCTACCGTCTCACGCGGCGAATCAGCGGCCAGCTGCAGCGGCTGGGCGGCAGAGGCCCGGTTGCGGGCATGCCACCGGTGCTTGCCTTTCAATCCGTCGCCGACGCGACGGTCTCGGCTCCGGCGGTGCTGAACGCCCTGTTCCGTCACCTGGCTCCCGAAGGCCACGAGCTGGTGGGCTTCGATATCAATCGGCACGCTGACATCGAACCGTTTCTGGCTATGCCCGCGCTGGAGGTTCGCGCCCGGCTGCTCGACGAGCCCCCGTTGCCGGTGGATTTCACACTCGTGACCAACGCCAGCAGCAGCACGGACGACGTGGTGGCCCTGCGGCGCGCGGCAATGTCCACCCAGGTCGAGGAGACCCCACTGCAACAGGCCTGGCCGGCCGACGTTTACTCCCTCAGCCATGTCGCCCTGCCGTTTTCTCCCTCCGACCCACTCTACGGTTCGGAACGGACCGCGGATTCGCAGAGCATCTTTCTAGGCAAAGTGGATCTGCGCGGCGAGCGCGGGCTTCTGACCGTATCGGCCGACGGTCTCATACGTCTGCGCTACAACCCGTTCTTTTCCTATCTGGAGGCACGTCTGAACGCCTTCCTCAGAAAGCAGGGCGTAATCTAGATTTTCCGCCGACGATTTCTCCGATGCGCAGGAACACACGTTCACGACCGCCTTCCGCCATGCCCCAGCCGAAATAGAGCGGGCCGAAAAAGGTCTGGTAGCCGGCATAAAGGCTGCCGTTGAAGAACGCGTCTTCGTAGACGTCCTCGCGCCGCTGCGACACGCCGCCAAACTCCAGCGTGGCACCGGCGAACGCCGGCCAGAATGGCGAGTCCGGCAGACGATAGCGGTAACCGCCGAGGACCATGGAGAAGTTTTCTCCCACCAGCTCGTCGTCGTTAAACCCGGACAGGCGGAAGAAGCCCCCCGCCCCGAAGCGCGCGTACAGCGGCGCCACTCCATCCAGGGTCGCGTTGTAGCGGGCGCTCGCCATCAGCGTATGCCGGCCCCACGTGCGGGCGGTCAGCCAGTTCAGTCGCAGCTGCCGGTACGAGTCATCTGCGCCGAGGTCCTCGTCGGAGTAGATGTAGCGGACGCTGGCAGCAGCACCGTCCCCGGGCACGAACAGGTCGTCAAGACGGTCGTAGAACGCTGAGATTCCGTACTCGAGGCTGTTGAAATCAAAATCCTGCAGGTCGCCGACGCCGGTTCCACCGTCGACGGAGCCGTCGACGTATTCGAGCCCAATGCTGATGCGTGCATGGTTCGCGATCTCCCGTCCGACGCTGAACATGCTCCCGAGCCGTTCGACTTCCGCTCTGGAAACTCGCTCACCGCGGTCATCGTAGCGGTTGAAGTCTTCGCGCAGCCAGAACGCCCCGGGCTGCACGAACCATCGGCGCCTGGGGCCCAGATACTTGTAGAGGTCTGTGACCACACCCGGCTCCTCGCCGATCTGAGTGGTCACGCGGAATTCCGAGCCGAGATCGTCGAACGCGGTGTCGAGGTAGCCGAGACGAAGGCTCAGCGAGTTCTCCGAACCCTCGCCCTGATAGTCCAGGCCCGTTTCGAGAAATCGAGTACCCCGATTGTCCTGATTCACCTCCAAGATCAATCCCAGAGCATCACCTTCCTCCGCCACCTCGTAACGCGCGTACTCCAGAAAGCCGAGGCCGTAGATCTGCTGGAGGTCGAACTCGAGCTGGTTGCGATCCCACGTATCGCCCGGCTCAACGGTGACGAGCTCCTCGAGCACCGAGTCTGAGAACCGCGAGCGATTCTCCAGCCGCACGAAATCCACGGTTTCCGGTCTGCTGGTGCAGCTCTCGACGATGCGGCGGTGCTCGGCATACTCCGCATCGCTGACGCTGAACCGGGCGAGAGAGCGCCGCGCCGCGTCCGCAGCAGCGTAGCCGATGGCGATGCCTGTGGCTGCTTTGTCGAAATCCGCTGACGTGACCTCCTGCCCAAGAGCTGGGACGATCAGCTGATCCCGGGGCTTCAGGGTGGCGAGTTGGCGTTCGACGTTGTTGCGCACCAGCAATCCGGTAAGCTGCCCGACGACGCCGATGGCCGTGTTCAGCTCGTCTCGGGTTTTGAGCGGCGACCCTACATCCACAACGATGACGACGTCCGCGCCGAGTTTCCTGGCGACATCGATGGGCACATTGTTGGCAATGCCGCCATCCACCAGAACCGTTCCTTCCCAGTCCACCGGGGTGAAAAGACCCGGAACCGCCATGCTGGCGCGCATGGCAAGTGGCAGATTGCCCTTTTCGAGCACGAACTCATCACCGGTCAGGATGTCTGCTGCGACGGCGCGAAAAGGGATGGGAAGATGGTCGAAGTCTGCCTGCTGAACGCGCCCCTTCACCAGGGTCTCGAACAGAAAGCTGATCTGCTGACCCGAGATGGCGCCACGGGTGATCAGGTTGGAACTGCTACCGACACCGAATCTGGGCCCGAGGAGCCCTCGTGTTTCGTTGATCTTGCGGCCTGCCGGCCAGTCCTTGCGCGGAGTTTCGTCCTGAAAGATCTGGTTCCAGTCGATGGCGAGCATGACGGCTTCGAGTTCCGAGGCGCGCATGCCTGTAGCGTAGAGCCCGCCGACCAGCGCACCAAAGCTCGTGCCCACCACGTAGTCGACCGGAACGTGAAGTTCTTCGAGCACCTGCAATACGCCGATATGCGCGCTGCCTCTCGCGCCACCTCCACCCAGGACCAATCCGATACGGGGGCGTTCGACAGACTGTCGCGGACAGACGACCGACGCTTCGGCAAGGACCGGAAGCAGAGTCAGACCGAGAATGGCGAGCGTCGTCGCCGGTTTCCGCATCTACCTCTCCAAAGCAGGCTGCAGCGCCTCGGGGAATCGGGTCAGGCTCGAGATCGTGACTGCGATCCGTCGCAGGCGAGCCTCATTCTAAACCCCGGGACTGCATTCACAACCGGAGGTCAGCTGGTGGTCTGCAGCCAGTGCAGACCGAGAATGGCCAAGGTGGTAACCGTTACGCCGAGAACGAACGGCACCAGACGCGCTGAGTCATGTGCGGGCAGCTCCTCGCGCATGGCCGCATACATGATTCCGCCGGCGATAAACGCGCTGAGCATCGAAACCGTTTCGAGCTTCAGCTCGGTCAGTATCCCGGCGAGCCAGCCACCGACAAGGCTAGCGGTGTATACCCAGCGAAGTTGTGAGTCGTAGCGGGCCGGCTGCAGATCCCGCAGGCCATGATTGATCCCCATCAGATGCACCGACAACACTCCGGCGATGAGCAGGTAGGCGCCAACTCCAGGCCGCGGCACGTCTGCCACCACGTAGCCGAGCTGAAGGTAGTACAAGCCGTACACACCGACGACGAGGATCAGCGATCCGCGCTGGGCCCGCCGGCCGAGCTCGCGACGCCGCACACTGCGCCTCGCCAGGGTATCGAGACAGTAGTACATCGCGAGGCCGCCAAGCGCGATCAGGTACAGGTGATTGCGCCAGAAGCCGTATGCGCCCACCCACAGCGATCCATCCAGCTTCTGCTGGCTCAGAGCGAGCTTGGGCAACAGGTGGACGAACACATAGGCCAGCGCCGTCCCCGCAGACACACTCAGCCATGGGCTGCGGGCGCGGCCATGCAGGAAGCGCCAGCCACCGATAGTGAGCTGATTGAGCACGAGCAGCACCACCACCGCGAGCGACCCGAACGTGGCCATCGGCAAATAGGTTCCCGCAATCTTCGATTCAACCGCATGCTGCCACAGCGCCGGCGAGCCACAAAGGCCCGCCGGCGAACTCGCCCTCCGGCATCCCCGAATCCGTTGCTCAAAGGTCCCAGGCAACTCCGGTGATCAGGCTGTAGTCGTTGGTGGCTGCGTCGGCCGGCGGATGGTTATCGTAGGAGTCCCTGAACGTCAGGGTCCAGGACAGAGCATTGATGATCTCCCAGCGCAGGGTGACATCGAGATTGGCTCGGACACGCCCCCAGTCCGAAAGGCTGGGGATCACACTGATGCCGGAGGTGAGATCGATATCGGGATCACTCGGCAAGAACAGTTGATATTCCATCCTCGCGAGGGAGTCGATGCTGTCAGCGCTGTCCCCGGAATCGACCTCTTGCTCACGCCCGAAGATCAGGCCACCTTCCATGATGAAGCGCCGCGTGTTGGTTTGGATCAGCGACCGGCCGATCACCGAGCCGATGGAAGACCGGAGCTGCACGCCGAGCTCCTCGTTGCGCTCGAAGGCGATAAACCCGCCGGTATGCCAGCGGTTCGCCAGCTTTCGGCGGGTGTTGATGGTCAGCTTGGCTTGCTCAGAGGAATCGTACTCCGTGCTGTCGGTGATCAACGAATCGAGATTCAAACTGCTCTCATAGCGCCGGGTCGCGTAGTCTAGACTCAGGCCGAGGTTGACCTGGCGGTATTGGTTGACCTTGGTCATGTAGAGACCCGCGCTGAGGGTTCCGCTGAAGCGGGCGAGAAAGTCCTCCTCCAGGGTCGTCATGCGAATCACCTGAGCTATGGGTATGTCCACCGTATCCGATGCGCGCTGCAGCTGCAGGCTACCCTCGCTGTCGGATGGGACCAGGGACCCGTAGTACAGCGCGCCACTCTCCAGCTCCACCTCGAGCAACTCGCTGCTGGCAAGTGCCCGCACCTCCTCCCATTCCACATGGATGGTGTCCGTTGCCGACGTCTTGAAATACAAACGGCCGCGTTCCATGTATTTCACCTCGCCCTCCAGCACGCTTCTTTCACCGAAGCGGACTTCGTCGGCACGGGCAACGGCCGGGAGCAGAACGAGCAGGCACAGCAATGAGCTCAATCGACGGGCGATCACCACACCCACCTCCAATTTCTCGGCAACTTCCATGATCAATCGGCGCCCCGGCCTGATCGGATCGACCGCGGGGCGCCAGAGCAGCGGTATTGCCCGGATCGGACGCCTGTAACCTCAGTCATCAGCCGGGGTCAGCGCCGGGACCGTATCGAGCATGGTCCGCAGTCGCGTCGCCCAGGCGCGAATCAAGCGTCGCACCTCCGCTGTGTTGCTGACCGTGTTGGACCAGGTCATGCCGGAGGCCTTCTCGGCGGCGCGGCGGTCGAGAATACGCGCGAGGGTGGTGTTGGTCTCAGAATCGCGCAGCTCCAGCACCAGTGTCGCCTCGCCTACCTGAGACAGATAGATAGTTCCGCGCCCGATTGGCTCCGGCGGAACGTTGGAGACCACGTCCATGAGTCCGCCCACGATCACCAGCACGCCCGGACCAGGCTCCGTTACGATCTCGAAGCGCTCCTGCTTCTGCAGCTCTTCGCGAAAGATTTCGCTGACCAGCGCCTCGAAACGCTCGCGTGCCTCCACTGGCAGGGGGAAGGCGCTTCGGCTGGAGGCCCTGCCGCGGGTCGGAGCCTCCCGGACATCGCGGTATTGAACGCCGGCGTTGACCACCAGAATTTTCTGATAGCCGGAAAGATCCAACCCCGGGCGAATCCAGGCCTGGCTGACCCGGGCATTCGTGACCTCGCGCAGACCGTCGTAGCTCTCATCCTCGCCGAGCTTGGGCTCTATGGTCCCGGTGGCACAGCCCGCCAGCACCAGCAGGCAGACGCCCACGAGAATACCGCCTTCCCATAGCGGCGACCGTTTCCAGTGACTGTTTTTCATCGTTGCTCTCCTTGGCTACTGTTGTGATTCGCCTGTCGACCGGCTGCCATGCTGGTCTGTCGCCATTACGGCGGACCGCGCCGCCCCAGCTGCGCGAGGACATGCCGAAGGCCCCGAACAGGGCCGGCAGCAGGGCCAACGTCGGCGCCAGCGCGATGACCATTCCGCCCGCGGAGATGATCCCGAGCTCCGCGAGGCCTCGGTAGTCCGCGGGCACGAAGGCGAGGAACGCGACGCACGAGGTTAGCATACACAGCAGCAGCGCCGGCCCAATATCGGCGGCCGCCGTCGTGGTGGCGGACAGGTCTGATTCGCCGGCGGCATGGGCATCGCGCACCCGCGGTGCGAAGCGAACGGCGAAATCGACCCCGAGTCCGAAGAACATGATCACGAACATCAGCGCCAGGGTGTTGAACGTGCCAACGGCGAGGGTGGCGAATCCCACGGTCAACGCAGTCCCGAGCAGCAGCAGCAGCAGGAAGATGCCGCCGACGATGCGCAACGAGCGCACGCCGAAGCCGAGAATGATCGCCAGCAGACCCATAGATACGGTACCGGCGATGCCGATGCCCTCCAGCGCCGCTGCGATCTCCTCGGTGGCCAGCACCACCTCGCCCGTGAGGCGGACGCGCACCCCGTCGGGCACGGCGGTTGCCCCCACCACCTCATGCTGCACCGCCACCCTCAAGCGGCGGATAGACGACCAGGCGAATCTGCACGGGCGCGGGTCCGGCGAAGCTCTCGGCCAGCGAGCGCAGGGGATCCGGGTCGATGTAGCAGAGGCGGTGGCTGCGGAAGAACGCATCCAGCGTCGGTGCGTAGACGAAGTCGAACTCCGGAGGTTGCCGGAACGCGGCCAGCAGTGCCCACCCGGCGAGCGCCGAGGCGAGCGGCGAGCGCATCCGTTCGATGATCCGGTTGACCCCGGGAATCCGGAGCGGCGGGAAGGAGACCCGCTGCCGCGGATCGTCCACGGCCCCTGCTCCCAGCGTCAGCAGGCGCACCCGGACGCCGCGCGCCACCAGTGCTGCGACGAAACGCCGGGTGGATACCACGGTGCCGTTGAACGGGTGATCCGACGGGTCGATCACGATCGCGATAGGCTGGTTCAACGGCACCCTCGTGAACGCAAACCTCGGGGTTGCCGTGCCGCGTCGGCTTAGGCAAGTCGTGCGGGGGGCTAGCGCACCCCACCGGGGGAACCGGGCCACGACCGCAGGCCGCGCCGCGCAAGCCCGTCAATCGAGCTTGGCGATGACCTCCTCGCCGAGCTTCTGAATTCCTTCCATCGGGTTCGCGCCGAGGCCCATCACCAGGGTCACGGCGCGGTGTACGCCGACATCGCGGAGCGCCTGCAGATGCTCCACGCCGCCCTGCCCCGGCCACATGCAGGTGATCTCGATCTCGGCGGGGTCGCGGTCGATGGCTTCACAGGCCCGGCGCAGCTCGGCGATCTGCCCGCGCAGCTCCTTCGGGTCGCCGCCAGGCACGAACCAGCCGTCGCCGTAGCGGGCGATGCGTTCGTAGATCCTGCCCTTGCTGCCGCCCATTATCACCGGCATCGGTTTCTGCAGCGGCAGCGGATAGCTCTTGAAGCCGGTCCAGTCGAGGAAGTCGCTCTGGTGCTCCACCACTTCCCCGGACCAGACCTTGCGCATGGCGGCCACATAGTCGTCGAAGCGCGCGCCGCGGCGCTCGAAAGGCACGCCCATGGCACGGAACTCCTCCTTGAGCCAGCCGATGCCGACGCCGAGCATGAAGCGGCCGTTGGAGATCACGTCGAGGCTCGCGGCCTGTTTGGCGAGCAGCAGCGGATTGACCTCGGAGAGGATGTTGACCCCGGTGCCGAGGCGAATGGTACTGGTCGCCGCGGCGATTGCCGTCAGCGCGATCAGCGGATCGAAGAACGGCGTTTCCGGATCTGCCCCCATCTTGCCGCTTTCGCTGTAGGGGTACTTCGACTGGTAGTCCACGGGCACGATGACGTGCTCGAAAGTCCAGACGGATTCGACACCGACCCGCTCCGCAAGCTGCGCGAGGCCGATCATCTGAGCCGCATCGGTAACGCCGATGTTCACGGGAATGAGTCCGAGCTTCATGGGGCCTCCTCGGGTCCACGGTGACGGGAAAACCCGATACTACCCGGCCTGCTGCCACCGGGTCACGGCTCGACGCGCAGCCGGTCGACCAGATCGTTCACCGCAACCGTAAAAGACCCGTTGTTTTTCCTGTTCTCCGGATGGCCACGGCGTTGGGCCTTTCAATCGGTCTGCGCAGGCAACCGGGACCCCGGGCCCGAGAGTTCGGCGATGACCCGCGCCGCCAGAGCTTCCATATGGGACTCGATGTCGGTGGTGTCGCTGTTGATCTGCATGGCGATCGCGAAGCCGTAACGCGGAAAGAAGGCCAGCATCGAACTGTAGCCCGGGAAGAAGCCGCCATGAGAATAGGCCAGGGCGTCCGCCATCCGGGTCACGCTGATTCCGAGACCATAGCCCAGAGCGGTCGCCCCCAAAGTCTCCGACGCCTCGGGCATGGCGATCGACCTGAGCATCGCCTCCAGGGATTCGCGGCCAAGCACGCGCCCGCCGAACAGCGCCAGCGCCCAGCGCACCAGGTCCGACGAGGCCGTTACCAGCCCTCCGCCCGTCCACTCGACCGATGGGTCGAACGCCAGCCCCTCGGGCCCCTTGACCGCCACCGGTACGCCGAACAGCTCGTGGCTCTGCGGCGCGTAGCCCTGAGGCAGGCGCTCGAGCAGCGGCGCGGTGGCAGCCAGCCCCAGGGGCTCGAGAATGCGCTCGCGCAGAAGGTCGTAGTAGCGCTCACCCCTTGCCCGTTCGATGACCAGCCCCAGAAGGATGTAGTTGGTGTCCGAGTAGTGAAAGCCGTGACCCGGGGCGAACAGCGGAGCGCGGTCGAGCACGAACCCGACCAGCGCCTCGGGATCCAGGCCGCGCTCCAGGTTGCCCGCCCGCGCCTGCCCGCGGAAGTACGCGGCGAAGCCCGACTCGGCATCGAACACGTGGTCGATCAGACCGCTGCTGTGGTTGAGCAGTTGCCGGACCGTGATCGCTTCGCCGTTCGGCAACCGATGGAACCAGGGCGCGTCGCCCAGCCAATCGGCGAGCCGGTCATCCAGGCCCAGTACCCTGCGTTCCGCCAAGTGCAGCACCAGCGCGGACACGAAGGTCTTGCCGATGCTGCCGGAGGGCATCCGCGCATCCGGCGCCATGGGGGTTGCCGCGTCAACATCCGCGTATCCCACCGCGAGTTCCAGAACACGGCCGTCGGCGAGCCCGACGGCCAGGGTCGCGCCGGGCAGGTCGTAGGGCGCGGCCCGGGCGGCGGCGTACCTTGCGGCCAGCCCCGCCCTCAGCACGGACTGCAGATCTGCCATTGCAGCATCCTGTGCCGGCGCAGGCTGCGCAGCGCCGGCCGATGCTCCGAGCCACAGCAGCGCGGCAGCCGCGACCCACCGGGCGATGCCGCGATACCGGAACCCGCGGGCCATCCCAAGCCTGCTCACGCCACAGCCCCCGTCGGGGCCACTGCCGTGGCTCCGCCGCCCCGGACGAGCATCGTCCCGCGGTTCAGCCAGACCACCACGACCGCCACGCACACCAGGATCGCCGTGTCGTAAGGCTGTGCGTCCGGCCACAGCGGATTGTTCGCCTGAAAGTGATAGAGCACGGCGAGCAGGATGCTCGCCGCCCGCTGCGTTGAACATCGGCGTGACGATCACGCTGAGGCACACCGACCCCACCAGAAACGGCATGAAACCCCATCCGCTCTGAGGCGTGCCGCTGAGCCAGAATGCCGGCAGGTGCCACGATCCCCACACAAAGCCGAGCACCAGCATGAACGCCATGGCCAGCAGCATCGACCGGACGTTCTGGCCTTCCAAGGGCTCGGTAAGCGGGGCCCGTTTGATGATCGCACCGGCATAGAAGATCAACGGCATGCCCAGCAGCAGGTAGGCGTACCAGACCGCCGGCGCGCGCCACAGCAGCATCCGCGACAGAAAGCCTCGCAGAGCGGACCACCCGCCGTGCCGGATCACGATGGCGAAGGCCGCGATCGCCGGCGCCCAGACTGCGAGGATGAAGCCGGGGTGGCTGGCGCTGATCTCACCGAGCCGGGCGGTCGCTCCGGCGGGCAGCACCAGGTAAAGGCCGAGCAGGCCCCAGGCGATGCCGAAGGTGATGAGCATGTACGGAACGAGGCTGCCAGCCTGTATGTCCCGGGACTGATCTGAGGTGCGCTGGCTCATGTGGGATTCCGCGTGGATTCGGGGAAGGTGATTGCCGTTGACCCGCGCCTTGTCCTCGCCCATCTGCCCCCAACCGCACGTCAGTTTCAGGCAGCAGCTCCGACGGACATCTGCCGGCAAGCATAGGCGACCGACCCCGCATCGGGAAACCGAACAGCCTTCAGACGGTGATCCGCGTTTCTGCGCGTGAAGCATTCGCATGATGGTGGCGGGAGGATCGCGCCGTGTTTCCCTCGCACCACAGGCATGGCTATGCCCCCTTCGCTCCGCGCGGGCCGCGCTCAGCTCTGAATTTCAGCCGCCGCAGTCGCGCTGCGTCGGCCCCTGAGGCTCGGGCGCAGCACCCCGGGCACGACATTGGCCACGGCCACCGTGAGAATCACCCACAGCGCGCCCCATTCGCTGTGCAGCATCCCCTGTTAGCTCGGCGGGGTCGAGGTCGCCGCCCAGGGTGTGGAGGAGTTTGAGAGTCTTTTTCATCGGCACTCCTGGGCCTGGACAGCATTGCCGCCAATGTCGCTCACTGCCGGGCGAACAGGCTCTGGGCCAGCCAGCTCGAACGGTCGCTCAATGCCAGGACCTCCAACGCCACCCGAATCAGTATGGCGCCGAACAGCCGCGGCCGGGAGCCTTCCACGAGTCAGCGGACCTCTGGGTTCAGACGCACGATGGTGCGGTTCAACCACCCGGCGAAGCTCACCCAGATAAGGTAAGGCAGCAGCAGCAGGGCGGCGAGCTCGGAGATCGGCCAAAGCGCGGCGATCATTACGACGATGGAGAGCCACAACGCGAGCAGCTCGACAAAAGCCAGACGCGGCCGCCGCAGACGGAAGAACAGGAAGCTCCACGCCACGTTGAGCAGCAGGTTGACCGCGAAGGGCAACACAACCTGCACGCCGCGCACCTCAGGCGTGGCGGCCAGCCAGGCAGCGCCCGCGGACCAGGCGATGAGCGCGAAGATCAGCGTCCAGACCGGCGCGAACAGCCAGTCCGGCGGCTGCCAGCTCGGCTTGGTCAGGCCCCGGTACCAGTCGCCGATGTCGGTGGCGAGCCCGCCGAGCATCGCCGCCGCGAAGGCAATGCCGCCGGACACCAGATAGACTGTCATGGAATCGTCTCACCGAACCGCTGTTCCGGGGAGAATGACAGCGCCGGTCAGGGCGAAGCAAGTCCGGTCAGGTGGTCCAGGGCCCTGCAGAAGATCTGCGCGTGGCCAGAGACCTGGCGTGCACCCTGAACGCCAGGGTGTGCTCGTGCATGAACGCGCTGCCGTCGCGAAGCCGGTTCGGTTACCTCGATCGAGCTTGACGCTTCGCACCCAGCGACGTAGCGCCGCCGGCATGCGATCGATGTCCTTCAAGATCTACTGTACTGCTACCCAGCACGATCGACTTTCCTGCCCCTGCTCGTCGGGCAGACGAACGCTCCCCACGAAGCGCCTGACCGTATCGTTTGTCTGCCCCCATTGCTCTATGCTCTCAAGCGATGGAGCTTCCGACGAATCCAGGGCGGTTCGCCGTAGAAACCAGTGCGACGATGAGGCTGACGCGTTCACCATCTACGGTATCGCCGAGATGCTTCGCGAGCAGATCGATGGCTCGTGCAGGCGATCACGCCGGCGGGATCCGTAGCGCCAGCCGCTGAATGAGTGACGGCTTGTTGCGACAGGAGTAAGACGACATGAAGAGATTTAGAAAGATTCTCTGCATCGCGGGCCAACAGGCCACCAGCCAGCGCGCCATCAAGCGCGCTGTGGCGTTGGCCGAGAACAACCAGGCGAGCGTGACGGTCGCCGCAGTGAGCGAGCGTGTGCCTGCGCGTGTTAGAACCTCCGACAGTCGACCCGGACCGGCAGACGTACAAGCCCTGCTGATGGAAAACGAGGCCCAGCGGCTCAACGCCCTGATCGAGCCGTATCGCGCCCGGATAAGCATAAGCGCCAAGGTACTCGTGGGCACCGCGTTCCTGGAAATCATCCGCGAAGTATTGCGCGGTGAACATGATCTGGTGGTCAAGTGCTCTGAGTCGCCGGACTGGTTGGGGCGCTTGTTCGCAGGTGACGACATGAATCTGCTGCGCAAGTGTCCTTGTCCGGTCTGGCTGGTCAATCCCGGAACGCAGGAACCCTACCGGCGCATCCTGGCTGCCGTAGACGTTGACGACGAATATCCGCCCGCCGAGCTGAAGACGCGCGAGGAGTTGAATGGGCTGGTCATGGAGCTGGCTGGTTCTCTGGCAGTGTCGGAGTTTGCAGAGTTGCATGTCGTGCATGCCTGGGAGGCGTTCGGTGAGGACGCGATGCGCCACAGCGCATTCATGAAGCGGCCGGACGCAGAGGTCGACACCTACGTAGAGCAGGTTCAACGGCGCCACGCCGAGCTCCTGGATACGCTCGTGCATGAGTCGGGCGCGAAACTGGGCGGTCAGGATGCCATCGACTACATCAGGCCTCAGCTCCACCTATTGAAGGGATCGGCACGCCGAGTGATTCCGGAACTTGCCAAACGCCTCGAGATCGACTGCATCGTCATGGGGACGGTGGCCCGGACCGGCGTCCCTGGGTTCGTCATGGGGAACACGGCTGAGACGATACTTCAGCAGATAGATTGTTCCGTAGTCGCGGTCAAGCCGGAAGGTTTCTTGACGCCGGTGACATTGGATCGTTGAGCCTGTCGCAACCCGGTGGAAATGCATCTGGCGACCCAAACGACCCGTGTCGAATCGTCGATGCTTCGGGTCTGCAGCGGTACGCGGCCTACGCGAAGTGTCGGGGAAGCAAGCCCAGAATCCTGAATCGGGTGACCTGATCCGACTCCGCCTGATCCTGCTGGGCAGCATATGCCCGGTTGCGACGGTTGCCCGGCAAAGGCTTGCCTACAGCAGCAGGCCTATCGCCGCCCCCACGTAGACCAAAAGTACGATGAAGCTTTCGAATCCCATCCGCGCAATCCCGTAACGCTCCCGCCGCAGCAGGCCCAGCAGCAGTATGCCGGTGAGCAGAATGGCGATCGCGCTCCAGACGAGCTGCTGACCCGTGACGGCGTGGTAGATGGATCCGTCCCGGTACGTAACGTCGGCGGCAGCGATGACCATGACGTTGAAGCAATTGGTGCCGAGAATGTTCCCCACGGCCAGCGTCAGCGCGCCATAGCGGATCGCGGCGAGCGTGGTCACCAGTTCGGGCAGCGAAGTAAACACGGCGGTGAGCAGCGTGCCGACGAGGGTCTGGGACAGCGACGTCCTCTC
>JAWKZP010000013.1:0-163629 GCA_041395905.1 Pseudomonadales bacterium
CGTGAGTCCCAGAGCGTCCAGCGCCGCGGAGTCGGTGGCGGGATCGGAATCAGGGGCCATGGTGCGCTTCGCCGCAAATCCGAGGGGCAGTCATGTTATACGAGGCGCCGGCGGGGTTCCGTCGCGACACCGCGGCCGCGGCACAGGCGCTACCATAACCATCACCGGCACGGTTCCAGTTCGAGTGGCCGGCGCGCAACAGGAGCATCGTCATGCCTGATTCGACCTCGCAATCCGCAATTCATCCCGTGCCCGATCAGCAGGGCGCCAATCTGTTCAGCACGGATGCCGAGCTCGAGCGGCTGCTCGGTATCTACCTGCCGGGCGATCTGCTGGCGCACCTGCGCCCACGCTTCGAGCGCCTCGGCGCGCTTGCGGGCGGGCACCTCGATGAGCTCGCCGGCATTGCCGATCGCAACCCTCCGACGCTGGAGCAACGTTCGCGTACGGGGCTCGACCTCCAGCGCGTTCTCAAGCATCCCGCGTACGTGGAGATGGAGCGCCTGGCGTTCGGCGAGTACGCGCTGGCGGCCATGGCCCACCGTCAGGACGTGCTGGGCTGGCAGGGGGTTCTGCCGCCCACGGTGAAGTACGTGCTGACCTACCTGTTCGTGCAGGCGGAGTTCGGGTTGTGCTGCCCGGTCTCCATGACCGATTCGCTGACCCGCACACTGAAGAAATTCGGCTCGCGCGAGCTGGTGGATCGCTATCTGCCGGCGCTCACGAGCCTCGATCTGGACAGCCTGGCGCAAGGCGCCATGTTCATGACCGAGCAGGGCGCCGGCTCGGACGTGGCCGCCACCGCTACCCGGGCGCGGCCCGATCCCGAGGAACCGGACGCGTGGCTGCTGGAAGGCGACAAGTGGTTCTGCTCGAACCCCGACGCGGCCCTGGCGATGGTGCTGGCCCGCCCTGCAGGCGCCCCGGAAGGCATGCGCGGCGTGTCGCTGTTTCTGCTGCCCAGAGAGCTGCCGGACGGCACGCGCAACCGCTATCGCATCGTCCGCCTGAAGGACAAGCTGGGAACGCGCTCGATGGCCAGCGGCGAAATCCGGCTGGAGGGCGCCCGTGCCTATCTGATCGGCGATCCCGGCCGCGGCTTCGTGCAGATGGCGGACATGGTGAACAATTCGCGGCTGTCCAACGGCGTGCGCGCGGCCGGCCTCATGCGCCGGGCTGCCAGCGAGGCCCTGTTCATCGCCCGCAATCGGGTCGCCTTCGGCCGCCGGCTGATCGAGATGCCGCTGATGCGCCGGCAGCTGCTGAAGATCCTGCTCCCGGGCGAGCAGGCCCGCAGCATGATGTTTCAGACGGCGGCCGTGCTCGGCCGCGCCGATGCGGGCGACAACCGGGCCTACAGCCTGATGCGGGTGTTGACGCCGCTGATCAAGTTCCGCGCCTGCCGGGATGCGCGCAAGGTCACGGGCGATGCGATGGAGGTGCGCGGCGGCTGCGGCTACATCGAAGAGTGGGCCGACGCCCGCCTGGTGCGCGACGCGCATCTGGGTTCGATCTGGGAAGGTACCAGCAATATCGTCGCGCTGGACGTCATCAGGGCCATCCGCCGCGAGCAGTCGCTGCCGGCGCTGGAGGAGCACTGGCGCACGCTGCTCGAGGAAACGACCCTCGAGCCGGAGCTCGCCGGGCTGCTGGACCTGGCAATGCCGCGGGCGTTGCAGCTGGCCGGCGCGGCGGCGAACGCCGGTGCGGAAGCGCTCGCGCGGCGTGCGGCGTCTGGCCTGTACCATGTGACTTCGGCGGTGGCCATGGCCTGGGAGGCGGCGCGCATCGGATCGCCCTATCGCGCCTGGCTGGCCGGCATGGTGCTGCGTCATCGCGTGCTGCCCATGGACCCGCTCGATCCTGCGGCGGACGATGACGCGCTGTGTGAGCGCATCCTCGCGCACAGCTAGCCCAGGCCGCGCGCGGCCCGAGGCTGCACGTCAGCCGCCGGCCCAGGCCAGGTCCGGATGCTGCCGGTGCCAGGGGGTGGCCTGCTCGAACGCATGCGCAACCCGCAGCGCCATGGGCTCGTTGAACGCGCGCGCGTAGATCATGAGCCCCACCGGCAGGCCCTGGCTTGTGAAGCCGCAGGGCAGCGATACCGCGCACAGGTTGAGCAGATTGCCGACGAAGCAGTTGCGCAGATAGCCGCCCGCGTAACGCATGTAGGTGTCGAAGTCCCGGTCGACCTGCTCGACCGGCAGCGCCGGCCACATGCAGGTGGGCGCCAGCAGCACGTCGGCCTGGTCGAAGTAGCGGTCGGCCCGGCTTCGCAACGGCCGCAGCGCGTCCAGGGCGCGGCGGTACTCCACCGCGCTGACGCTGCCGCCGGGCAGCATGCGATCGCGCACCACGGGGTCGAGCTGGTCGCCGTTTTCATTCAGCAGCGCCTCGTTCACCGCGTATCCTTCCACCTGGGAGATGACGCTCGGACGTGCCATCACCTCGGCCGCAGGCAGGAAGTCGACGCTGGCGACGCATGCACCGAGTTCGCGGAACACGTCGACGCTGTCCCGCACGGCTCGCTCCACCTCGGCGTCCAGAGATTCGAACATGAGGCCTTCTGCGCAGGCCACCCGCAGACCGCGCACGCCGTCGTTCAGGGTGGCCAATGGATCCACGGCTGCGATGCCGAGGGTGCTGGGATCTGCAGGATCTGCGCCCTGCATGGCGGCGAACAGATGCGCGACGTCCTCCACGCGGCGCCCGAGCGGACCCACCGAATCCAGGGTGCGGCTGAGCGGATAGACGCCCGCGCGGCTCACCCGGCCGACCGTCGTCTTGAGCCCCACCACGCCACACAGAGCGGCCGGGGTGCGCACCGAGCAGGCGGTATCGGTGCCGGTGGCCAGCGGCGCGAGCCCGGCCGCCACCGCCACCGCCGAGCCGCTGCTCGAGCCGCCGGGGACGTAGTGCTCAGGCCGCCATGGGTTGTGCGGCGTGCCATGGCTGTGATTGATGCCCACCGAGCCGAACGCGAACTCCACCGTGTTGGTCTTGCCGAGCAGGACCATCCCGGCACGTGCCAGGTGCTCGGTGACGGTGGCATCCCGCGCCGCCAGATTGCGCTCCAGCACCTTCGAGCCCGCGCTGGTCGGCAGCCCGGCGACGTCGAACAGATCCTTGGTCAGATAGGGAATGCCATGCAGCGGCCCGAGGTGCTGGCCGGCACGGATGGCCAGCTCGGCGGCTCGTGCCAGGGCCAGGGCGCGGTCTTCGTCGATCAGGCGCAGCGCGTTCAGGGCCGGGTTCAGCGCGCGGATACGCGCGAGCAGGTGCTCGCACAGCGCGAGCGGCGAAAGTTCGCCCGTGCGGATGCGGCCGGCCAGGGCAGAGACGGTTTCCAGGTGCAGATCGGTCATCGCGGGTCTTCCAGTGAGCAGGCGAGAATGCGCGGAATCGGCGCCCCCGACAAGGCGCGTTTGCCGGTATCATCGCGCGTCGGTCAATGATCAACGCGGCGCTCCGGCGCCATGTCCCAGGGAGGTATCAGGATGCAAGGCCCAACCAGGACCATGACGCTCGACGAGATCGAAGGCTACGTCGGCAGGGAGATCGGCGTGTCCGACTGGTTCACGCTCGACCAGGACCGAATCGACCGGTTCGCGGACGTCACCGAGGATCACATGTTTCTGCACGTGAATCCGGAGGCGGCGAAGATGACGCCCTTCGGCGGCACCATCGCCCATGGGCTGCTGACGCTGTCGATGATGCCGGTCATGGCCTACCAGGCGGTTCCCGGCGTCGCCGGCACCAAGATGGGCGTGAACTATGGCTACAACAGGGTTCGCTTCATGGCTCCCGTGAAAAGCGGCAAGCGGGTGCGAGGCCACTTCGTGGTCAAGTCGCTCGAGCCTCAGAGCGGCGGGCGCATGCAGATCGTGCACGACTGCAGCATAGAGATCGAGGGCGAGGACAAGCCGGCGCTGGCCGCCGAGTGGATCACCATGGTCTGGATGTGACGCTCTGACACAGCGTTCCCAGATCACACGCGGCCAGGTGTTCCGCCTGGCCTGGCCCATCATTCTCGCGAACGCGGCGGTACCGCTGCTGGGGCTCGCGGACACAGCGGTGATCGGCAACTTCGGCTCGATCGCCGACCTCGGCGCCATTGCCTTCGGCGCCGTCATCTTCAGCTTCGTCTACTGGGGCTTCGGCTTTCTGCGCATGGGAACCACCGGCTTCACGGCCCAGGCGGCCGGTGCTGCCGACGAGCCGGAGGTGCGCGCCACGCTGCAGCGCGCGCTGCTGCTGGCAGGGTCGCTCGGCGTGCTGCTGATCGCGCTTCAGACCCCCATTCTGCGCGGCGCGCTCTGGCTGCTCGACGGCAGCCAAGAGGTGGAGGCACTCACCGCCGGCTACTTCGGCGCGCGCATCTGGGGCGCGCCCGCGACGCTCGGAACCTTCGCGCTCATGGGAACGCTCATCGGTCTCGGTCGCAGCCGAACGCTGCTGCTGGTGCAGCTGTTCCTCAATGGGCTCAACATCGTGCTGGATGTCTGGTTCGCCGGCGTGCTCGACTGGGGCGCTCGCGGTATCGCGCTCGGCACGGCCATTGCGGAGTGGAGCAGCTTCCTGTTTGCGGGCGCCCTCGTGCTCCGAATCCTCCGCGAGCGTCACCGGGACCGGGAGCCGTTCTTCGGCATGGCGCGGGTGCTCGACCGTCACAAGCTGCGGCGGCTGCTGGCCGCGAATTCGGACATCATGATCCGCACGTTGCTGCTGGTGTTTGCGTTCATGTGGTTCATCCGGCAGAGCGGGCAGTTCGGTGACGTTGCCCTCGCGGCGAACCATATTCTGCTGCAGTTCGTGTCCTTCTCCGCGTTCTTTCTCGATGGTTACGCGTTCGTGGCGGAGGCCATCGTCGGCGAGTCGGTTGGCGCCCGGGATCTGAGTCGTTTCGATCTGGCGGTGCGCCGTTCGACCGAGCTTGCCGGCGGCACCGCGGTGGTGCTGGCTTCGGGCATCGTCGCGCTGGGTGGACTGGGGGTTGCCGCCCTCACCACGCTGGTCGCGGTACGGGCGGAGGCCGCGGCGGCGCTGCCGCTGGCGGCGTTGTACGTGCTCTGCTCGTTTGCGGCTTTTCAGCTCGACGGGATCTTCATCGGCGCCACCCGCACCCGCGAGATGCGCAACGCCTCGCTGCTGTCGGTGGCCGTGTTTCTGCTCGCCTGGTGGCCGCTGGTGGAGCTGGCAGGCAATCGCGGGCTGTGGCTTGCATTCGTCATCTATGTCTGCGCCCGTGCTGCGGCGCTGGGGCTTTTCTATCCGGCGCTGCGGCGCTCCGTGACGCAGACTGTTGCCGTCTGAGCGGCCCCACGGCCCGACGCGGCGCGGCGCTAAAGCGAGTCGAGCAGCTTCACCGCGCGTTCGGAACGCAGCCGGGCTGCATCCTTGTACTCCAGCGCTTTGTCGGAGCTGGCGTTGCCATCGAGACCGCGTTTGTACACGCCCTGAATGATCGCCGCGGAACGGAACATGTTGTAGATGATGTAGAACGGCCAGTTGTCGATGGCGCCGATGCCGGCATGGCGGCAGTACTCGGCAACCATCTCCTGCTCGTCGGGAATGCCCAGGGCGGCGAGATCCGCCCCGGCGAGACCGACGTCGTTGTAGGACTCGCCGTGGTAGTCCTGACAGATGTAGCCCAGGTCGGCCAGCCCGTCGCCCAGGGTCGACAGCTCCCAGTCGAGCACCGCCACGATGCGCGGCTCGGTGGGATGGATCAGCACGTTGCCGAGGCGGTAGTCGCCGTGCACGATCACCGGCGGGCCGGCCTCGGGAATGTTCTCGGGGAGCCATGCCATGAGCCGATCCATGGCCGGCAGATCTTCCGTCTTGGAAGCGAGGTACTGCTTGGTCCAGCGGTTGATCTGGCGCTGGTAGTAGTTGCCCGGGCGGCCGAACTCGCCGAGGCCGACCGCTTGCGGATCGACGCTGTGCAGCTTGGCCAGCACGCGCGCGAGATCCAGATAGATGGCGCGGCGCTCGGCGGGTGTCAGGGTCGGCAGGCGGGTCTCGGTGAACAGGCGCCCGTCGACCCACTCCATGACGTAGAACTTGGTGCCGATCACCGTCGGGTCTTCGCACAGGCAGTGCATTTTCGGTACCGGGACCTCGCTGTGGTCGAGCGCTCTCATCACCCGGTACTCGCGGTCCACCTGATGTGCCGAAGGCAGCAGCTCGCCTGGGGGCTGCTTGCGCAGCACGTAGCGGGCGCCGCCGGCGCTCAGGCGGAAGGTCGGGTTGGACTGACCGCCTTCGAACTGCTCGATCGCCAGGCGCCCCTGGAACCCTGCTACGTGGGCGGCCAGATAGCGTTCGAGCGCCTGCTCGTCGAATCGGTGCGCGTCGCGCACAGGGGTCAGTTCTACGTCGCTCATTTGGGTCATACCCTTCCCGGAGAGTCGCGTAGGATACGGCTTGATCCGGCCCCTCGCAAAATGCGAGGCTAGCCGGCCGAACAGCATCGAGGGGGACGACCGACCATGGCACTTGAGAAACGCATCGCGGTAACGCTGCCCGCGGGACCGAAGCTCGAACAGACCATCGAGCGCATTCGCTGGGCCGAGGACAACGGCATTCCCGACGGCTGGTTCAGCGACTCGGGCGCACCGGATACGCTGACTCAGATCGCGGCCATCGCCCATCACACCCGTACGATCCGCGTCGGCGTTGCCGTGACGCCGGTGTACACCCGCACCCCCGCGGTGATCGCGGCTACTGCCAACGTCATCAGCCAGGTGCTGCCCGGGCGCTTCATTCTCGGACTCGGCTCGTCGAGCCAGACCATCATGGGGCAGTGGAACGGCATTCCGCTGGACAAGCCTCTGACGCGGGTCAAGGAAACCGCGATCATGGTGCGTTCGATGCTCAAGGGCGAGAAATCGGATTTCGACCTCGAAACCCTGTACAGCCGGGGCTACCGGCAGGCGCCGGCGGAAAACCCGCCGCCCATCTACCTGGCGGCGCTGCGACCCAACATGATCGAGATGGCGGCCGAGTACGGCGACGGCGTGATCTTCAACCTCTGGCCGCAACACGCGCTGCCGAAGATGATGGAGCACGTGAAGATCGGCGCGGAGCGCGCCGGCAAGAACTGGCAGGACGTGGAGATCGTCAATCGGGCAATGGTGCTGGTGACCGACGACAAGGCGGCGGGGCGCAACCTGTTCCGGGCCGCATTTGCTCCGTACTACGCGACGCCGGTGTACAACAAGTTCCTCGCCTGGGCTGGCTATTCCGATGCGGCGCAGACCATCACCGAGGGTTGGGCAGCCAAAGACCGTGCCAAGACCGGCGGTGCCCTGACCGACGAGCTGATCGACGAGATCGCCATCATCGGGACGGAAGAGGAGGTGCAGGCGCGCATTCGAGCCGATGCCGACGGCGGCGTGCACACGCACATCATTGCGCCGATTGCCGCCTCAGCGGACGATCTGCAGCGCACCTTCGACGCCTTCCGCGGCGATCGCTTCAACTTCCGCTAGGAGGGGCCATGGAATTCCAGAAGATCATCGTCGACGAGCCGCTGCCGCTGGTACGGCGCATCACCCTGAACCGGCCGGAGAAGCGCAACCCGCTGTCGAACGAACTGCGGGCGGAGCTGTTTCACGCGCTGGAGAGCTTCGATCAGGATCCGGAAGTGCGGGTGACCATCGTCCGCGGTGCGGGATCCTGTTTTTCCGCCGGCTACGACCTGGCCTCCGACGTGTCCAAGGGACAGCCGTTCTACACCGCCGGCGGTCTCGGCAACTGGCCGCGTCACGTGGTGGAAGGCTTCTTCCGCATGTGGGATCTGGCCAAGCCCGTAATCGCCCAGGTGCACGGCTACTGCCTGGCGGGTGGCACCGAGCTCGCGACGGCCTGCGATCTGGTCTACGTGGCCGAAGATGCGAAGATCGGCTATCCGGTGGTGCGCTCCATCAGCCCGCCGGACAACCAGTTCTATCCCTGGATCGTCGGTCTGCGCCGGGCCATGGAGCTCATGCTCACCGGCGACCACATGTCCGGGCTCGAGGCGGTGGAGTGTGGCTTTGCCAATCGCGCCTTTCCGGAAGCGGAGCTCGAGGCGGAAGTCCTGCGCCTGGCGGAACGTGTGGCTCGGGTGCCTTCGGACATTCAGCAGATCAACAAGCGTGCCGTGCACCGGCAGATGGATGCCATGGGAATCCGAGCCGCAATCCGCGCCGGTACCGAGATGCAGCAGCTGGCCACCTTCACGCGCAGCACCCAGGCGCATCTCAAAGAGCTGCGCGAAAACCTCACCGGCGCGCTGTCCAAGCGCGACGAGGCATTCGGCGACTACCGGACGAGCGGTAAGAAAGACGCATGAGCTCGGACACCGGGGTCATTCTGGCGACCCTGGTCTGCTACATGCTCACGCTGCTGGCCATCGGCGCGTGGGCGAGCAGCCGCTCGCGTGACGAGGACAGCTACTTCATCGGCAACCGTCGGCTCGGCATGTGGGTCGCAGCGCTCAGCTACGCGGCCAGCTCGTCCTCGGCCTGGGCCATTCTCGGCGTGACAGGTATCGCCTACAGCCAGGGCCTTTCCGCCGTCTGGCTGCTGCCCGGCACGCTCACCGGTCACGTTCTGGTCTGGTTCTGGCTCGGCCAGCGCCTGCGCAATGCCGCCCAGGATGGCCGCATGGTGACGCTGAACGACCTGATCGTGCGCGATCTCGCGCCCGCTGCACGGCGACCCGTGCTGCTGCTGGCCGCCGGCATCATCACCTTTTCGTTTCTGTTCTACATCGCCGCGCAGTTCCAGGGCGCGGCCAACACGTTCGCCGAGGTCTTCGATTTCGAGTTCACGCCGGCGCTGCTGGTGGGCGCTCTGGTGGTGCTGACCTACACCCTGCTGGGCGGTTTCTGGGCGGTGAGCGTTACCGACACCGTGCAGGCCGGGCTGATGCTGCTTGCGGCGCTGCTGCTGCCGACGCTGGCGCTCGTCGAGATCGGCGGTCCCTCGGCGCTGGTGGCGGGTCTCGAGGCCGTGAGTCGACCGGATCAGCTGTCGCTGCTGGGGCCGCACAGCGGTCTGCTGGCGGTCGGCTTTCTGCTCGGCATGCTGAGCATCGGCGTTGGCCCGCTCGGGCAACCGCATCTGCTCAACCGGCTCATGGCGCTGTCCGGCCCGGCGGCGCTGGCGCGCGCGCGCCTGGTGGCCCTGACCTGGTTCGTGGTGGTGCTGGGCGGCATGTTCCTGCTGGGCTTGTGCGCGCATGTGCTCGAGTTTCAGGCCGCCGATCCGGAGCGGGTGTTCTTCGCCCTGGTGGACGGTCTGCTGGGGCCGGTTCTCGCGGGCGTGGTGATTGCAGCCCTGCTCTCCGCCATCATGTCCACTGCGGACAGTCAGCTGCTTGTGGCGGCCTCTGCGGTCAGCCACGATCTCATGGGCCGGACGTCGGTCACCGTGTCCCGGATCACCGTGCTCGTGGTGGGCGTTCTTGCCGTTCTGGTGGCCATGTACCTGCCCGAGGCCATATTTTCGCGGGTGCTGTTCGCCTGGAACGCCCTGGGGGCGGCATTCGGTCCCCTGGTGATCGCGCGGGTGCTGCGCTTCCCCGTGGCGGGAGGCGGCACGGCTCTGGCCATGGCCGTAGGATTCGGCCTGACGGTGCTGTTTTATCTGCTGCCGGACACGGTAGGCGACGTGGCGGAGCGGTCCGTGCCGTTTCTGGCCGCCGGATCGGTCTGTATTGTGTCGGGGCTGCGTAACCGACGCGAGGTCCTCGGCGGGCGTCAGGCCGTATGATCGAGACCCTGTTCATCCTGCGTCACGGCCAGACCGAGTGGAACGTCGCCCAGCGCATGCAAGGGCGTCTCGATTCGGCGCTGACTGACGAGGGCCGCCGCCAGGCGGCCCAGCATGGCCGTACGCTGCAGCGCGTTGGCGGCGTCGATCGTCTGCTCGCGTCGCCCCTCGGGCGTACGCGCGACACGGCGCAGCTGGTCAACGCCGCGCTGGGCGTGCGCCTGGATTTCGATCCTGCCCTGATGGAACGCGACTGCGGCGCCTGGTCGGGTCTCACCCTGGACGAGATCGAGCAGAGATATCCGGGGGACTGGGCCGAGCGCCGGCGCGACCCGTACTTTCATCGCCCCCCGGGCGGCGAGAATCTCGATGACATGCGCGGGCGCGTTGCCGGGCTGCTCGAGCACCTGTGCCGGGAGCCGTCCGCGCGCATCGCACTGGTGACGCATGGGGTGATGTCGCGGGTGATCCTGACCCATCTGCTGGCCCTGACCCCGGCTGCGGCCATCAGAGTCAAGCATCCCAACGCGCTCTTCTACCGGCTCGAGTTCGCGGCCGATGGCGTGCGCGAGCTCTCGTCGATGCCCGCCGCGGACCATGGCCGGGATCGTCCGCCGTCCGCGGTGCGGGTCTCGCACTTCCTCGACGGCCAGGGTCCGGTCGCCGGATTGCTTCACCAAAGCGACAGTGAAACAATCGGCGGCCCTGACAAAAATACGACGTCGGATTGAGGGAGGACGCATGAAAGTCGACGGTGGCGTGGGCTGGGAGCTCGACAAGGTGGGCGCTCAGGCTCAGGAGCTCGAGGAGATGGGGTACTCGGGCATCATGACGGCTGAAACCTCGCATGATCCGTTTTTCCCGTTGCTGGTGGCTGCGCAGCACACGCAGCGCGTGGAGCTGATGACGTCCATTGCCGTCGCCTTCGCGCGCACGCCGATGATCCTGGCCAATATCGGCCACGATCTGAATGCGGCCTCCAAGGGGCGCTTCGTGCTCGGACTCGGCTCGCAGATCAGGCCGCACATCACCAAGCGCTTCAGCATGCCCTGGTCGAGCCCCGCGGCGCGCATGCGCGAGTTCATTCTGGCCATGCGGGCGATCTGGGCCACCTGGCATGAGGGCCGGCCGCTGGAATTCACCGGCAAGTTCTACACCCACACGCTGATGACGCCGTTCTTCACCCCCACCAACAACGAGTACGGCGCGCCGAAGGTGTTTCTCGCCGCGGTGGGGCCGAAGATGACCGAGGTGGCGGGCGAGGTGGCGGACGGCGTGATCATTCACGCGTTCACGACGGAAAAGTACCTGCGGGAAACCACGCTGCCGGCGCTGGAGCGGGGCTTCGCGCGGACGGGCAAGAGCCGCTCGCAGTTCGAGATCAGCTATCCGGTGTTCGTCGTGACCGGCAAGAACGAGCAGGAACTCGCCGAAGCCAGGCTCAATACCTGCCGTCAGATCGCCTTCTACGGTTCGACGCCCGCCTACCGTCCGGTGCTCGAGAGTATCGGCGTGGGCGAGCTGCAGAGCGATCTCAACGCCATGTCCAAGCAGGGCCGCTGGGAGGAGATGGGGCAGCTCATCAGCGACGACATCCTGCACGCGTTCGCCGTGGTGGGCGAGCCGGGCACCATCGCCGGGCAGATCAAGTCCCGGTACGGCGACATCATCGACCGTACGTCGGCGGCCTATGCGAACATTCCCAAGGAAGATCGCGTGCAGATCATCGCTGAGCTGCAGTCGGCCTGAACACAACCGCAAGGGGGGATCAGACACGTGAAGGTAGACGCAGGCATCGGTAACGACCTGAAGAAGATTCCGGCCGCGGTACGCGAGGCGGAAGCCGCCGGCTACGACGGCGTACGCACGGCCGAGATGAACCACGACCCGTTCTTCCCGCTGCTGCTGGCCGCCGAGCACTCCGAGCGCCTGGAGATCAGCACGTCGATCGCGGTGGCGTTCGCGCGCAGCCCCATGATCCTGGCCAACATCAGCCATGACCTCAATGCCTACTCCGGCGGCCGCTTTACGCTGGGTCTGGGCTCGCAGATCAAACCGCACATCACCAAGCGCTTCAGCATGCAGTGGGGCGCGCCGGCGCCGCAGATGCGCGAGCTGATTCTGGCGATGCGGGCCATCTGGGCCAACTGGTATCAGGGTGAGCCGCTGCAGTTCGTCGGCAAGTACTACACGCACACGCTGATGACTCCGGCCTTCACTCCGGAGAACAAGGACTTCGGCGCACCCCGGGTGGTGCTCGCCGCGGTCGGCGAGAAGATGACCGAGGTGGCCGGCGAGGTGGCGGATGGCATGATCATCCATCCGTTCAGCACCGAGCCGTACATCCGTGCCGTGACGCTGCCGGCCATCGAGCGCGGGCTCGCCAGGTCCGGACGCAGCCGGGCGGATTTCGAGATCTCCTACTCGAACTTCGTGGTGACCGGGCGTGACGAGGCCGAGTTCGCCGCCAGCAAGCAGGCAGCCAAGGAGCGCATCGCCTTCTACGGCTCGACGCCGGCCTACAAGGGTGTGCTCGAGTCCATCGGTGTGGGCGAGTTGCAAGGTGAGCTGAATACCATGTCCAAGCAGGGGCGCTGGAAGGAGATGGGCACGCTCATCACCGACGAGATTCTCGACGCGTTCGCCGTCGTGGGAGAACCCAAGGACATCGCCCCGGAGATGCTGCGCCGTTACGGGGAGTTCACGGACCGGACCTCCGCGTCGTTCCCGGTCTCCGATCCGGCACAGCGTGCCGGGATCATCGCCACGCTGCGAGCCGGCTGATGGCGCTGCCCCGTGAGCTGGCATTGGATGAGTCGCAGATCTCGGATCTGATGACGACCCAGTGGAATCTGCGGGTGGCCACCATCGGTCCCGGCAGCCGCATCAACCTGACACCGATGTGGTTCGGCTGGGCTGGCGGCTGCGTCTACTTCTATGGCCGCGGGCAGAAGGTGGTCAATCTGCGCCGCAATCCCACCTGCACGGTCATCGTGGACAGGAACGAGAAGTTTCCAGAGCTGCAGGGGATCATGCTGCAGGGTACGGCAAGGGTGCTCGAAGACGCTGCTGCGGAAGCCGCCGATCCCTACCTGGCCGAGGTTCAGGCGCAGATGGGGCGGAAGTACAACGGCGGCCACGGACAGGCGCCCGTCGCCGATCCCGGGCCATTTTCGGCCACGGCTCGCGGGCGCAACCGGCGCTGGGTCGTACTCGTTCCGGAGCATCTGGTGAGCTGGGACAACCACAAGCTGTCGTGAGCGTAACGTACTGAAAAATAAACAGTTATGATCTGAGCCGGTCCGGGCGCGGCCGCAGCGGCCGGGTCTGGCTGGTTACATCGCAGGCACACAGTCGGTACAGGCTGCTGACCGACAACGCTCCATTTTTTCTTCATTATCCTGCCGTCAGGGCGTAAAATCGCCGTTCGTGCCGGGCCTGTGATCCATGTCACAGGGTCAGCGTTACCGGAGTCACGCCAGTCCGCATTGGGTGCGGAGTGTCGGATCCGTATGAACCAGCCGGAGCTATCTGACCAATGCGCCAGATGTGGGAACGACTGCCATTCATACTCAAGCTGCAGGCATGCCTGCTTCTTGCAGCAGTGCTCGCGACGCTGGCGGTGAGCAACGTCATCAGCCCCCAGGGCTATCAACGCATCGCGTTTGCCATTCCAGCGGCCAGCCACAGCAATCTGCCCTGGCAGGTCGAGGTGGAAGACTTCGGTACCAAGGTGAGCCGGGCGTTCGGCGTGCAGCCGGGCACCGCGGAAGAGTTCGCCAGCTGGATTCTCGAAGCCTCGCGGCGCCAGCAGATCGATCCCGACCTGCTGGCGAGTCTGGTGCACACTGAGAGCACCTTCCGCAAGGACGCGGTATCGCACGTGGGCGCGGTCGGCCCCGCACAGGTGCGGCCGAGTTACTGGAGCAAGTTCTGCGGCAGCTCGAATCTCGAGGATCCTGCCGAGAACATCTACTGTGGCGCCCAGGTGCTGTCGCACTTCAAGGAGCGCTGCGGCGATGAGTCGTGCGCGCTCAAGGCCTATAACGTCGGCATGGCCGGGCGCCGCTCGCGGGCGGATTCCGCCTTCCGCTATCTGACCAAGATCGATCGCGCGCGCGAGCAGCTGCGCGGCGAAACCCTCTGAATTCTGACCGCTGATCGCCCCGCGTCCGGTTTGCGGGGCGTGCCCGTCCGGCGGCGGCGCGCCTCCTGCGGTCCGGCATCGGCGGCTCGGCGGCGCGTGCGGTACACTTTCCCGGGTCCGAAACGTACGCGCACGCGAGGGGGCGCCCATGACTCTGTTCAGATCATTCCGCAAGCCACTCCACCTGCTGGCAGCCGCCATGCTGATTGCCACTTCCGGCGCCGCTGCAGCCGAGGAACAGCCGGTTCCGCCCTGGTTCCAGCCGGATGTGCTGCGCGCCGCCGTGGCGATCAACCTCAGCGACGAGCAGAAGCCGCAATTTCAGGAGGCCATCAGCGACTTCTTCAACGATCGTATGGAAATGATCAACAAGGAAGTTCGGCGCAACCCGCCCAATCTCGAGCGGCGCATACATTCCCGGACCAACTCGCTGGTCAAGGCCATGGACGAGAAGATGGGGACGTTCCTCACGCCCGAACAGATGCCCCAGTACGAGGTGTATCGCGACACGCTGCTGGCGAATCTGAAGTCCGCTCTGTGACCGATTTCGGCGTACTGATCTTTCCCACCGACTACGGCATTGCGCCTGCGGTGCTGGCGCGCGCGGCGGAAGCGCGTGGATTCGAGTCGCTGTTCTTCACTGAGCACACGCACGTCCCCGTGAGCCGTCGCACCCCCTGGCCCGGTGGCGCCGAGCTGCCCCGGGAGTACGCGCACACCTGTGATCCCTACGTGGCGCTGGCGATGGCTGCGGCGGTCACCAGCACGCTGCGGCTCGGCACGGGCATCACGCTGATCACGGAGCACGACCCCATCGTGCTGGCGAAGACGGTGGCAACGCTCGACCGGCTTTCCGGGGGCCGGGTGCTGCTGGGCATCGGTGCCGGCTGGAACGTGGAGGAGATGGCGAACCACGGTGTCGAGTTTGCCGCTCGCTGGCGCGTGCTGCGTGAGCGCGTGCTGGCCATGCGCGAGATCTGGACCGCCGAGGCGGCCGAGTTCCACGGCGAGTTCGTGGACTTCGACCCCATCTGGTCCTATCCCAAACCTGCCCAGGCGGGGGGCCCCAAGGTGCTTCTGGGCGCCTCGTCGCGCTGGGCTTTTGCGCGGGTCGCCGAGTACGCGGACGGCTGGCTGCCGATCTACCAGGATGCGGCGCGTGCGCGCGCCCAGGGAGCGGTGGATTATGCGGCGGGCATCCATGCGGTCCGTCGGGCCTGGGGCGAGGCCGGCCGTGCCGGCGAGCCGGACTTCAGCATCTTCGGCGTCGGTCCGGACCGCGCGCAGATCGAAGGGCTCATCGAAGCCGGGTTCAATCGGGTGATCTTCGGTCTGCCTGCCGCGGATGCGGACACGGTGGTGCCGCTGCTCGACCGCTACGCAGAGCTGGGGCACGCGCTCAACGCTTGACCTGACCGCTCGGGCGGCTAGACTGCGCGGCCCCTCGGCACAGGGCATCGCGGCTCATGACTGGACCCGAACACTGTCTCGCGGCGGGTTTCGACTACGGCACCTCGCAATGCTCGATCGGCATCGTCCGCGACGGGGCCGTGGCACTCCTGGCGCTGGAAGGCGGGCTGCCGCGCATCGCTTCCACCCTGTACGCGCCGCGCCCGCATCTGAACCTCGACCACCGCAGCGATCAGACCCTCGACCTGACGCATCATTCCTACGCTGAGCTGCGTTTCGGTCAGGCCGCGCTGGATGCCTACCTTGCCGACCCGGCCGAGGGTTATTTCGTCAAGAGTCCGAAGAGCTTCCTCGGCGCGCCGGGGCTCAGCCAGGCGGTACGGGACCGGTTCGTCGCGGTGGTGGCGGCCATGATGGCCAACGTGCGCGCCCGTGCGGAGACGGCGGCGGGCAGGACCATCGGCCAGGTCGTCATCGGCCGACCGGTCAACTTCCAGGGCGCGGGCGGTGAGGCGGAAAACCGGCAGGCACTGGAGATGCTGGTGGCGTCGGCGCACGAGGCCGGATTCCGTGACGTCGCCTTTCAGTTCGAGCCCATGGCCGCGGCCATCGAGTACGAGGCGCGCCTGAATCACGAGCAGACCGTGCTGGTCGTGGACATCGGCGGCGGCACCACGGACTGCTCCTTCGTCCGGGTCGGACCCGAGCGCCGCTCGCGCAGGCAGCGCGACGATGACGTGCTGGGGCACAGCGGCGAGCGCCTTGGCGGCAACGACTACGACCAGGCCCTGGCGCTGCGCTCGGTGATGCCGCTGTTCGGGCTCGGTGACGGCCTCAACAACGGGCTGCCGTTTCCCAACGGCTACTTCGTGGATGCCGTCAGCACCAACGACGTCAACGCGCAGCAGCGCTTTTACGGGCGCGCCATGGCCGAGCGCCTCGATCTGTGCGTGCGCGACGGTACCCATGCGGAACGAATCCGTCGGCTGCGGAAATTGCAGGCGGGACGCGGCAGCTACCGGCTGTTGCGCGAGGTGGAGCTGGCGAAAATCGCGCTCACCGGCGAGGACCAGGCCGTCGTGGATCTGGCGTTCGTGGAATCAGGTCTGGCGGCGGCTTGCAGCCGCGCCGATCTGCGCCGCGGCAGCGCGCGACTGCTCGAGCACCTGGCCGGGCTCATCGACGAAGCCTGCCGACAGGCGGGTGCGCGGCCGGACGTGGTGTATCTGACGGGGGGAATGGCCGGCTCCGCCGTGGTGCGTGAACACCTCGCGCGTGTGCTCGACGACGTCCCGCGTGTGGACAGCGACCATTTCGCCAGCGTCACCCAGGGCCTGACCCTGTGGGCGCAGCGCGTGTTCGCTCAGTAGCCAGCGGCGCCGCTGCAGATGCGCTCATAGATCTCAGGGGTGAGCGCCCGATAGCCGTCGTCCTGGGGCAGCTGGACGTACAATGGGTCGCGGATGCGCCCGGGGTCGAAACCTTCGTCCTTGAGGTTGCGCTTGACCATCTTGAACGTGCCGGTCACCTCGAAATCCTGCTGCACACGAACGAATACGGGTCTCGCGTAGCTCGGCAGGTTGTCGCGCACGTAGGCACCGAACGCCTGCACGTCGAGCGCCGCCACGCCGTCCTCGAGCGTCAGCGAAGCCATGCCGGCGCGCCCGTCCGCACCCGGCACCTGCACGCCGTAGACGTTGCTGAATCGAACCTGCGGAAAGCCGTTGAGGATCTCGCCCACCTCGTTGGTGGAAACGTTCTCAGACTTCCAGCGGAACGTGTCGCCGATGCGGTCGACGAACTGATAGTGCGGAAACCCCAGGCTGAATCCAACCTCCACCGTCTTCATCAGATCGCCCGAATTGAACCAGGCATCGCCGTCTTCGAACACGTTACGGATGATCTTGCTCTCGGTGGCGTCCGCATTGGTGTAGCCCTCGAAGACCGATTCTTCCGTGATTCGGCCCAGCAGCAGACCCGGCTCCCCGTCCGCGACCGGTATGCAGTGGCCGGCGGCGTCGCGCACCAGCTCGTCGGCGTCGATGTCGTAGCGCACCAATGCCACCGGTGCCGAGGTCATGCCGACCGTGCAGTTCTTGTTGAGCAGGTTGGCGAACGCCACGTTGCCCTCGCTGGCGCCGTAGAACTCGGCGATGCGCTTGACGCCGAAACGCCGCTTGAACGGCATCCACACGTCGGGCCGCAGACCGTTGCCCATCATGCTGCGCAGGGGATTGTCTGCGTCGTCCGGGCGCGCGGGGGTGTTCATCAGGTAGCGGCACAGCTCGCCGATGTAGATCAGGCAGGTGGTGTTGTGGGCGCGAACCTCGTCCAGGAAGTTGCTGGCCGAGAAGCGCCGGCGCAGAAACATGCTCGCGCCGGAGCTGAACGACGCGCCGACACCGATCATGAGCCCGGTGCCGTGATACAGCGGCAGGCAGATGTAAAGGCGGTCACGCTCCGTGCATTTCAAGCCGGCCTTGGAGGCCAGCCCCGCGGATGACAGGTAGCGCCGGTTCGACAGTACCGCCGCCTTGGGCAGCCCCGTGGTGCCGGAAGTGAAAATGTACAATGCGGTGTCACCCAGCGTGACGCCCGCGGTATCCGCCGGATTGGCCGCGTCGGCCGACTCGATGAGCGCATTCAGGCTCACCGCCCAGTTAGCCGGAGAGCGCTCGCCGCCGTCCGCCACCCAGAGGTAGTCGGCACCTTCGTCGAGCGCCAGCTCGCCTTTCACTTCCGCCAGGGCATCAGCCAGCTCCTCGCCGAAGATGCACTTGCTGGAGCCGGTCACCGAGATGCAGTGAATCAGCGAGCGCCCGCGCAGATTGGTGTTGATGAGCGAGCCGATGACGCCGATCTTGTTCAGCCCCACCAGGGTGGCGAGGTACTCGATGCGATTTTCCATGAACACGCTCGCGGTATCGCCGCGAGACAGCCCCTGGGCCTTGAAGGCGGCCGCGTACCTGTTGGCCAGGGCATTGAATTCACCCCAGGTCAGCTCGCGCCCCTCACATACCAGTGCCGAGCGGTCGGGGATGCGCGCTGCGAGTCGCTCGACGGCGGCGCCGAAGCAGTCGCGCTCGGTGAGCGCTCGCGGGCGCATGCCCTTCTTCAGCGCCAGCAGTGTCGGCACCTCCGCGAGGGTGCGGGCAACGTCCAGCAGACCCATTCGAATACCTTTCCGGCGGGCAGATCAGGCACCTTAGCCGCTGGTTGTCGCCCCATCAAGACGGCTGTGGCATCCTCGTCGACAGGGCACGATACGATTGCGCAGGCCGGCAGAAGGAGGGGCAGCATGAATCAGTGGCAGGTAGGCAAGGTCAAGATTACCCGGATCATCGAAATGCAGATTGCCGGCGGCACGTCGTTCATCCTGCCGGATGCGACGCCTGAGGCCTGTCTGCCCATGAGCTGGATGCAGCCGCACTTCATGGATGCCGACGGCCGGCTGATCATGAGCATTCACGCGCTGGTGGTGGATACCGGCGAGCGCCGCATCGTGGTGGATACCTGCATCGGCAACGACAAGCAGCGATCGATTCCCAACTGGAGCAACCTGCAGACGTCGTTTCTAGAGGATCTCGAGGCGGCCGGCTATCCCCGGGAGAGCATCGATACGGTGCTGTGCACGCACCTGCACGTCGATCACGTGGGCTGGAACACCATGCTGGTGAACGGCGAGTGGCGACCGACCTTTCCGAACGCACGCTACCTGATCGGCGAGACCGAATGGCGCTACTGGGATGGCGTCGACGAGGATCCCCTGAATGCCGGCATTCTGGACGATTCGGTGCGGCCGGTGTTCGCTGCGGGCCTGGTGGACCTGGTCGGATCCGAGCATCAGGTCTGTGCCGAAGTGCAGCTCGAACCCACGCCGGGCCACACCCCGGGCCACGTCAGCGTGCACATCCGGTCTGAAGGTCAGGAGGCACTGATCACAGGCGACTGCATCCACCATCCCTGCCAGATGGCACGAACCGACTGGTGCAGCTCTGCGGATTTCGACCGCGCCGCCGGAGAAGCAACCCGCGAGCAGCTGCTGGCCAGGTACTCAGACGGCGACGTGCTCTTGATCGGCACGCACTTCGCGACCCCCACGGCAGGGCACGTGCGCCGCGCGCGTGGCGGCGGCTACTGGTTCGACGTGGGCTGATCGCCGCCGCGCGGCGGCTTGTTGGCGGCAGGCGGCTCGCCGGCGTGCGCCTGATCGATGGGCTCCTCCGGCTGGCCGTCCGGCTGCGGCCGCCCGTGCGGGTGGGGCGCGTAGGCACGTCGTGCCAGGCGGACCATCCAGCGGTCGATGTGATGCCGGGCCGACGGCACGTCCAGCGCGACGAAAGCCACGCCCAGCGGGAACATCCAGAAGCCCAGTATCGGCAGAAAACCGAATACCCCGCCGACCATCAGCATGATCCCGAGCAGCGAGCGTATGCCGGGGGCCACGTGGTTCTGGCCCCACAGCAGCGCCCGGTAGGTGGTCGCGGCGATGCGCCGCCTGAGCTGTTCCGAGTTCATCGGGTGCGGGGTGTGCGCCCTGTCTGGTGCCGTGCTACACCCATACCGGCGCTTCGTTGGGCGCGTCGTGATCGTCGGGATGCGCGCGTCGGCGCAGGTCCGGATCGATCGAGTGGTAGCGGTACTGGCCGTCCTCGTGCAGGGTGCGCTCGATGCGGTTGCGGTGCATCAGCAGATGCAGGTGGGCGATGGCCTCGCCCAGCGCCATCATCATCTGGCGCGGGTCGAGGTGGCGGGCGAACAGCACCGGCAGCAACGCCTTGGCCACCGCCGGATTCACGCAGTGCTCCTCGATGGCGAGCATACGGTCCTCATGATGTCCGATCAGCTGGCGCAGGCGCTCGCGCACGCCGTAGAACGGCAGGTTGTGCGCCGGCAGCACCAGCGTGTCCGCAGGCAGCGCCAGCAGGCGGTCGTGGGACTCCATCCAGTCCTTGAGGGGGTTCGCCTCCGGCTCGGTGGGATGCACGCTGACGTTGCTGGTGATCACCGGCAGGATCTGGTCGCCGGAAAGCAGAATCTTGCGGGCGGGGCTGAACAGGCAGGCGTGCTCGGGCGAGTGTCCTGAGCCCACCACCACCTGCCAGTCCTGGCCACCGATGGTCAGCACGTCCCCGTGCTGCAGGCGTCGGTAGCCGGCCGGCATCTCGGGCATGGACATGCCCTCACTCGAGCGGTGCTCCCACTGCTTGCGCAGCTGCTCGAGGTAGTCGGCCGGCATGCCGGCGCGCACGTAGAAATCGCGCCCGATCCAGCTCGACTGATAGGACGGGCCGCCGCCGGAGAATGCGCGCGCCTGATAGTACTCGGCGCGGGTCATGTACAGAGGGCATTGGAACTCGTCGGTGATCATCTTGGCCTGGCCGACGTGATCCGGATGCATGTGCGTGCAGATCACGCCCAGCACCGGTCGGCCGCCCAGCTCAGTCTCGAACACCTCCCGCCACAGGCGCGCCGTCTCCGGCAGGCCAAGACCGGTATCCACCACCCACCAGCCGTCGCGATCCTCCAGCAGGTACAGATTGATGTGGCTGAGCGACCCTCCCATGGGCATGGTCAGCCAGCGCACGCCGGGTGCCACCTCAATGGTGGTGCCGGGCTCGGGATGCTTGGCATATGGATAGCGCAGTTCGCTCATGACCTTTCCACGGCGGCGCCCCGGGTGACCGGCGCCTCGAATCAGGGACACGCAGTATACCCAGAAAAAGAACGGGAGACCGGTGGCTGCGTCAAACCGAATTGGCCTGTGCAATGCCGCGGGGGTTGTTTTAGATTACCGGTCAGAAAAGGGGTAACCTTCGGCCAGCGATTTTGAGGGAGGGACAAGCATGGCAATGAACGTGAAACCGGTGCCGACGCTCGACGACGAGGTCAACGAGATCCGTCTGGCGACCGCCGAGATCGTCAACGAGGACATTCTGCCCAACGAGGGCAAGCTCTGGGGCTGGCTCTCCGACAGCGCCAACGCGCCCAACGAGGTGATTGCAGAAGCCAAGGAGCTGCGCCAGCAGATTCAGAACAAGGTCAAGAAGCGCAGCCTGTGGGCGCCGCACCTGCCGCGCGAGTTCGGCGGCATGGGGCTGTCGTTCCTGCAGCACGCCTACATGAATGAGGTGCTGGCCTACAGTCCGGGAGCCGCATCCCTGTTCGGGGTGGTGGCGCCGAACTCGGGCAATCAGAAGATTCTGGTCAAGTACGGGACGCCCGAGCAGCACGAGCAGTGGCTGAAGCCGCTCACCGAGGGTCGGATGCAGTCGGGCTTCTCCATGACCGAGCCGCACAATCCGGGCTCCGATCCGCGTTCGCTCACCACCCGGGCCGTGCTCGATGGCGACGAGTGGGTCATCAACGGCCACAAGTGGTTCACCTCGAACGGTCATGCGGCGGATTTCTACATCGTCATGTGCCGCACCGCGGATCCGGATGCGCCGGGCGCCGACACCGACAAGATGACGCAGATCATCGTGCCGAAGAACACGCCCGGGGTGAGGGTGGTGCGCGGCGTGCCGGTCTGGGGTCGCGCATCGAGTCACTGCGAGATCATTTACGACAACGTCCGGGTGCCGAAGGCAAATCAGCTCGGCCGCACCGGTACCGGGCACCAGGCGGCCCAGGATCGCCTCGGTGCGGGCCGGGTGTACCACTGCATGAACTCCATCGGCTCCATGTGGCGCGCGTTCGATCTCATGATCGAACGGCTCACCACGCGCGAGGTGCACGGTGGCGAGAAGCTCGAGGAGAAGCAGTTCATGCAGGGCTTCATCGCAGAGAGCTACATGGACATTCAGAGCGCGCGCCTGATGACCATTCACTGTGCGGAAAAGATGGAAACCGGCGCCGATCCGCGCACCGACATCTCCGCCATCAAGATCTTCGTTCCTGCTGCCTATCACCGGGTGGTCGACCGCGCCATTCAGGTGTGGGGAGCTGCCGGGGTGAGCGGCGATCTGCCGCTGGCCAGCATGTATCAGGGCGCGCGAACCCTACGCCTGGCGGACGGTCCGGACGAGGTGCACAAGATCCTCATCGCCAAGCTGATCCTGCGCCGGTACCACTCCGGCGAAACCTGGGATTTCGGCAACTGACAGGCGGGTCGGCGTGCCGCGGCTGACGGCAGACGAGCGCGACCGGTTCCTCGCGGAACCGGGCGTGCTCATGCGGGTCGCCGTGGTGCGCGCCGACGGCCGTCCGCTGGTGACGCCCATCTGGTTCCTGTACGAGGACGGCGCGATCTACTTCACTCCGCGCGAGCGCTCCGAATGGTTCCGGTGCCTGCGCAGCGATCCGCGCGTCGCGCTGTGCATCGACGAGCAGCCGCTGCCGTACCGCAAGGTGCTGGTAGAAGGCACGGCGGAACTGGTGCACGATATCGGCGCCGACGACGAGTGGCGTGATCTGTATCGACGCATCGTGCGCCGGTACGTTTCGCCGGAGGCTGCCGAGGCCTACATTCAGAACACCATCGACCAGCCGCGGGGCCTGTTTCGCGTGCGTCTGGACGATGCCGAGGTAAAGTCCTGGCGCATGCCGCTCGCGGGTGAGGCGCCGGAAGGTATCTGGCACGAACGGTACTACCAGCCGGATACCAAATTCAGTATCTAGGAGAACAAAGATGCAGTGTCCAAAATGTCCCGGCACTCTGGAGCCGAAAACCTACGGCCGCAAGATCACCGTGCACCGCTGCACCGACTGCGGCGGGCTCTGGTGCAAGCCGGAAGTGCTCATGGAGATGAAGCGCGAGTGGATGTCCGAGGCGGTTCTGGATTCCGGCGATCCCAAGCTCGGCGCCGCGCTGGACAAGCTGGACAACATCGACTGCCCCGAGTGCGGAGTGCGCATGGAGAAGACCAGCGACCCCAGGCAGACGCACATCTGGTACGAGACGTGCAGCAGCTGCGGCGGGTTGTTCCTGGATGCCGGCGAGTTCACCGACCTCAAATACGATACGTTCATGGATCGTATCCGCGACCTTGTGCGGGGACGCCGTCCTAATGCCTGAGCGTCTGCAGGCGGCACGTCGCGCGGCTGCTTCGCTGACGCTGCTGCTGGGCCTGCTTGCCGCGGTCGAACCGGCCGCCGGTCAGGTCGCGGCCCAGGCGCCCGAGGGATTCGTGGTAGCGAACGAGCTGCTGCTCGATGGGTCGCCGGAGCGCGTCTATCAGGCGATCACCGGCGAGGTGGCAAGCTGGTGGGATGGCCGGCACTCCTGGTCCGGTGATGCCGCCAACTTCTCCATGGATCCCAGGGCCGGCGGCTGCTTCTGTGAGCGGTTGCCCGCAGGCGGCAGCGTGGAGCACATGCGCGTGGTGTTCGCGTCCCCCGGACACCTGCTGCGGCTCTCGGGTGGCCTGGGACCACTGCAGGGCATGGGCGTGAGCGGCAGCATGGACTTCGCGCTGGCTGCCGCTGACCGGCCCGACCAGACCCGACTGGCGTTCCGTTATGTGGTCAGCGGTTACCCGGCAGGTGGTCTGGATGGCATGGCCGAGCCGGTGGATTCCGTGCTCAGTGGCCAGCTGCAGCGTCTTGCCGCCTACCTGCGGACGGGCTCGCCAGAATCACGCTGATTCTGGCGCCGCCGCGAGGAAACAGCGGCGGCGGCTCGCCTAGAACAGACGTTCGAAGCTGCGCGCTTCGTTGCTGGAACGGGCCTCGCGGATGCAGCGCGCCAGCTCACCAACCCCCTCGTCGATGTCCTGCAGCGACAGGTGCCCGAAAGCCAGGCGCAGGTAGGGCACGTCCGCTGCCGCCACATGGAATGCCGATCCCGGCAGGTAGTAGACGCCCCGCGACTCGCAGACCTGCCACAGGCGCTTGCGGTCCACGTCGTCCGGCAGGCGCACCCACACGAACAGCCCGCCCGCGGGGCGGGACCACACGCAGATGTCGTTCAGCTCTTCCTCGAGACGCTGCAGCAGCAGGTCGCGCTTGATCTTGAGCGCCGCGTTGGTGTGGCGCGCGTGGGCCCAGATGCCGTCCTCCCCGGCGTAGAACTCGGCAATCACGGCGGCTGCGAGCAGATTGCTGCCCGCGTCGTTGCGGTGCGCCAGCAGACGCTCCAGCATGGGTGGCCGCGCGAGAACGTAGCCCATGCGCAGACCCGGGCCGAGAATCTTCGACAGCGAGCAGATGTAGATCTGCCGCGGGTCGTCGTCGAGCGCATACAGGGCCGGCGGTACGGCGCCCTCGTAATGTACGTCGGCGTAGCAGTTGTCCTCGACCACGGGCACGTCGAACCGACGCGCCAGCTCGATCAGGCGCAGCCGGTTCTCGCGCGGCATGACGAAGCCGCTGGGGTTCTGATAGGTGCTGATGGTGTAGATGAACCGGGCCTGACGCCCGGCAGCGGCCAGCTCGGTGAGCCGGGCTTCGAGCACGTCGAGCTGCATTCCATCCTCGGACAGGGGAATGCCCACCATCTGGAGCTTCAGCGAGCGGTATGCCGACAGCGTGCCCGGGTAGCTGAATTCCTCCATCAGCACCACGTCGCCCGGCTGCTCCTGCAGGGTCTGAGCGCTGAGGGTGACGCCCTGCATGGACCCATTCGTAAGGATCAGATGATCGGGGTTCACGGGCACGCCTTCGCGGTCCTGCTCGCGCTGTGCCATTGCCTGGCGCAGCCCGAGATGACCGAGGCCGCCCGGGTAGCGCGTCAGTGCCTCCGCTTCGTGCTCGATGGCCCGCACGGCCGCGGCCTTCAGCGCCTGCGTTGGAAAGGTTTCCGGGTCGGCGCGTCCGCTGCCGAAGTCGAAGCGGACGCCGCTCACGACAGTGCTCCACAGCGACGCCCGCCCTGTGGCGGTCGCTTCGGGTAATGCCTTCGGATGGTGCCGCGCGCTGCCCGCCGGCCTGAAATTGTGCTCATGATTCCCTCCCGCTAAGGTATCGTACCACGCGGAATTCACGGGGAGAGGCGTTGGCCGTGGACGATTTTCGGCGGGTCCGCATGGGCATGGTGGGCGGTGGTGAGGGAGCCTTCATCGGCCCGGTGCATCGCGCCGCTGCCGAGCTCGACGGCGCCGTCGAGCTGGTCTGCGGCGCGTTTTCATCGGACCCGGAGCGTTCGCGCAGGTCGGGCCGAACCCTGTATCGACTGCCGCCGGAGCGCTGCTATGACAGCTGGCAGGCGCTGCTGGCGACTGAAGCGAAGCTGCCCGCAGCCGAACGCATGCAGTTCCTCACCGTCGCCACGCCCAACCATCTGCACGCGGAGATCGCACGGGCCGCCATGGCCGCCGGCTTTCACGTGCTTTGTGACAAGCCCCTGGCCACAGACCTTGCCGAGGCGGAGTCGCTGCAGGCGGAAGCCGGGCGGCGTGCTGCCCTGGGGCACCCCGTGCTGGTAGGCGTAACCTACAACTACACCGGTTACCCGATGGTCCGGGAGGCCCGCGAGCTGATTGCGAGCGGCGCCCTGGGCTCCATCAGACGTGTGCAATGCGAGTATCTGCAGGGCTGGCTGGCGCATCCGCTGCCCGGTAACAAGCAGGCCGACTGGCGTACGGACCCGGGGCGCGCCGGTGCCGCCGGCTGTTTCGGCGACATCGGCAGCCACTGCGAGAACCTGGTGAGTTTCACCACCGGTCTCGAGATCGAATCGCTGTGTGCGGACCTGTCCACCTTCGTACCAGGACGGCGCCTCGACGATGACGGCAGCGTGCTATTGCGGTTCCGCGGCGGCGCGCGCGGCACCATCCAGGCCAGCCAGGTGGCGCTTGGTGAGGAGAACAGCCTGTCACTACGCGTCTACGGCGACTGCGGGGCGCTCGCGTGGAGTCAGCAGGAGCCGAACAGCCTGCTGGTGCGCTACGCCGATCGGCCCTACGAAGTCCGGCGCACCGGCGGTGCCGGGCTCGGCGGTGCCGGCGTGCAGGCGGCGCGTCTGCCGGCCGGCCATCCGGAGGGGTTTCTCGAGGCGTTCGCCAACGTCTATCGTGGATTCGGGCGAGCGGTCGCGGCCTGCGAGGCCGGCGCCGCCGAGGCGGCTGCTGCCGCAGTGGACTATCCGACGCTGGCCGATGGCGTGCGCGGCATGCGTTTCATCGATGCGGTAGTGCGCAGCAGTACGGCCGGGGGCCGCTGGGTGAGCCTGCCCTGAACCCACCCTGACCCGATAGAAAAGGGGAGAGCAGCAACGTGAAGACCTTACGCGGACCGGCAATCTTTCTGGCGCAGTTCATCGATGATCGGGATCCCTTCGACAACATCGAATCCATGGCCCGCTGGGCCGCCGATCTGGGATTTGCCGGCATCCAGGTGCCGATCGGGAATCCCGCGTTCATCGACGTCGGGCGCGCTGCCGAGAGTCGTGATTACTGCGACGAGTTGAAAGGTCGCGTGTCCGCCTACGGCATCGAGATCACAGAGCTGTCCACCCATCTGGAGGGACAGCTGGTGGCCGTCCACCCCGCCTACGACCCTCTGTTCGATGCCTTCGCGCCGCCGGAGGTGCGCGGTAACCCCGCCGCGCGCACCGACTGGGCCGTACGGCAGCTCGAGCTCGCGGCGCGGGCCAGTGCCAACCTCGGCCTCTCGGCACAGGCGGCATTCTCGGGTGCGCTGCTCTGGCCCATGCTGTATCCCTGGCCCCAGCGGCCGCCGGGGCTGGTGACAGAGGGATTCGCGGAGCTCGCCCGGCGCTGGCGGCCGATTCTGGACGCGTTCGACGATGCCGGTGTCGACTGCTGTTTCGAGCTGCACCCGGGCGAGGACCTGCACGACGGCGTGACATTCGAGCGCTTTCTCGACGCGGTCGATCAGCACCCGCGCGCTGCCATTCTGTACGACCCGAGCCACTTCGTGCTGCAGCAGCTGGACTACCTGGAATTCATCGACATCTACCACGAGCGCATTCGCATGTTTCATGTCAAGGATGCGGAATTCAATCGCAACGGCCGCAGCGGCGTTTACGGGGGCTACCAGGACTGGCTGCAGCGCCCCGGCAGATTCCGCTCGCTCGGCGATGGTCAGATCGATTTCCGCGGCGTGTTCTCGAAACTGGCGGCATACGACTACGAGGGCTGGGCCGTGCTCGAATGGGAATGCTGCCTGAAGCACCAGGAGGACGGTGCCCGCGAGGGCGCCGCGTTCATCCGCGATCACATCATCCGCGTCACCGACCGCGCGTTCGACGACTTCGCGGGCACCGGCTCGGCGGACGCCGCCAGCGCGCGTATCCGCAACCGCCGCCTGCTGGGGCTCGCGCCGTGAGCGGTCGGCCCGCGGCTGTGGTGCTGGCTCTGCTGCTGGCCACGCTCGGCGCGCCTGCGCTTGCCGGATCGGTGACGCTGACGACGCCCCAGGGTCCGCTGGTAGGCGAGCGTGCGGGCGCCGTGCAGGTGTATCGCGGCATCCCTTATGTGCGGCCACCGGTGGGCGAGCTGCGCTGGCGTGCGCCGCAACCGCAGCCGCGCTGGAGCTTGCCGCGGGACGCGCAGCAGTTCGGCCCGGCGTGCCCGCAGCCCGCGCGCCAGGATCGGGCGACCGGTATCGGCAGCACCAGCGAGGATTGCCTGACGCTCAACGTCTGGGCACCGGACGGTGCGCACCGGACGCCAGTCATGGTCTGGATTCACGGCGGCGCGTACCGCCTGGGCGCGGGAAGCCTCGGCATCTACGACGGCGCCGCGTTCGCCGGTAGCGGCGTCGTGCTGGTGACGTTCAACTACCGCCTCGGCCGACTCGGCTTCTTCGCCCACCCGGCGCTGCCGGAAGCGGGTAACCTGGGATTGCAGGATCAGGTGGCAGCACTGCGCTGGGTCCAGGACAACATCGCCAGCTTTGGCGGCGATCCCGACAACGTCACGGTATTCGGCGAGAGCGCAGGCGGCTCCAGCGTGCTGTACCTGTTGACCTCTCCGCGCACTCAGGGTCTGTTTCACAAGGCGATCATCGAGAGCGGCGGTGGCCTGCAGATCAGCCGGCATCTCACCGCACAGCGCGGGCGCCAGCGCTCGTTGATGGCCGAAGGCCTGGCGTGGCAGGGCGCTGACGTCAGCGTGGCGGCGCTGCGGGCGCTCAGCGTCGACGAGGTGCTGGGCACGGACCTGATCGGCGGTGGCATCGGCGCCGTGGCGCCGGTGATCGACGGCGACTGGGTGACGGCGGACCCGGGGGTGCAGTTGCTGCGCGGTGCGTTCCGGAAGGTGCCGGTGCTGGTCGGCTCCAACAGCAATGAGGCCAGCGTGCTGGCGGCGTTCGGTACCACGCCGGAGGCCGCCGTGGCCGCATCGGGGGTGGCTGCCGATGCCCTGGCGCGGCTGTATCCGGACCCCGACAGCCGCGCGCGCCAGGCCTGGGGCGATGCGGCGTTCGTAGCAGGCGCCAGGCTGACCGCGCGCGCGGTGGCGGCGGCCGGCCAGCCGGCGTATCTGTATCACTTCGACTACGTGCTGGCGAGGCGCCAGGGCAAGGTGCCGGGCGCAGGTCATGGCAGCGAGATTCCCTTCGTGTTCGCCAACCTCGGGCGCCTGCCCATGGCGCGCCTGCTGGTGCAGGACAGCGACGAAGCAGTGGCGCGGCGGCTGCACCAGTTCTGGGTGCGCTTCGCCGCAACCGGACAACCCGATGGCCCGTCGACGGACGTGGCGGCTCGCTGGCCCGGGTACGATCCGGTAGCCGATCCCGTGCTGCTGATCGACGGACGCTTCAGGACCGTGACGGGCCTGCGACGCGACGCGCTCGATTTTCACGAGCAGCGCTGGCGGCGGGCGGAGCAGGCGCTGGGCGAGGCGTTGTCGCCTGCGCCCTGAGCCGCAGCGGGGTCATCTCGACCGCCGCGTGCCCTCAGTCCAGGAACTGTCGCCCGCAACTGCTGCCTAAGTCTCTGCGTAACGATGCCGGCAAATGCGGGTTGCCCTCGCACTCCGCTCCGACACCCGACGCCCGCACGCGCCGACCGCAACGGCCTGCCGGCGGAGACCATGGACTGGAACGGAGGATTCGACATGACCAAGCAACTGACCGCGCTCTGCGCAGGACTGGTGCTCGCAACCTGGGGCACCATCGCGAGCGCCGCGGAGATGTCGGTTGAGCCCGAGCGCTGCATTCAGCTTTCCCGGGTCAAGACGACCGAGATTCTCGGCAATCGGCAGATACTGTTCGAGCTGCAGAACGGCCGCCACTACCTGAACACGCTGCCCTACCCGTGCCCTGGCATGCGCCGCGGCACGACCCTGCTGTACCGCACTTCTCTAGATCAACTGTGCAGCGTGGATGTCGTCACGGTGCTCGAAACCGGTGGCGGCGGCGGCTTCTGGCCGGGCGCGTCCTGTGGACTCGGCACCTTCGAGCCCGTGGACGAGGGCGAGATCGACCAGCTGCGCGAAGCCGCGAAGAAATCGAACTGACCCGCTGCGCTCAGGGGCGGCGTGGCGGTGAGCCGCGCCGTCCGAGCCAGGCGACCAGGCCGCCGAGAAAGCGCACGCGGCGCCGGGCCAGGCGCCAGAGCAGCCTTTCCCGGTTGGTAATGGCGGCCAGCACGTGTGGCAGGGGTTGCCCCGGCGCCAGGGTCGCATAGACGAGCGCGCCGACCAGCAGCAGGAGGCTGCCGATCGCTTTGTCCTGCGTGGTGGTCGCGGCGAGCAGGCCCAGGCAGATGAGCACCGTGCCATACGGCAGAATCCATTGCCAGCGCGCGGGCGCCGTGACCGAGGTGCGATGCGTTCGGATCAGTGCCAGCGCGCACAGTAGAAACGCGAACGCCAGGTTGAATACCGAGAAGGAGATCAGCTCGGCGATGTGCTCGACGAACACCAGCGGAACGGCGATCGCTGCCTGAAACCAGAGCGCGACGTGCGGCGTGCGGAAGCGCGGATGAATCTTCGCGAACGCGCGTGGCAACAGGCCATCGCCGGCCATGGCGTAAAGCAGCCGCGAGGAGCCGAGTATGTCCGACTCGTCGGATCCCGACACGGACGCCATCGCCCCTGCGGCCACCAGCGCGGCCCCGGTAGCGCCGAACAGTACCGTCGCCGCCAGTGCCACCGGCGCGTTCGATGCTGCGAGCTGCTCATGTCCCACCAGCGCGTACAGCACGAAGTTAGTGCTGAGGTAGAACACGATCACGATGCCCATGCCGAGCGCCATGGCCCGCGGAATCGTGCGGCTCGGATCGCGCACCTCAGCGGCAGGTACCGTGGTCAGCTCGAAGCCGACATAGGCCCAGAACAACAGCACGACGGCGCTGCCGAACTCGCCGAATCCGAACGGCGCGAACGGGATCAGATTGGCTGCGGCAACATCCGCGTGGCTCGCGAGATAGATGGCGCCGCCGATGACGAGACCGACCAGCGGCAACAGCTTGACCGCCGTCAGCAGGTCATTGAAGCGGCCTGCGGCCCGAACGCTGAGCGCGTTCAATGCCGTCAGCACGACGACGAACAGCACCCGAATGGTGTACTCCCAGATCGGCGCCAGCGTCGCGAAGAATCCCAGATAGTTGGTGAACGCGATCGCAAACACGGGAATGGCCATGAGCTCCGCGATCCACATGGACCAGCCGGTGAGGAAGCCCGGCAACGGCCCGAACGCCTGCTTCGCGTAGGCGTAGGGTCCTCCGACCACCGGCTGCAGCCGGGCGCACTCCGCAAGCGTGAGCGCGATCACCGTGGCCAGCACGCCGGCGAGCGTCCAGGCCAGCAGGGCGGCGGGGCCGAGGCTACCCGCGGTGATGGCCGCGGCGATGTAGATGTCGGCGCCGACGATGGCGCCCACCGTGATGTTCGTGACGTCGAAGAAACCGAGCGCTTTCTCGAAGCCCGCCGGTTTCCGGGACTCGAGTGCAGTCACGCGGGTTCTCCCATTTCGATCGACACGCACTATCCGTTAGAGTAACCGATCGAGGTCTCCCGCTCCCCGTTCCGGTGGCGCGGGGCGCATGCACTGGGAGGGCGGGTCATGCCATTCGCGGCCAATGGCGTCGAGGTCTACTACGTCGACGAGGGGGCGGGTTCGGAAACCGTGTTCTTCTGCCACGGCGCCGGCGGTAACAGCACCAGCTGGTGGCAGCAGGTGCCTGTGTTTGCCGAACGCTACCGCTGTCTGGCCCATGATCACCGCGGCTTCGGCCGCACGGTCTGCACACCGGAAGCGTTCGACGTCGGCGCCTTCGCAGCCGATGCGCTGGCGGTGATGGACGCGGCCGGCGTCGAGAGCGCCCATTTCGTGTGCCAGTCCATGGGCGGCTGGACGGGTGTGCAGCTGGCGCTCAGGCACCCGGACCGGGTGCGCTCGCTGGTGCTGTCGGACACCATCGGCGGGCTGGCCCTGCCTTCAGGACTCGCCAGCATCCGCACCATGGCAGAGCGCGCCCAGGCCGCAGGGGCGATCAGCCCCGCGCTGGGCGCGGACTATCATCTGCGCAACCCCACGGGGGCGTTCCTGTACCAGCAGCTCAGCGCCTTCAACAGCGATCAGGAGGTGCTGGGGCTGTTCCGGAAGATGTTTGCCGCCGAGGCGATGGTGCCCATCGAGCACGCGTACCGGCTCAGCCTGCCGATGCTGATCGTTGCCGGCACCGGCGATCTGATCTGGCCCCCCGAGGTGCTCCACGAGCTGGCGGCACTGCTGCCGGATGCCCGTGTCGTGGAGGTCGATTCAGGACATTCGCCCTATTTCGAGAACCCGGTTGCATTCAACGCGGCGCTGGACGCCTTCCTGGCGTCGCTCGTTTAGCCGGTCGGTCTCAGCCGACGACGAGGTTCAGCACTCGGCCCGGGACGTAGATCTGCTTGCGGATCGCTTTCGCCTCGATGAAGCGCGCCACGTTGTCGTTGCCGAGCGCAGCGGCCACCACCGCCGATTCGTCCGCGTCGGCGGCGACCGTGACCTTGCCGCGCACCTTGCCGTTGACCTGCACGGCGACTTCCACGGTGTCTTCCCGCGTCTTGTCCTCGTCGTAGTCCGGCCAGCGTGCGCTCGCAAACAGGCCCTGGTCGTTGCCGAGCTGCTGGTAGAGCTCCTCGGCGATGTGCGGTGCGAACGGTGCCAGCAGAATCAGCAGCGGCTCGATCTCCGCGCGCCGGGCGGTGCGGCCCGCGGCGCGGACCACGTTAAGGTACTCCATCATGGCGGCGATGGCGGTGTTGTACTGCAGCTCAGGCAGCTGCGCGGTCACCTGCTTGATGGTCTGATGCAGCTTGCGCTCCACGTCTGCGTCTGCCGGTTCGTCGCTCACGCTCTGCACGGCCTGCCAGAGCCGGCCGAGGAAGCCGTGCGGCCCCTGAATGCCCTGGCCGCGATAGTCGCCGCCCTGCTCATAGGGGCCGAGGAACATGAGATACAGACGCAGCGTATCCGCGCCGAACTCCTCGATGATGGTGTCGGGCACGATCACGTTGCCGCGACTCTTCGACATCTTCGCGCCTTCGTTGATGATCAGGCCATGGGCGCGAAAGCGCGAGAAGGGTTCCTCGAAGTCGATGATGCCGAGATCGTTCATGGCCATTGTGACGAAGCGCGAGTACAGCAGATGCAGCACCGCGTGCTCGTTGCCGCCGATGTAGCAATCCACCGGTAGCCAGCGGCGTGTGATTTCCGGGTCAAGGGCCACGTCGTCGCGGTCGGTGCTCGGGTAGCGCATGAAGTACCAGGCGCTGTCGAGAAACGTGTCTGACACGTCGGTTTCCCGGCGCGCGGCGGCACCGCACTCCGGGCAGGCGGTTTCGTACCAGTCGCGGGCACGCGCGAGCGGACTGATGCCCGAATCATCGGGCTTGAAGTCTTCGAGGTAGGGCAGCAGTACCGGCAGATCTGACTCCTTCACCGGAACCGCGCCGCAGGCGTCGCAGTGCACGATGGGAATCGGCGGGCCCCAGTAGCGCTGTCGGGAAACGCACCAGTCGTGCAGGCGGTAGTTCACACGCGCCTCGGCGACGCCCTCTGCGGCGAGCCAGTCGGTGATGGCGCGCTTGCCGTCAGACACGCTCAGACCGTCGAAGCGTCCCGAGTTCACCAGCTGACCGTCGCCGTCGTAGGCGGCGTCGAGCGGCGTGTCCGCATGCTCGCCGGATGCGGCAATGACTCGGATCACGGGCAGGCCGAACTGTTGCGCAAACTCGAAGTCGCGCTCGTCGTGACCGGGAACCGCCATGATCGCCCCGGTGCCGTAGTCCATGAGCACGTAGTCGGCGATCCACACGGGCACCGGCTCGCCGTTCACGGGGTTGCTGCAGTATCCGCCGGTGAACACGCCGGTCTTGGTCTTGTCGGTCTTGCGGCGTTCCACAAGATCCCGTCGCGCCACCTCGTCGCGATAGGCGGCTACCGCCTCACGCTGGGCGGCGGTGGTGATCCGGTCCACGAGCGGATGCTCCGGCGCCAGAACCATGTAGGTTGCGCCGAACAGCGTGTCGGGACGGGTCGTGAACACGCGGATCCTGGTGCCGTCGGCGTCGCCCTGCACCGGAAAATCGATCTCTGCGCCCTCGCTGCGGCCGATCCAGTTGACCTGTGCCTTGCGGGTCACGTCGGACCAGTCGAGCTGCTCGATGTTGTCGAGCAGCCGTCCGGCGTAGCGGGTGATTTTGAAGAACCACTGCGGCAGCAGGCGCTGCTCCACCTGAGCATCGCAGCGCTCGCACAGGCCGCTGATGACCTGCTCGTTCGCCAGCACCGTCATGCACGAAGGGCACCAGTTTACGGGCGCCTCGCGGCGCTCCACGAGGCCGCCTTCGTAGAGTTTGAGGAACACCCACTGCGTCCAGCGGTAGTACTCTGGCTGCGTCGTGTCCACGACGTGATTCCAGTCGAACATGCCGCCGATGCGCTTGAGCTGGCGCGTGAAGTTGGCCACGTTGCGCGGGATCAGGTCGTTGGGGTTGACCCCCACCTTGAGCGCGTAGTTCTCGGAATGAATGCCGAAGGCGTCGAAACCGATCGGCTCGAACACGGTCCGGCCGCGCAGCCGCCAGTAGCGGCCGTGCACGTCGGCACCGGTGAAGGCATAGATGTTGCCGATGTGCAGCCCCTCGGCGGAGGGGTAGGGAAACATCATCAGGTTGTACAGCGGATCCGGCGCGTTGCGCAGCTCTTCCTGAGTGAAGCAGTTGGTGCCTTGCTCAGCCCAGTGGGCCTGCCATTTCTGCTCGACCGCTGCGGGATCGTAGCGATCCGCCTCGTTACTCATCGACCTGTGCCCCGGAAAAAACCGCAAGAATATCAGCGCCCGCAGCTCTAGGAAACGCAGCCACAGGAAGGGCGCGCGTCAGAGGCGCGCTCATCGCAGCAATACCTCCGCGCCGCTGGCCGCGCTGCGGTAGCAGGCGTCCACGATCCGGTGGGCTACCAGCGCCTGCTCGAAACTCGGCACCGCAGCCACCCCAGCGCTGGCCGCCTCGAGGAAACGGCGGTCGGATAATCCGCCCAGGCTGCGCAGATCCTCGTCGCGGGGGTGCAGTCCCTGCGCGCTCATGAAGCGCGCCAGGATCTCGTCGTTCGACAGCGTCACGGCCGGCTGATCGTCGAGTTCCAGGCTGAGCGTCCCGTAGTAGTCGTTGTGGGTCTCGAAGCGTGCCCGCTGGCAGAACACTTCCAGGTGACGGCTCGACTGACGGCTGTCGATGCTGTGCCACACGGACGTCAGCGTGGTCTGGTGGCCGCCTTCATGCTGAAACGTGACCAGCGCAACGTCCTCGATGCCGGTTATGCCGGCGACGCTGCGCGTGTGGCAGCGTACGGCGACGATCTCACCGAACAGACGACGCATCAGATCGACGTCGTGAATCGAATGCTCCAGCAGCGTGCCGCCACCGGCGCGTTCGACGTCGCCGCGCCAGGTGGAACCATAGTGGCCGCGCACGGGGAAGAACTGGTCGTCCCGCAGGTGCGCGGTCAGCACCGGGCTGTCGATCTCGGCCATCAGCTCTGCGAGCACGCTGAACACGGGGCTGAAATGCAGCACCAGGCCGACCTGATGCGTCACGCCAGCACCGATCACCGCGGCGGTCATCGCTTCGGCCTCGGCCAGCGTCTTCGCCAGCGGTTTCTCGCAGAACACGTGGCGTCCAGCGGCTGCGATGTCTGCCACCAGCTGAGGGTGCTCGGCGGTTTCGGTGCACACGTAGATGGCGTCGCAGGCTTCGATGACGTCCTCGGCCCGCTCTGTCACGACCGCGCACTCGCCGAGCTCGGCGAACGCCTCGGCGCGGCCGATGTCGCGATCGCAGACTGCGTGATAGTCGATGTCCAGGCGGCCCTGACGCTGCGCGTCGCGAATGTTGCGGGCGTGAAAACGGGCGATATGGCCGCAGCCGATGAGTCCGACTTTCAGCGTCATGGCGAATCTACCTGGTTGGCAAGGGCGCAGTGTGCCAGCGCGCGACGCGCAAGCCTACCTGGACGAGCGCGCCGGGCGCGGGTCCGGGCTATGGCCTCGTCAACGGTCTGGTCGGCTGCTCCGGCAGCGGCTCGTAGTCCCAGGTCCCGGTGACGCAGACGGGCATGCCGCGATCGGGCAGCAAGGCCCGGCTGTCAGGCCCCGAAGGAATCTCCTGGCCGCCGGCCGGCCCGCTGTCGTGCGCGCTCGCGCTCAATGCGACTGTCAGCGGGGGGCATGCCGCGTTGACGAGCGTGACGCGCAGCTGATCTCCGTCGATACACACCTCCGCGGGATGGTTCACGCCGTCGACGGGTACGTGAAGCGTCGCGCACCGGCCGGCCGTTCCGTTTGTTGCCAGGGCACCCAATGCCTGAGCGGGCGCATCGGGCGGCGCCGGCATGCTGTCCGCGATCTGCTTCGCCGGGGCTGCCCGCTCGGGCGCGGGGCGCTCGGCATCGTCGCCCGCCTTCGCCCGCATCAGGCCGGCCGAGGCGGAGGCTTCTGCCGGCGTCGATGGCACCGATGCCCGCAGGTCTGCGCCCGCCCGGGCACTTTCGCGCGACGCCGTCTCTACCGGCGTGATCATTGCCGGTGGCGCCACGGGTGCGGATTCGGGCCGATCAGTTTCCACGGCGACGCCGTGGTATGCCGAGCCGGCGTCAGGGGGCAGGCGCAACAGCACGGCCGCGGCCAGCACGACGGCCGCAGCTGCCGCCCAGCGTGCATAGTGGCGGGGCGCCCGACCCGGCGCCGGCTCGCGTGCGGCGGCCCGAATGCGTGTGTCGAGGTCAGGCGGGGGCTTGTCCTGCGGCCCGGTCTGATAGAGCCCGTCGAACCAGCTCTGGTCGTCCTGATCAGTCATCGGTGAACTCCGCGCGCAGCCTGCGCAGGGCATAGCGCAGGCGGCTCTTGATGCCCTCCGCGCTCGTTCGGGTAATGTCAGCGATCTCCTGGATGCTCAGTCCCGCTTCCGCGCGCAGCAGCAGCGCGTCGCGTTGCGCGGCTGGCAGTGCGCGTATCAGGGTCATGAGACGCACGGCCTGGCGGTTGCGCACCAGGGTCGCGGCCGGATCGTCTGCGCCGCACAGATCGTCGGGTCGCACCGGGTCGCCGTCCGTGTCGGTGCCCACGAGCGTCAGGGGATTGCGACCGCTCCGGCGGTGCTGATCCGTCAGCACGTTGTGCGCCAGATGAAACAGGTAGGCGCGAAACGGCGCTGTCGGCTGGTAGCGGGTGCGGGCCCGGATCAGATTCAGCCACAGTGTCTGGTGGCAGTCGGCTGCCGCGGCTTCCGGCAGCTGCCGCAGAAAGTAGCGGTAGCTGGCGTCCTTGTGACGGCCATAGAGCACGTCGAAGGCGTTCGCATCGCCGCCGGCGTAGCGCGACATCAGGGCCTCGTCGCTGTCGCTGCCAGACACGGCGGACGGGGCGCGTTGCGCCGGGCCCGAACCTGCCGGGGGCGTGGGCGCGGCGCCCGAGCGCAGGGACGCCGCCGCTGTGCGCTCCGTGGTGTCCCCGGCGCTCTGGTCGTCCCGGACTATGAGGCCTCCCGATCTTCGACCTGAACCGGCGCCGCGGTGCCGGACATCGTGTTTCCGGTATGTCGCGGCGCATCCAGCGCTTCGGCTGTCCGCACCAGACTAACGAACTCGCCGCGATAGCCAAAGGGGTCGGCGCCGCGGGCGCCCAGAGCCAGGTTCAGCGCATCCTCGTAACCGAAGCCCTGCAGCTGCTCGCTGCCGCGCAGCAGCTGACCGAATCCGGCCACTGCGGCGCTGAATCGGAAGTCGTCACTGGTGGCAGCCAGGTCGGCACGCAGCGCGTCGAGTCGCAGTGGAAACGCCTGCAGCTTGCTGACGCGTGCTCCGGGCATTTTGTGTCGGATACGCAGGTACGCGAGCTCGCCCGCATAGGCCTCGTCGGCGTCCGTGCCGGCGGTCGCTTCGCGCTGATAGCGCAGGGGCTCGATCCGGGTGGGTGCGCCGGTCAGCGTCAGCTCGTAGAGGGCGGTCACGCTGTGCCCCGCGCCGATGTCACCGGCGTCCACGTTGTCGTTGTTGAAGTCTTCCCGTTCCAGGTGCCGCGTTTCGTAGCCGATCAGCCGGTACTCGGCGACGACCTGTGGGTTGAACTCGATCTGGATCTTCACGTCACGGGCGATGGTCGCGAGGGTGCCGCTGATCTCGTCGATCAGCACCTTGCGCGCCTCGTTGAGGGTGTCGATGTAGGCGGCGTTGCCGTCACCATTCTGAGCCAGCTCCTGCATCAGGGCATCGTAGTAGTTGCCCGCGCCGAATCCGAGCACGCTGAGGCTGACGCCGCTGGCACGCTCGCGCTCGATGAGAGATTTCAACGCATCGATGTCCGTGGTGCCGACGTTGAAGTCGCCGTCCGTGGCCAGAACGATGCGATTGATGCCGTCCGGCAGGAACCCCTGGCGCGCCAGGCTGTAGGCGAGCTGAATGCCGGCGCCGCCGTTGGTCGAGCCGCCCGCTTCGAGACCGTCTATGGCGCGCAGGATCGGCTCGCGATTGTCGCCGCGCGTCGATTCCAGCACCGTCCCCGCGGCGCCGGCGTACACGGCAATGCTGAGGCGGTCGCGCGCGCCGAGGCGTTCCGCAAGCAGGCGCAACGCCGGTTTCAGAAGGCTGAGCTTGTTGGGTGCCTGCATGGATCCGCTCACGTCGACGAGAAACACCAGATTGACCGGCGGCAGCTCGGCGCGGGACAGCTGGTAGCCCTGGATGCCCAGGTGCAGCAGCGTGCGGTCCGCGCTCCAGGGGCTCGGCGCCAGCTCGTAGTGCACGCTGAACGGCTGCTTGCGGTCGGGCGGCGGCGCGTAGTCGTAGCGGAAGTAGTTGATCAGTTCCTCGACCCGGACCGCGTCCGCCGGTGGCAGCGTGCCCGCATTCAGCAATCGCCGAACGTTGGCATAGGACGCCGTGTCCACGTCGATGGAGAAGGTCGATACGGGCTGCTCGCGTGCCAGGCGCACCCCGTTGTCCGTGAACTCGGGGTAGCGCTCGCGGCTTTCGTAGTAGGGGACCTGGCCTGGGAAGAAGGCGTTGCTCGCCGGCGTTGCCGGGGCGCTGGCGATGCCGAGCTCGCGCGTCGCCAGCTTGCCCACTGGTGGCTGGCCCGCGCGATCGGCGACAGGACTGACAGGCGACGGGTCTTGCGCTTCAGGCTGCCCGACAGTGGTGTCCGGGGTCAGGGCATCCTGCTGAGCGCAGGCTGTGAGCAGCACGAGCAGCGCAGCGGTGAGCGCGGCGCGCGGGCGATGAGCAAATCCAGTCATGGTGGTCTCCGACCGTTGTCTCAGCACTAGAAACGCCGGAGGAAGGCAATCGGGGTTAAATCGATGTGTGAATGGGGAAGTCGCCCGCATCCGCGCCTGTGCGGCCGTAGCTCTGACCGCAGACGCTGGCGCGGCGCCACGACGATATAGTATAACGTTCGGCCGCAGCGCCGGGCGCGGTCCGTGAGGTCGCACCCGGCGTCGGACACGAGGAGCACACTGACGCCATGCGCCTGGATATGCTGGGTCTCGCCCTGTCGGGAACCTGTTTCGTACATTGCCTGCTGCTGCCGGTGGCGGTGCTCGCGGCCCCGACCGTTTCCGTCTGGCTCGGCGAAACGGAGCGGTCCGTGCACTGGCTGCTGTTTGCAATCGCGCTCGTCGTCACCGGGTGGGCGCTGCTCACGGGGCTGCGCCGGCATGGTGTGGCCGCGGTGGTCTTCCTCGGTGGCGCGGGGCTGCTGATCATGATGGTCGGTGCCGCCCACCTGTTCGGCCCCTCTACCGAAGTGCTGCTGACCCTGACCGGCGCGGGGGTGGTCGCCACGGCCCACGTGCTGAATCTGCGTTTCTGTGAGCGGCAGCCCGGCTGAAGCGAGGCCCACCGCGCGAGCCCGCGCAGGGCGCGTGCCCGCAACCGGCAACCGCACCTGATCGCTGTGCTTCAGAGCTCGGCGAGCGCCGCCCGAACCCGCCGCGCGTGCTGGGCGAGCACGTCCGGATCCGCCTTCTCCCTTGCGTGCAGGCGCAGATCGATGCCGCCGCTGCGGGGAATGATGTGAAAGTGCAGGTGAAACACGGTCTGGCCGGCAGCGGCGCCGTTCAGCTGCGCGATCATCACGCCCTCGGCGTCGAACGCCCGCCGCACGCCCCGGGCGACGTGCTGGGTAGCGCGGATGGTATGGCCCAGGGCGTCCGGATCCACATCGAACAGATTTTCCGCGCCCTGCCTCGGAATCACCAGCGTGTGGCCCTCCACCTGCGGCATGATGTCCATGAACGCAAGGCTGTGGGCATCCTCGTAGACCACGTAGGCCGGGGCCTCGCCGCGAAGAATCTTTGCGAAGATGTTCTGGTCGTCGTAGGCCATGCTGCCCTCCGTTGCTGTGCACAAGCTTAGCGGCTGCGTTGCGGCCTTTGAAGGCTAGGCAGGTGTGTGACGCAGTCGGCGCTCCGCTCGGGGCGGGTGCGGTGTCGGGCCGTGACGCTCGAGAATTCCGTTGACAGGCCCAGAGGTGCGGCGCAAACTCGCCGACCCTGTTTTCACCGCCCCCAGCAGCTGCGGGGCACATCGACTGAGGTGGAACTCCGCGTCTACGACGCAAAGTGAATGAAATGAAGACGGTCATCTGGAACAAGCAGGTCATTGGTTTCGTGGGCACGTGCTCCCTGCGCGTGGACCACATGCCGACCTACGCGCGTGGAGAACGCGGCTCGAGCGGATGACGTTTAGCGACTGAACCGGAAAAGTTCAGAAAAACCCCGAAGAGCCGCAAGCCTTCGGGGTTTTTTTTTGCCGCTGCGAACGCTGCCGTCGCAGTGGCGTGGTGACGGCAGCAGGAGAGAGGAGAGCCGTCATGGCCAGCGAGCCAGACAAGCAGAAGCTCGAGCGCAACGTCGGCAATACGCTGGCGCTGGCGTTCTTCCAGGTGTTCATGGTGATCATTCCGGTCGCCGTGCCGTTCTTCCAGAGCAGAGGCCTGTCCATGCAGGACGTGCTGCTGCTGCAGGCGCTGTTCGCGGTGGTGGTGCTGGTCTCGGAGGTTCCATCCGGCTATGCCGCGGACCTGCTCGGGCGCAAATGGACTCTGGTGGTCGGTGCGGTGTTCGCCGGAATCGGCCACAGCCTGCTGCTCGTGGCGCATGACTTCTGGAGCCTCGCTGCATTCGAGATCGCGCTGGGAATCAGCGGCAGCCTGATTTCGGGGGCCGACATCGCGCTGCTCTACGACAGCGAGGCAGCGTTGGGGCGTCCCGAGCAGGCGCAGCGTCAGGTCGTGGGCCGGCTCTATGGGGTGCGTACGTTCTCTGAGGCCATTGCCGGGGTGGTGTGCAGCATTCTGCTGCTGTGGTCCATGGAACTGGCCGTGTACGTGCAGGCGGCCGTGGGCTGGATTCCGCTGGTACTGGCGTTGCGGCTGCAGGAGCCGCCCGGCACGCGTCTGTCGCAGACCGGACATGTGGCCAACATGGGGCGGATCTTCGGCTACCTGGCGAACCACAGCCGCGTGCTCGTGCTCACCATGCTGGCACTTTGCATCTGGAGCCTGACCACGTTCTACGCGTTCTGGTTTCTCCAGCGGCTGTGGCAGGAGCAGGGTGTGGCGCTCAGCAATTTCGGTTACCTGCTGGCAGCCCTGAGCGTGCTGGCCGCTCTGGCTGGCCGCTGGGCGCACGTCGTGGAGGAGCGCCTGGGCACCTCGGGCGCGTTGCTGCTGATCGGCGTGGCTCCTGTGCTGGGCTACATGGGGCTGGCGCTGTTCGGTCCGGTGGGTGCCTACCTGACGAGCGCGACGTTCTTCGTCGCCCGCGGCGTCGGCCTGGTAATCCTGCGCGACGCGCTCAACCGGCGCGTACCCGCGGAGTACCGGGCCACCGCCAACTCGCTGGCGAGCTTCGGCTTCCGCGGCGCGTTCGCGCTTACCGCGCCCCTGATTGGTCAGGTGTTCGATCTGTGGGGCATGGGCACCACGCTGTGGCTGCTGGCCGTGGCATCGCTGGTGATCTTCGTCGTGCTGATCGTGCCGCTGCTCCTGGCCGCGCGGGCCCAGACCCTGTTGCCGCGGGCGCCGGCCTGACGGCGGCGGGTCCGTATCCGGCTGCGCGCCCGGTCAACGCCGCGCGCGCAGCCGGAACTCCCGCAGCAGCTCCGGCTTGAACGCCAGGCCGTGGCCCGGTCGCTCGGGCGCCCGCACGTGGCCCTGTTCCGGCAGCACCGGCTCGACCCAGAGCTCGTCGTGCCAGCCCATGTACTCCAGCCAGCTGGGATTGGGAATCGCGGCCACCACGTGGGTCATGAGCTCGTGGAACAGATGCGGCGCGATGCGGATACCCCAGGTATCGGCCACGGCGGCAATGCGTCTGATCTCGGTGAGGCCGCCGCGCATCACGTCCGGCTGCAGCGTGAACACGCACGGGTGCTCGAAGAACGGCCGCAGATCGAACCGGGTAAAGTGGTTCTCGCCGCCGACGATGGGCACCCGGAGTGCTGCGGCCACCCGCCGGTAGCCGGCGAAGTCGCCGGCGGCGACCGGCTCCTCCAGCCAGTGCGGGTCGAACTCCTCCAGCCTGGCGCCGATCTGAACTGCCTGGTCGGCGCTCCAGCCTTGATTGACGTCCACCATGATGGCGGTGTCCGCTCCGAGCGCCTCGCGCATGGCGCGCACGTTGCGGATGTCCTGCGCCGGCGTGTGCAGGTGGGCCACCTGCATCTTGATGGCGTCGAAGCCGGCGGCCTGGTAGCGGCGCGCCTTCTCGATCATGCCCTCGCCGCCCAGGCCGCGGTAGCAGCCGCTGCCGTAGATGGGCAGCTCGCGATTGCTGCCGCCCCACAGGCGATACAGTGGCAGGTCAGTCGCCTTGCCGGCAAGGTCCCAGAGCGCGATGTCCACCGCCGACAGAGCCATGACGCTCAGACCCATGCGGCCCTGGATGTAGCTGGCCTGCCACATGCGTTGCCACAGAGTCTCCACCGCCCGCGCGTCTTCGCCGAGCAGCAGCGGCTCGAGCAACTCGTGGATGCAGCTGGCGAGCGTCTGCAGCCCGCCCGCAAGCGGTTGCAGGTAACCCATGCCGACGAGCCCGGAATCCACCTCGATCTCGAGGACCAGCAGATCCTGGTGCGTGGCCTCGCGTTCCGCGAACCGCGGCGGCTCCGGATAGGGAACCGACAGCAGGTGGGTGCGAAGTTCGCGGATGATCATGGGCGCAATTCTAGCGCACCCGGCCGCCGCGCAAGCGACGGCCACTCAGCCCTAGGCCGCGCGGCGCGTCCTTCTGCGCCGCCCGCCGAGCCCACCGTCACGCTCCGGCGAGCGGGGATCGAACTCGTCGAGGCGTGATCGCAGGTAGCTGACGATCAGTTCGGTGGGATCCTCGAGCAACGCGCTGATGCCCTGGGTGCCGAACAGACGATTGAACTCCAGCAGATACGGGTGGCCGTCCACCATGGCGACATCGAAGCCCGCGTGGTCGATGCCGAGCCTGCGGGCGAGGTCCTGCACCAGCGTCACGGCGGCCGGGGGCAGCGGACCTGCGATGGCGGTTCCGCCGCGTGCGACGTTGTTGTGAAACCCGTTTGCGGACTGCAGGCGCCAGTAGCCGCCGAGCACCCGCTCACCGATCACGACGAGCCGCAGATCTCGATCTATGGGCAGATATTCCTGAGCGTAGAGCACGTCGGTGCGGGCGCAGTAGCCGAGCCAGTCTTCCCGGGTCTCGATCAGGAACACGCCTTCGCCCATGCTGGCTTTGGGCAGCTTGGCGACGAACGGCAGCGTCAGCGCGTCCCAGATCCGCTCGGCGTGCTCGGGGCTGTTGCCGCGAATCAGCGTCTGCGGCACATGCGCGGGTGCCAGCGCCTCGAACACGCGAGTCATCTGCACCTTGTCGTGGCCGATCAGGTACGTCGCCAGGCTCGGGAAGATCCGCGCCTTGAAGCCGAAAACCAGCGCGTTGAGCTGCCAGAACTCGGGGTACAGCACCCAGTCGGCGGATTCGATGGCCTCCCGGTGGCCAAGGAAAAGCTCTGGTTTGAGGTACGTGTGAGGCGGAAACCTCAGGGTTCGCAGCGCGTCGAAACTGACCAGCTTCATACACCACGGCGGTGAGTGGGAGGCGCCGGATTATAGTGAGGCGCCGGCGCCTGTACAGAGGGCTTCCAGATCGTGCAGAAAGCGGTCCACCGCCGTCAGGTCTGCCATGTCCTGCACGAAGCGCGCCCCCGCGCTCGCTCGGCCGTCGGCATTCCCATTGCCTGGTCGCGGTTCCGGCAGGCTGCGCGCGAGCCGCGGCACACGGTCGCAGAGCAGCATGAGCGGCGCTACCAGATCGGACTCGAGCACGATGCTGAGCAGCTGCACGGTCTCCCGCAGCTCGTCGAATGCCCCCGAGCGCGCCAGCTCCCGAATGTCCGGGGTGCTGAGCAGGGCATCCAGCTCCGCCCGCAGCCAGGGCCGCGCGCCGAGACGGTCGCGGAACGCCGGCCCGGAAAGCACCTCGAAAATCCGGGACGCGACCTGCAGCGGCAGCCGGCTGAGCAGGTGCCAGCCGATGCGGAACAGGCGCACCAGCCCGGGCTCGGATCGCAGGAACGGCAGGCACGCCTGGCTCGGATCCTCATCCTCGCGCAGATCGAGCCAGAGCAGGTAACTGCTGCCCAGGTTGCAGGCTGCCGTGACCAGCTCCGCGGCCTCGGCCTCACGCAGGCGCCGACCCTCGATCATCGCGCCCTGCATCAGCAGGTTGGCCAGGTAGGAGAGCTCGCCCATGCGTGCCTCGAGCGCCCCGGGATCGTCGCCCAGCTTGGCCAGGGCCTTGCGCAGCGGCAGCGTCGCGCGCGCGTCGGCGGGCCCGGACAGCCGCGGCTGATGGCCGGCGCGCAGCAGCTGATAGCGGTCGATCTCCCGCTCGAGCTGCTCGAGCTCGGCGTCCGTGATTTCGGTTCGTGCGGGCAGCGACGGCGGCGCGTCCGCAGCCGGCTGCTGAACACTGCCGCGGCCGCTGCCGGTTGCCGTGCTGGCGTTCTGGGCCCGGTCGCGGCGCGCGAAGTACTGCGCCGTTTCCAGGTCGTAGCCCGTTTCTTCGCAGAGCACGTCGAGTTCGGTCGCTGCGACCGTGCTGAGGAAGGTGCCGGCCATGGCCGCGGTGACGAAGCCGGCCTGCTCGCGCTGCTGCTCGCGCGCATGCGTGGCGTCGGCGTCCAGCACCCGTTCCTGGTCATCGTCACCGAGGTTCAGCATCGAATGGCGGAATGCCAGGCGCGCCAGCAGCGCTTCGAGAAAGTCCGGATACTCGTCCCATAGCGCGGTCAGCGCGCCCTGTACCGATTCCCACTCGTCGTCGTAGCGGCTGCGTGCCAGATAGCTGCCGATCACCTGGGTGGTTTCGTCGACTGGCTCCTGCCATAGGTCGCTGGCCGTCACCACCAGGAGCTTCGAAAACGTGAGCGCGCAGAACGACTCGCCCAGATCGTGCAGCTTGTGGGCGATGAAGTTGTCGCCGATGTCGATCCACAGATCGAACCAGCGCAGCAGCTCCGGCACGCTCAGTCGCTCCGGATCTCCGGGTTGGCCGCTCGACCAGACGCTCTCCTCGACGAGGTGCGCTATCTGGGTGCTCGTGGCGTGGGCCACCAGCGCTGCGGCATCCTCGATGCCGACGTCATCGACCAGATTTTTCAGGGTCGCGGGTTCCATGCGCTGAACCAGCGCGGGCAGGGCCTCGGCGTCGGTCAGCGAATCAAGCAGAGCGCGCGGGGTCGCCGGCAGTTTCGAAGCGGGCATGTGCGAACCTCGAGCAACGACGGGGGCGCGACGTTACGCGCGCGCGGCGGGACGCACAATGGTTTCATTCCAGCCGGAGTGTGAGAAACTATGTCGCGTACCAAACCGCATCGGGGCAGGCCCCGCCGGCGCCACAGGTTCCCCGCGGCCGTCTCAGAATGGCCATATCCTCGGCGCCAGAGCGACCGCGACGGCGCCTACCAGAAGATTCAGCGGTATGCCGATGCGCAGATAGTCAGCGAAGCGGTAGCCCCCCGGCCCGTACACCATCATGTTGGTCTGATAGCCTATGGGCGTGGCAAAGCTCGCCGACGCAGCGATCATCACCACGGCTGCGAAAGGCCACAGGCTCACACCGAGCCCTGCCGCGGTGGCCTGCGCAATGGGAAACACCAGCACCGCGGCGGCATTGTTGGTGATCACCTCGGTGAACGTGCTGGTGATCAGATAGACGGCGATCAGCGCCAGCCAGGGGTTGTCCCCGGCCAGGGCTATCCACCAACCGGCGATGGCGGCAGCGGCGCCGGACACGCTCAACGCCTGACCCAGCCCCAGCGATGCGGCGATGGCCGTCACTACCGACCAGTCCACGCGGGCCCGGGCCGTGCTGACGCTGACGCACCGGGTCGCCAGCATCAGACCCGCGGCGATCAGTGCCGCTTCCAGCATGCTCAGCACGCCGAGCGCCGCGCTGGCCACCATCGCGGCGAGTATCGCCAGAGACAGCCAGGCGCGGTCGTGGCGCGGCAGGCTCGCGTCCTGGACTTCGCTCACCAGCAGAAAATCGCTGGAATTGCGCTGCCGCTCGAGAAACGACGGCCGTGACTCGAGCAGCAGCGTATCGCCCGGACGGATCTCTATCTCGCCGATCTTGCCGCGGATGCGCTCGCCGTTGCGGGCGGCTGCGATCACCACCGCGTCGTAGCGGGTGCGGAAGCGGCCGTCGCGGATGCCGCCGCCGGCTATGGGGCAGCTCGGAGAGATCACCACCTCGAAGATGCGCCGCTCGGCGCGCGGGGCGTCGAGCTTGAACAGCTGATCGGGCGCCGGCACCAGCCCGCGCATGCGCAGCAGCTCCACCATGGATTCCACCACCCCGACGAACAGCAGCCGGTCGCCCGCCTGCAGGCGCACGGCGCGCGACACGGCCGGCAGCACCATGTTGCCGCGTTCGATCTCGGCCAGGTAGGCGTCCGGCAGGTTGCGCAGCCCGGCCTCCTCCAGATTTCTGCCGATGAGCGGGCTGCCGGCCTCGAGCAGCATTTCCAGCGTGTACTCCCTGGACCGCTCGGGTTGACGCAGCGGCGGCCGGCGGTCGGGCAGCAGCCACCAGCCGGTGCCGAGGATGAACAGGATGCCGACGATGGCAACCGGCAGTCCGAGCCTGCCGATCTCGAAAAAGCCCATGGGCCCGAGGTCGGTGGTGCGCTCGATCAGACCATAGACGATGAGATTGGTGGAGGTGCCGATGGCGGTGAGCAGCCCGCCGAGAATGGCCGCGTAGCTCAACGGGATCATCAGTCGCGATACCGGCAGACGCAGGCGCCGGGCCCACTCCTCGATGAACGGCACCAGCATGGCGACCACGGGCGTGTTGTTGAGGAATGCCGACAGGCCGGTGACCGGAAGCATGAGCCGCAACTGCGCGGAGGTGACGGAGGTAGGACGCCCGAGCAGCCGCGTGCCCACCGCATGGATGCCGCCGGTCTCCATCAGCCCCGCCGCGACCACGTACAGCACTGCGACGGTAGCCAGGGCCGGGTTGCTCAATCCCTCCAGGGCCTGCATCGGCGTCAGTGCCCCACAGACCATGAGCAGCGTGAGGGCACCGATCAGAATGAGGTCCGGCGCAATGCGCGTGGCGATCAGGGTGCCGACCGTGCCGGCGATGATCGCGACCGTTATCCAGGCTTCGGGGCTCAAGTGGGATCCGCGGTCAGGGTCGCTGGCATGGCGGCTGCATCCGCTCGCGTGGCGCGCCAGCGCTGTGCGCCGGCATTGCGCTCAATCGACTTCCACTGCCTCGATGAGGCCCGGACGCAGCAGCGGTCCCGAGCGTTTGCGCTCGTAGCGGCGCGCCGGCGTGTTGACGATCTCGCTCAGCTCGCCCGCGGCCAGCCCCACCTGGATGCGCTCTTCGCTGGCATCCTCGTACAGCGTGGTGCGCTGACGGGGCGTACGCTGCATGCTGCGGATCATCTCCATCATCTGCTGCGGTGAGGTTTCCTGCCCGTGGGTGGTGCCCGCGGCCCGGCTGATGCTCTCGTTCATGAGGGTACCGCCCAGATCGTTGCAGCCGGCGTCCAGGCAGGCTTTGATGCCCGCGTAGCCCATCTTCACCCAGCTGGTCTGAATGTTCCCGATGTGCGGGTGCAGGGTCAGTCGGGCCACGGCATGCATCAGCAGCGCCTCGCGGAAGGTGGGGCCCCTGCGCGCCTTGCCTTTCAGATACATGGGCGCCTCCATGTGCACGAACGGCAGCGGCACGAACTCGGTGAAGCCGCCGGTGCGCATCTGCAGATCGCGTACGCGGATCAGGTGCCGTGCCCAGTGCTCGGGACGCTCGACGTGGCCGTACATGATGGTTGCCGTGGTGCGGAATCCCGCCCGGTGGGCTGCTTCCATCACCTCGAGCCATTGGCTCGTGTTGATCTTGTCGGCGCAGATGATCTGGCGGACCTCGTCGTCGAGGATCTCGGCTGCGGTGCCGGGCAGCGTGCCCAGCCCGGCGTCCTTCAGACGTGTCAGGTAGCTGTCGAGGTCCAGGTTCGACGTGGCCGCGCCCTGCCAGACTTCCAGCGGCGAGAACGCGTGAACGTGCATGCCCGGCACGGCTTCCTTTACCGCCTGCAGGATGCCGACGTAGGTTTCACCCGTGTACTCGGGGTGAATGCCGCCCTGCATGCACACTTCGGTCGCGCCGCGATCCCAGGCCTCGCGGGTGCGGCGCTGAATCTCTTCGTGCGACAGATCGTAGGGCCGCCCGCGCAGGTTTTCCGACAGCTTGCCCTTGGAGAAGGCGCAGAACTGACACTTGAAATAGCAGATGTTGGTGTAATTGATGTTGCGGTTGACGACGAAGCTGACGGTGTCGCCACTCACCTCGCGTCGCAGCGCATCGGCCGCCCGCACCACGGCGCTGAAATCGTCGCCACGGGCAGCAAACAGTCGCACGATCTCGGCCTCTGTCAGCGACTCTCCGGCGCCGGCCCGATCCAGTATGCGTGCGAGGTCCGGCGACACGCTGCGTGGCTGTGCCGTCACGGCGGCCAGCACGTCCGCCGGTGGCGCCACCTCGGCACCCGGACACCAGTCGTCGGTGCGCGGCAGTCCTTCGGCATCGACCAGTTCGAGCACGCGCTCGTGCAGGGCTGGGTCCACCCAGGTATCGAGGTCGCGCGCGTAGGCCGGGTAAACCGTCAGCCGCTCGTGCAGATGCTTGCCCGCGGCAGCGGTTTCCCGGGCCAGCTCATCCAGATGCGGCCAGGGCGCTTCGGGGTTGACGAAATCCGGTGTCAGCGGCGACACGCCGCCCCAGTCGTTGATACCGGCGCAGACGAGCTGAGGCAGCACGCCCGGGCTGAGATTGGGGGGCGCCTGCACGCTCATGCCGGCGCCGAACAGGATGCGCGCGACGGCGATGGTCCACAGCAGCTCGTTCAGGTCCGGTTCCGGCGCATGGGCCATCTTGGTTTCCGGCTTGGCGCGGAAGTTCTGGACGATGATTTCCTGTATGTGTCCGTAGCGCTCGTGCACGTCACGGATTGCCAGCAGCGACTCCACGCGCTCGCGCCGGGTCTCGCCTATGCCGATGAGAATGCCGGTGGTGAAAGGGATCCGGGCCTTGCCGGCATCGATCAGCGTCTGGATGCGCACTGCCGGGACCTTGTCCGGGGAACCGTAGTGGGGCATGCCCTTCCCGCACAGCCGGTCGGACAGCGATTCCAGCATGATCCCCATGGACGGCGACACCGGGCGCAGCCGCGCAAGCTCGTCGGGCGTCATGGTGCCGGGGTTGAGGTGCGGCAGCAGCCCGGTCTCTTCGAGCACGCGCCTGGCTACGTGCTCTAGATAGTCGAGCGTGGACTGGAAGCCCATGGCGTCCAGCGCCTCGCGGGCCGCGCGGTAGCGCAGCTCCGGCTTCTCGCCCAGGGTGAACAGGGCTTCCTTGCAGCCCTGGCTGGCTCCGTGCCGGGCGATCTCGAGCACCTCGTCCACGGTCATGAAGGGTGCTTTCAGCTTCCGCGGCACCTGCGCGAACGTGCAGTAGTGACAAACGTCGCGGCACAGGTGGGTGAGCGGGATGAACACCTTGCGCGAGTAGGTGACCAGATTGTGAAACCCCGTATCGCGCAGCTCTGCCGCGAGCGCGGCCAGGGCGGCCGTGTCTTCCACGTCGGCCAGGGCAAGCGCCTGCCGGTGATCGGGTAGGGTGCCGGTTCGGGCCAGATCCTTCAATTGCTGCAGCAGGTCGTTGCTCATGGCGGTTCGTTTCGCTGAAAGTGCCTGATTCTGCTCAGGCTTCGGTTGGTCGCTGGCCATTATGGGCTGCGCCCAGGCGGCTTGCTATACCGGTTTTGTCTAAGTACGTACCGGTCTGAGTGGCGGGTCCGCGGGCCAGCAACTGGCGCAGATCCGCCGGCGTGTCTATGTCCAGAGCGAAGCGTGCCGAGGGCGCCACCTGCGGCGTGACACCGGCGGCGAAGGCGGCGTCGACATGCGGCCTGAAGCTGCGGCCGTCGAAGCGGAACTCGATACGTTCCGGCGGCGAGCAGATCAGGCAGTTCGTACCCAGATGCTCGTCATCGGGTATCACGGTGACGGACTCGTGCTGCTCGAGCACGCTGTCGATCTCTTCCGCGGCGATGAGCGGCACGTCTGCGGGCACGATCATCACGCCCTCGGCATGGAAGTGCTCCACCAGATAGTCGCGAGCCTGGGTCAGCGCCTGGGACAAATCGGCACCGGGGCTTTCGGCAAACCGTTCGGTGCCGAACGCCTGGGCCAGGGCATCCGCCTCCGGGGTGCGCGATACGATCAGAATGCCGGTCAGGCGCTTGCTGCGCGACAGCGCCGTCAGCACGTCCCGGGCCATGGCCAGCATCAGCGCCCGCCGTTCCTCGAGCGTGAGCACGCTGGCGAGGCGCTGCTTTGCCTGATCGAACGTCTTTATGGGCACGATAGCCCACATGGCGGCGGCTTCCCCCCTCTCGCGTCGTCGTCTGTGTCGCCTCGCGCGCCGCGCTCAGCGCAGCGTCCCGATCCACTCCAGGGTGTGCCGGGCGAGGTCGATCCGGTCCTGCAACGTTAGCATGACGGTCTGGGTGACGACAGTCGGCACGTCCAGCGTCCCGTGCAGCGCGCGGTCCTGCTCATCGAGCACGAATCCGTCGAGCAGATCGCCATAGTGTGCCGCAACCTGGTGAGCCGTTGCTGGTACCTGCAGCTCACGCATCATCTTCGCCGTCGGGCCCTTGATGGCGGTGCCGCCGACGATGGGGGAAACCGCGACTACCGGCGCTGTCGCGTTGCGCAGCGCCGCCCGCATGCCGGGCAGGTTGAGCAGCGGGTCGACGGAGACGAAAGGATTGGATGGGCAGATGACGATGCCGTCCGCGGCTTCGATGGCTGCCAGGATCGCGGGATTGGGCCGGGCCGTATCGATCCCGGCAAACTCGAACCCGGTGACTTCCGGCTCGCAGCGGTCGCGTACGAAGTAGTGCTGAAACGCCAGCGGGCCGTCGGCGGTATGCACCAGGGTGCGTACCGGGTCGTCGGACATGGGCAGAATCTGGTGCCGTGCGCCCAGGGCGGCTGCTATGACCCGGGTCGCCTCGGTGCGTGTGGCGCCGCCGGCCAGAAGTTGAGTACGGCGGACGTGAACGGCCAGGTCGCGGTCGCCGAGCCGGAACCAGGTCTCGCCGCCGAGCGCCTCCAGGGCGCCCATGAACTGCCAGGACTCGCCCTCGCGCCCCCAGCCCGTCTCGGGGTTGGCGAGGCCGGCAAGGGTGTAGGCGAGGGTGTCGATGTCCGGGCAGATCTCGAGGCCCAGATGGGTGAAATCGTCGCCGGTGTTGACCGCGAACGTCACCTCGTCGGGGCCCAGCTGGTGGGCGAGCCCCAGGGCCAGCTTCGCGCCGCCGACGCCGCCGGTGATGGCGACGATGCGGGGCATCAGCGGAACATGTCCTCTTCCAGCGGCCGCACGCTCGCCTGCGCCGGGTCGTCGGCCGCTTCGGGTGGAAAGCCGCGGATCAACGCGACCGGCGTTTTCTCGGTGGTTTCGCCCATGATCAGCGTCGCCATGGTCGCCAGAGCGTCGGCGCGGTTGATCAGGGTCACTTTGAGCTCGCGGCCGAACATGTCGTGACCGCCGCGGCGATCGTCGAGCACCCGGATACCCGAGCAGCCGATGGCGCTGCCGATGGTGCCGAGCCGCCAGGGCCGGTTGCTGCTGTCCGTGATGATTACGCCGAGGCGCGCGTCGAAGCGCCGTTCGAGCGCCGCGCGCAGACGGGCCGCGGAAGCGTCAGGGTCCACCGGCAGCAGCAGCGCGCGTTCGTCGCCATCCGCGTGGGCGATGTTGGACTGGTCGATCCCCGCATTGGCGCCCACCAGCCCGAGCCGGTGCCGCACGATCAGCACCCCGGGCTTCTTGCGCAGCACCTCGGTGGACTCCTGCAGCACCAGTTCCACCAGGCGCGGGTCCTTGTCGGTTTCCAGGGCCAGGGCGGATGCCTGCGGACCCGGGGTGACGTCGCTGAGGCGGATCAGGCGACCTTCTGCCTTGGAGACGATCTTCTGCGCGACGCAGAGCACGTCGCCGTCGACCAGAGCGATGCCGGCGGCGTCCAGGGCCGCGCCGATGAGCGCGTTCAGATCGTCACCGGGCTCCACCAGAGGAATGCCCGGGAGCGCCTGCACGGAAATCGCAGCGGTCGTTGCAGAGGCCGGTTGCGGCATGTCGGCGTGTCTCGCGGTCAGTGGTCGCTCTGACCGACGATCTTGATGCCGGCATGGGAGATCACCCCCTGCCGATTGATCTGGATCAGGATCGACGTGAGCGCTTCGGCCGCGGCGGCGTTGTCGATGGGGCCCGCGTGCCAGCCTTTCATGCCCGCCTCCTCGATGAGTTCAATCACCTTCTGACGGGCGTCCTTCTTGTTGCCTGCCACCAGCACGTCGCACTCGATGTGCACATCCTGCTGCAGCAGGTGCGCGGCGATGTTCTGGAATGCGCTCACCACCATCACGTCGTCGCCGAGAAACTCCTGGGCGCGCTTGCCTGCGCTGCCTTCGGGCGGGAGCTGCACCGTGCCCACTTTCGGTGGCACCAGCGGCACGCTGACGTCGATCAGAATCTTGCCCTTGAGACCGGCGCGCACCGATTCGAGTGTCGAGATCTGGTGGGCGGCGGGTACGGTCAGCACGACGATGTCGCCGGCAGCGGCGGCGGCACCGTTCTCCATGGCGTCTGCAGGCGTATCCGGGCTGATTTCGTGCAGCGCGGCAACGGCGGCCTGGGCCTTCTCGAGGGTGCGCGAGCCGATGATGATCCTGTGTCCCGCCTTGGCCCAGCGGATCGCGAGACCGGTGCCGAGGTCGCCGGTGCCGCCGAGAATGGCGATGGTTTCGTTTGCCATGTGCATGCCCCTTGCTGGTATCTGCTGGTATCGTTCTCGAAACCGCGCCCGGCGCACCGGGTCGATGCCCGCCGGGGTACGGAAAAGCCGGCGATTATGCCGTCAAGCGGCCGACGGATGCCACACCCCGCGGCGGTGGCCCGGGGCGCGGCGATCCGCCACTGCAGGCAGCTGTAATGTAACTGGGAGGAAACCAACCATGCGTATCGGTGTAATGATCGGCGGCGACGGACGCCGCCTGACCCTGGACGACGTGATCGGCATCGCGCGTCAGGTGGAGGCCGCCGGGCTCGACGATGTCTGGATGGCGAACATCTTCTCGTTCGACGCCATCAGCACGCTGGGGATGATCGGCCGCGAGGTGCCGCGGATCGGACTCGGCACGGCGGTGACGCCCAGCTATCCGCGCCACCCGACGGCCATCGCCCAGCAGGCCCTGACCACGGCCGCCGCGAGCGGCAACCGCTTCACCCTGGGCATCGGGCTGTCGCACAAGCTGGTGATCGAAGACATGCTCGGCTTCTCCTATGCCGCGCCGGCGCGGCACATGCGCGAGTACCTATCCGTGCTGATGCCGCTGGCGCGCGGCGAAACGGCGAATTTCCAGGGCGAGCACTACCGCGTGGCCAACGTCAATCTGGACGTCCCGGGGGCGGAGCAGCTGCCGGTGGTGGTGGCGGCCCTCGGGCCGGTCATGCTCAAGGTAGCGGGCGAGCTGGCCGACGGAACCAACACCTGGATGGTGGGGCCGAAAACCATGGAGAGCCACGTGATCGCCAGTCTCATCGCGTCGACCCGGGCTGTCGGCCGGCCGGATCCGCGGGTGGTTGGCGGGTTCCCCATCGTGCTGACCAGCAATCCGGACGAAGCGCGTCGCAAGATCAACGAGAATCTGGTGATCTACGGTCAGCTGCCCAGCTACCGGGCCATGCTCGATCGCGAAGGTGCGGCCGGCCCGGCCGACGTCGCCATCGTCGGCGACGAGAACAAGCTGCGCGGCGACATCAAACGGCTCGAAGACATGGGCGTGACCCATTTCAATGCCGCTGTCGCGGCCGTGGAGGAAGGCGCCTGGGAGCGTACCGTGGAGTTTCTCGGCAGCCTCAAAGGCTGACGCGAGGCGACTCAGGGCAGCGGCGAGAACATCAGCAGCGGGTCGGTGCCGGAGGGCCGCAGGGTCAGGCTCAGGCAGCGCTCGGTGCGTTCCGCCTGCACCAGCTGCAGGCCGTCTGTGGCGAAGTGCAGGCCCGACAGCCACCAGCCGTGCTCGATCATGCGCGCGCCGCTCGGCCCGAGATTGAACACCTCGACCGTGACCCGTCCCGGTCGGTCGAGGTGCACGAAACGCTTGCGGCAGCGCGCTCGCTGCGCGTCCGACGTCAGGCAGCGCAACCAGGCATTGTGGCCTGCCGAGGTCTGCCAGCGTGCGCCCACCACCGGAGTGTGCGCCAGCCGCGTGACGGGCGACTCACGCGCCTCGATCAGAAGGCTCTGCTCGCACCAGCCGCTGAGCTCATGGCTGCCCAGCCTATGGGTGAGCGCCAGCTCGCTGCCAGCAGGTCTCCGTGCCGTCGTGGCTACCGGTACCTGCAGGCCGGCCGCTGCCGGCAGGGCGTAGAGCGTGGCCAGCAGCGGGTCGCCGAGCGACTTGGGGAGCATGGGCACCGGACCCAGCGCGTGCCAGGTGAGCCAGGCGCCGAGCCAGGGGAACTGATCCTCGCGTGCAGCAGCGCAGGTGGTGGCGGCACCGAACAGCTCCGGCATCTGCGGGTGCACATCGCGCACTGCTTCGCCGAGCACATCGCCGACCAGCGCGTCAGCCTGCGCGCTGAGCCGCGGCGAGCGCTGCCAGAGGCTGATGGCCCAGAGCTCCAGCGCGTACGCCCTGGGATTGCCGACGCGTCCTTCGGTGAGCGTCGCCGGCTCCATGCTGCTGATCTCGGTGACCATGCGCTCACCGCGAAAGCGGTCGCCGTAGTGCAGGTCCAGCCAGGCGCTCAGCATGCGCATGGCGGTGCCGTCCCCGGCGGGTGTCTGGGCGGGACGTACGGTGCGCCGCACCGCTTCGCGCAGCTGAGCCGTCCGTGCCGGGCCCATGGCATCGAGGTGATCCTCGATCAGCACCGCCAGCAGCGTTCCGAGGATTTCTCTGGAATCGGGGTCGGGCACCGAGCGCTGCCGGCGTTCGGGTGTCCACAGCACGGGAAAGGTACCGTGGTCGGGGCTCAGGAGCTTGCGGTTCTGGGCCTGCAGCACCGCGTCGACGATCCGTCCGGCCAGCCCGACGTCGCCGTCGTCCGCACCGGCGCTACGGGCCCTGTGCAGCAGCAGCAGTGCGAAGGCGAGCGATTCCAGCACCAGCCAGAAGCCGCTCCCCCGCGGGCAGCGCAGCAGCGCGACGGTGGGATCCAGATGGCTCCGGACGGCGCTCACGGCCTGGTCGAGCAGGGCCGCCTGGTGCGCGCGCGGCGTTCGCACCCGGGTGCCGGATCCGATCCGATCGATGGCTTCCGCCTCGGCCGGTGCGCTCATGGTCCTGCTGCCCCGGCTGCGCGGATCAGTGGCGGGTGCGGCCGGAGACTTCCATGTCGACGCTGCCGTTGAACTGCGCGCCATCGGCGATGCTGATACGCGGCGTGTAGATGTTGCCGCTCACTTTCGCGGTCTCTAGGATCACCACCGACTCGGAGCCGACGATGTCGCCGTCTACCGCTCCTTCCACGGTCAGGTTGCGGGCTTCGATCTTCGCGTGCACCGTGCCCGAGCGGCCAATGATCAGGCGCTCCGCGGTATGCCTGATGGATCCTTCCAGACGCCCTTCGATGAGCAGATCTTCGGCGGCTTCCAACTCACCCTTCACCACCAGAGAGGCACCGATCACTGAAAGTTGCGCATCCTGGTGCGGGAGCCGGTGTTCGGCCGCTTGCGCCGCTCGTTCCGCCTTGTCACCGTAGCTGGTCATGTCGTCCTCTGTCGTGTTTTCCGGGTTGTTGGTGTGGCGCGGCGCCGCTGAGACCGCAGGGGCCTCCGGCTCCGTCCGGTCGACGTCCGACCCCGGCAGTGCCGCAGGCGCGGCAGCCTGGTCCAGGGGGGTTGTCAGTTCTTCCGGTGATCCGTCAAGCGTCTTCTCGAGCGCTGCCCGGGCGATCTCCGGATTCGGTTCCGGCTTCCGCGTCTGACTGTCTTTGTTCAGCAGCTTGCGCAGCATCTGCATCTCCCGTATTGATCGTGGTGGCCGCCTGGGTCGAGAGCGCCTCGGAGTCGGCTTTGCCCTTGCGCGTGCGACCCGCGCGGGTGCCCGTCGCCGTCCTGCCCGTGCTGTCGCAGAAGCGCTGCTCGATCACGGCGGGGTCGGATTCCATGTCGATGCAACCCTTCAGGCAGGCGCCTTCGCTTACGCCGATGCGCGGAGCCAGCACGTTGCCGGTCACGCGGCCTGTCTCTTCGACGCGAACGCGCGCCGTACCGTACAGGTTGCCCTCGACCGTGCCCTGTACGAACACCTCACGGGCTTTGATTTCGGCCTTGACCACACCCCGGGCATGGATCGTGAGAACCCGATCGTGATCGATGAGGCCTTCTACCTGCCCCATGATGGTCAGGTCCTCCTCGGCGCTGACCTCGCCTTTGATCCTGACCGTCGGACAACGGGACATGCCCGTTCGGGACATGCCCGTTCGGGACATGCCCGTTCGGGACATGCCCGTATGGGACGTGCCCGCGTGCTCGCCGGCAGCCCAGTTTGGCTGCGTCGGTCCGGCCCCGGTTTCCTGGCTCGTGGAAGATCTGATCATGGTCGGGGGACCCTCGGTGGTGCGTTGCGGGGTGCCCTGGCGATCCCGGGGTCGAGGATGCGCGGACTCCGGGAGCCGGGCGTACCTGTTCAAGGTAGCACCGAAACAGGATTCTGCTTTGAGAGGCGCGTCACGCCCGCCGCACGAGCGGCGGGCTCAGGAGACCGGCAGATCGGGGCGGTGCTTGCGGCCGCGGTAGGCGGGATCGATCAGGCGTCGCGGGTGCCGCCCGTCGACGTAGCCCATGAACCCCGGATCGATGATGTTGTAGCCGAGCAGCGATTGAACACGCTCGCTGTAGCCGCCCGCGGCATCCGGGGGTACGGCCAGGGACATGTTCTCGAGCTGGCGCAACCAGGGCATGCAGTATTGCGGGGTGATGCCGAGCCGGGTGCCGCTCGAACGGTTGGCGCCGCCCCGGTGCAGCAGGTTGCCGGCAAACACTACCACCGAGCCTGCGGGCATGATGGCCTGCACGATCTCGTCCGCCCGGGGTTCGCGCGACTCCGCCCACAGGTGGCTGCCCGGCACGAGCTCGGTGGCCCCGTTGTCGGCGGTGAAGTCGTCAAAGGCCCAGATCGTGCTGATGCCATAGGGTTTGCGCGGACGGGCGAACGCCGGGTGCCCGTTGCTGCCGCCGGCGTCGTCGATGTGCCAGGACTGGGCGGTTTCGCCGGGGTGCACGTTGATGGCCAGGGCCGCGGACAGCAGATAGTTGCGCGGCAGCAGCGCGTCGACGATGGCCAGCGTGCGCGGGTGCTCGATGAGTGCGGCTACGGCCGGTGCCTTGGCCAGCAGCGCATAGACCCGCTCGCTGCGAAAGCCTTCGAAGTCGTTGCGGCCCATCAGCTGGCCCTGCAGCCAGGGCGCCAGTTGCGCGCGAATCTCGGCCAGCTGCCCAGCGCTCAGCACGCCCTCCAGAATCGTGAAACCCTGGCGCTCAATACGCGCAACCTGGCTGGCGACATCCATCGGTATCTCCTGGTGCTGGGCTCTTTTACCGCAATGGGGTACAAAAGCCTACAAGGACGATACGGAGGGCGGCAGGATGAGGGATCTAACGGGCAAGGTGGCGTGGATCACCGGTGCCGGCACGGGTATCGGCGAGTCCGCCGCGATGGCGCTCGCCGATCTGGGCATGAACGTGGTGCTTTCGGGACGCCGCCGTGACAAGCTGGATGCCGTCGCCGCACGTATCGGCGAGACCGCCCGGGTGGCGGAGCTGGACGTGGCTGACAAGTCTGCCGTGCATGCGGTGGCCGGTGAGATCATGGAGGCGTACGGCCAGATCGACGTGCTGGTCTCCAGCGCCGGTCTCAACGTGAAGCAGCGCAACTGGCACAACCTGACCATGGACGACTGGGATCAGGTGATCCGGGTCGATCTGGATGGCGCCTTCTACTGCGCCAAGGCAGTGCTGCCCGGCATGATCGGGCAGGGTGACGGCCTGATAATCAACATCTCGTCATGGGCCGGCAAGCATGTGTCCGTGGTGACGGGCCCGGCCTACACGGCGGCCAAGCACGCCATGAACGCCATGACCGAGAGCATCAACATGGAGGCGGGCATCTTCGGCGTCCGCGCCTGCGCGGTCTGTCCCGGCGAGGTGGCAACGCCGATTCTCGAAAACCGCCCGGTGCCGCCCTCCGCCGAGGAGCGGGCGAAGATGGTACAGCCGGAAGATTGCGGCGCGATCGTAGCGTTTCTGGCGCGCCTGCCAGCGCACGTGTGTATCAACGAGCTCACCGTGAGCCCCACCTGGAATCGCGGATACGTAGCACAGGCGCGCGCGTTGCGCGGCAACGAGTCGCTGCCCGTCTAATCCCGCCGGCTGCCGTCTGCCGCGCGCTGCTGCGTGCTGAAGTGCAGGTAGAACGCGTAGCCCATGTACCACGCGGGATAGAGCAGCGATGCGTAGATCCACGGCCGGGGCGCGTCCGGATTGCGCACCAGCCACACGCACAGCAGACCCCACAGCGCGCCGCCGCCGAGGCTGATCAGTCGCGCGTGGCGGTTCTTCGTGGGATGCAGGTAGCGTACGGGCCAGAACGTCATCAGCGCCAGCGTCGTCACCACCGCGCCGGCGACCAGCTCGGGCGGTGCGAGGAAATACAGATAAAAGGCCACCACGTTCCAGTACGAGGGAAACCCCGTGAAATAGCCATCCGGGGTCTTGGCCGCGTCGGAGCAGAATCCGTATGCGGAAGCGATCAGCGTGAAGGCCAACACCGGCAGCCAGGGGTCGGCGAGCAGTCCCTGCGCATAGATGAAGCAGACCGGCACGAAGGTGTAGTTCAGATAGTCGGTGATGTCGTCCAGCTTGCGCCCGGAAAAGTGCGGCGTGTGCACTTCTACCTGAACCCGGCGCGCGAGGACGCCGTCCGTGGCGTCGACGACGAACGCCACCGCGAGCCACAGAAACACATCCAGCGGTCTCCCGTCACCGACGGCGCGCAGCGCGAGCAGGGCGCAGACGAGCCCGAGAGCCGTGTACAGGTGCGCCAGCCAGGCAGCGGTGGTCCGACGATTCATTCGACGCTCCATTCAGATTCGCGCGCGGCCCCGACGGCAGTGCCCGCCGTTGCCGTCGGGACCCGATCGATCTGCACGGGATTCCTAGTCAGCCCTGCGCTTCCGTCGGGATCAGGTGTTCAACGACTTGATCACGGGCAGTAGCCGGTCGATGAACTTCCGGGTCTGGTCGATGAAGTCCTCACCATCGCTGGCGATGGGCCGCAGAATGAACTTGTGCACACCTGCGCTGCGGAACTCGTTCAGCAGCGCCATGATCTCGTCGACGCCGCCGGCTGCCGTGAACCCGCTCGGCGCCTTGCCGAGACGCTTCGTCAGGAGTTCGTTGTAGCGGGCCACGATCGGCTCATCGGGGCTGCCGAAGCGAAAGCCGAATCCGGCACCGTAATGATCCTCATCGATGCTGCGGCCGATCTCTGCGCAGCGCGCCTTGATGGCGGCTATCACCGGCGCCACCTCGGCGGGAGACTCGATGCCCGCCTGCCAGCCGGTGCCCCAGCGCGCCGTGCGGTCTATGGCCTGGGCAGCGGAGCCGCCCACCCACAGCGGCAGTGGCTGCTGAATGGGCTTGGGCGCGATGCCGGCGTCGTCGAGCCGGTAGTGCCGGCCATGGAAAGTCACGTGATCTTCCGTCCACAGGCGCGTCATGATTTCGAGCCCTCGGCCGCACGCTGCTGGCGGCCCTGGGCGCCGGCGTGCTGGTGGCGGAAGTCAGTGGGAAGCGCGCGCTGCCGACACCGAATGCCGGCAGCAGCCGGCCGCCGCTGAGCACGTCGATGGTGGCGCAGGCCTTGGCCATCAACACCGGGTCGCGCAGCCCCAGGCTCGCCACGTTCATGCCGAACTTCAGACGCTTCGAGCCGCCGGCGAGTGCCGCCATGACGCTCATGGCCTCGAGATTGGGATCGAGGCTGATGATGCGATCGCTCTGCCAGATCGAATCGACGCCGCCGCTGTCGCAGATATCCACCCACTGCCAGAACTGGCGGGCGTCGGTGAACGGGAAGTTGGCAATGCCGAGGCCGGCGCTGACGGTCATAGCAGGGTTCCTGGACGGGGTGCGCGCCGATTATAGCCTGCCGTCCGCGGGTCGAACTGATCGCGCAGACGGTCACCGAGCATGTTCGTGCTCCAGACGGTGAGACCCAGGAACAGCGCCGGGAACAGGAGCGTCCAGGGTGCCGATTCCATGGTCTGAGCGCCGTCGGCGATGAGCACACCCCAGCTGGTGTCCGGCTCCTGGACGCCGAGCCCGAGAAAGCTGATGAAGCTTTCGGCCAGGATCACGCCGGGCAGCGTCAGGGTGACGTACACGAGTGCCGGCCCGGCGATGTTGGGCAGCAGGTGCCGCAGCACGATGTATGGGGTGGACGCGCCCATGACCCGGGCAGCAGATACGAACAGCTCTTCGCGCACCCTGAGGGTCTGCCCGCGCACGATCCGGGCCAGATCGAGCCAGTACACCGCGCCGAGGCCGACGAACAGCAGATACGGATTTCGGCCGAACACCACCACCAGCAGGATCACCACGAGCACGAACGGCAGCGCGTACAGGGTGTCCACGATTCGCATCATCAGCTGGTCGGTACGTCCGCCCAGGTAGCCGGCGAGCGCGCCCCAGGGAACGCCGATCAGCACGCTGACCGCGGTGGCGATGAGCGCGATGGCGAGCGACACGCGCCCACCCGAGGCGACCCGGGTCAGCAGATCGCGGCCCACCAGATCGGTGCCGAACCAGTGACGCAGGCCGGGCGGGGCCTCCAGCGCGTCCCAGTCGATCTCGTCGGTACCCCAGCCCGACAGAGCAGGACCCAGGAGCGCGAGCGCGATCACGGACAACACCAGCAGGCTGCAAAGCCGGGCCAGTCCCGACCCGAACAGCGCCGCCGCCACGCCGCGCCAGATCACGATGCCAGCCGGATGCGCGGGTCGAGACGGGCGTAGGCGAGGTCCACCAGCAGGTTGAACAGCAGTATCAACGCCGCGTAGACCACCACCACCCCCATCACCAGTGTGTAGTCCCGGTTCAGTGCAGCCTGCACGAAGTAGCGGCCGATGCCGGGCAGCTCGAAGACCTGCTCGACCACCACCGAACCCGTCAGCAGTGCGGCTGCCGCGGGCCCCAGAAACGAGATCACGGGCAGCAACGCCAGCGGCAGCACGTGGCGGTACAGCACGCGCCGGCGCGGCAGGCCCTTGGCGAGGGCGGTGCGGATGTGCGGCTCGCCGAGCACCTCGGCCGTGCTGCCCCGGGTCAGGCGCGCGATGGCGGCGGCGAACGGTGCCGCCAGCACCAGCGGCGGCAGTACGAAGTGACTCACGCTGCCGACGCCGCCCGCCGGCAACCAGCCGAGGGTGACGCTGAAAGCGAGCACGGCCAGCGGGGCGAGCACGATGGACGGCAGCGCGATGCCGAGGTTGGTCAGGCCCATGAGCCACCGGTCCAGGGCAGAGCCTGGCGCCAGCCCGGCGCGCAGCCCGATGCTGATGCCCGCGGCAAATGCCAGGGCCAGCGCCAGGGCGCCGACGGTGAGGCTAACCGGCAGCCCGCGCGCCACGAGCTCGTTGACGGTGAAATCTTTCTGCTTGAACGAGGGCCCGAGATCGCCCCGCGCAAGCATGCCCAGATAGCGCAGGTACTGAACGGGCAGCGGTTCGTCGAGGTGATAGGCGGCCATGAGATTGGCCTCGACCTCAGGTGGCAGCTCGCGCTCGCCGTCGAACGGTCCGCCGGGCGCCAGCCGGAGCAGAAAGAACACCGCGCTGACGATGATCCAGAAAGTCAGCGCGACGTAGCCGATTCGGATCAGCAGGTAGCGCCGCACCGCTCAGTGCCAGCGCAGAAAGCGCGCGGGATGGGCGTCGCGGGCATTCTCCGCCCAGCCCTCGAGCTGCGGGTGTACCAGCCGGCGGACCATCACCGAGTACAGTGGAACCACGGGGAACTCGGCAATGCCAACGCGCTCGGCCTGCTGCAGCAGCCCGTTGCGCCGGATCAGATCGCCTTCGGCGGACGCCTGCGCGAGTAACTCGTCGAAGCGGGGGTTGGAGTAGCCGCCGTAGTTGACGCTGCCGGCCGTAGAGCCGAGCAGGCCGAGATAGTGCTCGGGATTGCTTTCGCCGAACCAGCCGGCGATGGCGACCTGAAAATCCCCCTGACGCAGGTCGGCGAAATGGACCTTCAGCTCCGCCTGATGCAGCTCGGTGGCGACGCCGATCTGCTTCCAGAATGCAGCGATCGCCAGGTTGGTACGCTTTGCCTCGGCACCGCTGATGTAGCGCAGCGTGACGTTCAGCGGCCGCTCGGGCCCGTAGCCGGCGGCGGCGAGCAGCGCGCGTGCGCGCGTGCGTCGTGCTTCCACCGGCGCGTCGGCGAAAGGCACGGGCACCGGCTGATAGTCGGCGACCAGCGCGGGTACGAAGCTGGCGCTGGGCAGGTTGCCGACCCGCTGCACCTTGTCGGTGAGGGTTTCGCGTTCCACCACCAGCGCCAGCGCTTCGCGAACCCGCGGATCGTCGAAGGGTGCCTGCCGGGTGTTGAACACGAGGTACATGATCGATAACAGCGGCGACAGACGCAGATCCGCCTGGAGCTCGCGCTGCACCTTCGGCAGCTCGCCGCCGGGGAACGCGCCGATCGCGTGCACCTCGCCGCTGCGGTAGCGGTTGTAGGCGCTCTGCTCGCTGGCCAGCGGCTGGTAGATCAGGCGCGTGATGGCGGGCGCTTCGAGGCCGTGGCCGGGGAACGCGGGGCTGGCTTCGAGCACCAGTTGTGCCTGCGGCTGCCAGTCGACCAGCCGGTACGCGCCGTTGGAAACCCAGTACGCGGGTTTCACCCAGTCGTCGCCGACGCGCTCCAGCACATGGCGCGGCACCGGATACCCGGTGGGATAGAGCAGGCGCTCGGGAAGGTAAGGATAGGGTTTTTCCAGGATCAGGCGCAGCGTGCGCGCGTCGGGCGCCTCGACGCCCAGCGCTTCGACCGGGAGCCGGCCACCATTCACCGCCTCGGCATTCTTCAATGGATACATGAAGTAGGCCAGGCTCGCGGCCGTGGCCGGGTCCTCGAGGCGACGGAACGAGTAGACGAAGTCGTCCGCCGTCAGCGGCACGCCGTCCGACCAGGCCAGCCCCTCGCGCAGGGTGAAGGTCCAGACCAGCCCGTCCTCGCTCACGGTCCAGGACTCAGCCGCGCCCGGCACGATGCGCCCGTCGGCACTGAACGTCGTCAGCCCCAGAAACAGATCCGTCAGGATCGTTTCCTCCAGACGCAGGTTGTAGCGATGCGGATCCAGCGTTTCCGGCTCGCCCGGCAATGCGATCCGCACGACCCGGCCGCCGTCGCTGGATGCCGGCGCAGCGTGCAGGCCTGCGGCGGCAAACGTCAGCGCCAGCAGAACCGCGGCAAGCCGCGCCAGCGCGGGTCGCGATCCGGGTACGGCTCGACCCGTTGCGGGGGAATCGATCATCGGTGACACGCGACCAACCCTGGATGCGCCACGATACTCAAACGCCTGATCCGGTTCAAAAGCAGATTGGCCGACGTACCTGGATGGTGGCAGCGGGGGCGGGGGGAGTCTGTCGGCGGTCATGTCGGGACGCCGAGTGAGCCGGATTGACTTCTGCCCGCAGGGCAGACGGCAACTCCGGTGATCGAGGGAACCGCGGAGCGGCGGCACGAGGCCGCCGACAGACTCCCCCCGCCCCCGCTGCCACGGCCAGGCCGATCGGGAAACCTGCCTTTCCTGCCGGCCCCGTCGGCTTGAAGCCTCGCCGGCCGCACCCGACAATGCGGCATGCAGCAACGCAAGTACCTGGTTCTCGGCGCCCTCGGTCTGGTGGGCCGCGCCGTCGTCGCGGCGCTCGATCGCGAGCGCTCTGCGGACGTGATCGCCGTGAGTCGGCGCCAGCCGGACTTCGAGACCAACGCCCGGTTCCTGAGCGTCGATCTGGTCGACCGGGCGGCCTGCGAGGCTGCGTTCGGCGCGCCGGAGCTGGCCGACGTCAGCCACGTCGTGTACGCGGCGCTCTACGAGAAGCCGGAGCTGATCGCCGGCTGGCGTGACCCGGAGCAGATCCTGATCAACACCGGCATGCTGCGTAACGTCCTGGATTTTGTCGAGCCGACAGAGCATCTGACGTTGCTGCAGGGCACCAAGGCCTACGGCGCGCACGTCGCGCCGATGCGCCTGCCGGGCAAGGAGCGCGCGCCGCGGCACCGGCACGACAATTTCTACTGGACCCAGGAAGATCTGGTGCGTGAGCGCGCGGCGCGCGGTGGCTGGAGCTTCAGCGTCCTGCGTCCGCAGATCGTGTGCGGCACCGCGCTCGGCAGCCCCATGAACATGGTGATGGCCATCGGCGTGTTCGCCTCGATCATGCGCGAGCTCGGGGAGCCGCTGGCGTTTCCGGGCGGCTCCGGCTTCGTCACCGAGGCCACCGATGCGGATCTGCTGGCCGACGCCATTCTCTGGTGCGGGCGCGAAGCGGCCTGCCGCGGTGAGACGTTCAACGTCACCAACGGGGATGTGCTGGAGTGGGGTGCGCTCTGGCCGAGCATTGCTGCGGTGTTCGGCATGCGTGCGGCGCCGCCGCAATCGCGCTGCCTGACCGAGGTGATGCCGGAGCACGCGGCGGTGTGGGACGCCATCGTCGCGCGCCACGGACTGCGACCGACGCGCACGGCCGACCTGGTGGGCGCATCCTGGCAGTTCGCCGACGCCGTGTTCGGCTTTGGCGGCGGGGCGCCGAGCACGCTGCTCAGCACCATCAAGATCCGGCAGCACGGTTTCGGCCGCTGTGTGGATACCGAGGACATGTTCGTTCGCCAGCTGCGCAGCCTGCAGGCACAGCGGATCCTGCCGCTTTGACGATCGACGGTGAATGGCTGGTCGCGGATGTGGGCGCCACCAACACGCGCGTGGCTGCGGCAACGCCCTCGGGCATGCTGCTGCGTGTGGAACGGTTTGCAACCGCGGACTGTGCCGGCGCCGAAGCCCTGCTCGACCGCGCCCTCCAGATGCTGGATATGAAAGGTCCCACGGGCTGCTGCCTGGCGATCGCGGGGCCCGTGGCCGGCGGACGCGGCGCGCTCACCAATGCGCCGCTGGCTTTCGACGCGTCCGGGCTCAGCGCTTACCTCGGCGCGCCGGTGCAGCTGGTGAACGATTTTCATGCCCAGGCCATGGCGCTGCCGCATCTCGCGCAGCTCGACGAGCTGGGCGGCCCGAACGCGGTCGATCCCCAGGGGGTCAAGGCGGTGCTGGGTCCCGGCAGCGGGCTCGGCATGGGGGCGCTGCTGCCCTGTGCCGACGGCTGGCGCGTGCTGCCGTCGGAGGGTGGCCACGCTGATCTGGCACCCGCCAGCCCGCTGGAAGTGGAGCTGCTGCAGCTGCTGCAGGTGCAGCACCGGCACGTCTGCTGGGAAACCGTGCTCTCCGGTCCCGGGCTGGTGGCCCTGTACCGGGCGATGTGCGCCCTGTGGGGTGCCGAGCCTGAAACGCTGACGCCCGAGGACGTCTCGGCGCGCGGGCTCGATGCCGGTGACCCGGTCTGTCACCAGACGCTGGAAACCTTCTTCAGCCTGCTGGGCACCGCGGCCGGCAATCTGGCCCTCATCTACTGCGCCACGGGTGGCGTGTACGTCGGCGGCGGCATCGTTCCGCAGCTGCGCGAGTTCGCCCGTCACAGCCCGCTCCGGCGCCGTTTCGACGAGCGCGGCGCGCTTGCCAGCTACGCGGAGACGATTCCCCTGTATCTGATCGGCGATGCCGAGCCGGGGCTGCTGGGGGCGCTGGCCTGCCTGCGCCAGCGCTGACTCGGGCCCGCAGGCGGGAGCGCGTGCAAAGTTGCAATGGCTGCGGCGAACCACCGGCGGCCGCCATCAGCTTTGCTGGCCGAACGCTGCAAAGCCTGCGAGACGGGTTCCGCCGGAAGGTCTCGTCTGCAAACCTCCCGATGCACCTGCGCCGCCTCTGCCGGAATATGGCATCCAGGTGCGTCACGCAGTCCCTTCTCCTGTGCTCGGTGCAGGACCCGAACGAGACCGGGGCATCCACCATAGCCCAGCGGGGTTTGGCGGACTGGCGAAAAACGGGGCTCGACCAAGCGCGCCGTTGTGTCCGCGAACCCGTACTGGCTCAGGGGAAGACAGCTGCCACTGGTGTCGCGTCCCTCGTGAGCGGGATGCTGGCCCGGAAGATGCCGCGATTGGCACTGGCTGAGTGCAGCCGCACACCTTGCGCCGAGTTTCGATACGTCCAGGCAGATTCAGCGCTTCCTGTGCATCCGCCTGCCCAGATGTTCCTTGGCGGGGCATTTGCGGCTGTGCTCAAATTGCCCGGTCACGTTGCGCGGCAGAAGCGCTGGTACGAGCCGCGCTCAGTCGGCTTTCGCGTGGGTTCTGACGCACCAACACGCAACAGGAGGTATTGCAGTGACACCATTGACACGCACGGGGCTCGCCCTTGGCCTCTTGATTCTTGCGGGATGCGCGAGCACTCCGGAGGTGGGCGTCGACCACAACCCGGCCTACGACTTTGCGGGTAAGACGCGCTTTGCGGTCCTACGGCCCGAAGCCGCGATCGCGGCCATCGGAGGGCGCGGGACCCCGGTCATGGACGACCTGATGGCGAACAGGCTCACCAGGACCATCGAAGGATCACTCCGCGCCCGTGGCTATACGATCGTCCCGGCCGACCAGGCCGACATGATCGTGACGTTCCTCGTCACGACGCGGGACCAGACCGACGTTCAAGCCTACAACACCGGCTTCGGCTACCGCCGTTGCTGGGATCCACGCTTCTGCACAGGCTGGGCGAACCCCGAAATCACGATAAGGCAATACACCGTGGGTACGCTCTTCATCGATTTCATCGACCCCGCGACAGGGAGCCTGCAATGGCGTGGTACGACCAGCAAGCGTCTGCCGAGCAAACCGCCGAGCCAGGAGAAGCGTGATGAAACGGCCAGCGAGGTCGTGAATGCCATCATCGACCAGTTTCCCCCGGGACATGCACCGGCGTCCTAGTGGTTCAGTTCCGTACGAGTGCAGTAATGCAGTTGCGCGAAGTTGAACAGGTTCTGCTCGCGAAGATCGGCCGGGCACGCAATCCCCGGATCCCTTTGAACCACGCCGCGGCGTTGACCGTGTCTGGCATTGCTCGGCCCGACGTCCCAGATCCTGTCGTGCCACGCATGTGTCGCCGTTGACGAAACGCCCGGCCTCCAGGCGGCTACGTATGCCTGGATCTGTTCCCGGGTCCGAATCCTGATCGGCACCAGAGTCGCAACGTGCGCGTCGAAACACCGCGTGGCGATCACGCTGGTGCAAGTACCCACGATGTAGGTCTCATCATCACAGCCGGCTCGTTCGGGCGGCGAAGTAGGACCATGGCGTCAGTAGCTGAACCCGAAGCTGGGAACTTCCCTGAACTGATGCCCGGCGACGCGGTTGGAATGGAACACACCCAATGGCTGGCACTGGAACTTCGTAAGGGCAGCACGGACGAAGTGTCGCGCGAGGACCTGGGCGAGAGGGTGCGCGCGAAACCGGGCGAGCTGCCTGGGGTGTCGTGGGACTCCGGATACGCGTCATCGCGAGGTCATGGCCGCCGACGCCGAACGGCGGACGGTGACACTCCGCGGCCCCAACCAGACTATCGACCTCGCCGTGGAGGACTCGGCGCAGTCTGCGAGTATCGCCTGAGCGGCCGATCGGACCGGCGCCGGTGTCCTTCGCCCTACGCAAACCGACCGATTCCACGACGTCGAAAGGTCGGCGCGCGCCGGTGCCCTGAATCCTCCCAAACGGGAGGTTCGAGCTGCCGTCTGGTCTCTCTATCCTTCCCTGGACATGGGAGTCCAGGGCAGCAGCGACGCTCTGGAGGTGAGGCATCTGCTGCTCGTCCGGTTCAGCAGCGGCCTGGCGACGATCTGAAGGAGAAGCACCATGGCGTTTTCAAGAATCCTGTTCTTCGCGCTGAGTGTCGTCTCCGCCGCGTCGTGGGCCGACCTGGTCGGGGTCGATTTCGGTCCGCCCGGCAACACGCCGGACAACTGGACATCGATCACTGCGGCCGGCAGCTACAACAATCTGGTGAACGACGACGGACAGCGGACCAGGGTCGGGCTGTCCGTCGCCCGAGCCGGCACGCCGTTCAGCATCGTGCCTGCCGCTTCGTCCGTGCCTGTCTACAAAGGCAATCTCAATGGCATTGACGGCAACCAGTACCAGTTCGGCGGCGCGTTCGAGGCCGAGATCAACGGGCTCAAGCCGCTCGAGCCCTACAAAATCTACGTCTTCGGCCTTCGTGGCGGCGCCGAGCTCAGCCAGGGCGTCGCTCTGGCGGGCGGCAAGGGCATTTCACTGTCTCAGAAGGCCCCCGACGGCGTGCTGGCCATCAACGATCAGCTCGGCAGCGATAGCCGTCCCCTGTCGAGCTACGCCAGGACGCTCACCTCGTCGCGAAACGGAACGATCTCTCTGAATCTCACCGGGGGTTCGCGGGCCAATCAGACCTACGCCATTGCCGGGCTCGCCATCGAGGGCGATTTCCCCGGATCGTCTGGCGCCGGCGCGGCGTCGACCGGAGCGTCGCAGTCCGGCCGATCGGGCGCGTCCTCATCGGCAACGGTAGCAGCGTCAGCGCGGCCGCCGGCGAGGAGCCTGCCGGCAGGCCCCGATGTGGTGGGCGTATACCTGGGCATGCCCTACCAGGAGGCCAGGGGCGTGATCGCCCGGACCTATCCCGAGCTGCAGATCCGGCCGTTCGATTGGGCGCTCTCTCAGGTGCAGAAGTCCCGGATCCACGGCGGCCCCAGGTACGAAGGCGGTTTTCAGGGCTCGTACAACGCCCGCGAACGCAATGAACAGATCATCGTCATGAGCCACATGCCGCCCAACAACGACCGTGTTGCCGGTATCGGCCGCTATACCTACACCGGCGAGATGCTGCTGACCGACCTGCGGGCCTCTCTCGTGGAGAAGTACGGAGAGCCCCACCTGGAGATTGCCCCGGGCACGGTGCTGCGCAAGCCGCACCTCATTTACTCCTGGAGCTTGAACCGCGCCGGCCAGCCGCAGAAGGACCCGGTCGCCGTGATCAGCTGCGTCTACCAGCAGATTAACAACCCTTGGGAAGGCACCGCGCCCGTGACGCTGTGGGATACCAAGGAGGCGTTCAACGGCATCTACGACGACTGCGGCCTCACGTTCGCCGCGGTAGTCCTGCCAGGCAGTCAGGTACCGCCCACCACGCGCGGTTTCGGTATCGTGCTCTACGATCTCAACGAGATCCGCAGGACCGCGAGGCAGGCGTGGGAAGAGACCAACGACATGGCGACCAGGCTCGAGGAAGAAAAGACACGAACTCTGTCGGGGAAGAAACCCGTCCTCTAGCCGTCAGATCGTCCCGAGGTGCCAGCCGGGCAACCTCGTCCGGGGTCGCAGCGCAACGTTTTCCGGCTGGCAAAGCTGCAACGAATCGAGGAGCTAAGGCAGCGCGTCGCCTTCGCGTGATGGCCATGGCACCAAGGCTGATCGCGCCGTTTCGACCTCCCCTGCGCGCCACCCAACGGCGTCTTCCATCGTGCCGTCATGGCCGTCGCGCAGGCGGTTCTGCGGCACACTCGACCGCGCCAAACGGCTGGTCCCGGACGCTTTCATATTGACTAGAGAGATTGGCTATCAACATCGACAACCCGTTTTGTCCCGGTGGCGGCGGCATCCGCTAAACTGGCGGACGACCACGAGTTCGAGAGCAACTGAATGGCGCACGAGATCGACTACCGCATTCACGGCGAATCCCTGCAGTTCGTCGAGATCGAGCTGGATCCCGGCGAAACGGTGATCGCCGAGGCCGGGACCATGATGTACATGACCGAGGGCATCAGCTTCGAAACGCGCATGGGCGATGGCTCGAGCACGGGTCTCGCCGGCAAGCTGCTCGGAGCGGCGCGGCGCATGCTCACCAGCGAATCGCTGTTCATGACCCACTTCACCAACGACGGCACAGGCCCTCAGCAGGTGGCCTTCGCATCACCCTATCCCGGGCAGATCATGCCCGTGGACCTCAGCGAGGTGGGCGGCGAGATCATCTGCCAGAAGGACGCGTTTCTCTGTGCGGCCCGGGGCACGCAGCTGTCCGTCGCTTTCAGCAAGCGCCTGGGTGCCGGTTTCTTCGGCGGCGAGGGGTTCGTGCTGCAGCGGCTGCGCGGCGACGGCAAGGTGTTCATCCACGCGGGCGGCACGCTGCTGTCGCGGGAGCTCGATGGCGGCAAGCTGCGCGTGGACACGGGCTGCATCGTCGGTTTCCAGGGCGGCATCGACTACGACATCGAGCTGGCCGGAGGTCTCAGATCCATGCTGTTCGGCGGCGAAGGGCTGTTCCTCGCCACGCTTTCAGGGCACGGCCGGGTCTGGCTGCAGTCCCTGCCATTTGCGCGCCTCGCCGACCGGGTACTCGAAAACGTGGTGAGGGTGAAGCAGGATGACCGGAGCTGACACGAGCAAGCCGCGCAACCGGCAGTGGCGGCTGGCGCGCACGCCCGCCGAGGGATTGCCCACTGCCGATGATTTCGCCTGGCAGGTCGGGGCGTTGCCGGAGCCGGGCCCGGAACAGGTGCTGACCCGCACCATCTATCTGTCCCTGGATCCCTATCAGTGGGCTCGACGCCGCAATGGCGTCGAGCAGCCGGGCAGCGTGTGCCATGGTCGGACGGTGTCGCAGGTGGTCCGGAGCCGTCGCGCGGAGTGGGCCGAGGGCGACTTTCTGTTCAATACCAACGGCTGGCAGGACTACGGCCTCACCGGCACGGGCATCGATGTCTTCACCTACATGTTTCCGCGCAAGCTCGATCCGGCGCTGGCGCCGATCTCAACCGCGGTTGGCGTGCTGGGCATGCTCGGCCTCACTGCCTATGCGGGCCTGATGGTGCAGTGTGCCCCCAGGCCGGGTGAGACCGTCGTGGTGTCGGCGGCGTCGGGCGGAGTCGGCCAGATCGCCGGGCAGCTGGCGAAGATCGCCGGCTGCCGCGTGGTGGGTATCGCCGGCGCGGCGGAAAAGTGCGCCTTCGTGACGGATACGCTCGGATTCGACGCCTGCGTTTCACACCTGACCGAGGATCTGGCCGGACAGCTCGCGGCGGCCTGCCCGGACGGCATCGACGTCTACTTCGAGAACGTCGGTGGCCGGGTGTTCGAGGCCGTGCTGGGTCTGCTCAACGAGCGCGCGCGGATCACCCTGTGCGGCATGGTGTCCCAGTACGGCAAGGTGGGAGGGCAGCCGCCGGCGGAGGCCTGGCACGCCACGGGCGCGCCGGTGTTCGAAGCGCGCAGCGTCGAGGTGCACCCGTTGATGGTGGGCAACTACGTCGCCAGCCACCAGGCCGAGTTTCTCGAGCGCATGGCCGCCTGGGTGACAAGCGGACAGGTGAAGTATCGCGAAGATGTGCGCGATGGACTCGAGGCGGCACCGGCTGCCTTTCGCGACATGCTTACGGGCGGCAACTTCGGCAAGACGCTGGTGGCGGTGAGCGAGGATCCGACGCTCGACGCGGCGACCCGAGCGCACCGTCTGGCGGGTAACGTGCTCGGTTGAGCGGGCCGCTCGCGCGACGCCCAATCAGGGCGCCGGCGACGAGATCACGTTGGCGAGCCTGGTGTTGCGCCGCTCGATCCGCTCGCGCAGGCGTGCATGACGCGCTGGTGTGAGCGGGTAGTTCCAGATCAGCTTGAAGCCGATGCCGTAGAAGAAGATCGGGCCCAGGCAGTACACCAGGCGCAAGGCCAGAACACCGACGTCGGTGCTGGCGGCGACACCTCCGGACGGGTCGAAACCCAGCAGCCCGACCACGTTCAGCGACACCCCGGTACCGAACGCGATGGCGATCTTCTCGGTGAAGCCGAGAAACGCGAAATAGGTGCCGGCGCGGCGACCGCCGGAGCGGGCCGAGTCCACGTCCACGACGTCCGCGAGCATGGCGACCGGCAGAAACTGGAGGCCGCCGAAACAGAACCCCTTGATGATGAACAGGATGAAGAACGGCAGGTAGTCGCCGTAGCCCAGCAGCAGGTTGGCGCCGCTGACGGTGGCTACCAGCATCAGGGTACCCATGAAGGCCTTGTGCTTGCCGATGGTGCGACCCAGCCAGAGCCAGAACGGAATCGCGCCGAGCCCGGCGATGAAGTAGAAGAAGTACGCCGCGCCGATGGTGGGAATGCCGACGATGTCGCGAATGAAGAACAGCGACACGGCATTGCGGAACGATTCGCCGAAGTGCACCAGCAGGGCGATCATCAGCACCCGCTTCATGGGCCCGTTGCGCATCAGATGGCGCAGACCCTCACGCAGCGGGACGCGCTCGCGTGCCGCGGGCGGCGGCTCTTTGACCAGCAGGACAACCAGCGCCGTGGCCAGCGGCAGCAGGCCGATGATTACCCAGGCGAGGCCCGCCAGCACCGGCCCGGTGAGAGAGGCACGGCTCACCGCCTGCTTGTTCAGAATCTCGCCGGTGAACGCACCCGTGGCCTCGCGCCAGAGGTGCCCGAACACTTCGGCCACCTCGACGCCCTTGTCGGCCATGATCTCTACGATCATCGGCACCGCGGCCGCCACCATGAGACCCACCAGCACGTAGAACTCGCGCGCCGCCGTCACCCGGCTGCGCTGGTGGTAGTCCGTGGACAGCTCTGCGCCCCAGGCCCGGTGCGGCAGCGCGATCATGGTGCTGCCGAGGAAAAACAGGCTCAGCCAGATCAGAAAGTACAGCACGTCCACGTCGGTGCCGGGCATGAACAGCTTGTACACACCCAGCATCATCAGCGGCGTGCCGATGACCATCCAGGGCTTGCGGCGGCCGAATCGCGTGCGCCAGCGGTCGGACAACTCGCCCATGAGCGGGTCCGTGACGACGTCGGTCAGTCGCGCCAGCATGAGGATCGTACCTACCAGCGCCAGCGACAGCCCCAGCCCACCCGAATAGTGCGCAGGGATCCATATCGACAGCGGGTAGCCGATTACCGCCAGCGGCAGGCCCAGGCAGCCGTGAATATAGATAGTGCGCCGGCTCAGATTCGACATGCAGATCTCCCCCGTTCCGCTCGGCCTCGCGGCGCGCTCGGAATCCCCTGATGCGACCGGTATGATCCGGGGATTATGAATCAGACGGTGTGCCCGTCGCGACCCGCGGCGCAGGTGGCCGTCGGCAGCCGGGGGAGCAATTCATGAAGGTCAGTATCGGTATCGGTGGCGCCGCATCGGGCGCGCGCCGGGATTTCGACAATCAGGTCGCGTACGTCGTGGAAGCGGAGAAGCTGGGTGTCGATGCGGTCTGGACAGCGGAAGCCTGGGGTCAGGACGCCATCAGCCCGCTGGCCTATCTGGCGGCGAAGACGGAGCGTATCCGCCTGGGTACCGGCATCATGCAGATCAGCGCGCGCGCCCCGGCCATGACCGCGATGACGGCGTTGACCATGGCGGCGATCTCCAACGACCGTTTCATTCTGGGGCTGGGTGCCAGCGGCCCGCAGGTGGTGGAGGGTCTGCACGGGCGCCCGTTCAAGGCCCCCCTGACACGCATGCGCGAGACCGTCGAGATCATCCGGCTCGCCTTCGCCGGGGAGAAGCTGGAATATCACGGCAAGTACCACGAGCTGCCGCTGCCGGGCGGCGAGGGCAAGGCGCTGCGTCTGGCGCAGCCGGGTAACGACCGCATTCCCATCTATCTCGCGACCCTCGGTCCGCACAGCCTGGAGTACACGGGCGCCGCGGCAGATGGCTGGCTGGGCACCTCGTTCACGCCCGAGCATGCCGATGCGCACCTGGCACACATTCGCCGTGGTGCCGAGGCTGCGGGTCGCAGCATGGCGGACATCGACATTCAGGTGGGTGGCACCGTCGCCTTCGGCGACGACCTGGACGCGCTGGTGGCGCCCCTGCGCCCGGGGATGGCGTTCACGCTCGGGGCCATGGGCTCGCCCAGAACCAACTTCTACAACGAGGCCTACCAGCGCGGCGGCTGGCAGGACGTGGCGGTGGAGGTCCAGCAGCTGTGGGTGAGCGGCCGGCGTGATGAGGCGGCGGCCCGGGTGCCGGCGGACATGATCGTGCAGGCCAATCTGCTCGGCGACGAGCAGATGGTCAAGGCGCGGCTGCAGGCATATCGCGATGCCGGCGTGACGACCCTGCGGGTGCAGCCCGCCGGGAACGGCCTGGAGGAGCGCCTGAACACTCTGGGCCGCGTGATGGATCTGGTGGCCGGATTGCGCTGAGGCGGTTCCCGGGGCGCACCCCTGGCGCCGCCCGAGCGGACGGTTCGCGATCACCCGCGGCTCTGCTCGCGCCCGCGCGACTGAATGGCCTGGCGCCGGGCCGCCACCTTGTCCGGGGTCACTTCGGTGGCGCTGTGGGCGCGGCTGGCGGTCAGCTCGGCGTCGAGCCCCTCGGACAGGGTACCGTGCCAGCCGACGTCGATGAGCCGCTTGATCTCCGCGCGGGTGCGGGGGTCGGTGGTGAGAATGTCCCGCGCCAGCTGCCGGCAGGTAGGCAGCAGCGCGTCCGGGGCCACGACGCGATTGACCAGACCCCAGCTGCAGGCGGTCTCTGCGTCCAGGTAGTTGCCCGTCAGCGACAGCTCCTTGGCCCGGTTGGCGCCGATCAGTCGCGGCAGCCGCTGCGACAGCCCCCAGCCCGGTACCACGCCCACGCGGGCGTGGGTGTCGGCAAACTTCGCCTCGGTGGACGCGATCAGAAAGTCGCACATCAGCGCCAGCTCGAAGCCGCCGGTGATGGCGAAGCCGTTGACCGCCCCGATGATGGGCTGGCTCAGGCCCGTCACCGCCCGGCTCAGATCCTGGCTGGTGATGGCGGACGACGCTTCGGCCTCGCCACCCAGCTCCTTGAGATCGAGGCCCACGGTGAACGCGCGGCCGGCCCCGGTAAGAATGACGACTTCGGTTGCGGCATCGCCGGCCAGTTGCTCGAACACCTCGCCTATGCGGTTGCGCAGCGCGCCGGACAGCGCATTGAGCTTGTCGGGACGATTCAGCGTCACGGTGGTGACGCCTTCGTCGCGCTCTACCAGTACCAGGTCGTCGGGTTTGTTCATCGTGTGTCCTCCGGTGCGGGCGGGAGTGTAGCAGGCACGCGATAGACGCACGAAGCCCGTCCGGGTTAGCTTCCGGGTATGTGGGTTTTCGTCGACCGTTTCGGGCGCACGCCGCTGGCGGCGCGGGTGGCCGCCCTGGCGCTCGAAAGCGTCAGCCGTGCGCTGGAGCTCGTGGGGTCTGCCGACGATCCGGACCGGGGCCTGCTGCGTGCGCAGCTGGTGCGCCTGGATGCTCTGCGGTGTCTGGTGCGGGGGGTGGTGAAGCGGGCGCCCAGGCGGGCTGCGGCACGCCGCCAGCGGGCGCTGTTGCGAATTCTCGACCGGCCGGCGCGCCAGCGCATGCGCGCGCTCCTGCTGGCGGAGGAGGCGGCCTGGCGTGCCTTTGCGGCGTCGCTTGCCGATGGCCCGTGCGCGGACACGGCACTGCTGCGCGACGGGCTGCTGCGCACTCTGGTCAAAGCGCGGCGCGCTGCCTGGCGGCTGGCGTCGGCGGACGTTCTCGATGGCGCGTTTCCGGAGGGCGAGTTCGCGCGAGCCGCGCGCTGGGCAGACAGGCTGGCAGCACAGCTGGCGCTGGTGGAGCCCGGCCTTTCGAATGAAACCTCGAGCTGGAGATTGGATGTCGAACAATTTGCCGGGACTTGTCGTGCAGCTGTCGCACTTGGGGCCGTCTGCGCCGGCGGGGCGTACGAATCTCTCGGCGCCCGGGCGCGGCGCCGGCTGCGGCGCCGGAGGCGTCGGGCGCTCCGCGCGACGGTTGCCGCCTGCAGGGCCGGCTCCGACGTGCTCACGGGAGCCGCCATGGACCCCGCAGGGTTGCTTGCGGATGCTGCCTGGGCGGCCGTGCTTGCCGGGCTGGTCGAGCCCCGGGCAGTGCCCTAGCGCTGCGCCCGCACTGCACCCGCGCTGCACTCGCGCTGCGCCCGCGCTGCGCCCGCGCTGCACCCGCGGTTGATTTGCCGGGTACGGCCCGGGACAATCCCGTGCCTTCATGACGACGCATAGCTCCATTTACCGCCGGCTCGGGCCCATCGTCTTCGGCGCCCTGCTGGGAACAGTCTCCGGCTGCGCGAGCCTGCTCGGCTCGCTCACCAGCTCCATGGCGGACGATCTGGGCACTGCCATACTCGACAACCCGGACGTCGAGACGGTTCGGGACGGTGCGCCCGCCTACCTGATTCTCATCGATGGCCTGCTGGCACGCAGTCCTCACAATTCCGATCTGCTGCGTCAGGCAGCGACGCTGAACTCCGCGTACGCCACGGCGTTCGTCGATGCCCCGGAACGCAGTCGCATGCTCCAGGGCAAGGCGCTGCAGCTCGCCGAACGTGCCGCCTGCGAGGGCCTGCACGACGCCTGCACGTTGCGCACCCGCCCGTTCGCGGAGTTCGAGTCCTGGCTGACGCGGCGCAAGGCCCGCGACGTGCCGCTGCTCTACGATCTCGGCAGCAGCTGGGCGAGCTGGATCCAGGCGAACAGCGACGACTACGCTGCCATAGCCGAGCTGGCGCGGGTGAAGGCGCTCATGACCCGGATCATCGAGCTGGACGAGGGCTATGAGAATGGCGGTGCGCACCTGTACATGGGCGTGTTCGAAACCATCCTGCCGCCGGCCCTGGGCGGGCGCCCCGAGGTCGCGCGCGCGCACTTCGAGCGAGCGGTGGCGCTTTCGGGCGGTCGCCAGCTCATGACCAAGGTGATGTTTGCCGAGCAGTACGCGCGGCTGGTGTTCGACCGCGAGCTGCACGACCGGCTGCTGCACGAGGTGCTGGCTGCCGATCCGGCCCAGCCTGGGCTAACCTTGATAAACACGGTTGCGCAACGACGCGCGCGGACACTGCTGGAGTCTGCCGATGACTACTTCTGAACCTGATTACCGCCGCCGGCGGTGCGGGGTCGCCGGCCCGGCGCGCCGCGGCCGGCGCTTCGCTCTGCTCGCCGGTCTCCTGCTCCTTGCCGGCGCGCCGCTGTGCGCTGCGGCCGTGCTGAAGGTCGCTACCCTGGCAACCGAAGGTTCGGTGGAAATGAAGCGCCTGCGCGAAGCGGCTGGCGCCATCGACGAGCGCACGCAGGGGCGCGTGCAGTTCAAGTTCTACCCCGGCGGGGTGATGGGCGACGATCAGGCGGTGCTGCGCAAGATCCGCCTTGGGCAGCTGCAGGGCGCGGTGCTGACCGCTGGGGGCCTGACACAGGTCTACAGTGACATCCAGCTCTACAACCTGCCCCTGGAGTTCAGCGATCTGGCAGCCGTCGACCGGGCTCGCGCGGCGCTCGATCCGCTGCTGCTCGCGGGGCTCGAGGAGCACGGCTTCGTCGCGTTCGGCATTGCCGAGGTGGGTTTCGCCTACGCCATGTCGAAGGCGCCGGTGTTCAGCGTGGCCGAGGCTCAGACCCAGAAGGTGTGGGTGCCGGAAGGCGACCTGGGCGCGGCCAGGGCCCTGCAGAGCTTCGGCATCAGCCCCATCCCGCTGTCGATCGCCGACGTGCTGAGCGGGCTGCAGACCGGCCTCATCAACGGTGTTGCGGTGCCGCCGGTTGGCGCCATCGCGCTGCAATGGCACACGCAGCTGCAGAACGTTCTCGACCTGCCGCTGCTGTATGTCTACGGCCTCATGGTGATCAGCACGCGTCCGTTCGAGCGCCTGTCTGATCCTGATCAGGCGGTAGTCCGCGAGGAGCTGGCTGCGTCGGTGCGCGACGTCAACGCGCGCAATCGTGCAGATCACGAGAGCGCGGTGGCCGCGCTCAAGTCCCTTGGTCTGACCTGGAACGAGCCTTCGCCCGAGCAGGTGGCGGAGTGGCGTGGCTACGCGCGACGGGCGTCGGCGCAGCTGATCGAGGACGGGTTCGTGTCAGCCGATCTCTACCAGGCGCTGCGCGCAGCCGTCGGCGGCGACTAGACGCTTGCTGGACAGCGCCCTCAGCCTGCTGCGGCGTCTCGAGAGCGCGATCCTCGCCGCTCTGCTGGCGCTGATGATTCTGGTGGCTGCCTATCAGATGGCGGCGCGCAACCTGTTCGACACCGGACTGCTGTGGGGCGACGGTCTGGTACGGGTACTGGTGCTCTGGGTCACTCTGCTGGGTGCCATGGTGGCGTCGCGCAACGACGAGCATATTCGCATGGATCTAGTGACCCGCTTCCTCGACAAGCACTGGCAACGGCTCCTGCGTCGCCTGACGAGCCTGTTCACGGCGGTCATCTGCGGCCTGTTCGCGTACCACAGCTGCCGCTTCGTCGTCCTCGACTACCAGGATGGCATCACGGCGTTCGCGTCCGTGCCGGCCTGGGCCTGCGAAGCGATCATGCCGCTGGGTGCCGGCGTGATGTGCCTGCGCTACCTGCTGCACGTCGTCAAGCCGCCATGATATGGATCGGCATCGCAGGGCTGCTGCTGGCGCTGGCGATCGGCGCGCCGCTGTTTGCCGTGCTGCTGGGCGCGGCCATGCTCGGCTTCTACGCGTCGGACATCGATCTGGCGGTCGTTGCCATCGAGGTCTATCGAATCGTCGATACGCCGCTGCTGGTGGCGTTGCCCCTGTTCACTTTCAGCGGTTACCTGCTCGCAGAAGCAAAGACCTCCCAGCGTCTGCTCGCTCTCGTGCAGTCGCTGGTGGGTGGGCTGCCCAGCGGTCTCGCCATGGTGGGCTTCGTGGCCTGCGCGGTTTTCACGGCCCTCACCGGCGCGTCCGGAGTGACGATCGTCGCGCTCGGCGCGCTGCTGCTGCCGGCGTTGCAGCGTGCCGGCTACGACGATTCCTTCAGTCTGGGGCTGGTCACCACCTCCGGCAGCCTGGGGCTGCTGCTCGCGCCTTCGGTACCTCTCATCCTCTACGGAGTAGTGGCGCAGCAGCTGGACGTCGGCGAGCCGTTCACCATATTTCAGCTGTTTCAGGCCGGCGTGCTGCCCATGCTGGTGATGCTCGGCCTGCTGATCGGCTGGACCCTGCTGCGGCATCGCGGGGCTCGGGTGCCGAAGGTCCCGTTCTCTGCCCGGGCAGTGCGGGAGGCCGTGTATGCCGCGCGCTGGGAGCTGCCGCTGCCGGTCGTGGTGCTGGGCAGCATCTACAGCGGCGTCGTCGCGATCTCCGAGGCCGCGGCGGTCACCGCCGTCTACGTGGTCGTCGCGGAAGTGCTCCTGTACCGCGAAGTGAGCTGGCGCCAGGTACCGAAGGTGATGGTGGATTCCATGGTGATGGTGGGCGGGATCCTGCTGGTGCTGGGTGTCGCCCTCGCGTTCAGCAATTTCCTGGTGGACGCAGAGGTCCCGCAGCGCCTGTTCGAGCTCACCGAGCGTTACATAGACAGCGCGCTGGGTTTCCTGCTGCTGCTGAACCTCATGCTGCTGGTGCTGGGCGCGATGCTCGACATCTTCTCGGCGCTGGTCATCGTGGTGCCGCTGATCCTGCCGGTAGCGGTCGGCTATGGCATCCATCCCGTGCATCTCGGCATCATCTTTCTGGCCAACATGCAGATCGGATACTTCACGCCCCCGGTTGGCATGAACCTGTTCATAGCGAGCTACCGCTTCCGCAAGCCGCTGACCGAGCTGTATGCGGCGAGCTGGCCGTTCATGCTGGTTCTGCTGGCAGCGTTGCTGCTGATAACCTACGTGCCATGGCTGAGCCTGGCCTTCATCCAGTGAGGCGTTTGCTGCGTCTGCTGGTGCTGGTTGCAGCGCTGTGCGTCGTGGCGCCCGCCGGCGTGGTTGTCGCGCAGGATGAGAGCGTCGAGTCGGGCGCCCGCGACACGGTGGCCACGCTCCAGGACGCGCTGCTCGCAGCCATGCGCCTCGACGCTGATCAGACCGCACGGGAGCGGTTGCTGGCGGCGCCTGTCGAGCGCAGCTTCGATTTCGACAGCATTGCCCGAATCAGCCTCGGTCGTACCTGGCGTGACCTGGACGCGGCCGCCCGTGGGGATTTTGCGCAGCGGCTCGAACAGCTGATCGTCGCAACCTACGCGAGCCGTTTCGCGCGCTACACCGGGCAGCAGTTCGAAATACTGGGCACGGAACCGGTGCGCGGCGGCGTCGTGGTGCGGACCCGTCTGCACCGCAGCGACGGCCCGACGGTGCGGCTCGACTACTATCTGCGTGAGGGCAGGATCTTCAACGTGGTCGCGGACGGCGTCAGCGATCTGGCGCTGCGCCGGGCCGACTACGCTCGGGTGGTCGAGAGCGGCGGTTATGCCGCGCTGCTCGACTACATCGATGCGTCCACCGCGGACCGGAGATCCGCCGATGATCGCTGACCATCCGGAGCGCTGACGCCGTGCTGCACCTGCGGCTCCTGCCGGGGTTGGAGCGCTGGGTGCGCTGGGTGGCGCTGCATCCGCGTCTCGTCGCCGCTGTGCTGGCTCTGCTGACGCTGGCGGCAGGCTGGGTCGCAGTTTCCCGGTTCGCCATGAACAGCGATCTCAATGCGCTGATTCGCCAGGATGCCTCCTGGCGCGCAGATTACGAACGTTACCAGGCCGCCTTTCCCGACCTGGTGCACACGGTGGTGGTCGTCGTGTCCGGCAGCTCGCTGGAGCAGGTCGAGGCAACGGCGCGGACGGTGGAAGCGCGGATCCGTGCGCGCACCGACCTGTTCTCGTCGGTCTCTGCGCCGCAGAACGATCCGTTTTTCCGGCGCCACGCGCTGCTCTACCTGACGCCGGAAGCGCTCGACGAGATGTCCGACCGCCTGGTCGAGGCGCAGCCGGTGCTCACCGCGGTGGCCGAGGATCCGAGCCTGCGCGGGGTTCTCGACCTGGTTCGTGAGGCGGTGACGCAGGAGGCGGGCAGCGGCTTCGACCGGATCGTGCGCCTGCTCACGGGTTCTGCAGACCGGCTCGTTGCCGGTGCCGATCCGCACATCTCCTGGACCGACGAGTTTTTCGGCACGGACGCGATTCACTACCGGCTGGTTGCTCTGAAGGGCCGCTCCGACTTCGGCGTGACCCTGCCGGACGCCGCGGTGATGGTGGCCCTGCGCGAGCTGATCTCAGGCGTTCAGCTCAGCGGCGATACCCGCGTCGAGCTCACCGGTGAGGTGGCGCTGGCTCACGAAGAGATCGAAGCGGCGGTGAGCGGCGTGCAGCTGGCCGGATGGCTGTCCGGCGCGCTGCTGCTCGCCGTGCTGGTGCTGGGCGTGCGTTCGGCCAAGATCATCCTGCTGACGGTGGCGCTGCTGCTGGTCGGCAGCGTCTGGACGGCGGCACTGGCGATGCTCATGGTCGGCGAGTTCAACACCCTTTCGATCGTGTTCCTCGTGATGTTCTTCGGGCTCGGCGTGGACTTCGCCATTCACTTCTCGCTGCGCTTTCAGGAGACCGTCAACGCCAGTCAGCGGGCCGGTGTGAGCTATCGCGACAGCCTGTTGCCCGGGCTCACGGCAACTACCGCCAGCGTCGGCGGGGCGATCGGGTTGTGCACGCTGACCACGGCCATCGGCTTTCTCGCGTTCTGGCCCACGGCTTACCGCGGTCTCGCAGATCTCGGCGTGATCTCGTCGGCCGGCATGGCCGTGGCGGCGTTTCTGACCTTCACGCTGCTGCCTGCGGGTTTTGCGCTGATGGGTCCGATCCGGCCTCACGTGGTGGACCTGCCCACCGGCGACCGGCTGGTGCGCGCGTTGCGCGCGCACCCGCGGGCGGTGCTTTGCGGCACGGCGCTGCTCACGATCGCGGCAGCCTGGCTCGCCGCTGGCGCCCACTTCGACTACAGCGTGCTGGCATTGAAAGACCCGAACGCAGAGTCCGTGCGCACGCTTAAACGGCTGCAGGCCGAAGACATCAGCAACGACTACACGCTCACGCTGCTCAGCAGCGGGCCGGTGCCGGAACCATCGCTGAGCGGGCTCGCGGAAGTCGAGCGGGTGGTCGTTCCGGCCGATTACGTCCCGCAGGACCAGCCGGACAAGCTGCTGGTGCTGCAGGATCTCGAGAGCGTCTTGTGGAGCGCCATGGACCCGGTCGAAGTCGCCGCGCCGCCTGATGACGCCGAGCGCGCTGCCGCTCTGGATGCGTTGCGCGCGGCGCTGGCGGCAGCACTGCCGCCCGGCGCTGTCGCCGCCGCTGCAGATGCGGCTCCGGCACCGTCAACACCCGATGCGGCCGCTCGATCGGACAGCCTCGGGCAGGCCGACCTGCTGGCCCTGGCTGAGGCACTGGACCGTCTGGCGCAGCTGCCGCCGCAGGCTTTGGGCACCTGGGAGCAGGGTGTCCTGGAAAATCTCGTCGACGAGCTCGACTGGCTGCGCGGGGCACTGCTGGTAGACCCGGTGACGCTCGACGACCTGCCGCGGTCGCTCAGAGCCCAGCTGGTGAGCCCGGAGGGGCTGCAGCGCTCCGTGATTCTGCCGGCGGAAGACATCTCCGAGGGTACGGCGCTGCGCCGGTTCGTCGAGCACGTGCGTGACGTGGCACCTCATGCCACGGGCCGCCCCGTGATCGAATGGGGCGTAGGCGCCATAGTCCTGGACGCGTTCACGCAGGCGCTGCTCACGGCCGCGCTGGCGATCTTCGCCCTGCTGCTCGTCAACTTCCGCAGCCTGCGCGATGCGCTGCTGATTCTGGTGCCGCTGGTGCTGGCCGCCCTGTTCACGCTTGCCATGGGCGTGGTGCTGGATCTGCCTCTGAACATGGCGAACATCATCGTGCTGCCGCTGATCTTCGGGCTCGGCGTCGACAACGGAATTCACGTCGTGGACCGTTTTCACGGTGCCGGCGACGTGGATCATCTGCTGCATTCCAGCACGCCGCGCGCGGTGGTGCTGTCTTCCGTCACGACCATCGGCACGTTCGCCGCGCTGGCGTTGTCGCCGCATCGCGGTACCGCGTCCATCGGCATGCTGCTGACGGCTGCCGTGGGACTGCTTCTGGTATGCACGGTGGTTCTACTGCCCGTGCTGCTCGAACGACTCGGCCGGGCGAGGTTTTCGTCGCTTCCGGAGAGCGCCGCGATGGGGTCTTCAGGCGCCGCGCAGCAGACGCAGTCGCGGTGACAGCATCCGGCGCATCTCCGAGAGCGGCTGAGCGCGGCTGAACAGGTAACCCTGGCCATACTCGCACTGCTGCTCCTGCAGGAACTCCAGCTGCTCGCGGGTCTCTACGCCTTCTGCGACCACCTCCATGTTCAGGCGATGCGCCATGGCGATCACCGCTGAGGTAATGGCCACGTCATCGGCGCTGCCGGGGATGTCGGAGATGAAGCTGCGGTCCACCTTGACGGTGCTGATGGGGAACTTCTTGAGATAGTTCAGCGACGAGTAGCCTGTACCGAAATCGTCGATGGCGAGACGGATCCCGAGCTCGCTCAGTCGCCGGATGGTCTCTGCGGCCAGCTCGACGTCGTGCATGAGCATGGTCTCGGTGATCTCGAGCTCCAGGCAGGCAGGGTCAAGCCCCGATTCGCGCACGCAGCGGCGGATGGTGGTGACCAGGTTCGGGTCGCGGAACTGACGTGGCGAGATGTTCACCGCGATCGACAGCGGCGCGCCGCGCTGATCGATCATGACCTGTCCGGCGCGGCACGCCTCCTCGAGAATCCACGCGCCGATGTCGACGATGACGCCGGTTTCCTCGGCGACGGACATGAATTCGATCGGTGACAGCTGTCCGCGCTCCGGATGCTGCCAGCGCAGCAGACTTTCCACGCCCATCAGGGCCAGGTCGGTGAGGCGTACCTTGGGCTGATAGTGCAGCTCGAACTCGCCGCGTTCCAGCGCCCGGCGCAACTCGTACTCTGTGCGCAGGCGCTGCACCGCGGCAACGTTCAGATCCTCGCTGTAGAACTGATAGTTGTTGCGGCCGTTCTCCTTGGCGCGATACATCGCCAGGTCGGCGTTCTTCAGCAGTCCGTTCGGTTCCACGCCGTCGCTGGGGATGGTGGCGATGCCGATACTCGGTGTGACCACGAGTCGATGCCCGGAGATATCTACCGGCTCGCGCAGCGCCTGCAGGATTTTTTCCGCCACGAATCCCGCATCGCTGGGGCTTTGCACGTCGTAGAGCAGGATCGTGAACTCATCGCCGCCCGAGCGGCTCACGGTGTCCTCCTTGCGCACGCAACGAAGCAGGCGGTCGGCGACCTCGCGCAGTAGCGCGTCACCGGCCTCGTGCCCGAGCGTATCGTTGACGCGCTTGAACTGATCGAGGTCCAGATACAGAAGCGCGGCCTTCTGGCGGTTGCGGCGGCAGTGTTCCACGGCCTGCGTCAGGCGGTCGTTGAACAGGCGCCGGTTGGCGAGCCCGGTGAGGGTGTCGTAGAACGCCAGCTGTTCCATCTTGCGCTGGCTGTCCTTCATTTCCGTGATGTCGGCGATCTGCATGATGCAGTACAGCGGTTCTCCGTCCTCGTTGCGCTGCATCACGATGTGGCAGTTGGTCCACACCTCGACGCCGCTCGCGCACACCAGGCGACGCTCGCCGCGGGTGTTGTGCTCGCGTCCGGAGATCAGACGCTGCAGTCCGGTCTTCAGCTCGGCGCGCTGATCCGGGGGCACCAGCCGGGAGATGTGCAGGCCTTCGAGCTTCGCCACCGGATACTGCAGCAGCTCGCTGGCGAATCTGTTCGCTTCGAACACGTAGCCGCGCGTGTCGAGCAGCAGAATGCCGATGGGCGCATTCTCGAATGCACCGCGAAAACGTTCCTCGCTGCGGCGCTGCTGCTCCTGCGCGTGACGCAGCTCGCTGATGTCCTTGACGATGCACAGCAGCGACGACTCGCCGTCGATATCCATGACGGCGGCGCTGAGAATCGCCGGGATCAAGTGACCGGACTTGCCGCGGAACAGCATCTCCTGATTCGACAGCTTGCCGTGCTCGCTGAGGTTCAGGAGGGCGCGTTCGAGCTCGGCGGGCTCCACCACCGGGTCGAACTCGGCCATGGGATGCCCCAGCAGCTCGTCGAGCCCGTAACCGCAGGCGCGCACGAAGGCGTCGTTGGCATCGCAGATCACGCCGTCGCTCTGACGCAGAATGACGATGCCATCGGGGCTCTCGCTGAACACCCGCGCGAACTTCTCCTCGCTGCGGCGCGCGGCGGATTCGGCTTCCAGACGCTTGGTGATGTCGCGGCCCATGCACAGCACGCAGAGCTCGCCGGCGAGCTCGACGTAGCGCAGCGAGATCTCCATGGAACGCAGCACGCCGTCCGCACCCTTCAGCTGCGCCTCGAGGTCGACGCCGGCCGGGTTCTGGCGCAGCCGCTCGAGCACCTGGAAGCGAGCATCTTCGGTTACCCAGAGATCCAGCTGCGCGATGGAGCGGCCGATGGCCTGCTCGCGCGTGTAGCCGAACAGCCTCGTGAAACCCTGGTTGAAATCGACCACGACGCCGTCTTCGTTGCGGACGATCAGGATGCCGTCGGGACTGGTATGGAAGATGCGCAAAACCGATCGTCGGGCGCGCCGGACGCGCCATTTCGGCCGGATTCTGTTTCTGCCAGCGACCGCCCAGCAGCATCTGGCCGGCATCCAGCGCCACAACGTGCAGGCTGACGGGGGTCGGGGGCAGCGAGTCCGGGTTGTGCTGGGCGGGCTGCAGGCGCAGCTCCGGCACGGTGATGGGAACCCCGGGCTGCGCGCGAGCCGCGCGTACCGCATCCACGAGCGGCCGGCGGCTGCTTTCGGGCACGAACGTCAGCACGCTGCGCCCGATCAGCCCGTCCGCCGGTTCCTGCAGCGCCATGCCGGCGTTTCCGTCGGCATAGCGGATCCGGCCCCTGTCGTCTAGCAGCAGGCAGAGATCCCCGATGCTGCTGACGAAATCGAACCAGGAGGGGGGCTGCAGCGGCAGCGGCTGTGAGTTGGGTTGGTCCTGTGTCCGGTCTGGCCGCGCGTCTCCGGAATCGCCCGCTGACGGCTCATGGCGCTCCGCAGGCGCGGCCGCCCGGCGCGGACGGGGCTTCCACAGCACCGCGGCCGCCAGGCAGACGGCCGCAAGCATGTAGCACCAGTTGCTGATCACGCCCCGCATGCCCGGCGATATGAAATCGGCGAGGGCGGTAGGCAGGCGTTTCAGCAGGTCGGCGACGGCCGGGTCGTGCAGCTGCAGCAGACTGCCCGCCGCCGCGAGGGTCGCGGCGGCAAGTGCCAGCAGGGCCAGTCTGACGGCGTAGGGCCGGGTGCTTGTTGTCATTGGCAAGCCGTTGTTTCCTCGGGCGGGTGCTGGCTATGCTTGGCGTTGCGCCCCACCGCGGAAACGTCGTCCATGAACTATCGGCTGAAAGTATCCACCTCGGGCCAGGGCCTCTATGACGTCACGCACAAAGTGGCCGCTGCGGTGCGCAGTTCCGGCGTAAGTGAGGGGCTCGTCACAGTTTTCATACGCCATACGTCCGCCAGCCTGCTGATTCAGGAGAATGCCGATCCCAGCGTGCAGCGCGATCTTCAAGCCTGGCTGAACCGGCTGGTGCCGGAAGACGACCCGCTGTACACGCACACGATCGAAGGTCCGGACGACATGCCCGCGCACATCAAAGGAGCGCTCACGGCGGTGAGCCTGAACGTTCCGCTGATGGATGGCGCGCTGGCGCTGGGCACCTGGCAGGGGATCTACCTGTGGGAGCACCGCCACCATCGAGGTGAGCGGGAGATCGTGGTCAACGTTCTGGGCGTTCGCTGATCTTGGCCATCCAGCGGCGGTGACCCTCCGGGTCGAGGATGATGGAGGCGAAATACAGCAGCAGATCCTTGTGGTTCTGGGTGAGATGCGCGGCGTTCATGGCCTGCTCGCCGCCCTTGCTGTTGAGGAAGCGGTAACAGGCCGTCAGGTCCTCTGCCTGGCCCAGCACGCCGCGGATGTGCGCGTTGAGCACATCGTGCAGCGGCTCCAAGGCAGCTTCGGTTAGACCGATGTCCTTGGGGTCCAGCACGACGTTGGCCCACAGGGTCGCCACCATGATCCGATAGAGATCCTTGTCCACGAACCGATCGGCAACCTGCGCGCGTTCCACGAGGTCGTCCAGCACCGGCGCAAAGCGTCGGGTCAGGGCGCGATGGATGCCGGGATCGCTCATGGGCTGTTCGGCACCGGTCCGATCCGCGCGATTCAGCCGCGCAGCTTCCTGAGATCTTCGAGGGTTGCCGTGAGACGGTCCAGCCGGCTGACGATCTCGTGCAGCATGGGGTCATCCGTGCCGGCGCCTTCGAGCCTGGCGTGGGCGCTGCGCAGTCGGCGCTCGCTGTCGCGCTCCTCGGCGATGAACCGGCCCAGCAGGGCGCCCGTCAGAGGATCGATGCTGTGGTCGTCGAAAAGCCTCGCCAGCGGATCGTCGCGCTCTTCGCCGGAGTCGACGTAGCCGAGGATCTGCCGGAACTTTTCGCTGTCGGGCGCGTTCGAGCGGGCCAGCGCCAGCTGTCGGGGAAACGCTTCGCTGACGCTCTCGCGCACGCTGTAGCCCAGCTCGCACAGGCGTTTCGTGAATGCCGCCGCATGCTCCTGCTCACGGATCGCCACCAGGTCGAGCGTGGCCGCCAGGCCGCGGTCGGAAGTGGCGTCACGCCAGGCGGTGAGCAGCGCGTGGCCACGCTGCTCACCCACCGCGATGGCGTTGAGCAGGCCGAGATAGCTGGGTTTGTCACTCATTGCAGGGCCCGGTCGGCTGGGAGTTGCGGCCTAGTGTAGGGGCCGCGCGCCCCGGTTTGCAAAGCGCACGGGCTGCCATTAAGTTAGCGCTCCCCTGCCTGTGGTGAGCCATCGAGTGCTGCAGTTCGACCGGATCAGCCTGCCCGAAGAAAGCCTGGCGCTGCGCGCCCAGGTTCGGGACTTTCTCGCCAGCGAGAGCACCCACCTGGCGCGCCCCAACGCAGATTTCACCACGGGTCACGACCCGGAATTTTCACGCAAGCTCGGCGCGCGCGGCTGGATCGGCATGACCTGGCCGCGCCAGTACGGCGGCGGCGAACGCAGCTTCTTCGAACGCTACGTGGTCACCGAGGAACTGCTCGCAGCCGGCGCCCCGGTGAGCGCGCACTGGATCGCGGACCGGCAGAGCGGTGCGCTGCTGCTGCGGTTCGGCAGCGACGAGCAGAAGGCCCGTTACGTGCCGCCCATCACCCGTGGTGAGAGTTTCTTCTCCATCGGCATGAGCGAACCGAACACCGGATCTGATCTCGCGTCGGTGCGCACCACGGCACGCCGTGACGGCGACGAGTGGGTGGTGAACGGCACCAAGCTGTGGTCTACGGATGCTCATCGCAATCACTTCATGATCGCGCTGGTGCGTACCGAACCGCCTTCGGAGAACCGCCACGCGGGCCTTTCCCAGGTGATCGTGGATCTCCGCAACGACGGCGCTCAGATCCGGCCGATCCGCAACATGGCGGGCGGGGAAGACTTCAACGAGGTGATCTTCGAGGACGTGCGCATACCCCTGGACCGGGTGGTGGGCGAGCCCGGCAACGGCTGGCGCCAGGTGACCAGCGAGCTGGCATACGAGCGCAGCGGACCGGAGCGGTTTCTGTCGGCGTTCCGGGTGTTCGTCGAGTTCGTGCGCCTCGCCGGGCCCGATCCGGAGCCGGGCATGGCCGCCGCCATCGGCCGCCTGGCGTCACACATCATGGCGCTGCGGCGCATGTCGATATCGGTGGCGGGCATGCTCGAGGAGGGCAAAAGTCCCGAGGTAGAGGCGGCACTGGTGAAGGAACTCGGCAACAACTTCGAGAAAGCGCTGCCGGAAATCGCGCGCCTGGCAGCGCCGGCGGCGATGCTCGGCGGCACGCCCGCCTACCGGCGCTTCCGCGAGGCGTTCACCGACACGCTGCTGCTGTCGCCCTCGTTCACCATCCGCGGAGGTACGCGGGAAATTTTACGGGGTGTGATCGCCCGTGGGCTGGGGTTGCGCTGATGGATACGCGGCAGATGCTCATCGATACCGCGCAGCGCATGTTCGCTGACCGTTGTGACAAGACCCTGCTGGACGCGGCCGAGCGCGGCGAGTTTCCCGACGCGCTGTGGAAGGTGATCGCCGAAAACGGCTTTCATGAGCTGCTGGGCGCGGACAGCGGCATAGAACCGGCGGACGCGTTCGCGGTGGTCCGGTCCGCGGGACGTCACGCGCTGCCGCTGCCCCTGATCGAGACGCTGCTGGTGAATCGCTGGCTCGGAACCGTGTCCGGGCTCTCTTCCATCGGTGTTCGATCGGGCAGCAGCATCGTCGACGTGCCCTGGGGGCGAGCCTGCGAACGCGTGCTCGGCATCGACCCCGAGGGAGCAACGGCCGTGGTCGTCAGCGGTGCGGCGGTGCGCGCAGGGCTCGAACCGGGGACCAATCTGGCCGGCGAACCCCGTGACCGGGTGGCCGTACCTGCAGATGCGCAGACGGTCACGCTGGCCGAACCGGCTGCGGCGCTGCTGGCACTGGGTCGCACGGCGGCCATGGCCGGTGCGCTCGAACGGTTGCTCGAGCTGAGCCTGCAGTACGCCAACGAGCGCGAGCAGTTCGGGCGGCCCATCAGCAAGTTTCAGGCGATCCAGCACAACCTGGCGGTATTTGCCGCGGAGGTGGCGGCTGCGTCGCGGGCCGCGGACGCCGCCGCGGACGCGATCGGAGGCGAGCGTTTCGAGCTGGAAGTGGCAGCCGCCAAAGCGCGTGGGTCGGTGAAGCTGCCGGCATCGCCGCGGAGCTGGCACACCAGGTGCACGGCGCCATGGGGTACACCTACGAACACCAGCTGCACCATTTCACGCGGCGGCTGTGGGCCTGGCGCGACGAGCATGGCGACGAGGTCTACTGGCAGCAGCGCCTCGGCCGGCACCTGGCGGCGGCCGGCGCAGACGCGCTCTGGGATTTCCTCGCCACCCGTGGCTGACGGCCTGCCGGAACGCCCAGACCCTCCGCTGACGATCGCCATCAGTTCCTGCCTGCTCGGCAACCAGGTCCGCTACGACGGCAGCGGCGCCCGGTCGTCATTCCCGCACGGCACGCTGGACGCTCTGTTCGATTACCGCGGCATCTGTCCGGAGGTGGGCATCGGTATGGGTACTCCGCGCGCGCCGATACGACTGGTGGGCGAGGTGCAAAGCCCGCGCGCCGTTGGCGTGAACGATCCGGACGTCGATGTCACGGATGCTCTGCGCCTGTTCGGCAGCCGCACGGCCGAGAGCCTCATCGAAGTTTCCGGCTACGTGTTCATGAAGAACTCGCCGAGCTGCGGCCTGTTCCGGGTCAAGGTGTACCCGCAGGAGCAGGGGCGCGTAGCGGGTGCGCCCGTGCCGCTGGGGCGCGGCGCCTATGCGGCGGCCGTGACGCAGGCGCTGCCGAGCCTTCCGGTGGAGGAAAGCGGCCGGCTCCACGACCCGGTGCTGTGCGAGAACTTCGTAACCCGGGTATTTGCCTACGCCCACTGGCGGGCGCTCAGCCTCAGCGGGATCAGCGCGGCGCGCCTGGTGGCCTTTCACAGCCGCTACAAGTACCTGCTCATGGCGCACAGCGTGTCGGCCTATCAGGCGGCCGGGCGCATCGTGGCGGAGCTCAAAGGTGATCTGCGGGCCAAGGCGGATGCCTATCTGGCGGTGCTGATGCGCGGACTGGCCCAGCCGGCGAGCCGCAAGGGACACGCCAACGTGCTGTCGCACCTGCAGGGCTATCTCAAGCGGCAGCTGGACGGTTCCGCGCGGCAGGAGCTGGCACAGCTGATCGAGGCCTACCGGCGCGGGGAGTTGCCGTTGCTGGCGCCGATCACGCTGCTCAAGCATCACCTGCGCCAGCACCCGGACGAGTATGCGCTGCATCAGGTGTATCTGGACCCGCATCCCGGCTTCGCGGGCCTGCGACGGCCGCTGTGATCGTGCGGCGGGACTGGCGCGGGACAGGCATTCGGCCTGCCAGGCTGCCCGTGCGGGCCGTGTTGACGGTGGCGATCTGCGTCGTCGCCGGCTGCTCCGAGCGGCCGTCGGATACGACGGACGCCCAGGCGATCGTCAATTTCTACAACTGGTTCGACTACATTCATCCGGACACGTTGCCGGCTTTTACCCGCGAAACGGGAATCCGAGTCAACTACGACGTGTTCGATTCCGACGCGACGCTGGAAGGCAAGCTGCTCGCGGGGAATTCCGGGTACGATCTGGTGGTGCCTACCTACACGAACTTTGCCCGAGAGCGCGCGGCGGGCGTGTTTCAGCCGGTGCAATGGAATCGGCTGAAACACGCAGCGGGTCTCGATCCCTATCTGGTGGCCAAGCTGGCGGAAGGGGATCCGGGCAATCGCTTCGGCGTGCTCCACAGCTGGGGCACCACCGGCCTCGGTTTCGACGTCGACCGCATTCGCGCGCGGATGTCCGACGCGCCCCTGGATTCGTGGTCGCTCCTGTTCGATCCCGCGATCGCCAGCCGGTTCAGCGACTGCGGGATCGCGTTGCTGGATTCGCCCCAGGACGTGCTGCCGCACGCGCTGCTGTATCTCGGCCGCGACCCGAACTCCGAGAGCGAACGCGATCTCGAGGACGCGATGGCAGTCATCGCCGGCATCCGGCCGTTCGTTCGCTACTTTCACCAGTCGCAGTTCGTCGATGATCTGGCCAACGGTGAGCTGTGCCTGGTGCTGGCGTGGTCGGGGTCCGTGTTCCAGGCCCTGCACCGAAGCGCCGGACGCAATCTGCGCTACGTCGTACCCCGCGAGGGCGGCGTGATCTGGTTCGTGGTCATGGCGATCCCCAATGATGCGCCGCACGTCGACAACGCCTATCGGCTGATCGACTACCTGCTGCGGCCCCAGGTAGCGGCGGATTTCACCGATGCTGCCTTCTACCCCAGCGGCGTGGCTGCGGCGGAGGCTCTCGTCGCTGAGTCGGTGCGGGCAGAGGAGGCGATCTACCCGAGTCCCGACGTGCGCGAACGGCTGCATGCGATCCATCCGGAAACCCCCGAGTATCAGCGGCACCGGCTGCGCCTGTGGACGGCGATGAAAGCGGGCGGCACGGCGGACTGACAAGGCGGCCGACCTGCCCGGCGCGCGCTCAGAGGGGGTCGGGGTCCGGGCCGGAGTCGGCAAAGCGGGGCAGGTCGTCACAGTGTCGAACCAGCGCACGCGGCTCGCGGTCCACACGTGGTACTCGGGCTCCACCGCGTCCGGATCGTCCAGGCTGGCCAGCGTGACGTCGACGGTGGTCGCCCCGATGCGGCGCCGCAGGCCGATCGGGGTGCCGCAGCCGCCGCAGAACTCGCGCTGCCCGGTGGCGCTCGAGAAGTGCACGGCGGGCCGGCCGCCAATGTAGGAAAACTGCGCCGCCGGCACCGTGAGCCAGGCAACTGCCGGCGCCCCGGACGCGCGCTGGCAGGTGCGGCAGTGGCAGTACCCGGCGTCGGTCACGGGCAGCTCGAGGCGGTAGCGCAAGGCGCCGCACAGACAGCCGCCGAGCAGTGATTCGGGCATCTCGCGACCTCCTGTCGCTTCAGTCTGAGGCCAGGGGTATCCACAGCTCGAAGCCGCCCGATCCTGTGGCCGGATCGAACGACGCGCCATAGCGCTCGAGCATCGGCGCGTCGCTGACGCGGACCCCGGAGCGCGGCAGCCAGCTCGACCAGATGGCGTGCATCACGGCACGCAGCGCCGCGACGTGCTCACTGCTGCTGAATACGGCATAGCGCTGCGGCGCCAGCGTCAGCACTGCCATGCGGTCGTCGACCCCGCTGAGACTGGTCACCGGCACGCCGGTCAGGTACTCGAAGCTGCCGTCGCTTGCAGCCTCGCTGATCACGCCGAACGCGTCGTCCCCCGAGCGTCCGGCGAACGTGCCGGCAAGGGCGTTGAACTCGGCCCACTGGCCCGGAATCTGGGCACTGGACTCATAGCTGTAGTGCCGTGACAGGCCCGCAATCCTCATCCCGGGGTGATCGACGAAGTGCGGTTCTGCGAGCTCGACGGCGTGTGACGCTTCCATTCTCAGCGGCTCCTGAAGATTGATTGTGTGAACATGACCCTGTCTGCGGATCCTGTCCGGGGAGAGTCCGAACTGCTCACGGAAAGCCCGCGAAAACGCGCCGTGGGACTGGTATCCGAGCTCCAGCGCCAGATCCAGCAGGTCCTGCCTGCCCGCGGCCAGCTGGGTGGCTGCCCATGACAGCCGCCTGTGGCGGACGTAGCGCATGACGGAGCGTCCCGTGGCGGCGCCGAAGGCACGGGTCAGGTGGCACGGGGACACACCCACGGCCCTGGCCAGCCGCTCCAGCGACAGCTCCGAGTGCAGGAAGCACTCGATGTACCAGACGGATTTCTGTACCGGACTCATGGCGTCATCCTACGTCCACCAGAGCGCGGGCGCTGTGCAGAAATTGCGCTGCGGTCGGTGATCCCCGGGGCCGCGGTGCCCCGGGGACGCCCCCGTCAGGCCGGTTGCGGCGCTTCGTCCGGCGGGTTGCTGCCGGAGGGCCCCAGCTCGCGGCTCGATTCCTGCAGGCTCTGCTGACGGTACAGCTCGTAGTAGTGCCCGCGCGCCGCCATCAGGGTTTCGTGGTTGCCCGATTCGGTGATGTGCCCGCCTTCGATGACGATGATGCGATCGGCGTTGCGGATCGTCGACAGACGGTGAGCGATCACGAACGCGATGCGCCCTTCGAGCACGTTGGCTAGCCCCTGTTGAATGCGCTGCTCGGTTTCGGTATCGACCGACGAGGTGGCTTCATCCATTACCAGAATCTGCGGATTCGCGAGAATTGCCCGCGCGAATGACACCAGCTGCTTCTGACCGGCGGACAGACGGCTGCCGCCCTCGCCTACCTCGGTGCGGTAGCCATGCTCCATGGCTTCGATGAACTCGTGCGCGCCGGCCAGCCGCGCGGCCTCCCGGACCTCGTCATCGCTCGCGTCGAGACGTCCGTAGCGGATGTTCTCCAGGATCGAGCCGCTGAACACATGGGCGTTCTGCAGCACGATGCCCAGATTCGATTGCAGCCAGTGCAGGCTGCGCCGGCGATAGTCGACTCCGTCGATGAGAACCTGGCCTGCAGTGGGCTCGTAGAACCGGCAGATGAGGTTCACCAGCGTGCTCTTGCCGCCGCCGGTCGGTCCGACGATGGCGATGGTCTCGCCGCGCGTCACCCGCAGGTCGATGTGCTCGAGTACCGGACGGCCGCCGGCGTAGGCAAAGCCCACGCCGCGCAGCTCGATCTCGCCGATCCGGGCCGCACCGCCGTCGCTGGCGTAGCGGGTCCGGTCCGGCAGTCCGCGATTGCGCGCCATGGCCTCCAGAACCTCGGGCGCATCCTGTATGGCGGGTTCGGCTTCGATCAGGCTCAGTATGCGTTCGGCAGAAGCCTGCGCCATCTGCATCTCCGCGAACCAGTGACCGAGCTGCTCCACCGGATCGAAGAAATGCCGGGTGTAGGCCATGAAGGCCACCAGCGTGCCGGCGCTGATCACGCCGGCGAGCAGATCGGAGCCGCCCATTGCCAGCGCCAGTCCGGTCGCCAGGCTGGCCAGCGTGATCACTATGGGCACGTAGATCGCAGCCTGGGTGAGGTTCAGCACTGAAGAGCCGTACATCGTGCGGGTCAGGTCCCGGAATTCGCCCTGGTTCGCATCCTCGCGCACGAATGCCTTGCTCGTGAGCACCCCCATGATGGCCTCGTTGTACGACGCCGTGATGCGTGAGTTGGTGGCCCGGACCTTGCGCGCGCTGCTCAGAATGCGCCGCTGAAACTTGGTGGAAACCCAGCCCAGCACCGGGATGATCGCCAGGACGACTAAAGCGAGTTTGGGGTTCATCACCAGCATGGCCAGCGCGATGCCGAGCATCATGGTGCCGCCCCAGACCAGGTCGAGAAAGCCCCACGCGAGTATGTTCGACAACCGTTCGCTGTCGGACGTCATGCGCGCCATCAGCCAGCCCACCGGGCGATGGTCATAGAACGAGAACGACAATCGCTGCAGATTCTCGAAACCGTCCCGGCGGATGTCATGGCTGACGTGCGTGCGGATCTTGCCGCCCAGCCAGATGAACGAACCGATGCCCAGCGCGATCGTCACCGTGCAGGCCGCATAGGCCAGCAACCACGGCCACAACTCGGCGGCGGCGCCCTCGGCTTCCACAGCATCGACGACGCCGCGGGTGATGAGCGGGAAGCTCACATCCATGCAGGCCGTGGTAAAGGCTGCGCAGCCGAGCCCGATCAGCTCGCGCGGGTACTTGAGCGCGTACGCGAACAGTTTGCGCCATAGCCCCAGATTTACCCGAGCGGCCAGAGCCTCGTCGTCGAAGCCGTCGTCGAAGTTCTCGTCGTCATAACTATCCATTGCTCTCTCCCGGTTGCAGCCGCGTGACGGCTGCGCTGGCCGCGACGTCTTCGCGGATGGATGCGTCGAGGGCACCCTGAATCTCACACAGCCGGCGGTAAGGGCCTTCCTGGGCGGCCAGGGTCGCGTGGTCGCCAAGCTGGGCGATGCGGCCCTGGGAAAGCACCATGATCCGATCCGAGTGCATGACCGACGTGAGTCGATGCGCGATGATCAGCGTGGTCTGGCGGCCCTTGCGCCGGCGCAGCGCTTCGAGGATCAGCGACTCGGTGCCGGTATCCACGGCCGAAAGCGAATCGTCCAGCACCAGCACGGGTGGATCCTTGAGCAGCGCGCGCGCCAGCGCCAGGCGCTGACGCTGGCCGCCGGAAAGGGTCACGCCGCGTTCCCCCACCATGGCTTCGAAACGCTCCGGAAAGCTCACGATGGAGTCGTGGATCGCTGCGTCCCTGCAGGCATCGACGATTGCCGGCTGCGGCGCGTTGGGGCGGCCCACCAGCAGGTTGCCGAGAATGCTGCGCGAGTACAGGAACGGATCCTGCAGCACCACGCCGATCTGGTGGCGCAGCCACTGCGGGCTGGTCTCGCTGATCTCGTTGCCGTCGAGACGCACCGATCCCCGCTGATAGGGGTACAGGCGCAGCAGCACGCGCACCAGGCTCGACTTGCCGGAGCCGGGCGGGCCGACGATGGCCAGCGTCTCGCCCGGACGTACGTGCAGATCGATGTCCTGGAGCACCGGTCGGTCCGCCTCATAGGCGAAATCGAGACCGCGGATTTCGATCTCTCCGCGCGCCCGTCCTTGCACCGGCGCCGGCTCGTCGCTTTCCGGCGGAGACTGCAGCACCTCGTTGATGCGACCGAGGCTGACCACGGCCTTGCCCGTATCGGTGAGCACCCGGCCGAGCTGGCGTACCGGCCAGATCACCATGGAAACGTAGGTCATGAACGCGAACAGCGTGCCCACGGTCATGCTGCCCTGCACGATGTAGCCGGCGCCGAAGAACAGCACCAGACCGACCTGTGACATGGCGAACAGGTCGCTGCTGCTCCAGTAGATGCCCATGAGCCGGATCAGGCGGTGATTCTGATTGCGGAACTCGGCATTGCGCGCGGCGAACTTGTCGATCTCGTAGGCCTGGCGCGCGAACGCCCGGACCACGCGGATCCCGGTGAGGTTCTCCTGCAGCGTGGCCGTCATGGCGCCTTCGGCCTCGTCGGTGGCCTGGAACACGGTCTTGACCCGTGAAAAGAACAGGTACGCGCCGACCGCGAGCAGCGGCATGAGGCACAGCGCCAGCGCGCCGAGCCGGGCGTCCATCCAGAACAGAATCGGGCTGACGCAGAGCACGAGGGTGATCGCGCGCCCGATCTCCACGACGTCGCTGGCGAGAAACACCCGCACGGTTTCGACGTCGGAGCTCGCCCGCTGCACCAGATCGCCGGTATCGGCGCTGTCGTAGTAGCGGGCGTGCAGGTGGTGCAGGCGCCGGTACATGGCTTCCCTCAGCCCCCGCACGATGGACTCCGAAGCCAGCGCCGCCAGCCTTCCGCGCACGTACAGTGCCGCGCCTGCCAGGACCGTGAGCAGCACTGCAGCCAGCGCCGACAGCCACAGGTAGACGTGATACGACTCGCCGCTGCCGACACTGCGTGCCAGCCAGAGCAGCGGCGGGGCCGCGAAGCTGAAATCGTCCTCGACCACCACGTCGATGGCGTAGCGGCCGATCAGCGGCGCGCCGAACATGAACATGTTGGTAGTGGCCATGGCCAGGATGGCGCCGCCGTAGCGCAGCCGCTGACCGCGAGTGAGATGCCAGAGGCTCGAATGGGTTGCCGTCATTTTCTTCTTCTCTGTCCGCCTGCGCCGCAATGGACGGCGCAGTCCTGGTTCGATTCAGGAGCGGGTTTTGAAAATGCCGGTGTCGGGAAACAAAAAACCCGCTCGTCAGGTGAGCGGGTCTCGGAGGGGCACGCTGAATTGCAACTGTCAGCGCAGGCTCAGGACGGGCTCACCGCGTGCTGCGATGACCTCCAGCGAGGCCGGAGGCATCCGGTGCTGTGTGCTTGGCGATGTGCATGTCGCCCTCCTGAGTAGAACGCGCGGGATAGTACTCCCATGCGCCTGCACGATCAACTTTCGAGGTTCACCACCATCTTGCCGACGTTGGCGCCGGTGAACAGGCCAATGAACGCGTCCGGTGCGCGTTCGATGCCCTCGTAGATGGTCTCGCGGTACTTCACCTGTCCCGCTGCGATCCAGCCCGCCATGTCGCGGCGGAACTGGTCGGCCATGTGATTGAAGTGCGAGACGATGAAGCCGCGCAGGGTCAGTCCCAGGCCGATGGCCATGACCAGATTGCTCGGCCCCGGCACCGGCGCGGTGGCGTTGTACTGGGAGATCGCGCCGCACAGGGGAATGCGGCCGAACTGGCGCATGTGGAACAGCGCGGCTTCCAGATGGTCACCGCCGACATTGTCGAAGTAGACGTCGAGACCGTCCGGCGCGCCCGTGCGCAGATGCTCGAGGATGCTGCCCTCGTGGTAGTCGAACGCGTAGTCGAAACCGAGTTCGTTCTCGAGCAGCGCGACCTTGTCGGCGCTGCCGGCGCTGCCGAGCACGCGGCAGCCGTGAATCTTCGCGATCTGGCCGACGATGCTGCCGACGGCACCCGCGGCGCCGGAGACGAACACGGTTTCGCCGTCCTTGAGCGCGCCCACTTCCAGCAGGCCGACGTAGGCCGTCATGCCCGGCATGCCCAGGGCTCCCAGATACGCGGAGGCGGGTGCCTCCAGCTTGCCCAGATTGCTGAGCTCGCCCGCCCGCGCGTTGAAGACCTCTCGCCAGCCGTAATTGCTGGACACGATGTCGCCCTCGGCGAAGGCCGGATCATTGCTGGCCAGTACCCGGCCGATGGCGCCGCCGGTTAGCGCCTCGCCTATCTGAAACGGCGGCACGTAGGACTTGCGGTCCACCATGCGGCCGCGCATGTAAGGGTCCACGCTCATGCACAGGTTCCGTACCTGCACGCTGCCGGCGGGCGGCGCGGAGATGTCCACCGTGGCCATCTCGAAGTCGCTCGTTTGCGGCATGCCTTCGGGGCGGCGCTTCAGTCGGATTTCTCTGCTCTGCATGTGGACTCCAGTTGGTTGCATCGTGTTTCTCGGATCGGGGAGCATGCCTTCCGACCTGTGGGACTGCAAGGAGGGAGCGTTTGCGGTGTTCAGGGGCGAGGCCGGCGGGGTGGGGAGCGGGTTCCTGCGGCTCGCTCCGGCGCTCTGTGCAACCCTCGATCCCCGCTCTGCCCCCGCCGCGCCGGGGTCAGATCGGCTCACTCGGCGTCGCTAAGAGGCCGCCGGAACCCGCTCCCCACCCCGCCGGTCTCGCGCGGGGACCATCGCTGCCGTCCGGCAGGCCACGCTGAGGCGGTCGCTGCGCGTCTCGAGTGGCATCGAAGCTTGGAACGGGGACGACGTGCGTTGCGGGCTGAATGCGGAGATCTGGGATTGAGCGCTCGGCTGGACGGCAGGGGGTCGCAGCGGCCTTTCAGCGACGCCGCGGGAGCCGGATTGACACCGGTCCGCAGGGCCGGTGGCAACTCCGGTGACCAAGGGCAGCGCGGAGCGCCGGAGCGAGCCGCAGCGACCCCCTGCCGTCCAGCCGAACGCGATCCTCCAGAAAACCTGCCTTCGGCTCGCGGAAATGCGGATAATGCGTTCCATGAGTACTGCGGACCAATCGACCAGCCGGGAGCAGGCGGATCAGCGGGAGCGCGCCGCGCGGCTGCTGAAGATCCTCGATCTCGAGCCCATCGAGCACAATCTGTACCGCGCCGGCAACGAGGTGCGCGGCCAGTTCCGCCTGTTCGGTGGCCAGGTGCTGGCGCAGGCGCTGCGTGCCGCCTACCGTACGGTGGAGGGCGTCGATGCGCACTCGCTGCATGCCTATTTCATCCGTGCCGGCGACGCGTCGCGGCCGGTGCTCTACGAGGTGGACCGGATTCGCGACGGGCGCAGTTTCGTGACCCGGCGCGTGGTGGCCATTCAGCAGGGCGAAGCGATCTTCAGCATGAGCGTGTCGTTTCAGGTGCAGGAGCAGGGCTTCGAGCACGCCCACTCCATGCCCAACGTGCCGCCGCCGGAAGAGCTCGAGGACGACATCGAGGTGGTTCGCCGGCTGGGTGACCGCCACCCCGGCCTGAGCCCCATGGCCGGTCGGGCGCGACCGTTCGAGATGCGCTCGGTGTTTCCGCTCGGCAGCGAAGCCTGGCAGCGCAACCGTTTCTGGAATCCGGTGTGGATCCGCTTCTGTGCAGATCTGCCGCAGAGCGATCATGGCCTGGCGCGCTGCCTGCTGGCCTACGCGTCCGATATGGGGCTGGTATCCACGGGCGCGCTGCCCCACAACGAGACCGTGCCGCGCTCGGATCTGCAGATGGCGAGCCTCGACCACGCGTTGTGGATTCACCGCGAAGTGCCCATGGGCGACTGGCTGTTGTTCCACAAGCGGACCAGCCTGGCGGAAGGGGCGCGGGCGCTGTGCGCCCGAGTTCTTCGCGCGGGACGGAAAGCTGGTTGCGTCGGTTTCGCAGGAGGGGCTGCTGCGGCCGCGTCAGGCAGCGGGCACCGAATAGGAATCGACGGACAGGGGAGGGACTGTCGTGAAGCAACCGCTGGATGCGTACCGGTCGTATCGCGAGAAAGCCGCGGAGTACGTCGGCGTGGCGTATCGGAGCCGGCGGCGGCGACCGCGATCCGGTGGATTCCTCGGTCGATCCCTGGCGGATCCCGCTCGACGAGCTCAACGTGGCGCGACCGGAGCTGTTCAAGGCCGACCTGATCTGGCCCTATTTCGAGCGCCTGCGCGCCGAGGCACCGGTGCACTTCTGCCGCGACAGCCAGTACGGGCCGTACTGGTCGGTGACCCGCTTCGACGACATTCTCGCGTTGGATGCGGATCACCGGCAGTTCTCTTCGGACTTCAGCACCGGTGGGGTCACGATCACGGGCACGCCGCAATCCGGCGAGTTCATTCCGATGTTCATTCAGATGGATCCGCCGCGCCACGACCAGCAGCGCGCGGCGGTGGCGCCACGCTTCGCGCCGACCAGGCTCGGCGAGCTGCAGGGGCTGATCCGCGAGCGCGCAGCCTCGATTCTCGACGACCTCCCCCGGGGCGAAACCTTCGACTGGGTGGAGCGGGTGTCGAAAAACCTGACCGGACAGATGCTGGCCACGCTGCTGGGGCTGCCTGTCGAGGAGCGCCACAAGCTGATCGCCTGGTCGGATATCCTGAGCAGCCCCGACAATCCCGAACAGGTGGCGTCGCCCGACGTTTTCTACAACACGCTGGCCGACGTGGGCGAGTATTTCCTCGAACTCTGGAACGAACGGGTCGAACGGGCCGAGCCGGGCTTCGATCTGATCTCGATGCTGGCGCACGGAGAGGGTACGCGCGACATGGGTCCGCGTGAGTTCGTCGGCAATCTGGTGCTGCTCATCACCGGCGGCAACGACACCACCCGCAATTCGATCAGCGGCGGCCTGCTGGCGCTCAACCAGCATCCCGAGGAGTATCGGAAACTGCGCAACGATCCAGGCCTGGTGGCCAACATGGTGCCGGAAATCATCCGCTGGCAGACGCCGCTGGCGCACATGGCGCGCACCGCCGTCGAGGACGTGACGCTGCGCGGTGAGCAGATCCGCGCGGGAGACCGGGTGATCCTGTGGTACATATCCGGCAATCGGGATCCGGACGCGATTCCGGATCCGGACCGGTTCTGGATCGATCGCCCGAATGCCCGTCATCACCTGTCGTTCGGGTTCGGCATTCACCGCTGTCTGGGCAATCGTCTGGCGGAGATGCAGCTGCGCATCCTCTGGGAGGAGATCCTGGCGCGCTACCCCCTGATCGAGGTGGTTGGCGAGCCCGAGCGCGTGAGCTCGTGCATGTTTCACGGGATTTCGCGGCTGCCCGTACGGATTCCTGCCTGAGCCGCGCGGGGCGATTCAGAAATAGCCGACGTCTCGGACCTCGAAGGCGAGGTCGGCACCGCCCGTGAGCAGCTGCAGCGCGCGGTCGGCGCTGTCCGGCAGGGGAATGTGCGTGGCGTCGACCCGCACCTGGTTCCAGGTGGGATCCGCGGCTACCCAGTCCCCGTTTACCAGGACCTCGTTCCAGGCATGAAAGCGGAACGCGGGCGGATCTCCTGCCTGGTAGGCGATGCCGAACACGGTACGCGCGGGCAGGCCCAGGGAGCGGGCCAGGGTGGTCAGCAGGTCCGCATACTCCGTACAGTCGCCGGTCGGGTCGTCCAGCAGCGCCAGCACATGGCGCTGCACCGAAACCTCGCTGTAGTTCAGATAGCCGTGCACGTATGCGGTGAGCGCGGCGAGCTGAGCGCCGGGCTCCGTGAGATCGGCCACCGCCTCGCGGGCGAGACGGCGCATGCGCGGATCATCGGCAGGGTGCTCGACAGTGGCCTGGCGCAGCGCGCCGACGTCCTGGTCCGCCCCGGGCGCTGGGGTCGTGGCGTCGAGCTCCAGGTTCAGGCCGTCGGCCGACACGAGCTTCGGCCACAGGGCTGTTGCCGGCGTGCTGCCCACGACCTTCAGCACCAGCCGGTCGATCCGGGTGTGGTCCTGCAGCGGCCGGTCGACCGGGACGTAGTAGCTCGCCGCCTGCAGGGCCGTGCGCGGCGCCAGCGCCCGGGCGCGTGAGCTGCGCTCCAGCTGAAACAGGCCCGAAATGCGCATGGTCTGCGGCGCCAGGTGCGCGTCCAGCTGAATTGAGGTCATCTCATAGGGCGCCGAGCTCGCGACCAGGTAGCCGGTCTCGTTGTGCTCGAGCACCCTGAACTGGCGCTGAGTGACCCGCGTGCGGTCGAAATCGAGCGTGCGGGTGCTGGTCCGGGCGCCGGTGGCGGGCGCGCTGGCCAGCAGCCAGGACTCCACACCGAGATAGTCCGCCAGGTCGTAGTCCCAGGTTTCGGCCGTCCACGCCTGAGACTCGAGCGCCAGCTGCTGCGTGCCGCTGGCGCGCAGGCTCTCGTAGCCGTTCTCGCCGCGCCGGATCAGGGTCGTGGCACTGAGATCGGGCCGTTCATTCCACTGCTCGGCCCGCAGCAGCGGAAAGGGCGCGGCGCCGGCGAACAGCAGCATCTCCCGGATGCGAACGGCGTGGCCTTCGGTCAGGACGAACCGCAGATCGCTGGTGAAGCGCCAGCGGCCCTCGGGGTCGCGCAGTCCCTCGGTATGCAGATAGCCTACCTGGTCGTCGTCGAGCAGCAGCCGGTACCAGCGCTCGCCGCTGAGCCCGGCGGCCGTCTGCAGGGGGTACGGCTGGGCACGGCCCAGCCCCAGGATCAGGCCGGCCAGCAGCACGCAGCAACACAGCACGCCGAGCAGACGATTCAGCACATTCGGATTCCAGATGTGTGAGCCGGCATTGTAAGGGGGCCCGGCAGCCGGCGTCTGCGCTGCGGGCGCTGACGCCGGCGCTCCGCGGCGTCGCGTCATCGTGTCGAGGTGGGGCGGTGCGCGGCTTCGGCGTGGTGGCTCAGCCGCGGCCGGGCGAACCATGCCCGAAAGTCTTACTCCACGCTCCGGGTCATGAAGCGCCTGATGGTGGCGAGCATTTCCTGCTCGTCGTCGTATGGCCGGCTGCGCACGATGCGCCACTTGTGGCGGGTAACGGGCTCGGGAATCATGGCGATGAAGACGCCGCGCTCCGACACGAAGATGCCTTGAGCGCTGCCGGCCGGGGCGTGCTCCGGTGCGATGCACAGATCGAATTCGGGCAGCCCCTGCTGGTGCGGGATCAGGTCCAGCGGCCGCAGCGAGGCGTCCTCGCCTACCGCGTAGACGCGCCCCAGGCGGTCACCGAAGCCGGCCGCATCCAGCACTGCAAGCAGGTTTGCTCGGCGCATCTGAAGGGGATCCAGCTCGGTGATCTCGTCTTCATCCACGCCGGCCAGGAACTCGACGTCGTCGCCCGCGCTGAGACTCTCCAACGCGCCGGTGACCGCCGACAGCTTGCGCAGCTCATCGGCGTCGTGGCTGGCGATCTTGCCGAGGTCCACCTTGCCGACCAGTTCGTGGGCCCGCTTGGCGCGCACGATCCAGTCCTGCACCGTGTCTTCCCCGGCGGAGTGGTAGTTTTCGTCGTCCATGTGCCTAGTGTAGTAGAGGGACGCCGCCGCGCGCGTTCCGATAGAATAGCCGGCGCCGTCGTTTTGTGAACCATTAAGCACTTTTCATGACCAGCGAACCCCTGGATTTCATCCGTCAGCGGATCAGCAGTGACGTCGCCGAGGGACGTCTGCCCGGCGGCGTGATCACGCGCTTTCCGCCGGAACCCAACGGCTACCTGCACATCGGCCATGCCAAATCCATCTGCCTGAATTTCGGCGTGGCCGAGCAGTATGGCGGCGTCACCTACCTGCGCTTCGACGATACCAATCCGCTCAAGGAGAGCGAGGAGTTCGAGCAGGCCATCATGCGCGACGTGGCCTGGCTCGGATTCGACTGGGGTGACCGGCTCACTCACGCCTCGGACTACTTTGCGCAGCTGTACGACTTCGCCGAAGAGCTGATCCGGGCGGGCAAGGCGTACGTCTGCAGCCTGTCGGGTGACGAGATCCGCCGCATGCGCGGCACGCTCACCGAACCGGGGCAGGAAAGTCCGTACCGCCAGCGCAGCGTGGACGAGAACCTGGATCTGTTCCAGCGCATGCGTGCCGGCGAGTTCGCCGATGGCGAGCACGTGCTGCGCGCAAAGATCGACATGCGTTCCCCCAACATCAACATGCGCGACCCGGTGCTCTACCGGATACGCCATGCGCGTCATCACCGCACCGGCGATGCCTGGCCGATCTACCCGATGTACGACTACACGCACTGCATCTGTGATGCCCTCGAGGGCATCACCCACTCCCTGTGCACGCTGGAGTTCGAGGATCACCGGCCGTTGTACGACTGGGTGCTGGACAACATCAACGTCAATTATCACCCGCCCCAGATCGAGTTCTCCCGCCTCGGGCTCGAGTACACCGTGATGTCGAAACGGCTGTTGCATCGGCTGGTGGCGGAGGGCTTCGTCGACGGCTGGGACGATCCGCGCATGCCGACCATTGCTGGGCTGCGGCGGCGCGGGGTCACGCCCGGGGCCATCCGCGAATTCTGCCGGCGAATCGGGGTCACCAAGCAGGACAACCTGGTGGAGATGAGCCTGTTGGAGTTCTGCATCCGTCAGGACCTGGAGTCGACGGCGCCACGGGGCATGGCAGTGCTCGATCCGCTGCCCGTGACGCTGACCAACTATGCCGGCGATGGCGAGCTGCTCGAGGCCGCCTGGCATCCGCAGCAGCCGGAGCTCGGCACTCGCCAGCTGCCGTTCGGACCGAGGCTGCTCATAGAGCGCGCCGACTTCGAGGAAGTGCCGCCGCCGAAGTACAAGCGCCTGTCCCCTGGGGCCATGGTGCGGCTGCGCTACGGCTACATCATCCGCTGCGACGAGGTGGTCCGAGGCGCCGACGGCGGGGTGGCGGAGCTGCGCTGCAGCTACGTGCCCGAATCGAAAAGCGGCGCCGATACCAGCGGGCTGAAACCCAAGGGCGTCATTCACTGGGTCGACGCGGCGCGGGCCCGGCCGGTGTCCGTGCGCCTCTATGACCGGCTGTTCAACGTGCCGGCTCCCAGATCGGATTCCATGGAGCAGGACCTCAATCCGGACTCACTCATAATCAGTCGCGGGTTCGTCGAGCCGGCCATAGCCGACAGCGCCGAAACCCGCTTCCAGTTCGAGCGCACGGGCTACTTCTGCAGGGACGCCCTGCTCGAGGACACGTTCAATCGCACGGTCACGCTGCGCGACAGCTGGAACCCGGGCTGACCGCGATGAGCGCCCGGCTGCCGTATCGCGATCCGGAGCTCGACATCGCCGACCGGGTGCACGATCTCCTCGGTCGGATGAGCCTCGACGAAAAGCTCGGCCAGCTCGGCTGCGTCTGGTCGAGCGCGCTGGTCGCCGACGATCAGTTCGACGTCGAGGCGGCACGGCAGCTGCTTGCTCACGGAATCGGGCAGGTGGCACGGATCGGCGCGAGCACCGGCCTCAAGCCCGCGGAAAACGCGCGCTTTGCCAACGCCATTCAACGCGTTCTGGTGGACGAGACGCGCCTCGGCGTGCCAGCCATCATCCATGAAGAGGCGGTGGCCGGATTCTGCGCCCGCGGGGCCACCCAGTATCCCCAGGCGATCGGGCTGGCGGCGACGTTCGAGCCGGAACTGATCCGGGAAATGGCGTCGGCGATTCGCGTCGAGATGCTGGCGGTAGGCGCCCGCCAGGCGTTGGCGCCGGTGCTCGACATCGCCCGGGATCCGCGCTGGGGCCGCCTGGAGGAGACCTATGGCGAGGATCCCTATCTCGCCGGTCGCTTGGGCGTCGCCTACGTGCGGGGTCTGCAGGGCGGCGACCTGCGCAAGGGCGTGCTCGCCACCGGCAAGCATTTCCTGGGCTACGGGCTGTCGGAGGGGGGGCTGAATCAGGCGCCGGTTCAGCTCGGGCCGCGCGAGCTGCGCGAGATTTTCGCAGAACCGTTCGCCGCCGCGGTGCGCGAAGCCGGACTGCGTTCGGTCATGAACTCCTACAGCGCGGTCGACGGGGTGCCCTGTGCCGGCGCGCCGGCCATTCTCGACGAGCTCCTGCGCGGTGAGCTGGGCTTCGACGGCGTGGTGGTCGGGGATTACTTCGCCGTCGATCTGCTCGTTCGCCATCACCGCGTCGCGGCCGACAAAGGCGCTGCAGCGGCCATGGCGCTGGCTGCCGGCCTGGATGTCGAGCTGCCGGCGCTGGACTGCTACGGCGCGCCGCTGCGGGCGCTGGTGGAGTCCGGCGCGGTGGCCGAGGCGCTGGTGGATCGCGCGGTGGCCAGGGTGCTGCGCAGCAAATTCGAGCTGGGTCTGTTCGAGAATCCCTACGTCGACGCGGAGTCGGCGACGGCCGCGTTCGACAGCGAACCCAATCGACGGCTGGCGCTGCGCCTGGCCGAGAAATCCATGGTGCTGTTACGCAACGACGGGATCCTGCCGTTGAAATCGGGTTGCCGGATCGCGCTTATCGGGCCCGCGGCGGACGATCGGCGCCTGCTGCTCGGCGACTATCACTACCCAGCGCATACCGAAATTGTCTTTCGGCGCGATGAGCTCAGCACGGAGCTGTCGCCAGGCGGGCGGGGCGCGTTTCAACCCGGGCCGTTTTACGTTCCGATGGTCACGCCGCGGCAGGCGCTGGAGAACTTTGCGCGGGTGGTCTGCGTGCGCGGATGCGAAGTCAGCGGCGAGGATATGTCGGGCATCGAGGAGGCGGTGGGCGCGGCGCGTGAGGCCGAGGTCGCGGTGGTCTGCGTTGGTGGTCGCAGCGGTCTGCTGCCCGACTGCACCAGCGGTGAGTTCCGCGACGCCAGTGACCTGCGGCTGACCGGACCGCAGGCGGAGCTCGTGCGCGCAGTGGCGGCAACCGGCACGCCCGTGGTGGTGGTGGTGATCGGTGGTCGCGCCTTCGCGCTGGAAGACGTCATCGAGCACAGCAATGCCCTGCTGGTCGCCTGGCTGCCCGGTGAGGAGGGTGGCAATGCCCTGGCCCGGGTGCTCTTCGGCGCCAGCAATCCGGCCGGACGCCTGCCGGTATCGCTGCCGCGCTCTGCAGGGCAGGTGCCTGCCTATTACAATCACCGCGCGGGCGGCGGCCGCAGCATGAGTCTGGGTGACTACACGGATGGCCCGACGCGGCCGCTGTTCGCGTTCGGTCACGGCCTCAGCTACGGGCGCTTCGAGTACTCCGAGCTGGTGTGCCCCGATACCGCGGAAGTGCGCGCGGCCATCAACGTCTGGGTAACGGTGCGCAACGACGGTACGCTCGACGGCGAAGAGGTCGTGCAGTTGTATGCGCGCGACCGGGTCGCGGATGTGGCGCGGCCGGTGCTGCAGCTGGTAGGGTTCCGGCGCGTCGCCATTCCGGCCGGTGAGCGGCGGCAGGTCCGGTTTCGCCTCGATGCGTCTCAACTCGGCTATTACGATCAGCAGATGCGGTTCGTGGTGGACCCGGGCGAGGTGGAGATTCTGGTCGGCGCGTCGAGCCGTGACATCCGCCTGCGCGCGCTGGTAGTGCTGCAGGGCGAACGGCGCCCGCTCAAGCAGCAGCAGAAGCTGGCGACTCAGGTGGAAGTAGTGGATCCGGCAGACGTCCGTGGCCCGGCTGGAACCGGATGAGGGAGCTGACATGCAGCAATCGGTGACTTTCATGGAGGTGAGCCCCAGGGACGGCCTGCAGAACGAGTCGACCCTGGTTTCCACCGAGGACAAGCTGACGCTCATCCATCGTGCCCTCGACGCAGGTTGCAGGCGCGTGGAGGTGACCAGCTTCGCACATCCCAGGCTGGTGCCGCAGATGGCCGACGCGGAAGCGGTATGCCGAGGCTTGCCGCAGCGCGGCGACGTGACCTACACCGGCCTCATACTCAACCGCCGCGGCTACGATCGCCTGCTGGCGACCGAGCGGCTGGACGAGGCGGGGCTGGTGGTGCCGGCCAGCGAGACCTTCGCGCAGCGCAATCAGGGCATGAGCGTCGCGGAATGCGTCGAGATGGCGCGCGGCGTGCTGGCCGATGCGGCGCGCCGCGGCCTGCGTGCCCAGGCGACCATCGCCGTGGCGTTCGGCTGCCCGTTCGAGGGGGAGGTCCCGCTGGAACGGGTGCTGGAGATCGCGCGGGCGCTGTCCGATCAGCAGCCGGTGGAGCTGGCTCTGGCGGATACGGTTGGGGTGGGCGTCCCCGGTCAGGTGCTGGAGACCTTTCAGGCACTGCGGCAGACCCTGGGCGACGCGATGCCGCTGCGGGGTCACTTTCACGATACCCGCAATACCGGCATCGCCAACGCCTACGCGGCGCTGCTGGCGGGCGTGGAGACGCTCGATGCCAGCATTGGCGGCGTCGGCGGCTGTCCGTTTGCACCCAACGCTTCGGGCAACATTGCCAGCGAAAGCCTCGTGTACATGCTCGACCGTATGGGCGTCGAGACCGGCGTGGATCTGGATGCGCTGATCGAGAGCGCCGCTTGGCTGCAGACGGTGCTTGGCAAGACGCTGCCATCGGGTGTGCTGAGGTCCGGCGGATTTCCTGCGGGTAAGTTAGAGGATCAACGATGACGCAACGCGACCAGGGGCATTCCGGGGCAGCGCATACGGGCAGCGGTGGCGCGCTTTCCGACATCCGGGTGCTGGAGCTCGGCCAGCTGATAGCCGGCCCGTTCTGCGGTCAGCTGCTGGGCGACATGGGCGCCGAGGTAATCAAGATCGAACCGCCGGGCAGCGGCGATCCCATGCGTGCCTGGGGCCAGGGTCTGCCGGTGTGGTGGCCCGTGATCGCCCGCAACAAGAAGTCCGTGACGCTCAACCTGCGCGATGCCGAAGGACAGGCGCTGCTGCGCCGGCTGGTGGCCCAGGCCGACGTGCTGATCGAAAATTTCCGGCCCGGGACCATGGAGAAGTGGCAGCTCGGCTACGAAGCGCTCGCCGCGATAAACCCGCGCCTGATCATGGTCCGGGTCTCGGGATTCGGGCAGACGGGGCCTTACGCGCACCGTGCAGGTTACGGCTCCATCGGCGAAGCCATGGGCGGCATCCGCTACCTGGCAGGCGACCCCGACCGGCCGCCGAGCCGGGTGGGGCTGTCCATCGGCGACTCGCTGGCTGCGACCTATGCCTGTCTCGGCACGCTGGCGGCGCTGCACTATCGGGAGCGCAGCGGTCGTGGTCAGGTGGTGGACTCCGCCATCTACGAGGCGGTGCTGGCGATGATGGAGTCCACGATTCCCGAGTTCACCGAGGCGGGCGTGATCCGTGAACGCAGCGGCTCGATCCTGCCCAAGATCGCGCCCAGCAACGTCTATCCCACCCGGGACGGGGAGATGATCCTGATCGGAGCCAATCAGGATTCGGTGTTCGCCCGGCTTGCCGAGGCCATGGGCGAGCCCGGCCTGGCCGAGGACGCGCGCTATCGGGATCACACGAGCCGCGGCGAGCACCAGGCCGAGCTCGATGAGCGGATTGGCCGCTGGTCGGCGACCCTCGACGCCGACGCGCTGCTCGAGCTGCTGGAACACCATGGGGTACCGGCTGGACGCATCTACCGGGCCCCTGAAATGCTCGAGGACCCACAGTTTCAGGCCCGCAATTCCATCGTCGACGTGCCGCATCCGACGTTCCGCAATCTGAAAATGCAGAACGTCGCCCCGCGTCTGTCGGAGAGCGCCGGCGCGATTCGCTGGCCGGGTCCGGCGCTCGGCGAGCATACGCGCAGCGTGCTCGGCGAGCTGCTGGGTCTGAGTGCCGGCGAGCTCGATGCGCTGGCGGCGCGCGGCACCATCTGACGCGTTTCGTGGCGCGCAGCCTGGACCTGCCGGATCTGGCGGCCGTGCACCGGGCGGCCCGGCGTATTGCGTCCTGTGTGCAGCGCACGCCCGTGTTCCGGAGCCGAACCCTGGACGCGCTGTGCGGCTGCGAGCTGTACTTCAAGTGCGAAAACCTGCAGCGCTCGGGCTCATTCAAGATGCGCGGAGCGTCCAGCGCGGTGACCGCACGCCTGGCCGAGGCGCGTGCGCACGGTGTCGTGACCCACAGTTCAGGCAATCACGGCGCGGCGCTGGCGCTGGTGGGCCAGCTGCTCGGGGTGCAGGTGACGGTGATCGTGCCGGACATCGCGCCGCTGGCAAAACGCGAAGCCATAGCCCGTTACGGTGCCCGCATCGTCCCCTGCGGACCTGCGCTCGAGGATCGCGAAGCCGCGCTGAGCGCAGTGCTGGCGGAATCCGCAGCGGCCGCGGCGCCGCTGTACGTCGCACCCTACGACGACTGTGAGGTGATAGCCGGTCAGGGCACGGCGGCGTTGGAGCTGCTGGCCGAGGTGCCCCAGCTCGACGAGATCTGGGTACCGGTGGGCGGCGGTGGGCTGGCATCGGGGACCGTGCTGGTGGGCGCGGCTGCGGGCATTCAGGTGCGGGGCGCTGAGCCCGCTCTGGCCGATGACGCCTACCGGTCTCTGGCCAGCGGCCGGCGCCAGCCGGCGGTGCCGCCGCGCACCGCCGCCGACGGTCTGCGCACGGCGCTTGGCGAGCGCAACTTCGAGATATTGCGGCGCTACGCGCTGCCCATATGCCTGGTGACGGAGGCGGACCTGCTGGCGGCGCAGCGCCTGGTGTGGTCGTGTCTCAAGCTGGTGATCGAGCCGTCGTCGGCGGTACCGCTCGCCGCGCTGCTGAGCGCAGGGTCAGAGGCTGGCGCCGAGCGTTCCACGCGGCGGGTCGGCGTGATCCTCTCGGGCGGCAACGTCGGGTTCCCTGTGCAACCCTGAAGCGAGGCGTTCGGCCGAGATACGCCAGCCATCCGGTTCGCTCGGGCAGGTTGGACAGCTCGCCGCAGCGTTCGCCAATCGCGAGTTTCGTTTACCATCGGGCGACTGTTTGCGCTCGAGCCGCCATGGACATCTATCACATCTGGTGCGATCTGCAGCCTGGTCAGGACGATCTCGAGTTCGTACGGGCCACCCGGGCCTACCTCGACCACCTGCAGGCGCGGGGCGCGCTGCACGGGTATCGCATCACCCGGCGCAAGCTGGGCCTAGCGCCCGCTGATCTGGGCGAGTTTCACATGATGCTGGAGTTCACGGACCTGGCGCAGCTCGATGACGCGTTCGGCAGGGCGGCTGCCCGCCGGGATCCGGTCGAGGCGCTGCACCGGGCGGTCAATCAGCGCGTGCAGGGGGCACGGTTTGCGCTCTATCGGGATTTCCCGGATCCCGGGCGCGACGCGCAGGGCGCCTGACCGCTCAACGCAGGGCGCGGTCGAAGTAACGCACGGCCTCGCGATCCAGCCAGCTGGGCCCGCGGTGGCCCTCGACGAACCCGCAGTGACCGCCGCGCGGCATGGCGACCACCTCGATGCTGCGCGGCAGGCGGTGGAACGCGTCCTGGGGAATGATCGGATCGTCGCGCGCAATCACGACGGTGGCGTCGGTGCCCGCCAGTGCCTTGCCGGTCAGGGTATATGCGGCGAGATAGCTCCCGGTGTCGGGAAAGTCGGTGTGGTAGCGCACGAACAGGTCCGTCAGCGCCGCCACCGAGCGCAGCGGCAGGGCTGCGCTGAAGTCGTACAGGTCGGGAAAGGCGCTTTGTTTGGCCAGGAGCGACCGGCGCCATTTGCGCAGGAAGTAGTAGCGGTAGGCGCTCCAGCCGCCGTCGATGGCCCGCATCGTCGCTGGCGGGTCCACCGCCGGACATACGGCCAGTGTGGGCAGGCCCAGTGCCCGCGCGACACGCAGTGCAAAGTTGCCGCCGAGTGAAAACCCGAGGACACCGGTGCGGCCGCCGTGACCCTCGGCCAGCCGGGATACCGCTTCCACTACTTCGCGGGTGCGGGCGGAGTGGAACAGGCCCTCGTTGAGATGCGCGGTGTCGCCGTGGTCGCGCAGGTTCAGGCGCGCTACCTGGTACCCGGCCTGATTGAGCGCCCAGGCGGCGGACAGAGCGTAGCTCGAGTCGGCGCTGCCGAGCCAGCCGTGAATCAGCACCACCAGCGGCGCGGCATCGCCCGCATGCTCCGAGGCGGGCGTGACCCAGGCCTGCAGGATCACCCCCTCGCTCGTGGTCAGCAGCTGTTCGTGAGCGCCGCGTCGCAATGGATCGGCACCTGCCGCCACCGCGGGTTTACGGCCAACGCTGGCCAGCAGTGTCTGCGCATGCGGGCTGCGCAGCAGCAGCGGTGGTCGAAATGGCTCGAACATCAGCGCGTTCCGGCGTTCGGCGTGGTCGATGGGCATCACAACGTCAGGGCAGCAGAGCACCGCCATCGACGTCCACCGTGGTGCCGGTGACGAAGTCGTTGCGGATCGTGAACAGAATGGCCATGGCGACCTCGTCGGGACTGCCGGCACGCTTGATCAGGTTGCCGGCCGTCGCACTGCTGAGAAACTGCTCGCGGGCGTCGCCGGCCACGGCGAACATGGGCGTGTCGATCACCCCCGGCGACACCACGTTGATGCGGCGCGGCGCCAGCTCGGGCGCCACGGCGCGGGCGAAGCCCTCGACGGCATTGCCCACGGTGGAGATCGCCGACATGCCCGGTCTGCATTTGCGGGCCGGCGAGCCGCTCACCAGCACGATGCAGCCGTTGTCCGACATGTGTTCCGCGCCGAGGCGCACGGCGTTCACGTAGCCCCAGAGTTTCGCGAAGGATCCCTGAAAGCCGTCCAGGTCCATGCTCAGAAACGGTCCCGTGGCGCGCTCGCCGCCGGTGGCGGCCGCCACCAGAATGTCGAACGGGGCCAGCTCGGCAAAGGTTGCGGACATGGCCGCGCGGTCCAGCACGTCCAGCGAACGCACGGTGCCGCGCCCGTCGAGCACCGCCTGAGCCTGCTGCAGATTGCCGGCGCTGCGGCTCATCGCGATCACCTCGGCACCTGCGTCTGCCAGCTGCCGGGTGGCGGCGAGCCCGATTCCAGAGGTGCCTCCCAGTACCAGCGCGCGTCTGCCCTCGATGTTCATGTTCGTTCTCCTGTCTGGCTCTGTTGTGCGTCTTGTTCGTTTCGTTGTTTCCGTCGGCCGGAAGGCAGGCTCAGAGGCGGTCGGTGGAGTAGATGCGGCGGCCACGGACGCCCTGGCGCTCCAGCAGCGCGACGATGCCCTGGTCGCCGACCAGGTGGGCGGCACCGATGAGCACGAAGTACTTTCCGGGTCGCGTCAGCAGCTCGCTGATGCGCGCCGCCATGCCGACGTTGCGGTCGTCGAGCAGCGCCCGGTTGAATGCCCGGGCGGCAGCGGAATCACCCGACTGCTCCTCGAACAGCGTCAGAAAGCGGGCATCGTCCCCGGACAGCCAGGCGGCCACCATGTCGGCCAGCATAGGTTCGATGGCGGCTTCCAGATCCAGCGTATCCGCCAGCAGCTGTATTTGCACCGGCAGCGGCTGGTCGAACAGCAGCGTCAGCTGCGCCTCCAGGCTCTCGAGCTCCAGAATCGGCCGCGCACCCCGCTGTGCCATGAAATGCTGCTCTAGACCGTACTCCGGCAGGTAGCCGAGCGACATCAGTCGATAGACGACGAACTGATTCATCACCATCGCCGGGCTGAGCGGCGCCAGGTTCTGCATGGGCACGCCGTAGTCTGCCAGGCGTTGCGCCAGACGCTGGTAGATCGGTGCCGGCAGAACCGTCTGCAGCTCTGCGCCCTCCGGGAGCCGGCCGTGCGCGAGGCTGCGGCGCGTCAATTCGTCCTGGGGGTACTGCTCCGTATTCACCTCCAGCACCAGCTGGTCGGATTGCGCAAAGGCGGTTTCCAGCTGCTCGGCCACCGGATAGAGGCTGGGCTTCAATATGTGAATCGAACCGGCGAGATACAGGGTGGTTGCGCCCCGCTCGTAGCGCCACAGAAACAGGGGGTGCGGCCCTGTGGGTACCCGGGCGCGGATCTGCCGGCCGGTGGCGATGCGTTCGTCATTGAGACGCGTGAGCTCGCACGGCGGCCCTTCCGGCTGCAGAGCCTGGCATTGCTGCAGGGCGCCGAGCGCGGCCGCGAGATCGTTGGCCTGACCCTGAACCACGGTCGTGCGCTGCCGCGGATTGCCGGGATCGATCGCCTCCGCTTTGGCTCCGGGCAGCCGTGCCCAGGCCGTGTCCGTTGCGACGGCGCCCGGCGCCCCGGTAGCCCCGGATGCGATTGCCAGCAGGATGGCGAACGTCGGCCACGCGGCCAGCGCACGTCTGCAGAATCCTTTTGCGAGGCCCGCGATCACCCGTGCTTGATGTCCTGCGGTGTTTCACCTGCGTCGGTGATGGCCGACTTGACCGCTTCCAGCATTGCGTCCAGACGGTCTTCGTCGATACCGCGCATGACCAGGGAGGTGCCGTAGCGATCCTCGCGGAAGAATGGGTAGCTGCCGAGATCGACGTCCGGGAAGCGTGCCTGAATCTCGCGCAGGGGGCCGGCAATCTGGCTTTCGCCCAGATACGCCGTGACCGACCGCGAGCGCACCACCGGCCCCGTCTCGAGGCGCCCGCTCAGGCTGCTCAGCATGGCCTGCATGACCGCAGGGATGCCGGCCATCACGAACACGTTCTCAATGCGAAAGCCCTGCGGGCCGCCGGTGGGGTTATCGATCAGCGTGGCGCCCTCGGGAACCCGGGCCATGCGCATACGCGCCGCCATGACGTCCGGCGGCGCCGGACGCCGCTCGATGATGGCGGCGATCTGCGGATGCACGATCAGCTCCACGCCAAAAGCGTCGGCGATGCAGTCGGCGGTGATGTCGTCGTGGGTCGGTCCGATACCGCCGGTGGTGAATACGTAGTCGAAGCGTTCCCGGGTCTCGTTGACGGTTGCCACGATCACCTCGGGCACGTCCGGAATGACGCGCGCTTCCCGTACCTGAATGCCCCAGCCGCCGAGGGTCTGGGCCAGGTGGTTGAGGTTCACGTCCTGGGTTCTGCCGGACAGGATTTCGTTGCCGATGATCAGCACACAGGCGGTGACTGCGCGATGTTCCATAGAAGTGGGAGATTCCTCAGCTCAACGACGACCTGCGGTGGTCGCGCATGCTACCACGACTCGGCGGGGGACCAAGGCGGCGACTTCGGGGCCGCAGGCCCGCGTCGGTGTGTTTCTCATGTAGAAACCCTGGATACGACGACAAGCTGCTGATTTTGCAGGAACCGTTCCCTGCGCCTGACAACTGTATCGAGGCGCGAAACAATTTTTCCCCATACATATCGTTTACATAGCCCGAACGGGTCGGTAGAGTGCGCGCCATTGGGGTGACCGGCCGCCACCGTGCGGCGGAAAATTTACACGATTTCAAACGGTTATCATGCCCGGCAGTGCTTCCGAGAGTGCGACGTAGATTCCCTTGATTCCGTCAATAAGTAATACGTTCGCGTCGAGGCCTGCGCCACGCGCATCGCTCGTGTGGCGCTCACGTGCAATCGCTGCCGCCCTGTTCACCGTTGTGCTTTCCGGCTGTGGTGGCGGCAGCGGCAGCGCAGGATCCAGCACGGATCTAGGCAGTGCCACACTCACATTTTCCAGCTCTGCGAGCGTCGTCAATCAGGGGGAGTCGGTAACGCTCACCTGGTCAGCCAGCAACGCCTCCAGCTGCGAAGCGTCTGGTGCGTGGTCCGGTACACGTGCTCTCGCTGGCTCCGTCTCGGTGGGACCTCTGAATGCTGATGCGAGTTTTCGTCTCAGCTGCTCAGGCAGCGGTGGCGGTATCGTGCGGCAGGTGGACGTTACAGTCGCCACCAGTGCTGGCGTTCAGGTGACGATCACTGCGGCGCCCACCCAGATTGCGCAAGGCGAGGCCACGACCCTCACATGGACGGCGAATGGCGCACAGAGCTGTACTGCCAGCGGCGGTTGGAGCGGCAGTCGGCCCGCATCCGGCAGCTTTACCACGGGCCCATTGTCGGCGACGACTGGCTTTCAGCTCAGCTGCTCGGGTCCGAGCGGCAATGGTCTCGGCTCGGTCACTGTAGAAGTTCTGGACCGGGTCCTGCGATGGCAGGCGCCGACTCAGAACGTGGACGGCTCGCCGCTCACGGATCTGGCGGGGTACAACATCTATTGGGGCACGAGCAGCAGATCCTACTCCACGAGCCTGCCCATCAACTCTCCCACGACGACTCAGTGGGAGGCCAACATCGCGCCCGGTACCTACTATTTCGCGCTCACTGCATTCGATGCGGCCGGCAACGAGAGCGCGTATTCCAACGAGATCCGCAAGGTCATTCCCTGATCTGAATCGTCCCGGAAGTGAGAACTGCTCTGCAGCTTTTCGCATTTCCGTTCGAAGTGATAACAGCATCACGGGACTGCGGCGACCGCTCCTTAAACTGTCCGCTCGCGCGCCAAACCCCTGGGCGGGATGCCGGAGGGGTGCGCAAGACGCAGGAGCAGGAGCGAACGATGGAAGGTGCACGAAGGGACCCGGTGGCGTTTGTTCGGGCGGGCTTGGTTGCTGTCCTGGTCATGTTGCTGTCAGCCTGCAGCGGAAGCAGCGACGCAGCCAGCAGTGCCGATGCGGGCACTTCGACTCCCCCTCCAGACGCATCGACCACCCCCCCTGAGCCGTCGCAACCGCCAGCGTCTTCCAGCCCGGACGCGCCGCCGTCTCTGCAATTGGCGGCGGCTGACAGCGTCGTCGACTCGGGTGGGTCCACTGTCCTCAGCTGGTCCAGCAGTGCCGCAGACAGTTGTACCGCAAGCGGTGGCTGGAGCGGTAGCAAGTCGGTAAGCGGCAGTGAGGCCGTGGGACCGCTGACTCAGGCGACGACCTATTCACTCACCTGTTCGGGTGCCGGCGGCAATGCGATGGCCATGCTCTCGGTCTCAGTGAATGGCACCGTGACACTCGCGTGGCAGGCTCCTACCGAGAACGTCGACGGCAGCCCTCTGACGGATCTGGCTGGCTACCGGGTCTACTACGGCGAGCAGAGCCGCGCATACACGGATACGGTCGATGTGAGTGACAACGCCGCGACCAGTACGTCGCTGACACTGGTCTCGGGTTCGTACTATTTCGCGATGACTGCGCTCGACAGCGTCGGCAATGAGAGCGCGTACTCCAACGAAGTGGTCAAAGTCGTCAACTAGCTGGTGCTCCTGCTTCAGGCTCACAATTACGAACCCTTACAGGTTGGCAGCGCCTGGCTCCCCGAGCCGGGGTAGAATCGAGGTCTAGTCCGGCCGCTGCAGTCAACCATGTATCCCATCAAAGTTTCGTTTCTGGCGTTTGCCCTGCTTCTGCCGAGCCTTGGTGGCTGCGACAGCACGACTCCGCAGGAGCACGTGGCGCGCGCCGAGCAGAATCTCGCGACCAACGATCTACGCACGGCAGTCATTGAGCTCAAAAACGCGCTGCAGAAGCAACCGGACCTGGCTTCGGCTCGACTGCTGCTGGGCGAGGCGCATGCGCGGCTTGGAGATTACCCCAGCGCGCTCAAGGAATTCGAACGAGCGCTGGATCTCGGCATCGACGACCAGCGTCTCAAGGTGGACCTGCTCGCTGCAAAGGTGCGGGTAGGGCGCTACCAGGAGGTCATCGGCGAGCTTGCGGACGCAGGCGCGCTACCCAAGCCGCTGGCCGTCGTGCTCGCGGATGCCTACCTGGCGGGCGGTGACGCCGGCAGGGCCCGCGTGCTGTATCAGCAGGCTCCCCAGCTGGCCGGGGCAAATCTAGGCCTGGCACGTATCGCCTGGTCCGAAGGTGATGCCGAACGCGCCGGCCACTACTTCGACCAGGCTGTCACGCTCGATGAAAACAGCGTCGATGCCTGGCTGGCAAAGGCCGAGTTCGAACTTTCACAGCACACTCTGGATGCGGCGGCACAGTCCTTCGAGCGGGCGTCAGCGCTACCCGCCGGGGACCTTTCCGGCGCGTTGGGGCTGGCGCGGGTAAGTCTGCTGCAGGGCGATCTGACCGCGGCCGGGGAGCGAATTCGAAACGTGCTGAAGCGGGCACCGAGGCTGCCGGTCGCGCAATACCTCGACGGACTGATCCGCTTCCAACAGGGCGACCTCGACGGTGCTGAGGCTGCCATCCGCAACGTTCAGAGCGTGATGCCGGACCATGCGCCGAGCCTCTACCTCATGGGTGCGATCAAGTACCGCGAAGGGCAACTGGCTCAGGCGGAGGACAACCTGCAACGATTTCTGGCGCGCGACAAGCGCAATGAATCGGCCGCGAAGGTACTTGCTTCGGTTCGCCTGGAGCAGGGCGACTTCGAGGGCGTCGCCGATGTGCTGGAACCGCTCGTGGCGGTCACGGCTGACCCCCAGCTTCTGGCGATCTATGGCTCCGCCCAGCTGCGACTCGGGCACACGGATGTCGCCACCTCGGCGCTGGAGCGGGCCGTGGCGCTGGCTCCGGATATGGCGCCATTCCGCAATCAGCTCGCCCTGAGCCTGCTTGCAGCGGGTGATCAGGGGCGCGCAGAAGCGGAACTCGAGACGGCGATCGCCGTGGATGAGTCGCAGTTTCAGAGCGAGTATCTGATGGCGTTGCTGCGCATACGCGAGCGCGACTGGGCCGGTGCTGAGGCAGCCGTTGCTTCGCTGCTCGCCAAGGAACCGAACAGCGCCGTCGGCCTGAACCTGCGTGGTGCGGTCGCCCTGGGCCGCCAGGATGCCGAGGCGGCGCAACGTGACTTCCGCGCGGCACTGGCTGCCGATCCGACGTTTCTTCCAGCTGTGCAGAACCTCGCGACGTTGGCGGAACGCAACGGAGATTCTGCGGGGGCGGCGCGACTCTATCAGGACCTGCTGGACAACGACCCAGACAATGAAGGTGCCTTGCTCAGTCTTGCGGACCTGATGTTACGGGAGCGTAAGTCAGACGCGGCGGTACGCTACCTGGAAACGGCCGCGGGAGCCAACGGGCAGTCGGTGCGTGCCAGGCTTGGTCTCGCGCGCCTGTACCTGGCCTCCAACCGTGTCGACGACGCTACCCGTGTGCTGGAGGAGGCCCTGGCTGTCGCGCCGGATCTGCCGGACCTCAACCTGCTCAAGGCAGAAACCCTGCTGCGCAGCGGTGACACGGCCGCCGCCCAGGCCATAGCGACGGAACTGCAATCCGCGCTTGGCCGTCGTGAAGCCAATGGCCCGCTGTACCTGGCGCTGGGCAGTCTGCAGGCACGGGTCGGTCAGCGGACGCTGGCGCGCAGCAACCTGAATCGGGCACTCGAGCTCTCGGACGGATCGAGTGTACCGGCACTGCGGGCGCTGACCCGACTTGATCTGGGGGAGCGCAACGTCGGCGCCGCGCAGTCGCGCCTGGACGCCCTGCGTAAGCTGGGTGATTCGGGTCCCGAGTTCTCTCTGCTCGCGGCGGACGTGCAGCTCGCTGGCGGTGATCGTGCGGGCGCTGCCGCCGCGTACAGGGAGCTCGCCAGCGAGGGTGTGCGCGACGGCGTTATGCGCTCCGCGGCCATGGCTCTGGGTAGTGGCGACGCCGACGCTGCCGCCACCGTTCTGCAGCGCTGGCTCGAGGATCACCCACAGGATGCCGGCGCCGACCTGCTGCTGGCCGACGCGTTCCTGCGGCAGGACGACAAAGCCGCCGCGCTGCAGCGTTACGAGCGCCTTGCGGCGAGCGGCAACCCTGTCGTACTGAACAACCTGGCCTGGTTGTACATGGAGCGTGGCGACGACCGCGCCGTCGCGACCGCGCGTCAGGCTGTGGCAGCGGCGCCGGACAGTCCGGCGGTCCTCGATACGCTGGGCTGGATTCTGGTTCAGCAGAATTCGACGGAAGAAGGGCTGCAGGTGCTCACTCGGAGCGTGCAGCTGGGTCCCGACAACCCCTCTGTACGCTACCACCTTGCCGTAGCACAGCGGGCGGCCGGGCAGCACGACGCCGCTCGCGACAACCTGAGACAGGCGCTCGCGGCAGGTGCGTTTCCCGAATCCGAGGCTGCGCAGCAACTGCTCGATGCACTGAGCGCGGGCTGAGTAGCGTCAGTTCCGTTCAGCAGCTTGCGGGCCCGAAACCTCGCTTACATGGCCGCCACATCGCGGTCACAGACCTCGTTCCGGCGCACGAGAACAATAGCGCTCAGGGATTGAACCCATGTCGAGCAGACCCGGCTGAAGGGCAAGGCGAGGAAAGAAATGGATGGCAAGTTTGAGCTGCTGGATGACGTCACCGAACGCGGCGCGCAGTGCCGCCGCGACGAGAAACCGAAGACCTGGTTTCGTTCGGAGCGGTTCTTCCGCAGCGACGACAAGTGGTACTTTCACACGCGCGAGGGCATTGCGGTGGGACCGTACCGCTCGCGCTTCGAAGCCGAGATCGATGCAGGCCTGCTGAAGGCCAAGCTGCGCGAGTCCAAGCCGGAGGAGGCGCTGGCAGCCATCCGTGCGTTCATCATGGAATCGGACAACGGATCGCTCGACATCGTCAACGATCCGGCCTTCACCAGCTACGTCACGGACGAGGGTTACAAGGCCCTGAGCGGCTGACCCAGTCGAGGCGGTTCGGTCCGGGATCGCCCTCGGTCGTGATCAGCAACCCCGGAATCGGGGCGGGCGCTTCTCCTTGAACGCACGCCGCCCCTCGCGATAGTCCTCGCTGTCGAAGCATGCGTCCACCTGGGCGCGAACGGCCGCGACGTCGTCCTCACGCGCGCCCCGTTCCCAGGCATTCACAGCCGCTTTGGCAGCGCGCACCGTGAGCGGCGCGTTGCCCGCGATGCGCTCGGCGTAGGCCACGACCTGCTGCTCGATGTCGGCGCGCTCGGCGACGAAGTTGATCAGGCCCATGCCGAGCGCTTCGGGCGCTTCCATGAACCGCGCCGAGAACATGATGTCGCGGGCCCGGGACGGGCCGACGATACGTGCCAGCTTGGCCAGGCCTTCATACTCGTAGCCGAGTCCGAGGCGTGCCGCGGGAATGCCGAAGCGCGAATCCGGCGTGGCGAAGCGGATGTCCGCCGCGAGTGCCGTGGCCAGCCCGCCGCCGATGCAGTAGCCCTCGATCAGGGCGATCAGCGGCTTTTCGAAGCGCGCCAGCCAGCGGTTGGCTTCACCGGCGACCTTGGCGTACTCCTCCTTCTGCGCAGCGCTGCCACGTTTGCTGTCGAACTCCGATATGTCCGCACCGGATACGAACGCCTTGCCGCCCGCGCCGCGCATGACGGCAACGCGCACGGCGGGGTCTGCCGCGTAGTGCGACAGGATGTCGGCCAGCCCCTGCCACATCTCCAGCGACAAGGCGTTGTGCCGCTCCGGCTGGTTGAAGATGATCCAGCCGATGCCGTTGTCATCCACCTGCGCGAGCATCTTGCTGGTCGCGAGCTGCAGGGGTCCGGCCGTTCGGGTTTCTGTCACGATTGCTCCCTGATCTGGCGAGCGCGCGCCAGGATGCGCCGCGCCCGGTTGAGGTGCGGAACGTCCACCATCCGGCCCTCGAATGCAAATGCCATGCGACCCTGGACCTCTGCCTCCGCGAAGGCCGCGAGCAGCCGCTCCGATTCGGCGACCTCGGCCGCGGACGGCGTGAATGCCGCGTTGACGATGTCTATCTGTGCCGGATGTATGGTGATCTTGCCGGTGTAGCCCATCCACGCGGCCTCCCGGCATTCGCGTTCCAGGGCCTCGTGGTCCTGGATGTCGACGAATACCGTGTCCACGGCCTGAACGGCGGCTGCGGTCGCGCACAGCAGCGTCTGCACGCGGCAGTGGCGGTAGAGGTCCAGATAGGCGCCGCCCGGCAGGCGGTTGGTCGGGGCCCCGATGGCTGCAGACAGATCCTCGGCGCCCCATGACAGCGCGATGACCCTGGGGCACTCGGGAAAGGTGGGCAGGTTCAACACGCCCAGCGGCGTTTCGGTGGACACCAGGATGAGTCCCACCGCGTTCTGGGGGTGGCCGTGTTCGCGTTCCAGAGCGCCGATCATCTCATCGAGACGCCGCAGCTCGTCCAAGGTAGAGACCTTGGGGACCACGAAGGCATCCGGCGGATGCGCCATGGTCGCCCGGACGTCCTCCTCACCCCAGGGAGAATCCAGCGGATTGATCCGTACCGTGCGTTCCTTGCCGCCGAAGTCGACGTCGCGCAGCCAGCTGCTGACCACCCCGCGGGCGTCGTCCTTGCGGTCTGGGGTCACGGCATCCTCGAGGTCCAGCACCAGGCCGTCTGCAGCGGTTGCCAGCGACTTGCCGAGCATCTTCTCGCTGGCGCCGGGTACGAAATGCAGCGAACGGCGCAGCCGATGAACGCCTGCGGGACGCGGCAGCGCGGCGACGTCCGGGTTCATTGCGGACGCCGCATCATCATGCCCGCGCGGATACAGCTGCACACCACCTCGCCGCGCTGGTTGACGCCCTGATGCTCGAAGGTCACCACGCCGCGATCGGGCTTGCTGCGGCTCTCGCGCTTGTCCACTACCTTCGTGCTCACGGTGATCGTGTCGCCGATGAACACCGGGTTCGGAAAGGTGGTCTTGTCGAAGCCCAGATTGCCGAGGGTCGTGCCGAGGGTCGTGTCGCCTACCGATACGCCCACCACCAGGCCCAGGGTGAATATGCTGTTCACCAGGATCTGACCGTGCTGGGTGCTCCGGGCGAACTCCGCATCGAGGTGCAGCGGCTGCGGGTTCAGGGTCAGCGCCGAAAACAGCAGGTTGTCCGTTTCGGTGACGGTGCGCCCGGGTTGGTGGTGGAAGGTCATACCCACCTCAAGCTCTTCGAAATACTTGCCCGCCACAGCCCGGCTCCCCCTGTTGGTGCAGCTCAAGTAAAACCGACCGCGTCGGCTTTGCCAACCGGCTGCTGCCCGATTGCCGAGCGCGGCCGCGGCGCAACGGCCCGGATGTGCATTTTTCCGGAAAATGTCCCACCATCCGCGTGCCCGCGCTCACGACCCGGCGGGTAGCCACGGCAAGGAGGAAACGATGGACTTTCAACTCAGCGACGAGCAGGTGCTGATCCGCGAGTCGGTGCGCAAGCTGTGCGCGGACTATCCGGACGAGTACTGGGCACGCTGTGATGCTGAGCACGAATTTCCCTGGGCGTTCTACAACGCCATGGCAGCAGCCGGCTGGATCGGCATCGCGATTCCCGAGGCGTACGGTGGCAGCGGCCGCGGTATCAGCGAGGCGAGCATCGTGCTCCAGGAAGTAGCGGCTTCGGGTGCCGCAATGAATGGCGCGACGCCGCTGCACCTGTCGATCTTCGGGCTGCATCCCGTGGTCAAGTACGGCAGCGATGCCATGAAGCAGAAGTACCTGCCGGACGTGGCGAGCGGCAAGCTGCACGTGGCATTCGGGGTGACCGAACCCGACGCCGGCACGGATACGACGTCCATCACGACCTTCGCGCGTCGCGAGGGCGATCACTACATCGTGCGCGGCCGCAAGGTCTGGACCACCAAGGCACTGCAGTCGGAACGCGTGCTGCTGCTGGTACGCACCACCCCGCGCGAGCAGCTCGAGCGGCGCACGGACGGCATGACCCTGCTGCTGGCGGAGCTGCAGCGTCCCGAGGTGAGCATCTCGCCCATCGACAAGGTCGGCCGCAACGCGGTCGCCACCTGCGAGGTCGTATACGACGATCTGCCGGTGCACGTCACGGATCGGGTCGGCGAGGAAGGCAGGGGGTTCCGCTATCTGCTCGATGGCCTCAACGCCGAGCGCGTGCTGATTGCCTCGGAGGCCATCGGCATCGGCCGTGCCGCGCTGCGCCGGGCGGTCGACTACGCCAACGAGCGCGTGGTGTTCGGACGTCCGATCGGCAAGAACCAGGGTGTGGCGTTTCCGCTCGGCGAGGCGCAGATGCGCCTGGACGCGGCGGAACTGATGGTGCGCAAGGCCGCCTGGCTGATCGATCGTGGCGAACCCTGCGGGGCCGAGGCCAACATGGCGAAGTGGCTGGCCGCGGATGCCGCCTTTCAGGCGGCCGACCAGGCCATGCAGACCCACGGCGGCTTCGGCTACGCGCGCGAGTATCACGTCGAACGCTACTGGCGCGAAGCGCGCCTGATGCGCATCGCGCCGATCTCTCAGGAGATGATTCTGAACTTCGTCACGGAACACGTGCTCGGTCTGCCGAGAAGCTACTGACGGGCCGGAGAGGGCAGCGCGGCGCGCTCCGGTCGGGACAGCGTCAGTCCATGCGCCCGATCCACGTCTGGCGGGCGAGGGCACACAGCTCGCCGTGCTGGTCGAACAGCGCGGTGCCGGCGAAGTGTTTGCGCCCTTCCACCTCGAGGCGCCAGCCGCAGATTACGAAGTCCTGATCCGCAGGCACCCTGCGCAGCACGCGGCCGGTCATGCGCCCGAGCAGCCCGGTTCGGATGCCGGAGACCATGTAGGCGAACTGACCCGGGCAGTCGAGGGCCGTCCAGATGATGGGTGCCGGCAGGTTGCCGTCGGTATCGGCGAAGGCGGCGTGCGGCCGCCACGCTGCGGCGGCGCCGTCGAAGCCGGTCACCGGGCCCGCGTAGACGTGCAGCCCCTGATCCGGCGCGACGTCGGCGCCGCAGCACACGCAGATCGGATGAAAGCCTGTGCCGTTGGGCAGCAGCGGGTTCACCCCTGTGTAGAATGACGGCGAGGCGTCACGGCCAGCCGACGCGGCCGCGAACGCGGGTGCCTGCGGCACCGCCATGCACAGCGTCGTGCGCTGCGCCTCCACGATCAGCTGCTCTTCCAGCACGATCCGCACGCTGTCGGCATCGGGGCGCTGGACCGACATGGCGGTGTCGAGAGGAATGGGGGCCCGCAGCGTGACCTCTATGGCCGCGTCAGGCCCTGCGTACGGGTCTGCGAACAGATCCGCCACGGCGCCGGCAACGTAGCCGCCGTTGCCTGAGTTCGGCGGCCCGCGGAAGCGCGCCGGAATGACCAGTTGCTCGGGCATGATTTCTCCCGCCGAAAAAAGCCCGGAAGTATACTGCGGCCGAACCAATTCGCGAGGGGGACGGCATGACCGAACACGTGGCCGGCAAGGTCATCATCATCACCGGTGCCGCCAGCGGCTTTGGCCGCCTGCTGAGCAGCAAGGCGGCGGCGCGCGGGGCCCGCCTGGCGTTGGGGGACATCGACGGCAGCGCGCTCGCGGCGACGGTTGCCGAGCTCGAAGCCGGCGGCAGCGAAGTGGTCTCAGCGGTCACGGACGTGCGCCGTCTGCCGGACCTGCAGGGGCTGGTTGCGCGGGCGCTGACACGCTTCGGCGCCGTGGACGTGATGGTGAACAACGCCGGCACCATGCCGTTGGCGTTCTTTGCGGATCATGCCCGGGCCATGGAGGCCTGGGAGCGCTGCATCGACGTCAACTTCAAAGGCGTGCTGCACGGCATCGCGGCGGTTCACGATCAGATGATCGCTCAGGGCCGCGGCCACGTGATCAACCTGTCGTCGATCTACAGCAACTTTCCGGTGGCGGGCGCCGGCGTCTACGTGGGCACGAAGATGGCCGTGAACGCCCTGTCGGAATCGCTGCGGGTGGAATCCCAGGGCCGCATCAAGGTCACCAACGTGCGGCCCACCGGCGTGCCGAGCACCAATCTGGCGGCGGGCATCGTCAACATGGAGGCGGTCACGGGCATCTACGGGCAGAACGCCGCGCTCATGTTTCAGAAGATGCCCGCGATGCAGGCGGGCGAGCTGCCGGCGGAGGAGGCTGATCCGGAGCACATCGAGTATTTCGCGCTGGCACCGGAGTACATCGCGGATGCCATCCTGCATGCCATCGATCAGCCCTGGGGCGTGTCCATCAGCGACATCACCGTGCGCGCCAGCGGCGATCTGTACATTCTCTGAGTCGCCATCCGCTTCCGCCGAAGACGCCCCGGAAGCGCTGGCGCGAGGGTCAGGCCCGCCGCGCCAGGTGCTTGCGTTTGTTCTGCACGTAGTCCACCAGGATGTACTCGCCCAGCTTTTCCGGTGACGTGAAGAACACGCGGCCGCCGTTGATCTTGGCGATCTCGTCCATGAACGCTTTCAGGTAGTAGCTGGCGTCGAGCATGAAGGTGTTGATGGCGATGCCGCGTTTGGTGCAGTGCTTCACGGCCTTGAAGGTGGCGCGAATGGTCTCCGGCGTGGGCGGGTACGCGAACACCGCCTCGCCGTCCTCCAGGTGCGCCGTGGGCTCGCCGTCGGAGATCATGATGATCTGCTTGGTGCCGCCCTGATGTTTCGACAGCAGCTTCTCGGCCAGCAGCAGCGCATGCTGCATGTTGGTGCCCAGCACGTACTCGTCCCACTGCAGGTAGGGCAGGTCGTGAGCCTTGAGCTCCTTGGCGTAGGCAGCAAAGCCGATGATGTAGAAGCTGTCGCGCGGATATTGTGAAGTGATCAGGTTGTGCAGCGCCAGTGCCACCTTCTTCGCGGCCTGGAACGAGCCGCGCAGCGCCATGGACCAGGACAGGTCCACCAGCATGGCGGTGGCGGTGCTGGTGATCATCTCGCTGCGATAGACTTCGAAGTCCTCGGGCTTGAGCTTCAGCGGCGTCTGCGGGCCCTCGCGGTCGAGCGCGTTGCGCAGCGTGCGCGGCATGTGCAGATGGAACGGATCGCCGAACTCGTAGGCTTTGGTCTGCTCGATACGCTCGCCGAAGCGGCCCTCCTCCGGCACTGCGTGGTTGCCGAGGCTCTGCCGCTTGAGGCGCTCGTAGATCTCACCGAGCGCCTTCTGGCCGATCATGCGCGAGCCGCGCGGTGTCAGCTCCCAGCGGTTGTCGTCCGTGGGACGCACATAGCCGGCGTCTTCCAGCGCTTTCATCAGCTCGTTCAGGCGGTCGAGATCATCGGCGGCGTCCTCGCCCAGCAGATCCTGCAGCAGGTCGCGGTCGATACGGTCTGTGTTGCCGGCCCGCTCGGCGTCCTGTACCTGTCCGATGAGCTCGTCGAGCTGCTGCATTTCGTTCATGAGCTGCATGGCTGAGTCGAGATCCAGCCGCTCGTCGCCGCGGAAGTTGTAGCGGCTGCCGTTGGGATTGAGAAAGTCCAGCTCCTTGGCCAGCTTCGAGAGCTCAGCGTTGAGCTCAGGATCGCCGAAGCGGTCGGAAAACAGCGACTGCAGCTGCGCGCGCTGATCGGCCGAGAGCGAGTTCATCAGCGACTGGGCCGCCGCCATCTGTTGTTCCATCTGCTCGAGCAGCTCGTCGAGCGACTGCGGCGGGTTGTCGCCGAACATGTCGCCGAACTCCTTCATGAAGTCGTCGAATCCCGGATCCTCCCCGGCGATCTTCTTGACCAGCATGTCGTTGAGCGCTTTGAGCATGTCCTTCATGCGCTGAATATCGCCGTCGGACATGTTCTTGACCATGTCCTCGACGTTCTTGAAGAACGTGTTGGCCATGGATTTGCGCAGATCGTTCAGGAGCTCGAGAAACTTCTTCTGCGCGTCCGGATTGATGAATTCGTACTTTTCCAGCTGCTTGATCTGACTGGCGATGTCGCCGGGCAGGTTGTCGAGCTGCTCCTGGTTGTTGCGCGCGATGTTCTTCAGGACGTCGCCGGAGAAATTGTTCGGGTCCTTGTCCTTGTTGAGCCACTCGTCGATGCGGCTGCGCTCCATGTCGAGAATCTCGTCCAGGCGCTCGCGGAAGTCGTCGAAGATGCCGTCGAGATTGAAGCGTTCGAGCTGCTGCTTCTTCTTGTCGCGCAGCTGCTTGAGCATTTCGCGCAGGCCTTTCATGGAACCGCCCTGGGGCATGCGCATGCCGCGCGACAGCATGTTGCGCATTGCCCAGCGCAGATCGCCGTACTCCATCAGGTCCTCTGCGAGCGCCCCGAGAATCTGGTCGGCATCCAGCGGCAGCTGCTGACTGCCGTCCCACTGCGAGAACCGGTGCCGGGTCGGGATGATGCGCATGGTCGGCCCCCTCGGCGCTCAGCCGGTGTAGGTGGTGAAGCCCGCGTGGTCGTACTTGTTGAGCAGCTTGTGCAGGTGCAGACCTTCGAGGATGAACTCGACGGTGGCCGCCTGCTGCCCTGCCGAGACCCGGGCGCGGTCGGGAAACACGTCGCGGATGCCCGGCAGCTGCTCGAGGATCGGCTGGTAGTCCCCGGCCGGTACGCTCTCGCCGGTTTCTACGGTGAGCTCGCCGCCGAACGCGGCGGCCACCGATTCCAGGTCGTTGACGTCATAGTGGCGATCGAACACGGCCTTGATGGCCTGATTGAGCAGCCGCTCCGTGATCCGGTCCTCCTGGCCTTCCTCCATCGACTCGAACTCCACCTTGCCCTGGAACGAGGGCAGGATGAAGGGCAGATCCGACATGCGCGGTACCACCTCGCTCTCGCCGGTGCGCAGCGCGCGCCGGAAGGCATTGGCGACCAGCGCTTCGTACAGCGCGATGGAGGTACGCACGGAAACCCCTGAGCGCTGGCTGACGTCTGGAGAGCGGCGCGCGTGGTGAACGATCTCGGCGATGATTTCCTTCATGAAGTCCGCCACCTCCAGGTGGTAATCGCCCATGTCGGCGATGGCGGCCTCCTGGTCCATGATCTCGATTTCCTGCGCGACCTGCAGCGGGTAGTGGGTGCGGATCTGCGCGCCGTAGCGGTCCTTGAGCGGCGTGATGATCCGGCCCCGGTTGGTGTAGTCCTCGGGGTTGGCCGTGGCGATCACGAACACGTCCAGCGGCAGCCGGACGCGGAAGCCGCGGATCTGCACGTCGCGTTCCTCCAGCAGGTTCAGCAGACCCACCTGGATCCGCTCGGCGAGGTCCGGCAGCTCGTTGATGGCGAAGATGCCGCGGTTGACCCGGGGCACCAGGCCGTAGTGGAGGGTGAATTCGTCGGACAGATAGCGGCCTTCGGCCACCTTGATGGGATCCACCTCGCCGATCAGGTCGGCGATGGTGATGTCCGGGGTGGCCAGCTTCTCGGCGTAGCGATCGTCGCGGTGCAGCCAGCGGATCGGCGCCTGGTCGCCCTGCTCGGCCATGATCTCGCGACCATAGGGCGTCACCGGCTGAAACGGGTTCTCGGGTATCTCGGTGCCGGCGATGGTGGGTGTCCATTCGTCGAGCAGCGACGTGAGGCTGCGTACGATGCGGGACTTGGCCTGGCCGCGCTCGCCCAGCAGGATGATGTCCTGGTTTCCGAGCAGCGCGTTGGTCAGCTGCGGCACGACGGTTTCGTCGTAGCCCATGACACCGGGAAACAGCGGCTCTCCGGCCCGCAGCCTGGCGATCAGGTTTCGGCGGATCTCCGCCTTCACCGGGAGTATCTGGTAACCGGAGGACTTCAGCTCGCCAAAGGTGGCGGGCAGGTCGGCCGCGCTCGTCATACTTCTAACCCCCGCGTGCAGCTGCTGTGTCCTGAGGTAGTCTCTCAGGGTGCTGCGCCACCCGCAAGCGATGGGCAATACTAATGCGGCAAGCCCGCCGCAACGTGCCGGAGTGCCCTGGTGTGTCCGATAGCCTGACGAAAAACGATGAGATTGCCGCTCAGGCGGCCAGCCCGACGCCGTTCTTCTATGGCTGGGTGATCGTCGGCGTGGCGGCGGTGCTCGGCTTCCTGGGCACGGGGTTCTACTCCTACTCGCGCGGCGTGTTCCTGCCGGCGCTGGCCGAAGATCTCGGCGGCGGCAGCCGCTTCGCCATCGCCATGGGCTTTTCCGTCGCCGGAGTCACCGGCGCGCTGATGGCGCCGTGGCTGGGCCGTGTGCTCGATCGCCGTTCGCCGAAGCGGGTCATGCTCGTGGGGATTCTGTGCGTGTCGGCCTCGTACCTGCTGCTCTCCGGCGCGGAATCGCTATGGCACTACTATCTGACCGTCGGTATCGGCATGGGTGTCGGCATGGCCTGCATGGGCGGACAGTCCTGGCACCGCACGGTCATCAGCTGGTTCGATCACTGGCGCGGACGCGCCATCGCCATCGCGGTGATGGGCGCCTCGCTGGCGGGCGTGATGATGCCGCCGCTGGTTACGGCACTGGTCGAATCCGTCGGCTGGCGCGGCGGTTTCGTCACCTTTGCCGCCATCACCGGGCTGACGCTGCTGCCGCTGGTGTACTTTCTCATGAAGGACCGGCCGGAGGACGTGGGCGAGGTCCGGGACGGCCGGCGTTACGCGGCGGCGCATGTCGCAGCGTACGTCCCGGATGCTGCCGACGCCCGCGTCTGGCACTGGAAGGAGATGCTGCACGCGCCGGCTCTGTGGGCCATCGCGCTGATCTTCGGCGGCATGGGCTGCGTGTATTCGGCCGTGATGCTGCATCTGTTCGGTCATCTCACCGACATCGGCGTCAGCATCGGCGACGCCGCGCTGGTGCTGTCGGCCACGGCGCTGTTTTCGGCGCTGGGAAAGCCGGTCGTGGGTTGGATGGCCGATCTTTTCGGGGCGCGCGTCACGATCTGGATGGCCCTGGTGTGCCAGGGATCGGCATTGTTTCTGTTCGCTTCCGCTGAGACCTTCCTGCTGTCGCTGTGTGCTGCCTGCCTGTACGGGTTCGGCTACTCGGGCATGTCGCCGTTGCGCACGTTCTCCGTGTCGACGGCACTGGGCAGCGCCTCCTTCGGCGCGGCCATCGGTGTGCTGCGTATCATCGAGCTGCCGCTGGTGATCTCCGCCTCGCCGCTGGCCGGATTCATCTACGACACCACGGGCAGCTACCGCCTTGCGTTTCTCATTCTCGCCGCGCTCATGGCGGTGGCCTGCGCCGGGCCCCTGTTCATCCGTGCCGGCGGCGCGCGCGAGCGGAGCAGGCAGCGGCAACGATAGTCCTGGCGCGCGGATGAGGTGGCTGCCGCAACCGTGCTATCTTGCGGGAATTCTGCGGGTCCGTGGACCCGCCCGAACAAAGGGGAAAACCATGGCAATCACTGGTCAGTGTCTTTGCGGCGCGGTCAAGTACGAGTTCGACAACCCGCCGGCGATGACGGGCGTGTGCCACTGCAAGAACTGTCAGCGTCAGGCCGGATCGGCGTTCTCGACACTCGCGGGCGTGCCCAAGGCCGAGTTTCGCTTCACGGCCGGCCAGCCGAAGCTGTACCGGGACGCGGACACCGACAGCGGCAACACGGTGGAGCGTTACTTCTGCGGCAACTGCGGCTCACCCATCTATTCCGCGATTCCCAGTCAGCCCGATACGCTGTTCCTGAAGACGGGCACGCTGGACGACACCTCGTCGTTCAAGCCCATGTTCAACGTCTGGTGTGACAGCAAGCAGAGCTGGGTGAAGCTCGACGACGGCGTGCCGGCCATCGCCCGCCAGGCCTGACGAGCCCGCCACCAGGGGCCGCGGCCCCCGGGCGACCCGCGCTCGCGCTGCCTCAACGACCGGGGCCGGGGGCCCCCGCCGGCAGCAATGCGGCGTGAGCCTGGGCCCGGATGTAGTGACGCAGGGCCCGCATCTCCGCGTCGGTGATGTCCGGGAAGGCGGGCATGCCGCGGGCCAGGCGCTCACCATCGCGGACCACGGCCTTGAATACCGATTCCATCTCGGACAGGGGAACTGCCGACGCGCGCAGATCCGGCGCCATGCCGCCCGCCACCGCGCTCAGCCCATGGCAGGTGCCGCAGCCTTTTTTCCCGAACAGCAGCTCGCCCTCGGCGGCCAGCGCGGGATCGATCGCGAAACCCGCTTCATAGATGGGTTCGGGAAAGTAGGGCGGCGGCTCGGCCGGCACCGGCTGGCTGGCCCCCAGCGCGAAGGTCAGCAGGCGCCGGGTGTGCACCCCGTAGGCCCAGCCCAGGCGCTCCGATCCCGGCGTGATGCGCGCGGCGTAGCCGCCGCCGAAACCGACCAGCACCGAGACATACTGGGTATCACCCAGCTTGTAGGTAATGGGCGGCGCTGAGATGCCGAGCCCCGCATCGAAGTGCCACAGCTCGGTACCGGTGCGGGCGTCATATGCCTTCAGCACGCCATCCGGTTGGCCCTGAAATACCAGGTTGCCCGCCGTGGTCAGCGTGCCCGCGCCCCAGGCGACCGGCTGTTTGACCGACCACACGGCGCGCTGGCGCACCGGGTCCCAGGCCTGCAGGGCACCCTCGTAGTCCCTGGGATTCGCACCGTGGATCCAGTCCACGGCCATGCCGCCTTCGAACGGTACGGAGCGCCAGCTCGAATCGTAATTCTCGGCGACGAAATCGGCGGACAGGTACTGGGTAGGCAGGTACACGAGCCCTGTCCGAGGGTTGTAGGACATGGCGTGCCAGCTGTGGGCGCCGAACGGCGAAGGCGTGACGTTGGCGCGGCCGTTTTCGTAACGCGCTCCCGGTATCTCCACCGGTCTCCCAGACGTCAGGTCGACGCGCGAGGCCCAGTTGACGTCGGCGAAGGGTTCCGCCGAGATCAGCTTGCCGTTGCTGCGGTCGATGACGTAGAAGAAGCCGTTTTTCGGAGCATGCAGCAGTGCCTTGACGGTGCGGCCGTCGATGCCGAGATCTGCCAGCACGAGGTCCATGTTGGAGTTGTAATCCCAGGTTTCCCCCGGCGTGGTCTGGTAGTGCCAGCGGTACTCCCCGGTGTCGGGATCCAATGCCACGATGGAGCACAGGAACAGGTTGTCGCCGCCGCCGGGGCTGCGGATCATCCGGTTCCAGGGGGAGCCGTTGCCGGTGCCGACGTAGACCGCGTCGAATTCCGGGTCGTAGGTGAAGGCATGCGAGGCGTTGCCGCCGCCGCCGTGCTTCCACCATTCGCCCGTCCAGGTCTTGGCGGCCATTTCCATCGCGGCGTTCTCGAAGCCGTCGGCCGGGTTGCCCGGCACGATGTAGAAACGCCAGGCCAGCTTGCCGGTATCGGCGTCGTAGGCGGTGACGTAACCCCGCGACGGGCCGTTCTCCGTGCCACCGTTGCCGATCAGCACCTTGCCTTTGAAAGCCTTGGGGGCGCCGGTGATGTAGAGGGGGTCGTCGAGGCCGAACGTGCGCACCGACCAGATCTCGCGCCCGGTTGCCAGGTCGAGCGCCATGAGCCGGCCATCCCAGGTAGCGGCAAAGAGCTTGTCACCGTAGATGGACAGCCCACGATTGTGCACCCAGCCCGTCCGCTTGTGCCCGGCCACCTCTCTGGCCACCTCAGGGTCGTGCTCCCAGAGCAGCCTGCCGGTGCGCGCGTCCACGGCGCGCACCACGTTCATGCTGCCCGTGAAGTAGAGCACGCCGTTCAGTACCAGGGGCGTGGATACCAGGCCGACGTCGTCGGGCAGATCCAGATACCAGGCGACCCCGAGCCTGCCCACCGTGTCCGTGCTGATGTCCGTCAGCGGGCTGAAGCGCTGCTCGTCGTGGGTGCGTCCATAGGCCAGCCAGTCGGCGGTATCCGAGCTGTCGGCAATGTCCCTGTCGGTGATGTTGATGCCCGCCGCGGTTGCGAGCGACGCCGCGCACAGCAGCGGGAGCGCGACGGCGGCACGAACGAGCCGCCGCGTGCGGGCTCGCACGCAGAGTCTGTGATTCATGACGGATTTCCCCCTGTTCCCGGGTATCGATGCTACACCAGGGCCGCCACGCGCGGGGGCAGCCGCTTACGTTTCCTGGCTCGCGCCGTCTGGCCCAGTACGTTATTGTTACGGGTTTGATTTCCACCCCAGATCATTCGCACGAGAGCAAGAGGTCCGTATGAGCGAAGCCACCCAACACTACGACGAAGCCCGCGGCGAAAAGCCGAAGGTTCTGCGCCCCGGGTTCAACGACAACCTGCCTGCAGAGATTCCCGATCCGTATTCGATTCCTCTGGAGGACATCAACCCCATCTGGCCGCGTCTTTTCCAGGAGAACAAGATGTGGGGCTTCTTCAAGCGCCTGCGCGAAGAAGATCCGGTGCATTTCAACGAGCTGCCGGAAACGGGCCGCTACTGGTCGCTGACCCGCTACGACGACATCAAGGCCGTGGACAGCAATCACGAGCTGTTCTCGTCCGCCTACGGGATCACCCTCGGCCTGCCGGTGGGCACGCCCCTGCCGGAAGGGGCGCTCGGCATCGAGATGTTCATCGCCATGGATCCGCCCAAGCACGACGTGCAGCGTTCCACCGTGGCGCCCGTCGTGGGCCCGCGCAACCTGCATGCCATGGAGCCGCTGATCCGCTCGCGGGTGGAAACGATTCTCGACTCGCTGCCGCGCGGAGAAACGTTCAACTGGGTAGACCTGGTGTCCATCGAGCTGACCACTCAGATGCTGGCGACCCTGTTCGATTTCCCGTTCGAAGAGCGTCGCAAGCTGACCCGCTGGTCGGACGTGGCCACCGCGGCGCCCGGCACGATCATCGAGTCGGAGGAACAACGGCGTACCGAGCTGCTGGAATGCCTGCAGTACTTCACCGGTCTGTGGGAAGAGCGCAAGAAGAAGCCGGGCTCGGATCTGGTGTCCATGCTCGCCCACGGCGAAGCCACCAAGGACATGCAGCCGTTCGAGTTTCTGGGCAACCTGATCCTGCTGATCGTGGGCGGCAATGACACCACCCGCAACTCCATCAGTGGCGGCGTGCTGGCGCTGAACCAGTTCCCGGCGCAGTACGACAAGCTGCGCAGCGACCTGTCGCTGATTCCCAACATGGTCTCGGAGATCATCCGCTGGCAGACGCCGCTGGCCTACATGCGCCGCACCGCCAACGAAGATACCGAGATCCGCGGCAAGAAGATCAGAAAGAACGACCAGCTGCTCATGTGGTACGTCTCGGGCAACCGTGACGAAGCGGTGTTCGAGCGCGCGGACGAGCTGATCATCGATCGCAAGAATGCGCGTCAGCACCTTTCCTTCGGCTTCGGCCTGCATCGCTGCATGGGCAATCGCCTGGCCGAAATGCAGCTGCGCGTGCTCTGGGAAGAGATCATGAAGCGCTTCCGCATGGTCGAAGTGGTCGGTGAGCCGAAGCGCACGCTGTCGGCGTTCGTGAAGGGTTACACCGAGCTGCCGGTGCGCGTGCACCCGCGCTGAAGCATCGTTGACCCGGTTGGCCCCGGCACGGCGGCGAAAGACCGCGGCCGTGCGGGGCCATCATGATGATTGCTCATAGTCCAGAAACCTCAATGAATTCCTGGGGTTGCTGCCCGGATCCGGGATCCCTGGCCGGTGCGGCCGGGGTATTCACAAGGTTGTCCACCGTCTTGGGGCGGTTGATCACCGGTTATCCCCAGGCTATCCACCGCAACATGCAGACGTTTCGCTGGCGCTCTCCACAGCCGCTGGTAAGGTAGATATCAAGGTCGAAGGGGCCGAAGCGGAAAGGGCCGGAAACGGCAGCAGACCGCGGAGACCCGAAAGCCTTTGATCCACGCCAGGATCAGGGTCGCCGGACGGCAAGGCGGCTCAAGGGAGCGAAGGTCCGAGTACGGGACCAGCGCCGATCGAAGCCCGGTTCGCCGGGTGGGTAGACGGCCGAGAGCTTCCGATCCCCGTCCGATCTTTGATCGGCTCGGTCGGGGCGACGGAGCAAGACGTCGTAAAACAACGACTCGACTGAGTCAGCGACTGCGGATTCGTCGGCGACGGCCGGAGTGAGGAAGCAGCCTAGGGATCGGCCCGTGCAGCGATCGGTCTTCGAGCCGACACTGCCGGACCGCCTCCCGAACCTCGAGAACCCCGCCTAGCGCGGGGTTTTCTCTTTGGGCGCCGAACGTCTCTAGCCCAGGGTTCCGGCCTGAAGCGCAGGTGGAACTCGAGGCCGCTCAGGCCGTCGCCCGGTTCCCCGGCCGCCCGAGCAGCCGGTCCGATATGATGCGCAGCTGAATCTCGCTGGTGCCCTCGAAGATCTTGGTGAGTCGGGCATCGCGCCAGTAGCGCTCCACCGCGTGCAGCTTGGTGTAGCCGGCCCCGCCAAGAATCTGCAGCGCGTCAGACGTGACGCGCTCTGCCATTTCGCTCGCGAACCACTTCACCATGGCGGCTTCCTTGTCGGCCGCCTCGCCGTTGTCCATGAGCGTAGCGCAGTGGTACATGAGCTGGCGTGCCGCTTCGATCTCGCTGGCCATGCGCGCCAGCTTGAAGCGCGTCTCCTGGAAGTCGCTGATGGGCACGCCGAACTGCACGCGCTCGTGCGCGTAGGCCATGGCATCCTCCAGCGCACCGCGGGCGAGACCGATGGAGCGCGCCGCGGTATGCGCGCGGGCGGCGTTGAGGAAGCTCACCGTGTTCTTGAAGCCCTCGCTGTTGCCGCCGGTGATGATGTTCTCCCTGGGGATCCGGCAGCCGTCGAAAGCCAGCTCCCAGGTCTTCCAGCCGAAGTAGCCGATCTTCGGGATGGGTGAGCCGCTGCAGCCTTCCGGCAGCTCCCCGCGCGGCTTCTCGATGATGAAGCTCCTGAGCCCTTTGTAGCGGGCATCCTCCCCGCCGGGAGTTTCGACCCGCGCGAGCAGCTGGATGTAGTCGGCGCCGTCGGCGAAGGTGCACCAGTACTTGTTGCCGGTGATGACCCACTCGTTGCCGTCCAGCACCGCACGGCAGCTCACCCCCGCGAGGTCCGAGCCGACGTTGGGCTCGGACAGTGCCACCGCCGCCAGGTACTCGCCGCGGGCCGCTTTCGCGGTGAGCTCGCGGCGCTTGTCCTCGGGCCAGCCGCCCACGCCCATGAGCGAGCTGGCGCGGGCGATGATGCTGGCCACGCTCATCCAGCCACGGGCCAGCTCCTCGGCGATGAGGCAGTACTCGAACACGCCCAGGCCGAGGCCGCCGTATTCCTCCGGCATGCGGATGCCGAAGTAGCCCATTTCGCCCAGCTTGTCGCGCAGCGACATGGGAATGTCGCCCTGTTCCGGATCGAGCCGGTTGGCTACCGGCAGCACCTCGTTCATCGTGAACTCGCGTGCCACTTCCTGGATCATGCGGCGCTCTTCGGTCAGGTAATGCTCGGTCATCTGCTGCTCGTGGTGCTCGGTCGTTGCGGCTGTCCGGTCCGGTCGTCGCTGGCTGATGGCTGGCGAGGCAGCGCCGCTGCCCGGCTACATGCCGATCAGGTCGGCGCGATTGATCAGGTTCTGCACGATGCGGATGCTCGCTGCATCCACCATCACGCCGTCCACGTTGATGGCGCCCAGGCCCTGTGCCGTCGCTTCTTCGTAAGCCTGCTTCTGCTTGCGGGCGCTTTCCACCGCCTCCGGATCCGGCGTAAACACGGCGTTGGCCAGCTCCACCTGGCTCGGGTGAATGGCCCACTTGCCGACCATGCCCAGGGTGTAGGCGCGTTCCGCCTCGCGGCGGTAGCCGTCCGGATTGCGGAAGTTGGCGTACGGGCCGTCCACCGGATCGATGCCGTTGGCGTGGCAGGCCACGGTCATCTGATAGCGCGGATAGTGCCAGATGTCGCCCGGATAGCTGCCGCTGGCGCCCACGTAGCCGAGCTGCATCTGCTGGCTGGCGGAGTAGTCGCCCATGCCGAAGATGAGGCACTCCAGACGGTCGGAGCAGCTGGCAATCTCGTGGACGTGCATGATGCCCTCGACTTCCTCGATCAGGCACTCGATGCCGATGCGGCGTGTGAGGCCGAGCTTCTTTTCGAGCTGGTCGAGCAGCAGGTGCACGAAGATCACGTCCGAGGCTCGCTTGGCCTTGGTCAGCATGATGGTGTCGAGCTTGGCGCCGGCGCCGGTGACCACCTCGATGATGTCGTCGTGGCACCATTCGGTGTCCACGTCGTTGATGCGCACGCACAGCGTACGCGGTTTCCAGTCCAGGCCGTTGAGCGCCTCGACGATCATGCCACGGGCGCCGGGCTTGGCGCTGGGTGCCACGGCGTCCTCCAGATCGAGAAAGACGTGATCGATGTCGAGGCCTGCCGCCTTGCTCATCATTTTTTCCGAGCTGCCCGGCACGGAAAGCTGGCAGCGGCGGGGACGTTTCGGTTGTCGGCTCATGGATTGCTCCTGTGGGTTCCTGGGCGTTCGCCGGGCAGCGACGTCGCGCCGCGGTTCAGGGCGCGTAGTGGCTGCGGCGCTTGATCAGCACCCGGCGCTCGCCCTCGAACACGATCTGGTCCTTCTGGTTGATGCCGATGTGGCGGAACCGCACGACGCCGGCGTCCTCGCGATCGGCATCAGCGGTCTCGAGCACTTCCGTGAAGGCGTAGAGCGTGTCGCCGTGGAAGACCGGGGCCTTCAGGCGGATTTTGTCGAGACCCAGCTCCGCCAGGGCGTTCTCGCCGGTGTCCTGCATGGCCAGGCCTACCACCATCGAGATGGTCACGCCGCCGAACTGCAGGCGTGAGTTCCAGCCCTCCCGGCCCATGGCATTCTTCTGCATGCGGTCTTCGTTGAAGTGCCCTTCTGCGGTGTTGAGCACCTGCAGCGTGATGCCGACGTTGTCCTGCTCGCACATGGTCTTGCCGCGGGCATGCTGAAACAGCTGGCCGGGGGTGAAATCCTCGAAGTAGTTGCTGCTGCCGGTCAGGCTGGGACTCGGGTGGGTCATGCGCTGCCCTCCGGGCGCTTGCGGCGCCTGACCAGATTGGTGCGATGAAACTCGATGACGCGGGTGCCGTGCTGATCGAAACCCTCAGTGTGCCAGGTAACGATTCCGAAACCGGCGTTGCCCTTGGACTCACGGGCACTGATCACGGTGCTGCGCGCGGTGAGCGTGTCACCGACGTGCACGGGCTCCAGGAACTCGCAGCCGTCGACGCCGAGAAACGGCCCGCCGCCCTCGCTGAGATCCTCGACCGACAGGCCGAACACGGTGTTGAACACCAGCAGCGGGTTGACCACGGTGGTGGGGTGACCCAGGGACTGCGCGTACGGCTCGTTGAAGTACAGTGGGCAGAACGACAGGGTCTGACTGGTGAAGGCGGCGTTGTCGCCGTCGGTGATCGTGCGCCCCCAGTGGTGCTCGAAGACGCGTCCCGGAGTCATGTCCTCGTACTGATTGCCTTTGCGCAGCAGGGTCGCGCGGCCCATGAGATCGTCTATCGCCTGCTTGTCACTCATGCGCGGCGCGCCTCCTGACGCTCGGTCGGGGCCGCCAGCAGGCGGCTGAGCTCGACGCCGCTGGCCAGCGTATCGACGCCGGCACAGGCGTCGATCAGCAACTGTGTGGCGTTCGCGCCGTACAGCGGCGTCACCAGCGTACGGAACTTGCCGGTCAAGCGGCGCCATTGATCGTCCAGGTCGCGCAGCGGGATGGCGACGTTGGCTTCCTCGCTCAGCACGCGGCCGTCGCTGGTGGTGATCTGCACCACGGTCTCCGGGCGCGGTCGCGGGTGAGCAACCACCGTCACCTTGTCGCGCAGCGTGACCAGCAGCGGCTGCCGGACCAGCGCGTCGTCGAAGCGCGCAATGCTGGAGGTGTCCTCGCCCGCCAGCGCCATGGCGACCGTGAAGCGCAGGCTGAACTTGGCCTCGAGGCCCGTTGTGGGAGCCTGGATGTTGCACACGCCGAAGTGCCCCTCGTTGACCTGGACGGTGACGCTCTGCACGTCTTGGGCTTGCAGCTGGTGGGTCAGGCGCAAAGAGCGCGCCGCCTCGATGGCGGAATGGGTCAGATAGCAGGCGGCGTGATACTTGAAGCAGATGTCCGGAACCAGGCTCGGCGCTTCCAGCGCGGCCAGCAGGCGCTCCGCGGACGGCGCCTCGCTCTGGGTGGCGCCGAATCCCTGCGCGGTTTCCAGGATGTCCGGTCGGCTGCTGAAGCCGCGCGCCGCCAGCAGCGCCGCCTCCACGCCCGTGGCGGCGGCGTGTCCGGCGTGCAGCGGCTTGCACATGGTGCCGAACTGGCTCTTGAGCCCTGCGGCCTGCGTGCCCGCGATCCCGAGTGCCGTGGCTGTCTGATCGGCGTCCAGTCCCAGCAGCACGGCGGCTGCGGCGGTGGCGCCGAACGTGCCGACGGTGCCGGTGGCATGCCACCCCTTGGCGTAATGGCTGGCACCGACGTAGCGCCCGACGGCGCATTCCGCGTCGATCCCGGCACACAGCGCGGTGAGCAGCGCCGTGCCCGGGCTGCCCAGACGCTCGGCCAGCGCCAGAACGGCCGGTGCCACCGGCACGGTCGGGTGCCCGATCATCGCATCGTGCACGTCGTCGTAGTCGTGGGCATGGCCGGCGGCGCCGTTGATCAGGGCCGCCTGGCGCACGCTGACCCTTTCGGGTCGTGCAATCAGCTGGGCCTGCGGATTGCCGCCCTCTTCGAGCGCCTGCTCGCGGAGGATGCGCGACAGCGGCTCTTCGGCACCGGCGATGGTCACGCCGAGGTAGTCGAGCAGGGCCTGGCGCCCCACCGTCCGGGCTGTGTCCGGCAGCTGCCCGTAGCGGGCAGCGGCGATGCGCTCGGCCAGCGCGCGCGTGGGCTGCTTCATGGTCGGTCCCTCCCTCGTCCGGCTACGTTAGCCGATCCCGATGCCGATGCAAGCCTGCCGCCTGGCTCAGCGCATGGGCGAGTAGTCCGTTGCCTTCAGAAACTGCCGCTGGATGCCGCCTTCGATCAGAATCGGGCCGTCCTTCTGCGAATCGGCAGCCACCGCCTGCCACTCGGGGTCGGCAGCGAAAGCCCGCCAGGCGGGCTCGATGCTCGATTCGCTGTCGTGGGCGATCACGTAGACCAGCGTGTTGGGCCGGTCCACGGGAATCCAGTAGGCCACGTTGTGCATGCCGTGCTTTTCGAACAGGCGCATGGTGTGGTCGCGGAACCGTGCGTGCAGCGCCGGCAGGCGGCCGTCGTGGGTGGTGTAGGTGCGCAGCTCGTAAACGGTTTCGTCGGCCGCATGGGCACAGGCCGCGCCGAGCGCGGCCCAGAGCATGGCGGCGGCAAGCAGTGGTTTCATGGTCAGACCTCTCCCGGGTGCCGGTGTCGTGGCGCCAGTCTATGGGATCCGGCGCAGCGGGCAAGCAGGCGGACGCGCGGCGGTGGTCGTGACGCGACGTCTGCTACACAATGAACGTCAACAGTGTGCAGCAATTGTGCGAGGCATCGGCCGTGGCGGAGCGACGGTACTGCAGCGAACTCAATCCGGGCGAGTCCCTGGCCGGCACCGCCGATCACGTCGGCGCCTGGCTGCTGCTCGAGTACCGTCCGGTCTGGAAGGCCAAGGCTCTGGAACAGAGCGCGCTGGCACCGGCCACCCGCGCCTGGCTGGATCGGTCCCAGGCTGCGCTGCGCGCAGCGGGCCTGAAGCCGCGAGTGCAGTTCATCCGTCAGCCTGAGGTCGACAGTGACCGGACGCGGCTGTTTCTGGCGGTCGCGGGTCGCACCCTGGAGTACTCGGGCACCGGCTACGGCTTCCTCGAAGATCTGGACGTCGGTGCCGAGATCCGTGCACCCGCCCTCGGCCGGGAGGTGGCGCAGCCTCACTACTTCGTCTGCACCAACGGACAGCGGGATCTGTGCTGCGCGCGTTTCGGTCTGCCTGCCTATCAGGCGCTGCGCGAGCGCCTTGGCGGGCGCGTGTGGCAGGCGACGCATCTGGGTGGACACCGGTTTGCACCGAACGTTCTGGTGCTGCCCCAGGGCGCGCTCTACGGGCGCGTGACGGTGGCTGCGGTCGAGGATTTCTGTGCTGCCGTCGAAGGCGGTGCCCTGGCATTCGCGCACCTGCGCGGGCGCTCCTGGTACCCCGGCGCCGTGCAGGCCGCGGAGGCCATGAGCGGCCGCTCGGATCTGCACCTGCTGCATGTCGACGGCGATGAGGGCGACGCCCGGGTCCAGTTTGCGGGCGCGCAGGAACGAATCAGCATCAGGGTGGCCCGTCAGGCGGCGCCCGTGCGCGTGCTCAAGAGCTGCGGCGATGCCGCGTCCGGCGTGGTACACCCGTACGTGCGTGTAGAATCCTGAGCCGCGCTCCGGCGCACAACCCGAATCACCAGGAGACAACCACATGAGCATCGAGCGCCTGCACGTCGGGCCCCGGCTTTCACAGGTCGCCATTCATGGCAATACGGTATACACGGCGGGTGTCGTCGCCGCGGACCCCAGCCAGGATGCGGCCGGTCAGACCCGGCAGATACTGGCGAGCCTCGATCAGTATCTGGCGGAGGCGGGCAGCGACAAGTCGCGGATTCTGTCCGCCACCGTGTGGCTCGCCGACATCAAGGACTATGCGGCCATGAACTCGGCCTGGGATGCCTGGGTGCCGGCAGGCAACGCTCCGCCCCGCGCCTGCGTCGAGGCGAAGCTGGCAGCGCCGCAGTATCTGGTGGAAATCCGGGTCACGGCGGCCCGCGATTGAGCCATTCGTGGCGAGGCGGCTGCGGCGCCGGTCGCTTCGGCAGCTGATGGCGTATGATGCGCGCCCGCCAAGCGCGCCTCGCCACGGACCGTTCATGACCAGCAACTCGGAATCTGCATCACCGTTCGCCGCCCTGGGCCTGGCCGCGGAAGTGCTGAACGCCCTGGCCGGCCTGGGCTACGAGCAACCGACGCCCATTCAGGCCCGCACCATCCCGCCGCTGCTGGCGGGTCGAGATCTGCTGGGTCAGGCACAGACGGGTACCGGCAAGACCGCGGCATTCGCGCTGCCGTTGCTGTCCCGGCTCGACACCAGGCTCCGCCAGCCGCAGGTGCTGGTGCTGGCGCCCACCCGGGAACTCGCGCTTCAGGTGGCCGAAGCCTTTCAGCGCTACGGCGCCGGGATCGCGAACCTGCACGTGCTGCCCATATACGGAGGTCAGGACTACGGCGTGCAGCTGAAGATGCTGGCGCGCGGCGTGCACGTGGTCGTCGGCACGCCCGGACGGGTAATGGATCACCTGCGCCGCGGCACGCTCAATCTGGAGGCGCTGCGCACGGTAGTGCTCGATGAAGCCGACGAGATGCTGCGCATGGGCTTCATCGACGACGTCGAGTGGATCCTCGCGCAGACGCCGTCTGCTCGGCAGCTGGCCCTGTTCTCGGCCACGATGCCGAAGGAAGTACAGCGGATTGCCGGCAGTCATCTCACGGATCCCGAGGTCATACGTCTCGAAGAGCGCACCACCACCGCGGCGTCCGTGCGCCAGCGTGTGTGGATAGTGTCCGGCACCCACAAGCTGGACGCGTTGACCCGGATTCTCGAGGTCGAGACCTTCGACGCCATGATCGTGTTCGTGCGCACCCGCAACGCCACGGTGGAACTCGCGGAACGGCTGTGCGCGCGGGGCTTCGATGCCGCCGCCATACATGGTGAGATTGCGCAACGGGACCGGCAGCGGATCATCGCCAATCTGAAAAGCGGCGCTCTGGACATTCTGGTGGCCACCGACGTGGCCGCGCGCGGCCTGGACGTCGAGCGGGTCAGTCACGTGGTGAACTTCGACATTCCCTACGACACTGAAGCCTACGTGCACCGCATCGGCCGGACCGGCCGCGCCGGGCGTGCGGGCGATGCGATTCTGTTCGTCGCGCCACGCGAGCGGCACATGCTGCGCAGCATCGAGCGGGCAACGGGTCAGGCCATCGAGCTCATGGATCTGCCCACTCACGAGGCGATCAACAGCGTGCGCGTGCAGCGGTTTTTCGAATCCCTGACCCGCACACTGGCGGACGAGGATCTGGGCAGCCTGGTGGAGCTGGTGGAGCGTTACCAGCGCGAGCACGCCGTCGATCCGGTGCTGATCGCCGCCGCGCTGGCGCACATGGCCAAGGGCGGCTCGCCGCTGATGGTAAAACCGCGCCAGTCTGCGACCCGGGCAGTGGTGGATGCCGGCGCCGCGGAGTCCGCCGCCGCAACGCAAGCGCGTGCGCCGCGCGCGAAGTCACAGGAGCGCCGTGCGCCCGAGCGGTCACGGCCCGATCGGGATTCCCGGCAGTCACGCCGCGGCGGCGACTCCAGCGATGTCCCCCTGGAGCTGTTCCGCGTCGAGGTAGGGCGCAGCCACGGCGCCGAGCCGCGCAACATCATCGGTGCCATCGTGAACGAGGCCGGCATCGATTCGAGCTATGTGGGCAAGCTCGACATGCAGGACGAGTACAGCACCGTGGAGCTGCCGCCTGGCATGCCGAAACCGGTGTTCGATCACCTGAAACGGGTGTGGGTGGCCGGGCAGCAGCTGAAGATCAGCCGCGTCGGCGGCGCGCGTGTCGATGCGCCGGCGGCGCGCAGGCGCTCGGATAAGGCGAGGCCAACGCCCAGGCCGAAAGCGCGCAAATCGGCCCGCAAGGACTAGCCTCGCGGCCGGATCGGGTAGCATCGCCTCTGGGCGGGCGTTGCGAGGGCAATCATGGGGCGCAGAATTCTCTTCATCACCACGGACCAGATGCGCTTCGATGCGCTCGGCTGCAACGGCGGCCGCATCGCCCGCACGCCGGTCGTCGATGGTCTCGCCGCGCGCGGGGTGAATTATCAGCGCGCACACAATCAGAACGTGGTCTGCATGCCGGCCCGGGCGACCATCATCACCGGGCAGCACGTGGCGAGCCATGGGGTGTGGATGAATGGCGTGAGCCTGCCGGAACAGACGCCCACGGTGGCGCACTGGCTGCGCGATCATGGCTATCGCACGGCGCTCATCGGCAAAGCCCACTTCGAGCCGTGGCTCGGCTCCGCCGACGAGTTCTACGAAAACCGCATGGCGGGTCTTGGCGAGTACGGACCGCACCGCGGCTTCGAGCACATGGAGCTGGCCAACCACTTCCTCACCGGCCACGCGCACTACGATGTCTGGATCAACGGCGCGCACCCGCAAGCGGCGGCCGCCTTCTATCCCATGGTGACCCCGCAGGGTCAGCAGAACACCGCAGGGGGTGGCGACACCGGCGCGATTCAGGTCTGGCCCGCCGATCTGCCGCGCGAGATCTACCACACCGACTGGGTAGCGGAGCGCACCATGGCCTGGCTGGACGGTCTGGATGCGAACGAAGACTGGTTCGTGTGGATGAGCTTTCCGGACCCGCACCACCCCTGGGACCCGCCGGCTTCGGAGCGGCACCGCGTCGACTGGCGCGAGCTGCCGTTGCCGGAGCTGTACCCGGGCAGTGCCGCCGAGGCCGCGCGGCTGCTGGATAGCAAGCCGAAGCACTGGCGCGGCTACTTCGACGGCAGCCTGTGGACCAACCTGGAGTCCCCGCGCGGATTCCGGCCCTGCGATCTCACGCCGGACCAGATCCGCGAAATCAACGCCTATACCCACATCGAGAACGAGCTGATCGACGAGGCCTGCGGACGGGTGCTGGAGTACCTGGCGCGGCGCGGCTGGGCGGAAGACACGGACGTGCTGTTCACCACCGATCACGGTGAGCTGCAGGGCGACTACGGGCTGCTGTTCAAGGGCCCGTACCACGTGGACGCGCTGATGCGGCTGCCGCTGATCTGGTGTCCGGCTCCGCGCGCCGGCATCGCGCCGGCCGTGGTGCGCGCGCCCGTAGGCCACGTGGATCTGGCGCAGACGTTCTGCCGCATCGCCGGCATCGAATCCCCAGGCTGGGTGGAAGGACAGGCGTTGCCGCTCACCGAGATCGAGGCCGACGCCCAGGGCCGGGAGCGCGTGCTCACGCAATGGGAGAGCGAGCATGGGCCGGTGAGCATGAAGCTGAACACGCTCTACCGGGACGGTTACGTCTGCACGGCGTACGAGCCCTGCTCGCTGTACGAGGGCACGGAGGGTGAGTTGTACGACCTCAAGGAAGACCCCGGCGCGCTGGCGAACCTCTGGAGCGATCCGGCCCGCCAGAGTTTGAAGCACGATCTCCTCATGGATCTGCGAGCCCATCTGCCGCCCGCCCGGACTCCGCGGCTGCCGCGCAGAGCGCCGGTCTGAGCATCGCTCACGGCGGCGTGAAGCGTCTCGCGCCCCGTGGCATGTCCTCGGCGACGAAGCGCCGCAGCGCGCAGGTGAGGGCGCGCGCGTCACCCTCGGGTCGAAAAGGCTCGCCCACCCGGATGCGGTAGGGGTGGCCGCGCTTGTTCAGCAGCTCGCGGAACAGTGTCATGTCGCGCAGTTCCTGATCGACCAGGTAGAACAGATAGTAGAGCCAGGAATTGCGCGCCCGGATGTGCATGGGCACGATGGGCGCGCCGTAGCGCTGCGCCAGGTTGACGGCGCTCGGCATCCATTCCCGCTCCACCAGCCCCGTCGGCGTCGGCCGGGCAAGACGCCCGGATGGAAAGATCACGATCAGGCGCGACTCGCCGAACGCCCGGGCCATGTGGCGCACGGTTTCCCTGTTGCGATCGTGGCTGCGACGCTCGGCCACCCATTCCACCGGCACGATCATGTCGGCGAGCCGGGGCGCTGCGCGGATGGCGTCGCGGTTGGCGAAAAACGTGATGTCCCTGCGCACTTGACGCAGGGCGTCGAACACGGCGATGCCGTCGGCGATGCCTGCGGGATGGTTGGGGGTGACCACCGCAACGCCGCGCTCGGGCACGTGCTCCAGACCCTCGCAGGCCACCCGCATGGCGAGCAGCTCGCTCAGGTGCTCGAACACCTCGAGCGCGCTCATGGCTTGCACACGATCGATCAGGCGGATGGCTTCGCGATAGCCGAGCGCGGGATAGAGCAGGGTTCGGACCATGCGCCATACCAACGGGCGTCGCATCAGACGCTCGGCGCGTTCCTCGATGAGCTGGTCGACGATATGCACCACAGTCTCAGAATCGCTGAACGAAGCGCGTCACCGACTCGTTGAAGGCGGTTGCCGCCTCCATGTTCACGGCATGCCCGGCGTCGAGGTCAGCGACGTCGAGCAGCGGCATGTGCTCCGGCAGATAGGCGCGATGCGCCTGAAAACGTCGCTCCCGCGTGCCGCAGAGCAGCAGCGCGGGCCGCCGGTTCTCTGCCAGCCGATGGCGCAGCGACAGCTCCGGAGTGGTGTGCTCGATGGTGCGGGCAATGCCCTCCGGATCGTGGCGTTCCGCGTCCCTGCGCAGCGCCTCGTACACGGGCTGCGGCAGTCTGCGCGCGTGCAAGGGATGCACCGGAATCCGGCGCATGGCGGCCAGGCCGCCGGCGCGGATGCGCTGCGCGGATTCCGCTCCGGACTCCCGCCAGGCACGGATCTGTCCGTTGTCCGCAAGCGCCGAGGAAGAGTTGGTCAGGCCGTGGCCGAGCACCTGCCCGGGGCAGGTGAACGCGTAGCGCATGGTCAGCCCGGCGCCCAGGGAGTATCCCAGAAGCAGCCAGCGTTCCACGCCCAACGCCGCACGGATCTCCTCGAACCTGGCCACGTAGGCGTCCGGGTGGTATGCCGCCGGATCGGTCGGGCTGGGGGCACCGGCGTGCCCCCACAGCGTGACGGTCACGGGGGTACAGCAATCCGCCAGCGCCGCCAGGTTCGGTTGCCACTGGCTCGGACTCGACAGGAACCCGTGCACCAGCAGCAGGTGCGGGCCGCGGCCCGGGTGTACCTCCCAGGGCAGCTGTGGCGCCATCGGCCGCGATGCCGGCATCAGTCTCCCAGCACCCGTCCCAGGTAGGCCTTCAACCGCTGCCAGGCATCCAGTGCCGGGCCGGTGTTGTTTTCCGGATCGCGGTCGACGTACAGCCAGAAACCGTGGTTCACGTGATCGTAGACGTGGACGTCGTTTTCGATGCCCGCCTTGCGCAGCGCGGCGACGAACGCATCCACGCTCTCCACGGGAATGCTCTGGTCGTTGCCGGCAAAGGTGCCGTAGATGGGATGATGGATGTGCTTCATGCGTTCCGGGTCATCCAGCAGGCGCCCGTAGAAGATGGCAGTGCCGTCGTGGGCATCACTGCCCAGGGCGAACGACAGCGCGACGCCCCCGCCGTAGCACCAGCCGATGGTGGCGACCTTGCCGGTGGTGTCCGGTCGCGCTTCGAGGTAGCGGACCGCTGCATTGAGATTGGCGATGATCTCGTCCGGCTGCGCCAGCGTTTCGCGGACCAGGGCCATGTTCTCTTCCGGATTGCTGCCCGTGCGACCGCTGTACAGGTCTGCCGCCAGGGCCACGTAGCCCTCGGCAGCGAAGGCGTCCGCCGTCTGCTCGATGCGCTCCACCAGCCCGTTCCATTCGTGGATGAGAATCACCGCAGGGTGCGGGCCGTCGCCTTCGGGCAGCGCCAGATAACCGCTGCTCGCGGCATTCTGCGGATAGTAGTTCACCCGCTCACCCTGGGGCGGCGCGCCGTCGCCGGTGATGGCCGCCGGCAGTTGTCCCTCGCCGGTCGGCGCGTAGGGAACCGCGCCAGACGCCGTGCCGGCAGCGAGCCCCGCCAGCATCAGCGCGACGACTGCGCCAAGGTGGATTCCCGTACGCTGTCTGATCATGATCGTTCCCCCCCGCTCGATTGCGGGCGAGCATACCGCTACCGGCAGGGCGGGAGCCAGCGGCGTCCCGGCAGGGCGGCCGCGCGGGGTCAGCGAGGAGGAACGGCGAGCATGGCGGGTGACGACGAAGAACGGGTGCTGGTGGTGACCACCGGCGGCACCATCGACAAGGTGTATTTCGACGCGAAGAGTGATTACGAGGTTGGCGAGTCGCTGGTGGGTGACCTGCTGCGCCGTGCGCAGGTGCGCCTGCCCTACGACGTGCTGCAGGTGTTGCGCAAAGACAGCCTGGACATCGACGATGCCGATCGTGCCCGGATCCGTGCCGCGATCGCGGCCCGAGGCGAGACCCGGGTGCTGATCACCCACGGTACCGACACCATGACCGACACCGCGGCAGCGCTCACCGGGCTTGCGGGCCGCACCATCGTGCTGACCGGCTCGCTGGCGCCGGCGCGGTTTGCCGAGACCGACGCGCTGTTCAACGTCGGCATGGCGTTCGCGGCCGTGCAGATCCTGCCGCCCGGCGTGTACATCGCCATGAACGGCCAGGTGTTCGCGGCAGGCAACGTGCGCAAGGACAGGCGTCAAAACGCTTTCGTGCGGTGTTAGACTCGGTGCCGATGGCGTGTCGATGGCCACGCGGCCGGGGAGGACGGAGATGGCATACGATCTGGTAATCAGGAACGGCACGGTGGTGGACGGGTCGGGCGGTGCCAGCTACCGGGGTGACGTGGCGGTGCAGGACGGCCGCATCGCGGCCATTGGCCGTATTCCCGACAAGGCCGCACAGAGCATCGATGCCGAGGGCCTGGTGGTCGCACCGGGCTTCGTCGACGGCCACACGCACATGGATGCGCAGGTTTTCTGGGATCCGCTCGGCTCCTGCTCGTGCTACCACGGTGTCACCACGGCGGTCATGGGCAACTGCGGATTCACCCTTGCTCCCTGCAAAGCCGCGGACGCGGATCTGGTGTTCCGCAACCTCGAGCGCGCGGAGGATCTGCCGCGCGAATCCCTGCTCGCCGGGATCGACTGGACCTGGGAATCGTTTCCGCAGTTTCTCGATGCCGTCGAGGCGGTGCCCAAGGGCATCAACTACGCCGGCTACATCGGCCACTCGGCGCTGCGCACCTACGTGATGGGCGAGCGGGCATTCACCGACGCGGCCGGCGAAGACGACGTCCGCGCCATGTGCCGGACCGTCCAGGAGGCGGTAGCTGCCGGAGCGATCGGCTTCTCCACCTCGCGCACCTTCAATCACATCACGGCGGACGACCGGCCCGTGGCGAGCCGGGTGGCGGAGTGGAGCGAAGTGCGGGCCATCGTCAACGCCCTGGGCGAAACGGGCAAGGGCGTGTTCGAGATGGCCGGAGAGGCGCCCGGCCGCGATCCCGAACGTATCCGCGAGTATTTCGACCGGCTCAAGTCGCTGGCCGTGGAATCCGGGGTCCCGCAGACCTTCGGCATGTTCAGCGTGCGCGTGGCGCCGGAGCTGTGGCGGCCTTACTTCGATCTGGCAGAGGAGACCGCGGCTGCGGGCGGACGCATGTACGTACAGGTGCACTCGCGGGCGCTGAACGTGCTGCTGTCCTTCGCGGCGCACACGCCGTTCGACAAGTGGGACGTCTGGAAGGACCTGCGCAGCCTGCCGCTGGCGGAGCAGAAGGCGAAGCTGCGCGACCCCGCGCTCAAGGCCCGGCTGGTCGAGGTCGCCAGCCGCGAGTACACGGGGCCGAGAGTCGTCGGCGCCGAGGCGCGCCCGCCGGACTGGAACTGGGTCTACCCCATGGCCGACATGGGCTTCGAGCAACCCACCATGGCGGAGCTCGCAGCGGCGCGCGGCGTGCACCCGGTGGAGCTGATGATCGATCTGTCGCTGGAACACGACTTCAAGATCTTCTTCCGGCAGCCCATAGCGAACGAAAACCAGGACCACGTGCTGGAAATGATGCGTCATCCGCGCTCGATGGTGACCTTTTCCGATTCCGGTGCGCACGTGGCCCAGATCATGGACAGCTCGCTGCAGACGCATCTGCTCAGCTACTGGGTGCGTGAGAAGCAGGCGTTCTCGCTGGAGCAGGCGGTGCGGCGCATCACCTACGACACGGCGACCATGTGGGGCTTCCATGATCGTGGGCTGCTGCGGCGCGGTCTCGCCGCCGATCTGGTGGTGTTCGATCCGGCGACCATCGGTGCGCGGCTGCCGGAAGTGGTGCACGACCTGCCGGCCGGGGCCAAGCGCCTGCGGCAGACGGCGGACGGCATGCGGCACGTCATCGTCAACGGTGAGGTGCTGCTCACCGACAACGAGCACACCGGCGCCGAGCCGGGCCGGCTGCTGCGGGCCTGAGGATCCGCAATCGTATGGACGGGAGACCGGCCAGTGACTGAGCTGCCCCTCAGCGGTGTTACCGTGCTGGACTTCGGTCAGGTCTACAACGGGCCGTACTGCGGTTTTCTGCTGGCCCAGGCCGGCGCCCGGGTCATCAAGGTGGAGTCGCCGCAAGGCGAGTCGCTGCGCGGCCGGGGGCAGCGGTCTTCTGCCAGTTATCCGTTCGCGCTGCTCAACAGCAACAAGGCCTGCGTGAGCCTCAACATCAAACATGCCGAGGGCCAGAAGCTGCTCAAAAGGCTGGTGCGGGATGTCGACGTGCTGGTGGAGAACTTCGCGCCGGGCACCATGAACCGCTACGGCATCGGCAGCGCGGCGCTGCGTGCCGAGAATCCGGCGCTGATCTACGCGGCTGGCACCGGCTTCGGTGGCACCGGGCCGCATCGCGACTATCTGGGCATGGACATCACCATTCAGGCCATGACCGGCGTCATGTCCATTACCGGGGAAGGCGACGGCCCGCCGCTCAAGGCAGGCCCGGCGCTGGCCGACTTCATGGGCGGCGTGCATCTGTTCGGCGCCATCGTGGCGGCCCTGTATCAGCGCACGCGCACGGGCACCGGCACGGTCATCGACATCTCCATGCAGGACTGCGTGTTTCCCGCGCTGTCCACGGCGCTGGGCGCGTTCTTTCTCGCCGGCCAGCAGCCGCCGCGCACGGGCAATCGGCACCCGGGCCTGAGCCTCGCCCCCTACAACGTCTACCGTGCCGCCGATGGCTATCTGGCCATCATCTGCATCCGTGAAGGCCACTGGCGCAATCTGGTGAGCGCCATGGGGCGGCCTGAGCTGCTCGAGCGACCCGAGTTCGCGGACATGGCGGCCCGGGCAGCACACATGGATCTGCTCGATGCCGAGGTCGAGGCGTGGACCCGCACGCTGCCCAAAGACGAGCTGTTCCGCATCGCCCAGGCGCATGACGTGATCTGCGCACCGGTGCAGTCGCTCGAGGAGGTCATCAACGACCCGCACCTGCACGAGCGGGGCACCCTGCACTGGGTCGATCACCCGACGCTCGGGCGCATCGCCCTGTGCCAGTCGCCGCTGCGCTTCGAGGGTGCTGAACTGCCGGAGATTGCGGAAGTCCCCTATGTGGGCGCTGCCAACCGGGAAATATACTGCGGCCTGTTCGGCCTCGGCGAGACAGAGCTGGCCGGCCTGCAGGCCGCCGGCGCGGTGTAGCGCCGACCAGCACTGGCGCCGCCGGACCAGCAACAACTCGAAGACTACGGGAGGCCGCGGTGAGCGCGTACAGCATCGCCAAGCAGAGCATCGAGCAGGCCCTGAAGGAAGCGGCGGCGGCCGGCGTCGATCAGGAGACCGTCCTGCGTGCCGTTCTGGGCACCCTGGTGGAGCGCTACCGGGAGCTCAAGGGCGTGGACGACCTCAAGTCGGTGCTGCAGTACCAGCTCGACAACTGCCGCGGCGACGAAGACTTCGAGTTCATGCGACCCTGACGTCGGCGCCGCGCTGCCAGCTGGCGCGCAGGCGGATGTCGCGCGAAGAAGCGCCGACGCGGATCTCGTAGTTGCCGGCGGCTGCCAGCCAGTCCCCCCGGGTGACATCCCAGTAGGCGAAATCTCTCGGCGTCAGCGTGAACTGCACCGTCGTGCGCTCACCCGGCGCCAGGCTCGGCTTGGCGAAGGCGCGCAGCTCCTGCTCCGGCCGCTGCACGGGCGCATCGGTCGCCCTCAGGTACAGCTGCACCACCTCCTGGCCCGCAAGCCTGCCGACGTTGCGCACGGCCACCCGGACGGTTACTGATGTCAGATCACCGGAGATTTCCAGATCGCTGTAGTCGAACTGCGTGTAGGAGAGCCCGTGCCCGAACGGCACACGCACCGGCAGGTCGCGCGCGTCGTACCAGCGGTAACCCATGAACAGCCGCTCGCCGTACAGCACCCGCCCGGCTTCGCCCGGATAGCTGGTGTAGGCAGGGGTATCCTGCAGGCGCAGCGGCACGGTGGTGGGCATGCGGCCGGATGGGTTGACCCGGCCGGTGATCACGTCCGCCAGGGCATTGCCGAACTCCTGTCCGGGCAGCCATGCCTGCAGCACCGCAGGGGCGCGCTGCAGCCACGGCATGTCCACCGCGGCGCCGGTGTTCACCACGATCAGCGTGTTCGGGTTGGCGCTTAGCACGGCATCGATCAGTGCCAGCTGGTCACCGGGCAGGCTCATGTCGCGGCGGTCGTTGCCTTCGGTCTCCCAGTCGGCATTCGAGCCCACCACCAGCACCGCGGCATCGGCTGCGGCCGCCGTGCGGGCCGCCTGCTCGATCATGTCGTCGGTGTGGGGCGGCAGGATGCCGTAGCGCACGCCGCTCACCAGCACGTCCGGCGCGCTCTGGAACTCGATGCGGAACCGGTAGCTGCGCCCCGCCTCGGCGTCGATGGCGGCGCGGCGCTCGCTGCTGCCCCAGCCGAAGAAGGCGTCACCGCGTTCCTGGGCGGTCCAGTTGTCGATCACCTCCACGTCGTCGATGAACAGACGCGTGAGCCCCGAGCTCATCAGCCCGAACTGGTGGCTGCCGCTGACCTCGGGTACGAACTCGGCTTCCAGGGTGGCGGTAAACGCTGGCCCGACGCGGCCGGCACCGATCATGTTCAGGGGCAGGCCGCCCATGGGGTTGAAGGTGAGCTCCACCATGCGCTCGAGCGCGGCGATGTCGGATCCTTCCGGAAACAGACGCAGCCGGCAGCCGGGCTCGCCGTCGCATGTGAGCCGGCCGGGTGCCGGCAACGGCAGGTACTTGTGGTTGAAGCAGCCCGGGCTGTGCTGCACGGTCCAGTTGCCCGCTCTGCGCAGCCCCTCCAGCGGCATCACCTGGTAGTGAGGAAACACCGCCGATGAGCCGCCGCCCTGGATCTGCCCGTTGCGCGCGTTCGGGCCGATCACCGCAAGATTTCCGACCCTTGCCGGGTCCAGCGGCAGCAGCCCTTCGTTGCGGATGAGCACCATGCCTTCAGCAGCGGCGCGGCGCGCGACAGCGCGGTGCTCCGGGCGATCGACGGCGGCTTCGGGTACCGGATCGGGCGCATCGAACCGTCCGCTGCGGGCGATCAGCCTGAGCATGCGGCGCACCGAGTCGTCCACGTCTGCCTGCGCCACGCGGCCGCCGCGCACCGCCTCCACCAGCGCCTGGCCGCGGGTTCTGGTGGGCCCGGGCATTTCCAGATCGAGGCCGCCATTGAGGTTGGCTTCGGTTTCCAGCGCCGCACCCCAGTCGCTGACCACCACGCCATCGAAGCCCCACTGGTCCTTGAGCAGGTCACGCAGCAGCGCCCGATGGGAGCTGGCGAACGTGCCGTTGATGCGGTTGTAGGACGACATCAGCGACCAGGGTCGGGCACGGGTGACGGCCAGCTCGAACGGCGTCAGGTACAGCTCGCGCAGGGTGCGCTCGTCGACCTCGCTGGAGATGCTGTGCCGCTGGTACTCCGAGTCGTTGGCGACGAAGTGCTTGGGGCAGGCGCCGACACCGGTGCTCTGAACGCCGTCGATGAACGCGCAGGCCAGCAGTCCGGACAGGTAGGGGTCTTCGGAGTAGCACTCGAAGTTGCGCCCGCCGAGCGGGGTTCGGTGCAGATTGATCGTGGGCCCGAGCAGCACCTGAGCATTCTTCGTGAGGGCCTCCTCGCCCAGCACCCTGCCGACCTCGCGCACCAGCGCCAAGTTCCAGGTGCTGCCGAGCGCCGAACCGACGGGCAGCGATGCGGCGGTGGCGCCGCTGACACCGTCGCCGCGCGCGCCATTCGGGCCGTCGGTGACCTTGATGGCGGGAACGCCGAGGCGCGGCACGGCTGTGGTGATCCAGAAACTGCGGCCGGCGAGAAGCGAGACTTTCTCCTCCAGCGACATGGCTTGGAGCAGGGCGTCGATGTCGACGCTGGTGGCTGCGGCTGTTCGATCCATTCCGTTCCCCCGTGGTATGATCGCGCGCTTCGTTTCGCTCCGAATCTAACAGCAGGTTCCCTTCATGACCACGCAGTTCGATCCCATTGAGGATGCTCTGAAAGCCATTGCCGATGGGGAGATGATCGTCGTCGTCGACGACGACGACCGGGAGAACGAAGGCGACCTGATCATGGCGGCCAGCAAGGCGACGCCGGACAAGGTCGCGTTCATGATCCGCCACACCAGCGGCATCCTGTGCACGCCGATTCTCGAGGAACAGGCCAAGCGCCTGCACCTCGAGCCCATGGTGGCGCGCAACGACGCCCCCATGAGCACCGCGTTCACGGTGTCGATCGATTACGTGCACGGTCTGACCACCGGCATCTCGGCCGACGAGCGCGCGGCAACCGCGCAGGCGCTGGCAAACAGCAACGTCGGCGCTGAGGATTTCGTCCGCCCCGGGCACATCTTCCCGCTGGTGGCGCGCCGCGGCGGGGTGCTGGTGCGTTCGGGCCACACCGAAGCCGGTGTGGATCTGGCGACGCTCGCCGGCCTGCCGCCGGTGGGGCTGCTGGCCGAGCTGGTCAACGATGACGGTACCGTCCAGCGCCTGCCCCAGCTCATGGCGTTTGCCCGGGAGCATGATCTCAAGATCATCTCCATCGCCGATCTCATCTCCTACCGTCAGACCCGCGAGCAGCTGGTGACGCGCACAGTGGAATTCCGGGTCAGGACGCGGATCGGCGAGGCGCGCGCATTCGCCTACCGCACCAAGTTCGAGGACGCCGAGCATCTGGCGCTGGTGTTCGGCGACATCGGTCCGCAGAACAGCGTGCCGGTGCGGATTCATCGCGAGAAGCTGATCGACGACATCTTCGGTCCGCAGACCGATCATCCCTCGAGTCTGCTCGAGGCCTCGCTGGATCGCATCGGCGAGCTCGGCGGCGGCGTGCTGATCTACCTGCGATCCGGATTCGTCGGGGTGCCGCTGGAGCAGCTCAACCGGACCAAGGAGGACGCGCGCAAGGCGCACTGGCTCGAGATCGGCGTGGGCGCTCAGATTCTGCGCGATCTGGGGCTTACCCGGATCCGGCTGATTGCCGGTCGTGAGACCAGCTACGTGGGGGTGAAGGGCTTCGGCATCACCCTCGAGGCGACCGAGCTGCTCTGAGGACCGGCCGGAGAACCCGGGAACCGTCATCCCGGGCGGCGCGATCACGCGAACCTGGGCTGCTGCGGCCTCAGCGGCGGTAGTGAAAGCCCGCGGCGCTGGCGTCGGGGCCGACGTAGACGACGCGCAAATCGCGGCTGCGGCGCCCGCAGTGGCGACAGCGCAGACGTTGACGCAGGTCGGCGATGGTGATGTCCGGCCCTGCCTGGGCGATGATGGCGGGCAGCGGCAACGGCTCCATGCGGTCGCACGACACGCACAGCGCGTATACCTGAAAGCAGTCGACGAGTTCGGTGAGTTTCTGCATGACGCTGGATGAATATACAGCATCTGCGGCTGGTGCAAACCTGGCGCGGCCACTGGCGATCACCATGGGTGATCCCGCCGGAATCGGCCCCGAGGTGCTGGCGCGCGTGCTCGCCCAACGGGCTGGGCGCGGTCTGCACTCCGGCAACCGGCTGCTGGTGATCGGTACCCGCTGGGCACTCGAACGGGCGGCGCAGGTTGCCGGCGTGGCGCTGCCCGAGCTGCAGGAAGTCGGGAACGCGGAGGCCCAGACGGCACCGCTGGCGCTGCTGGATCTGGGTCTCGACGTGCCCGATTTCACCTTTGGCCGGATCGATGCCCGGTGCGGCGAGATTGCGGTGCGCGCGGTGGAAACGGCGGCCCGCGCCTGTCTCGAAGGGCTGCTGGCCGGCATGGTCACGTGCCCCATCCACAAGGAGGCGATTCATGCCGCCGGCTATGTGGACGACATCGGCCATCAGGAGATTCTGGCCCGTCTGACCGGCGCCACGCGTACTGCCACCATGCTCATGACGCCCGGGCTGCGGGTCGTGCACCTGTCCACCCACAAGTCCCTGATCGAGGCGGCCAGATACGTCACCTGCGCGACGGTGCAGGACAAGCTCGAGCTCATGCAGGACACCCTGACCCGCTGGGGCCTGACGACGCCGCGCATCGCGGTGGCCGCGCTCAATCCGCACGGCGGCGAGGGTGGGCTGCTCGGCCGCGAGGAGATCGACGAGCTGGTGCCCGCGGTAGCCAGGGCCCGCGCCGCCGGCATCGATGCCACCGGGCCGCTGCCGGCGGACTCGGTGTTCAACCGCGCCATCGACGGCGAGTTCGATGTGGTGCTGGCGCTGTATCACGACCAGGGCCACATCGCCATCAAGGTTCGCGATTTCCATGCCAGCACCACGGCGACGCTCGGCATCCCGTTCGTGCGGACGTCCGTGGACCACGGCACCGCGTTCGACATCGCCGGCCGCGGGCTGGCGGATCCGCGCAGCCTCGGCGCCGCCATCGATGCCGCCGAAGCGCTGATTTCCGGGCGGCTCGGCCAGCTCTAGCGGGCGCAGCTGCAGGAGCCGCCTTGCAGAGCTCCGGCGCGCTGGGGCAAACTGATCGACTCGCACGAGCACCGTTATCAACCTGGGGGGAGCAGCATGAAGGCGGCCGTATTTCGCGAAATCAACACGCCCATGGAGATCGAGGACATCCAGCTCTCCAAACCCGGGCCGCGGGAGGTGCTGATCCGCACGGCCGCAGCCGGCGTGTGCCATTCCGATCTGCATTTCTTCAACGGGACCTATCCGGGGCAGCGACCCATGGTGCTCGGCCACGAGAGCGCCGGCATCGTCGAGCAGGTGGGCTCCGACGTGCATTACGTCAAGCCGGGCGATCACGTCATCACCTGCCTGTCGGTATTCTGCGGTCACTGCGAGCACTGCCTCACCGGCCACATGTCCCTGTGCCAGGAGCCCGAGACGCGTCGCGCCCCTGGCCAGGAACCGCGCATCAGCCAGGCTGGCAGCCCGGTGCAGCAGTTCGCCAACCTGGGATCGTTCGCCGAGTACATGCTGGTGCACGAGCACGCCGTAGCGAAGATCCGTGAAGACATGCCCCTCGACCGGGCGGCGCTGATCGGCTGCGGTGTCACCACCGGGGTTGGCGCGGTGATTCACACGGCCAAGGTGGAGCCGGGCTCCACAGTGGCGGTGATCGGTTGTGGCGGGGTCGGGCTGTCCTGCATCAACGGCGCGGCCATTGCCGGGGCGAGCCGGGTGATCGCCGTGGACATGGTCCCCTCGAAGCTCGAGCTGGCGCGCAAGTTCGGCGCCACCGACGTGGTCAACGCCAAGGAGACCGATGCCATCCAGGCGGTCAAGGAACTCACCGGCGGCGGCGTGCACTACTCGTTCGAGGCGATAGGTCTCAAGGTCACCGCGGAGCAGGCGTTCGGCATGCTGCGCAACGGCGGCACCGCTACCGTCATCGGCATGATTCCGCCAGGGCACATGGTTTCGCTGCACGGTCCCGATTTTCTGTTCGAGAAGAAAATCCAGGGTTCGTTCATGGGTTCGAACCGTTTCCGGGTCGACATGCCCCGATTCGTGGAGCTGTACCTGCAGGGCAAGCTGCACCTGGACGATCTGGTTTCCAGCCGCATCCGCCTGGAAGACGTCAACGACGCCATGGCGCAGCTCGAGACCGGCGAAATCGCGCGCAACGTCATCCTGTTCGATCACTGAGATCTGCCCATGCGCTGGCTGACATTCTTGAAGGGCAACGGTCAGTCCACGTTCGGCTACGTCACGAGCGACGGCGCGGGCGTGGTAGACGTGGGTTCACGCTGCGAGTTCGCAGATCTGAAGTCCGCCATCGCTGCCGATGTGCTCGGCCGGCTGGCCGAGCGCTGCGGCGACAAGGCCGATCTGCCGCTGCGTCACGTCAGGTATCTGCCCCCCATCGGTAACCCGGACAAGATCCTCTGCGTTGGTCTGAACTACCGGGCGCACCAGGCGGAGACCGGTCGGGGCGGCGAGCCGTTCCCCACCATCTTCGTGCGCTTCGCCAACGCTCAGGTCGGTCACGATCAACCCATGGTGCGGCCGCGCGAGTCCGAGACCCTGGACTTCGAGGGCGAGATCGCGGTGGTGATCGGCAAGCCGGGCCGTCGTATCGATCGCACGCAGGCCATGGACTACATCGCCGGTTACAGCATCTACAACGACGGCAGCGTGCGTGAGTATCAGCGCCAGACGTCACAGTTCACCCCGGGCAAGAACTTCATCGGCACGGGCCCCTTCGGGCCCTGGATGATGACACCTGACGAGGTCGGCGACCCCTACCGCATGAAGCTGGAGACCCGGCTCAACGGCGAGGTGATGCAGAGCGCTACGGCCGATCAGATGGTGTTCGATTTCGCCGACATCATCAGCTACTGCTCCACCTTCACCGAGCTCATGCCGGGTGACGTGCTCGTCACCGGCACGCCTGCCGGTGTGGGCGCGGCGCGCACGCCCCCGGTGTTCATGGACGAGGGTGATGTCGTCGAGGTGGAAGTGACCCCCATCGGCGTGCTGCGCAACGCAGTCGTGGTCGGCTGACCCCGGAACCGTGCGGTTCGGGGTCGGGCAGAGCGTACCGCGCACGGAGGATCCGCGGCTCGTTACCGGGTCGGGGCGGTTCACCGACGACGTCTCGCTGCCCGGTCAGCTGCACGCCGCATTTCTGCGATCGCCATATCCCCACGGTACGGTGGCACGTCTCGACGTGACGGGCGCGCAGGCGGCGCCGGGGGTGCAGGCGGTGTACACCGGCGAAGACCTGCACGAGCTCGGGCTTCTGCCCTGCCGGGCCCGGATTGCAGGCTCCGACGGCGAGCCGGCCTACATACCGCCACGCCCGGTGCTGGCCCGCGGTCGGGTGCGCTTCGTTGGCGAGCCGCTTGCTGCCGTGGTGGCGGACACCCGTGCCCAGGCGCTGGCAGCGCTGGATCTGATCGAGCTCGACATCGACGAGCTGCCCGCCGTGGTGGCGCTCGGAGATGCTGCCGGGCCCGACGCGTTCGTGCTGCACCCGGAGCGGCGCGGCAATCTCTGTGTACGCTACGAGAACGGCGACGCCGAGCGCGCGGCGCGCGCCCTCGCGGCGGCACCGCACAGGGTGCGCCTTCACCTGGTCAACAACCGGGTCGCGCCGAGCCCGCTGGAGCCGCGCGCCTGCGTGGCCAGCTACGAGCAGGGCCGCTTCACGCTGTACAACCCCAGCCAGGGCGCCTTCGGTCAGCAGTCGATTCTGGCCCGCTCCATTTTCGGTATCCCGCCTGAGCAGATCCGTGTGATCAGTGGTGACACCGGCGGCGGCTTCGGCATTCGCGGCGAGGTGTATCCGGAAGCGTGCGTGTGCCTGTTTGCGGCACGCGCCCTGGGCCGTCCGGTGAAGTGGCGCGGTGACCGCAGCGAGATGTTCCTGTCCGACGGCCACGGCCGCGACAACGTGACCCTCTGCGAGCTGGGCCTGGACGACCAGGGCCGCATCCTGGCGCTGGCGGTGGACACGCTGGCCAATCTCGGCGCCTACTGCTCCGCGGTGGGGCCGCTGGTGCCTACCATGGCCGGCGGCCGCATCGTCGGCACCGTGTATCGAATCCCCGTGCTGCATCACTCCGTGCGCTGCCTGTTCACCAACGTGATGCCGGTCAGCGCCTACCGCGGTGCCGGGCGTCCCGAGGCCTGCTACGTCATGGAACGCCTGCTCGATGCGGCCGCCGAGCGCCTGGGCCTCGCGCCCGACGAGATCAGACGCCGCAATTTCGTGACACCCGAGGAGCTGCCCTACACCAATCACTCCGGCGTGGCCATGCACAGCGGCGACTTCGGCGGCACCCTGGCGCTGGCGCTCGAGCATGCCGATTGGTCTGGCTTCGAGAGTCGCCGCGAACGCGCGCGGGCGGCTGGCAGGTTGCTGGGCATCGGCCTCGGCTACTACGTGGAGTCGTCGGGGGGCGGGCCGGAGGAAGAAGCTCGCGTGACGGTGCACGACGACGGCAGTGCGGAGGTGATCGTCGGAACCTACAGCCACGGCCAGGGGCACGAAACCGCGTACGCGCAGATCCTCGGCGAGCGGCTGGGCCTGGATTTCGAACGTATCCGCATCGTTCAGGGGGATACCGAGTTCGTGAAGTTCGGCGGCGGCACCGGCGGGTCGCGGTCGTCGCAGATGGGCGGCATCGCGGTGCTGCGTGCCGGTCAGGCCGTCGTCGACCGCGGTACGGCAATCGCGGCCGAGCTGCTGCAGGCCGAGCGCGCTGCCGTCCGCTTCGAGGCGGGCGCCTATCGGGTCGCGGACGGCAGCCGCGAGGTGTCTCTGGCCGAGGTCGCGCGCGCGGCGCAGCAGACGCAGTTCGGCGGCGCGCCGCTCGCCGAAACGGTGCGCTACGACCGGGGCGGCGGCTTCACCTTCCCCAACGGCTGCCACGTGGCCGAGGTCGCCATCGATCCCGAGACCGGCGTGATCGAGGTCAGCCGCTATACGGCCGTGGACGACTGCGGCCGGCTGATCAATCCGCTCCTCGCCACCGGGCAGGTGCATGGCGGCGCCGTTCAAGGCATCGGCCAGGCGCTGCTCGAGCAGGTGATCTATGACGAATCCGGGCAGCTGCTCACGGGCTCGTTCATGGACTATGCCATGCCGCGGGCCGCGAACATGCCCGACCTGGACGTGCGCTTCAACATCGTGCCGGAACCCACCAACGAGCTGGGGGTAAAGGGCATCGGCGAGGGCGGCGCCTGCGGTTCCACGCCGGCTGTGGTGAACGCGGTGCTGAACGCGCTGGCGGCCGCAGGCGTGTCGGCCGAGGCGCGTCTGGCACTGCAGATGCCGCTGACACCGGAGAAGGTCTGGCGTTGTCTCGGCGCCTGATTCAGCGCGGCGGATAGATCCGGCCCGCGTTCGCGACCAGCAACTCGTCGACCGTCCCCACCGCCTCGGCCGACTTGCCGGTGTAGTCGATCCCGGACAGCACGAAGCGCATGGCCTCGAGGCGCCCGCGCAGCTTGTCGTCGGCTTTGATGATGGTCCAGGGCGCCCGGCTGGAATCGGTGAGACGGAAGGTCTCCTCCTTGGCGTCGGTGTACGCATCCCAGCGGCCCTGCGCCTCGACGTCCACGGGCGAGAGCTTCCACTGCTTGAGCGGGTTGGTGGCACGCTCTGCCAGGCGCAGCGCCTGCTCTTCCTTGCTGATGGACAGGTAGAACTTGAACAGCAGGATGCCGGTATCCACCAGCATCTGTTCGAAGGTCGGCGCCTGGCGGACGAATTCCCAGTACTCGGCCTCGGTGCAGAATCCCATGACGCGCTCGACCCCCGCCCGGTTGTACCAGGAGCGGTCGAAGAAGGCGATCTCGCCGGCCGAAGGCAGGTGGCTGACGTAGCGTTGGAAGTACCACTGGCTGCGCTCGGTGTCCGTCGGCTTGGTCAGGGCCACCAGGCGCGCGCCGCGCGGGTTGAGATGCTCCATGAACGTGCGGATGGTGCTGCCTTTGCCGGCGGTATCGCGGCCTTCGAACAGCAGCAGCATCTTCAACCCGCGGTCCTTGATCCAGTTCTGCAGCTTCACCAGCTCCACCTGCAGCGTGTGCTTCTGCTCGACGTACGCACGCAGGCTGATGCGTTCCGGGTAGGGGTAGCGGGGGCCGCGGAAGTAGTCGGTCGCGGAACCGTCCACGGGCGCTGCGTAGCTCAGCACCGGGCCGCTGGGTGCGTCGATGTCCAGCGCGTCGGTAAGCAGATCGAGCCAGCGGCTGGTGTCAGTCACGCAGTGAGTCCTTCGCCGAGCGCTGGATTCTAGGGGTATCAGGCGCTCAGGTGAAACAGGCTCGCGTAATTTTCGTGATAGAACGCTTCGCGCGCCGCCGCCGGCGTCGCGGCGAGATCCAGACTGGCGTCGAATCGGCCGATGGGATCGCGCCCGCCTTCCGGGTGCGGATAGTCCGAGGCGAACATGAACACGTCCGGCCCCGCCTGCTCGATCAGCCAGCCGACGTCTTCGTAGGGAAACAGGCTGACCCTGACCTGGCGCCGAAAGAATTCCGACGGCATCAGCTCCAGGCTCTGCAGCAGCGGTTCCGCCTTGCGAAACGCCCGATGGCCCTGGTCGAGGATCCGCAGGAACCCGGGTACCCAGGTAGCGCCAATCTCGATGACACCGCACATGAGCTCGGGAAAGCGCTGGAACACCTGGTCGTAGATCAGTGCCGTGAGAAAGTTCTGGGGCGAGTGGGAGATGGCGTGATAGTCCTTGCCGCGCAGATTCTCACCGCCGCCGAGCCAATCGGTGACTTTGGGATGACCGTTGTTGTGATAGCGCTTGTCCAGCCCGCGCCCGCCGCCGATGTGGAGCACCAGCGGAATGCGCTCGCGCTCGAGCAGATCCCAGATCGGGTCGTAGTCGAGGTGCGAGGGCGAGCGCTCACCGGCTGGGTCGGATTGCAGCCAGAAGGCGCTGATGCCGCGGGCGATGCCTGCCCGCACCGCTTCCAGCGCGAGCTTCGGGTCCAGCAGCGGGGCGAACCCCACGGGCATCAGGCGCGCGTCTGCCGCGCAGAAATCGCCCATTGCGCGGTTGAGCATGTCGGTGCCGCCGTAGAGCACGTCGAGATCCCGGGATGCGGCGAACTGGCCGAGCGCGAAGGTGGGGAACACCAGCTGGCGCTCGAAGCCCAGCAGGTCCAGCGCGCGGCTGCGTTCGACCGGGCAGGAGGCGCCGTAGGCGGCCCAGCCTTTCGGCCCCGAAATCAGCGGCTGCTCCAGCAGCTTGCGTGTGGCCTCTGCGTCGGCGCGGCGCGCATCGGCAGCCGCGATGGCTTTGCGCACGCCGGCGCCGCCCTTCTCGGTTGCCAGCGGCTTGATCAGCGCCTCCTGTCCCGGCGCGGCGTGGTCCGTCAGCCAGGTGAGGGTCTCCATGAGGTGGCTGTCCGCGTCGTAGATCCGGCGCCCGCGCGCGT
>JAWKZP010000014.1:0-153154 GCA_041395905.1 Pseudomonadales bacterium
CTCAAGGTGCGGCGCCTGCACAAGGCGTTCCTGCGCTATCACGATCCGGACCACTGGCCGATCCTGCGGGACGCGTTGCGGCGCATGGGCCGGGCCGACCTGATCGGCAACGGCAAACGGCATCTGGTGCCGAGCTTCCAGCCCGCGGGCACCGGCAAGGCGCCGGAGGGCAGCCGCCGCAAAGGCAGCTACCGCCGAGTGCGCAGCCAGCACACGCGCGCGGAATCGGGCGACTACGCGCGCCCCCGGCGCCGCCCGAAACGCGGCGGCTGAACCCCGGGCACGCCCGCGCGTGTCCCTCAGCGCTGACGCATCAGCCCTTCCTGCATGGTGCTGGCGATGAGCTTGCCCGCGGCGGTGAAGATCTGCCCGCGGTTGTAGCCGCGGGCCGCCGAAGTCGAAGGGCTGTCGAGCGCATAGAGCAGCCATTCGTCCGCGCGCCACGCGCTCAGGGCGTCGTGGTGGATCCACATGGCATGGTCGAGGCTCGCCATCTGCAGACGCTCGCGCACGAACGAGCCGCGGTGGGGCAGGCGTCCGGTTGAGAGCAGAGCGTTGTCCGACTCGTAGACCAGCAGACAGGTGTGCAGCACGGCGTCATCCGGCAGCACGCCGTTGCTGCGGAACCAGATGTGCTGCCTGGGAGGATGTGGGCGCTCCTGCAGCAGCGCCTTGTGCTCCTCACGCCATTCCAGGAACACGCCCTGCTTGAGCTCGGCAGGCACCTTTGCCAGCGGCGGCGGCGTGAACGGCGGCATCGGCGCCTGATGCTCGAGGCCGGGCTCGCGCACCTGAAACGACAGGTCCATGTTGAAGATGGCCTGGCCATGCTGAATCACGACGACGCGCCGGGTGGAGAACGAGCGGCCGTCACGCAGACGCTCCACGTCGATCAGGGCCGGCACCGCAGGATCACCCGGACGCAGGAAGTAACCGTGCAGCGAGTGCAGATGACGGTCCGTCTCGACGGTGCGGGCGGCAGCCATAGTCGCCTGCGCCATGATCTGGCCGCCATACAGCCGTCCCGTGCGGCCCGCCGGATGATAGGCCCGGAACAGGTTGCGCTCGATGCGCTCGATGTCGAGCAGACCGATGGTCTCGGTCAGCCTGGCGGAGGTTGCAATTGCGGTCACTGGTCGGTTTCGTCGTTGAAAGCCGCGCATGCTACCCAAAGCCCCCCGGGCACGCAGCCTGCGGCGACGGCCGAGCGGACCCGGCCAATCCATCTGGGCCTGCGCTGTTCAGCTTTTGTATACTACACAATCCTCAACTGACGTTGCGACGCATGCCCCGATCAGCACCAGAGAAGCGCGCCCCCGCGCACTACAACATCGGCGCAGTCGCACGCCTTACCGGCGTGTCGCGCGAAAAGATCCGTGTCTGGGAACGCCGCTACGGCGCGGTTACCCCGGCGCGCGATGCCAACAACAAGCGCCACTACAGCCAGCAGGACATCGAGCGCCTCACGCTGATCCGCCGCCTGGTCGATGGGGGTCAGGCCATCAGCAGCGTCGCCACGCTGGCGCTGCCGGCCCTCAAAGCCCGACTGGGTGCACAGGCTGCGCCCGCAGGGGTCAGCGCGCCGGCGGCGCGCAGCGCCCTGGTGATCAGCGCCGCAGCGACGGAACTGGTGGATCTGCTTCGCGCTTCCGGCACGGAAACGGTCGGCGTGGCAGCAGACAGCGCGGATGCGGGCCGGCTGCTGGCCGGGCAGGCCTTCGATCTGATGGTGCTCGACTGCCCCACGCTGCTGCGCAGCAACATCGAGGACGCGCTCAGACTGCGGCAGATGGCGCCCGGCTGCCGGCTGCTCATCGTCTATCGTTTTGCCGCGACCGCGCTGCTCCGGCAGATCGAGGCAACCGGGGCGCGCACGGTGAAGGCGCCGCTGCAGGCGGCCGATCTCGAGCCAGGCGCTGCGCCGGAGCCGCCTGCCGCGGTGGCAGCCGATCCGCGGGTACGCCAGTACTCGCCCGCTCAGCTGGCGGCGCTCGGCAGCCGCGCCGACCGGGTGCGCTGCGAGTGCCCGCGCCACCTGGTGAGCCTGGTGCGCGACCTCAACGCGTTCGAAGACTACTCCCTGGGCTGCGAAACCGAATCCGCCGTGGATGCTGCGATGCATCGCGAAGTCTACGGTCTGATCGCTCAGGCGCGGGCGCTGGTGGAGGATGCGCTGGGAATCGTTGCCGCCGAGGAGAACCTGCCCGCCTGATGGAGACCTCCCGGCGCCGGGGGGCAGCCCGGTGCGGCGGGCGAAAGACGGTCGGCGGAGCGAAGGGAGGGAGAGAGGGGAGGGAATCGCCCCGCCGACCGGAGGAACGCCGGTACTGCATGAACCGGCGATGGGCACTCTAACCCGATGTCCATTGTTTGTCCACTACAGATGGTGTACAAATGCGGGCATGAATCCGACCCAGCCAGCTACCCGGGTTGCCGTCGTGGTCGGTGCCGCCGGCGGCATCGGCGCCGCGCTCGTCGACGTCCTGGCGGCGCGGCCGGACTTCTCGCAGGTGATCGCCCTGTCGCGCCGACCCGACGCGGTGCCGCGATCTGCAGACGCGACCATTGCCGTCGACCCCCTCGACCGTGCCGCGCTGCTGGCCGCCCGCGACCGCGTGGCCGCACGCACACCCGCGGTGCATCGCCTCATCATCTGCATCGGGCTATTGCACGCCGAGCCCGGTCCTGACTCGCCGGGCATAAATCCAGAGAAGGCCCTGAAGCAGCTGGATCAGTCCGCGTTCGCCCACTGCATGAGTGTGAACGCCTTTGCGCCGCTGGCGGTGCTCGACGCTTTTCTGCCGCTGCTGCGCCATGCCGAAGGCGCCGTGGCTGCGGCACTGTCTGCCCGGGTCGGCTCGATCGCCGACAACCGGCTCGGCGGCTGGTACAGCTACCGCATGAGCAAGGCTGCATTGAACATGGGCATCAGAACCGCAGCGATCGAGCTGCAGCGTCTGCGCCACGGACCAACGCTGGTTGCCATCCATCCCGGCACCACCGCGACAGCACTGTCGGCCCCATTCGTCGCGCGGCGAACCGGCACGGGGCCACGCTCCTCGCCCGACACCTCCGCGCAACCCGATGCGCCCCGCTCTGCCCGGGACAGCGCCGCGCGCCTGGTGGCGATGCTCGACGGCGTCTCGAGCGACGACAACGGCGCGCTGCTCAACTGGGACGGCACGCGCCTGCCCTGGTAGCGGAGTTCCGCGCACGCCTGAAGCGCGCGGCCATACAGGAGAACGACATGAACGACGTACTTGTGATCTTCGGCAACCAGCTGTTCCACCCGGACCTGCTGCGCAGCGCCGTGCCCGATCGCGCGCGCTGCCGCATCGTGCTGGTGGAAGATCCGCAGCTGTGCCGGCGCTACGCCTATCACAAGCAGAAGCTCGTGCTGGTGCTGGCGGCCATGCGCCAGTACGCGGCATTGCTGGAAACGCGCGGATACGACGTCAGGTACCATTCGCTCGACGAGGCTACCGGCTGGCGCGCCGCCGTGCGCCAGGCCGCCCACGAGCGGCAGGCTGCCCGGCTGCTGCACTTCGAGGTTGAAAGCCCGGATCTGAGCCGCGCTCTCGGGCAGTTCGCGGCCCGCGAAGCGCTGGTGCACAGGGTGCTGCCGAGCCCCATGTTCCTGACCAGTCACGACGACTTCGCCGAGCACCTGGCCGCGGAGCGCACGCCGAAACTGCTGCCCTTCTACAAGGCGCAGCGGCGCCGCCTGCAGGTCCTGGTGAGTGCCGGCGGCGAGCCGGTGGGCGGGCGCTGGAGCTTCGATCAGCTCAACCGGGAACGGCTGCCGCGACACATGCACCCGGACGAGCCGCCAGTGCTGAAGCACCCGGCCGTGGTGCACGAGGTAAAGGCGCTGGTGGCGGATCAGTTCGCCACGCATCCCGGCGGGCTGCGGCATTTCTGGGTGCCCACCAATCACGCCGACGCCGAACGCTGGCTCGATAGCTTTCTGGCAACGCGGTTCTGGAACTTCGGCACCTATGAGGACGCGTTGACGGATCGCTCGGCATTCGTTTACCACAGCGCGCTCGCGCCGCTCCTGAACATCGGCCTGCTGACGCCGCGCCAGGTGCTCGACCGCACGCTGGACTACGCGGCCGGGAACGCCGTGCCCGTAAACAGCGTCGAAGGCTTCGTGCGCCAGATCATCGGCTGGCGAGAATTCGTGCGCGGCGTGTATCACCACTACTACCAGCCCATGCAGAGCCGCAACATCTGGAACGCCGACCGCAAGCTCACCGACAGCTGGTACGCCGGCAGCACCGGACTCGCACCCATGGATCACGTGATCGGTAAGGCGCTGAAGCTCGGCTGGGCACATCACATCGAGCGCCTGATGGTCGCGGCGAATCTCATGAACCTCTCTGGCATTCAGCCACAGGAGGTCTACCGCTGGTTCATGGAGATGTTCGTCGACGCCTACGACTGGGTGATGGTCCCGAACGTGTTCGGTATGGGCCTGACCAGCGAAGGCGGTATATTCACCAGCAAGCCGTACATCTGCGGGTCGAACTACGTGCTGAAGATGGGCGATTTCAAACGCGGCGCCTGGTGCGACGTCATGGACGGCTTGCTCTGGCGCTTCGTCGCCCACCACGAACGGACCCTGCGCGCCAATCACCGACTGGCGCCGATGGTGGCGAACCTGGCGCGCGTTGCGCGCAAGCGCCCCGAGATCTTCTCTCTGGCCGATGAGTTCATCGACACCCACACCCGTGCCGCCTGAGGCCGCCACATGAACGACAATCGCGAGCCAGGCGCCGCCGGGCGCATCGTCATTGCGGGCGGGCGCGGCTTCATCGGCCGGCACCTGACCCGGCACCTGACGGCGCTCGACCATGAAGTGGTGATCCTGACCCGCAGCTCTACGCCCCGGCCGATGCAGCGCGGCCGCCTGGTCCCCTGGACGCCCGACAGCCAGGGGCCGTGGTGCAGCGAACTCAATGGCGCCCGGGCGGTGGTGAACCTGTGCGGCGCGCCCATCGCCGGACCGCGCTGGACGAACGCGCGCAAACGTCATCTCGAGGCGAGCCGTACGCTGCCGACACGAACGCTGGTGACGGCAATGGAGCGGCTCGACGCGCCGCCGGCTCTGCTGGTGCAGGCATCCGGCGTCGGCTACTTCGGCGCGACGCCGGGGCAGCCTGACGATCCGAGCCTGGACGAACAGGCGCCCCCCGGCAGCGATTTTCTCGCCCGGCTGGCCGTCGCCTGGGAAGCGGCCGCCGCCGACGCGCGGGCGCCCTGCGCGCGAATGCGCTTCGGCGTGGTGCTGGGCCGCGACGGCGGCGCCCTGCCGCAGATGCTGCTGCCGTTCCGTCTGTACGTCGGCGGGCGCATCGGCAGCGGCCGGCAGTGGCTGCCCTGGGTGCACGTGCACGATGCGGTGCGCGCCATCGCCTTCGTCATCGAGCACGCGCTGCCGGGCGCGTTCAACGTCGTGGCACCGGAAGCCGTGAGCAACGCCACGTTCGCCGGGGTCGCCGCACACGCGCTGCGACGACCCGCATTGCTGCCGCTGCCGCGCCTGGTGCTGCAGGCAGCACTGGGTGAGCAGGCAACGCTCCTGTGCGACGGTCAGCGCGTCGAGCCCAAGGCACTTCTGAGGGCCGGCTTCCGGTTCCAGTTTCCCGACATCGACGGCGCGCTGGCCGACCTCACACGGTAAACTTCGTCCACGACAATCGGGGGAGAAGAGCATGCGCGCTACCGATGACCACGATCCGGACGGCGAGCGTTTGCCGATCAAGATCGACAGCACCTCGAACGGCGAGTTCGTGCCGATTCCGCTGACTGCCACCAATCGGCTCGGCAACCGTCTCGCCATGGACCTGGCTACCGGCAACGCCCGCCGTCTCGGACAGAACCGCCGCAGCTTCCTGGTATCGAGCTGCGGCGCAGCGGCGACCCTGCTGGCGGTGAACCAGGCAAACGCCGCCGCCGGCAAGCTCGGCGGTTTCTTCGCGGTGCCGGATGAAGCCGCGCTGGATCTGCAGCTTGCGGAGGCCACGGTGCAGGGCGAGGAGTTCATCTTCGACGTGCAGGGACATTACGTGGACCCCACCGGCGACTGGCTCGACCAGATCCCCGAGTTCGCGCGCCCGTTCGCCGGCATGCCAAAGGCCGATTGCGAGCGCAACTACCGCGGCGATCCCATGTCGTATCTCGACTGCCTTGGCCCGGACGAGTTCGTCAAGGACGTGTTCCTGGACTCCGATACCGACATGATGGTGCTGTCGTTCGTGCCGTCGGCTGCGGACGCCGAACCCGTGACCATCGAAGCCGCGGACGCGACGCGCCGGATCGTCGATGAGCTGGACGGCACACAGCGCCTGCTGCTGCACGGCCGGGTCAATCCGAATCAGCCCGGCGACATGGAACGCATGGAATCGCTCGTCAAGGACTGGGGTATCTGCGCCTGGAAGACCTACACCCAGTTCGGCCCCGGCGGAACCGGCTACTACCTTTCCGACGACGTGGGCCTGGCGTTCATCGAGCAGGCCCGGCGCCTGGGCGTCAAGGTCATCTGCGTGCACAAGGGCCTGCCCTTGTCGGACAAGTCCTACGAGCACAGCCAGTGCCGCGACATCGGCGTGGTGGCGAAGCAGTACCCCGACGTGTCCTTCATCGTCTATCACTCCGGCTACGTGGCCGGGCAGCGCGAGCGCGCCTTCGCGCCCGGCGAGGGACGGGACGGGGTCGACACGCTGATCCAGTCACTGGTGGACAACGGCGTCGGGCCCGGCAGCAACGTCTACGCCGAGCTCGGCAGCACGTGGCGGTTTCTGATGCGCGAACCGGACGACGCGGCGCACGTGCTCGGCAAGCTGCTGACCCACGTGGGCGAGAACAACGTCCTGTGGGGCACCGATTCCATCTGGTACGGATCTCCGCAGGATCAGATTCAGGCGTTCCGAACCTTCCAGATCGCCGAGCCGTTGCGCGAAGCCCACGGCTATCCCGAGCTGACGCCGGCGCTGAAAGCCGGGGTGTTCGGTCTGAACGCGTGCGTGCCCTATCAGATCTCCGCAGAGGAGGTGCAGCTGCGCGCCGGCAGCGACCCCATCAGCCGCTCACGCGCGAGCTACGCCGAGCAGCCGAATCCGAGCTTTGCCACCTACGGGCCGAAGACCCGGCGCGAGTTCCTGAACCTGCTGCGCAACGGCGCATGAAGCGGCCTGCGGCAGACGCCGGATCGGGTGCCGCCGCACTCAGGAACCCAGGCGGTAGCGGATCTTGAACACCAGCACGTCGGACAGCGGATCGTTCCAGGCGTTGTGCCAGATGTCGCCATAGTCGTCATCGCCGAGCGCGGCAGCCAGATCCGCCTGGCGCGTGTAGACGACGAAGATGTCCGAGAGCGGCGCGATCTCCCAGCGGTAACGTGCCTGCACGCTGTATTGCGAGACCGAGAAGCTGTAGTCGGGGCGGAAGCCGACCCCCACCGGCTTGGCGATCTCCATGAGGTCTCCGGGCCGGTCTGGAATCCGGTAGAACTCATCCTCGTTGGCGCGGATGCCCACCCACTGCAGCGACAGGCGCACCTGCTGGCGCGCGCTGATGAAGTAATCCACCGACAGCTTCGGCATCCACTGCTTGGCCTTGAAGGTGGCCATCAGTTCGTCCTGCTGATGCAGCAGCCAGCCGTCACGATCCATGTAGGTGACGCCCAGGATCGTCGCGAAGCGATCGCTCGGCCGCCAGGTGACGCTGCCCTTGGCGGTGTACACGGGGCCGCGCAGAAACTCCTCCTTGTAGCCGGCACCGACGCCGAAGCTCCAGGCTTTCGACGGGTCCGAATCCCAGTCGACGCTGAAGTCGATGACCCGGTCGACGCGGTAGGTGCCGTTGCCGAAGCTGTTGAGATCGTCGTAAACCTTCGGATTCCACATGGCGCGCGCGGTGATCTGAGACAGGTCGTTGAGGCTCAGCCGGTCGGCCACCATCAGCCCGCTGCGCAGCATCAGGTCTTCGGACAGGTTTTCCCGGTACCAGCCGCGCACATCGAACTCGTTGGAGCGCGCCCAGCCCAGACGCGACCTGGTCCAGATCAGCGACGAGCGCACCTGGTAGTGGTCGTTGCGCTCGAGGAAGCCGAGGTCGTTCATGTCGAAGTCTTCGTCGAAGTACTCGAAGCCGATGCGCTGCACGAGCCCCTGATGGTAGGTGAGCTCGAAATCCAGAATGCCACCGTAACCGCGGCCGATGTCGCTGATGTCCGAGGTCATCACCTGGCCATCCATCTTCACGCTGCCGCTGGGCACCAGGTAGTGCCAGTCGAGGCCGTGCACGAAGGCGTCGCGGGTATCCTTGTTGACCACCGCGGTGGACAGAATGCCCAGTGCCCGGTACGCCCCGCCCTCGCTGTCCTCGTAGAGCAGCCGCGCCACGCCGTAGTCGTTGCCGTCCTGATAGAGGTTGCGGGGCTGGCCGTTGTCGATGACGTCGAACTTCGCATCTTCCTCGAAGGCACCGAGCACGCCGTAGCGGAAGCGCCCGAACTGCCCCGTGGTCTTGACCGCGCCGATCAGGTCGGTGGGGGTCACCAGCTCGCGATCCGGAACCACCACCCCGGGGCCGAACGACGGTTCGTGCGGTTTGCCGCCGATGCGCCGCGTATTGATCATGGTGTAGGGCAGGCCCGACATGCCGACACCGCGGCCGCGCGTATCGGCCCGCGGATGGGCGAAGAAGATTTCCTGTCCCTCCAGGAAGAACAGGCGTTTTTCCGGGAAGAACGTTTCCGTGGCGCTCAGGTTCACCACCACGTCGTCTGACTCGACGTTGCCGAAATCCGGATTGACCGTGGCGGTCATCTGGAAATTCGTCGACGGTCGCCAGAAGAAGTCGGCGCCGGCGCGATACAGCACCCGGTCGTCGATGCGATCGTCGGAGACGGCGAGAAACGGGTAGATGTTGTACTGCTGGCGCGGTGCGACCTGCTCCATCTCGACGGGCTGCAGCTCGGACATGAATTTCGCCTGCGTGTCCGGAAGCGCCGGCCAGCCCCAGCGTTCGTCCAGGTATGCCACCTTGCGCGAGGCGTACAGGCCCATCCTGCGCACTTTGCCCGACGCAGGCATGGATACCACGCTCCAGGGAATGAACAGCTCCGCCGTCCAGCCGTCCGCGGTTTCCTGGCTGCGCCCCCGCCACGGACCATCCCAGTCGCTGGAGAATTTGCGCTCCGGCAGCACCGTGCCGTCCATCAGCGAATCGCCCAGATTGACCCCGAACCAGTAGCCGTAGCGGCCCTCGCCGCTGGTGTCGAGGGTCACGCTCAGACCGTCGCGCACCACCTCGCGGCTGTCACGGCCGGACAGACGCGCAATCAGCGTATCCGCCGGCTGCTTCATCCGCGCACCCACGTACAGCCCGCGATCGTCGTAGGCGAGCATGAGCTCCGTCTCGTGGCTCGGCTCGGCGAGCGTGTCCGGCTCGATCACCAGAAACCGCCCGTAGGCAGGCAGGCGCTGCCAGATCGGCTCGTCCAGGCTGCCATCGATGCGGATGGGATCCCGGTCCGGGTCGATCCGGGTCAGGCGGATCGCCTCTCCGTTCGGGCCGGCCACCTCGGTACCGGTGCCATCCGCCACCGGCGCCTGTGCACCCTGAGCGGCCGCGGCGGCGCAGCTCAGGCAGATACTCGCGGCAATCAGAACCCCCTTCATGCTCCTCCTCGCGCAGGGTCTCATCGGACAGTCCACCACTGACAGCGCCCAGTCACCGGCATTCGAAGCTCGCCGGATCGCGGTCGGGCCCGCCGCGGTAGACGGCCCGCTGCGGATGTGGACACAGAGGCCGCGCGCCGCTGCCGTCCGCAAAGGCCGCCAGCAGACGCTCGGGCGCCTCGTCCCTTTCCACCCACGCATCGATGGCACCGATGAAATCCACCTGATCCGGGCCCGCGCCGCCACGGCAGTGCAGCATGCCCGGCATCATGAACAGGCGGACATCGTCGCGGGCCGACGGGTCACCCGCGTACAGCGACTCGACGTAGGCCACCGTCGCATTGGCCGACAGCGCCATGTCCGCCCAGCCGTGATACATGAGCACCTTGCCGCCGTGCCCGCGGAACCTGCGGATGTCGGTGCTCACGGCATTCAGCACCGACGCCGTGGGCAGGGCGTCGTGTTCGAAGCGGTTCCAGTCGTAGCCCTGATAGGTCCAGCTCGGGTCCTGATACACAAAGTGGCGCATCAGGCCCATGCCGAACGCGTACGCCATGCTCGGCACGCCGGGCCCCAACAGGTCGCGACTGCCGGCAAGCCAGGCGCCCCAGCCGCCGTCCACATTTTCCGCGCCGACGGGATAACCGACGTAGAACGGCCCGGCGCCGCGCTGCGGGCCCCCGTACACGGCCTGTACCGCCGCAAGTTCAGGGCCGGTGAGGCAGCTTTCCGTGTCAGCGCTGTCGCAGGCAAGGCGCTGGGGATCGAAGTCGCAGGCCGGCGGGTCGCTGATGATCCCGTCCGCGAGACCGTCGTCGGCGTCGCAGGCATCGAGCACCGCGCCGGCCAGGAGCTCGCGCTTGGCCGGAGAGATCACCGGCGCCGAAAGGTCTTCGGGGTCGGGATACATGCGCTCGGTGATCTGCACGAAGGCCGCGCCGACGTCCGTGAAATCGAAGGCCGGCGCGCCGATGACGACGCCGTCGAAGTCATCGGGGTAGCGCTGAACGCTGTGCATGCCCTGGCGGCCGCCGTTGGAACAGCCGAGAAAGTAGCTGCGCCGCGGCGCGTCCGAGTAGTAGCCGGCAATCACCGCCTTGGCGACCTCGGCAGTCCGGTGCACGGCGACGTACGCATAATTGAGCACGGCCTCCTGGTCGCCCAGAGCCCAGGCCGATTCGAACCCGCCGCTGCGGTGGCCCGTGTCGGTACCGGCGGTGGCGTAACCCTGCGCCAGCGACGCGAGCGCATGATTCTGCACGCTGCCCACCATGCCGCCGCCGCCGCCCATGAAGAACTTGCCGTTCCAGTCATCCGGCAGCCACACGGAGAAGCGGATGCTTCCGGCGATGACGCCGTCGGCCCGGCAGTGGGCCACGGGATCCGAAAACGTCTGCGCGGCGCTGATATGCACGTCCGGCAGGGTCAGATCGAGCAACCCGGCGCACGCATCGGCAGCCGCCGGACGGGCGAGGCACAGCAGCGCCAGCATCAGACCGGTGCAACCGGCGTGCGACAGAACGGACTTGCCCCCCATGTATGCCCTCCCCCGAGGCGGTGCGTCAAAACGCTCGATCAAACCGCAAGAGGCAACGCCATGCAAGCGCGCTCAGGCAGGGGTGACGGCTCCGGCCTGTTGCAGTAGCACCTGATCGACGAGCCCGGCCAGCTCAGCGTGCAGATCGCCGCCATGACCACCGCCGCGGAGCTTGCCGAACAAGGCGGCAAGGGCGCGCCGCAGCCCTTCCGGCAGGCCGTCCATCAGGTTCTCGCCGACGCTGAGCTCCACCGAGATCTGCTCCCGGCGGGCGTGATTGCGTTCCGCGATCAGGCCGTGGTAGGCCACCGCGCGTCCCAGCAGCACCCAGGGGAAATTGGCCGCCTTCACCGGCCCTACCTGCAGCACCCGGCCACCGAGGCGCTGACCCAGCACCTTGACGCGCGCCAGCTCGTCGCCGCCCCACCAGGCACCGGCGCCGCCCACCAGCGCACCGAGGCCCGCGCCCAGCAGCAGTGACGCGCCGCCCAGCAGCACGTCGATGCCGCCCCCCGCCACCGCACCCGAGAGCGCGCCGGAGACGACGAGCTGCGCGCGCGAGAGGCCGAACAGATCCCAGCCCTCCCGGGTGAACAGATCCGTCGCCAGCAACCCGGCTCCCGTCTCCTGTGGCCGCAGGCCCTCGTGGTGATAGAGCGCCTGAACGGCTTCGCGCATGCGCGCCTCTTCTGTACGCAGCGCGTCCTGCAGGCGTGCGCCGAGCCGCTCCTGGAGCGGTGCCGGGTCGGCCCCTTCCGCCAGCGGGGCGCGCTCCACATGGCCCAGCGCGCCGATCAGCATGCGGGCGATCGCGGCCGCGGCCCGCTGTCGGCGTCGCTCCCGCTCGGCGGTGAGCGCGCCCACGGCACGTTCGATGCCGGCGCGCCAGCTCTCGTCGAGTTCGGCGAAGGCCCGCAGCAGCGCGAGGCGCTTGGCGAAATCCGCATGCACCGCATCGAACACCCGAACGATGGAGAAGTACTGGTCCAGGCCCTGCCGCCACTGCTCGACGTAGTCGCCCTGACCGATGAGGTTGATCAATGCCATGCGCGGGCGCCCCGTCCACTGCAGAACGCGCATTTCCAGCTCGTATTCCGGCCCATAAGGTTTCGCGCCATCGACCACGTAGAGAATTCCGGCGCCTTCGACGATCGGACCCAGCAGCTCGCACTCGTCGTGAAAGCGCGGATCCTGCGCATGGGCAGCAACGAAATCGGCCACCGCGCGTGGGCGCTCGTGGGCGCCATCGGCCCGCCCTTCGAGCCATTCGAGCACGGCCCCGGCACGCTGGAATCCCGGCGTATCCACCAGCACGTAGAGGGGCTCATCATCCACCCTGAAGGTGTAGCGCCGCGCCTCCCGGGTCGTTCCCGGCGTCGTGCCGATGGCCACCAGGTCGTCTTCGGCGAGCGTCGCGACGATGCTGCTCTTGCCCTTGTTCGGGTGCCCGACGACGGCAAACGTGGGAATCACGCGGTTGCCTCCAGCACGTACAGCCGCGGGTCGTGAACCCGGGCCAGCGCCTGCGCCCACACCGCCCGGTCGCCGGCACGCACGGACGCACCATCCAGCGCCAGCGGCACCACGGTGAGCGAGCAGGCCGCACCCGCCAGCTCCCGCAGCAGACCGAGGAAGTCGACGAACTCGAGCAGCGGCGGCTCCCAGCCCTTGGTGACCACGATGACACGGCGCGGCGCGGCGAGCGCGGCCAGCCGGCGGCGCTGCTCGGCTTCGCCCTGGAGCACCGAGAGCTGCAGCGCGGGCGGCGTCTGCACGCCGAGCGCCTCGCCCACCCAGGCGCGCACCTGCGTCGGCTCGGCCGCGTCGTTCCAGATGACGAGTGCCACCTCACCATCGCCGAGTTCATGCGCCGACGGGCCATGCAGCGGCGCTTCGGTCGCCGGCCCCGATTCGGTCTCGGGCTCGCCCCGGGTCGCCACCAGGCTGCTGTCCAGGCGATCCAGCAGCGCGGTGACCTCAGGATCCTCCAGCAGCAGCCCGCAGGTCGCCCGGCGGCGGCGCCAGAGCGCGAAACCCAGCAGCAGCAGGCGCGGCAAAGCGCCGTAGACGAGCACGCACATCACCAGGAACGGCCACCAGTCACCGAGGCGCTCGAGCTGCGCAAGCGGGCGGTTCTCCTCGAGCCGGTAGCTGCGCGAAAGCTCGACCAGATGCAGATCGGGTACGGCGGCAGGCACCAGATCCGCCCAGGGCAGCGCCAGCGCGTGCAGCACGCGGTGCACGCTCCGCGCCTCCAGATCCAGCGTCGAGCTCCAGCCGAACGCAAGGTCTGTGGCGCTCACCAGAACCACCGTCACCAGCAGCACGCCCGCAAAGAACCCCAGGGCAAGCCACTGCGACAACACCACCAGCTGCCAGCGCGCGAACGCCCCGGCGGCGCCGCCGCTGCCGAACCGGGTGGCGAGCTCGACGCCGAGCACACGGTCCATCCAGACGCCGACCCAGCGGCCGAGATTCATTCCCGCCAGAACACCCTGCACACCCTGCAGCCAGGGCAGCGGCAGCAGCAGCACCAGCGTGAGCAGGAGCATCAGCATGGGCAGAGCCACGAGCACGCCGAGCAGGGTGAACAGATTGACCGGATACTGACCCTGATAGCCGAACGCTGCGCTCGCCAGCCCCATGCCCAGCACGCTGCCGATGAACGCCAGCAGCACGCTGGCGTAGCGCCGCAGCGCCTCGACCCGCGCGCCGACGAGGGCCTCGGGCGGCGCCTGACGACGCACTTCCGACCACCAGCCGAGCACCCGATCCCCGGGGGTGGCGTGCGCCAGCCGGCGGCCGATGTCGCGATCCCTCTGGAGCCGCTCGGCAAACGGCGTACCACGATCACGGTTCAGCCACCGACGGATATCGACGGCAGCGGCGAGGCTCAAACCCTGACTACCCCTTCTTATCCCTTCAGCGCCTGCATGAAGGTGTTGAGATCGAAGTAGTCGCGCCACTCGCGGATCTTGCCGTCCTGCATCTCGAACACCCCGACGCAGGGCAGATCCACGTCACCCTGCGTGGTCTTCGTCTTGTCGACGCGCTCGGCAAACACGCGCTCACCGGCTGCGGCGATGCTCCTGATCTCCCATTCCGTGGCCTTCCAGTTGGCAGTGAAACCACGAATGAAATTCTCGACGTTGTCGCGCCCGCGAATCGGCTGCGTCGGCATGTTGTAGTAGCAGCCGTCGTCAGTGAAGTAGCCGGCCAGCTCGCTGGGATCGAGTCGCGACCAGGCGGCGATGAAGTCTCGAATGATCTGTTCGTTGTCGGTCATGCTGGAACTCCCTCAGATGGGTCGCGCGCGGCGGCCCGGCGGTCTGTGCAGGCGTGACTATAGCGCCTGACGCGCGGTCGTTCTGCTGCTTTCGGGTTCCGCAGATCTTGAACCGGCGCACGGCACGCGTTTGCGGGCTCTCATATCCTCCTGCCGCTGCGACCAGCCGGGCGTCCGGCGGCGGACGACACAGGACAGGGATCACCTATGAGCAGGCCGCATGACTGCAATCGGCACCGGCACGTCTGTGCACAAGCAACCGGGTACCGCATCGACATCCGCCACGGAACCGTCTGGATAACCTTCAGCGCCCCCCTCACCCGGACCCTGCTGGCGCAGCTGATGGACGATCTGGCGGCACGGCGCGCCCCGGAACGACGCCTGTTCGATCTGCGCGGATCGAGCTATCGGATGACCGGTGAGGAGGTAGCCGAGAGTGCCGCCTATGCCGGCTCGCTGGTCGACACGCACCGGCGCATTGCGTTGCTCATCGGTGAGTCTGACCTCGACCTGTTTCCCAGGCTGTACCTGGCCCTGGGCGGCCACGACATGGTGGAGGCGGATCTGTTCACCGACGAAGACGAAGCCTGCCGCTGGCTCGACGGTCCGGACTCGCCGCAGGGAGCAGCCTGATGACGCATCCGCTGTCCCCGCGCAGCAGCGAGCCTGACGACGCCGTTGCCGTCATTGAGGCGCCGGGCTTTCGACTCGACCTCGGCGATCGGCTCGCGATCATCACGGCCACTGAAACTCTCAGCCTGCCCTGGTTCCAACGCGTATCGCTCGAGCTGACCAGGCAACAGGCGGCGCCGCGACGATTGTTCGACGTCACGGGCGTGATGCTCGACGGGGCGCTGGACGACATGCAGCAGGCTCTGCGCTTCGCCCGCAGCCTGAGCGCCGCGCCGCGACGCCTGGCGTTTGTGGTGCGGGAACCGCGCGACGGCGTGACCGTGCGCGCGTGCTTTGCGCTGGCCGATCCCGCAGTCTTCGAAGTCGACGCCTTCACCGATCGACAGCAGGCCGTGCGCTGGCTCAGCTGCAGCCACTGATGCGAGGAACCGGCTTCGCCAGCCGTCGCGCGGCTCAGGCGGGCTGCACGCCGAGGGTGCCGTCCTTGAGCAGCTGATTGATGCGCAGGTGATCGATGAGGGCGGACGCAGGCAGATCCTCGAGCCGTCGCGCGACCCGCCAGCGCATCAGGTGGAAGCACAGCGCCGCCAGGGCAATGCCCGCGACCATGACGTAGGTCACGGCCAGCATGCCCGGATCCTGCTCGAGACGGAACTCGCCGGACAGCGCGACCAGCGCCGCGGCCAGCACGGCCACGCAGATCGCCTGCAGCAGCAGAGTGCGCCGCCGCACCGCCCCGGCGCCACGACGCAGAGCCAGGCGCAGCTCGCCGCTGGTGAAGTGGTCGAGAAACCAGCCCTCGTCCTCGTCGGCGTGCCGATCATTGAGCGGCGACACCTCATGCCCGGTGATGGGATCCAGCGCCGGCTGTCCCTGGCGATGGCGTTCGATCCCGGCCCAGATCTGCTGGTGCACACGACGGCTGATGGGGTAGAAGCATGCCAGCCCCAGCGCCAGCAAGGCGGTCGTGGCAGGCGCCAGGCCGAAGATGGCGCGGATCGTGAGCTGCACCGTCTCGGACTGGGCCACGTTGGGTTCGTAGCCCGCGCTCGCCAGCACGGCGAGCGGAATCGACATGCTCGGAATCACCACGAACTTGCTCATGATCGACCACAGCGACGCGTACTGGGCTTCGCGGCGCTTGCCGGTGTAGAACTCGTCGTAGTCGATCACGTCCGCCTGCATGGCCGGTGCGAGAAACAGCCCGGCACCGAACGCGGCGCCCGCCCAGAGCAGCACGAAAAAGGTCGGCCAGATGTCGCCCGGACCAAGGAAGAACAGCGAGGCAGACCCCGTGATGCTGGGTATGAAGCTGGCGAGCCAGACGGGCTTCTTCTCGAAGCGTCGTGCCAGCCAGACCCAGACCGGGAGGAACAGAAACCCCGCGCCGAAGTAGGTGGCCAGGAACACGGCGAGCCACAGGTCGGGATTCTCGGGCTGAAGCACGTATTTGGTGTAGTAGGGCATCATCAGCCCGGGAATGGCGCCGGTAACGGAGCTGGTGAGATACACCAGCAGCAGGATCCGGAACGCGCGGTTTCTGAACACGCGGCGCAGCCCCGGAATCATCGGGTTGGGGCGCCAGGCGCTGAACTCCGGGCGCTCGCGAACCTGCAGCACCAGGTTCACGTACAGCAGCACCAGCAGGGCTCCGAGCAGCGCAGCGAATCCGGAGTAGCCTTCACGCTGGCCGCCGAGTGCCGCGATGAACAGCGGCGGCGCCACCGCCGCGATCAGGGTGCCGAGCACCGAAAACCCCTCGCGGATTCCGAACAGGGTGCTGCGCTCGTTGTAGTCCAGCGTGAGCTCGGGACCGAGCCCGTAGTGGGGAATCACGTAGATGGTGTGAAAGACGTAGTAGAGGGCGTAGGTGGCCGCGAACCAGGCCGCCGCGTTGATGCCGCTGATCTGCTGCGGCGGCGAGAACATCAGGTAGAAAGCCAGCGCCGCCAGGGGCGCGCCGACCAGGATCCATGGCCGGCGCCTGCCGAAGCGGCTGCGCGTGCTGTCGCTGATCCAGCCCATGAGCGGGTCGGTGAGCGCATCGAAGGCGCGCGCTACTGCCTTGACCAGAGCGATGATACCGAGCGGCACCAGGATCACGTCCGAGTAGAAGATCGTCAGGTGTATGGCAATGGGAATGGCCATACCGGCCCCGGCGAAGCTCGGCGCGCCATAGGACAGCTTGACTCTAAGGGGCAGCTTCTCTGCCGGTGCTGGACTGCTCACCGGTCGATGATCCGCAGAAACCGCAGGGCTGACAATCGTGCACAGCAACATCGCGCCGAGCGGCGCACAGCGCGCGTTTGCGCGCGTCAGCGAGGGATCTGCGAGAGGGCGTGATGGCGGTCAGCGGTGGGCAAGCCGGGTAGCGACCCACCAGAACAGCGGCGCCAGCGCCAGCAATGACAGGCTCACGGGAATCTGCGCCAGCACGTCGTGCAGCGGCCAGGTCCACTCGTTGGCGAGGAACCAGCGCGCGCGCAGCAGGCGCAGGTCGTAGGCGGCCTGCAGCAGCGACAGCGCCGGCCAGCGGCTGGTCTGCAGCCACTCGATGAAGCCGAACAGCACCAGCAGCGCGGCACCGCAGCCACAGGCCAGGGCCGCGGTGTACAGGATCCAGCTCATCAGTCGATCGAACATGCCGGCAGGAGCGTCGCTGCTGTGTGCTAAGCGTGGCCCATGGCCGGGTCCGCAGCCGAGATGCGGATCACGTTTGCGCGCTCGCGCGCGGGGTTGCATTCGGGGTTGACTGAGCCGCGCCCGCCACGCACCTTGGGCCCCGCGGCACAGCGAGCAACGGGAGCCCGCAATGATTCTCACCACCACCCCGTCCATTCAGGGCAGGACCATCAGCACCTACCACGGCGTCGTCACCGGCGAGGCCATTCTGGGCGCGAACATCTTCAAGGACTTCTTCGCAGGCATTCGCGACATCGTCGGCGGGCGTTCCGAGGCCTACGAGCAGGAGCTGCGCAAGGCCAGGCAGATCGCGTTCGCGGAGATGGAGCAGGAAGCGGCGGATCTGGGTGCCAATGCCATCGTCGGCATCGACCTCGACTACGAGACCGTGGGCGCCCAGGGCGGCATGCTGATGGTCACGGTGAGCGGCACCGCGGTGACCGCCCGCTAGACCGCGCCCCGGCGCACCCTCAGGCGTGCACGCGGTGGGGCTTGGAGTGGCGCCATTCCGCAAGCAGCGTGCGCAGCGCGCTGACGAAGGCGAGCGGCTGGTCCAGAAACACGTGGTGCTGCGCTTCGGGGATGCCGACGAACGGCACCGACTCGTCGAGCACCCTGAACATGAAGTCGGCGATGTCCTGCGTGAACAGGTAGCTGTCCTCGCCGTAGAGCACGCCCACACGGCAGCGCAGCTGCGCCAGCTCCTCGTGCATGTTCTCGCCGAATTCGAACTTGCGGAACATGCCGTCGTCGAACTTCCAGGTCCAGCCGCCGTCCACCTGGCGCAGCGAGTGGCGACCGATGTAGTCGAGGATGTACTGGTTCTTGCAGTCCTGGGGCGGCATCAGGCGGAAACGCGCGAACGCCTCCTCGAAGCTGGAATAAACGCGCTTGGGTTTGATGGGCGAACGCCGCGGGTCGCGCTCCCACTTGAAATCCGGCGGCCGCACGGCGGAATCCACCAGCACCACCCCGGACAGACGGTCGCGGTGCAGCAACCCGGTCTTGAGCGTCACGAAGCCACCGAAGCTGTGGCCGATCACCACCGCGTCGTCGCCGAACCCGGCGTCGTCCGCCACGGCCGCCACCTCGGCCGCGAACTGCTCCGGCGAGTAGCGCTCGCGGTGTCCGCTGTCGCCCGCGCCGGACAGGTCCAGGGCCGCCACCCGATAGTGATCGAGAAAGAACGGCGCGAGAAACGTCCACCAGTGCGCGTGGGCGCCGTTGCCGTGCACGAACACCAGTCCCGGCTTGTCCGCGGTGTCGCCCGCCCAGTACAGGTAATGAATCGGCACCGCCGCCACCTCGACGGTCCGATCTTCGAAAGGGGTCTCCAGCGCGCGCGCAAACCAGCCCGGGGCGTCGGTGATCAACGTCATTCCTGCCGAAACTCGAAACCACCGATTCTGAACACCGCCCCCAGCCAAAGCAACGCGGGCGCTTCACCTTTGCAGGCGCACAGCCCCTGGTTTAACGTTGTCCGCGGGGAAAGACCAGAATCCGCCGGCACACCGCACAGGCGGCGAAAGAGGAGACGACCATGAGCGAACCGACCTATCTGGGCCTGCTGAATTCCATAGCGGTCAACGAGTGCAAAGGCGAACGGCTGTTGTCTGCCTGGGCCAATGCCACACCGGACGCGCAGCTGGCAGAGACGCTGCGGTTCGTCGCGATTCGCGAAGGCGAGCACGCGGCCGCATTCACCAAGCGCCTGTGCGAGCTGGGCTGCGCCGTGGACGAGGCAAGCGCGTTCCAGGTGTTCAAGGATTTCGAGGGCCTGCTGGCCTGCGTGAGCTCCACGGCCAGCGACGCCGACAAGATCGCCCAGCTGGGCGGTCTGGAGGAGCGCGAGGACCCGTTCGGCGGCTTCTTCAAGGACACCACCATCGACCCGGAAACCGGCGCCCTGCTGGGCCGCTACATCGCCGAGGAGCGCGACAGCGGTCGGCGCCTGCGTGCGCAGTATCAGCGCATCTGCGGCGCGGCCAGCGCACCGGCCGCCTCGGAGCTCGCGGAGCTGAGGGCCTGCGTGGACGCGCTGCGCCAGGAGATCGACGAGCTCAAGCGCATGCGCAGCGTAGCCTGAGGCCGGCAAACCAGATGAGCACGCTCAACGTATTGCGCATCGATGCCAGCGCCCGGGGTTCCAGCTCCGTCTCGCGAACGCTCACCGGCCGCCTGGTCGGGCACTTCGCCGAAGTCCCGGGCGTGCGCGTCGTGCACCGGGACCTCGGCGCCGCGCCGCCGCCCATGATCGACGAGCACTGGGTCGCCGCCAACTTCACCGACGCGGCGGAGCGCAGCAGCGAGCAGCGCGCGACGCTGGCGGGCTCCGATGCGCTGGTGGCAGAGCTGAAGGCGGCGGACCTGGTGGTGCTGGGCGCCCCGATCTACAACTTCAGCATCCCCGCGGTGCTGAAGGGCTGGATCGATCTGGTGGCCCGGGCACGCGAGACTTTCCGCTACACCGAGCAGGGCCCGGAAGGGTTGCTGAAGGGCAAACGGGCCGTGCTGATCATTGCCTCGGGCGGCACCCGCGTGGGCAGTGCGGGCGACTTCGCCAGCGACTACCTGCGCCACCTGCTGGCGTTCATGGGCATCGAGGACGTCACCACCGTGGCGGCGGACGGCCATCTGCTGGATCCGGAGCGGATCGGCGCGGCAGAACGCGCCATCGACGAGCTGGCCGGCACGCTGCTCAGGGGTGTTCCAGACGCTCCAGCCACTGCTGATTGAGCTGCCACACGGCTTTCTCATAAAGGCTCAGGCGCCCCTGCCCGGTGAGCGGGGCGTTGAGGCCGCGCCAGGGCCCGGCGTTGACCTCGATGTCCTCGAGGTGCACCACGCGCAGCTGCTCCGCAATTGCCGCCCGTCCGGCATCGTCCAGCACCGCAGCGATCTCCCGCGGCAGCAGCGCGTGGATGCGCAGCAGCATCCGGTCGTGAGCGCTCGGTTCGAGCTGGTACCACACCCCCAGCCCCGAGGCAGCCGCGAACAGCAGGGTCGGGTAAACGCAGGCGGCGAGCAGCTGGTGACGCTCCTGAGCGGTGAGCCCCGGCAGCGGCGGCAGACCCTGCTCCGCGTCGCCGTCGGCGCCGGTATCCACGGCGGGCATGCGCAGCAGCGTCCAGGGCCCGCCACCGTTGTCGTCGATGCGTGAGGCTCGTGCCGGATACACCGGCTCGAACGTGTGCCGGTGCGTGCCGATGTGGTGATAGGCCTCCATGAAGTTCTCCACCAGAATCTTCCAGTTCCAGGGGCTGTCGAACTCCAGGGTCTCGGCGATCACCAGCTGATCAAAGCGGTAGTTGGCGATCACGTCCGCCAGCGGCTGGAGCTGCTCCGCGAGCGGGGCGGCGTCCGCATTCATGTTGACGAACACGAAGCCCTGCCACACCTCTACCGCCAGCGTCGGCAACCGACAGCTGCGCGCATCGAACGCTTCGACGCCTTCCATCATGGGCGCGCTGCGCAGACGGCCGTCGAGCTCGTAGGTCCAGTTGTGGTACGGGCACACGAAGCGGCGGGCGTTGCCGCTGCCCTGCACCACCGGCATGGCGCGGTGCAGGCAGATGGGCGAGAAGGCATGCAGCGCACCGTCCGCCGCGCGGGTCACCACCACGGGCTGATCGACCAGGTTCACGCAGCGGTAATCGCCCGCCTCCGCGAGCTGCTCGATGCGCGCCACGCAGATCCATTCACGGTGAAAGATACGCTGCACTTCCAGATCGAAAATCCGCGGCTCGGTGTATGCGGCGGGCGGCAGCGTCCAGGCCCGGGCCAGCGGTGCGCGCACCCGCGCGAGGTCATCGCCCGCGAGCAGGGACGCCAGCTCAGCCGTCATCGATCGTGCTCCACATGCGGCCCGGCGGTTGCGCTGACCTCAATCGAAAATCTCTTCGAGGAAATTGCCGATGGTCTCGAACGCGCGCCGATCGGCCGCCGCCGAGTAGGCCAGACCCATTTCCGGCGCGTTGGCCTCGGGGTTGGTGAAGGCGTGCACCGTGTTGCCGTAGGCATGCAGCTGCCAGTCCGCGCCGGCTTTGCTCATCTCCTTGGCAAACGCCAGCACCGAGTCGGGCTGCGCCATGGGGTCGTCCCAGCCATGCAGCGCCAGCACCTTGGCCCCGATCGGGCGGGTCTCCGCCGGCGGCGTGAACAGGCCATGGATCGACACGGCGCCCGCGATGTCGCTGCCGCTGCGCGCCAGATCCAGCGCGCACAGGCCGCCGAAGCAGAAACCCATGATGGCCACTTTGGCCGCGTCCACTTCCGGCTGCGCACGCAGCGCCGCCAGGCCCGCCTGCAGGCGCCGCAACAGCAGACCGCGGTCGTCCAGCAGCGGCTGCATAAGCGCGGTGTTCTCCTCGGGCGTCGAGCCGGTGATGCCGGCGCCGTAGACGTCCAGCGCCATGCCCACGTAGCCGCGCCCTGCGACCCATTCGGCCTTCTCGTTCTCGAACTCCGTGCGGCCGCCCCAGGCATGGCTGACCAGCACGGCAGGAAGCGGCTCGCTCACCGCATCGTCCCAGGCCAGGTAGCCCCGCAGGGCAACGCCGCCGTCGGCATAGTCGACGGTGCGGGTTTTGATGCTCATCGGTCCTTCCTCTCGTTGTGGTGCAGCCGGTCCGTCGTGTCGGCCCGCTGCAATGGGTTTTCGAGTCTACAAACCCGAAGCTTGCCCTGGCAATGCGCCGGGCCGGCAACGGTGTCCCGGCAGCACGCGAGCTGGTAACGTCCGCAGTCGCAATCCCTACTTCGCAGGCGCGTCACCACAGCGGCGCGGGAGGAATCGACATGTGGCTCAGACTCCGACAGATCGCGCTGGTGGCCGAGCGGCTGGCACCCGTCGAGCAGGCGCTGATCGACGTGCTCGGCGTCAAGGTCTGCTTTCGTGACCCTGGCGTCGGCCACTTCGGGCTGGAGAACGCGCTGTTTCCCGTGGGCAACCAGTTTCTCGAGGTGGTGGCGCCGATTCGCGAGAACACGGCCGGCGGCCGCTATCTGGAGCGGCGCGGCGGCGACGGCGGCTACATGGTGATCACCCAGTGCGACGATCACGCCCCCAGGCGCCAAAGGGTCGAGGCGCTCGGGGTGCGCATCGTCAACCAGTTCGCAACCCACGAGTTCCGCAACATGCAGCTGCACCCCAAGGACACGGGCGGCAGCTTCTTCGAGATCGACGAGCAGTTCGGCCCGGGCGCGCATGCCGCGGACGGTCCCTGGGAGCCGGCCGGCCCCGACTGGAAAGCCGGACAGTCCCTGCAGCGGGTACGCGGCATCGCGGCCGCCGAGGTGCAGTGTGACGACCCGGAGGCGGTTGCCGCGCGCTGGTCTGAGATCGCCCAGATACCGCTGACACGCGCCGAAAGCCACCCCTGTCTGCCGCTCGACAACGCCTCGGTTCGCTTCGTGCCGTGCCGCGACGGGCGCCCCGAAGGGCTCGGCGGCATCGACGTGATCGCCGTCGACTCAGCGGCGATCCTGGCGGCGGCCGAGGCGCGCCGCGTGCGCTCCGGCGACGCTCAGATTCATCTGTGCGGCATGCGCATCAACCTGGTCTAGCGTAGACAAACTCCCAGGAGCAAGCCGATGGAAACCATCCGCCTTGAAACCTCCCAGGGCATCGCGCGCCTGGTGCTGAACCGTCCGGAGCACATGAACGCCATGACCAACCGCATGGTGATCGAGGTGCACGACTGTCTGAGCGAGCTGGCCGAGCGGCGCGACATCCGCGTGCTGGTGCTGACGGGCGCGGGGCGCGGTTTCTGTCCCGGGGCCGATCTCAAGCACTTCGCGGCCGGCGGCACCGATGACCTGATCGAACCGGCCCACTTCCGCACACCGCTGCTGCTGCACCGCATGCCCCAGATCACCATCGCCGCCATCAACGGGATGTGCGCCGGCGCCGGCTTCGGCTGGGCTTGCGCCGCGGATCTGCGTTTCGCCGCGCGCTCGGCGAACTTCAGCTCGGCATTTCTGAACGTCGCCTCGGCAGGCGACATGGCCGGCCCCTGGACCCTGCCCCGCCTCGTCGGCGCCGCCCGGGCGCGTGAGCTGTACCTGCTGCCGGAGAAGTTCAGCGCCGCAGATGCCCAGGCCATGGGTCTGGTGAGCCGGGTATTCGACGACCACGCCTTTCATGGCGAAGTTCAGGCCATCGCCGAGCGCCTGGACGCGGCCTCGCCGCACGCGCTGCGGACCATGAAGCGCAACTTCGTCGATGCCGAGCAGATGGATCTGGAAACCTACATCCAGGTCGAGAGCGAGCGCCACCTGCAGGTCATGGCCCACGACGACGCGAAAGAGGCGTTCCGCGCCTTCGTCGAAAAGCGCCCGCCCAGCTTCCAGCGCTGACGCGCTCCGCCGCGACCCTGCTGTCAGGTCTCGTAGGCGCGATCGATACGTTCGAAGCGCCGCCGCACGAATTCGCGGCTTTCTTCGTGGGGCACGATATACAGACGCTTGTTGTCGATCGCCGCCAGCACCTGACTGGCCACTTCATCCACGTCCAGCACCCGGCCCGCCAGATCGCGATTGTCCTCGTCCTGGTCCGGTACCCGCGGCGAGGCGTCCGGACCGCCGTAGCTTGAATCGCGGTTGCGCTCGGAGGCACCGATGTCCGTGGCGACCCGCATGGGGCACAGCACCGACACGCCGATGCCCTCGTCTCGCAGCTCGCGGTACAGCACCTCCGCCAGCGCCACCACGCCGTACTTGGCAACACAGTAGGGACCCAGCCCGACGTTGGGCACGAGCCCGGCGAAAGACGCCGTAAACAGAATGTGCCCGCCCTCGCCCTGGGCCCGCAGGTGCGGCAGAAACGCCTCGACGCCGTGAATGGGCCCCCACAGGTCGACGTCGATGATCCAGCGCCAGTCGTCGTGGCTCATCTGCGCAATCGGGCCACCCACGGCGACGCCGGCGTTGTTGAACAGGATGTGCACGGCGCCCAAGGTGCGCACCACGTCATCGGCCAGGTGCTGCATGGCCGCGTGATCCGCCACGTTGCACAGGCGTTCCTCGACGCGCACCGGGTACTCGCCGCGCAGCGCAGCGCCAGCGCTCGCCAGCCGCCCGGCCTCCACGTCCACAAGCACCAGCTGCGCCCCCCGCGCGGCCAGCGCCCGCGCCGTCGCGAAGCCGATGCCGCTGGCGCCGCCCGTGATCACCGCCACCTTGCCTTGGTATTCCATTGCACGCTCCCCCCGGATGTGCGGGCATCCTACCTCCGTTTGCAATGAATCAGCACCGATGCGAGAGTTCCGGTCTTTCGCACGTCCGGAGAACCCGACCCATGACACCCCTGTCCCGACTCTCGCTCACCGCGCTGCTGCTGAGCGCGCTCACCGGCTGCGGTGAGCCCACCCAATCCGGCGAGAGCGCCGCGAAAACCGCCGGCAGCGCCGTCGAGCCCGCCACCCTGGTACTGCGGGGCGGCACGGTGGCCACGGTGGATCCGGCCATCGGTACCGCCGACGCCATTGCGGTACGCGGCTACGAGATCGCGGCGGTGGGCTCGAACGACGAGATCGCCGACTACATCGGCCCGGATACCGAGGTCATCGAGCTGAACGGCCGCTTCGCCATGCCGGGCTTCATCGAGGGCCACGGCCACTATCTGGGCCTGGGCCGGGCCAAGCAGATTCTCGATCTGTCCCATGTACGCAACTGGGACGAGGTCGTGGGCATGGTGGCGGCCGCCGCCGACCAGGCCGAACCCGGCGAGTGGATTCACGGGCGTGGCTGGCATCAGGACAAGTGGGACAGCGTGCCCGAGGATGCGGTGGACGGCGTGCCGCGCAACGACACGTTGAGCGCCGTGTCCCCGGACAACCCGGTGCTGCTCGGTCATGCCAGCGGCCATGCCGCCTTTGCCAACGACGCGGCGCTGGCCGCCGGCGGCATCACCAACGACACCCCCGACCCCGCCGGCGGCACCATCGTGCGCACGCCCGAAGGCAAGGCCACCGGCCTGCTGCGCGAAACCGCCCAGCGGCTGGTGAGCACCGCCGCGGAAGAGTACGACCAGCGCCTGACCGACGAGGAGCGTGAAGCGCGGTTCCGCGAGCAGGTGAACCTCGCCGGCCAGGAAGCGCTGCGCCATGGGGTCACTTCGTTCCACGATGCCGGCTCCAGCTTCGCCGTCATCGACGGGTTCAAGCGCATGGAAGCCGAGGGCACCCTGCCCGTGCGCCTGTATGTCATGGTGCGGCGCCAGACCAACGATGAGATGGACGAGCAGCTGCCGCGCTACTACATGCCGGCACAAGGCAACGACTTCCTCGCGGTACGCAGCATCAAGCGGCAGATCGACGGCGCCATGGGCGCCCACGGCGCCTGGCTGCTGGAACCCTACGTCGACCTGCCGGAAACCTCGGGCCTGGTGCTCGAGCCCGTGGAGGAGATCGAGCGCACCGCCGAGATCGCGATCAAGCACGGCTTTCAGGTCGCCACCCATGCCATCGGCGACCGCGCCAATCGGGAGACCCTGGATATCTATCAGCGCGCCTGGGAAAAGGCCGGCGTGGACGGCAAGCCGCTGCGCTGGCGCATCGAGCACAGCCAGCACCTCGATCCGGTGGACGTGCCGCGTTTTGCCGAGCTCGGCGTCATCGCGGCGATGCAGGGCATCCACTGCACCTCCGACGGCCCGTGGATTCCCACCCGCCTGGGCGAGGAGCGCACCCGCGTGACCTCGTACCCGTGGCGCTCGCTGCTGGAGACCGGCGCGATCATCGGCAACGGCACCGACGTGCCTGTGGAACCCATCGATCCCATCGCGTCGTACTACGCCAGCGTCAGCCGCATGATGAACAACGGCAAGCGCTTCTATCCCGAGCAGGTGATGACCCGCGAGGAAGCCCTGACCAGCTACACCTACAACAACGCCTACGCCGCGTTCGAGGAGGACATCAAGGGCACGCTCACCCCGGGCAAGCTGGCGGACATCGTGGTGCTGTCCCAGAACCTGCTCACCGTCCCCGAGGACGCCATCCCCGACACCCGGGTGGAGATGACCTTCGTCGGCGGCGAGCTGCGCTACGCGCGCACCGACGACCTGGCGCTGGCCGACGCGCCGCCCGTAGTGCTCGCCGTACACGAGCACTGAGCGCCCGCCCGAGGGGCCCGCACCGGGCCGGGCCCCTCGACCCGCACCCCTCGACGCCCGGACCGGGGCGCCCGGCGGTTTTTTCAACTCCGAAACGTGACCTGCGTCAACTCTTGCTTAAAGCCCGGCAGGGGCGTAAAAAGCGCCGCGAGATCACCGAAGCGCGCAGAGCCATTGCGCTGCGGAAGAATCTCGCCACACAAAACGAATGTCGGAGTGCTGTAATGAGCCGGCCGATGACCTCAGAACGCCTGCGCGCGGAAAACCTTGCCTTTGCCGGAACCTGCGGCGTCAGCGAGCATGCCCGCCAGGCACGCTTCATGCCCGCATTTCAGGACACCGAAACCGGCCGCGTGGAGATCTGCTGCTTCGCCTCGGGCACCCCGGCACCCATGCACCTGATCTGCTGCCTGCCGGACGAATGGGCCATCGCCTGGAACGACCAGGGCGAAGTCGCCGCACTGAAGCCTTCCGTCGTCGCCGGATTCGTGCGCGACGACCGTTTCTACACCCGGGAAGAGGCCGCCTGCCTGGCCAACGACGTGGCCTGATACGGGCGCGAGCCCGATCGAGCCTCCAGAATTCATCCCGTCGACAGAACGCCCTGGATGCTGGCGCTGCCGATCTTCGAACCGTATCATTCCGCCCCCAAGCGCCCGTAGCTCAGTTGGATAGAGTGTTGGCCTCCGAAGCCAAAGGTCGCGCGTTCGAATCGCGCCGGGCGCGCCAGTAACTGTCGGCTCCTTTCCGACCACATGGTTTACAGATCGTACCGGGCACACGGGCACCGCTTTCAGCAGTCCCTCACTCCCCGCCCGCGTAGTCCCGGATCAACCGATCGAGAAACGCTCTGCTCTGGTAGAGCGCCTCCACGCCGACCTGCTCGTTCAGACCATGGGCATTGGTCTTGCCCGGCTGCGTGAACAATCCACTCACGCCATAGGTGGGAATGCCTGCCGGGGTGAGGAAGCGCCCGTCCGTCCCACCCGCCTGCAGAAACGGCAGTACCGGCACGCCCGGCCACATCTGTGCACTCAAGGCCTCGATCGGCGCAAGGATCCCGGGCGTCAGCTCGGGCGGCGGCGACGTCGACTCCGGCGGATCGACGAAGCTGACGGTTACATCCGGATCTTCCACCGTGCGCCCGAGTTCCTGCCGCACCGCTTCCTGAGTCACGCCGGGAAAGATCCGGCAGTTCACGTTCGCGCTCGCACGCTGCGGCAGCGCGTTGGGTGCGTGGCCCGCACTGAGCATGGTCGCGACACAGGTAGTGTGCAGCATGGCGTTGTAGCTCGGGTCGTCCATTATCCGTCGCAGCGCGTCCGGATCCGGAGGATCTTTCAGAATGGCGAGCATGTCCGCCGCCACCTGCCCCGACTCGATCGTCGACATGCGCTCGAAGTAGTAGCGCGTGGTGGTGTTGAACTGCACCGGAAACTCGTGTGCCCCCACCTTTTCGAGCGCTGCAGCGAGACGATAGATGGCATTGTCCTTCACCGGCCGCGACGAATGCCCGCCCGGGTTCGTGATCTCGAGCCGATAATCCTGATAGGTCTTCTCGCCTGCCTGGATGCCGTGATAGATCGGCCGGCCTTCGCTGTCCAGCACGCCGCCCGCGCCTTCGTTGAGCGCGAACTCCGCATCGATCAAATCGCGATGGTGCTCGATCAGATAGCGCGCGCCGTTGAAGGTGTTGGGCGTTTCCTCACCGCAGGTGAGCGCGAGCTTGATCGTGCGCTCGGGCCGGTAGCCGGACCGGCGCATCTGCATCAGCGCATCGACGAAGATCGAAGCCATCGCCTTGTCGTCAGCCGCCCCGCGCGCGTAGAAGTTGCCGTTCTCTTCTACGAGCGTGAACGGGTCACGCTCCCAGTCCTCGGGATTGGCTTCCACCACATCGATGTGCGCCAGCAGCAGTATCGGCCGCGCGCTTTCGGAGTAGCCACGCAAGGTGGCGACGAGATTGCCCTGCTTCGGCCATTCGGGCGGTACGATGACGTGGATGTCGGCGGCGGGGATGCCGGCGCTTTCGAGCTCGGCGGCCATCGCATTCGCGGCCTCTGTGCAGCTTCCCGCGGAGAGCGTGGTATCGATCTCGACGAGCTTCTGGTAAACGCGGCGGAACTCCAGCTCGTCGGGAGTTGGCGATGCGGACCACACCGAAGCGGACCCCAGACATCCGCAAACGATGAGAACCATGACCAATGCAGCCTTCAGCGCCATTCCCGGCTCCCTATCCCTGTCGAGACGCATTGTCACGCGGCACCGCGAAGCACGCCAGTCAAACCCCCTCCACGCCGGTCAATCTTCTCGTCCAATCATCCCGGCAAGGGCACCGAACACCTGCTATCCCTAAAGGTGAACTCCCCGTGTTGCCACCGCCATGCCCGCTGACAAGCCGCTCACCCCCCGCTCGCGCCTGGTTTTCGGCGCCCTGTTCGTCGCGTTCGGCGTTTTCCCCATGCTCGCCGCCTTCGATATCGGGCCGCTAGGCACCGAGGACATCAACGGCCCGGCCTGGCTCGGGTTTGCCGCCGGTGGCGTGTTCGCGGCGGGCGGGCTGGCCGTCATTGCCGGGCGTTCTCCGCTGGCCTCGCTGTTCACGCTGCTGGTGCTGGCCGGGTTCGTCGCCATCGCCAACTGGATCGCCTTCGGCGTCGGCGAGCGGGTCTGCGGCGTGAGCATCCTGGGCTTCGCCTTCAGCAGCTCCGGAGACCTGTCGGGCCTGGGCTGCCGGGTGCCGTTCGGACTCGCAGCGCTGATGGTCAACGGGGTATTCGGGCTGGCTGCGGTGTCGAGCCTGCAGAAACTGCTGGGCGGGCCGCCGCGACTGGCGCGTACCCTGAAAGTCGCCGAGTGGGCGCTGCTGCTGGTACTGGCTCCCGTGCTGGTGCCGCTGCTGGGCGTGCTGGTGATACGCAGCGCGGCCGACGCGCTGAAGACCCGCCTGACCACCGGCGCCTGGCCCCGCAACGAAGCGTTCATACGCCGCCAGGCCACCAGGAAACACAGCGGCCAGCCTGTGCGCTGAGCGTCGCACGCTGCACGCTCGGCCGCCGTCCCGGTCGATTCGCCGGCGCAGCTGCGTGTACCATCCAGCGGTATTGTTTCATTCAACGCTGCAGATGGGAGACTGACCATGGCCGAATACATACCACCGAGCCTCGACTGGGTGCGCAAGCAGGTCGAGGTGTACGAGGGCAGCGGCGGCACCAAGGGCACCACCCTGCTGGAGACCGGGCTACCCTGCATCATCGTCACCCACACCGGTAACAAAACCGGCGGCATCCGCAAGATTCCGCTGATGCGGGTCAAGGTAGACGATGGCTACGTGCTGGTGGGCTCCATGGGCGGGCAGCCGAAGAATCCGGTCTGGGTCTACAACCTGCGCGCCAATCCGAACGTCGAGATCCGCGACAAGACCGAGGTGCACAAGATGCGCGTGCGCGAGGTCACCGACGCGAGCGAGCGCCAGCGGCTTTGGGACGCGAGCGTTGCCGCCTATCCGCCGTACGAGGAGTACCAGGCGAAGACGACGCGCCGGATTCCGGTGTTTCTGGCAGAACCGGTGTAAGCGCCCATGACCTCAGCAACCGGTTCCAAGACCAAGATCGACAAGCAGGCCCTGCGGGCCAAATACCGCGAGGAGCGCGACAAGCGCCTGCGTCCCGACGGCAACGACCAGTACCTCGAACTCAAGGGCCAGCTGGCTCACTACCTGGAAGACCCGTACACCCCGCTCGTCGAGCGTGAACCGCTGACGGACCACGTCACCGTGGCGTTCATCGGCGGCGGCTTCGCCGGGCTCGTCACCGGCGCCCGACTGGTGGAAGCCGGCGTCAAGGACGTGCGCATCATCGAGAAGGGCGGTGACTTCGGCGGCACCTGGTACTGGAACCGCTACCCCGGCGCCCAGTGCGACACCGCGGCCCTGGTGTACATGCCTCTGCTCGAGGAGACGGGGCACATGCCGACGGAGAAGTACACCCACGCACCCGAGATTCTCGAGCACTGCCAGCGTATCGGCCGCCATTTCGGGCTCTACGACAACGCGCTGTTTCACACCGAGGTCAAGGCCCTGGAGTGGGACCCGGCGCGATCCCGCTGGAACATCCGCACGAATCGCGGCGACGCCTTCACCGCGCAGTTTCTGGCCATGGGCACGGGGCCGCTGCACGTCCCCAAGCTGCCCGGCATCCCGGGTATCGAGCGATTCAAGGGCCACTCGTTTCACACCAGCCGCTGGGACTACGGCTACACCGGCGGCGACCCGCACGGGGAGCCGATGGTCGGCCTGATGGACAAGCGCGTGGCCATCATCGGCACCGGTGCCACGGCGGTGCAGTGCGTGCCGCACCTCGCCCAGGCCTGCAAGGAGCTGTACGTGTTCCAGCGCACGCCCTCCTCCGTGGACGTGCGCGACAACCGTCCCATCGACCCGGTCTGGTTCAAGAGCATCGCCACCGAAGGCTGGCAGCGCCGCTGGCTGGAGAACTTCACGGCCAACCAGACCGGCGGCAGCGCGGACGAAGATCTGGTGATGGACGGCTGGACGGACCTGTCGCGGCGCATCCGCACGCGGATCTCCGGCCTCGCGCCGGATCAGATGACGCCAGCGAACATGCTGGCGGCCTACGAGGACGCGGACTTCGAGAAGATGGAGGAGATCCGCGCCCGCGTCGACAGCATCGTCGAGGACCCGGAGACTGCCGCGAACCTCAAAGCGTGGTACGGCCAGTTGTGCAAACGTCCATGTTTTCACGACGAGTACCTGCAGTCGTTCAACACGCCGGGCACCCATCTGGTGGATACGGACGGCAAGGGCGTGGAGGCGATCACCGAACGGGGTGTCGTAGTGGCAGGCCGTGAGTATCCCGTGGACTGCATCATCTACGCTTCGGGTTTCGAGGTGGGCACGCCCTACACGCGCCGCGCCGGCTACGACGTGGTGGGCCGCGACGGCATCAGGCTGTCCGAGTACTGGGCGAACGGCATGCGCACGCTGCACGGCATCCACGTGCACGGGTTCCCCAATCTGTTCATCGTGCAACCCACCCAGGGCGCGAACCTGATCTCGAACGTGCCCCACAACCTCACGGAATCCGGCAGCACCATCGCCGCCGTGGTGAAGCACGCACTGGCCACCGGCGCCACCGAGGTGGAGGTCACGCGGGAAGCCGAGGATGCCTGGATCGAGCTGCTGCTGAGCGGCCCCGGGCGCATGATCGGCTCCGCCGAGTGCACACCCGGCTACTACAACAACGAAGGTCAGGATCCGGGGCCGCGCGCGCGTCTGAACGTGGGGCACCCGGGCGGTGCCATGGCGTTCTTCCGCTACATAGACGAATGGCGCAATTCGGGCAGGTTCGAGGGGCTGGCGTTCCGGTCCCCGTAGGCCCCGTAAAGGGCGCAGCAAAGATGCGGGCCGGTCCCTGCGGACCGGCCCACGTCCTCCCCTTCATGCCAGGCACCGGCCTCTATGGGCCGCCCGGCAGAAGCCGTGCACGGGCGTCAGTGATGTACTGCGGCGAATATCTCCGCGAACGTCGGCCCCGTGCTGACGTTGATGTTGGTGTGCAGACGGGCAGCGACGTCGCTGGCGGCGATCAGGCCGCGGATGCGATGGTCGCCGCCGTCCACCACCAGGCAGTGCTGCTCGCCGTTGCAGCGCAGCGTCTCGATCACGTCGCCCACGGTCGCGCCGCGCAGGTCGTTGTACGACAGCGCCCGGATGTCGCGTCGCGGGGTCATGACGTCGATCACGCGGATCGCCTCGCGCGGCTCGCCGCCGGCCACGCGCTTCACCAGTCGCGCCTCGGCGAGGTCAGAGACGGTGATGATGCCGATGAACTCGCCGTCATGGTCCACCACCAGCCGCAGCTTGGCGCGGCTCTGACGCAGGAAACGGTCGGCGTCAACGGCCAGCATCCAGCCATCGATCACCTGCGGTTCGTGACGACGGAAGTCGGTGAGCAGTGACAACGCCGACGAGCGCAGCCCCAGGTCCCAGTATTCCTCCGGGTGCACCAGATGGTCTGCCGAATCGACGCTTTGAAGTGCCAGTATCGTCATTGAAGTCCTCTCCCGGCTGTCGCGCGGCTCGCCGCTTTGGCGCGCAGCCGACAGCATTGCCGATGAGCGGGCGCGGTGCGCCCGGTTGCTCAGACGGTCGAGAGACGAGGCGGCGCCCGCGCGGGCGGCAGTCGGGAGACGGGCCGTGCGGACGTGCCATGCTCGCTCCGGGGGCGCGGAACGAAGCCGGCCGTCCGCACTGCGGCTGTGACAGCGCACGGACCGGGCCCGACGTCGGCCATGTCGTCGGCGGCAGGGGAAGAATCCAGGCAAACCTGGCTGGCACCGTCAGCCACGACCTGCAGCGTCAGGTGCGCACCGGCCCAGGCCTGCACGGCCAGCACCAGCAGCACACCCAGGACGGTCGAGACCAACCAGCGGTTCATGATTGCTGAGACAGGCAGTTCGACCGCCGGTTCCGTCCGGATCGAAACGCAGGCCGGGGTGCGCGCGGCGGCCGCTAGAACAGGCCCGTCTGCTGCGGCACCGGCCACGCAGGCAGGCGCCGTGCCACGCGAACCGTGCGGTCGGCGAGTTGCGCGTGAAAGGCCTCTGCAAACGACGGGCAGTAGAGGTCGTTCGGGCAGTGCACCATCACCCAGGGCGTCAGACCGCGCTCGAGGTAGTCCGCGACCCGAACGGCCCACTCCGCCACCACCGGGGCGTTCGACGGCGCGTCCGGATGCAGCACCAGGCGCACGAACGCGAGGGCGTTGCGCTCCTCGGGTATCACCGGCAGATCGGGTTTCTCGTGCACGGCGTCCGCTACGTCCGGATGGCTCTGATCACCCTGGTACAGCGCCCGGGTGTCCACCACCGCCCGGCCGTACCCGAACTCGTCCAGCAGCGGGCCCAGGCGGTCGGCACCGGTGAAGAAGTCCGGGTGCCGCACCTCGACCACCGCCGGCCACCCGCGCGGCAGCTGCTCGAAGACGGCTCGGAGCGTGTCCAGCGCATCCGGCCCGACCCGTGCGGGAAACTGCAGCAGCAGCGGGCCGAGGTGGGTCTCGAGCGGTTCCAGCGCGCGCAGCAGTCCGAGCAGGTCAGCACGCGCCGGCCGCCGTTCGTGGGTCACGGTGCGCGGCAGCTTGAAGCAGAAGCGGAAGTCGCGTCCGGCCAGCGCCGCCAGCCAGGACCGCACCGTCGCCGGCGATGGAGTGGCGTAAAACGTGGTGTTGCCCTCCACCGCGTTGAATACCTGTGCATAGCTCGCGAGCGGGGACGGCGTCGCCTCGAAGTAGCGCTCACGCCAGCCGGGAAATGCCCAGGCCGGAAGGCCCAGCCGATAACCCAGGGCGGGCGCTCCTGGCCCCGGCGCGGAGCCGCCGCTCCGGTCAGGGCATTCCGAGGACATAGCGGCACAGGTCGATCACGTCCACGATCAGGGAAGTGCCGGCTATGGCCAGATAGGCAACGAGATACCAACCGTACACGGATTTCGCCGGGACGCGGCGCCGCCGGCGCCAGATCCAAACCCAGGCCGGCGTCCAGAACAGCACGTGTGCCAGCCCGAGCAGACGTACGTATCCCACGCGCTCGTAGAGCCAGCTCATGAACACTGCGGCAACGAGAAAACTGCCGATGATCACGAACGGCTCTACCCGGACCTGCCAGCGCGCGTCCACCCGGCCGACCACGAAAGCCAGCGCCGCCAGGTGCGTCAGCACCAGCACCATGATCCAGGCCTGCAGCCAGGCAGGCTGCAGGGCAATGGCCTCGTTCAAGGTTGCAGGCATGCTCGCGTCCATGGGCGTCCCGTACCGATTCTCGCGCCGGACAAGCCTAACACCGGACAAACCGACCGACACGCGCCGCACCGCTGCATGCCGCCGTGCACTAGAATCCCAGCCTCATGCGCATCATCTACCGCAACATCAGAGAAGCGGCAGGCAGCACCGCGCTGCTTGCCCTGCTGCTGCTGGCGGCAGCGCCGGCCCAGGCGGCGCTGCGATTTCACTGGGTCGACAGCTTCTCGCCGGACGAGCAGGTCATGCTGAGCAGCTGGCTCGACGAGACCCGCACTGCGCTCGAGCGCCTGGTCGGGCCGTTGCCGTTCGACGTCGATCTCTACCTGCACCGGCGCGACGGCGCCCGCGAGCCCGTGCCGTGGGCGAACACGCGCCGCGGCAGCCGCCAGGGCGTGAACCTCTACGTGGACCCTGCCCGCCCGCTGCAGGCGTTCCGTGATGACTGGACCGCGCCCCACGAGCTCAGTCACCTGGTCCTGCCGTACCTGGGCAGCAGCAACGCCTGGTTTGCAGAAGGGTTCGCCAGCTACATGCAGTTCCAGGTGATGCACGCCATGGGCGTCATCAGCAGCGAAGAGGTCGAACAGCGCTACCTGAGCCGGCTCGAGCGCGCCGAGCAGGACTACGCCTACCCGGGCGTGGCGTTCGTCGCCGCGGCACCGCGGCTGCGGCAGGAACGCAAGTACCCCGTGATGTACTGGGGCGGGGCCCTGTACTTCCTGCAGGTCGACCGCGCCCTGCACGAGCTTGGTGCACCCGGGCTGCCGGAGCAGCTGCGGGCCTACGTAGCCTGCTGCCGCACGGCGACGGGCGGGGAGACACCGGCAACGCTGGCGGCGACCTTCGACCGCCTGAGCGGGACGCAGGCGTTTTCCACCACGCTGGCGCGTTTCGAAGCCGCGCGCGGCTTTCCCGATTACGCCTGGCTGCGGGACCCGGCGTCGGCGGGCGAACCCTAGCCGTCCAAGGCCTCCGGGTGCCGTCGTGGCGCCGGCTCAGGTCCAGCCGTCGACGCTCACCGGCAGGCGGCGCATGCGCTCACCGGTGGCGGCGAACACCGCGTTGCCAACCGCAGGCGCGAGCGGCGGCAGTGCCGGCTCGCCGAGCCCGGTGGGCTCGAAATCGCTCTCGATGAAGTGCACGTCGACACGCGGCGCCCGCGGCATGCGCAGCAGCGGGTACTGGTGGAAGTTGCTCTGCTGCGCGCGGCCGTTTTCGAAGGTGACCTGCTGTCCGAGCAGCGTGCTGAGCCCGTCCACCACCGAGCCCTGCACCTGATTCTCGGCGCCGCTCAGATTGACGATGGGCCCAACGTCCACGGCGGCCGTAACCCGATGTACCACCAGGCGCCGGTCGTCGTCGACGCTGACCTCCGCCGCCTCGGCAATGTGGCCCGCATGGCTGAAGTAGAAGGCCAGACCGAGGCCGTGACCCTCCGGCAGGTCGCGGCCCCAGCCGGCAGCCTCTGCCGCGCGGCGGATCACGCCGGCGGCACGGCCGGTATGCAGCGCGTTGCGGTTGCCCTCCTCGAGCCAGCGCGGCTCGCCGAGCAGCTCGAGCAGAAACTCCACGTGATCGCGGCCCGCGGCGCTGGAGAGTTCGTGCAGAAACGACTGGTGGGCGAAAGCGATGACATTGGAGCCGGGGGCCCGCCAGGGGCCGCACGGCGTCTGCCACGGCAGCAGGGTCTGGGTGATGCGGTAGTTGGGCACGAACGGCCCCGGGTCGATGTTGCCGCGGATGCCCCCGCCGATCACCGGGTTCCTGCCGTCGTGGCTGAAGCTGATGAAGTGGTTGCGCCAGCCGATGAGATGGCCCTGGGTATCCAGCGCGCCTTCGAGCGCGTGGAACCCTCCGGCACGATAGAAGTCGTGGGCCATGTCGTCTTCGCGCATCCAGGTGAGCTTCACCGGACGCGTCAGGCGGCGCGCGATGGCCGCCGCCTCCATCACCGGGTCGTTCACCGCGCGGCGTCCGAAGCCGCCGCCGGCACGCATCTGGTGCATCTGCACCTGGTCGTCGTCGAGACCGAGCAGGCTCGCCACGGCACCCTGGGCACGCTGCGGCGACTGCGTCGGCGCCCAGACATCCAGGGTATCGTCGTGCCACCAGGCCGTGGCGTTCTGGGGTTCCATCTGCGCGTGGCTCACAAACGCGTACTCGTAGAAACCCGAGATCTTCCTGTGAGCGCCGGCGAACGCTTCGCTCACGTCGCCGTTGTCCACCACGACGGTCTCGCCCTCGCCTGCGGCCAGCGCCTGCGCCCTGGCCTGGGCTGCGCTCCAGCTGTCCTTCGCCGCCTTGCTCTCGTCCCACTCCACCTGCAGCGAGCGGCGCGCCTTGAACGCCGACCAGGTGTCCTGCGCCACGATGGCTACCCCAGCGGAAAGCTCCGCCGGATTGCCGTTGCCCGCCAGCACGAAGGCATCCACCACGCCTGGCAACGCCCGCACCGTTTCGACGTTGGCGCTGCGCACCGTGCCGCCTGAAGCGGGGCACTTCACGTAGGTTGCATAGAGCAGATCCGGCAGCTGCTTGTCGATGCCGAACAGCGGCTCACCGGTCACCAGCGGCGCGTTGTCGACTCCGCCGACGCGCGTGCCCAGCAGTCGGAACTCCGACGGGTCCTTGAGCGGCACGTCATCCGGGTCGGGCACCGGCAGCTCGGCGGCGGTGGCTGCCAGCTCCTGATAGCTCAACTGGCGGCCAGTGGCCGGATGCACCACCATGCCGTGCCGCGTCTCCACCTCCGCGACGTCCACCTCCCAGCGCAGCGCAGCCGCGGCCATGAGCATCTGCCGGGCAACGGCGCCCGCCTGGCGCAACGGCAGCCAGTTGGCCGGAATGGAACGCGAGCCGCCCGCCGACTGGCGCTCGTAGCGGTCGGCGTCGATGGCCGCCTGGACCACCTGAACGTCGTCCCAATCCACGTCCAGCTCCTCGGCGACGATCATGGGCAGCGACGTCTTGACGCCCTGACCGATCTCGGGGGTCGCCGCGTAGATGACGATGCCGTCGGCGGATATCTGCACGTACGCGTTGGGCGCGAAAATGCGCGCGCCGCTGGCGTCGAGCCGAGCATTCGCTGGGTCCGGCTGTTCCCGCGAGCAGCCCACGGCAACGCCCAGGATGAGCCCGCCGCCGGCGAGACCCGTCAGCTTGAGAAAAGTGCGCCGGTCGAGCTTGACGATGGCGGCGGGCACGTCCGATGCGTCATCAGGCCTCATCGGCACCTCCCGCGACGCTGGCAATGGCCTGGCGGATCCGGTTGTAGGTTCCGCATCGGCACAGATTCGGCGCCATGGCCTGATTGATGTCGTCCTCGCTGGGATTCGGGTTCTGCTCCAGCAGCGCCGCCGCACGCATGATCTGGCCGGTCTGACAGTAGCCGCACTGCGCAACGTCGTAGTCGATCCAGGCCTGCTGCAGCGGGTGCAGCCGCCCATCCGGGCCGCCCAGCCCTTCGATGGTGGTGACCTCGCGGCCTTCGGCGGCGGCGGCGGGTACCGAGCAGCTGAACACCGGCACTCCGTCCAGATGCACCGTGCAGGCGCCGCACTGAGCAATGCCGCAGCCGAATTTGGTGCCCACGAGCGCCAGATGGTCGCGCAACACCCACAGCAGCGGTGTGTCGTCGTGCACCACTGTGACCTCTCGGGTCTGCCCGTTCACCGTAAGTCGCATGTGCTACACCTCCGATTCAATCTGCGGCAGGCCGGCGCCGAGCCAGCGGCCGGTGATGACGCCCGCCGTCATCGCGCCGTTCACGTTCAGCGCCGTGCGCGCCATGTCGATGAGCGGCTCGATGGAAATCAGCACCGCCGCCACCGTGACGGGGAAGCCCATGGCCGGCAGCACGATGAGCGCGGCGAAGGTGGCGCCGCCGCCGACTCCGGCGACTCCGAACGAACTGATGGCGATGATCACCACCAGCCCGGCGATGAAGTTCAGGCTCATCGGGTCCACACCCATGGAAGGGGCGATCATCACCGCCAGCATCGCCGGATAGATGCCCGCACAGCCGTTCTGACCGATGGTGGCGCCGAAGGTCGCCGACAGGTTGGCCACCGGTACCGGCACCTTGAGCTCTTCGACCTGGGTTTCCACGTTCAGGGGGATCGTGGCGGCGGAGCTGCGCGAGGTGAAGGCGAACGTCAGCACGGGCCAGACCTTGCGGAAGTAGTCCACCACGTTGACACCGGTCAGCATGAGCAGAACCGCATGCACGCCGAACATGATGGCGATGGCGATGTAGGAGGCCCCCACGAACGTGATCAGGCTGACGATGTCCGACGCGTTGGAGCCGGCAACCACCTTGGTGATCAGCGCCAGAATGCCATAGGGCGTGAGCGCCATGATCATGTGCACCAGCTTCATGATGATGGCCTGGGTGGTCTCGACGAACTCGTGAATGGCCGCACCCCGTTCGGCGTTGTCGCGGGAAACGCCGAGCGCGGCAATTCCGAACAGAATGCCGAACACCACCACCGCGATGATGGACGTCGGCCGGGCATCGGTCAGGTCGTAGAAGATGTTCGACGGGATGAAGCGCACCAGCATGTCGGCCATGCCGAGCCCGGCAACGTCTGAGTAGCGCTGGGTCAGTGCCTCTGCCCTGGCGAGCTCGCGCGCACCCTGAGTGATGCCCTCGGCCGACAGGCCGAAGGCGTTGCTCACGAGAATCCCGACCATGGCAGCGATCATGGTGGTGCCCACCAGCAGTCCGATGACGCTGCCGCCGATGCGGCCGAGCGCAGCGACCTCGCGCATGCGCACCACCGCGGCGATCATCATCACCAGCACCAGCGGCATGATCACCATGCGCAGCAGGTTGACGTAGCTCGAGCCAACCACGTTGGTCCATTTCAGCGTGTCGGCTATGGCGTCCGGGTTGCCGGCATAGACCAGCTGCAGCGCGAGGCCGAACAGCACCCCCGCCACCAGACCCGCGAGAATGCGCTTGGACAGCGAAACCCCCGGCCCGCGCAGCCGGAACAGCACCACCATCAGAACGACGAAGACGAGCAGATTGATCAGAGCATATATGGACATGGTTTCCGCCGTGGTTCGAAGGCGCGGCGTCAGACGGCGCGCCAGGCTTTGGTTCAGTCCCGCAACAGATTGAGGAACTCCGAACGGGTCGCTGCATCCGCCCGGAACGCGCCGAGCATGGCCGAGGTCTTCATGCGCGAATTCTGCTTCTCGACACCGCGCATCATCATGCACAGGTGCTGCGCCTCGATGATCACGCCGACGTCCTCGCAGCCGGTGACTTCCTGCAGGGCCCGGGCGATCTGGAACGTCAGCTCCTCCTGAATCTGCAGGCGCCGCGCGAACATGTCGACGATGCGCGCCACCTTCGACAGTCCCAGCACCTTGCCGTTGGGTATGTAGCCGACGTGGGCGTGGCCGATGAAGGGCAGCAGATGGTGCTCGCACATGGAGTACAGCTCGATGTTCTGCACCACGATCATCTCGCGGTTTTCCGCCGCGAACAGGGCACCGCCCACCACCTCCTGCAGGGTCTGCTGGTAGCCGCGCGTCAGGAAGCGCATGGCCTTGGCCGCCCGCTTGGGCGTGTCCACCACGCCGGGCCGGGTGACGTCATCCAGCTCGCTGATGATGGTGGTGTACGCCTCGATCAGTTTCGCGTCGTCGGCCATGTAGCTCTCTCGGAGTCGTTTCGGATGCGGAACCCTAACCCAGGACGGGCCCCGAGCGCGATATCCCGGGCCCCGGAGCTCAGATGGGCGGCGGGCCGACCCGGCCCTGGAGCAGCCAGCGCACCATGGGCAGGTGGGCGCGGCCGACGAACACTTCCCCGGCAACGACGAAGCTCGGCACCGCGAACACGCCCGCGGCGACCAGCTGATCGCGCATCCCGGCGAGCAGTTCCGGCCCCGGGCCGGCGGCGAAGCGTGCGAATGCGGGGCCGTCTGCATCCATATCGGCAATCACGGCGCTGACGGCCGGCAGGTCCTCGAGGTCGAGACCTCCCCCCCAGTAGCCGGCAAACAACCGCCGCAGAAACGGATCCATGCGTTGCGGCGCGTGCTCGCGCAGCCACAGCTGCGCCGCGCCGGCAAGCGTCGCGTCCGGCGCCCGGTAAAGGTCACGGTCGCCGTCGCCCACCTGAATGCCCTGCACCGCCGCGTAGCGGCGGATCTCCGCTGCCTGATACTCGGCGCGAATGCGCCGGTGCCTGGTGCCGCGATCCTCATCCGGCGCGGCCGCGGCCGGTGCCTTGAGCGGCGCGACGGCGAAGGGCAACCAATCGACCAGCAAATCCAGTTCGGCGGCAAGGGCGAGCGTCGGCTGCAGCGCCAGATACGCCTGGGGCTGGCGCACGTCGATGCACACCGTCAGGGGTGCGCGGAACTGATAGGGCGGCGCGTTGAATTCGGGCTCACTCATGGACCGGCGCCGCCAGATGCTCGTAGGCGATATCGGGCGCTGCGCCCTCGGACCCGGTGAGCAGCCAGCGGACCATGGGCAGATGCTCGCGCCCGAAGAACAGCTCGCCGGCTACCACGTAGCTCGGCACGCCGAAAATGCCGGCGGCAAAGATGGCCGCCTGCTCGGCATCGTGGCGGACCCGACCGGGACCGTCCAGATAGTCGGCGAAGCCGGCGGTGTCGGCGCCGGATTCGGCGAGCAGCGCAGTGATCACTGCCGGATCCTCGGCGTCCACCTCACGACGCCAGAAGCGCTCGTAGAAACGATCCATGTACCCGACGAGCACGGCATCCCCCTGCGCCTTGGCCCACATGAAACCAATGTGTGCAAGCGAGGTGTCCCAGATCTTCACGGTGCCGCGCAGCGTGTAGCCGAGCAGCGCCGCATAGCGTCGCGCGTCGCGGTAGGCATAGCGCACCGCGGTCCACTGTTCGGGCGAACGCCGGCTCTCGGCGACCTTGCCACTCCGGTCGAGCCGCGCCGAGCCGAGATAGCTGGGGATGTCCAGGGTCAACGGCCGCCAGTCGATGCGGATGCCGAGCTCACGCGCGAGCGCCTGCGTGGGATCCTTGGCGATGAACGCGTACGGGCTTTTGAAGTCGACGTACACGATCAGCGGCAGATCGGAGCGATAGGGGTCGAACTGCGCCATGACGGCTCTTGCGGTGTCTCGAGAAACCCACCGTAAGAGCCAGCGCAAGCCGATGCAAGCGCGACGCTCCGGTTCGGGCCCGAGTGGTCCGGCCCGCCCCTGCGGGCCGCCGGGCACGGCCGGCAGCCGCAGCAACGGCTGCGCTCAACCGGTACGGATCCGTGACCTGGAGCCGGCGCCGCCTTAAGCTGCCGTTCAGCTTCACCGAGGTAAGGTTGCGGCATCAGGATGGCGATTGGCGCCATTCCACGGCAAACGGCGAGGTGCAGTATGCCGAACGTCACGCCCGATTCCCCGCGCTGGACCCAGGTCGCCCTGGGTCTGGTCCTGCTCGGTGTTCTTCTGGCAGCCGGCCCCGTGCTGGCCCAGACCGGCGATGATTCTGCCCTCACCGACGAAGACGCGACCCTGGTGGATGCCTCCGAGCTCAGATCGGCGGACGAGTTGGACGAGCTGGTGGGACCCATCGCGCTGTACCCGGACGATCTGCTGGCCATCGTGCTGCCGGCGTCGACCTATCCGCTGCAGATCGTGCAGGCCGCGCGCTTTCTCGATCAGGCCCAGGATGACCCGGCGCTGCAGCCGGACGAGGACTGGGACGAGTCGGTGGTGGCGCTGCTCAACTATCCGGAAGTTCTGCGGCGCATGAACGAGGATCTGGACTGGACCTGGGCGCTGGGCGACGCAGTGGTGAATCAGGAGTCCGAAGTGCTGGCGGCGGTCGCTCACTTTCGCGACAAGGCCTACACCGCCGGCAATCTGCAGAGCGACGATCACCAGGTCGTGCGCCGCGTGGACGAGGTCATCGAGATCGAACCGGCGGATCCGAAGGTGATCTACGTGCCCGACTACCAGCCGGAACGGGTGGTGGTGTATCACCATGTGCCCGCATACGGCTATTACCCGCGCCCCTACCCGGTGTACTACTACCCGTATCCGGCAGGGTACAGCTTCTACGACGGCTGGTTCTGGGGCGTGACCTCCGTGTTCACCATCGGCTGGAGCAACTACTACCTGTCACTGTACCCGTACAGCTACCCGAGCCACCCCTACTACGGTCACCGCTACTACTACGACCGCTATTACTACCGGCGCCCGCTGGTGATCGTGAACAACCTGTACCCGCCCAGCTACCGATACGACGACTACCACTGGCGGCCCCGGCACCACTACTACCAGGGCGCGCGGCCGGTGGAACGCAGGCATTGGGCACCGCTGCGCTATCACGACAATCACAGCCCGCGCGACCTGGGGCACAACGACGGGCGCAGCCGTTATGCGCGTCCGGGCGGTGAGCAGCTGCAGACACGCTCTCATGCTGAGCACGACCGGCGCGACGGCGGCGGCATGCGCCGGCCCGGGTTTCCGGGCACGACCGGGGACACGTTGGCGTCCGAACAGGCGCCCGGTCACCCGTCGTCCCGTCAGCCCGACAGCAGCACCAGACGTCCCGGCGGCATCCCGGCCGTCGCGCCAGCGCGCGCGCGCGCGGAACCGCAGGTGAAGCGCAGCCTGGCCTCCGGACGGGTCGGGGGGACTGAGATCCGGCAGCGTTCCACGGCCCGGGTCGCTGCGGCGGCAACCCCGCGCACGCAGCCGTCACGTACGCCCCGTGCCGCCCCGGCCTCTGCGACGCGACAGGCGGCGAAGGTGCCGCCCGGCCGACCCGGCCTGGCGATGAACAGCGGCGGGCGCGACACGGCCCGCCAGGTGATTCGCTCGCCGATGCCCCGACATGCAGCGGCCGCCCAGTCCGGCGCCAGAGGCTCTGCATCGCCTCCGGCACCTGCGCCTCGAGCCGCACCTGGTCGCGCGGCCCCGCGCCCGGGGATTGCGTATGGGCAGTCCTCCGGGTCGCAGAGCGTACGCGTCGCCAAGGCTTCGCCGCAGAGCGACCGCGACGCCGGCGCAGCGCGTGGCTTCCGCGGCGAGGCCAGGAACGACAAACAGCACGCCCGAGCCCGATTCCGCTCACGCGATTGAGCGCCCGCCGGGCCGATCCGGAACGGGCGCCAGGCGCGGTCGGCCATGGCGAACCGTCCGCTTCTCGGCGCGGTCAGTTGCCGCGCTGACGCAGCTCCCAGCAGACGTGGATGCGCGGGTTGCGCCGGAAGTCTTCGTCCAACGTGGCCGGCGTGATGTCCCGGGCATCGGCAAACTCCGCCACGGCTGCCTCATCGAGACGGAAGCGACGGTAGTTGTTCGAGAACAGCAGCAGACCGTCCGGCGCAAGACGCGCCATCGCCAGCCGCAGCAGACGCACGTGCTCGCGCTGCACGTCGAAGTCGTCGGCGCTCTTGGAGTTCGAAAACGTGGGTGGGTCGCAGAAGATCAGGTCGTAGCGGCCTCGATCCTGCTCGAGCCAGCGCATCACGTCTGCGCGCTCGAAGCGATGCGCGCCGGGGGTCGCAGTATTGAGCGCGAGGTTGCGCTGCGCCCACTCGAGGTAGGTGGCGGAGAGGTCGACACTCACCGAGCTCGCGGCTCCGCCAGCAGCGGCATGAGCCGTCGCCGACCCGGTGTAGCAGAACAGGTTGAGAAAGTGCCGCCCCGCAGCAAGCGCGCCGATGCGCCGACGCACGGGCCGGTGATCCAGGAACAGACCCGTGTCCAGATAGTCGAACAGGTTGACCTGCAGACCCACCTGCTGCTCGCGCACCTGCACGAACTCTTCCCGCGCTGCCATACGCCCGTACTTGCTGCCGCCCTTGCCGCGCGCGCGCGTCTTCAGCGCCAGCTGTGCGGGCGGCAGCTCGAATACCTCCATGGCGGCAGCCAGCAGCTCATCGAGCCTTCGAGCGGTGACCTGCTCCGGGATCCGGCTGGGCGCCTGATACTCCTGCACGTGCAGAAAGCGTCGCGCACGGCCACCTTCCTCCTGGTAGACGTCGATGGCCGCCGCGTATTCCGGCAGGTCGGCGTCGTAGGCGCGAAAGCAGGTGACGTCGTTGCGCCGGCGCCAGCCATTCAGACGTTTGAGGTTCTTGCGCAGCCGGTTGGCAACCATCTGCGCGCCCGGAGACAGCGGCCCGAAGCCGGCAGGCGCGTCGTCGTCTGCGGAATCGCTCATGGACTGGTCTGTCGGAAAAGACGCCAATCTACCACGCGCCGGAGGCAGGGCGCTTCGCCAGAGCGACGCGCGGGCTGCACGCGGTGTTCGCGAAACCTTCACCCGCGCCTCGCGCGGGTCGCCGTCGTCACAGAACCGTCTTCAGTACCTCGTTCGAGTAGGCGCTCTCGTTGCCGTCCGCGTCCACGGCGGTCATGGCGAAGTAGTAGTCACCCGAGCTGAGCGTGAGCGTGTAATCGGTAGCACCACCGCCGGCTACCTCGAGACTGTCCGTGTAGCTGCGCGACTGCTGGCCGTAATAGATGCGATAGCCGGCCAGGTCCGTCAGCGGGGTACCGTCCACGTTCTCCGTGGGCGCCTGCCAGGCGAGCGTGACGTCGCCGTTGACGACCACCGAGATCATCGCGACGGCGCTGCCTCCGGCACCGGTGCAGCTGATGCTGAAGGTCGTCGCCTGCTGCAGCGGGCCCACACTGGTGCTGCCCGACACTGCCCTGGCACCGCTCCAGCCGCCGGATGCCGCGCACCCGTCGGCGCCCCCTGACGTCCAGCTGAGGGTGGTACTGCCGCCACTGTCCACCACCAGGGGGCTGGCATTCAGCGTGGCCGACACCGGATCCGGCGCAGGCGCGGGTTCGGGCGCCGGTGTCGGTTCGGGCGTCGGAGCCGGATCGGGCGCAGGTGCCGGATCGGGAGCCGGTGTCGGTTCCGGGGCGGGTTCAGGCGCCGGATCCGGTGCGGGGGCCGGAGCGGGATCGGGTGCCGGCGCCGGGTCAGGGGCCGGTTCAGGTGCGGGAGCCGGACCGGCACCGACGGTCACCGTGACTTCCCGGCGCGTGGAGCCCCCCAGACCCGTGCAGCTCAACCCGAAGGTCGTGGTCTGCTGCAGGGGTTCCGTCACCCAGACCCCCTCCAGCCCCACGATGCCGGCCCAGCCCGCTTCGGCCAGGCACAGATCGGCACCGGAGGACGCCCATGACAGCGTCACCGACGCGCCCATCGGCACGCTCAGGGTATCGGCCGCCAGCGCCAGCGTCGGCGCCGGCGCAGCGTCCTGCTGCGCCGACCGATCGATGACATCGGCCACGTCGCTGGCCTCGGCCAGAGCCATGGCTGCGGGCAGACTCTGCAGATCGTTGAGCAGGGCCGGTGCCAGGGCCGCCTCCACGATCGCGGCCGCATCCCGCGAATCGGCGGTCGCCAGCGTCTGTGCCAGCGCTGCCAGTGCCGCGTCGCCGGCCCGGCCGAGCAGCAGCGCAATGCTGCGTTCGAGCTGCGTGAGCGCGGCCGCACTCACAGCGGCATCTGCAACCGAAGGATCCGTGAGCTCGGGCTGAATCTGCCGGATCGCATCATTCAGCCGGATGGTCGCCGGTTGACCGTCCACCTCCAGGCGGCCGGCCAGGGCCTCGAGACGCACCGCCAGCTCGGCGGACCTGAACACGGCAACCGCCCGGGCGGCAGCCGGAGCCTCGTCTTCCTGCGACTCGATGCCCAACAGGTGGCAGCCGACCTGCCCGATCAGCTCGTCGATGGTCGTGTCGACACCCGCCGCCGCAAGCGCCGCCGCGCTGCGGCGGAGCGTTTCGCCGAGCGCTTCGCTGGCGAGCACCAGCGGTTCGATGTTCTGCGGCGTCACCGGCTCCGCCATGGGATCGGCCATGAGTGTCGGATCGAGGCCCATGGATGCCGATTCGAAGATGGCCTGCCAGGCCTGTTCCAGGGAGGCTTCGCTGAGACCGTCCGGCGTGCACTGGGCGGCCCGCACCGCCAGCGTGGTGAGCGGCGAGACGTTTACAGTCGACTCGCCCGCGCGGGTGACCGCGCCGACGAGCTCGAAGTCGGGCGCCCTTCCCGTCACCAGGTCCGTACCGCCCCTGGCGGTCACCAGCACCGGCAATGCGGCATCGGTGCGCAGCTCGAGTCCGTAGTTCGCCAGGTCGTCGCTGCCGCCCTGTTGCAGCACCTGACCCTGGGCATCGGTGACGGTCACCTCCGCGCCCACCACCGGGCCATCGCCGACGCTGCCGGAAACCGAAAGATTCTTGGTCCCGGAGCTCTCGGTGCTGCCCGAGCAGGCCGAGAGAAACATCGTCGACGCAAGAAGACAGGCGACGGCCTGAATGCGCGCTACCATCGGTACTACCCCGCTCCGATTGGCTGGCGGCTGCATCCAGTCAGCCGAATGCGGGCTCGACACCCGCGTCCTGATTCAGGGCTCGAGTCTAGAGCGCAGCCGGCAGCGTCCCGTGATGCAGGTAACAGAAATGTAGGGGATTGCGCAGTTCGAGACCGGGATCACGGTGCTTCGAGGCGCTGGGCCACAACCGCAGCCGCAACGCTCAGGGCGTCGGGTCGCCCGCAACGATAGACGTCGCGCTCCACCGCATACACCAGCTGCTCGTCCGTGAGCAGAACGATCCGTGCCAGATCGGGCTCGGAGAACTCGGCGCCGATGTCGGCGAGCGTCCGGTCCGGAAACAGGCCTCCGTCCACGTGCAGATACTGATAGTCGCTGACGGCTTCGGTGAGCGCCGTGCCTTGCAGCGACCAGTGGCCCTGATAGCGGAACTCCAGCAGCAGGCGACCGGCACTGCGGTCCTCGAGACGCGCGTGCCCACGCAGAACGCCGTCGTCGAGGTAGGACTCCACCACGCTCGAGATCAGGTCCGGGTTCGTCGGGTCCGCCACCTCGCAGTGCCAGGGCGCAGCGGTCAGCCGCAGCAGCGACTTCTGCCGGGCATCGTCCCGATGCAGCAGGCCGGCCACGGTCACGAGCAGCGTCGCAAGGCCCGTTCCGAGCACCAGCAGGTAAATCGGGCGGAGGGTCAGGATTCGTCGCACCACGTCGTCACGGACAGTTCCGGTAACCACAGGATTCTGCGCGCGCACGCGCCGCGCGGGCGTGTCGGCGGTCAAGGTTTGAGAAGGGGCGGGCAGCGGATGCATCCGCTATCGGTGGTAGGCTTGCCGACAGGCAATCGGGCGATCGGGCAGCATGCCTCCCTACACCTACAGCCATCCCCATCCGGCCGTGGCCGTCGACGTGGTCGTGCTCGCCCTGCGGAACGACGTGCTGGAAGTGCTGCTCATCGAACGCGCGCGCGATCCGTACGCCGGCCGCTGGGCGCTGCCCGGCGGATTCGTGGGAATCGACGAGGATCTGGCTGACGCCGCGCGGCGCGAGCTCAGAGAAGAAACGTCACTCGCGGCTGGCCCGCTGCAGCAGATCGGGGCCTTCGGCGCGCCCCAGCGTGACCCGCGTGAACGCGTCATCTCCGTTGCTTTCTGGACCCGGCTGGATTCCGCACAACCGGCCCGGGCGGGCAGCGACGCGCGCACGGCCGCCTGGTTCCCCGTCGACCGCCTGCCGCCGCTCGCATTCGACCATGGTCAGATCGTCGCGGCGGCGCTGCGCGCCGCCGGCAACCTCAGGCGACCTTGAGCCCCTGCTCCAGCAGCAGGGCATCCGCGTTGGCATCGCGACCGCGGAAACGCCGGTAGACCTCACGCGCGGGCAGGCTGCCGCCGAGCGCCAGCACGGTATCGCGAAAACGTGCCGCCACCTCGTGCAGCGCGCGGTCGTCATCCAACCCGGCTTCCCGAAACGCGGCGAAGGCATCGGCCGCCAGCACTTCTGCCCACTTGTAGGAGTAGTAACCGGCCGCGTAGCCGCCAGCAAACAGATGCCCGAACGCGGGCAGCTGTGTCTCGCCCGGCAGCGTCGGTGCGACCAGCGTCTCACGGGCGATGTCCTGCTCGATCTCGAACGGCGTCTCGCTGTCGTTGCTGCCCGGTAGACCATAGCGCTGGTGCAGCGCCAGGTCGGTCTTGGCGAACTGCAGCTGACGCAGCGTCGCGTTGCCGATCATGAAGTTGCGGCTGTCGATGATCCGTTCGAGGGTCGCGTCGTCCAGCGGCTCGCCCGAGTCCACCTGCGCCGTCAGGCTCTTCAGGAACGGTTTGTGGTCCATCCAGTACTCGTTGAACTGACTGGCCAGCTCCACCGCGTCCCACTCCACCAGATTCATGCCGGAAGCGCCGCCTTCCTCGATCTCGGTGAACATGTGCTGGGTGGCGTGCCCGAACTCATGGAACAGCGTGCGCACCTCGTCCAGCGACATCAGTGCCGGACGCTGACCCGAGGGCGGGCGCGCGTTCATGACGAACAGCGCCACCGGGAGCGTCGATGACTGGCCAGGGGGCGCCAGCACCCGGCTGCGGTTGACCACGGTGTTCATCCAGGCACCGCCGCGCTTCTCGCCCGGGCGCGCGTACGGGTCGACATAGAACGCTGCAATGACCCTGCCGTCGCGTCGTACCTCGTAGAACGTCACGCTGTCGTCCCACACCGGCGTGTCGGCGTCGCTGCGCACGATGTGCACGTCGTAGAGCCGCGCCACCAGGGAGAACAGGCCATCGAGCACGCGCGGCATCTGGAAATAGTCGCGCAACCGCTCGGAGTCGTAGCCGAAACGCGCCTGTCGCAGGCGCTCGCTGAAAAAGGCGACGTCCCAGGGTGCCAGCGCATCAGCTTCCGGGTCACGTTCGTCGCGCATGAACCGCATCAGCTCGTCGAGCTCGCGCTCGGCGGCAGGTCGCGCCGCCGCTTCCAGATCGCGCAGCAGCGACCATACCGAGTCCACCGACGGCGCCATCTTGGCGTCGACGCTGAGCTCGGCATAGTTGTCGAAGCCCACCAGCCGCGACTGCTCCTGACGCAGATGCAGCATCTCGTCGAGCAGCGGCCGGTTATCGAACCCGTCGCTGGTGCCCCGGGCGCGGAAGGCGCGGTAGAAGGATTCGCGCAGAGCGCGGTCGGCGCAGTGCTGCGCGATGGCCATGTAGTTGACGCCGTTGACCACGAAATGCCACGGGCCCTGCTCCGGCGAGGCCCCGGCAACGCCGTCTTCGACGGCAGTCTGTGCAGCCAGCTCGCGCAGCGCCGGCGGCACGCCGTCGAGCTGGGCAGCGTCGGTGACCTTGATGCGCGACGCCTGCTCCTCCTTGACCAGATTGGTCTGAAAGCGGTTCGAGAGCTCGGCGAGACGGGCATCGATCTCCAGATAGCGTGCCTTTTCGGCACCCTCGAGGTGCACGCCGGAGCGCTCCATGTCGCGGATGGATTCGCTGACGATGCGCTGCTGAGCTGCGTCCAGGCTCGGCCATTGCGGACCGTCGCGCAGGGCCACCATACCCTCGTAGACGGGCCGGCTCTGAGCCATGCGATTGAGCAGGGCGATGTAGTCCGGCCGCACGGCATCGTATGCGGCCTGCAGCGGATCGCTGTACTTGACGCTGAGCAGATGCGCCACGCGGCCCAGCACGCGGCCGAGCCGAACCTGCAGCCGCTCCAGCGGCACCATCAGGTCTTCCCAGGTGCACTGATGGCCGTTCTCCAGCTCCGCGAAGGCCCGTTCCGTCTCCGCCAGCAGCTGGCACACGCCGGGTTCGACCCGTTCGGGCAGCACTTCGCGCCACAACGGCAGGTGGCTGATGGGGCCGACGCTGGCGTCCGCCTCGAGATGCCCGAGGCTCTCCGCACTCGCGGCCGGGCGTTGTTCACTCATGCTGTACTCCTCGAAAATCCGCAGCGGGCCCGCGCTCGAGGGCAGACCCCAAGACGAGACCTGGACGACCGGAGCAACGCGCGCCGATACAGGTCGCAGGTGCTCACACGAGGTCGGTGTCGCTGGCGCGCCCGAGAGGACTCGAACCTCTAACCCCCAGGTTCGAAGCCTGGTGCTCTATCCAATTGAGCTACGGGCGCGCGGACCACGAACTCTACTAGAACTGCTCGCCGGCAGCACGCCGCCGCATCATGTCCTCGAAGTCCATGCTGACCGGGCCACCACGCGCCAGCACGTGCTCCACGCGGGCGCGCACGAACCCGTCCCAGGCCGGATGCGGCAGCACGTACAGACGATCCTGTTCGATGGCGGAAAACACGGCATCGGCGATCTCGCTGGGATCCTTGCCCTGAGACAGCATGGCCTGCGCCATGGCCCGCATCTGCTGCATCTCCTCGCCGCCGGCGGCTGCGCCTCTGAGCTCCGCCGGGCGATTGCGCTCGGCGTCGAAGATCTGGGTGTTGACGAACCCGGGGCAGAGCACCGACGCGCCGATGGCCGCGTTGCGGGCTTTCAGGTCGTTGTAGAGGGTTTCCGTGAGGCTGAGCACGCCATGCTTGCTGACGCCGTAGGTTCCGCCGCCGGGCATCAGCCCCGCCAGCGATGCCGTGTTCACGATGTGGGCGGGCTCGCCGTGAGCCAGCATGTGCGGCACGAAAGCCTGCAGTCCGTACAGGACGCCGTAAAAATTGACGCCCATCACCCAGTCCCAGTCGGCCATGGGCACTTCCCAGATGCCGGCGGCGCGCGACCCCGTGCTGGCGACACCGGCGTTGTTGCAGACCACGTGCACCTTGCCGAACGCGGCAATGGCCCGCTCGGCGAGCTCCTGTACCGATTCGCGCACCATGGTGTTGGTGATGACGCCGAGCACCCGCGCCTGGCGCTGCTCGAGCTGACGTACCGCGCGGTCGAGCGCATCCTCCTCGATATCCGCCAGCACCACCTGCATGCGCGCTGCGGCGAAGCGCTCCGCCAGCGCCAGCCCGATACCGCTGGCGGCTCCTGTGACGACCGCCGTCCTGCCTTCGAAATCCTGCATGTCCGCTCCCCGCGTGAGTACCCATTGAGACGCGACAAATTAGCAGACGCGGGGCTCGCTGAGCCAGCCAAAGGGCGCAACGATTGCTAAACTCCACCGCGTTTCCATTCCGGTGAGCAGAGATGACCGACGTGTTCGAACACAACCGCCAGTCCTGGAACCGCCAGTCTCTGTCGGGCGAAAGCCGCTGGTGCGAGCCGGTGTCCGCTGCCGTCATCGAAGCGGCACGGCGCGGCGAATGGACGGTGATTCTGACCCCCAACCGCGCGGTCCCGCGACCCTGGTTCGCCGAGCTGCGCGGCGCCCGCGTGCTGTGCCTGGCTTCGGGCGGCGGTCAGCAGGCACCGGTGCTCGCAGCCGCCGGCGCGGAGGTGGTCAGCTACGACGCCTCCGACGAGCAGCTCGCGAAGGATTCGCTCCTGGCTGAGCGCGACGGCCTCAACCTGCGCACCGTGCGCGGCGACATGGCCGATCTGTCGTGCTTCGAAGACGGCCGCTTCGACCTGATCTTTCACCCGGTGTCCAACGTGTTCGTCGCGGACGTGCGCCCGGTGTGGCGCGAATGCCACCGCGTGCTCGCGCCACGCGGCAGGCTGCTGGCCGGATTCATGAATCCGGACTTCTTCCTGTTCGATCACGCGGCGCTGGAGCGGGGCGCTGCGCCCGAGGTTCGCTTCGCGCTGCCGTTTTCGGACGTGAAAGACCTGCCTGCCGAGGAGCTGGCGGCACGCATTGCCGCAGGCGAGGCGCTGGAGTTCAGCCACAGCCTCGACGACCAGATCGGCGGTCAGATCGACGCCGGCTTCGTGATAGCGGGATTTTACGAAGATCGCTGGGAGGCGCGCGCGACCCCGCTGGATCGCTACATGCCGACCTCCATGGCCACCCTGGCGCTGAAATCCTGAGGTGCGCTGGCGTGCGGCACGATTCGGCGTATCATCGCCGCCGCTGACCACCTCGACGAGCATCGAGTGCCCGAACGATCCGCCGGACCCGAACATGCCCAGCACCGCGCCGCAGCGCGGCGTCCCGCAGACCTGGAGCTGCGCGACGCCGAGGTCGACGACCTGTGGCGCCTGCTCGACATCGAGCAGCGCAGCTTCAGCGGCGATCTGCTGAGCCGCCGCGCCCTGCGCTACCTGGTGACCCGGGCACACGCCATCAATCTGGTCGCCTGCGTCGGTGACTTCGTGACCGGCTACGTCGGCGTGCTGCTGCGCCGGGGCAGCGACATCGCGCGGGTCTACACCATTGCCGTCGACCCGGACTGGCGCGGCCGCGGCATCGGCAACCGGCTGCTGGCAGCCGCCGAGCAGCGCGCGGCCGCTGCCGGGCGCCAACGGATGCGCTTAGAGGTGCGCCTGGACAACGCGCCCGCCATCAACCAGTACCATCGCGCTGGTTATCTGGACATGGGCCGCATACCGGGCTATTACCAGGACGGGCAGACGGCGATCCGGATGCAGAAGCGCCTGTCCGACGCCAGCCCAGGGAGGGAGCCCGCATGACGCGACACATCATCATCGTCGAACGGCCCGGCGACCGGGAATGGGCAGAGGCTGCTGGCCTTGCCGTCACCGCCCGCGAGTACGTCACCCGCGCCGACCTCTACGGCAGCAACCGCGCCCGGGTGGTGAACCTGTCCGACGACTACGGCTATATGGACATGGGTTATTACTGCTCGCTCCTGGCAGAGGCACGCAAACAGAAGGTCGTGCCGACGGTCGAAACCATCCTCGACCTGTCGCGCAAGACGCTGTACAGCCTCGACCTGCCCGAGCTCAACGACATCCTGCGCGCCGAGATCGACAAGCTGGCACAGCCGCCGCGGGCATCGTTCACCCTCACGGTGTGCTTCGGCCAGCCCACCGAGGCGCACTTCAAAACCATTGCCCGCCGGGTGTTCGAGCGATTCCGCTGCCCGCTGCTGAAGATCCAGGTGGAGCTGGACGAACGCTGGGAAATTCACGCACTGCAGCCCATCGCACCGTCGGATCTGTCGCCCGTGGAGTTCGAGTTCTTCCTCACCACGCTGGAACGCTACACGCGCAGCGACTGGCGGGCCCCGAAAGCGAAGACGCCGGCGAAATATGCGCTCGCCGTTCTGCAGAACCCGCGCGAGCCGCTGCCGCCGTCCGACAAGGACGCGCTGCGCAAGCTCGTCACCGTGGGCGCGACCCTGGGCATCGAGGTGGAGCTGATAGAACGCAAGGACTATCAGCGTCTGGCGGAATACGACGCCCTGTTCATTCGCGAAACCACCAGCATCATGGACCACACCTTCCGCTTCGCGAAGAAGGCGGTGCGCGAGAACATGCCGGTGATCGACGACCCGGTTTCGATCCTGCGCTGCACCAACAAGGTGTATCTGGCCGAGCTGCTGCAGGCCAACAAGCTGCCGGCGCCCAGGACACTGATCGTCGACCGGAACAACCTGCTCAGCGTCGAGGAGCAGCTCGGCTACCCGGTGGTGCTGAAGATCCCCGATGGCTCGTTCTCCCGGGGCGTCGAGAAGGCCGACGACAGGGCGCAGCTCAATGAGCATGCCCGCCGGCTGCTCAAGCGCTCCGAGGTGATCCTGGCTCAGGAGTTCATGTACACCACCTTCGACTGGCGCGTGGGCGTGCTCAACGGCCAGCCGCTGTTCGTCTCCAAATACGAGATGTCCCGCAAGCACTGGCAGATCGTGCGCCATACCGCCGACGGCAAGGCCGTGCAGGGCGGCTTCAGCACCCTGGCGGTCGAAGATGCGCCCAGGGAGGTGGTGGACACCGCGCTGCGCGCTGCGCGCCTGATCGGCGACGGTTTCTACGGGGTGGATCTCAAGCAGAACGACAAAGGGATCTTCATCATCGAGATCAACGACAACCCCAATATGGATCGTCACGTCGAGGACGTCGTGCTGAAAGACGAGCTGTATCGACGCATCCTGCAGGACTTCATCCGCCGCATCGAGGCGCGCTGACAGTCCGGCAGCAGCCCCGTTGCCTGGCCGCGGGCTCTCGTTCCAGCCGCGGGCGCTTGTCCCAGCCGCAGGCGCGTCAGTGGGGGCGAAGCACCTCGCCATGCAGGGTCTCATCGAGCCGCCCCGCCATCCGTGCCACCTGGCCGTTGACCAGCACGACGTCGAAGCCCTCGGCGAGCTGCAGCGGATCGACGTAGGTTGCACGCGCTCTGACCCGCTCCGGGTCGAACACCACCAGGTCCGCCGCCATGCCCGGAAGCAGTGCGCCGCGATCGTGCAGACCGATCTGCCGGGCCGGCAGCGACGTCATCTTGCGCACAGCCTCGGGCAGCGTCAGCACGCTTCGTCCCACCACGAAGTCCTCGATGATCCTGGCGAACGTGCCGTGACCCCTGGGGTGGAAACCGGTGGGGCTGCCGTCCGAGCAGACCGCGATCGTGGGGTCCGCCAGCAGCGCCGTTTGCAGCTCGTCATCCATCACGAAATACGCGGCGTAGCCGCCCTGGGGGCCGATCACGTCGATCAGCACTCGTTCGAACGGCAGCTCGTAGCGTTGTGCCAGGTCGGCCAGGGTCTCGCCCACGAACGGCTCGGTACCCAGCAGCGTCGCCGCCGGCCCGTTGCGGCTCATCACCCGCCGGTGCAGGTACTCGGCGAGCTCCTGATAGCGCGTCGCGCGGGCTTCGGCGAACTGCTCCGACGTCTTGGCCCACACGGGAAACAGCAGCGCGACGCCCGTGTAGCTGGCGGTGTACGGATAGGTGTCGGCGCTGATCCGCACACCGCGTGCCCGCGCATCCTGCAGTACCGACAGAATCTCGCGCGCACGCGCAGCACCTTTGCCATAGACGGACTTCAGATGCGCAACGTGCACGCGCGCATGGGCGCCCTGGGCAATGAGCTCGGCCAGAGAGGCTTCCAGCTGATCGTCGTCCTCGTTGCGTACGTGGCTCATGATGACCCGATCGCGCGCCCCGACGACCCGCGCCAGCGCCTCGAGCTCGGCGGCCCCCGCATTCAGGCCCGGGTTGTATTCGAGCCCGGTGCTCAATCCGAACGTCGAGTCCAGGGCAACGTCGAGCCGTCGCAGCACGTCGTCGAGCTGCGCGGGCGACGGCTCCGGCGCCAGGCCGATCCCGGCCTGCTCACGCAGCGTGCCGTGGCCCACGAACATTGCCAGGTTGGGCCCGATACCGCGGCGCTGCACCTCGTCGAGCCAGGCGCCCAGGTCGTCCGCATCGGGGCTGGAGCCGTCCTGGCCCAGACTGATGGTGGTGACCCCCATGGCCAGGAAGTTCTCGAATTCCGGTGTCGCCAGCGGATCACCGTGGCTGTGCGGATCGATGAAACCGGGCGCCACCACGCGGCCGGCGGCGTCGATTTCACGACCGGCACGTACCTGCCCCGCGCCGCCGTCGACGATGGCGAAGATGCGGCCATCGCTGACGAGCACGTCGGCACGGCGCTCCGGGTTGCCCAGCCCATCCAGCACGCGGCCGTTGCGGATGATCAGGTCCACACCTGCGGGCTCGACAACGCCCGCGGACGTGCTCAGCGCATCGCCGTCCGGCCCCGGGGAGCAGGCAGCGAGCGCCAGCATCGCGAGCGTTCGCGCCAGCGCCGCAAGCCCCCGCCGCGTCATCTGGCGCATCAGGCCGGGCCCGCCGGTACGCGGCGCAGCGTGTTGGCATCGCGGTGGTGGAACAGGTCTTCGCGATCTCGCAACAGCAGCTGGGTGTCCTCCTCGTAGCTGAAGGTGTCCGCGTCGTGCACGGTGATTCTCAGCTCGTAGCGGACGGTCTTGAACTCCCGGTCGAGAAACCGGTTGGAACAGATGCCGTAGGTTTCCGAGCCCAGATTGGCCTCCAGCTCGAAGTCGGTCGCGTCTTGCGCAGCCGTGCCGCCGGCAATCACCGTGATGCCGCGGGGCACGACGAAGCAGCGCAGAACCTGCAGATCGTGCGGATCCCACAACCAGTACCCCAGCTCCTCGTGGAACGCACTGGTCTCGCCGTGGCGCCAGGCGGTCGTGGCATAACGCAGACCATGCAGCCGCTGCTCGTGATTGGCGACCTCGCCGATGGGCACGAAGCTCATTCGCTCCCGGTACGCATTACGCTCCACGCCGCGATCGTCGGCGGGCGCCACGTCACTGCCCTTGTCTCCCTCCCAGTCGCCCACCAGGTGCTTGAGCGGGCCGAGCCGCGCCAGCTCGACCTCGTCCACCACAGACCCCATCGCGCGTTCTCCCGATTCGAACGCGCCTAGTGTAGTGCGTCACGGCAGCGCAAACACAATGCCCCAGGGCGCTAGCGCGCCGGGGGCCTGCCCGGACCCGCCCGAGAGGCAACCGGCACGATCGCCCGCGGTGCCTTCCACGCTGCGAGAAACTCGCTGGCTTCGGCCACCGGCAGCGGCCGCGAATACAGATAGCCCTGGACCAGGTCGCAGCCGCGCTCGGCGAGAAAGGCTTCCTGGGCCGTGGTCTCGACTCCCTCGGCGACCACCTGCAGCTGCAGCGTCGCCGCGAGTGACATGATGGCGCTGACGATGGCGGCATCTTCCGGATTGTCGACCACGTCGCGCACGAAGCCGCGATCGATCTTCAGCGAATGAATCGGGAAGCGCTTGAGGTAGCTGAGCGAGGAGTAACCGACGCCGAAGTCGTCGATGGACAGCTTGACGCCGAGATCGCGCAGCCGCCGCATGATGGCCAGCGCCCGGGCGGCATCGACCATGAGCAGGCTCTCAGTGAGCTCGAGCTCCAGGGACCCGGCTTCGATATCGGTATCCCGCAGCACCGAGGTCACGTCGTCGACCAGCTGCTGATCCTGGAACTGGCGCGCCGAGAGATTGACCGCCATGTCCAGATCGACGTATCCGAGACGGTGCCAGTCCGCGAGCTGCGCCAGCGCCGCGCGCAGCACCCAGCGGCTCATGGGCAGGATCAGACCGGTCTCCTCGGCAAGCGGGATGAAATCCCCCGGCGCGATCAGGCCGAAGTCGGGGTGCTGCCAGCGCAGCAGCGCCTCGAAGCCCACCACCGCACGGCGCGCGAGGTCGATCTTGGGCTGGTAGTGGAGCACGAACTCCTCATTGTCGACCGCCCGCCGCAGGCTCGCCTCCAGTGCCAGACGCCGTTCGTTCTGCGTGTTCATCTCCCGCTTGAAGAACCGGTACGTGCCGCGGCCCGCCTGCTTGGCCAGATACATGGCGGTATCCGCGTTCTTGGTCAGCGATGACACGCTGCGTCCGTCATCCGGATACACGGCGATGCCCACGCTTGCTCCGATGAACACCTCGCGGCCGTCGATCACGAACACCTTTTCGAGCGTTTCGATCATCTTGCTGGCCACATGCCCGACGTCCGTCATGTCGTGGGCATCGGCAACGACCAGCGTGAACTCGTCCCCGCCCAGGCGAGCCAGCGTGTCCGACTGGCGGACCACCTGCTTGATGCGCCAGGCCGCCTCGAGCAGCAGCTTGTCACCGGCTTCGTGGCCCAGGGTGTCGTTGACGAATTTGAAACGGTCGAGGTCGATGAACAGCAATGCCACACGGCCCTGCTTGCGCGTCGCAACATCCATCTCGTGCTGCAACCGGTCCTTGAACAGAGCACGATTCGGCAGACCCGTGAGGGGATCGAAGTAGGCCATGCGCTCCAGCTCCTCCTCAGCTGCCTTCTGGCTGGTGACGTCTTTGAAGATCCCTACATAGTTGCTGATCCGACCCTGATCGTCCTTGATGGCGCTGATGGTAAGAGACTGTGGAAACAGCTCGCCATTCTTGCGTCGGTCCCAGAGCTCACCGCTCCAGTAGCCGTCCCGGCGCACCGCCCGCCAGATGCTCCGGTAGAAGCTGCGGTCATGACGCCCCGAAGCCGATGCGCGCGGCTTGCTGCCGATCACCTCCGCGCGCGAGAAGCCGGTCATGTCGAGATAGGCGGGATTGACGTCGACGATGCGCAGGCGCGCATCTGTCACCAGAATCGCCTCGCCCGCGCTCTCGAACACGTTCTTCGCGAGCTTGAGGCGCTGCGCGACGTCCCGGTCCTGGCTCACGTCGCGGGCGACCGCCAGATAGCCCTCCACGGCACCGCTGGCATCCAGCAGCGCCGTCACCGACAGGCTGACCGGCAGCTTCGAGCCGTCCCTGCGCACGTAGGTCCATTCGTCCTCGTACGCACCCTGCTGCGACCGCTCCATGAGCTTGCGCAATCCGACACGGGGTCGCTGCGCAAGGCCGCCGCTTGCGGCATCGTCGCCCAGGCGGCGCTGGACGTCTTCCGGGTCGTGCAGAATCTCGCCGTTGGCGACGCCAACCAGCTCATCGGCGCGGTAGCCCAGCATGCGCTCGGCGCCGGCGCTGAAGAAGCGGATGGTGCCCTGAGCATCGGTGGAGATGATTGCCGAGTTGGCGCTGTCGATCATGGCCTGCTTGAACTGCTCGCTGGCACGCAGCGCCACCTCGTCGTCAGAAAGCTCCTGCAGAATCTGGTCCACGCTGCGGCTGATGGTCGAGAGCTCGTCGTTGCCCGCCAGGCACACGCGGGCATCGCGCTCGCCGCGGCCGAAGCGGCCGAGGACGTCGACGATGTGGTTGACGCGGCGCGCCACGGCGCGGTGAAAGATCACCAGCAGCAGCAGAGAGCAACCACCGAAGCCGAGCACCGTGGTGGTGGCCTGCTGATAGAGAAATTCCACGGCATTGGCCTGGTGATAGCCCAGGTTGACCCGCTTGTAGAGAAACCCGCAGCGGGGTGCGCGCAGGCCGCCGTACATGTTCGGATCACAGACGCTCACGTAGCCGTGCAGCGCCGAGCGCCGCGGGCCGACGCTGACGTCCGTGGTGCGGGTGCGGGTCACCCGCTCGACGACGTTCGGATCCAGCTCGTAGGCGAGCTCCGAAAGCAGGTGTCCTTCATCAGCCACCTGGGTCGACGCAACCACCCGACCGGCGGCATCCACGAGCAGCGCGACATCCAGATCCAGATCCGAGCCCATGGCGGAAATCGACTCCCGCACCCCTTCGAGCCGTCCCAGCACGAAGAACTGCTGCAGCGTTCCCTGGGTCGCGTTGAGCCAGGTGCGCATGTCGTACACCTGCTGGTCGGTCACCTGCCGCAGCACGGCATTGCGGGTGCCCACGAACGAGCCGAACGACACCAGCAGAAAGATTGCCAGCGCGATCCCGGCAAGCTGAGCGAGCAATCCAAGTGGGCGCATGCGATCAGTCCGGCAGGTAAGCGGGTTGCAGCAGGGCGTCCAGAGGGACGCTCCGGCGCAGCAGCTTCTGCTGCACCAGCAGGTCGCGCAGGCGCCGCAGCGACGGGTCGAGACCTCCGCCGAGCATCTGCCGGTTCTTCGCGAGATCCGGCAGTGACAGACCCTGGTAGCTGGCCTGAACCTCCTCAGGCGAAATCCGCAGGCGGCGCGCCGTAAAGGCCGCCGCAGCCGCCGGCTCGGCCGACATGTACGCGAGCGTCGCAAACCAGTCCGCAACCAGCTTCGCGATCACCGCCCCGCGCTGCTGCAGCACGTCCTGATGTACCACCAGCACGTCGACTATCTCACCGGGAATTGCCGCGCTGCTGAACAGTTCCGTTGCGCCGGCGGCGAGCAGACGCGTGCGCACCGGCTCGAACGTGACGACCGCGTCGACGCGTCCGTCACGATAGGCACTTTCGTGCTGGCTGACGTCCATGTGCACGATCTCCAGATCTGCGATGCCGAGATCGTTGAGCTCGAGCGCCCGGCTCAGCACATAGGCGCCGAGGGCGCCGCTTTCCACACCAATGCGCTGCCCGCGCAGATCCGCAAACCGCTGGAATCGGGGGTTCGCGAGAATCACGTCGCCCCCTTCGGAAATGTCGAGCACAGCCACCACCTGCACCGGCAGCTCAGCCTCGACCAGCGCCAGAACCTCGTCCAGCGTGAGCGCGGCCGCCTCCAGCGCGCGGTTTCGAAACGCCCGCAGCACCTCGGAGGCGGACCGATACTCCACCAGACGCACGCCCAGCTGCGTCCAGCGTTGACGCTGCGCGGCCAGGTAGAGCGGCTCGTAGCCGGGCCAGATGTTGGTGCCTACCCGCAGCGGCGTCGATCCGTGCACGTAAGCGCAGCCCATGGCGGCACACAGGAAGACGAACAGCAATCTCGCCAGCACAGGCGCTCCGCCCCGAAACCTTCGACAACCCTCAGCTTAGTTGCGGGTTCGAGCGGCCGCAGCGCGCCCGCGCCGGACTGCGGCCCGGTTCACAGAACCCGGGCGCAGCGGCGCAGGTTTCCTGCCGCTCAACCCTGCGCGCGAGCGAGGCGATCGCGTTCGGCCACGCGCGCCCTGATCTCGGGAATCAGCTCACGGCCGAACGCCGCGGCGTCTTCGAGCGGGTCGAAGCCGCGCAACAGCACACCACGCACGCCGAGGTCGTAGTAGCGCGCCACCGCTTCCGCCACCTGCGCGGGCGTGCCCACCAGCGCCGTGGTGTTGCCGGACCCTCCCGCCGCGGCGGCGATGGGTACCCACAGGCGCTCGTCCTGCACCTCGCCCTGCTCGATGAGGCTCACGAGTCGGCGGGCGTTCTCGGCTTCGGGCTTGAAGCGACGACCGTTGCTGGCCTGTTCGATGTCGGCGAGCAGTGCCCGCGCCCGATCCCAGGCCGCGCCTTCGGTGTCCGCGATGATGGGCCGGAACGAGACGTTGAATCGCGGCGCACGGCCGTACGCCGCCGCTGCGGCCGAGATGCGCGCCATCAGCGCCTCGATGGCCGCAAGCGGTTCGCCGAACAAGGCGTAGGTATCGCAGTGCCTGGCCCCCACGGCGATGGCAGGGTCGGAAAGACCGCCGAACCAGATCGGCACGTGCGGCTGCTGCAGGCAGCGCACGTCGGCAAACGCCCTGGCGACGCGGTAGAACCGCCCCTCGAAGTCGAACGGTTCGTCGGCGGTCCAGGTCCGGCGCATGACGTCGAGGTACTCGTCCGTGCGTGCGTAGCGCTCGTCGTGCTCGAGCCAGTCACCGTCACGGCGCTGGTCGGCATCGTGGCCACCGGTAATGATGTGCAGCCACAGGCGCCCGTCCAGCAGGGTATCGAAGGTGGCCACGGTACGTGCAGCCAGGGTCGGCGCGACGAAGCCTGGCCGATGCGCCACCAGAAACTGCAGCCGCTCGGTCTTATGTGCGCAGTAATGGGCGACCTGAAAGCCGTCCGCCGAACTCGCCGAGTAGCCTACCAGCACCGCGTCGAAACCGGCCGCTTCGTGGGCCCGGGCGAAGCGCACCAGGAACTCCCGGTCGATTCCGCCACCGACTATATGCACGGTGGACGCGCCGGGCGGCGTCACGCCGATCATGCCGAGAATGTTGATGCCCATGGTCCTGCTCCTCCCGTGCCGGCACATCGCCGCTGGCCACTCATCCCGGAACCAGTACACTGTGCCGGACCATGGCTGTAAAGGGGCTGGCGATGTACGGATTCGAATGGCTGATCGTGTGCGCGGTCCTCGGCCTGGTTGTGGGCGCGAGCCTGGGGTTGCTGGTAGCGCGCCGCTCCGATCGGCCTACCGCCCGGTCACGCAAGCTCGAAGCCGAGCTCGCGGCGGCGCGCGAGGAGCACTCGCGCTACAAGCAGAGCGTGGTAGACCAGTTCAGCGAAACCGCGCGCAGATTCAAGACCCTCAACGAATCCTACGGCGCCCTGCACCGCCAGCTGGCGGAAAGCGCCAGCATGCTCTGCGGCAACGCCGCGGGGCCTCTGCTGGAGGCCCCGGAACGAACGGCGCAGGCCCCGCTGGAGGACCAGTCGGCGACTGCTTCCGGGACCGCAACCGCTTCCGACACGGCAGCCACAGAAGGTGCTACCACCCAGGGCGCGCAGCCGGAAGCGGCGTCGACCGAGGAATCGTCCACCGCGGGCCTGTCCACCGAAGCGCGCAACACGGACGACGAGATCGTGCTGCAGGAACCGCAGCCCGAAGCAACCGCGCCGGCAGAGCCGGCGGCCGAGCGCAGCGAGCGCAAAGCCGCGGGCTGACCGTCACCGGCGCGTCAGGCCGACAGGCCGGCGTCGATCACCAGTTCGGTGCCGGTGATGTAGCTCGAATCGTCGCTGGCAAGAAACAGCACGCCGTTGGCGATGTCGCGCGGCTTGCCGGCGACGCCGGTGGGCACCGACATCTGCGCCATGCCGGCCACGTCGATCTCATTGGCTCCCGGTTGCAGCGACCCCGGCGCCACTTTGGTCCAGATGGGCGTGTCGATCACGCCCGGGTGCACCGAGTTGACGCGGATGTTCCAGCGCTCCTGGGCACATTCCAGCGCCACACCCTTGGTGAGCAGACGCACGCCGCCCTTGGTTGCGTTGTAGGCCGCGAGCCGCGCGCTGCCCTTCAGGCCGGCCACCGAAGACATGTTGATGATGGAGCCGCCACCACCCTCGCGCATCAGCGGAATGCCGTGTTTGATGCCGAGAAACACTCCGTCGAGATTGATCGCCTGCTGGCGCTGCCAGTCCGCCAGGGTCATGTCGACGATGCTGCCGCCGATGCCGATGCCGGCGTTGTTGACGAGCACGTCGAGCCGACCGAAACGCTTGCGGACCGCATCCATCACGTCGATCCACGCCTGCTCGCTGGTCACGTCGTGATGTAGAAACATGCCCGTGCCACCGGCAGCTTCGATGGCGGCGACCGTCTCGGCGCCCATCGCGTCCTGAACGTCGGTAACCACCACGCGCGCGCCTTCCTCGGCCAGGCGCAGGGCGCAACCCCGGCCGATGCCGGACGCGCCTCCCGTCACCAGCGCTACCTTGCCCTCTACTCGACCTGTCATGCTCCCTCCATTACCAAGCGGAAGCGCAAGACTAGCTCAGCCGCACCAGCGTGTCCCCATCGGACGCGTCAGGCAGAGCGCTCCACCTCGCCGAACGGCCGCAGCACGCTGCGGTAGTAGGCTTTGATGTCGGTGATCGGATCGGTGACGAGCTTGATGAACCACACCATGGAATTGTTGAACCCGTGGCGGCGGACCAGCAGCAGCACCCGACCCAGAATCACCAGCCCCGTGAACGCGAACCACTGCAGACCCACGGTCGCCGCAACGTCCATTGCCGCGCTGCCTTCCGCGGCCCAAAGCCAGTTTCCCAGAGGAATCAGCGCGTAGCCGGCCACGATGAAGGTCTTGCTCCGGGTGTCGAAGCCCAGCAGCAGCTGCTCCTTGTCATGGCAGGGCGGCTCGATTAGCGCGTGGCCCGCCTGGCGCAGAAACAGCGAAACCACGCCCATCCACACCGCCAGCGGCAGGTTGACGAACAGCAGCACGTAGCAGACCAGGAACACGCTGGAGCTGACCAGGTGCAGAAACTGATTGGTGGGATGACTGTGCGACGCGACATGATCGTCATGCTTGCGGCGCATTACTTCGGTGTAGAAAGCTGCAATGGGTCGGGGAAGTCTGATCACGCTGGCCACCATCTCCTTGATGAGTCGGGAACGAATTCGTTTGTCTTGATCGGGTTCCTCGGTTTCAGAGAGCCACCATCGGTCGGTGCGCATGCGGCGCGCCGCCTCCAGGATCATGAGGCGCAGCTCATCGAACTGCTGCTGCTGGAAGTCCATGCTGAACAGACAGCGACCCGTACCTACCCAGCTCATGTTCAGACCCTGGACGCGCAGGTAGTACTGCAGGAGCCAGTTGAAACGGCTGGGCCGGGTGAACGTCACCGTCCAGATAGATCCGAGATTCACCACCTTCAGCGGCAACGCCTCTGCAGCCAGATCACGGTTGGTGTCGGCCACCCACTGCTCACAGGCGGCCAGCGACGCCGTGTACTCAGCGCGCGCCTCGGCGCTCGTCACCCACTCGAGAAACTCGCGCATGGCGCCCATGGCCTGCGGGTAGGCCGAGAACGTGCCGACCACATAGGCGATCCGCATCGGGTGATCCGGATCGAACCGGCGCATCAGCGCCCGCGAACCGCACACCACCCCGATCGGCAGGCCGGCCGCCAGGGTCTTGCCGTACACAACCATGTCGGCCTTCACGCCGAAATATTCCTGCGCACCGCCCGGCGCAAGACGGAAACCGCTGTAGACCTCGTCGAAGATCAGCGGCACGCCGCTGGCCGTGCAGACTTCACGCAGCGCTTCCAGCCACTGACGGTAGCCGCCGCCGACGTCCTGAGTGCGGCGTGCCTCGCTTGCGAGCAGCACCGCATCGTTAGGCGGTGGCGAGTTGGGGTGGAACGACTGCACCGGATTCACCAGTACGGCGGCGATTTCTCCCGCGCGATGCCGGATCACGTCGAGGGCACCGCGCTTCATCTCCGAAAGGGTCAGCACATCACCAATGCTGCGCTCGCTGCCGATGCCGGGCTGCACGCCGTCCCACCAGCCGTGATAGGCACCCGAAAAGCAGACGATCTTCTGGCGTCGCGTGTTGAATCGCGCCAGTCGCACGGCAGCCATCACCGCCTCGGTGCCGCTGCAGTGAAACGACACTTCCTCCTGGCCGGAGATTGCTTTGAGACTGTCGATGTTTTCCGCAACAACCGGGTGCACGGGCCCGAGCACCGGCCCCAGGTCTCGCACCCGTTGCCAGCCTGCATCGAGCCACTGCTTGTAGCGGTCGTAGCCGACGACATTGACGCCGTAGGAGCCGCTCACGTCGAGTGCCGCATTACCATCCAGATCGTAGAGGTATGGCCCCTCCGTACGCACACCGACGCTGGCGACATTGAACCGTTCACGCATCAGCCGTGCAAAAGGAAACGGCACGCGGTTGGCATCGGCAAAACGTAGATCCGACATGCCGTCGCGCAGACGATCGCCAAAACGCGCCGAGTCCGGGCTGTGCGAGGCCAGCTCCCGACGCAACGCTTCCAGAGCCTGGCGGCGCGGTTCGACCCAGCGCTCGCTGGCGCCGTCAGCACGCAGAAACTCCTCCTCGGAAAGATCGCGGCTGCCAACGAGGTGCGACAGCACCCTGGAAACGGCAGGCGTTGGCGCGAATCCCGGCAACGTGATGGCCCAGCGCCAGAGTCTGGGCAGAAGGATCGCCGCCAGGATGGCCCCCGCGACGATCTGCCAGCCCCAGCCGGCCGTCAGCGCGAAGGCATCAGTAAGGTCGATATCGAGCATTGCGTGGTTCTCCATGCTGCGGGGCAGCCACCGCCGGTGTCGCCCCGTTGCGCGTGAACGATGGATGAACGGTGCTACGTTCTGATGAACGGATGGGCCGCGTCAGTCATGCATTCTTAACAGGGGCTTTCCCGGACGGTTGCTTCGAAGTAGCTCACTGCATGGCGGTCGAGCGCCGACCGCAGGCGAAAGTCCTCGATGAACGCACAATGACCACCGTGCGGCGTGAGGCGCACCAGGTCGTGACGATGTCGTGCCAGGCGCCGCAAACCGGCAACGGGCACGACCGGGTCGTCTTCCGCAGCCAAGATCCGCAGGGGCACATCGAGCACGTCGAGGTGCGACGGCTCGACGGTCTGCGCTTTGAAGTACTCGCGGCTGCTCACATAGGGTGTGTACCGCGCGACGAAGTAGTCGGTGAGCGATCCTGCCAGTGAAAGCCGCGATGCGGGCTCAAAGTCATAGAGGTGGGGGAACGCCGCCTGCTTCTCGGCCAGCGCGCGGCGCCACTTGCGCATGAAGTAAGCTCTGTAGCCCGCCCAGCCGCGATCGAGGTGCTCGATCACCTGTCCGGGATCGATGACCGGGCAGACCACCAGCGCCGACCGTATCGATGCCGGCCAGCCGCCTTGAGCCAGGGCGCGAATCAGCAGGTTGCCACCCAGCGAGTAGCCCATCAGCCCTGCCCCATTCGACCCGTAGCGGGTGACCAGCCAACGGATGCCGTCCGCAACCTCGTCAACGCGGCCACCGTGAAAGATTGCCTCGTTGAGCGCGGCGGTACCGTCGTGGTCGCGCAGCAGCAGCCGGGCAACGGCGAAACCGGCAGCATGCAAGGCCGTGGTCGACCCGCGCAGATACGGCGAGTCCGCGCGGCCGAACCAGCCGTGCATCAGAACGACCAGCGGCGCGCCCTCAGCACCGCGATTGATCACCGCGTGCAGGCGCACGCCATCGCGGCACGGTACCTCCACGCGCTCCGCAGCGGACGTCAGAGCGCTGCCAACGCCGTCGAACTGGCGCGCAAGGCGACTCGACAGCAGTGTCTGCAGATGGGGTGAGCGGATCAGCGGATGCGGCTCGAAGTCCATGACGCAATCGTCACAGAACAATGTGACGGTTCCGCGATGGCGGCCGCGCCGTCGGCAGGCGCGCCGACCGGCTCAGCCAGCTCGGAAGGCGTCGGTCAGGGGCAGGCGCGCCGCACGCAGCGCCGGCAGCAGGCCCGCGACAAACCCGAGCAGCAGCGCCCAGCCGAGACCCACGAGTACCAGTGAAGGCGTGACCCGGAAAGAGAACGCCACCTGGGTGGACGAGGCGCCGTTGTAGGTAGCGGTGGCATAACCATCGAGCAGCAGGTAGACGAGGCCGGCCGCGACCAGGGCGCCTGCCGCCGCCAGCAGCATGACCTCGAGCATGACCGACACCACGACGCTGGTCGCGCTGAAGCCCATGGCCCGCAAGGTCGCGATCTCGCGCGTACGCCGGGACACGGCCACGTACATGGTATTCAGCGCGGCGAGTACCGAGCCAACCGCCATGATGCCGGCGACGAAGTACGCAAACGTGTCGATCAGCGCTGCGCGGTTACGGGTCTGCTCACGAAAGAATTCCGTCTCGGGTATCACCGCGAGCCCGAGGCGCGGATCGCTGCGAACGCGCTCTGAAACTTCCGTCAGAGACACGCCCGGTGCCAGGCGTACGCGCACGACACTGACCCCACCGCTACGCCGGTACACGTCCTGCCCGACGCTCCGGTCGAGCCAGATCTCGGACTCGACGGCCGATCCTCCGGCCACGAAATGCCCAACCACGGTCCAGGTGGTGGTGCGCGCCTCGACGTGGTCACCAAGATCTAGGCCCTGATAGCGATCCGCCGCGCGCACGCCAACGATCACCTCGCTGGTACCCGGACGGAATGCACGCCCGCGTACGATCCGCACCTCATCGCGCAGATCGAACGCCGGCGCAGTGACACCCCTGCCCGGCACGTCGACCTCCATGTCGGTGCCACGCTCATTGAGAACGATGGCGACGACGATCTCGCCGCTGGTCACGGCCAGTCCCGGGTCGGACTCGATGATGCCGAGCTGTTCGTTGGTCACCCAACCGCTCATCTCGTTGTTGCTGTCGCCACGCACGATCAGCAGCCGATCGGCATGCGCCGCCTCCACGAGCGACGTGCGGAAACCGTTGGACATCGCCAGCAATCCCAGCAGCACGGCGACGACCCCGCCGATGCCTACCACGATGACCAGGCTGGCGCCGCGCCGGGAAGGCAGGCTCGATAGATTCAGCGCCGCGACGGCAACGACTTGCCGCAGCACCTCAGTGCGCCTCGCGCAGGGCATCGACGATGGTGAGACGCCAGGCAGCACGCGCGGATGGCAGCGCGATGCCGGTTCCGATGATCACCGCGATCGTCAGCGCCTGCGCCGCGTCCTGCCAGCGCAGCTGAAAGCCGCCGAGCACGTCCGCCAGACGCGACTCGAGCAGCGGCGCGACCAGCAGCGCAAGCCCGATGCCGAGCGCGGCACCGAGCAGGCACAGCAGCACGGATTCTCCCAGCACCAGACGCGCCACGTAGCCGTCGTCGAAGCCCAGCGTCTTCAACACGGCGAGCTCCGGCACGCGTTCCCGGAACGAGAGCGCCGTGACGTTGCCCGTCAGCAGGACGATGGTGAAGAACACGGCCACGAGTATCAGCGTGGTGATCGCGCCCATGTCTCCCAGCTGCCGGGCGAACTGTCTGAGATAGTCATCTTCGGTTCGTGACCTGGTGGGGTCGGACGAGTTGCGGAACTGGCCGTCGATGGCGTTCGCCACCGCCTTCGGATCGGCGCCGTCCTCGAGCCGAGCCACCATCCAGTAGGCCTGGTCCTTGGCCCAGAACGCCACGCTCTCGTTGAAGTAGTCGTAGCGGATCAGCAGAGCCGGCTGCAGACGGCTGCCCGGCTGCAGGCTGTAGGTACCGGCGAGCTCGAACTCCCAGCCCCAGCCGCCGTCTTCGGTGGGCGTGATGTCGGCGATGATGGGCACGCGCTCGCCGGGCTGCCAGCCGAACTCGTCAGCGATGGAGCGCGCGACCACGACCGCCCGTCGCGACGAGCGGAAGCGTTCCAGCACCGCGGCGTCCACCTGCACCTCGGGGAACACGTCGAAGTACTGATCCGGATCCACCACCAGCTTGGCGAAGGCGTTCTGCGGCTGCTGGTAGTAGCCGCCAAACCAGACCACGGGCGTGATGCTGCGCACGCCGGACAGGCGATCAATGGTGCCGGCGTAGGCAATCGGCAGATTGTCGGTCATGGAGAAGCGCGCATCGATGTACAGACGCTGCGCCCCCTGAGGCGCGACGCCGCCCGCGAATGCCGCAGCAATGCCGCGCAGCAGCATGAACAGCAGGAAGGCGATCACCAGCGTCGCCACCGTCAACAGTGACCGCGCGGGCTTGCGGCGCAGATTGATCGCCAGCAGCGACAATCTGGTCACGGGTCGTCAACCGCTGGCGGCGAGCGCCTGGTCGAGGTCCTCCAGAATGTCTTCTATGGCCTCGATGCCCACGGAAAGGCGGATGGCCTCCGGGGTTACGCCGACCCGCTTCTGCTCGGCCTCCGTGAGCTGCCGATGCGTCGTCGAGGCCGGATGGCACGCCAGAGACTTGGCGTCCCCAATGTTCACCAGGCGCTTGAACAGCTTGAGCGCGTCGTAGAACTTCACCCCGGCGTCGAAGCCGCCCTTGACGCCGAACGTGAGAATGCTGGACGCACGTCCGCCCAAGTATTTCTTCGCCAGCCCGTTGTAACGGTCGCCCGGCAACCCGGCGAAGCTCACCCACTCCACCCGGGCGTGATCACGCAGATGCTCCGCCACCGCCTGAGCATTGGCGCAGTGGCGTTCCATGCGCAGCGGCAGGGTCTCGATGCCCTGCAGCAGCAGAAAGGCGTTGAACGGCGACAGCGCCGAGCCGGTGTTGCGCAGCGGCACGGTTCTGGCGCGGGCGATGTAGGCGGCCGGGCCCATCGCCTCGGTGTACACGACGCCGTGGTAGGAAGGTTCAGGGGCGTTGATCGCCGCGTAGCGGCCGGCGTGCTCGGTCCACGGAAATTTGCCGGAATCGACGATGATGCCGCCGAGCGAGGTGCCGTGGCCGCCCATGTACTTGGTCAGCGAGTGCACCACGATGTCGACGCCGTGCTCAACCGGCTTGAGCAGCACCGGCGTCGCCACGGTATTGTCGGCGATGGACACGACGCCGTGGCTGCGCGCCATCTGCGCTACGGCCGCCACGTCGACGATGTTGCCGGCGGGATTGCCGATGGTCTCGAAGAAAACGGCCTTGGTGCGCCCGTCGATCAGCTTCTCGAGCGCAGCCGGGCTGTCGTCCTCGGCGAACCGCACCTCGATGCCCTGCTTCGGCAGCATGTGCGCGAACAGCGTGTAGGTCCCGCCGTAGAGCTGCGGCACCGTCACGATGTTGTCGCCGGCTTCCGCGAGATTGAGGATCGCGTAGTTGATCGCGGCGCTGCCGGCGGAAACCGCCAGCGCCCCGATGCCCTGCTCCAGCGCCGCAACGCGCTGCTCGAGCACGTCGCAGGTCGGGTTCATGATGCGCGAGTAGATGTTTCCCGGCACCGCCAGGTTGAACAGGTCCGCACCGTGCTGGGCGTTGTCGAACTCGTAGGCAACCGTCTGATAGATGGGTGCCGCCACAGCGTGGGTCGTGGGCTCGGTCTGGTAGCCCGCGTGCACGGCCAGCGTTGCGTCTTTCATTGGGCGCTTCCCGTCGGAGGAGGGCGCCCATTGTGCCTAATCAGAACCCCACGGGCGAGGTCAGCAGATCGTACTCCAGCGGTGCGCCGCCCCCGGCGGTGTCGCGCAGCACCAGCGTGTAGATCGTGTCTTCGGCCAGCGTCACGCGGTCCGGCCCGATCAGGGGGGTGTCGTCTGCCGCGTTCACGACCAGCACGTCGTAGTCGCCGCTGCCCACGGCCGTGTTGCTCGAGCCGCCGAACTGCAGCTGCAGGAAGTCGGGAATCTGCCCGTCCGTGGTTTCACCCGGGCGCAGCAGATAGATGTTCACGGTGCTCGCCGTGGCAGCGCCGTGCACCACCTGCACCTGGCTGAAACCCGGAATCGGCCGGTTGTCCTCAGGGAAGCCGACGGCCTTGACGTTGAGCGCATCGCTGTTTGCCGGATCGCTCTGCAGGCCGCTGAAATACAGCGAGCTGGCATCCCCCGGCGCGAACGCCAGCGAGCCGTTGAACAGCACCTCCGACGGCACCCCGGCAGGGGTGACGTTGACGCTGTAGGTGCCGCCCGGCACCGCCAGATAGTCGCTGCGGGTACCGAAACCGACGGCGGCGAAGTCCGGGGCACCGGCAATGTCACCGAGATAGACGTCGACAGCGGCGACGTCAGCCACCACATCGGTCGCGCGCACGACGTGATCGATGGGCTCGTTGGGAAACACAACGATGCCGCCGCGGAGGATTTTGACGCGTACGTCGTCCGTTCCGGGGCCGAAGTAGTCGAACGCAGCGAACAGCGTGCGCGACGTCGAGGCGATCTCGAAGGTGCCGGAATCGTAAAGCACGGTCGCCGGATCGCCGCTGGGGGTGACCCGCAGCCGGTAGTCGGTACCGGGGGTCACCACCGACAGGGTGGATATGCCCTGATAGTCGAGCGTCGCGGCAGGGGTCGCGGCGGCAAGATCCGCAGCGCTCGCCGTCAGATAGATGTCGAGCGCACCGTGGCCCTGGACGGTGTTGATGAACTGCACCTCCGGGGGCTCGTCGATCAGGTTGGGGTCGCTCGGCAGCTCGACGCCGTAGAGATACTCGGTGTTTTCCACCAGGAACGCCTGCGGGTCGGCCAGGGTACCGCTGAGCACGACGGTGGTCTCGTCGTCTGCGAACAGCTTCAGGGTGTCGTCGCTGGTGTTCTCGTAGACCACCACCACGTCGCCGTTGGCATCGACATAGCTCACCTGCACCAGGTATCCGCCGACAATGGTGCTTTCCTGCACGGCCTGGCCGAAGCTGAGCTGTGTGGTGCCGCCGCCGCCGTTGGTGCCCCGGTAGACCAGAAGCAACGGCGGCGCGTCGGGCATGGCGTTGACGAAGCCGAGGATGCCGTAGTCTCGGGTTGGATCCGGCGGCTTCGCACCCCGGGTGTCGTCGTTCTTCGCGGCATCGCAGGCTGCCAGACCGAGTGTCAACGCGGCCATAAGCAGCCAGCCGGTTCTGCTCCACATGTCGTTTTCCCCAGCTGAATCGTGCCTGGCCATTGCCGGCCGGCTATCGGGCGGGGCGCATCATACCATCATGAGTGCTAGCCGCAGGCGCCGCCGCGGACGGCTGTCGGACAGGCCGGCTCGGGGGCACCGGAACAGGGTTCAGCGCGAGAAGGCGCCGGCGCGCTCGAGCTGCCCGGAGAGCTGGTAGAGCAGGTGCTCGTCCCCGAAGGCGGCGCCGAACTGCACGCCGATGGGCAGGCCCGTGGCCGAGCGCGCCAGCGGCAGGCTGATGGCGGGATTGCCGGCATCGTTGAACAGCGCCGTGAAGCCGATCATCTCGTAGAGCAGACGCAGGTAGCCCACGTCGTCGTCACTCATGGTGTCCAGCTCACCGAGCTTCGGCGGCAGACAGGCCATGGTCGGTGAGAGCAGCAGGTCGTAGTGCTCGAAGAAACCGGCGAGCGCCATGCTCAGGCTGCGGATCTGGCCCTGCGCCCAGGCGTAGGCCGGTCCGGGGATGGCGCCTGCAGCCCGATAGTTGCGCCAGGTCAGGCGCTCGACGACCTGCTCGGATACGGCCACGCCGGTTTCCTGCGCGCGCGCTTCGAGCATCGCCGCCGTATGACACAGCGCGATGATGCCGTGGGCGTCCTTGAAGGCCTGCTGGTCGATGGCCGGCGCCGCCTCTTCCACGCGATGGCCCAGCGACTCACACAATCGCGCCGCGGCTTCGGCTGCGGCGCCCACCTCTGCGGCCGTGGCGGCGCCGGTGAACGCGCGGGTGTTGAGCGCGATCCGCAGCGGTCGCGGATCGCTGCCGGCCGCTTCGAGGTAGCTGCGCGTCTCGGCCGGCGCGCAGTACGGCGCACCGACTTCCTCGCCACGGGTAGCGTCCAGCAGCGCAGCCGAGTCGCGCACCGTGCGGGTCACCACGTGCGCGGTGCTGAGCCCGCCCCAGCCTTCGGTCTGAGCGGGTCCTAACGGTACGCGCCCGCGGGTGGGTTTGAGACCCACCAGGCCGCAGGCGCTGGCGGGAATGCGAATCGAACCCCCGCCGTCCGAGGCGTGCGCTGCAGGCACCATGCCCGCAGCGACCGCCGCCGCGGCCCCGCCGCTCGAGCCTCCGGGGCTGTGGGCGGTATCGTGCGGATTGCGGGTCGGGCCGAACAGCACCGGCTCGGTGGTGCAGGCCAGCCCCAGCTCGGGGGTGTTGGTCTTGCCGCACAGCACCAGGCCCGCGGCTTTGTATCGACGCACCAGGGTGCTGTCCTGACTGGCCCGGGCGTCGGCGAAGAATCGGCTGCCGCCGGACGCGACCACGCCCGCCAGCGCTACCCCCAGATCCTTGAGCAGAAAGGGTACCCCGGCGAACGGCCCCGAGCCGAGACCCCCATCGATCTGCGCGCGCGCCTGGTCGTAGAGCCGGTTGACCACGGCGTTGATGTCGGGATTGCGGGCCTCGATCTGCGCGATTGCCGCATCGAGCAGCTCCCCGGCACTGACCTCGCGCCGCGCCACCAGATCGGCAAGGCCCAGCGCGTCGTAGCTCTGATACTCTTCTGGATTCACGCAGCAATGCTCCGATCAGTCGAACAGGCGCTTGCCGCTGGAGAACAGCAGAAAACACACCAGTCCGAACAGGGTGACGCCGGCGGCTACCTGAAACACCAGCACCCAGGATCCCGTCGCTTCGAGTATGACGCCGCTGATGTACACACCGATGATTCCGGGAATGGTACCGGCGGTGTTGGTCATGCCCATGAGCGTGCCCGCGTACTTGGGCGCGATGTCCATGTGGTTCACCGCGAAGCCGCCGGTGACGAACGCGCCCAGGGCGCTTCCCATAGCCATGATGGCAATGGCCATCCAGGCGGTCTCGACGTAGCCGACGACCATGAGCGATGCGGCAATCCCGCCGAAGCCGATGGTCTGCATCAGCTTGCGCACACGCCCCACGTCGCGGCCACGGCTGATCATCCGGTCGGCGATGGTGCCGGCGATGTTCAGAAAGAAGAACGAGGCCACGTGCGGAATCATGGTGAACCAGCCCACCGATGCGTAGTCGACCCCCAGGCCCTTGTTGACGAAGGTCGGCAGCCACGACAGCAGCACATACAGCGACCAGTTGTTGCAGAAATGCGCGATGATGATCGCCCACACCGGCGCAGAGCTGAGCATGGCCTTCCAGGGCAGCGCGTCGCCCGCCTCCTGCGGCGTGGCACCACTCTCGATCACGGCCAGCTCCGCCGTGCTGATGCGCGGGTGCTCGGCAGGCGTCGCGGTCACCGAGCGCTGCCAGACCAGGAACCAGGCAACGCCCACCCCGCCGAACAGATAAAACGCCCACTCCCAGCCCCAGGCCTCGACGATGTAGGGCGTGACGATCAGGGCGAACACGGTGCCCAGCGGAATGCCGCTGTTGGCCAGCCCCACGGCCCGGGAGCGCTCGCTGAGCGGCACCCAGCGACCGTAGAGACTGTAGATGGATGGAAAGGTCACCGCCTCGCCCATGCCCATGGCGATGCGCGTGGCGATGAGCAGCCCGAACCCCAGAAACGCGGCCGGTGGCGTGAGAATGGTGAACAGTGACCACAGCAGCACGCCGGTGCCCAGCACCACCTTGCCGCCGAACCTGTCCGCCAGCCGCCCGCCGACGACCTGCAGCAGCAGATAACCCATGAAGAACGACGACAGCACCGCCCCCTGAGTATCCAGGCTCCAGCCCAGATCCGCGGCCATGGGAATGATCGCCACCGAGATGTTGACCCGGTCGATGTAACAGACGAACACGGCCAGCGACGCCAGAAGCACCACGTTGTAACGACGCGGCATGCCCGCGGGCAGTACAGTTGCCATCCCTCTCCCCAGATCGTGAACTGCCCGGGTAAGGTAACCCGAATCGGCAGGTGAGGCGAACCGGATCAGATCTCGACTTCCGCCCCCCGCCGCTCGGCCGAGGCATACAGCGCTTCGATCATGCGCTGCACCGCGAGCCCGTCCCGCGCCGGTGCCAGAGTGGCGGCACCGTGCAGCACGTGCTCGACGAAGTTGTCCATCTTGCGTTTGAACATGCCGCTGAAACGCTCGTCGGCGAGCCAGCCCGGAGACTTGTCGACCATGTGGCCGTCCTCGTCGCGGAAGATGCGCGGCGGCTCCCAGGTGGCGCCGCCCTGCTCGCCCATGAGCTGAAAGCTCCAGAAGTTCTTCTCGATGTGAGCGGCGAACGACGCCTCCACGTGCATCACCGCGCCGTCCTCGAAGCGGATGCGGCCCACCGCCAGGTCCTCGACATCGTAGGTCCTGTAGTCCCAGCCCTTCCAGGGCGCTTCGACGGCGTCGGATGGCTTGTTGCCCAGGTAGGTGAACATGTCGGCGCTGGCGCTCACCGGACGCGGCGAGCCCATGGTGTAGTGGGCCATCTCCAGCACGTGCACGCCGATGTCGATGAGCGGTCCGCCGCCCTGCAGCGCCTTCTGTCCGAACACGCCCCAGTTCGGTATGCCGCGCCGGCGCAGCGCCTGCACGCGCGCATACAGGATGCGCCCGAACTGACCGCCCGCCGCCGCCTGGCGCAGAAACTGGGTACGGGGGCTGTAGCGGTACTGAAAGCCGATCACGAGCTTTCCGCCGAGCCGGTCTGCGACCTCGACCATGCGCTCACCCTCGGCCACGCTGGCCGCGAGCGGTTTCTCGCAGAGCACGGCACAGCCGGCTTCGAGCGCGCCGATGGCGCACTCGGCGTGCAGGCGGTTCGGCGTGCACACGCTCACCGCGTCCAGCTCCGCCTGGTCGAGCATCTGCCGCCAGTCGGTGAACGCGCGGGCAACGCCGAACTTCGCCGCGTGGCGCGCCATGGCCGCTTCGTCCGGATCGGCCATGGCCACCAGCTCCACGTCGTCACGCGCGGCGAGGTGCGTCATGTGCTCGCCGGCGATACCACCGGCCCCGATGAATCCGTAGCGCAGCTTGCGTTCCGACACGACGTCAGTCTCCCTCAGAGCTCCTCGAGATCCACTGCCCGACGCTCGCGATGAGCGCGATAGGCCGCTTCCATCAATTCGGAAAGCTCCAGCGCTTCCTCTATGCCCATGCCGAACTCCCTGGGTCCCTGGCCGCGAATCGCGTCCAGCCAGCGTGGAATCGGCAGCGGCTCGTCGGCAGGCAGCTCGGCAGGTGCCTGCCAGGTCCGGTCTGCTCCCATGCGTACGCGTACCTCGCGGGCCCCCGCCATCTGAAGACCACCGCGGGTGCCGTCGATTTCCAGGCTGTACGCGCCACCCCAGCTGACGAAGCCCGTCTCGTTGATGGCGATGGCGCCGCTGTCGAACTCGATGGTGCTGACCGCGTTGTCCTCGACGCCCCGTCCCGTAACGTCGGTGAAGACGGAGGAAACCCGGCGGGGCCTGCCGAGCAGCCAGCGCGCCAGGTACATGCCGTGGGCGCCCAGGTCGATCATGGCGCCGCCGCCGCAGGTCGCGGCGTCGTAGAAGTGCGGCGGCAGCCAGCCACGCAGCGCGCCGTCGTGGGCAATGCGGATGCGTACCAGCGTCACCTCGCCGAGCGCCCCGGACGCCACCAGTGCCCTGGCGTGCAGCAGCGGCCCGATGGTCCGGCGCGGAAAGGAAATCGTGAAGCAGATGCCGGCTGCACGCACCGCCTCGGCGATGGCCCGCGCATCGGCCAGGACGGGTGGCCAGCACCTTCTCCGTGAATACGTGCTTGCCCGCCTCTGCAGCGGCCACGATCAGCTCGCGGTGCAGGCTCGTGGGCGCAGTGACCAGGACGCCGTCGATGGCAGCGTCCGCCAGCAGGGCCCGATAGTCGTCTTGGAACGGCACGCCCAGCTCAGCTGCCCAGCCCCGCCCGCGCTCGGCATCCTCGTCCCAGACTGCCGCCAGGCATGCACCGGGCTCGGCCTCGATCGTCTTCACGTAGTCGGGCGCGTGCACGTGCCAGCGGCTGAGGGCAGCGATGTTCAGTGTTTCGATCAATGTCCGCTCCAGCGTCCGGTTGCGCCCGTGCGGGGCCGCCTCAGCCTTTCAGCCGCATGGCAAAGAAATCCAGGATCTCGTCCACCGCCGTGCGCGTCGGCTCGCCGGCGCGATCCACCAGATGCAGCGTCACCACGCTGTGCGGCCGCATGGGCGTGCCCGGCAGCGCGGCCGAATCCGGCAGCACACGGCCCTGAAATCGATCGCCGAGGGCCTGTTCGTACGCGGCGAAACGCTCCGCCCTGCAGAACCGATCGCCTTCGAAGCGATAGGCCAGCACCGTCAGGTCTTCCTTCTGCATGCGTTCCTTCACCGCCTCGAGCTCCGCCGGCGCGATGTGCATGCCGCCGGCCTGGAACATGGGCAGGGAGGGTTGCGACAGCACGGGCGCGAGCATGGCCGGCTCGAGCATCATGGACAGGGCGAAATTGCCGGTGAAGCACATTCCGATCGCGCCGACGCCCTTGCCGCCGCAGAGCGGGTGAGCGTGCGCCGCCAGTGCCCGCAGCCAGTCCACGACCGGGCTCGAGCGGTTGGCGGCAAATGCCTTGAACTCCCTGCTGATGCAGGCCCTGGCCATGGTGCCGAGCGCTTTCCCCGGCGACACCGGACCGCCCTCGGTACCGAACAGCGCCGGCATCCAGACCGTGAACCCCGCATCCCGGACCATGCGCGCAAAGCGGATGACGTGGGCATAGATTCCGGGCATCTCCGCCATCACGATCACGGCCGGGCCGGCGCCGCTCACGTAGACGCGTTTGGTCGATCCGAGCAGCGTCACCTGGCGCTGCTCGAAGTCGGTCATCGGGTCACGGTCCGTGATCTTGACCGTTGAGGTCTCATAGGTCGGGCCGGGCATGGCGCGGAGTCTCCGTAGCCGGCGGCCGGAGATGGCCGGAAGCACCAGTTTCACTCAGGTTCGAACACCGATCCAGAGGCGCCCATCCGCGGGCAAACCGTAAGCGTGCGGGCCGGGGGACTTGAAGATCGGGGCCCGGTCCTCATTAAATGGGGCATGAACACGACAGTATCCGACAACACGGCAAGCGCGCGCGTCTTCGACGCGTCCATCGGCAGCTTCGAGCAGGACGTGATCCTCAAGTCCCGCGAGGTGCCCGTACTGGTGGACTTCTGGGCCACCTGGTGCGGCCCCTGCAAGTCACTCGGCCCCATTCTCGACAAGCTGGTGGAAGACTACGGCGGTGCCTTCGTGCTGGCCAAGGTGGATGTCGACCGCGAGCAGCAGCTGGCTGGTCATTTTCAGATCCGGTCCGTGCCGACGGTGATGCTGGTCAAGGACGGGCGCATCGTGGGCGGCTTTCCCGGCGCGCAGCCGGAAGGGCAGATCCGCCGCTTTCTCGCCGAGCACGGCGTCGAGCCGGCGGCGGCGGCTGAGCCCGAACCGCTGGACCCCGCCGCGCAGGTCGAGCGCCTGCGCGCTGCCATCGCCGACGCGCCCGACAGGGCCGAGCTCAAGCTGGACCTGGTCGAGGCGCTGGTTGACCTCGACGAGCTGGCCGAAGCCGAGCGCCTGCTGGAATCGCTGCCGGCGAACCTGGGCGCGGACGCCCGGGCAAACAGGGCGCGGTCGCGAATCGCGTTCGGACACCTGGCCGAGTCGGCGCCGCAACGCGATGTGCTGGAGCAGCGTCTGGCCGCGGATCCGGCCGATACCGAAGCGCGGCGTCTGCTGGGTGTGCGCCTGATTGCCGCCGGCGAGACCCAGGCCGGACTGGAAGCGCTCATCGAGGCGATGCAGAAGGGTCGTGCGGCGGCCGACGACCTGCCGCGCAAGACCCTGGTGGACGCCTTCAGCCTGATCGACGATCCGGCCCTGGTACGCTCGTACCGCCGGAGGATGAACGCGCTGCTGTTCTAGCGCAGCGCTCACGCCGGCTGACTGCGCTCACGGATCAGCGGTCGCGTCGGCGTTCACTCCCAGGTCCGCGAGCACCCGGCTCGACACCTGGCGTGCCGACGCCCGCAGGAGCGCCCCGAACCCCGCATCGTCCATCGCCAGCCACTCGTCCAGCGGCAGGGTCACGGTGTAGTCGTCCCAGAAGTAGCGCCCGTCCTTGGGCGGATCCAGATCGAAGTAGTCGACGAAGGCCTGGAACCGCGCCTCGATGCTGACGAGATAACCGGCCGAAATCCGCTCGCGCAAAGCGATGCTACGCAGACCGCTGACGATCAGACGATCGACGCCCGGATCGCTCTCCCGGGCGACCCGCAGCAGATCGGCGGTGTCGATCTCTGTACGCCCGTTCAGCGTTACCGGATCGAGCAGTCTGAACCAGTCGCCTTCCCGCTCGCCAAGCGCTGCCGCAAACGCCGCACCGTAGACGGCTGCGGTGCGCCCACCGCCCCGGCAGTCAGTCCGGTCACAGAACCACCGGTCCAGCGCGTTTCTGCTCTGCCGTGCGTGCGCGTCGAGGTAGGCCGGCTGCGACTCCCACCAGGCGCGCGCGCTGCGCGTGCCCACCGAAACCAGTGTCGGGCCCGGGCCATCCAGCCGCCCGAAGGGATCGACCTTCCGGCGCTGCGCCTCGATGATCGCCGCCACCCGGGAGGCTGCGGCCGGATCGTCCACCAGGTTGAACACGCAGGCCTCACCACAAACCGGCCGCGAGAGCCGGACCACCAGCAGGCTATCGCGTGTCCGGCCTTGAACGAGCCCGATACGATCGCGCAGGCGCTGCACGGACACGTCCGTAACCATTGCGTAGGACAGCGCGCGGGAGCCGCCGGAGGTGAAGTACAAGGTCGTCGGCGTCAGCAGCAGCGTCCCCCGGTCCGCCCAGGTCACCGCCTCGTCGCCCTCGAGGATTTCTCCGAAGGCTGCCGGGGCGCTGAGCAGCACTTCCTCGCGCGCGGCGACCGTCTGCGGCGTTTCGACCGGCAAGCCGCCACACCCGGCGAGCAGGAGCAGCCACAGCAGGTGTTTTCCCGCAAACTCAGCGCCTCTCATTGCTACCCTCCAAGCGTCTCAGATCCTGCCGTACGCGCCCGGCAGCCTGCCGCGCTGCGGCCTGCAGCAGCGCCATAAAGCCCGCATCGTCCAGCTCGAGCCACGCCTCGATGGGCCGAACGAACCTGAGCTCATGGTAAAACCGGCGCCCGTCCCTGGGCGGGTCGAGGTCGAAGTAGCCCACCGACACCTTGACGGTCACCACGACGCTTAGCTGCCCAAGCGCAGAGATCTGTTCACGCAACGTGATCGTCTCGAGGTCACTGACGAGCAACCGTTTCACTGCCCGATCCGCCGCCAGGTACGCCCGCGTCGAGGTGCCCCGGCCGGACGGCATGCAGCGACCGGCCGTGTCTCCCGGCGCCGGCCGGAACTCGTAGCCCGACGAGGACTCGCCGACCAGTTCGCTGCGCAGGGCGTCGCCAAAAACGGTTGCGCTGCGTCTGCGACCGCTCCGGTCAGAGTGTTCCCGCAGCCGTGCGTCCAGCATCTTTTTGCTCTCAGGCGCACGCGCGCGCAGGTATTCGGGCGTCTCGGTCCAGAAGGCGTGACCGTAGCAATGCGCGCCGGCGGCCAGCCAGACCGGACCAGGCCCATCGATGCGCCCGAACGGATCCAGCCGAGGCCGCTGCGCCGCTATGATCGCCACGGCGCGCGCGATCTCTGCCCCGTCTCCTGCCAGATCGAACGCACATCCCGCCCAGCAGTTCGTGGCGCTGGAGTTCACGATCAGCAGGCTTTCCGGACGCTTGCCGGCGAAGCCGCGGTCGACCGGCATCACGCCTGCGGTGGCCCCGGTAATTGCCACGAAGGAGAACGACCGCGACATGCCGGAAAGGAAATACAGCGTCGTCGGCGTCAGCAGCAGCGTACCGCGGTCCTGCCAGTCGACACTGCCGTCGCTTCCGATCCGACCGAAAAGGCTCGGTGCGCTCATCAGCAACGGCTCCCGGGCAGCTACGCTTTCCGGGGTTTCCCGCGGCAGGCTGGGCGTCGATCGGGTACGGATCGTAGAGGAACCATTCATCCTCCAGACGCATCCGGAACGGAAAAACCAGCGCGAAGGTGCCCGCTGTGCGCGCGACGGCATGCACGAACAGCTGGCCTTCGACCGTCCGACCGAGCGCAAAGGTGCCGTTGAACACTGCCGGTATCACCAGCCCGCCGGTCCAGAGCAGTCCGTTGGCTATGGCGTATCCATCGGCATCCCAGCCGGTATCGATCTGCCAACGGTCTTCGCGGCAGCGTTCGTCGACCGGAGTGAGCAGCACCTCTTCGCGAAGTTGCACGTCGCCCACCCAGGGCTTCACCCGCACCCCCCCGGTTTCCAGCGGCTCAAAGGTGAAATGGGTCAGTGCGAAGCCATTCAGCAGCCTGCCGAAGAACACTTCGCCGAGCGCCAGGCGCGCGGCGTCCGGGCCGTCGGAACTGGTGGCGCGCGCCACGTTCATGAACGCGCCCGCCGGGGGCTCGCACGAGGCCGGCGCCGGCACGAGGGCCGGCCACTCGGACGGATAGGGTGCCTTCGACGTGCAGCCGCCCAACAGCAACGCCGCCAGAATCAGACAAGCGCAGACGGAACGCCCGTTCACATCATGAAGGCCATGCTGGAGAGCGCCACCAGCATTCCTATGAGCACAGTCCCCGAAATGCCCCCGGCCAGCGCCGCCGTCTTCGCCGCGCTGAAGTCGCGCGATTCGAGCTGCGTGATCGAAGCCACCGGCACCTGAGTGCCCTTGCCGACGATCGTACCTTCACGGACCTCGACCACGCGCAGGGACACCTGTTCCCCATCCTGCGTGCGCACCCGGATCCGGTCCCCCGGGCGCACCAGGTTGCCTGCCAGAATCTCGCTGTGCAGCGCCGCCGCCGGCAGGTCCACCGGCTTCAGCGAGGTGCACCCGACCGCCGCCAGCCCGGCCGCCAGCAGCAGCGCCGCCTGCCGGGCGCTCACCGCTGGCCCACCCCGATGATCGCGCAGCCGGGACCCGTGGACGCCAGACAGCTGCCTGGTCCGGGACTCGGTCTTTCCTGGGTGAACTGCTGCGCGGAACCGCCGAGCGGCACTCTGGCCCAGCCGCCATCGAGCCGGAACCAGCGCGACCGGCTGACCTGCAGACGGGCGCTCGCGCGCAGCTCGGTGTCGGCGCCGGCCGCCCAGCCCGCACCCACCCAGGTGCCTTCGGCGACGGCATTGGCACCGTTGCACGCGGCCGCCACGCCGGCGTCCGGCTCGAAGCAGATCGCAACCGGGCTGCGGCTGTAGCCGCCCGCAAGGCCACCCATCGCCAGAGATGCATTGCCGCCAGCGGAGCATCGTTCCAGCTGGGCCACCAGGCGCCCGGCACACGGACGTTCGTCGAGATCATCGCAGACCCCAGGCAGAGCCACGAACACCAGCCTGGTCTGCAGGACCAGACTCTGCGGCGCAAACTGACTGCAGTCGACCAGATCGCCAAACTGAACCAGCCGCGCGCTGCCCTGATAGACCGCGATCTCGTTGCGCGGCCCGGCGGCCCAGTCGTCGGCGCCGGAGAGCAGCGCGCTGCCCAACAGCCCGGCCACCACGAGAATGCGTAGCGACCTTTTGACGTTCATGCGAACCTCTTTGACGTTCATGCCAACCTCTCGAGACCTGACGGTCGAACTTCAGAACGTCGGATATTGCGCCTGTGCGTCTGCAGCGACCTTTCCGGGACCTGTTCTTCGTCTGTTCATTCGGCCGCGGCTCATTCAACGGCGGCGCACGAACCCCTGCTGACCCGCTCAGGGCGCCGAGGCCGGCGAGATGCCCGTCGGTCCCAGATAGCGATCGAGCCAGTCCAGGGTTTCGCGCATGAGCGGATGACGCGGCAGCGGCCAGTGCGCCGCCTCGAGAAGCACGCCTTTCTTGTCCGCGGGGGGAGTCGCCAGCAGCGCCAGAAACGGCTCCATGATGAGCTGATGGGGACGGATCGGGTCGTAGCGACCGTTCACTACCAGCACCGGTTGAGTTACCCGGGCCCAGAACAGATTGGGGTCGTTCTGCGGGTTGCCGAACACCGGATTGGGCGGTGCAATCCCCACAGAGTAAAGCACCGCCGCCTTGAGCCGCGGCTCCAGGGCCAGCGGGTAGGACGTCATGATCGCGCCGTGGGACAGGCCGATGATGGCGACTCGAGCACCATCGAACAGCGGTTCGTCGTCCAGATAATCCAGCACCCGGCCGATCTCGTCGCGCACCCGGCGATTGCGCTCGAGTGCGAGCTTGGCCCGCTCCGGACCCGGCACGGCGTGAAAGCCGTCATAGCGCTCATGGCTGCCGGAATAGACCGGCCAAACCAGCACCCGGCCGGACCGGGGAACGAAGTCGAGCTGATAGTCCTCGAGCCGTACCGATTCCGAGCGGAATCCGGGCGCCCAGCTGTCCGCGGGCGGCATGTAGAACACGGACTGGTAAGGCGCTTCCCCGCGCACCGGGAGGTAAAGGTACACCGGAAGGGGATCCTGCTCTCTGCCGGTCGGCACCAGGATCCGGCGCCGCGTCCAGTGGCCCTGTGGCACCTCGTCCAATACCTGCACGTCCTCTGCCTTGATCTGCCCCGGCTGGTAGGCGTACTGGAAGCTCATGCCGGCGAACACCTCGTCGCTCACCTTGCGAACCGGCGCCTTGAAGTCGTTGAACAGATCCACCCGCTCGTCGGCCACGGGCAACGACTGAGCGGTCACGCGCATCCCTCGAAATCCCAGGTCGGCGTCCCGCGTCAGAGGGTCCAGGCCAACAGGAAAGCTGTAGCCCCACGCTGGATCCCGAAAGCTTGCCCCCATGACGATCCTGAGCGCCCCGTTGTGGCCCGCGGTCCACTCGCGCGCGTTCCCGATCAGATCGTAGGCGCCATGCACTTCGCTCCCAGGGCGGCTTGCAACCGGTTCCAGGCTGGTTCCCGCCACATTGCTGCGGGGAACCAGCTGCGCGGCGAACGGGTACTTCCATTCCATGGGTCCCAACGCGGCGCGCAGCCAGTGGCTGGCTGACGGCAGCTGCTTGTCCCGCGCCGCCAGAAAAGCCGCCGCCTCGAACCAGCTGATGCCGGTAACCGGTTGCTCGCCAGAGCCCGGCGCGTAGCTGCCGAGCTCCCATCCGGCCGGACCCGGCCTGCCGGTGCTGTCGACGAAACGCTCGCGGATCAACTGCCAGCTGAGCGTACCGCCCGAGGCTTCGATGAGCGACTGCCAGAGCGTTTCATCGGCGTAGCCGCCGGCATCCACGAAGCTCTGGTAGGCAGCGTTGGTTACCTCTGTGCGATCCAGCAGATATCCGCCCAGGTCGCGTTCTTCGGTGAAGCCCCAGGCGCCGAGCCGGTAGCGCCCACCTGGAACGAACACCATGTCCTCGGGCACCGGGTCGCGGGGCAGTTCGATCACCCGCTCGGCAACGCCCGCACTGTTGAGCGTCGGTCCCGGATTCTCCGCATTGAGGAACACCCTGCCGTCGAGGCGGATCCTGTAGCTGCCGCGGGGCAGACGCAGGCCCCGGACGGGACTGGTTCCGAGCGATTGCCACGCGTCCGCCGGGGCATCCTGTTCGCGCAAGTGGACCGACACACCGGGAGGATTCGTGACGATCGCGATGGGGAGCGTGAGCGCATCGAGCAACGCTGTTGCCCGCGGATCGCCCTGGCGCGACGGCCAGCGCGCGAGCGTCTGGTACGCCGCCTGGTAACGGTCTTCGGCCACCAGCGCCGCTGCCTCTGCGAGCGCGACGGCGAACTGGCGATCCAGGTAGCCGCGCGCGCCGAGCGACAGCGCCAAAGTCACAGCGACCAGCACGCCGAGCGCCACGGCGACCCGGCGTCGCCAGTGCCCGGTCGCGTGCGGGCTCGTATCCGAGGAATCAGGCTCGCCGGCACGGTCTCCGGCGCCCGCCACGGCATCGACCGGGATCGGCCCCCGATCCGATAACTCATCCGTTGCCGCGGCGGCGTTCGCCGATACCGCCGCGGACGAGCGCACCTCCGCCAGCAGCCGATAGCCCCGCTTCTGCACGGTCTGTATGTAGCGGGGCTGACGGGCATCGTCCCCCAGCTGCTTGCGCAGATCGGCGATGCGCCGGTGCACGGCATCATCGCCAACATAGCGACCCGGCCAGAACGCCGTCAGCAGCTCCTCGCTGCTCACCACCTCGCCCGCCCGACCCGCGAGGTAAACCAGCACGTTCATGGATTGCGGCTGCAGTGGCCTGGACTCCGCGCCACGTTGGATGCGATTCACCGACGGCCGAACGATCCAGTCGCCGATCTGCAGGTCGTCGTAGCTGATTCTGGTCATCTGCAGTCAGCCAGCTCGGGCCGGGACAGCCATGGGCACCACTTCACCTAGCCGTCGCGCTCGCGAAAGCCTCGAAACACGAATACCAGGGTTACGATCGAGCCGGACCCCCAGACCAGAACTCTCAGGATCGCGATGGCGGACGTAAGCGGGCCTGCGCCGAACGGAACGGCGGCGACCGCGAGCACCTGCCGAGCCGTCAGCACCTCGATCATCGCTTCCGTGGATAGCGGGGCCTCGTTCACGGTGACCTCGTCGGCACGAAGCCGCGTCCGCAGCGGATGCCGACCCCGTGGCAGTCAGGTTCGGCAGGAGCCCCGGTACCGCATCGCCTAAACAAAGGTCGGGTACTCCGGCCACCACATGGCGTCCGATGCCGCCTGCAGAAAGTCCGCCGGCCGCTCTGCAGTGGCGATGCCTTCGTCGAACGCTTCTTCGCACACGGCCGCCGCGCAGCGGGCGGTGATCTCGCGCAGTCGGTCGATATCCGGGTACAGCAAGCCGCGCGCGAGCTCGGCGTCCGTCACCTGTCCAGCGAGGGTTTTCGCGGCTTTGGTGATCATGCCGTCCGAGACGATGCGTGCGCCCGCCAGTAGGGTGCCGAGGCCGAGCGCAGGGAACACGAACACGTTGTTGCCCTGGCCGATGGCGATGCTGCGCCCGCCGAAGTCGACCGGTTTGAACGGGCTGCCGGTAGCCACCAGGGCGCGGCCCTCGGTCCAGTGGATCAGGTCTTCGGGCACCGCCTCGGAATTCGAAGTGGGATTGGACATGGGCAGGATCACGGGCTCGGGCACTGCGGCGGCCATGGTCTTCACCATCTGCTCGTGAAAGGCGCCCGCCTGACCCGAGGTGCCGATCAGCACCGTGGGCTTGTAAGCCGCAACCAGAGCATCCAGCGAACGGTCCTCGTCGATGCCGATGGCCAGCGCCGCCTGATGCGGCCAGGCAAGCTCTTCCTTGTAGGCATCCGTCTGCCGGCGATCGTCCACCAGCAGGCCGCGGCTGTCGAGCAGCGCCACGTGGCGATGCATGTCGGCTTCGCTCACGCCGCGCTCGCGCAGGGCAGCCTTGATCTGCCGGGCGATGCCCAGGCCCGCCGCGCCGGCACCGTGAATCACGATACGCTGCTCGGCGAGCGCCTCGCCTTTGCGCCGCAGCGCGCTGAAAACGCCCGCCAGCGCCACGGCGCCGGTGCCCTGAATGTCGTCGTTGAACGACAGCGTATCGCTGCGGTAGCGCTCGAGAATGTTCAGCGCGTTGTCCTTGCGGAAATCTTCCCATTGGATCAGCGCACCCGGAAACAGCTCCGTGAACGCCTCGACGAACTCGTCGATCAGCTCGTCGTACGCCGGCCCGGACATGCGGTCGCTCTGCCAGCCCAGATACAGATCGTTCTGCAGCAGCGTCTTGTTGTTGGTGCCGACGTCCAGGCTGACCGGCAGCGTCTGCGCCGGATCGATGCCCGCCGCCGCCGTGTACAGCGACAGCTTGCCGATGGAGATCGCCATGCCGCCGGCGCCCTGATCCCCGATGCCGAGAATCGACTCGTTGTCGGTGACCACCGACAGCCGGATCTGGCGCCCGCCGGCGGCGCGCTCGAGCACCTCGCGTATCCGCCCGCGGTCGGCGGGCGTGATCCACACGCCACGGCCACGCTGAAAGACCTCACTGAATTTCTGCGTGGCGAGCCCGACGGTGGGGGTGTACACCACCGGCATCAGCTCCGCGAGGTGATCCATCAGAATGCGGTAGTAGAGGTACTCGTTGCGGTCCTGCAGGCCGGACAGCTCCCGGTAGCGGGTGAGGGGGTCGGCAATGCCGGACAGGCGCTCGTAGAAGCGCACGGCCTGCTGGTCCTGGGTGTTGAACGCGGGCGGCAGCAGCCCCGTGAGCCCCAGCAGCTCCCGCTCTTCGGGGGTGAATGAGCTGCCTTTGTTCAGCAACGGATCACGCAGCACGTTCTGGCCGCGCAGCTGGGTGTGAACGATCTTTCTGGTCATGAATTTTCCGGAATGTTGGCGGCGGCCCGCACCGGGACAGGCACCCGGCCGCCGAGCCACCACAGAACCACAGCACCCAGCACGAAGGTGCCCGCGTAAACGCTGATGATCACCGGCATGCTGTAACTCGGCAGCACAGGCGCCATCAGGGTGAGCACGTGAAAGCCGAGCACCAGGATGGCGATGTTGAAGAACGCCAGCTCCCTGGCCACCGACGTGCTCAGGTTCGGATCGAGAATGCGCAGCAGCAGCAGCCCGGTGCCGGTGGAACCGCAGCAGCAGCCGAACGCGGTGATGGCCCGCTCGACGCCGAGCGCCCCGAGCCGCCGGCCGAAGCCGAAGCACAGCATCCAGGTCGCGAGCGACACCGCGACGCACACCAGGACGATAGGCACCAGGTACTGAGCGAGCAGCGCCAGCTGAATGCTCATGATGGTGGCAACCACCATGAGGTCCACCGCGCTGCCGGTGATGCGCCGCTGCGTCTCGTCGTCGATGAAGCGGCCCCAGCCGAGCCGGTCCATGAGCGCCCGCAGCAGCACGCACACCAGCAGCCCATGGAAGAAGAACAGATCGTGGCTGAAGATCAGGCCCAGCCCGGCGCCGAACAGGTGCCAGTCGCTGGCGATCGGCTGCATGAGCGTCAGGTACCGGTCGGTCAGCAGGTAGGCAACGCCCAGAATCCCGAGATGAAACGCCAGGGAATCCACGTTTCCCGCGTGGGTGATCTGACGGCCGGCGCTGACCTGATTGCCGGGGGCGTAAACGCCGCTCAGGAAGTCGGCATCGATGCGGGCGTCGCGGTTGAAATTGAGGCCCGCGCGGATGGCGTGGCGGGCGATGGGCACGCCCAGGACGAACGCCACGATGAAGCCCACCGAGGCATAGATGAGACCGAAGCTCACGGCATGCTCGATGCCCAGACCGTTCTGCCAGATGGATCCCAGGGCCAGCGCCTGACCGGGTCCCTGCGTGAAGCCGTGGGTGACCAGCATGCCCAGAAAGGGTGACAGGCTGCCGCCCGTGAGCGCGTTGTAGCCGAGCACCACCCCCAGCCCCACCAGCGCCTGCATCACCAGGCTCATGACCCAGACCACCGACAGCCACATGCCGCCCGGCACCACCGACTGGCCGCTGCCGCGTTCGCGTCCGGTGAGGCACAGCGACATGAAGCTCAGCGTGAAGAGATGAAAGGCGAACGCGGTGAAGTCCCCGCTGGCGAAGCCGAAGCTCCAACCCGTGGCGATCAGGCCGAATCCCAGCAGACCGCCGATCAGGCTGGCCGGAACCAGCGCGGTCTGCAGCAGCACGAAGCGCGCGCGCAGCACCGTCCCCAGCAGCAGCATGCAGCCCATGAAGGCAAACGCGATCACGCCGGGAAAGGTCGCCGCCACGCGCCTAGTCCAGAACCGTCGAGCCGTTGCCACCAGCCGCCACGGCACGGCGGCGCGCTGCCGCCATCAGGACGATCTCACCACCCCACGCTCGATCATGCCGGCGATCTCGGCACCGGAGAACCCGGCGCCGGCGAGCACGTCGGCCGTGTGTTCCCCGATCTCGGGCGCAGGGCTCCTGGGTCCGACCTCTGCCGTATGAAAACGCATGGGTATCCGCACGCTCCGGTACCTGCCCCGTTGCGGGTGCTCGATGTCCGGGAACATGCCGATGGCCTCGGCCTGCGGGTCGCTCGCCACCTCGTCGAGCGTCAGCACGGGCCCCCAGATGAGCCCGGCGCGATCGAAGATCTCGCCCCACTGATCGCGACTCTTCTCGCTCAAGATCGCATCGATGGCGTCCACCAGCTCGCGCATGTGCTTGTAACGGCTGCTGGCGTCTGCAAAGCGCGGATCCTGCAGCCAATCCTGCTTGTTCAGCGCATCACACAGCTTCTCGAAGCTGTTGGGACCCATCTGATTGAGCACGATCCACTTGTCGTCGCCACAGGGGTAACGATTCGCCATGGGCGCCAGCATTTCGTGGCGTGCGCGCCGGCGCACCGGAGCACGGTCGACGGCGGTGACGCCGAAATCGCTGGCCTGGGTCCAGATGGCGGTTTCGAACAGGGAGGTTTCCACCACCTGGCCCTCACCGCTGCGTTCGGCGAGCCGCAGCGCAGCGAGGATGGCGCCGACCATGGCGAGCCCGGTGGTGTGATCACCCTGGGCCGGCCGCGCCATGGGTACCTCGCCGTGATCGCCCTCGCGCATGGCGTCGTAAATGCCCGAGCGGCCGAAGAACGCGGTCACGTCGTACCCGGGCCGGCGCGCGTCGGGGCCGTCGCTGCCGTAGCCGGTGAGCGTGGCGTGCACCAGCGCCGGATTGATCTTCAGCAGCGTCTTCGGGTCCAGGCCGAACTTTTCCTGGCGCTGGGGCAGCAGGTTGCACATGAACACCTGCGCCTGCTCCACCAGCCGGTGGACAATGCCCGCGCCTTCCGCAGTATCCAGCGCCACGGCGATGGACTCCTTGCCGCGGTTGTCCACGTCGAAGCCGAAGTCATAGCCCTTGAGCGGGCCATCCACCTTGGCCGGTCGGCCGATGCCCCGCATGGGATCGCCCGTGAGTGGTTCCACCTTTATCACCCGCGCGCCAAGGTCCGCGAGGATGGCCGCAGCGCTGGGCGCGGCCATGTAATTGTCGATCTCGACGATCGTGATGTCCTGAAGTGGTGATGTCACGCGTCCTCCCGGTCTGTTCTCTGCCGCCGGGCCGCAGCCCTGCAGGGCGGTGGAGCATAGTCGAAATCAGCCCGCTCGGACCAGGGTATGCAGCGTGATCTCCGCCGGGCAGTTGAGCCGCACCTCCACAATGGACGTGCCCGCGCCCCGGGACGTGTAGCCCACCATGTCCTGGTGGCGCCAGGCGCCGCGGGCGATGCGCCGCGGAACCTGGGCATCGACGATGATCGGCCGCCCACCCGGCAGGCAGACCTGGCCGCCGTGGGTGTGGCCGCACAGCATCAGATCCACGGACGCATGCGCGGCCTTGCGATACACCTCGGGCGTGTGCGAGAGCAGCAGGATCACCGCGTCCGCGGGCACGCCGTCCAGCGCGCCGTGCAGGTTGTCGACGCCATAGTAGTGAGCGTCGTCGATGCCGCCGAGATAGATGCTCGCGTCCGTGCCGGCAATGGCGACATGCTCGTTCATCAGCAGCCGGTAGCCCATGCTCTCCAGCGCCGGCAGCATGGCCAGGCTGTCGTGGTTGCCGAGCACGGCAAAAACGTCGCCCTGCAGCGCCTCGCGCAGCCGCGCCATCTGCCTGAGGGTCGGTGCGGGATCGCCCGACGTGCGGAACCGGTAGTCGCCGGTGAGCACGCACAGGTCGTAGTCGACGGTGCGCACCGCCTCGATGATGGCGTCGGCGGTCTGCTGGCTCACGTCCATGTGCAGATCGGACAAGTGCAGCACCCGATAGCCGTCGAACGACTGCGGCAGGTGGCGCAGCGCGACCCGGTTGCCCGTCACGGCAACCTGCCGGGCGTTGCGCCGCGCCCGACGGTGCAGCAGCGACACCTGAAAACTGAACTCGATCAGACGATGCAGTGAGTACCAGTTCTCAGGATGCAGCATGCTGCGCCTGCCCGGGCGCGCCCGGTGCAGCACCTCGGTTTCGTGCTCAGCCTCGATGCCCAGGCGCTGGCGGGCATGCACCGCGCCGACGCGTGCGCTCAGCTGCTCGAGCAGGTCAGGCCCGATCACGATGCTAGTCGGCGTCGTACACGATCCGGCCCTGGAACAGCGTCAGGGTGACGGGCACTTCAGAGATCTCCGTCGCCGGCAGCGCGTACAGATCCCGGGCGAGCACCACCAGATCCGCGGCCTTGCCCGGCTCGATGGTGCCGGTCTGATCTTCCTGGTGCATGAGCTCGGCCGCGTTGCGCGTGTACGCTGCCAGCATCGTATCGAGGGGCACCGCCTCGTCGGCGTTCAGCACGCCGTCGACGATCCCGTCCGGATCACGACGGGTCACCCCAACCTCGATGGCATCCAGCGGGTTCATCGACGACACCGACCAGTCGCTGCCGCCGACGATGATGCCGCCGGCACGGGCGATGGAGCCGATGGGGTACATGCGATCGACCCGCTCCTGGCCAACCACCGGGAGGTTCACGTCCGTGATGTAGGCGTCGGGGTAGGCCCACACCGCCTGGAAGTTGGCGCGCACGCCCAGCTCGCCGAAGCGCGCGTAGTCGGCCGGATCCACCAGCTGCAGATGGCAGATGTGGTGCCGGTTGTCATTCGGTCCGTTCACCTGCCGGGCCGCTTCCAGCGCATCGAGACCCTGGCGCACCGCCGCGTCACCGATGGCGTGCATGTGGATCTGCACCCCCTGAGCGTCCAGCGCGGTGACCGTGGCCACCAGATCGTCCCAGGGCACGTTGAGCGTGCCCGAGGCGCCGCCGCGGCCGATGTAAGGTTCGAGCAGAGCGGCGGTTTCGCCTTCGAGCACGCCGTCCAGGAACAGCTTGGCCGAATCGGCCCGCACCAGCGCGCCGCTGCCGCGGCTGCCCGGGTCGATGAGGTCCGGATTGACGTTGTCGGCCATTCCGCGCACGCGGATGCTGGCGACGATGCGCGCGCTGAGCTCACCGGACGCTTCCAGATCGTGCCACACGGCAAGCTCTTCGGGGCCGACGGACGCATCGATGATCGAGGTGATGCCGAAGCTGTTGGCATGCCGCAGCGCGGTGCGCGCGCCCTCGAGACGCTGTGCGTGGGTAAGCGGCGGTACCACGGCCTCCACCAGCCCCTGCGCCGATTCGCGCAGCGTGCCCGACGGTGCACCGTCGCCATCGCGTTCGATCACCCCGTTGCGGGGGTCCGGCGTGTCGGCACTGATTCCGGCGCGCCGCAGAGCCGCCGAGTTGACCCAGCTGCTGTGGCCGTCCGCAGCGCGCATGAGCACCGGGCGATCGGCATCGATGGCATCGAGCAGGTCCCGGGTCGGGTTGCCCTCGGGCGGAAACGCCGACAGCTCCCAGCCCTCGCCGATCAGCCACTCGCCGTCGGGATCGGCCGCCGCACAGGCACGGATCGCGTCCAGCAACACCGCCTGCTCGCGAATGCCGCTGAGATCACAGCCCATGAGCTGCAGTCCGCCGCCGATCGGATGGGCGTGCGCGTCGTGGAAGCCGGGCAGCAGCATCTGGCCCCCGAGGTCCCGCACCGGACCCTCGTACGCGGCGCTGATATCGGCGCTGCTGCCCACGGCAAGAATCTGCCCGCCGCCGATGGCGACGGCCTCGGCCCGGGGCTGGTCCGGATTCATGGTGTACACGGCCGCATTGGTGAAAATGAGGTCCGCGCTCTGACGGTCCGGCACCGCCGGTGCAGCGCCCTGCCGATCCGGCACCTCGCATCCTGCCGCCACCAGCGCGCCCAGCAGCAGAACCCAGCGCGCCAACGAAAACCTGAACATGTCGTCCTTCCTCATGCAGTCCTCATGCAACAGTCGCTGCTCGATCAGAGCCGATCGAGCAGCGCATAGTAGAGCATACCCGCCACCAGCGCCGGCCAGCGCAGCAGCCGGCCGCCGGGGAAGCGCACGTGCGGCAGCCGCGCCAGCACGTCGAAACGCTCGGCCGTGCCGGTGAGCGCCTCGGCGATCAGACGACCGCCCATGTGCCCCATGGCAACGCCGTGCCCGGAATAACCCTGCGCCCAGAACACGTTGTCGCGGCGCCCGAAGTGAGGCATCCGCTTGAGCGTGATCGCCAGCGTGCCGCCCCAGGCATAGTCGATGGCCACATCGTCGAGCTGCGGATACACCTCGAGCATGTGGCGGCGTACGAACCGTTTCAGATCGCGCGGGAAGCGCGGGCTGTAGTTCTCGCCGCCGCCGAAGATCAGACGCCGGTCCGGGCTCAGGTGGAAATAGTTCACCACGAAGCGCGAATCCACCACCGCCAGATCGTCCCGGTTGATCTCGCGCGCCCGAGACTCTCCCAGCGGCGCGGTGGCCAGCACGAAATTGTTGATGGGCATCTGGTAGGTGGCGATCTCGGGCGCGAAGCGATCCAGATAGCCGTTGCAGGCGATCACCAGGTAGCGCGCGTCGAGGCGCCCGGCGGCGGTGCGCAGCTCGATGCCGTCGCCGCTGCGCCGATAGTCGAGCGCCGTCGAGTGCTCGAAGATCTGCACGCCCTGCTCGCGGCACGCCCGTGCGAGGCCAAGCACCAGATTCAGCGGATGCACGTGGCCGGCGTTGCTGTCGATGTAGCCACCGTGAAAGCAGTCGACGCCCAGCAGCGCGCGGATCTCCTCGCGATCCACCTTGCGACACGCATGGTAGTCGTAGTGCCCGGCCAGGTGGTCTACGTAGTTCCAGTAATCCTGCACGTAGCGGGCCTTGTGCGCCGCGTGCAGCTCACCGTCCTTGAGATCGCAGTCGATGCCATGGCGGGCGATGCGCTCGCGAACCAGCGCGTTGGCCGCCAGGGCGATGTCCCAGAGCTGGCGGGCAGTGGCGTCGCCGAGCCAGCGCTCGAGCTCGCCCTGCTCCTTGCGCTGTCCCATGCCGAGCACGCCGCCGTTGCGGCCGGATGCGCCGGAGCCCGCACGGTACGCCTCGACGACGGCCACGCGGTAACCACGCTCGGCCAGCTCCAGGGCGGCGGACAGGCCCGTGTAACCCGCGCCCACCACCGCGACGTCGACGCTCACCCGGTCGGTCAGGGCCGGGTAGTCGTGCAGGTCGTTGGCCGTGGCGTAATACCAGGATTTCTCGAAGCCGACGGCGGCGTGCATGTCCCGGGACATGGATGACCTCCGGTTCACTGATGGCGCGAGAGGTACTGAAGCTCCCGCCGGGTGACCCGATTCACGAGTCACCCGCCCCGTCACTGCCGGGTCGGCCGCTCAGGATTTATCCAGCGTTGCCGCCAGCGCGGCGATGTCCGTCAGGACCCGATCCGCCTTGTCCAGCAGCTCGTCGATCTGCGCCCGGCTGATGATCAACGGCGGCGCGATGATCATGGTGTCGCCCACGGCGCGCATCACCAGGCCGTGCTCGATGCACAGGTCGCGGCAGCGTTCGCCCATGCTGAGCTCCTTGGGAAAGCGTTCCCGGCCCTGCCTGACCAGCTCGATGGCACCCATCAGGCCGAGCATGCGCGCTTCGCCGACGATCTGGTGGCGCTGCTCGAGCTCCGCCCAGCCGCGCGAGAAATAGGGTTCGATGTCGTCACGAACGTGCGCCAGCAGTCCGTCACGCTCTATCACGTCCAGATTGGCGAGCCCCACCGCGCAGGCCACCGGGTGACCGGAGTAGGTGTAGCCGTGGGCGAACTCGCCGCCGTCGCTCGACAGCACCTCGCTGACCCGCTGGCCCACCAGCACGCCGCCGAGCGGAATGTAGCCGGACGTCACGCCCTTGGCGAAGGTCAGCAGATCCGGTTCGAAACCGAGGCGCTCGTGGGCGAACCAGTGGCCCAGGCGGCCGAAGCCGGTTATCACCTCGTCGGCGATCAGCAGCACATCGTGCCGGCGACACACCCGCTGCACCTCACCCCAGTAGCTGGCCGGAGGTATGATCACGCCGCCGGCGCCCTGCACCGGCTCACCGATAAAGGCGGCGACGCGGTCGGCGCCGAGCGCCTCGATGCGCGCCTCGAGCTGCCGCGCCACCGCTATGCCAAACGCCTCCGGCGTCTCGTTGCTGCCGGAACCGAAATGGTATGGCTGGTCGACGTGCTCGACGTCCGGAATCGGCAGCCCGCCCTGCTGGTGCATGGCCGCCATGCCGCCGAGGCTGGCCGCACCGATGGTGCTGCCGTGATATGCGTTGGTGCGCCCTATGATGACGCGCTTCTCCGGACGGCCCATGAGCTGCCAGTAGCGCCGCACCATGCGGATCTGGGTGTCGTTGGCCTCGGAGCCGGAACCGGCGAAGAACACGTGCGACAGGCGATTGCCCGTGAGTCCGGCCAGGCGTTCGGCGAGCTCGATTGTCGGCACGGTGGTGCACTGAAAGAAGCTGTTGTAGTAGGGCAGCGTCTCGAGCTGACGGGTGGCCGCGTCGATCAGCTCGCGGCGCCCGTAGCCGACGTTGACGCACCACAGGCCGGACATGCCGTCGAGCAGCTTGTTGCCCGCCTGATCCCAGATGTAGACGCCGTCGCCGCGGGCGATGACCCGCGTTCCCTTCCGGCCTAGGGCCTTGAAGTCGGTAAACGGATGAAGGTGATGTGCGCGGTCGCGGCGCTGAAGCTCGGCAAGCTCAACAGTCATAAAACCCTGCAGCAGACAACAGATCCGGGACTGGGCCCGACGGAAAGCCGCCGGGCCGATGCCTGGGTCATTCGAAGGTCCAGCTGACCTTGACGCCGATGGTGCGCGGCCGGCTCGGACCGAAATAGTGCGCGGGCAGTATACCACCGAGCGGACCGGCGGCGTCCCAGTACTCCTCGTCGGTGACGTTCTCGACGTAGGCCATGGCCTCCCAGCCATCGTTGGACCGATAGCCCGCGCGCACCGCGGCTTCCGTCCAGCCCTGCATCGCACCCGCGGAATCGCCCTCCAGGCCGCCGCCGGTATCCGTCTGCCCGAACAGCTCCACCCGTCCGACCCATTCGCCCCGGCTCACGGGCAGCAGGCCCTGAAGTACGGCGCTGTAGGAGAACTCCGGCAGCTCGGGCAGCGGGTTGCCTTCGCACAGGTTGGTGCCGTCGCAGGCGGCCTGTACCTTGTTCGCTTCCGTGTCCGCCCAGGCCGCAGACAGATACAGGTCGAAGTTGTCGGAGAGGATCACGTTCAGAGAGCTCTCCAAGCCCCAGCCATCCACTTCGCCGATGTTGTCCACCAGGATGCCGCCGCCCTGTCCCGGCACCACCGTCTGCAGGTCTTCGTAGGTGTAGTAGTAGCCGGTGAGCTCGATCCGGGCGCGGCCGTCGGCGAATTTGCCCTTGGTGCCCATCTCGTAGGAGACCACCGACTCCGGGTCGAACGAGTCCGGCACCGCGTCGGCGCGAGTCACGCCCAGCGTGCCGTAGGGCACGTCGGGATAGATGGCGAAGCTGCCGAAGCCGCCTGACTTGTAACCCGAAGTGACGCTGGCGTAGACCATCCAGTCGTCGTCCGGACGGTAGCGCACCACCAGGCGCGGCGACAGGTCGTTCCAGTTCTTGGTGTCTTCGAGGTACCCCACCGTGGTGAAGCCGAGCGCGAAGTACGGGCCCAGCTGGCTGTCCACGTCATAGGCCTGCATCTTGAAGTTCTTCTCGTCGAACGTGTAGCGCAGCCCCAGGCTGGCATCGAGCTTGTCGGTGAACTCGTAGGTGAGGTCGACGTAGGCAGCCCAGCCCTCGTAGCGGCCCTTGGCGCGGTTGCGTTCCACCAGGCCGTCGGGGTTGGGCGTGAACACGTAGCCGTAGTAGGCGAAGTAGTCCGTGCAGTCGGCGAAGCCGTAGTAGCTCAGATAGTAGGTGCACATCACGTCTTCGTTGCTGGCCTGGGTGAACAGCGCGTCGATGTTTTCCTTGTAATAGGACACCCCGGCGTACCAGGACAGTGGGCTATCGCCTTCGGAAACCAGGCGGAATTCCTGCTCGAAGTAGTCGCCGTCCTGATCCTGCTGGTAGTCGTTGATGCGCAGCGGGGTACCGTCGAAATCCTCGGCGTAGGAGTAGTTGTGCTTCTTGTAGCCCGTGATGGAGGTGAACGTGGCCCAGTCCAGGTCGTGCTCGATCTCGAGCCCGTAGCTCCAGATGTCGGCGTTGTCGCGCTCGCCCAGCCCCAGGTCACTGTCCGAGTCCATGCGCCCGCCCGCCAGGGTCACCCCGAACAGATCCTGCAGGGTCTGCCAGCTCTCGCCGCGCTGGGTGGCACGGTAGATGCTGCCCGACTGCTTGCGGGTCTCGTACTCGGCCATGAAGTTCACATCGGTACGGTCGGCCTGATAACGCAGCGACAGGCGGCCCGCGCGCTTGTCCGGCGCGATCATGTCGTCGTTGTTCGGGTTGTAGGCGTCCTTGACGTAGCCGTCTTCGCGCATTCCGTAGCCGGCCAGGCGCATGGCCAGGTGATCGGTGAGCGGTACGTTCACCGCGCCTTCCGCCACTACGTGGTTGCGCTCACCGACGTCCAGCTCCACGTAGCCGTTGCGACCGGTCAGCTCCGGACGCCGGGTATGCACGCTGATGCCGCCGGCGATGGAGTTGCGCCCGAACAGGAAGCTCTGCGGCCCCCGCAGCACCTCGGCGCGATCCACATCGTACAGGCTCGTCACCACCGCGCCGTTGCGGCCCTGATAGAGATTGTTCTTGAAGATCGAGATCGACGGATCACCGCCCACGCCGAAGTCGTTGGTGAGCACGCCACGAATGTTCAGCGCGTCGATGAAGCTGTCCTTGGAGTTGCCGGTGAGGCCCGGCGTGAAAGACACCAAATCCTTCACGTCATCGAGATTCACCTCGCGGATGAACTCGCCAGTAAGCGCGGTCACGGCGATGGGCACGTCGCTCAAAGCCTCCTCGCGGCGCTGCACGGTCACCACGATCTCCTCGATCACCTGCTCCTCCGCGCTCGCCACCATGGGCGTCGCGGCAATGCCCGCAACGGTCGCAGCCGATATGGAGCGGGCCAGCAGGCCTTTGCCGGACAGTTCGAAACGCTTGTTCTTCTGAGACATCAGGGCTCCGGTGGGCGGTGTGACGACACGTGAATCTGACCACGATGGGCTGGGGGGCTGCAACCTCGCGGTTCGTCGGCCTGTTTCTAGGGGCTCGTTTCAGAGAGCAGGTGAGAGGGATCGTCGCGGGTGTCTGCTGGGGTGGGAGGGTTACGGCGACTGCGCCGGCCATCCCGGCTGCCCTCGATCGAGTTTTGCCGAAGGGTCAAACTCAGCCCTCAACGGCAGCAAACGCCGCCGTAACCCTCCCCACCCCAGCAGACACCTCGAGCGTTCTTCCTTCGGCCAGCGGAGAGATCGGACACCGAACGGGCCATTGGTTCGTGCTTGGATCGTGCGCCAAGGTTCGACGGACTTCAGCGCGACGCGCGCGCGAACAGCTGCCACGCGCAACAGCCTCTCAGCCTGAGGCACGCAGCCCCGAAACCCTCGCTACCGAATCGCCCACGCCCACTCGAAAACCGCTGGGCCTCGAACCACCAGCAGCACAACGGCGGCAGGATTCCGTCCGCCCCTTGGAAGCGCGTATGCGGGTGTTCGATGGGGTGGGGTAGCCGGATGCCGCGGCGTTTAAGCGCCGCCGAGGGCCGGATTGTGACCCACCGTGGCAGAATCCGGATCGAGGGCAGTCGGGACGACCGGCGCGCAGCCGCAGCATCCGGCTACCCCACCCCATCGGACGCCCCCCGTCATACCCCACCCGAAGGTCAGACAGGAATCCCCTCCGCCAGCAGCACCCGCCGCATGGGCTCCAACTCCGCCTCGTAGCGCCGCCACCGCCCCACCGACCGGGTGTGCGCCGGCTCGCGCACCTGGACGGCGCTGGCGGTGGCCACGGCGCTGTCCTGGCTGTGGAACTGAAGGCAGGCGTCTTCCCAGGGCAGACCGACGAACTCGATCAGCGCGCGCGCATTCGGCTCCAGGTCCGCCACCAGGGCTTCGTAGCGCACGTCGAGAAAGCGGTCGCCGAAGCGGTCGCGCCAGACGGCCATCAGCCGGTGGTAACGGGCGAAGTGGCGCGCCATTTCGTCCTGACGGTAGGAGTGCGGGTAGGCGTCGGCAAACAGCTGCTTGAAGCTCGCGAAGCAGGCGTCCATGGGATCACGTACCAGGTGCACCACGCGCGCCGTCGGCAGCGCTTTGAGAATCAGCGGCAGGTACAGAAAGTTCGACGGCAGCTTGTCGACGAAGCGAGGCAGCGTGCCGCGCAGTTTTTCCGTGGCCTGCAGATAGGCGGCACCCAGGGCCGCCGGGTCCAGACCGGCAGCCCCCTCCACCAGCGCTGCGCTGAACCGTCCGGGCTGGCGATAGTCCAGCTGGCGGCGGATCGACAGGCCGAACTGCTGCAGCTCGCCGGCCGAATGCACCTGGGAATGGGCGGCCAGGATGCGCTCCACCAGCGTGGTGCCGGTACGCGGCTGACCCACCACGAAGATCGGCGCCTGGGCATCCGATGCACCGCTCGCTGCATCCGGCCCCGGCGCGGCCGCGGCGCTGCCATCGTCGAGCCACGCGCGGGTAAATATGCGCTCGAGCGCCTCGTACATGGCTACCTCGGCAGCTTCGTCGAACTCGAGCGTGCTGCGTCGGGCCTGCGCGCCACGGGCGAACGCGGCAAACGCGCGCGGCCACTCCTCCAGGTCTTCGAGCTCCTTGCCGAGCCCGTAGTAGAGGAATGCCTGGGCCTGCGCCGGCAGCCGGGTATCCGCCAGCACCCGGACCATGGTCTCCACGTGAGTGCGGTCCGTCGCCCGGCGCGCGCCGGCCAGCAGCCAGTGCGCCTGGGCGTTGCCCGGATCGATGGCCAGCGCCCGTTCGAGCTCGGTGCGCGCGGCCCCCGTGTCGCCCAGGAACACGAGGCTGTTGGCCAGATTGACCCGAAAGCCCGGATGTTGCGGCGCGCCGGCGCAGGCTTTGCGGTACCACTCGCAGGCCCCCCGGTGGTCACCGAGCAGGGTACAGACGACGCCGATGCTGTCCTGAACCACCGGATCACCGCGCTCGTGCTCGATGGCCTGAGCCAGCGCGCGGTCGGCCCGGTTCGGCTGGCCCGCCTGCAAGAACAGGCGTGCGAGCTGCGCCCACGCCGCCGCGTGATCGCTGCGCAGGCGGGTAACGGAGCCGAAGGCGTTCACGGCGCTGGCGCGGTCTCTGAGCTCCAGCGCCACCAGACCCACGAGAAAGTGTGCCTCGGCCAGATCCGGCGCCGCCGCGAGGACCCGCCGGCACAGCGCTGCGGCCTGCTGGGGCCGACCCGCACCCAGCGCCTGAAAGGCATCGCGCAGCGCGGCCCTGATCCAGCCCGAAGGTCCGTCGGCTCGGCCCGGCCGCTCGACCTGATCGGACACCCTCTTACCTCAGGTGGTCTGCTCGCGCACCGCACGGTACGCGGCGTCGATGGCGCCGTTGACGTAGGCGAACGCCTCGGAGTCGGAGTTGGCGATGGAGATGCGGCCGACCTGCTGGCGGCCGATCACGTGGGGACCCGCGCCCCGGCTCCAGCTCGGGTCGTCCCACAGGTCCGTGTATTCCCAGGCGTATCCGTGCGGCCAGCGGTTCACCGTGATGCCGGCAATGTCCCGATCGGCATCGAAGCCATGGCCGCCCCAGGCAGCAGCGAGGCCCTCGCGCACGCCCGCTTCGTATTCGTCGAAGCTGCGCTCCAGCATGCGCCGGCGGCCCTCTCGAAGCCGCTCGAACGGATGCGCGCTGACGTCCGGATCGATACCGGCATGCCAGCAGTCGAGCACCACCGGCTGATCCGGATCTCGGGCGTAGTGGTAGTCGCCCAGGCTGACCGGGAAGTCCAGCCCCATGCGCACCAGCAGCCCGCCCGGTGCGTACACCTCGTGAATGCCCGACGCCGCAATGGGGCGCCAGTTGCGCAGGGCCACGTTGACCACCGCGAGCGGGATCTTCTCCGGGTAATCGAGCGCCGCGCGCTGAGCGTCGCTCATGTCCGGGCAGAGATGCGCCGCCATGTTGTTGTAGCAGGCGAGTATCGCGTTGCGAGCCCGCACGCGTTCCGCCGTGCCGCCGCGCACGTAGGTCACCTCGACGCCGCCGGGCACGTTGCGCGCGTCCACGGCGGTGCTGTTCAGGCGTACCCGGGTCGCGTTCTCCGGCCGGTCGAGGCGAGCGTAGTCGAGCCGTGCGGTGACGACGTCCTCCATGCTCGAGCCCGGCAGCGCGCCCGGCACCAGCGAACGGACCAGCAGTCGCGCGATGCTGGCATTGCCGTCCGGGAAGTGAAAGATGTAGGGCTCCTCGCCGTGGTCGGCGAAGCCGGGCGGCATCGGCTCGGCAAGGCCGGCGCGCCGGGCCAGCATCTCGACGCCGGCGTTGAGACCCGGACCGAGGGACTCGTACTCGAGGATTTCCGCCAGCGACAACCCTTCGATGCCGAACCCCCAGAACGTGTGCGTGATCGGCCGCAGCAGCACCAGCGCCTCCTCCGGCATGGCGCAGGCGGCGAGCAGAAACCGTTCTACCGGCGTGCCGTGGGGGTCCGCCACCATGGCGCGGACCGCATCGGTATCCGCCAGCTCGCCGGCATAGAGCCGATCCAGGGCGGCCCGCGCCGCAGCGGACAGCGGGTAGCCTTCCAGCCGTCTGCGGCGCTCGGCTGCGTCAGGCGCGGCCGCAGCGTCCGCCACCAGCCGGGTGGCGCTGAAGTGCGGCTGCTGGAACAGCACCCCGCGTCCGAGCCCGTTGCGCGTCTCGAAGTCGCGGTCGTAGTAACGATAGAAGCGCTCGGTCTCTACACCCAGCTCCACCAGCAGTTCCCGGGCAACCTTCGAATAGGTAGCGGGACTGTCGATGCTCTGGCTGCCGCCGTAGCCGAGCAGCGTGCGGCCATCGACCGAGAACTCGTTGCGCTTGGCGTGACCGCCGAAGTCGTCATGGTTGTCGAGAATGAGAATCCGCGCGCCGGCGCCCACCCGCTGGCGAAACAGGTAGGCGGCGGCGAGGCCGGATATGCCCCCGCCCACCACGACCAGGTCGTAGTCGTCGTCCGTCTGCCGCTCGGGCCGGGGCCAGTGCTGGCCGTTGCGGGCCAGCGCGTGTGCCACCTCGAACGAGCCCGGGTGGCTGCCACGCAATCCCGTCAGCGCGGGCGGGTAGTAGACGCCCGACCCTGCGCCGGTGGCCGCCAGCAGAGCCCCGGGTGACAGCCAGCTCCCGGCCAGCACCGGCAGCGTGCTGCCAGCGAGAAAATCTCTGCGGGTGATGCCCGATCGTTTCATCAAGCCTCCGATGGTTCGGTTCCAGTGAACGCACAACAGCCGCGGCGGCGGCGCTGCCGCTGCGCGTTGGCAGCATCGCCCCGGTCGCGAGGACAATGCAAGTCCGGCCCCGACCCGTATCCCGGTTACCGCCTCTGTCCTATCATAACCGGCCGACACAGGAGACCCCCGTTGCCGCAGGATCCTTTCATCGACCAGCCCTGGCGCCGTCCGGATCAGGCGCCCTTCGTGCGCATCGAAGGCGTGAGCAAGCGTTTCGGCGATTTCGTCGCAGTGGACGATGTCTCGCTGGACATCTACGAACGCGAGTTCTTCAGCCTGCTGGGCGGCTCCGGCTGCGGCAAGACCACGCTGCTGCGGATGCTGGCAGGGCTGGAAACCCCCACCGCGGGCCGCATCTTCATCGACGGCCAGGACATGACCCGGACGCCGCCGTACGAGCGGCCGGTGAACATGATGTTCCAGTCCTATGCCCTGTTCCCGCACATGAACGTCTACAACAACGTCGCGTTCGGGCTGCGCCAGGACCGCGTCGCGCGCGACGAGATCCGCGCGCGGGTGGACGAGGTGCTGGCGCTGGTGGAGCTGGAGCGCTTCGCCCGGCGCAAGCCCGATCAGCTGTCCGGCGGCCAGCGTCAGCGGGTCGCGCTGGCCCGCGCGCTGGTCAAACGGCCCAAGCTGCTGCTGCTCGACGAGCCGCTGGCAGCGCTCGACAAGAAGCTGCGCGAGCGCACCCAGCTGGAGCTGTCGCGCATCCAGGAACGGGTCGGGATCACCTTCGTGCTGGTCACCCACGACCAGGAAGAGGCGATGAACCTGTCGACCCGGATCGCGGTCATGCGTGAAGGGGGCTTCGAGCAGATCGGCACCCCGCGCGAGATCTACGAAACGCCGTGCAACCGCTTCGTTGCCGACTTCATCGGCTCGGTCAACGTGCTGACCTGCGAGCGCGTCACCAGCGAAGGCGGGCAGCTGCTCGCCCGCTGCGACGAAGCGGGAGCCAGCCTGCTGCTGCCGGCGCCGGACACCGAGCTGCCCGACCGATTCGAAGTGGCGATCCGGCCGGAAAAGCTGCGCCTCGACCGCGCCGCACCGGACGCCGAACACGGCTATGCCCATGGCCGCATCGAGGAGATCACCTATCTCGGCGCGCACTCCACCTACCACGTCCGGACCTCCGGCGGCCAGGTCCTGCAGGTGACGGCGCCCATGAGCAGCCGCCGCCCGGGTGAAAACTTCACCTGGGAAGACAAGGTCTGGGTCAGCTGGTCCGACGACAGTCCGGTGCTGCTCACACGATGAGCTGGGGCCGGCGCCTGTTCTACCTGCTGCCGCTGTCGTGGCTGCTGCTGTTCTTTCTGCTGCCGTTCTTCTTCGTGCTGAAGATCTCGGTCGCCGAATCCATCGTCGCTCAGCCCCCCTACACGCCCCTGTTCAGCACAGGCCCGGACGGCAGCCTGGCGCTCAGCATCTCCTTCGCCAACTATCGCTTCCTGGTCGAGGATGCCCTGTATCTGCTCGCCTACCTCACGTCGCTGCGCGTAGCGCTGGTATCGACGCTGCTGTGCCTGCTGATCGGCTATCCCATCGCCTACGCCATCGCCCGTGCCCAGGGGCGCACGCAGCTGATTCTGCTGATGCTGGTGATACTGCCGTTCTGGAGCTCTTTTCTGATCCGCGTTTACGCCTGGAAGGTGCTGCTGCAGGGCGGCGGCCTGATCAACGCCACGCTCATGGGGCTGGGCATCATCGACGCGCCGCTCAACCTCCTGTACACCGACGGCGCGGTCTACATCGGCATCGTCTACTCGTATCTGCCGTTCATGATCCTGCCCCTGTACGCCGCGCTGGCCCGGCTCGACTACAGCACCGTGGAGGCGGCGCTGGATCTCGGTTGCCGGCCTTGGCAGGCGTTCTACAAGATCACCCTGCCGTTGTCGGTGCCGGGCATCATCGCCGGCTCGCTGCTGGTGTTCATTCCCGCAGTGGGGGAATTCGTGATCCCGGAGCTGCTCGGCGGGCCCGACAGCATCATGATCGGCCGCGTGCTCTGGAACGAGTTCTTCGCCAACCGCGACTGGCCCATCGCGTCCGCGGTGGCCATCGTCATGCTGCTGATCCTGGTTCTGCCCATCGCGCTGTTCCAGAATCGCGCGGCGCGAGGCGCCGATGCGTAGGCCGTTGACCCTCATCAGCCTGGTGGCCTTCGGCTACGCGTTTCTGTACATCCCGATCGTGGTGCTCATCGGCTACTCGTTCAACGAAGGCGAACGGGTCATGGTCTGGCAGGGGTTCTCCACGCGCTGGTACGGCGAGCTCCTGCGCGACGATCAGATACTCACCGCCGCCTGGCTGACGCTGCGCATCGCCGTGCTCACGGCCACCGTGGCAACGGCCCTGGGGCTGGCCGCCGGCTACGTGCTGGTGCGTTTCGGCCGCTTCCGCACCCGCACGCTGTTTGCCGGCATGCTGGCGGCACCGCTGGTGGTCCCCGAGGTGATTACCGGGCTGTCGCTGCTGATGCTGTTCATTGCGCTCGAGCAGCTCACCGGCTGGCCGGGTAAACGCGGCATCACCACCATCACCATTGCCCACATCACCTTCTGTACCGCGTACGTGGCGGTGGTCGTGCAATCGCGCCTGTCGCAGCTCGACCCTTCGCTCGAAGAAGCCGCGCTCGACCTCGGCGCTCGGCCCTGGCGCACGTTCCTGCAGATCACCGTGCCGCTACTGGCGCCGGCACTGCTGGCCGGCTGGCTGCTGGCGTTCACCCTGTCCATCGACGACCTGGTGATCGCAAGCTTCGTATCGGGCCCCGGGGCGTCGACGCTGCCCATGGTGATCTTCTCCAAGGTGCGGCTGGGGTTGTCCCCGGAGATCAACGCCCTGGCGACGCTGCTGCTCGGCGCGGTGGCCCTGGGCGTGACCGTCGCCATGCTGGTGGCCGGGCGCAAGGCGGCCGGTGCCGAACGGGCGGACTCATAGGCCCGCCGCTTGACAGGCGACACCCGCGTCGACAGTGTCTGTCCGTCACCCACCCGGGCCCCGCCGGCCCGCCGTAGCCTGCAGGAGGAACCATGAGCGAGCTGAATACCCAGGAACCCAGCGGCTACGGGGGCGAGCCCGACCCCGAGCAGCGCCAGTGGGCCATGTTCGCGCACCTCGCCGCGCTGCTGGGCTTCGTCGTTCCGTTCGGCAATCTCATCGGCCCGCTGGTGATCTGGCAGATGAAGAAGAACCAGATGCCGTTCGTCGACGATCAGGGCAAGGAAGCGCTGAACTTTCAGATCACCGTGGCCATCGCGGTGCTGGCCTGCTTCGTGCTCATGCTGATACTCATCGGCGCGCTGCTGCTGCCGCTGGTGGCGCTGGCCGCGCTGGCTCTGAGCATCATCGCCGCCATCAAGGCCAACAACGGCGAGACCTACCGCTATCCGTTCGCGCTGCGCCTGGTGAAGTAACCGGCCGGGCTCAGACCGGCACGCCGGTGCGCCGGGCATGTCGCGCCCGCGCGGCATCGCCGAACGCCCGGAACATCGCCACGGATACCGGGTCTTCGCGGAAGCGCCATTCCGGATGCCATTGCACGCCGAGCAGGAAGGCAGGGTGTCCGGGCAGCGATACCGCCTCCACCAGCCCGTCCGATGCCACGGCTTCCACCGCCAGCGGCGGCGCGAGATCACGAATGCCCTGACCATGCAGCGAGTTGACGCTGAATGTGCGGGAGGAAAGCAGCCCGTCGAGCACCCCGCCCGGCACCGTCGTCACCTCGTGACTCGGCGCGTACTGTCCGGCGCGGGGCGCGGTCTTGTCCTCGCGGTGTTCGAGCAGCCCCGGCACCTCCTGTAATGCCGGGTGCAGCGTGCCGCCCAGCGCCACGTTGAGCTCCTGGAGACCGCGGCACACCGCAAACAGTGGAATCTCCAGATCGATCACCCGACGGATCAGGTCCAGCGTCAGCGCGTCGCGCTGCAGGTCGCGGTTGGGGTCGCCGTCATCCGGCGCGCCGTAGCGGCGCGGCTCGATGTTGCTCGTGCTCCCCGGCAGGAACACCCCGTCGACGCCCGCGAGCAGCGCATCGAGATCGAAGTGCCCGGTGAGCGCCTCGAGATCGACGCCGGCACCGAGCGCCGGCAGCAGCAGCGGCCAGGTATCGGCGCCGTGCGCCACCGCGTTGATGTACTTCTCACCGACGCAGTGGAACGGGTGCGGGCCCACCTGCTTGACGTCGCATGGCAGGATCACCAGCGGCTTCATGACGGGCCCGTCAGTATCCCGATTTCAGCGTCGTCCACAGGCGGTTGCGCAGACGCACCCAGGCCGGCGGTTTCACCGGGTTGGGGAACAGGCGCGCCATCACCTCCGGAGGCGGGTAGATGGCCGGATCGCCGCTGATCTCGGGGTTGATCATCGGCAGCGCCGCAGCATTGCCACTGGGGAAGAACGTGGTGTTGGTGTTGTTCGCCGACACCTGACCGTCGAGCAGGTAGTTGATCAGGCGATGGGCATTCTTCGGGTGCGGCGCATCCGATGGAATGGCCAGCAGGTCGAACCAGAGCACCGTGCCTTCCTTGGGAATCACGTAACGCAGATTCAGATCGCCCGGGGCGTCGTCCATGGCCTGATACAGGTCACCCGACCAGCCCAGTACCAGGCAGACCTCGCCATTGGCGAAGTCGTCGATGTACTGCGAGGAATGGAAATAGCGGATGTACGGGCGTATGGCCTGCACGAGCGCCAGCGCTTCCTTGAGCTGCGCCTCGTCGGTGGTTTCGGGGTCGTAGCCGAGATAGTTGAGCGCCACCTCACTCACTTCGTCCGGAGCATCGAGCAGCGTGACGCCGCAATCGGCCAGGTTTTTCACGATCTCCGGGTCGAACAGCAGTGCCCAGGAATCTAAGGGCGCATCGGGTACCCGCGCCGTCACCGCGTCCACGTTGATGCCGAGCCCGTTGGTGCCCCAGGCATAGGGCACCGCGTGGCGGTTGCCGGGATCCACCGATTCGAGCTTCTCCATGATCGCCGGATCGAGGTTCGCCAGGTTCGGGATCAGCGTCTTGTCGAGGGGCTGGAACAGCCCGGCCGACAGCTGCACTGCGAAGAAATTGTTCGTGGGCACGACGATGTCGTAGCCGGTGTTGCCCGCGAGCAGCTTGCCTTCGAGCACGTCGTTGGAGTCGTAGACGTCGTAGTTGACCTTGATGCCGGTGGCAGCCTCGAAATCGGGCAACGTCTGATCTGCGATGTAGTCAGACCAGTTGTAGAAATTCACCAGCGCGGGCTCGCTGGCCCCAGCGGCCTGCGCCTGTTCCCGCGCCGGGGTCTGCGACGCCTCACCGCCGTCGTTGCCGCAGCCCGCGAGCACGCCGGCCAGGGTGATGAGCATCAATACCGAACTGGGCCGCCCGAACCTCATGCTGCTACCTCTTCGATTGAACGTTTTCAGTGGGGAATCCCGTGGAAACTCGTACTCATGGGCAGGCGCGCCGCGCCGGCACGCGCCCGTCCATGATACGCAGGTTGCGCACGGACGCCAGCGTGGCACCCGCGTGCACCGGGCCCGGCGCAACCCCGCAGGCAGGAAGCTGGTGTCAGGCGCGGCCTGCCGCCTATGCAGCAACAGGCTCCCGCATGGGCGGCGCCGGCGGGCGCGCGAAGTAGAAGCACAGCGAACCCATGAGCGAGAGCAGCGCCAGCAATGCGAGACCACTCTCATAGTTGCCCGAGACGTCGGCCATGTAGCCCGCGACGATGGGCCCGCCGGACATGCCGAACATCACGATCAGGGACGAGAAGCCCATGATCGTGCCGAACGAGGTAGGCCCGAAGTAGTCGGCGCGCAGCGCCACCATCAGCGGCCCGCGCGTACCCCAGGCAAAGCCGTGCAGCCCCGCGAACGCAACGACCATCCACCAGGCGCTGGCGAAGGTGACCAGCAGCAGCCCGGAGGCATGTGCGACCATGCACAGCACGCAGATCAGACGCTTGTTGAAACGGTCGCCGAGATATCCCCCCGACAGCTGCCCGGCCATCTGAAAAACCGTCATCAGCGCGACCACGCCGGCCGCCTCCGCGAGCGAGTAGTGGAGCCCTTCGGTGAGATGCGGAATCAGATGCACCAGCACGGCGGAAACCGTCAGCAGCGCCAGCGCATGGCCGGTGGAGATCAGCCAGAACGCCGGCGTGCGCATGGCCTCGCGGGCCGTGAAGTCCGTGAACGCGGTCCCGACGTGCGGGTGCCCGTCCGGCAGCGGCGCATGGCCGTCCGGCCGCTCGCCAATCTCCTCGGGCCGGTGACGCACCAGCTGAACCAGCGGCAGCCCGGCCACGATCACCAGCACCCCGGATATCAGCGCCGTGGTGCGCCAGCCGTAGATCTCCAGCAGCACCACCACTGCCGGTACCGAGAAGCCACCGAGCGCATACCCCACCTGCGACAGCGCCACGGCCTTGGCCCGGTGCTGCGTGAACCAGTTGACCAGCGACACCATGAGCGTCGCGAAGCCGCCCAGGCTCGAACCCAGGGCGATGAGAACGAAGGTGAGGTAGAAGGTGAGCAGCGAATCCACCTGACTGAAGAGCATGAAGCCGATGCCGAACATGAGGGTGCCGACGCTCAGCACGATGCGCGGGCCGAAGCGGTCCACCAGCCAGCCCTGCAGCGGTCCGAGGATGCCGCTCTCGATGCGGGTGAGCGCGAACGCGGCCGCCAGCAACGTCTTGCTCCAGCCGAAGTCGGCCTGCAGCAGCACCACGTAGGCGCCGTAGGACTGCATCCACAGAACGCTTGCCAGGTACTGCACGCCGCCGCTGGCGGCGACGATCCACCAGCCGTAGAAAACCCTGCCCTGCGGTCTCAGCACGGCATTCATGCGCTGCAGAAGATTCATGGCCGCGCATGATACGCTGCCCCGCGACGCCGCGGCGATCGAGGGGACACACGGTGAGCGACGGGCAACGCCACAACCTGCGACAGAGCATCGCGTCGGTGAACGTCGAGGGCAGCACCATGGAGGTGTTCGTGTTCGAGCCCGCGCCGGCCGAGGACAGCGTGCAGCGGCCGGGTCTGGTACTGGCCCAGCACATTCCGATGGGCCATACGGGAATCGAGAACGACGAGTTCACGTTGCAGACCGCAGAGCGCTTTGCCCGCCACGGCTACGTGGTCGCGGTGCCGTTCATCTTCCACTGGTGGCCGAAGTCGGCAGCCATAGAGGTCAAGCGGAGCGAAGCCCGCGACGACTGGATGGTCGCCGACATGCAGGCCGCATTCGAGCTGCTCCAGGCGCGCAGCGACGTGAATCCCGGTCGCATCGGCGTGGTCGGCCACTGCTGGGGCGGACGGGTCGCGTGGCTCGCTGCCTGCCACATTCCCGAGCTGGCCGCCTGCGCGATCTTCTACGGCGGCCGGGTGAAGATTCCCATGGGTGAAGGCAGCGTTGCGCCCATCGAGCTCGCCGCGAACATCCGCTGCCCGGTGATGGGCTTCTTCGGCAGCGAGGATCAGAACCCGACACCGGCGGACGTCGACGACTACGCCCTGGCCCTGGAGCGCGCTGGGGTGCGCCACAGCTTTCACCGCTACCAGGACGCGGGCCACGCGTTCCAGAACTTTCCAACACCGGAGCGCTATCACCCGCAGGCGAGCGAGGACGCCTGGCGCAAGGTGCTGAGTTTTCTGGCGGCCGAACTCGGCGGCGCGCCTTAGGCGCTTGCGACGTTCAGGCTCGGTCGGGCGTCAGTCTTCGCGGCTCGCCCTGAGTACCCGCGCGACCGCCCCGGTCGGGTCCCCGCTGCCCCCGCGGCGGACGCGTCGGCTTGCGCCCGCTACCAAAGCGACGTACATAGACCCTGCTACCGCCGGTGGCCGTCGCTCCGCAGATGTGCAGGCGGCCGCGCCAGCCCGGGTCAACATTCGAGAGGGGGCACGACATGTACGACAAGCACGGCGTTTCCGGCACAGCGGAGAACGACACCGGCATTCACAGCCACGACCTGCACGGTTGTTCGTGCTGCGCGGCTGCGCTGCCCGAGCTCCTGCGCACGGCCGGGATCGACCTCGCGCGCACCGCCACCGACTTCCGCTCCGCCCGACCGCCCGGAAAATCGCCGCACCTGCAGCCGCACCTGCAGCCGCACCTGTTCGTCAACGCCCGCATCCTGACCATGGACGCCGCGGCCAGCGAGGCGGAGGCGCTGCTGGTGCGCGACGGCAGGATCCAGTTCGTCGGCAGCGCCGCCGAGGCATCGCGGCTGGCCGAGGCCGACACGCAGCGCATCGACTGCCAGGGCCGCACGCTGCTGCCGGGATTCATCGAGCCGCACATGCACCTGATCCCCATCGCGGTGCTGCGGCTGTACGAGAACGTCGGCCCGTTCCGTCACCCCACGGTGGAGGGTGCCCTGACGCGCCTGCGGGAGGGGGCGGCAACACTGCCGAGCGGCGAATGGGTGGTGGGCCGCCAGTTCGACCCGTCGCTGCAGGACGGGCCGGACGCCCTGACCCGGGAACTCCTCGACGGCGTATCCACCCGCCATCCCGTGTTCGTCTACAACGCGTCGCTGCATCTCGGGTACTGCAACTCTCTGGCACTGGAAATCGCCGGCATTCACGCGGGCACCCCGAACCCGCCGGGGGCCGAGTTCGGCCGCGCCGCCAACGGTGAGCCCAACGGCGTGCTCAAGGGCGGACCCGCCATGGGCGCGGTCGCCCGCCACAACGCCGCCATGCGCAGCCACGACGTCACTCAGGCGTGCCTGGACGTGTTCCGGCATGCCAACTCCGTGGGCTTCACCACGCTCTGTGACCAGGGCACCGGGCTGATGCAGGGGGGCAGCGAGGTGTCGCTGTACCAGGCGCTGCGCGACAGCGAAGCCATGACCTGCCGCTTCCGCTACTCACTGGGCGACGCCCGCGCCGACGACTGGGACCGGACCACCCTCGCCTTCGGTCAGGGCGACGAATGGCTGCGCGCTACCGGCTGGAAGATCGTGTCGGACGGCTCCAATCAGGGCCTCACCGGCCTGCAGCGCGAACCCTTCCTGCGCGCGGATCACTGCGGCATCGCCTATGTCGAGCCGCAGGATCTCGAGGACAAGGTGCGCCGCCGCCTGGCCGAAGGCTGGCAGGTGGTGGTACATGCCAACGGCGATCGCGCCATCGACAACGCTCTGGCTGCGTACGCTGCAGCGCGCGACGCCGGCCTCGACCCCGGCGAGCGGCGCTGCCGCATCGAGCACTGCTCGATTCTGCATGACGAGCAGATCGAGGCGATTCGTGACCTGGGCCTGTCGCCAAGCTTCCTGATCGGCCACGTCTACTGGTGGGGCCAGGCGTTCCGCGACGAGATCTTCGGCGCCGACAAGGCGGCCAAGCTGGACCGTACCGGAGCCTGCGAGGCAGCCGGCATCCGCTGGACTCTGCACTCCGACGAGCCGGTGACCGAAATGGGACCGCTGCGCTGCATCGAGAACGCGGTGACGCGCGCGCTGTGGCGTGATCCCGGCGCGGTGCTGGCCCCCGAGGAGTGCGTCTCCGTGGACGCGGCGCTGCGGGCCATGACCCGGGACGCCGCCTGGCAGTGCCACTCGGAGCACGAGATCGGCTCGCTGGAACCCGGCAAGCTGGCCGACTTCGTGATCCTGGAACAGGACCCGCGGGCGGTCGCCCCGTCCGCCATCGGCAGCATCCGCGTGCTGGAAACCTGGGTGAACGGCAGCCGCGTGCACAGTGCCGACGCCGACCCGGACGGGACGGCGCCATGAGCGCCACCGGATCCGGCGCCGCCGGCAACGCACGTCCGTCGCCCGTGATGCGCGCCCGGGCACTGCAGGGCCTGGTACGCGAGCACGCCGACGCCGCGGACCGGGAACGGCACCTGCCGGCCGCGGTCGCCCGCGCCTTTGCTGCAGCGGGGCTGTACCGAATCGGCGCACCGGCCGCGTGCGGTGGCGAGGCCGCGGATCCCATGACGCAGATCGACACCATCGAAACCATCGCCGAGGCCGATGGCAGCGCCGGCTGGAATCTGATGATCGGTGTCGAAACCTTCGGGCTCATCGCCCCCGGTCTCGGCCGCTGTCCCGAGCTCATTGCCGACCCCGAGGTGGTGATGTGCAGTTCCACTGCCGCAGTCGGTCGCGCCGACGCGGTTTCCGGAGGCTACCGGATCAACGGCCAGTGGCAGTTCGTCAGCGGCTGCCATAACAGCGACGTTTTCGGCGCCACGGTGCGGCTGTATCGCGACGGCGCGCCGGTTCCCGATCGGGGCAACGTGTACGCCATGATCGAACGTGGCGACTTCGAGATTCTCGACACCTGGCATGTGTCCGGGCTGCGCGGTTCGGGGTCGCACGACGTGCGCGTCGCTGACGTGTTCGTTCCGGAATCGCGCATCATCCCGCCCATCGGCGGCGACAACCGGCTGAGCACCGGCAGCAGCGGCGCGGCCATTCCAGGCGCGGCGCGGCTGGCCGCAGCCAGTGACGCCGCCGGCGCGGACGCGCAGCGGGAACACGCGCTGCTGCGCTTCCCGCTGGGCGCGCGGCTGGCGTACAACAAGGTGGCAGTAGCTCTGGGCATCGCGCGGGCGGCGCTGACCGCGTTTACCGGTCTCGCCACCGGCAAGGTGCCCAGGTTCTCCAGCACGTCGCTGCGCGAGCGCGGCGCGGCGCAGCGGGCCGTGGCCGTTGCCGCGGTGCGCACGAACGGCGCGCGGGCGCTGGTGCACGACGAGGTGGCGCAGCTGTGGCGCGCCGTCTGCGCAGGTGAGCGACCATCCGCACGGCAGTTGGCGTTGTTTCAGGCAAGCTGCTCCCAGGCCGTGGCCGATGCCTGCAGCGCGGTGGATCTGCTGGCCGATGCGGCCGGCACCACCGCCAACAGCATCGGCCACCCGCTGGAACGCTTGAGCCGCGACGTCCGCGTCGTGCGCCAGCATGCCACCGTCGCGTCGCACCACCTCGACGACGCCGGCCGGGTCCTGCTCGGTCTGCCCGGCCAGGGGTTGATGCTGCGGGGACTCGAAGCCTCGGACTGAAGTCGCCCCGCAGGCGATCGCCTCAGGCCGCGCGCGGCAGCTGGCGCTCGGGATGATGGCTGAGGTGCACCGCGTTCATGCGCTCCCACATCTGCGCCGTCGCCGCCGCCGGAGACGTGCCCGGCGCGAACCGCAGAGGCTCCAGGAACTCGACCCCGGCGACTCCGGGTCTGACCTCCAGCTGACCCTTGGGGCGCATCTCGCGTAGGCCGGAGAGATAGACCGGTACGACCGGTACCTGCTTTTCCAGTGCAAGCAGCGCCACCCCTACGCGGAAGTCACCCAACCGGTCGGAAGTTGCCCGCGTGCCCTCCGGAAAGATGCACAGGTTGCAGCGCTGATCGAGCAGCCAGCGCGCGTAATCCAGCGTCTTCGAACCGCCGCCGCGATGGATGGGAAAGTTGCCGAGCACCAGCGACTGGTACCAGGGTTGCAGCACCAGCTTCCTGCGGCCCTTCACGAACCAGCGATCTGCCGCCGCGCCGTAGTAGAGATTGCCCTTCACGATCTCGGGCAGCGCCGCATGCAGCACCAGCGTATCCATGTGGCTGGAGTGGTTCGGCGCCAGAATGCAGGGCCCGTCGAGCGCTCTCAGATGCTCGATGCCGGTAACGTTCAGACCCGTGCAGTACTGGTCTACCCAGCGGGTATAGGCGCGGTTGCGCATGACCCGTCGCGCGAGCCTGGCCCAGCCCTGCACCTGCCAGCGGTGCGGGCCTCCGTATCGGGGTGCCTGGCTTTCGGAGAGTGTCTGCGTCGTCGTGCTCATGGTCTTGGCTGCTCCTGAGTTGGCGGTCCATGCGCCGCCTTACGGGGTCGGCATTGCAATAGGCGGGCCAACTGTAAAAGCCCTTCATTTCACGACGATTTCGCCTCCGTGAATGATTGGTTGCGTGAATCTGGTGCGCTTTGACAAGCTCGCGCACCGACTCGGTGCGTAGCGGCGAGGCCGTGCGATGCGGACCTCAGCGCGGTTCGAGCCGCACCGGGATCGAACCCTCGCGACCGCCCACCAGCACGCCGATCAGCGTGTCGCGCCAGCCGTACTTCTGCTGCATGAGCGCATTGATCGCGGCGCTGCGGGCCGGTTCCGGCGTGGCCAGATACCCGAGGGTACTCGGGCCGCGTGTGAGCTCTATCTCAGGCTGCGCGCTCAGGCGCGCAAACCAGCCCGGCCCGTCGGCGCCGGCACGCAGATATTGTCGTCCTTCAAGATCGACCACCCACAGACGGGTCTCGACCACCGCACCCGCCGGGTCGCGCGCGTGCAGCACCACCACCTCTCCGGTTTCCGAGGCGAGCAGCTGCAGGCCGAACACCAGCACCACGACCAGCAGCAGGCCCCCGACGATTCGCAGCATCCATCTCATGATCCGTCACTCTCATTCGCCATATCTGGCTCGACACCCTATCGAGCAATCAGTTTAAAATCAAACTGTTTATGGATAAACTATCTGGCCAGATGGCAAATCGACGGAGCGCAGCGACATGAGCAGACGACCGGCCCCGGTGACCAGGGAGGACGCGTTCCGCCTGTTCAACGAGATCAACATCGTCGCGCAGCTGTCGTCCAACGAGATGGCACGCAGGCTGCCGCACGATCTGACGCCGTCGCAGTTCTCGGTGCTCAACTGGTTCGTGCGGGTGGACGACGTGGCCACCCCGGGCCGGCTGGCGCGCGCGTTTCAGGTCAGCAAGGGCGCCATGACCAACACGCTGGGCAAGCTGCAGCAGAAAGGATTCATCACCGTGACGCCCGACCCCGGCAGCGGCAGGCGCAAGCTCGTGCGCATGACGACCACCGGCCGCCGCGCACGCGCAGCCGCCATCGCCGGCCTGGGACCGGTGCTCGACGAGTTCCTGCCACGGATCAGGCCCGACGACCTGCGCCAGCTGCTGAGGCACCTGGAGGCAATCCGCCGCTACCTGGACCAGCGCCGTGAGCGCGAGCCCGAGACGGATCACACACCATAGACCCGCACCAGAGCAGCGATTAGCCTTGGCTGTGACGCAGGCTCAGGCCCTACCAGCGCCCCGACAGCCACCGAGGAGGTTCCGAGATGCCCGAACTGAAGCACCTGCCCGCAGACGCGGCCACCGACGCGATCGTCGACCTGATCAGACGCGATGGCGCGCTGGTGCTCGACGGCGTCCTCGACCGGCCCGCGGTCGACCGGGTTCTCGGCGAAATCATGCCCTACGTGAACGCGACCCCGGTGGGCCGGGACGATTTCACCGGCCGCCACACGACGCGCACGGGGGCGCTGGTCGCACGATCCCAGGCCTGCCGCGAGCTGGTGATGCACCCCACGATCAATGCCGCGTGCCAGGCGTTTCTGTCACCGTTCTGCGACCGCTACCAGCTGCACCTGACCCAGGTCATCCGCATCCGGCCGGAGCAGGGCGAGCAGCCGCTGCACCGTGACCGCCTGGCCTGGGGCGGATTCATTCCCCGCACCATCGAACCCCAGCTCAATACCATCTGGGCGCTCACCGATTTCACCGAGAAGAACGGCGCGACCCGCGTGATTCCGGGGTCCAACCAGTGGGGCGACGAGCGCAAACCGCAGGACGAGGAGATCGGCTATGCCGAAATGCACGCCGGCTCGGTGCTGGTCTATTCGGGCTCGGTGATTCACTCGGGCGGGCGCAACCGCACCGCACAGGACCGCATCGGCATCAACATCACCTACTGCCTGGGCTGGCTGCGTCAGGAGGAGAACCAGTTTCTATCCTGCCCCCCGCACATCGCCCGCGACCTGGACCCGGAGCTGCGCGCGCTGCTGGGCTACTCCATGGGCTCCTACGCGCTCGGCTACTTCTCGCCGCCCACTGCGCCCGGGGAAGGACCGGAAGTGGTGCCGCCGGAGTACCTGTTTTCCGGCGAGGCGGCGGCCTGGGGCGAGGATCTCTACGAGCAGGTCAGCGCGCGCATCCGTTCGGAACTCGCCGACGGCTGATCGACACTGCCGATCGGGTTAGCATGACGGCACAGCCGATTGACGCGGAGCGCGAGGCCATGAGCAGCAACCCGGCCGACGAACGAATGCACCCGGTGGGCGACGCGCCTGCCTGGAGCGAGAGCTATTACTTCAATTTCGTCGACCCGCAATCGAAAGTGGCCATGTTCACCCGCATGGGCTTCCGCCCGGGCGATGGCTGGGCCGACGGTCTGCACGTGGTCTACCTCGGCGGCGACCGGGTGGCGTTCACCTACGGCCGCCGTGACATCGGCAGCGACCTGTCCGCCTACGATGACGACCTGCGCGCCGGCGACCTGAAGCTGGACTGCGCTGCACCCTTCGAGCACTGGCGCGTCAGGTACGACGGACCGGCCCAGGACATCGCCGATGCGGCGATTCTGCTGGAGCGGCGCAAAGCCCGTCCCCAGGGCTGGTACCAACCGGCGCAGCTGACCATGGCGGTGGATTTCAAGGCGCTCAGCTCACCCCACTATGCGGGCTCCGGGGCGGGCTCCGGGGCGGGCTCCGGCGCAGCCGGCGGCGCTCGGGGTCACTTCGAGCAGACCGGCGCGGTGAGCGGCGAGATCGCCCTCACCGGCGCAAAGGGCCGCGAAACGTTCCAGGTGCAGGGCTTCGGCGTGCGCGACAAGTCGTGGGGACCGCGCGACTGGGGCGCGGGCAGCAGCGGCGATGCCGGGCGATCCAGCGCAGAAGCTGCCCGCACGCCCGCTGCGGACGGTGGCAGCGGCGGGCCGGCACCGTTCGTGAACTGGTTTTCCATGAACTTCGGCCCGGATCTGGCCATGGGCGGTTCCTGCTTCCGGCATCCGGACGGCGTCATCCGCGGCGCTGGCTGGATCTGCCGGAACGGCGCCGTGGAAGACCTGGAAGACGTCGTGATCGAGAGCGAGTATCGGCCAGCATCGCTGTTGCACACGGCGGTTCAGCTGGTAGCGCGTACTGCCAGCGGCGCTCCTGTGAGGGTGTCGGGCCGCATCCTGACCATCTGTCCGACCAAGATTCCCATGCCGGGCGGCGCCACCTTCGTCAACGAGGGCCTGGCGGAATTCACCTTTGAAGGCCGCACGGGCTACGGAATCAGCGAGCACTGGCACCGCGTCGCCAGCGAGTGAGCGCAACGGCCCGGGCGCGCTAGCCGCCGAGTGCCGCGCGCACCCGTGCAGTCAGCTCCGCCACGTCCACTGCTCGCGCGGTATCGATACGCACCAGGCGGCCGATGCCCAGCGGCCCGGAGGCCGCGAGCCGGGTGAGGCCTTCCAGCATCTCGTGACGATCCTGCTGGCGGTCGAGGTGACCCGGGTGGCGGGCGCGCGCCTCGAAGCGCTCCAGCGCCAACTGCGGCGGACAGGCGCAGTACACCTCCACGATCCGCTCGGCGTTGCTGCCGATCCACTCGACCGGCGTTCCGGTATCGCTCCAGGTCTCGGCATCCCGCCAGAACGACACCAGCACCGCACTGTCGTTGGCCAACGCCAGATGCTCCAGCACCCCGTCGCTGGCGCGGCTCTGCAGCGCCCGCCACTGCGCGTCCCGTACGCCCAGGCTGTCGAACAGCGCCTCGAGAATGTCGTCCTTGTCCAGCAACGGCATGGCCAGTGACCGCGCCAGCGCCCGCCCCACGGTGGATTTGCCGCTGGCCGGCAGGCCCGAGACGACCACCGCGGTTTTCACGTTGCGGGCCTGCGCGCCGCGGGCCTGCGCGCCGCAGCGCGAGCCGTGGCCCGCTCACGACCCCATTCAGCGGACGGAACCGGCGCGCTCGGCATGCTGGATGATCACCGGGTCCTGCAGCAGCTGGCCGGTGACGCTGCTCAGATAATCCGGCGCATCGGCGCGGGTGGGCTCGCCCTGGATCCGGCGCACCACGTCCATGCCGGAGATGACGCGGCCGAACGCGGCGAAGCCCTGACCGTCGGGATTGCGCGCACCGCCGAAATCCAGCTCCGGCTGCGGCCCGATGCAGATGAAGAACTCCGACGTGGCGCTGCCCGGCGCCAGGCGCGCCATGGACAGCGTGCCGTCCTCGTGCCGCAGACCGGTGACCGCGGTGGTTTCGTGCGCCACAGGCGGAAACGGCCGCTGCGCCGGCTCGGCGTCGTACGTGGCCGCGCCCATGCCGCCCTGTATCACCTCGATCTTCACCGGCGACTGGGGCTGGTTGTCCTGCCGCACCACGCGATAGAAGCTGGCCCCATCGTAAAGCCCGGCATCCACGTAGCGCAGAAAGTTGGCCACAGTCAGCGGTGCCCGATCCGGATAGAGCGCCAGCTCTATCACCCCCGCATCGCTGTCGAGGGTAACCCGCACCGGCTCCGCCGCCAGCGCCGACGGCAGCGGGACGGCAAGCGCCAGGCACAGGCCGAGACACAGGCGTCGCAGCGCTCCCGTGAGCGCCCGGAACGCGGCGCGGGCGGCACGCGTCGGCATCGGCTTCGTCACCGTCAGGGCGCCCTGCGGGTGTACTTGACCACCTGCTGCGGACCCACCTCGGCGCCGTACACGTTACCGTCGGCATCCACCGCCACGCCCTCGGCGCCGCTGGTGCCGGAGTTGTCGGGATCGGCTTCGGTATCCGGAATGAACGCGGTCACGAAGCCGTCCCTGGCGCTGCCGATGTAGATGCCGCGCCGCCAGCCCGGGTTGCGCCGCGCGTTAGATTCGGAATCGGCCGCGTAGAGAACGTCGTCGGCGTCTATGTAGATGCCGCTGGGGCGGCCGAACTGCGTCCAGGTGGCCAGATGGTTGCCCTGCTGGTCGAATATCTGAATGCGGCTGTTCTGCCGGTCGGCGACGAACAGCCGGCCCTGGGAGTCCATGGCCAGGCCGTGGGGCTCGTTGAGCTCGTCACGGTCGCCCCCGGGCATGCCGAACTCCATGACGTACTCGCCGGCGGCGGTGTACTTCACGATGCGGTTGTTGGTGGGCTCACCGGGCGCGGAGCCGTGACCGTCGGCAACGAAAATGCTGCCGTCCGGGGCAACGAGCACGTCGTTGGGCTTGCGCAGCGTGTCCTTGCCGTCGCCTGCCACGCCCTTTCTGCCCAGCGTCATCAGGAGCTCGCCCTCGGGGCTGAATTTGTAGACCACGTGACCCCAGCCTTCCGGCACCGGCGCGTAACCCACCGCGTCGGCAACCCAGACGTTGTCGTCACCGTCGACGTACATGCCATGCGGCCAGGCGAACATGCCCGCACCGAAGCTGCGGATCAGGTTGCCGTCCAGGTCGAACAGCAGGATCGGATCCACGTCGCTGCCCACGCAGGAGTTGGCGCCGCAGCGTTCCGCCACCCAGATGTGCCGGCCGTCTCTGGCGGGATAGATGGCACTGGTAGAGCCCCACTTCCGGCCCTCGGGCAGCTTGCCCCAGCCTTCGTGGCGCTCATACGGATTCATCGCCCCGCAGGGATCCGCGACCGCCGCGGTACTCGCCAGCAGCCCCGCCAGCACCAGCAGGCGACATCCGGTCATCCTCACGTTCATCAGACTCTCCCCGAATTTCATTCGTCTCACGGTTGCCGCACGGCCCGCGCGGAGCCACGCGGGCGATATCCGCGCCGGGCCATGCCGGACCGATCATAGCCCGGCGCGTCGCTCATCGGCACCCGCCCAGCGGCGGTAGAGCGCATTGAGCAGCCACAGCAGCCCCACCACGATCAGCACCAGCATCAGCCAGCGCATTGCCCCCGCCCACCAGGCCGCATCGAGGCTCGGTAGCGTGAACCGATAGTCGGCCAGCACGCCGGCCCGCTCCACCAGCCAGTGCCACGCCGTGTGCGCCACCAGCGCCGAAAGCACGATGACCCCAGCGCGCTCGCTGCGCAGCATCCGGAACAGCCAGGCCAGCAGCGGCACCACCACCGCGAGCACCGCCAACTGACCGAGCTCGATGCCGACGTTGAATGCAAGCAGCGACGCGGCCAGATGCGACCCGGCGAACTGCAGGGAATCGCTCAGCACGAAGGCGAAGCCGAATCCGTGCACGAGCCCGAAACCGAAGGCCAGCAGCCAGCGCCGTTCGAGGCGCACGCCAAGCACGTTCTCCAGCGCCATGTACAGAATCGAGGCCGCAATGAGGGTCTCGATCAGCGGCGGGAACCACAACGCCGAGGGCGCCATGCCCAGCGCTGCCGCGGCCAGGGTCAGCGAATGGGCGACCGTGAAGGCGGTCACCAGCATCACCAGCGGCCTGAAGCGCCGGAACGGAATGACCAGGCATACCACGAACAGCAGGTGGTCCCAGCCGCTGAGCACGTGATCGAAGCCGAGCGTCACGAAGCGCAGGAACGCCTGATGCCAGCGCGGATCCAGCGGCACGCGGCCCGGATCGCCCACGTACTCGTACACGCGCTCGGGCGCGCCAGCCCCGGGCAGGTAACGCAGGATGGTGGTGGTGGTGACGCCCAGGCGCGCCCAGCGTGCATCGATCTCGAGTGCCGGGGTGTGCGCAGCGTCCCGGCCCGCGGCCCGCCCGCCAGGCAGCTGGTACTCGAACAGCGCGTCGATCAGCCCCTGTTCCCAGTACAGCTCGACGCCCGGATCCAGCGGCGCACCGCGCACGTGGGCGAGCGCCTGGCCGAACGTGGCGAAGCTCTGATCCGAGGGCAACGACACCCGCACCGCCGCCAGGCGCGGCGCGGCCAGGCGAATCCCGTCCGCGTACAGCGTCACCTCGTTGCCTATCCACAGGTTTGCTGCGTCACGCAGCTGCGGCTCGGCAGCGGCGACATCGAGGTAGCCTGGTCCCCACTGGGGCAGGCTCAGGTCGCGCATGGCGCCGAGGGGCGCCCGCACCAGCAGCTGCACGCGGGGACCTTCGGGCTTGACGAACGCGACGATGCGCACGGTACTCGGGATCTCGTGGGCCTGGAGCGCGGACGGGGCGAGGCAGAACGCCAGAATCCACGCGGCCGGTACCATCAGACGCGCGATACGCAGCGCCCGGACCGGCTTCGCTGTCGGCGATTTGCTGAGTGCGCGCTGCATGGGGCTCCGGGCAGATCAATCCAGGGTCAGCGAGTATACTAGCGGGCGCTTGCCGCGCTCGCGGCACACGAGGGGAGCAGTTACGCAATGAGCACCAACAGAACCTGGCTGGCCGGCACGCTGGTCGCCGCAATCATCGCCCTGGGCATAGGGCAGGCACTGATCGAACCGGCCGCCGACGCCGCGGACAAGCGGGCACCCTACTTCGAGGTGGACCCGCTGTGGCCGAAGCCGCTGCCCAATCATTGGATTCTCGGCTCGACCATCGGCGTGGGCGTCGACTCGCGCGATCACGTGTTCATCATCCATCGACGCAACTCGTTCGACACCCGCACCGAAATCGGCGCGGCCATGGATCCGCCCACGGGCGAGTGCTGCATCCCCGCACCGAACATTCTCGAATTCGATCCCGCGGGCAACCTGGTGAACTCCTGGGGCGGTCCGGGCGAGGGCTACGACTGGCCGGATTCGAACCACGGCCTGACCCTCGACCCCATGGACAACGTGTGGATCGGCGGCAACGGTCGCGGCGACGGGCACATCCTGGTCTTCAGTCACGACGGCAAGTTCCTGAAGCAGCTCGGCAAGCCGGGCCAGCCGGTAGACAGCAACAACACCGACTACTTCGGCCGCGTGGCGAAGATCTCCTTCGATGCCGAGGCCAACGAGGCATACGTGGCCGACGGTTACTCGAACCGCCGCGTCGCCGTGCTCGATACCAGCACCGGCGCGTTCAAGCGTTACTGGGGTGCCTACGGCAACAAGCCGGACGACAGCAATCTGGGCAACTACGATCCGAAGGCGCCGCCGGCACAGCAGTTCCGTAACCCCGTGCACTGCGCCGAGCCTTCCCACGACGGCCTGGTGTACGTGTGCGACCGTCCCAACGACCGCATCCAGGTGTTCGAGAAAGACGGCACCTTCGTCACCGAGAAGTTCATCGCGCCCGAGACTCTGGGCGACGGCTCCACCTGGGACATCGCGTTCTCCAGAGATCCTGAGCAGACCTACCTGTATCTCGCCGACGGCAAGAACATGAAGGTCTACGTGATGGAGCGCAAGACGCTGGAAGTGCTGACCAGCTTCGGCGACGGCGGCCGTCAGCCCGGCCAGTTCTTCGCCGTACACAGCATCGCCACCGACTCCAAGGGCAACATCTACACCACCGAAACCTACGAGGGTAAGCGGGTGCAGAAGTTCGTCTACAAGGGTCTGAAGCGGGTTACCGCCGAGAACCAGGGCACGCCCTGGCCGAAGAAGGCGCTCTGATCCGCCCCGGCCGGCTGCGGCGCGTTGCCAGAAGCTCCGCGCCGCGCCGGAACCTCAGATCTGCTCCAGCTTCCGGCGTACGCTCGCCACCTTGTCGGCCATGGACTGGGGCCGATCGGTACGTGTTCCCAGCTTGATCGTCGTGCTGATGCGCGGCGCGCCCATTTCGTGAACGCGCTCGTGACACGCGCGGATGGCAGCGAAAACGTCGTCCCACTCGCCTTCGATGTTGGTGCCGTATGCGTGCATCTGGTGAGAGAGCCCCCGCGCATCCAGTATCCGCTGACACTCGGCAATCTCGGCGCTGACCGAGGTTCCGACGCCGAGAGGCACCAGGCACAGGTCGACGATTACGTGCATGTTCGGGCACTCCGCCTGCGGATGCGTTGGTGACCGTCGATATCCGCACCCGACTGTGAATAATTGACCCATGTTAGCGCCTGACCGCCTGGTCCTCACCCCTACCGCCCGTCTCGCCCGCGATCGCTCCCGCACGCTGGCGGAGCAGATGAGCGCCGCGGGCAGCGGCGCCTGGTTCCCTCCCCAGGTGCTGAGCTTCAGCGCCTGGCTCACCGCCCTGCGCGACGACTACCTGCTGAGCGACGACGACCCGCGCGTGCCCATCAGCGCCGGCCAGGCGCTGCTGATCTGGCAGGGGCTCATCGACCGCGAGGTGTTCGTCGGCGAGCCCAGGGTCGCCGAGCTGGCACAACGGGCCTGGCGGCTGATTCACGAGCACGATCTCATGGCGCCTCAGGACTGGCCGGCACTGTGGCTGTCGGAAGACAGCCGGCGGTTTCGCGACTGGGCCGCGCGCTACCGCGAGGCCTGTTCACGCCGGGCACTGATCGACGACTGGGCATTCGCGGCGGAGGTGCCGTCGCTGATCGTCGAGGGACGTATCAGCACGCCGGAGACGATCGAGCTCGACGGGTTCGATCTGCCGCTCACTCCGCTGCAGCGGAACATCCTGGATGCCTGCGCCGCCGCCGGTACCCGAATCAGCCGGCGGGATGCACCACCGGGCGATCCGGAACAACCGATCATCCTGCAGTACGAGGAACCCGACGACGAACTCGTCGGCGCCGCCCGCTGGGCCCGGTTGCAACTCGAGGCAGACCCTGCCCAGAGTATCGCCATCGTGGTGCCAGACCTCGGCAATCGGCTGGCGCACGTGGAGCGCTCGTTCCGGCAGGTATTCGATCCGCCCGCGTTTTCGCTGCAGGCGACCGGCCCGGAGCCCTGGCACGTCTCCCTGGGCCGACCGCTGGCGGAGTGGCCCCTCATCGCCGATGGCCTGGCATTGCTGAGCCTCGGCGATCAGGGCCTCACCCAGCCCCAGGCGACCCGCCCGCTGCGCTCGCCCTTTCTGCCGGGCTGGGTGGAAGAAGCACCGGCACGTGAGCGCGCGCTGGCGCAGCTCGCACGCTGGGCACCGTACGAACTGACGTGGAACGAAATGCGCCACGAACTGCGCGCCGCCGGCGCCGGCCTGCTCGCGGACCGGCTCGAGGACTGGGAAGCGCAACGCCGCGCAGCGCCTGCGGCCGGCTGGCCGTCGCTGTGGGCTGCTCAGTTCCAGCAGGAACTATCGAGCGTCGGCTTCGCCGGCGGGCGGGCGCTGGACAGTCGCGAGTACCAGGGACTGCAGCGCTGGCATGAGCTGCTGGAAGCCTTCAGCGCCCTGGACGTGGTGACCGAGACGCCGCTGACGCGTGGCCAGGCGCTCGCGGCGCTCGCCGAGCGGGCCGCCGGCACGGTGTTCCGCGAACGCAACCCGGGCGTCCCGGTGGAGATCCTGGGCATCGAGGAAGCGCTCGGATCGCGCTTCGACGCGCTCTGGCTGACCACGCTGGACAGCACTACCTGGCCCGGCCCGACCCGGCGCGAACCGCTCATCCCAGGGCCGGTACAGGCGGCGGTGCCGCGCGCCACCAGCGAGGGCTGCATGGCCCGCGCGGAGCAGGAACTGCAGCTTCTGCTGCGCGCCGCCACCGTCGTGCGGGGCAGCTACGCGCGCGGCAACGAGGACGATCCGCTCGCCCTGACCGTGCTGCTCGCCCACTGCCCGCAGACCCCTGCGGAACGCCCCGCGCCGCCGGAACCCGCGGCGATGGACCATGTCCGCGACGACGACCGCGCGCCGGCCTTTGCGGCGACGAGCGCAGGCGGCGGCACCAGCGTGCTGCGCCAGCAATCGGACTGCCCGTTCCGTGCCTTCGCGCAGCAGCGCCTGGGCGCCGTCGATCTGCAGCCGCCGCGGCCGGGGCTCGACGCGGGCCAGCGCGGCACCCTGGTACACCGCGCGCTGGAACAGTTCTGGAATGGGCTCGACGGCAGGGCCGCATTGCTGGCGCTGGACACCGAGGCTCTTAGCATGCGCATCCAGAACGCCGCGGTCAGCGCTCTGGATCGACTCACCCGCCGCTATCGTCTCACGCTCAGCCGCGCCGGACGCCGGCTCGAACAGCGCCGCACCGAGCGCGTGCTGGCGAACTGGCTGGCCGTGGAGCGCGAGCGCGGGGACTTCACCGTCGAGGGCCACGAGCGGGAGATCACGATGACGTTCTCCGGTCTCACGCTGACCGGCAAGATCGACCGCATCGACCGGCTCGAAGACGGCTCGACGGTGCTCATCGACTACAAGACCGGCCGCACCAGCAGGGGCGACTGGTACCCCGAGCCACGCATTGCCGATCCGCAGCTGCCCGCCTACGCCGTGACGCTGCGACCGCCGCCTGCAGCCATCGCCTTCGCCCGCCTGCGTCCGGAAGATCTGCGGTTCGACGGTCTGGCACGGCACGACGTGGGCATGGCAGGGGTCACGCCGCTCGCCAACGCACGTCACCGTTTCGCCGCGCTCGCTGACTGGAACGAACTCATGACAGGCTGGCGCACGCAGCTGGATGCGCTGGCGGGCGACTTCATCGCCGGCGCCGCTGCCGTCGCGCCGCGCACGCCCGCGGTCTGCAGCTTCTGCCACCTGCAGGCGCTGTGTCGCGTCCATGAGCGGGCGCCGTTCGCGGACGCAGACGTGGAAGCGGGCGGGACCGCGAGCGGGGACAGCGGTGATGGGTGACGGCGACGCACGGCGCCAGGCGGTCGAGCCGCAGCGCTCGGTGATCGTGCAGGCGCCCGCGGGCTCCGGCAAAACCACCCTGCTGGTGGAGCGCTATCTGGGTCTGCTGGCGGTGGTCGAGGCGCCCGAGGAGATCCTGGCGATCACATTCACCCGCAAAGCGGCCGCCGAGATGCGCCAGCGCATCCTGCGCTATCTGAATCCAGAGGTTCATGCGGACGCGGCGCACGAGCAGGCAGCATTGGCAAAGGCGCGCGCGGTGCGGCACAAGGTTGCCGCCTGGCGCCTGCTGGAGAACCCGCAGCGGCTGCTGATCCGCACCATCGACAGCTTCAATCACTACCTCGCCCGCACCATGCCGGTGGCGAGCGCGCTGGGTCCGGTGCCCGCGCCCGCGGACAACACGCAGGCTATGTACCGGCTGGCGGCACGGCGGGTGCTCGCGCTGGTGGACGGCAACGACGCACTGGCCGCGGACCTGGAGCAGCTGCTGGAATGGCGCGACCACCGCAGCCAGGACATCGAGGATCTGCTGACCGGCCTGCTGGGGCGGCGCGAGCAGTGGCTGCGGGCACTGAGCGTGGCCGAGCCCCAGCGCGCGCGGCTGGAGGCCGTGCTCAGCCGCGAAGTCACGGGCCAGCTGGCGCGCGCCGGATCGGTCCTGCAACGGGCACTCGCCCGCCAGGGGATCGAGGCATCGCAACTGCTGTCCCTGCTGCGGTACGCGGCCGGCACGCTGCGTGGCACAGGCAGCGCGTCGGTCATCTGCGCGTTCGCCGAGGCCGACGCGCTGCCCGGCGCAGACCCGCAGGCATTGCCGCTGTGGCAGGGGCTCGCTGCCGCATTCCTCACAAACGACGGTGCGTTCCGCAGACGCATCGACAAGACCATCGGCTTCCCGCCGAAGACGCCCGAGAAAGACGCATTTCAGGACATCATCGGCGCGCTCACCGGCGACGACGCGCTGCGCGATGCGCTGCAGCTGGCCGGTCGCCTGCCCCAGCCCCACTACCAGGAAGACGAGTGGGCCGTGCTCGAAGCGCTGGTGCGGGTTCTCAAGCGCGCCGCCGCCGAGCTGAGCCTGGTGTTCGCCGGGCGCGGCAAGACCGACTTCGCCGGTCTGGCGGAGGCCGCGCTGCGCGGTCTGGGCGACGAGGACAGCGGCTACACGGACCTGGGGTTGTACCTGGATCGGCGTATTCAGCACATTCTGGTGGACGAGTTTCAGGACACCAACTGGGGCCAGCTGCACCTGCTGGAGAAGCTCACGGCCGGCTGGGAGGGCAGCGCGCCCGGAGTCGCCGCCGACGGGCGCAGCCTGTTCCTGGTGGGCGATCCCATGCAGTCCATCTATCGTTTCCGCGAGGCGGAGGTGGGCCTGTACATCCGCTGCCGCGATCGCGGGGTCGGCCCGCTGATGCTCGAATCGAAACGCCTGAGCCGCAACTTCCGCTCGCGCGCGGAGATCGTCCGCTGGGTGAACGAGCGTCTTGGACCGATCTTCCCCGAGCAGGAAGACATCGCCGCTGGCGCCGTCGCCTACGCGGCATCCGAGCCGGGGCGCCCGGCGGGCGGTCGGGTGCAGATACTGGCGCACCCGGGCGAGGCCGCCGAAGCGGAAGCCATCGCCGAACTGCTGGCCGGCGCGCTGGCCGCGCAGACAGCCAACCCCGACTTCAAGGCCGCCATCATCGTGCGCGCGCGCAGCCACCTGCAGCTCATACTGCCGGCGCTGACCCGTCGGAGCCTTGCCTACCGCGCGGTCAAGCTCGATCCGCTCACAAGCCGCCCTGCCGTGCAGGATCTGCTGGCTCTGACCCGAGCCATCGCGCAGCCCGCCGACCGGGCCGCCGTGCTGGCGGTGCTGCGCTCGCCCGTCTGCGGCCTGACCCTGGAGGATCTCTGGATGCTGGCCGGCGACGGCCGTGCGCTGGACGACCCGGATGCCCTGGCGCGCCTGCACGAAGACGCGCGCGCGCGCGCGCTGCGGGTGTTGCAGGCACTGGCGGACGTCCGTGTTCAATGGCGGCGCCGGCCGCTGCGCGACCTGGTGGAAGGCGTGTGGACCCGCCTCGGCGGCCCGGCCTGCTGCCAGCATCCGGCAACCGATCTGCGCGACGCCCGTCTGTACCTGAATGCGCTGGATCAGGCGGCTGCCGACGGCCTGCTGGAAGACTGGAACGACTTCGAGGAACTGCTGGCCGATCAGCACACCGAAGGGGACCCGCCGCGCGCAGACGTGAAGATCGAGGTGCTGACCATGCACGGCGCCAAGGGTCTGGAGTGGGACCTGGTAGTCCTGCCCGGACTCAACCGCCCGCCGGGCGGCAACGACCGGGCACTGCTGCACTGGCTGCCGTTCACGGCCGCCGACGGCCGCGAGCAGGTGCTGCTGGCGCCGCTGCGCAGTGCCGACACCCGGCACGACCCGCCGCTGGTGGAGTTGATCCGCAACGAGCAGAAGACGCGCAGCAGCTACGAAAACCAGCGTCTGCTGTACGTGGCCACGACCCGGGCCAAGGAGCAGCTGGTTCTGTCGGCGTGCCTGGACCCGACCAAAGACGAGATCCGACCCGCGACCGGCAGCCTGCTGGCGGATCTGTGGCCCACCACCGGCGAGGATTTTCGCAGTGCCCTCACCCGGGCGGCGCCAGGCGTTGCAGCGGGTGACGGCTCTGCCCCCGCGTCCCGCCCCGACCAGACCCTGCGTCGGATCGCCGGGTCCTGGCAGGCATCCGTCGGCGAGCGGCTGGCCTGGAAACCAGCGCTGCCGCCGCGCGAGCGCGCGTTCGATATCGAGTACAACTGGGCCGGGATGCAGGCCCGCCGCACGGGCACGGTGCTGCACCGGCTGCTGGAGCGGGTGGGCCGCACGGGTATCGAAGCGCTCGCAGACGCGCAGCGCCAACGCCTGATCCAGCGCATTCCGAAGCTGCTGCGCGCCATGGGCACCCGCAGCGACAACATCGAAGAGGCAGGCGCCATCGTGCGCGCCGCGTTCGAGCAGACGCTGAACAGCAGCACCGGACGCTGGTTGCTGAGCAACCGCCACCGCGACGCCGCCTGCGAGCTGTCCGTTGCCGGCGTCGTCGACGGGCAGCTGCTGAGTGCCGTCGTCGATCGTACCTTCGTCGACGCTGAGGACACGCGCTGGATCATCGACTACAAATCCGGCTACCACGCGGGCGCCGATCTGCAGTCGTTTCTGGATCAGGAGCGCGAGCGCTACCAGGCGCAGCTGAGCGGCTACCGTCGGCTGTTCGCGCAGATCGAGCAGCGCCGGATCCGCACGGCCCTGTACCTGCCCCGGCATGACCAGCTGATCGAGGTGGGTTGAGGTGGACGGATCGCGGTTTGATCCGCCCCCGCGTTGCGGTATGAATAGGCGCTTTCAGCACCCGGTCGACGGCGGCGGCCGTTGACCAGCATCGGAGCGGAATGTCGACGATGAAGCTGCTTCACAGCGCCGACTGGCAGCTGGGTCTGCGCCTCAACTTCGTGGGCGGCGAGCAGGCCGCCCGTCTGCGTGCGCAGCGTTTCGACACCGTGCGCCGCCTGGCAGCCGTAGCCCGGGAGCGCGCCGTCGATGTCGTGGTGGTGGCCGGCGACGTGTTCGACGACAACGGCGTCGGCGCGGACTCCATCCAGCAGGCGCGCGATGCCCTGCGCGAGTTCGGCGACATTCCCGTCGTGCTGCTGCCGGGCAATCACGACCCGGCCACGCCGGACTCCGCCCTCGCACGCCTCGGCGAGCTGCCCGGCGCCGTGCACGTCGCTGCGGCCCGGGTACCCATCCGGCTCGCCGCCGGCGACATCTATCCGTGTCCGCTCACCTCGCGCCACACGTTCGACGACCCCGCGCACTGGCTGCCGCAGCACGAGCAACACGACCGGGTCCGGGTGGTGGTCGCCCACGGCGGCGCGCTGCAGTTCAGCGAGGCGGTTGAAACGCCGAATCGGCTGGACGTGCAGGGCGTGCTGGCGCGCGGCTACGACTACGTGGCGCTGGGCGACTGGCACGGTACCTTCGCCGTGAACGAGCGCGCCTGGTATTCCGGCGCGCCCGAGGCCACCCGCTTCAAAGAGAAGCGTCCCGGCAACGTGCTCCTGGTGGAGATTGCCGAGCCCGGGGCCGTGCCGGTGGTCGAGGTGATTCCGGTAGCGCGCAGCCGCTGGATCGCCGAGGACTTCGAACTCGTCGACGACGACGACATCGAGCGGCTGCGCGGCTGGCTCGACGAGCTGCCCGAGAAGTCGTGGACGCTGCTGGAGCTGACGCTCACCGGTGCGCTGTCGCTCGAAGGCCGGGCGCGGCTCGACGCCTTGCTCGAGGACTATGCCGGCCGCCTGGCACTGCTGCGCCTGAGCGAGGATGCCGTGAGCGCCGCGCCGACGCCTGCGGACCTGGCGGCGCTCCACGGCGAGGGCTATCTGGGCCGCGCGATCGAAGCGCTGCGCGACAGCGAAGACCAGGAAGCAGCGGATGCGCTGCGTTTACTGTACCGGCTGAGCCAGGAGCGTCCCTGATGTGGATCCGGCGCCTGGAGGTGGCCAACTGGCGCGGCCTCGACTTCGCGATCGAGGACCTCGATCCGGGGCTGAACCTCATCGCAGGTCCGAACGAATCCGGCAAGAGCCGGCTGGTGGAAGCGCTGCGCTTCGCGCTGTTCGAAAGCACCAGCGGCAGAGCCAGCCACAAGAAGAATCTGGAGAGCTGGGGCGTGGCGCCCGAGAAACCCCAGGTGAGTGTGACATTCGAGCTCCGCGGCACCAGCTGGCAGCTGGAGAAGGTGTTTCTCGGCAGCGGCTGCAACACGCGTCTGCGCGGTGGCAGCGAGGATCTGAGCGGAGAGGACGCCGAACGGCGTCTGTCCGATCTGCTCGGTGTGGCGGGCGGCAGCGGGCGCACCGAGATCAAGCTGCGCGACCAGGGCATCTGGTCGCTGCTCTGGGTGGACCAGGGTAACTCCGGGCTCGAACCCGTGCACAACGACGACGCCCAGAACCGGATCCTGGGTCTGCTCACCGACGAGATCGGCGAGGTCGCGGCCGGAGAGAGCGGGAAACGCCTGCTGGACCGCGCGCGGATCGAGCGGGACCGCTACTACACCAGCGACCGAGGCAACGAGCGCGAGCCGCTCACCCGGGCGCGGCAGACGGTGCAGGAGCTGGAAGTCAGGCTCACGGAGGCCACCGCGCGCCGCGCAGCCCTTGCCCAGACGGCCGACGATCTGGAACGGGCACGGCACAAGGTGGCGGAGCTGCAGCGGCGCCACGCGGAGGCGCAGGCAGAGCTGCAGTCGCTGCGGACCAGGCACGAGCAGACACTGTCGCTGCAGCGCGAACTGAGTATCGCCGAGGAACGCGTGGGCAGCGCGCGCCAGTCACGCGATGAAGCCGAGCGGCAGCTCGAAAGCCTGTCCCGCGAGCACGAGGCCCTCGAAGCCCTCGCCGCAACCATCGAGAAACGCACACAGGACCTGGAGCAGATCCGGTCCGACAGCGCCCAGGCGCAGCAGGCCTTCGTTGCCGCGAAGGAGGAGCACGACGCTCTGCAGCAACGCATCGGCGCGCACGAGCAACGCGTACGCGCCCTGCGCCGCCTGGAGAAGCTCACAGCCCAGCGCAATGAGCTCGAACAGACCAGCAAGCGTCTGCAGGAAGTACGTGGGCTGGTCGACCGGGCGGCGCAGGTGCGCGCCGAGCTGGCCAGGTTGCCGTCCATTTCGGCCACGGACGTCAACCGCCTGCGCCAGGCGCAGGAGGCGCACAACGACGCCCGCGCCCGGCTGCAGGGGGCGGCGGTCACCGTAGAGGTGACGGCGCGACGCGATCTGGATCTGGAGGGCAGCCCCCTCGCAGCCGGTGCCACGCGGCGATTCACCATCGATGACGATCGCGAGCTGAACCTGGATGATACGGCGACGGTCCACGTGCGGCCCGGTGCAGGCGAAATACTGACCCTGCGCGAAGCGGCCCGGGACGCCGAGCGCGAATTGAGGCGACTGCTGGCGGAGCTGGGCACGGCCGACATCGATGCCGCCGAGCGCACCGCGCGCCAGCGCGAAGCGCTGGCTCTGGATCTCGAGCGCCACCAGACCGCCGTCGTCCAGCTCGCGCCGGCAGGGCTTCCCGCTCTGGAGCAGCGCGAGGCCGAGCTGCGCGCCGGCGTGGCAGCGGCGAGTGCCGAGCTTGCCGACGCCGAGCCACTCGCGGCCGACGCGCTGCGCAGCACGGAGGCGGAGCTGGACGCGCTGAACGCAGCCGCCATGGACAGCCAGGCTCGCCGAACGGCGGCTCAGCAACGACTGAGCGAAGCCCAGGTGGCGTTCGCCACGTCCACGTCACGCCTCGACGGTGAGCGCGACGAGCACCGGCGACGCGCGCGCGCGCTGGCCGAGCAGCCGGCGCTCGAGGAACTGCGCGCCAACCTGACCCGCGCTGAGGAAAGCTTCCGCGAGCGCTTCGCCGCCCGGGATGCCATCAAGGCCCGCTTCGATGCAAGCGGCGGAACCACGCTCGACGAAGACCTCCAGCGGGCGACCAAGGCCGAGGCGCAGCTGCGCGAACAGATCTCCGGGCAGCAGGAAGCACGCATCCGACTGGAAGCCTCGCTGCTTGCCGGCAGCGGCGATGCGCGCCACGAGCAGGTGCTCGATCTCGAGGCCGAACTCACCCAGGCGCGCGCTGCGCTGGCACGCGTAGAGCGCCAGGCGGCCGCGGCGCGGCGCCTGTACGAGGTGCTGGACCGGGAGTACCGGGCCGCCCGCGACCGGTTGTCCCGGCCCGTGATCGAGCGCATCCGTCCCTATCTGGACAGCGTGTTTCCGGGCAGCGAGGTCTGGCTCGACGAGGAGCTGGCGCTAAAGGGGCTGCGCACCGCCTCCGGCCAGGAGCAGTTCGAGTTCCTCTCCGGCGGCGCGCGCGAGCAGCTCGCGCTGCTGGTGCGCATCGGCCTGGCGGAGGTGATCGGCAGCGTCGAGCCCTGGCCGCTCGTGCTCGACGACGTGCTGGTGAACACCGACGCCGAGCGTATCCGCCGAATGCAGCGGGCGCTCTACAGCGCCGGCCGCAGGATGCAGATACTCCTGTTCACCTGCCACGGCGCGCTGTTCGATGGCCTGGGTCCGGACAGGTACATCGAGCTGCCCGCGCCACGAACGCGCGCCGCGGTCGCCATTGAGGAGGCCTGATCCCCGGGCACCTGAACGGCGAATCGGGGCGTCACGGCCAGGCCGATCGCGCGTGTCAGAGTTCCCGCGCCGTCGCCGCTTCGTTCCACCCCACGGCGGGCAGGCGCCGGAGCGCCGCGTGCAGTTCGTGAGTCCAGGCGCGACGCAGCTCATGCAGATACGGGCTGTCGTCGCCGAAGCTTACGTATCGCGGCGGCTGCAGGGTTCCGCTGTGGTACGCACGCACCTCTATGGGTGGTCCCACCGAGACGTTGCTGCGCGTGGTCGCATCCATCGACAGCAGTGCGCACACCGTTGCGTCTTCCAGGCTGGTATCGGCAGACACCACCCGGTCCAGGATGGGCTTGCCGTACTTGATTTCGCCGATCTGCAGAAACGGTGTCTGCGGGCCGGAGGCAATGTGGTTGCCTTCCGGATAAACCATGAACGACCGGCTCCGGGTACTGCCCGCCACCTCTCCGCCGATCAGAAAACTGGCCTCGAACACCGGCCCCCCGGGCGTCTCCCGCTGCTGCTCGACGCTGACCCGTCCCAGATAGCTCGCGGCATCCGCGACGCCTGTGAGGTTCATGAGGTTCTGTGGTGCGTTGCCCGCGATGTCACGCTCGAGCTGTAGAAACACGCTCTGAGTGGTTGCCAGATTGCCGGCCGCGCAGATGACGAACTGGCGTTCACCCGGCACGCCGAAGCTGCGCATCTTGCTGTACGTGCTGACGTTGTCCACACCGGAGTTGGTGCGCGAATCCGATACGAAGACCAGGCCCTGGTCGACACTGATGGCTACGCAGTAGGTCATCTGAACTCGTGACTCGCCGAAGCAGCGCCAACTATAGGTGCCCGTCGTCGCGGAGGCTAGGCGATCAGGCTTGCACACCACAGCAGCGCGAGCCCCGCAACGAACGCCCAGAAGTGAGTGGCGTTGACCCGCTTCTCGGAGTGCCGGTTGACCTCCGGGATCAGATCCGACGCGCCGATGTAAAGGAAGTTCCCGGCAGCCAGGGCAATGAGCAGCGTCGTATCCAGTTGAAACGAAGCGAAGTAGGTCACCAGGCTGCCGAGCAGAAATGTCAGCGCCGACAGAAAATTGAACGCGAGCGCCTTGCGCCGCTCCCAGCCGCCGTGCACGAGCACGCCGAAATCACCCAGCTCCTGGGGCACCTCATGGGCAGCAGCCGCCAGCCAGGTGACGATGCCCAGGCGGATATCCACCAGAAACGTGCTGGCGATGGCCAGCCCACCGAGAAAGTTGTGCAGGGCGTCGCCGATGAGAATCAGGTAGGTCAGCGGCTGCCGGCAATCGGCCGCGGCACGCCGGCAGTGGTGCCAATGCAGAAACTGCTCCAGCGCGAAGAACAGCGAGAAGCCCAACATTGCAGCGAGAAACACGGTGGCCGGCTCAGCGCCGGTGGCGAGCACGGCGGGCAGCATGTGAAAGAACGCACCGCCGATGAGCGCACCCGCCGAGAACGCCACCAGCGGCAGCAGCAGACGCTGCAGCGTCGCGTCGCTCAGCAGCAGCATCACGCTGCCCACCAGAGCGATGGCGCTCATGGCGATGCCGCTCAACAGAATCCAGGCCAGCGTACTCAAGCGTTCGTTCCCCTGTTGCCAACGGGTGCGGCGCCGCCGCGCCCTGATCGCGGTGGCGAGCTCCGCGCTGCGGCGGCCTCTCCGCGTCGAGCAAAGCGCAAGCAGGTCAGATCCGCAAGGTGAAATCCTTGCACCGGCGCACACGCAGAGCCATGCTTCGGCAAGAGTTTCGATAACCGCTTCGGCAGAAAGACGGGGGGAGACGTCGATGGGGAGCATGATCGGGCCGGTGCTCGCGCTGATCGCCTGGACCTTCGTGATGTGGGCGTGGCTCTACGCCACCCGCATCCCGGCCATGCGCCGCGCCAACGTGGACGTGGCGGAGCTTTCGCGCACGGGCGCGCCGCTGATGCTGCCGCCCGAGGTCAGCCGGGTGGCGGACAACTACAACCACCTGCACGAGCAACCCACCATATTCTACGCACTGGCGCTGGCCGCGCAGATCGCCGGCGCGGCGGATTCGGTGAGCGTCGGAGTGGCATGGGCATACGTCGCCCTGCGCGTGCTGCACTCGCTGGTTCATGCCACGGGCAACATCATTCCACTGCGGTTTGCCGTGTTCATGCTCGCGAGCGGGGTGCTGCTCGTGCTGCTGTTGCGCACACTGCTGCTGCTCTGATCGGCGTTCACGGGGCTCCCGCGATGCTCGAAGCACTGACTGGGCGAGACGAGTGGAACTTCTTCCGCGTGCTGGGCCGCGCGGATCCCGTGCTCGCCGGCGGCTGGTGGAGCGTGCTCACTTTGCGCGGTCTGCTGCCGGCCGCGTTCGCCGTCGCCATGGGCGTGCTCATCGGCGCGGTGCAGCGCGGCGAATCGCTGGCGGCACCGCTCACCGGAGTCGGGGTGGTGTTCGTGCTGCTGCAGGTGCTCGGACCGCTGCATCAGGCCATGAGCCAGAATCTGGGTGACCGGACCGCCGCCTGGCTCTACGACACGCTGACCCGGGCCACCGTGGCGCCCACCGGCATGGGCCACCTGGAGAACCCCGAGCTCATCAACGACCTCACCATGGCTCGTGACTTCGATCTCGGCATCAGCGGGCCACCGTTGCGTATTTCCATGGACTTCATAGCCCGCGGGCTGGTGGAGATGATCGGCGGCCTGGCCTCGGCGGCGGTGCTGGCGGCCTACGCCTGGTGGGCCCCGCTGCTGCTCGGCGGTGCCTGGCTCGCCACACACTGGCTGCTGCGCGAGAGCGGCGTATGGAAGGACCGCAACACGGACGCCGTGCGTAACGCGCAACGCCATGCGGACTATGCCTACAAGGTGGCCGTGGAGCCGCCCGCGGCCAAAGAACTGCGCCTGTTCGGACTGGCGCCCTGGATCGTCGAGCGCTTCCGCGGCCGCCGCCGCGAGCTGTTCGAGCTGCGCTGGGAGGCCACCCGGCTGCGCGAACGCCCGGTGCTGTGGAGCCTGCTGCTGGTCACCGGTGCCAATCTGCTGCTGTTCGCATCGCTCGCGACCGCGGCCCAGCACGGCGAGCTGGCGCTGGACCGGGTGGTGATGTTCGCCAGCGCCGCCGTGGGTACCAGCATGATCGCGTTCGGCGGTCTGTCCTGGGCACTGGACGGCGCGGCCGCCCCGGCGGGCGCGGTGGTGCGCCTGGGGCCGGCCAGGGCGGCCGCCGGGGCGCTGCCGCGCGGCAGCCGCGCCGCCACCGGCATGCCCGCGCAGGAGATCCGTTTCGAGGGTGTGCGCTTCGCCTATCCCAGCACCGGCGAGCCGATCCTCAGCGGTTTCGACCTGACCATTCCGGCGGGGTCGTCGCTGGCCATCGTCGGCCAGAACGGCGCCGGCAAGACCACTCTGGCCAAGCTGCTGTGTCGCCTGTACGACCCGCAGCAGGGGGCCATCCGCATCGACGGCGTCGACCTGCGTGAGCTGGACGTGGCGTCCTGGCGCAGCCGCGTAACGGCGGTGTTCCAGGACTTCGTCCGCTTCGAGCGCAGTCTGCGCGACAACGTAGCACCCGGAGCGGCGCCTGGCGCCGAGACCGACGCGCTGGTCCGGCGCGCGCTGGCCGAAGCGGGTGCCGGCTGGCTCACCGATCTCGATCAGATACTGGCCAAGGGTTATCCCGGCGGCACCGACCTGTCCGGCGGCCAGTGGCAGCGTATCGCGCTGGCGCGGGCCCTGTTCGCCGTCAGCAACGGCGCGGGGCTGGTGCTGCTCGACGAACCCACTGCCCAGCTGGACGTGCGTGGCGAAGCCGAGATCTTCCGACGCGTGCTTGCCGCCACCCGTCAGGTCACCACCATTCTGGTCTCGCACCGTTTCTCCACCGTACGTCAGGCAGATCGTATCTGCGTGCTGGAGCATGGTCGGGTGGTGGAGCTCGGCAGTCACGATGAACTGATGGCGCTCGGCGGGCGCTATCAGCGTATGTTCGACCTGCAGGCGTCGCGCTTCGACGAAGCGGATGCAGAGGCTGCGGAGGCGTTGGATGTCCTCGATTGACACGGCCGCCGGGCAGCGCCCGCGCCTGCTGCAGCCGCCGGAGGTTCCGGTCCCGCCTGCGCTCAACGCCATGTGGCGCGCCCTCAAGCGCGGCTACCAGGCGGAGCCCCTGCTGCTGTCCGTGGCGTTCGGACTGTCACTGCTGGCAGCCCTGCCCGACGCGTTGATCGCCCTGTGGCTGAAATTCCTGGCGGACGGGTTGCTGGGCGACCGCCCCACCCTGGTGATGGTTGCCGCCTGCGGGCTCGGCATCAGCGCCGCCGCCACCTGGTTCCTGCGGGTGATCAGCGACCGAACCCAGCGGCGCTTCCGGGATCAGGTGACCATTGCGCTGGAATCCCACGTGGCCGAGCTGCAGGCGGCCGTTGCCACGGTCGCCCATCACGAGCGCAGCGACTACCTCGATCGCCTGGCCGTGCTGCGCAACCAGGTGTACGTGCTCGACCACATGTACATGTCGCTGTTCACCACCTGCGGCTGGATCCTGCGTCTGGGCGTCACCATCGTGCTGCTGGCCAGCGTGCATCCGGCACTGGTTGCGCTGCTGCTGTTCGCGCTGCCTACGGTGTTCACCTCGGGCTGGCGGCCCGGCGTGGAGCGCCAGGTGGAGGAGCGCGGCGCGCCCGCCCAGCGCCTCGCCCGGCATCTGTTCGATACCGCCACCACCGCCGCGGCGGGCAAGGAGGTGCGGGTCACCGGGCTCGAGGCGGAGCTGGTCCGGGAACGCCGAGCCGCGTGGGAGCGCTGGTACCAGCCGCTGGCGCGCGCCCGCTGGGCCAGCGCCGTCTGGCACACGCTGGCCTGGGCGGTGTTCGGGGCCGGCTATGTCGGCGCGGTGGTGTTCACCGCCTGGGGTATCCAGGCCTCCGCCGGGGCGGTGCTGCTGGTGCTGGCAGCCGGATCGAGGTTGTCCGCCTACATCGGCGCCACGGTGGGCGAGATCGGTTTCCTGCGCGGCATCTGGCTGGACGGTTCCCAGCGCATGGCCTGGCTCGAAGACTACGCGGCGGCCGTGGCACCGCGCGGCGGCGCGCTGCCGCCGGAACGGCTCGCAGACGGAATTCGCCTGGAAGACGTGTGGTTCGTCTACCCCGGCAGCGATCGGGCGGTCCTGGAAGAAGTGAATATTCACTTACCCGCTGGATCCGTGGTGGCGGTGGTCGGCGAGAACGGGGCGGGGAAATCGACGCTGGTGAAGCTGCTCTGCGGGCTGTACGCGCCCAGTGCCGGACGCATCCTGGTGGACGGCAAGAGTCTTGCCGACATCGACACGGCTGCCTGGCGCACGCGTCTGGCAGGCGCTTTTCAGGACTTCTTCCGCTTCGAGCTCAAGGCGGGCCAGGCGGTGGGTCTCGGCGAGCTCGAGCGCCTGGACGATCGCGACGCGGTGGCCGCGGCCCTGGACCGGGCCGGGGCAAAGGAACTGGTGGACCAGCTGGTACGCGGGCTGGATACCCAGCTAGGCCCGAGCTGGCCGGAAGGCGTGGACGTGAGCTTCGGCCAGTGGCAGAAGCTGGCGCTGGCGCGCGGTTTCATGCGCGAGACGCCCCTGCTGCTGGTGCTGGACGAGCCGACCGCGGCGCTGGACGCGGAAACCGAGCACGCGCTGTTCGAGCACTATGCCGGCGCCGCGCGCCGTGCCGCGGACGACGGCCGCATCACGCTGCTGGTGTCACACCGCTTCAGCACCGTGCGCATGGCCGATCTGATCATCGTGCTGGACGGCGCCCGGGTCGTAGAGGTAGGCAGCCACAGCGAACTCATGGCCAAGAACGGCCAGTACGCCGAGCTGTACCGGATTCAGGCGGACGCCTACGCCAGACCGTAGCCGCGCCGGCCAGCCGGAGGATACGGCCCGCGCGACCGTGTATGTGGCGAGCGACGCGTCCGGTTTCGTGACGGGACACGCTCTGGCGGTGGACGGCGCCGCGACGGCGGGGCCGATTCAGCTCGCACCCAGACCCGGGGAGAACCAGGGGCCGCCCGAACGGCGCGTCGCCGGGCCGTCGTTCGGGCGCTGACCCGTCGCTTCAGGCGAGCCGCAGCGTCAGCAGCTGCAGCCGGCGCCGCTGCGCCCGCAACCGGCGCTCGATCTCGCTGGCACAGGCCTTGATGTCGGTATCGACCCGCTCGATCTGGTCGGCCATTTTCTGACGGGTTGCTGACATCCAGGCTTCCCGGGCGGCGGACCACTCGGCGATGGTCGCGGTGAACGCGTCGTACTCGTGTTCTATCAGCTCGCGCAACCGGTGCAGTGCGGGCCACTCGCCATGTTCGGCTACCAGCGCGATGCGCGCCTCCGCGCGCTTGAACTGCATGTCGAGCCGCGCGCGCTCGATGTCGATCTCCGGCGTGGTGCGGAGCCTGCCGGTCAGCCCCACCAGGGACAGAGCCCGGATCAGCCACTTGGTGGGATCCCAGTGCCACCAGCGGATGCCGTTGCGGTAGTCGTGGGCGAACAGATGATGGAAGTTGTGGTAGCCCTCGCCGTAGGTGAACAGCGCCAGAATCGGGTTGTCGCGCGACGAATTGGTGTCGGTGTAGGGCTGGCTGCCCCAGTAGTGGGCCAGCGAGTTGATGAAGAACGTCACGTGGTGGTTGATCACCAGGCGCAGCAGCCCGGCAAGCAGGATCGTGCCCCAGAGGTCGCCGGACAGCCAGCCCACGAGCGCCGGCAGGGCGATGTTCATGGCCAGCACGATGGGCACGTAGTGCCGGTGCTGGAACATCACGATGGGATCGCGTTCGAGATCCTTGACGTACTTGAAGTCAGGCACGGCCGCCGGGTAGCGGCGCAGCATCCAGCCGATGTGCGAGTACCACAGTCCGCGCCGGGCCGAATAGGGGTCGGTGCTCTCATCATCGACATAGCGGTGGTGCGGGCGATGGCCCGCCGACCAGACGAGGATGCTGTTCTGAATCGCCATGGCGCCGAACAGCATGAAGAACAGCCGCACGGACCAGTGGGCCTCGTAGGTACGGTGCGACCACAGCCGGTGGTAGCCGGCCGTGATCGAAAGGCCGGACGCAATCAGAAACAGCGCGAACCAGATCCAGCTGGCGGTGCTGTAACCCACGAACACCCCGTACAGGGGTATCAGCAACATGGCGGCAACGAAGGTGCCGACGAGCACGACGGCGGGAACCCAATCGATGGGAGGGCGAGCAGCTCTGGAAATCATCAGTCCCTGGAAGATAGTCTAAGCAACGCTGCAGTTTACTGTGACCGGCCACCTGCCGCACCCACCGTTTGCCGATTACCATCGAAACCGTCGCCTGAGTCACGTAATGCGGGCGGCGCCTGCCAGGCAGGTTGCCTTACCCCTGCCGCATCACCAGGCCGATCTGGCGGCTTTGCGCAACCAGGTTGCCTTCACTGTCCCACAGCAGGCCGCTTTCGATCATCCTGCCCTGCTGCAGGTCTTCCGTGGTGAACTGAGTCTGAATCCAGCCCGGCGCGGGCCGCCGGCGCACGTGCACGGTGAGCTCCACCGTCGGCACCCAGCCCACCACCCCGAGCAGCGCGAATGGTGACGGCGGAAAAGTATCGGCGAACAGGGGCAGCGCCGCAGCGTCCGGCTCACGGCCATCGCGAAAGCGGATCCAGCCGGCGACCTGCGCCCGGGCCGCCGAACCGGGGCGGGCGAGATCCGGATGCAGGCGCACGTCGAGCCGCTCGCCGATGGGCAGGTGCACCCCCTGAGCGCCGCCGCTGCGTTGCACGCACGCATCCGGCGCGGGTATCGCCGGCGGTTCGACAGTGAGCTCGGTGGCCACACCTGCAGGCGCCGTGAGATCGCCGTACGCGGCCAGCACCGCAAGCCGCTCCTTGCCTTCCTGGACCAGGCTGGCCCGCACGGTGCTGAGACTGCGGCCGGCCCGCAGCACGTCGACCGTGACGTCGCACGCGGCACCGGCGACGCCGGGACGCAGGTAATGGGTGGTCACGGTGATCGGATCCGGATGCGTTACCGCCTGCCGCACGGCCGCCAGCACGACGGACGCGAGATAGCCGCCATTCGGGTTCTCGCCGATGTTCCAGGCACGGCTCAGCGTGCCCGACCATCGGCCTTCGGCAACTCTGGTTACCGCGGTTTCGTTCTCGAACTGACTCATTCTGGTGCTCTCCCTGCCGCGGCCAAGTCTGCCAGCGCACCGGGCACGAATCATCTCCGCGCGGCACGCAGGCAGTTGCAATCCGTGCGCCCACGAAGGATGGTGTCCCTGCCGCAGCAAGCAGGGCGAGACGCCCCGGGGAATCCATGAAGCTTTACGACGTGACCGCCGCGCCGAATCCGCGCCGCGTGCGCATCTTCCTTGCCGAGAAAGGCATGCAGGTGGATCTGGTGCAGGTCGACATGGCCGCCGGCGAGCACAAGTCGCCCGCGTTTCTCGCCATGAATCCCAGCGGCAAGGTGCCGGTGCTGGAAACCGATGCCGGCGAGCACATCGCCGAGAGCGTGGCCATCTGCCGGTACCTGGAGGCCCTACAGAACGAGCCCAACCTGTTCGGGGCGACGCCGGTCGAGCTCGGGCGCATCGAGATGCACAACCGCATTCTCGAGTTCGAGCTCTGGTCGCAGATCGGCATCAGCTGGGTGAACGGGCCGGTGGTCGCGCAGATGGCGCCGGGGCGGTTCCGCCAGAACCCTCAGGCCAAGGAGGCCAGCGACGCCGCCGTGCAGCGCTTCTACAAGCGCCTGGACCGGGAGCTCGGCGGGCGCCCGTACGCGGCCGGCGCACGCTACAGCATTGCCGACATCACCGCGCTCACGGCGGTGGATTTTGCCGCCAGCCGCGTCGGCCTCAAGCCGGAGGCCGGTCTCGCCAATCTCTGGGCCTGGCACGAGCGGGTGAGCGCAAGACCGAGCGCGAGCGCCTGACCATGCCGGCGCTGCGAGCGAACGTGACCCGACGCTCACTCGGTCGCAGTTGCGGGGCCTGAAACGCCGCGCTCGAAGCTGGGCACCGCCGCCAGCAGACGTTGCGTGTATTCGTGCCGGGGCCGCTCGCAGACCTCGGCCACCGGGCCATACTCCACCACCTTGCCCTGGTACATCACCGCCACGTCGTCCGCGAAGTAGCGCACCACGTCTATGTTGTGGGTAATGAACAGGTAGGTGAGGTTGAGCTCGCCGCGCAGCTCGTCGAGCAGCGCCAGCACCCGCGCCTGCACGCTCACGTCCAGTGCGCTGGTGACCTCGTCACAGACGATGAATTCGGGCCCGAGCACCAGCGCGCGCGCGATGCCGATGCGCTGACGCTGGCCACCGGAGAACTCGTGCGGGAATCGCCGCAACATGGCGGGCTCGAGGCCGACCCGCTCCAGGATCTCGGCGGCGAGGCGTTGCCGCTCGCGCTGATTGGCGCCGATGCCGTGCACGGCCATGGGCTCGGTGAGGGTGGTGGCGATGGTGAGCCGTGGATTCAGCGACGAGTACGGGTCCTGGAAGATGATCTGCAATGCCCGCCGATACGGTGCCATCTCGCGCCGGCCGAGCCGCAGCAGATCGGTACCGCGGAACAGCACCTCGCCGCCCGTGCTGGGAATCAGGCGCAGCAGCGCGCGCCCCAGGGTGGTCTTGCCGGACCCGGACTCGCCCACCAGGGCCAGCACCTTGCCGCGTTCGATGTCGACGCTCACGTCGTCGACTGCGCGCACGTCATCCACGTGCCGCTGCAGAACCCCGCGCCGCACGGGAAAGTAAACCTTGAGGTTGCGCAGGCTGACCACGGTGTCGGGCTCGGCGGCGCGTTGAGGCCGGCTGCGGCGCTTGAGGCGGCTCGGCAGCGCATCGAGCAGCTGGCGCGTGTAGGCATGCTGCGGCCGGTACAGCACCTCGTCCCTGCTGCCGGTTTCGACGATGCGCCCGTGCTGCATGACGGCGATGCGGTCGGCGATCTGCGCGACGACGCTGAGATCGTGGGTGATGAACAGCATGGCCGTGTCACGACGCCGCTGCAGCTCGGCCATGAGATCGAGAATCTGCGCCTGAATGGTCACGTCCAGCGCCGTCGTGGGCTCGTCGGCGATCAGCAGGTCCGGCTCGCAGGCCATGGCCATCGCGATCATCACCCGCTGACGCTGACCGCCCGAGAGGCGGTGCGGATACTCCCTGAGCCGTCTGGCCGGCTCGGGCATGCGTACCTGCTCGAGCAGTTCCTGCGCCCGCGCCAGCGCCTGGGAGTCACTCAGCCCCATGTGCATCTGCAGCGGCTCCATGAGCTGCTCGGCAATGGTCATCACCGGATTCAGCGCGGTCATGGGCTCCTGAAAGATCATCGAGATGCGGGCGCCGCGGATGCGCTGCATTTCCTCGTCGGGCGCCGCGAGCAGGTCCACCCAGCCGGGCTCCGCGAGCCGCGGCGAGCTGAATATGGCAGAGCCGCTCGGGTGGCTCGCGCTCTGCCTCGGCAGCAGACCCATCAGCGACAGTCCGGTGACGCTCTTGCCGGAGCCCGACTCACCCACCAGGCAGAACGTCTCGCCGCGTTCGATGTCCAGCGAAACCCCGTCCACCGCCAGCATGGCATCCTCGCCGGTGCCGAACTGCGTGCGCAGATCCTTGATCGACAGCAGCACGACGGTCAGCTCGGCTGCCGCTGCAGGTGCGGATCGATGGCGTCGCGCAGGGCCTCGCCGATGAGGTTGTAGGCGAACACCGTCAGAAAGATGGCGAGACCGGGATAGGTGGCGAGCCAGACCGCGAAGGTTCCACCCGGGCCCACGGCCTGATTGAGCATGCCGCCCCAGCTCGGCTCATCGACGACGCCGAGCCCCAGAAACGACAGCACCGCCTCCGCCAGAATCGCCGACGCGATGCCGAAGCTCGCGCCCACCAGCAGCGGCGCGACGCCGTTGGGCAGCATGTGCCGGAACAGAATCGACCAGATCGGCAGCCCGCAGGCTTCCGCCGCCTGCACGAAGTCCTGCCGGCGCAGCTTGAGAAACTCCGCCCGCAGGTAGCGCGCGTAGCCGGGCCAGGAAGTCAGGCCGATCACCGCCATGATGAGGTAGATGTTGCGACCGAAGAAGGCCACCACCGTGAGCAGCAGGAACAGCTGCGGAATCGATTCGAAGATTTCCAGAAAACGCATCATCAGGATCTCCACCCAGCCGGTGAAGAAGCCCATGATGCCGCCATACAGGATGCCGATGGCCAGCGCGATGCCGGTGGCAACGAAGCCGATGCCGAGCGCGATGCGGCAGGCATGGATCATGCGCGACAGCACGTCGGCGCCGTCCTCGTCGGTACCCATCAGGTGCAGCGCGTCCGGCGGCGTGAGCGAGAGCGGGTTGTCCCTGGAGCGGTCCGTGGGCGAGAACGGCACCGGGGCGAAGATCGCAGACTCGATGCTGCCGTCGGCCAGCCCGCTGCGATACTGGTCGAAGATCACCGCCATCGGCGGGCTCAGAGTCAGATAACTCGTGCCCGCCGCCACGACCGTCACCAGCGCCACCATTGCCAGGCGCCGCGGGCCGCTCAGGCGCCGACGCAACAGCCAGGCGCCGACGGCAGCGGCGAACGCGGCGAGCAGGGCCAGGTCGATCCAGGTCAGATGGGTGAGCAGCGGGCTCTGCCAGGCGCCGTCCACCTTCATCGCGATGGGATGGGAGTTGGCCAGGAACGGGGCGAACACGGCGGCCAGTGCCACCACCGCGATCCAGGCCAGACCGAAGCGTGCCCCATAGCGAGCGAGGGTTTCGCGCAGTACACGGGTGCTGAACGACTCCGATTCGCGGCGATCGGATCTGCGGGTGACCACGGCCTCACTCATAGCTCACCCGCGGGTCCGCCAGCGCATAGCAGATGTCCACCAGCAGATAGGAAACCAGGGTCAGGAGCCCGCTGATGAGCGTGATCGACAGCACCACTTCGCGGTCGCGCATCTGCACCGCCTCCACCACCAGCCGGCCCATGCCGTCGATGGAGAAGATGGTCTCGACGATCACCGACCCCACCAGGAACCCCGGCAGAATGCTGGCCGCCACCGTGATCAGGGGCAGCAGGCTGTTGCGGAACACGTGCCGCCAAAGCACCACCTGGTCGCTCGCTCCCTTGGCGCGCGCCGTCCGGGCGTAGTCGGCCAGCAGGTTTTCCAGCACCGCAGATCGGGTGAGCTTGGTGAGGAAGGCAAAGCTCGAATAGGTGAGGCAGGCGATGGGCAGCACCATGTGCCAGAGCACGTCCAGCAGAAAGCCGCGCTGCCAGCCGGCCTCGGTGTGCAGCGGCAGAAAGGTCCAGGTATCCGCGCGCAGACTTTCGAGCCCCGTGGTGGGGAACCACTTCAGGTACTGCTCGCTGGCGAAGAACCCGATGAGCAGCACCCCCATCCAGATGGTGGGCACCGACCACAGGGCGAGATTCGCCGTGCCGATGCCCACGTCCAGGGCCTGGCCGCGATAACGCGCCGTATACACGCCCATGAGAATCGAACCGGCGAACACCAGCGGCACTGTGAGCGCGTTGAGCAGCAGCGTGACGGGCAGCGCCTCCGCCACCAGGTCGATCACCGGGCGGTTCTTGACGAAGCTCATGCCGAGATCGGGCACCTTGACGCCGAAGGCGCCACGGCTGCCGTCCGCCTGCGTCTCGTAGCCGATGGGCAGCACGTTGTTGAGCCAGCGCAGATACTGGGTGGTCATGGGCTGATCGAGCCCGTAGCGCCGGTTCAGGTACTCCATCATGGCCTGGCGTTCTTCCGGGCGCATGTCGCCGCCGCGGGTCAGCAGGTTGGCGCCGATCCCGCCCGGCGCCATGGCCATGACGGAAAACACCAGCACGGTGATGCCGAGCAGCGTCGGCACCATCAGCAGCAGGCGCCTGATGACGTAGTTGACCATGCTGCGCGACTACCGCGTGCGCATCATCGATCGTACTTCTGGCGGTCTTTCGGCACGTACCACTCACCCGGCATGCGCCACAGGCCCGGCCAGTTGAGCCCGGCGCGCACGCGCTGGACGTTGGCGATGCGCCGGTCGATGAAGTCCAGGCGCGAGCGCCAGAACAGGAACGTATAGGGCTGATCGTGCCACAGAATCTCGTGCGCACGGTGCCACAGGGCGAGCCGGGTTTCCTCGTCCATCGTCGCCCGCGCCTGTTCGATCAGCCGGTCCAGCTCCGGATTCGAGTAGGAGATGAAATTATCGCCGCCCGGCTCCATCTGCGAGGAGTGGAAGTACTGATACAGGTCGATCTCGAAACTGCTGGTCCAGCCGAGAGAGATGGCGTCGAAGGTCTTGTCGTCGAGTGCCTTCAGCACCAGCGGCCAGTCAGTGGGCTCGGGGTCGAGGATGATGCCGGCCTGCACGTACAGGTCCTTGAGCAGCAGCACCACCCGCTTGTAGTCGTCACTGCCGGAGGGATAGGTGAAGGTGAAGCGGAACGGCACGCCGTCGGCATCCTCGATCACGCCGTCGCCGTCGCGGTCCTCGAACCCGGCCTCTTTGAGCAGCGCGCGCGCTCTGTCGAGATCGAAGGGTCGCGTCGGCAGCTCGGCGTTGATCTGTCTGCCCATGGGGTTGAACGGTCCGTTGGCCGGGCGCGCGTAGCCGAGCATGATCTCGTCGCACATGCGCTGCCGGTCGCTGAGGTACGTCAGCGCCTCGCGCACGCGTCGGTCGGCAAAGCGCGTCGGCTTGCCGTCCAGCTGCTCGTTCCAGGCGATATAGATGTAACCGCCGCGGGCATCGTAGTACTCGTAGCTCTGCGCCCGTTCGGTAACTGACGGGTCGGCGGTCAGGTTGCGATAGTCGAGCGGACGCGCGCGGTAGAAGTCGATGTCGCCGTTCTTGAACTCGGTGAGCAGTGCCGCGTCGTTCTGAATGATCTTGTAGATGATGCGGTCGAACGCCGGGCGCACCGGCCCCCAATAGCGCTCGTTGCGCACCAGCTCGATGCCCTGCCCGGGCGCCCAGCCGCGTGGGTCCGTCAGCTTGTAGGGACCGGAGCCCAGCAGCAGGCCGGTGGAGCGATTGAACTGCTCGGCGGCTTCGTCGCTCTCGAGAAACGGCCCGTAGAAATGCTCTGCAAGGATCGGCAGGGTCCCGGCCAGCTCGAAGGAGCCGAAGTACGGCTCTTCGTAGCGGAACACCACCTCGTCGCCGTCGGCTTCCACGGACTTGATACGGCTGAGGTACGCGCGCCAGCGCGGCCCCGCGACCCGCTCGTCCATGACGAAACGGAAGGTGAATGCCACGTCGGCGGCCGTGAGCGGCTCGCCGTCGGAAAAGGTCACGCCCCGGCGCAGCTTGAAGCGTACGGTCAGGCCACCGTCGAGAATCTCCCAGGACTGCGCCACCAGCGGCAGCCACTCGAGGGTCTCCGGATCGCGGGTGATCAGGGTGTCGAGCACCTGCTGCTGCACGACGGTCGCATAGGCGTCGCTGGACAGCACCGGGGTGAGCTTCTGCAGGTCATCCGGAAAATAGTCGACGTACCAGTCGCCCGTGGCGTAGTCCGGCATCTGCTCGGCCTGCAGGGCCCGGGCGAAGCCGCCCCATTGACTCGCCGCCGCGCTGGCACCAGCGCCGTCGGCCACCACCAGACCACGCTGCAGCTGGCGGCGGATGTCCGCCAGATCCCGCGTCTGCTCCTCGAGCTGACCCTGGGTCTGGCGGATGAGGAGCCATTGCCGGTCCATCTGCACCATGGCCAGCCAGATGCTGACCAGGATGCCGCCGAGAATCAGATACAGCAGAATGTCTTTGAGGCCGAAGCGATTGCCCATGGGGGCGTCCTTTTACACGGTTACCGGCGTGGTGCCAAGGCGCTGCGAACCGGGTATGGTCACACGCTGCCGTTTCCCGTCCCCACGGAGCCCCGAGATATGCGCGCGTCTGCCCTGTTGTCCCTGCTGGTTCTCGCCCTGGCCACTGCCACGTTCGCAGCATCATCGCAGGCCGCTGCCGGCAGCTCGGCGCAGACCAACGAGCTGCGTGCCACCCTGTTTGGCGCGGCCGACACGGCGCTCGCGGCCGCCAACGCAGCGCAAGCCAGCATCCTGGCTCCCGCAGCCTATGCCGACGGCGCCGAGGCCTACCGGCGCGCGGACGCGCGCCTGGCCGACGAGGGCGATCTCGAGGCGATCCGCCGTGATCTGGCCAGTGCCCGGGCGCAGTTCGAGCAGGCTGCCGAGGCCAGCGCGACCGCGCGCACGGTCCTGGCCGCGCCGCTCAAGGCCCGCAACGACGCCGAGAACGCCGAGGCCGGGCGCTACGCGCCGGAGCTGTGGCAACGCGGGATCGAAACCTTCAACGACGCGGCCATCGCGCTGGAACGGGGCCGCGAGGGCCGCGCCGAGCGCCTCGGCCAGGATGCCCTGGAACAGCTGAAGGACGCGGAGCTGGCGGCGATCAAGGCGAACTACCTCAACGAGACCCGCAGCCTGCTGGAGCAGGCGGACGACCTGCGGGCCAAGCGCTACGCGCCGCAGTCCTTCGAGCGCGCCGGCAAGCTGCTCGAGCAGGCCGAAGCGCTGCTCAACAGCGACCGCTACGATACCGACCAGCCGCGCAATCTGGCGCAGCTGGCCGAGCACACGGCCCGCCATGCCATCTACGTCGCGACGCTGGAGCAGCAGATCCGCAAAGACGACACGAATCTCGAGCAGATTCTGCTGGGGTGGGAAGCATCGCTGAACGAGATCGCCGACCAGCTCGACGTCCCCGTCTATTTCGACAACGGCGAGAAGGACGCGGTAGCGCTCATCCGGCAATCGCTGCGCACCCTGCAGGACGATCTGGACTTTCTGCAGCAGGCGGTAGACGACCGGGACGCGCGCATCGCGGCGCTGGAAACGGAGCTCGGCGGCAAATCGGTAAGCCTGGCGCGCCTCAACGAGACCGTCGCCCGCCAGGAGCGGCAGCGAGAGCGGATCAGTCGGGTGGAGTCGCTGTTCGACCCCGAGCAGGTACAGGTGCTGCGCAGCGGCGACGGCATCATCCTACGGCTGATCGGGCTCAATTTCGCCAGCGGCAGCGCGAGCCTGGATCCGCGCCAGATCGAGCTGCTCGATCGTGTGCAGCGGGCCATCGCGCTGTTCCCGGAAGCCAACATGGTAGTCGAGGGACATACCGATTCGTTCGGCTCCGAGCTCGCCAACCAGAGCCTGTCGCAGGCTCGCGCCGACAGTGTGGTGCAGTACCTGCTGGCCAACTCGCCGGTTTCACCCACCAGCGTGACGGCGCTCGGCTACGGCGAATCGCGCCCCGTGGCCAACAACGAAACGCCGGAAGGCCGGGCCCGCAATCGCCGCATCGATATCGTCATCTACCCGAAGTGGTAGCCTCCGGCGCCCCGGCGCCGTCCGCCTGCCCTAGCTTCTCGTCGAGGAAGTCGGCGATGCTGCGCCAGGCCGTGATGCGGTTGCCGAGCCGACGAAGTCCGTGACCCTCGTCGGCGAAGCGCAGGTAGCGTGCCTCCACGCCCTGGTCTCTGAGCACCTGCACGAAATGGTCGGACTCGGTCACCGGATCGCGTGGATCGTTGGCACCGTGGACCACCAGCATGGGGGTGCGCACCTGTGCTGCCTTGTGGATGGGCGAGATGCTTTCGAGGAATGCGCGATCGGCCGGATCGTCGATGTCTCCGTATTCGACCCGATCGCTCGCCTTCAGCGCCGGCGCCGCCTGCTCCAGCGCGCGCACCCAGTCGGACACGCCGACCAGCGAAACCCCGGCCCGGAACATCGCCGGGTACTCGGCCACCGCGGCGTTCGTGAGGTAGCCGCCATAGGAGCCGCCCAGGATGGCTACGCGACGGCCGTCCACGGCGGGATTGCCGGCCAGCCATCGCACCGCATCCTCGATGTCGCGCACGGCATCGGAACGCAGACGGCCGTTGTCGAGCCGCGCGAAGCGCTTGCCGAAGCCCGTGGAGCCGCGGAAGTTCAGATCGAATACCGCGAAACCGCGCCCCACCAGATACTGGGCGATCCCGTCGAACGCCGGCCGCGCCTGGCTGCTCGGGCCGCCATGCACCAGCAGCACCACCGGTGCCGCGGCCGCCGGCGCGCCGGCCACGGCTGAGACTGCGCCCGCCGGCGGCAGGTACAGCAGGCCCTGCAGGCGCTCGCCGTCGCGGGCCTCGTAGCGGCGGCTCTGAGGCACCACCAGCGTGGCCGGATCGATGCCGGCCATGGTGGGCGCGATCAGGCGCCCGGCGCGTTGTGCCGTCAGGTCCCACAACCATGCCTCACCCACCGTGCGCGGCCCGCTGATCTCCACCATCAGCCGGGCCGAATCGCGCGCGCCGCTCAGGCCGTAGACGCCCTCCGGCAGCTCAGGCGCCGCCACCGGCTCGCGCCGTTCGCGGTCCAGCAGGCGCAGGCGGCTGTAGCCGTCATCGTTCAGCGTCCAGGCCAGGTAGCGGTCGTTGCCGAACAGCACCACGTCTTCGACGTCGTGCTGCGGCGTATCTATCCAGGCCAGCCGCCGCGCGGCCAGGTCGTAGAACGCGAGCCCCCGGAACTCGCGCTCATGGTTCGTTGCCAGATAGAATCCGCTGCCGTCCTCGAGCCAGGCGATGTTGCCGTAGTAGGCGGCATCGTCGGCAGTCCGGGCCTCGAACAGCGGCCGCGCCGCGCCCGAACCGACATAGAGCGCATACAGGTTGTTGGCGTCCTCACCCACGGCTTCAGAGAGCAGCAGCAGGTCGCCGCCGGGCTGCCAGCGACTGGCGTAGACCCCGAACCGACCCCGGTAGATCTGCCGCACCGCGCCGCCCGGCGCGAGCTCGCGGACGTACACGTCGAAGTCGATGCCGTTGCGCTGCGTGCTCGAGTAGGCGATGCGCGTGCCTGCCGGGTCGAAGTCGCCGAACCGCAGATAGGCATTACCCGCCTCCGAAAGCACCTGCTCGCGGGTACCGCCACGGCTGATGAGGGTGTAACCCTCGCGTTCGTTGCCGTCACGGTCAGCCGCGTACAGCAGCCGCGCACTGTCGGGCGCCCACGAGAAGAAGGTCACGGCCGATCCGAAAGTCAGCTGAATCGGCCAGCCGCCGTCCGCCGGCACCACGAACAGCTGGGGTTCGCCCGTGATCCGCGAAACGAACGCGACGTGCTGACCGTCAGGCGAGATCTGCACCCCTGACGGGCCCCGTGCCTCGAGGAAACGTACGATGTCGTAGGGATGCTGGCCTGCCGGTCCGGGGTCACCCGCGGACGGTGCCGGAATGTCCTGCGGGTACGGCCAGTCGGATGCTGCCTGCGCGTCTCGCGGCCTGTCGGCGTCCGCCGCCGGCTCCGCGGCGCGCGCCGTCGACGCCAGCGCGCACCCCGCCCACAACACCACCAGCAAAATCGCCCGCCCTGCGTACATGTTCTCTGCCCAGCTGTCCGACGCGCGCGGCACTTTAGCGCATGCCCGATGAAAGGGCCGCAAAATCCGGCATTTCGAATCTCAGACCAGGGGCACGAACGCTACCGGCAGCACATCGGTGCTGGCTACCTCCCCCCGCGCATCGCGCGTAAGCAGCCGCAGCACCTGATGTCCGTCGGCATGCACGGGAATCACCAGGCGCCCGCCCGGGGCGAGCTGATCGAGCAACGCCCCGGGGACCTCACGGGCGCCGGCAGTCACGATGATGCCGTCGTAGGGCGCGTGCTCCGGCCAGCCGGTTTTGCCGTCGCCGGTGCGCACCGTCACGTTGTCGTAACCGAGCTCTTCGAGCAGCGCCGCGGCGCGCTCGGCGAGTTCCGGGATGACCTCCACCGAATACACCTTGCGAACCAGCAGGGACAGCACGGCTGCCTGGTATCCGGACCCGGTGCCGATCTCGAGGATCACCTGGTCCGGTTCGGGCGCCAGCAGGTCGGTCATCAGCGCCACGATGTAGGGCTGCGAGATCGTCTGCCGGAAGCCGATCGGCAAAGGTACGTTGACGTAGGCGCTCTGCTCTTCGAACTCGGGCACGAAACGCTCACGCGGCACCTTGCCGAGGGCGTCGAGCACGCGCGCCGCGAGCCGCTCGCGGCCGGTGTAGAGCGCGGTCTGCGCGACCTCGTGCTCGATCACCCGCAGCAGAGCCGCGCGCTGCTGTTCGCGGCTCGACCCGCTCACCGCTCGTTCTCGCGGCCGCGGACCACGCGCTCCCCGGCGTGCGCGCCGCGGGTCTCGGTCACCACCGTGCACTGGCCCTCGGTGTGATCGTCATCGTAGTAATAGATCACCACCCAATCCTGGGTGCGGCCGAGCTCGTGGGCGCGGGCAGTGTTGGAATACAGCAAGGTCATGTGCCACCCCTCCTGTTCGGTATGCAGCACCGGCAGCCAGGAACGGTGCTGCGGGTTGAAGCGGCGCGGCGTGATGGTGGGAAGCTCCCCTGCGGCGGCGCGGCGACGGTACTCCGCGTCGGCCGCAAGCAGCGCCGCTACGCTGGGCCTGGCGCTGGGCGCCGCTGTCGCGGCCGTCCGCAATCCAGCCTGTAGCGAGGCAGCCTGGTGCGGTCCATCCGCGTGCGGCCCAGCCTGACCCGGACCAGCTCGAGCCGCTGCGGCGCCTGCGCCGCCGCCGAGCGGACGCCGCGCCAGACGCTCGGCCAGCACCGCGCGGACCGCCTGCGCGCGCCGCGGACCCATTCCCGACACGTTCTGCAGGCGGCCGTCGTGGGCGGCAACCTCGAGCGCCTCCAGCGAGTCGACGTGCAGCTCGTCATGAATGGCAGCGGCCAGCTTCGGCCCGATGCCGGGAATCTCGGCAAACAACGCTTCCGGATCCGCCTGCCCGCGCAGGCGCTCCAGCTGCGGCATGCGTCCCGTGCGCAGCAGCGACTCGATCGCCGTCGCGATGCCACGGCCGACGCCGGGCAGATCCTCCAGCGCCGCGCGCCCGCCCCGCTCGAAAATCTCATCGACGCCCTGCTCGAGCTCGGCAACAGTAGCCGCAGCGTTACGGTAGGCGCGCACCCGGAACGGATTCGCGCCCTGCGCTTCGAGCAGCCGGCTCATCTCGCGCAGCTCATCGGCGATCTCGCGGTTGGGATGTGCTGCTGCGGGCACGCGCTTGCCCCAGGCTCAGGATTCAGCGGCAGAATCTGGCACGGGCATTGGGTGCAAAGTATCCGGGGTACTACTTAGCGTCAGCCGGGTAGTCGGCCTCGGTGAGCGGCGCTTCCTGCGACAGCTCCGCGATCACCGGTGTGGTTTTGGGCAGGTTCTCGAAACGATGCTCATGCTCGCGCGGTCGCTCGACCATGGCGATCCGGTAGAGCGCCCACAACGTCGCCAGCGCGAAGCAGACCATGGTGTACAGGAAGAATCCGGGGCCGCCGAAAATGCCCATCAGCGGCGATACCACCAGCGGACCGATGATGGAACCGAGGCTGTTCATGATGAGGATGCCGCTGGCAATCTGGATCAGCGACACCTCGGCATTGTCGCTGGCGGTTGCGATGCACAGGGCATAGATGGGCATGCTCGACGCCCCGATGCAGAACAGCGTCAGATACAGGTACACCGGCCCCGCC
>JAWKZP010000015.1:0-143799 GCA_041395905.1 Pseudomonadales bacterium
CCGCTGGCTGACGCGGCGGGACCTGCCGCAATCGATTGGTCGGCTGTCCGGGTTCATGGGCAACGCGGGGATCCTGCTGCGGGCGCTGGCCTATGCCCTCATGCTCGGACGGGACGGCATGACCCGGGTGGGCGACTACGCCACGCTGAACGCCAATTACCTGGCCCGGCGCCTGGAGCAAGCCGGCTTCCGTCTGGCATACCCGGGCCGGCGGGCAACGCATGAGTTCATTCTCACGTTCAGCGAGCAGGCCCGTCAGCTCGAGGTGACGGCCATGGACTTCGCCAAGCGGCTGCTCGACTACGGCATCCACTCGCCGACAACCTACTTCCCGTTGCTGGTGCCCGAATGCTTTCTGGTGGAGCCGACGGAAACCGAGACTCGTGCCGAGCTGGACGCGTTCGTGGACGCGCTGGTGGCCATACAGGCGGAGGCCGAGGCGGATCCGGAGCTGGTGCGCAGCGCGCCGCACACGCTCCCGGTGCGGCGGCTCGACGACGTGAAAGCGGCACGCGAGCTCAATCTCACCTGGCAGAGCGGGCCGGCCGCGGCGGTCACCCGGTGAGCGTGCTTCGCAGAGCTGCAATGGATTCGATCGGCAGCGAGCAGCTGGTGCCGCGGCACACATAGGCCACCGTGCGTTGCCGTAAGTCAGCGCTTACCAACTTCGGAAGGTACGCAGGAATCAACTTCGCGCCCTCGTACGGAATCGCGTAAACCTGGCGCCACGGACGGTAGCCGGTGCTGGCCGCCGCCAGCCAGGGCTCCAGCTCAGCGGCGGGACCGCGAATCACGACCTGCTCCTGGCCGACCATTTCGGCTTCCAGGGCAGACAGCAGGGAGCAGTGTCCGGCCGGATACTTCTCCATGTTGCTGCGAGCCCAAACGATCGTTCGGTTCGCGGCATCCAGATAATCGGTCCGGCCGAACAGGTGTCCGGCCCTGGCCAGAACCTGGGCGGCGATGCCGTTGCCCGGTGGCAGCGCCTCGTCCACCGTGGGCTTGGGGCGGTGAATCAGCGCCTCCCCGTCGTGGGCGGTGAAGAAGAAGCCGCCGTGGTCCCGATCCTGGAACCGTGCCAGCAGCGCGTCGCCCAGATTCAGCAGCATTTGCGCGTCCTCGTCGCGCCAGCGCGCCGACAGCAGCGCCAGCAGGCCGTCCATCAGATAGGCGTGGTCGTCCAGATAGGCCGGATAACGCGGGCTGCCCTCGGTCCAGGTCGCGAGCAGGACGCCGTCGCGCCAGAGCTGAGCACGCACGAAGTCCGCTGCGTGTTGCGCCGCCTCGAGCCACTCCGAGCGCCCCAGAACCCGGGCTGCGCGGGCCAGACCCTTGATGGCAAGGCCGTTCCATCCAGCAAGGATCTTGTCGTCGCGTGCGGGCGCGATCCGGGTTTGGCGGGCCGCGAGCAGCTTCTGGCGTGCGGAGGCCAGCAGCGCATCCGCCGCATCCCGGTCCAGCGACAGGCGCGACACCACCGAGCGCCAGGCGTCGTTGCGGTGCAGGTTCCAACGGCCTTCGAAGTTCGCGGGCTTGTCCAGCCCGTACAGCGTCTCCACCACCAGATATTCGTCGTCGCTCAGCAGGCGCCGCACCTGATCTCGGCGCCAAAGGTAGTAGCGGCCTTCCTCGCCTTCGGAGTCGGCGTCGAGCGCGGCGAAGAACCCACCGTCGGGATGGCGCATCTCGCGCAGCAGCCAGCCGGCCGTGTCCGCTACGGCGGTTTCGAACAGCTCGTCGGGTCCGATGCTCAGCGCGTCCGCGTACAGGGCGAGCAGTTGGCCATTGTCGTAAAGCATCTTTTCGAAATGCGGAATCATCCATTTCCGGTCCACCGAATAGCGGCAGAAACCGCCGCCCAGATGGTCGAAGATTCCGCCGCGTGCCATGCGCGTCAGGCTGATCATCACCATCTCCAGCGCCTCGCGATCCGCGTCGCCGGCGTCGCGCGCGCGCGCCCAGTGCCGCAGCAGCCGCTCCAGGGTGCTGGGCATGGGAAACTTCGGCGCCTCGCCGAAGCCCCCTTCGGCGCGGTCGTACTGCGCGGCCAGCTGATCGCGCGCGAGGGTCAGCAGCTCGACGTCGCCGAGCTCACCGGGCCCGGGGGCCCCGGGTTCCAGCTCGGCAAGGATCCGACGCATCTTCTCGCCCTGGCCGGTGAGCTCGGCGCGCTGCTCGTCGAAGATCTGCCTGATGCGCAGCAGCAGGTCGACGAACCCGGGCAGCTGGTAGCGGGGAGCGCGCGGAAAGTAGGTGCCGCCGAAGAACGGCAGCAGCGTGTCCGGATCGAGAAACATGGTGAGCGGCCAGCCGCCGGTCTGGCGCGTGAGCAGCTGATGCGCCAGCTGATAGACACGATCCAGATCCGGCCGCTCCTCGCGGTCCACCTTGATGTTCACGAAGTGCCGGTTCATCACTTCTGCGGTGGCCGCGTCCTCGAACGATTCGTGGGCCATGACGTGACACCAGTGGCAGGACGAGTAGCCGATGGACAGCAGAATGGGTTTCTGCTCGGCGCGCGCCAGCGTCAGCGCCTGGTCGTCCCACGGGTGCCAGTCCACCGGGTTGCCGGCGTGCTGTTTGAGATAGGGGCTGGTTTCCTGGCTCAGGCGGTTGCTCATGGACGGGGATTGCTGCTCGAACGCCAGCTATCGTGCCACGGAACGCGGTGGTGGTTGGTATTTTTTCCGGGATTGAGGTTCAATCGAAGCAGGTTTCATCGGATCCACAGCGTGGTTGACGCGGACGGATTTCGGCCCAACGTCGGAATCGTGCTCTCCAATGACCGGGGCCAGGTGCTCTGGGCGCGGCGCGTGGGCGGACGCGATGCCTGGCAGTTTCCGCAGGGTGGAATCCAGCCGGACGAATCCGTCGAGCAGGCACTGTTCCGCGAGCTCTACGAGGAGGTGGGTCTCGGTGCGCAGAGCGTCGAGATCATCGCCCGCACCCGCGGCTGGCTGCGCTATCGGCTGCCCAAGCGGCTGCGCCGCTACAATTCAACCCCCGGCTTCAAGGGCCAGAAGCAGAAGTGGTTCCTGTTGCGACTGCTGGACGACGAAGCGCAGGTGCAGATGGACCTGTCCGACAAGCCTGAGTTCGACTACTGGCGCTGGGTGAGCTACTGGTACCCGGTCCGGCAGGTGGTGGATTTCAAGCGCGACGTCTATCGCCGTGCGCTCAAGGAGCTTGCCCCGCACCTGCCTTATCGCCGGCCCGACGAACTCTGATGCTTACCGTCCTGCGCCGCATCGTCCAGGACGTCGCTGCCGCCGCATCGTTTCAGCATGCGCTGGACATCATCGTGCGTGAAGTGCAGGCCGCTCTGGGCACCGAGGTCTGCTCCATCTACCTGCTCAGCCCGGAAGCCGACCGTTATCTGTTCGTGGCTACCGAGGGTCTGAACAAGGCCGCGGTGGGGAAGCTGTCCCTGGGTCTGGGGCAGGGGTTGGTGACGCTGGTTGCGGAGCGAGCCGAGCCGCTCAACCTTGACGACGCCACGTCGCACCCGCGCTTCCACTTCATGCCCGAGATCGGCGAAGAGGCGTTCAACGCTTTTCTCGGCGTGCCCGTAATTCATCACCGGCAGGTGCTGGGCGTGCTCATCGTGCAGCAGCGCGAGAAACGCAGGTTCGACGAGAGCGAGGAAGCGTTTCTAGTGACCCTGGCCGCCCAGCTGGCCACCGCCATCGCCCACGCCGAGGCCACCGGCGATATCAAGAAGCTTTTCGATCGCGCGGCGGGCCAGGAATCCCACGTCACCGATGCCATGTACCGCGGAATTGCCGGCTCGCCGGGCATCTGCATCGGCACCGCGGTGGTCATGCAGCCGGCGGCGTCGCTGGAATCGGTGCCGGAACGCGAAACCGACGACGTCACCACCGAACTGCAGGTGCTGGATCGCGCAATCACCGCCGTGCGCGCGGATATCCGGCGCATCAGCGAGGACTTCGCCCAGAGCCTGCCGCAGGAGGAGCTGGCGCTGTTCGACGCCTACCTGCACATGCTGGACGACAACGCCCTGGCCGGCGATTTCCGCGACCGGGTGCGGCGCGGCCAGTGGGCCCAGGGCGCCCTCAAGCAGGTGATCCGCGAGCACGTCCGGCGTTTCGAAGACATGGACGATCCCTACCTGCGCGAGCGCGGCGCCGATGTGCGCGATCTCGGGCTGCGCGTGCTCGCATACCTGCAGGACATCCGGCAGCGCAAGCTCTACTTCCCCCCGGACACGGTTCTCGTGGGTGACGAGGTGACCCCCGGGATGCTGGCCAACGTGCCCGCGGACCGGCTCAAGGGCATCGTCTCGGTACGTGGCTCGGGCAGCTCGCACGTGGCCATTCTGGCCCGCGCGCTCGACGTGCCGGCGGTGATGGGCGCCGTGGACCTGCAGATTCTCGATCTCGAAGGCCAGTCGATGATCGTCGACGGCTACTACGGCGAGGTGTTCCTCAACCCGTCCAACCAGCTGGCGGACAGCTACCAGTCCCTCATCGCCGAGGAACGTGAGTTCTCTCTGGAGCTCGAAGAGCTCAAGGAGCTGCCGGCCATTTCCCGCGATGGTTATCGGCTGCAGCTGTGGGTGAACATAGGCCTCACCGGGGACATCTCGCGGTCGCTGGATCGGGGCGCCGAAGGCATCGGGCTGTTCCGGACCGAAGTGCCGTTCATGACCAAGGACCGCTTTCCGACGGAGGAAGAGCAACGCCTGCTGTACCGGGAGCACATGGTGGCGTTCGAGCCGAAACCCGTGACCATGCGCAGCCTCGACATCGGCGGCGACAAGGCGCTGTCGTACTTTCCCATCATCGAGGACAACCCCTTTCTCGGCTGGCGCGGCATCCGGGTAACCCTGGACCACCCCGAGATCTTCATGGTGCAGGCCCGGGCGATGATCAAGGCCAACGCCGGTCTGCGCGGCGAGCTGCGCATCATGCTGCCCATGATCTCGAGCATCAGCGAGGTGGAGGAGGCCAAGGCGCTGGTGCACAGGGCCTACATCGAAGTGCTGGAGGAAGGCGTTCAGGTCAAGCAGCCCCAGGTCGGCGTGATGGTGGAAGTCCCCGCCGCCGTCTACCAGGCACGCGAGCTGGCGCGCCGGGTGGACTTTCTGGCCGTGGGCTCCAACGACCTCACCCAGTACATGCTGGCCGTCGACCGCAACAACCCGCGGGTGGCCGAGCTGTACCAGGAAACCCACCCGGCGGTGCTGCAGGCACTGCGCGACGTGGCCAGAGCCGCCCACCGGGAAGGGATCGGTATCGGCATCTGCGGCGAGCTGGCCGGTACGCCAGTCGGTGCCGTGCTGCTCATGGCCATGGGCTACTACGTGCTGTCGATGAACGCCACCAACCTGCCCAAGGTGAAATGGGTGCTGCGCAACGTCAAGCGCACGGATGCACGCCGCATGCTGGCGCGCGTGCTGCGCATGAGCACTGCCGCCGAGGTGCAGCAGTACATGCGCAGCCAGCTGGTCCGCATCGGCCTCGGCCGGGTGGTGCCGTCCTACCACGCGTGAGCCGCCTGCCCGGCAGCGGCGCGCCGCGCGCCGTCACTCAGACGCTGTCGCGGACCAGGTGATTGGCGCCGCGCTCCGTCACATAGGCAGCGCCGAGATGCTCGCCCGGGATCCGTGAGCGGATGTCGTCGACGAACCAGAACTCGCCGCGCAGGCGCTCGCCATCGACATCGAGCAGCAGGTAACCGTGTTCACGCAGGTTCACGTAGTGCATGTGCGGGCGGTCGCGAACGATGGCGACTTCGCGCTGGGCGGCCGTTGCGGCGTCGCCCCAGGGGCCGGGCGAGGTGACCGAGGTGGTCACCAGCTCCACGGCCAGCGACCCGCGGCCGGTTGCCGGGTCGTAGCCGGCACCGAGGGGATCGCGGGCGATGTCCAGCGCCCACGCGCTGTGAATGTCGCCGGTGAGCACTACCAGGTCGTCGATCCGCTCGGCTGCCAGCTGATCCAGCACGGTGTCGCGTGAAGCCGGGTAGCCGTCCCACTGATCCGTGTTGAGCAGCACGCCTTCGTCGTCGACCAGCTGGCCGAACATGAGCTGCTGGCCGAGCAGCCGCCAGCCGCTGCCCTCACGGCTGGAGCGTCGCAGCTGCTCCGCCAGCCAGGCCTGCTGGTCCGGGCCGAGAATGGTTCGTGCCGGGTCCGCGAGACCCGCGGCGTCGTGACGATCTGCGAGCTGGCGGGTCCGGCCGTGCAGCCGGGTATCCAGCAGGATCAGATCCGCGAGCGCGCCGAACCGGAAGCTTCGGTAGATGAACGGTCCGCCGGCCGACGGCTGCTCACGAATCGGCAGCCATTCGTGGTAGGCCTGCACGGCCGCGGCTTTGCGGGTCGCCCAGTCGCCTTCGCCGAGCTCGGGATTGTGGTTCTCGGCGCCGTCGCGCCAGCTGTTGTTGGCGCTCTCGTGGTCGTCCCAGATGCAGATCCAGGGGTGCTGGCGATGCGCTTCCTGCAGATCCGGGTCACGCTTGTACTGGGCGTGGCGGGCGCGATAGTCGTCGAGGCTGACGATTTCCCGCGGCGGGAAATGCACGCGGTCGAACTCCGCGCCGTTGCCGTAGTCGCCGGGTGCGTACTCGTACAGGTAGTCGCCGAGGTGCAGCACTGCATCGAGGTCCGCGCGCTCGGCGACGCGAGCGTAGACGTTGAAGAAACCGAACGGCAGATTCGAGCAGCTGACCACGGCGAAGCGCAGACGGCTCACCGTACGTTCCGGCAGGGTGCGGGTCCGGCCGATGGGGCTGATCTCGCCGCTCGCCTCGAAGCGATAGTAGTAGGTGCGCCCCGGCTCGAGGCCGAGGGCGTCCACCTTGACCGTGTGATCGCGCGCGGGCAGCGCGGTCACCACCCCCTGATCGACGACCCGGCGCAGGTCCGGGTCGCTGGCGATCAGCCAGCGCACAGGCACCTGAGCGCCAGGGGCGGCGCTCACGCGTGTCCACAGAATCACGCGATCGCCCAGCGGATCGCCGCTGGCGATACCGTGCTGGAAGATCTCGTTGCCGACGGCCGCGTCCGCGGCGCCGGCGCGGCTCGAGATGCCCCCAGCGCAGCCGCCGCCGGCCGCCGCGCTTGCCGCTGCGACCGCGCTGGTAGCGAGAAATTCACGTCGCGTGACCATGTCGTCCCTCCCCGGGTTGCCGGCGGCTCACACTGAGACGCCGGAATGATCTCTGTCAGCGGCCGTCGGCCGGTCCTTCCTCTGCGGCTGCTGCCGGTGGACGTCTCAGACGACCCGGCACAGGCCGCCGTCCATGTTGATGGCGCAGCCGGTCACGTAGGACGCTGCCTCGCTGGCGAGAAACAGCGCCAGGTTGGCGGCCTCCTCCGCTCGTCCCAGCCGCCCCATTGGCAATCCGGCGCCCTGGGCGGCGATGTATTCCTCCAGGCTCTGGTTGCTGCCGGACGCCTCGTAGCGGCGCCGAATCTGGTCGCTCTCGATGAAGCCGATCAGCATGGCATTCACCAGTATGTTGTGACCCGCCCCTTCGCCGGCCAGCACCTTGGTGAGTGCCATGCCCGCGGCGCGGCTGACCGAGGTGGGCGCGGTGTTGGCGCCGGGAGTCTTCGCCGCCACGTTGAGCAGATTGATGATCCGACCCCAGCGTTGCGCCTTCATGTACGGCCAGGCGAGCCGAGCCAGACGGATGGCGGCGAACAGCTTCAGATCCAGGTCGGCCTGCCAGTCCGCATCCGTGACCGACTCGAACGGCTGCGCCGCCGCGCGCCCGGCGTTGTTGACCACGATGTCTACCTTGCCGAGCGTAGCTTCGACACGCTCGAAATAGTCCGCCAGCTGCCCGGCATCGGCCACGTCACAGACGAATCCGGCGATGGCGGCGCTCGCGGGCGCCGCGGCGCGCCCGGCACCGATGTCTTCACAGGCAGCGTCGATCGGCCCCTGGCGGCGCGCCAGAATGGCCACGCGCGCGCCCGACTGGTAGTAGGCACGAGCGGTGGCGAGCCCGATACCCAGGCTGGCGCCGGTGATCAGGGCAGTGTGTCCCTCGAGGCTGGTGTTCATGCGTCCTGTCTCCCCGTTGCGAAGGCGAACTCCGCACGCTCCCCCGGTACGCCCCGGGGACCGTACAGCTGCTCGGCGAACTCGATGCGCCCGCGCTGCACGATCAGCGCCGTGCTGGCGCGGGTGCCGTAATCTTCGCCGGCGATGAAGCGGGGCGCCACCCGCCGCTCCAGCTCGAGCGGGCGCCCTCGCCGGGGCAGCTCGTCGTCCGCCGGGACGCTGCGGTCCCCCAGCACCTGCAGCAGCGCGTCGATGGAGGGCCGCGGCTCCAGGACGCTGGCGAGCGCGGCCCGGCCGCTGACTACCTTGGGCCAGCTCGCGCCCAGCTCGGCGTTGGCCAGACCGTAGATCCCGGGCGCCAGCACCTCGGTGAATCCGCGGTTGGACGTGTATACCAGCTCCGTGCCGTCCCATAACAGCAGGTTGAACCCGCGGTAGTGCAGTCCGTGCAGGTGACGCGCGAAGTCCTGAGCGCTGCTGGCGCTCTGCAGAAATGCGGAGGTCAGGGCGCCGCGCGACAGTGGGGCCTCCGAGGGGCCTTCCTCCGCGAAATTGGTGACGGTGGCGAAGCGGCCGCTGCGGGTGACGCCGAGCCAGGTGCCGCCAGCGGAAAGATCCCGCCCGGCGAGCAGGTCCGGGTGGTCTTCCCAATGGTGTGCGCTCTGCGCGGGGCGTGCGTAGAATTCGTCCCGGTTCGCTGCCACCACCAGCGGCTGCTCCGAATCGGGTCTGTAGGCGAATAGCACCAGGCACATGCGGGCGGCAGTGTACCAGAGGACAGCGAGAGGAAACCGCCCGTGCAGCATCCCCATTATCCGGACATCGATCCGATCATCGTGTCGCTCGGCCCCCTGGCGATCCGCTGGTACGGGCTCGCCTACCTGGCGGCGTTCGCTACCTGCTGGTGGCTGGGTACCCGGCGCGCGGCGCGCCCGGGCAGCGGCTGGCGTCACGAAGAGGTGGCCGACCTGGTCTTCTACGGCGCGGTGGGCGCGGTGCTGGGCGGCCGTATCGGCTATGCGCTGTTCTACGGCATGGAGCAGCTGCTTCGTGATCCGCTGTACCTGCTGCGCATCTGGGAAGGCGGCATGTCGTTTCATGGCGGCCTGCTGGGCTGCGTTGTGGGTCTTTGGTGGTTCGGCCGCTCCACGGGCCGCAGCTTTCTGCAGGTAGGCGACTTCGTCGCGCCGCTCGTGCCTCCGGGCCTCGGCTTCGGCAGGCTCGGCAACTTCGCCAACACCGAGCTCCCGGGGCGCGCGACCGATTCGGTGTTCGGTCTCGTGTACCCCTGCTCCGCCGACTCGATCCGCGCCATCGACCCGCTTTGCACCGGCGCCTGGGAGTCGTTCGCGCGGCATCCCTCGCCCCTGTACCAGGCCTTCGCCGAGGGCGTGCTGCTGTTCTCGCTCGTGTGGCTGGTGTCTGCACGGCCGCGTCCGCTCGGGCTGGTGTCGGGCGTGTTCCTGGCCGGCTACGGCACGGTGCGTTTCTGCACCGAGTTCTTCCGCCTGCCGGACAGCCAGATCGGGTTCGTCGCGTTCCACTGGCTCACCATGGGCCAGCTGCTCTCGCTCCCCATGGTGATCGTTGGTATTCTGCTGATCTTCCTGGCCCTGAAGCATGCGTCGCCCCGCGAGCGCGTCGGGCCCCGATCATGAAACGGCTCGGACCATGAAACAGCGCGGACTATGAAACAGTACCTCGACCTGATGCGGCAGGTTCGTGAGCATGGCGTCTACCGGGGCGATCGCACCGGTACCGGCACCTACAGCATATTCGGCTATCAGATGCGCTTCCCGCTGCAGCAGGGGTTTCCGCTGGTCACGACGAAGAAGATGTTCGTGCGCGGCATCATCCACGAGCTGCTGTGGTTTCTGCAGGGCAGCACCAACATCCGTTACCTGCTCGACCACGACGTGCACATCTGGGACGAGTGGGCGGACGAGAACGGCGAGCTGGGGCCGGTGTACGGCTCGCAGTGGCGATCCTGGCCCGCGGCGGACGGCAGCACGATAGACCAGATCAGCCGGGTGGTGGCAGATCTGCGCACCAATCCGTACAGCCGCAGGCACATCGTCAGTGCCTGGAACGTGGCGGAGGTGGACCGGATGGCGCTGCCACCGTGCCACACTCTGTTTCAGTTCTATGTGGCCGAGGGGCGGCTGTCCTGTCAGCTCTATCAGCGCAGTGCCGACATTTTCCTCGGCGTGCCGTTCAACATCGCCTCCTACGCGCTGCTGACCATGATGATCGCGCAGGTGTGTGATCTGGAGCCGGGGGATTTCGTGCACACCCTCGGCGACGCGCATCTGTACGCGAACCACCTCGAGCAGGCGGACGAGCAGCTCACGCGCATGCCGCTGCCGTTGCCGACCATGCGTTTGAACCCGCAGGTTCGGGACATCTTCGCGTTCACCATCGATGACTTCACGCTCGAGAACTACCGCTGTCACGGCGCTCTCAAAGCCCCCATCGCGGTCTAGGGCGGCGTGCACGTTTCGCTGATCTGGGCCATGTCGCGCAACCGCGTGATCGGGCGCGACAACGACCTGCCCTGGCATCTGCCGAAAGACATGCGGTTCTTCATGGTCACCACCCGAGGGCACCCGGTGATCATGGGCCGCAGAACCTTCGAATCCATGAGCGGACCGCTGCCGGGCCGCACCAACATCGTGGTCACGCGCAATACCCGCTACCACCCCGAAGGGGTGCTCGTGGCGGCTGATCTCGACGCCGCCATCGCTCTGGCCGAGGCTCAGTGCGCCGCGGACGGAATCGACGAGTTCTTCATAGCCGGGGGCGCGGAGCTGTACCGGGCGGGCCTCGAGCGGGCGACGCGACTGTACGTCACCGAGGTGGATGCGGACGTCGCCGGCGACACCTTCTTCCCCGAGTTCGACCGCAGTGTGTGGGCCACGGTGCGCAGCGAGCAGCACCCGGCGGACGACCGCCACGCCTATCCGTTTCGGATCTCTGTGCTCGAGCGGCTCCCGGCTGCGTCGGCGTAGCCCAGCCAGCTGCCGTCGCAGGGCAGGTCGCGCCAGCTGGCTCCCGGCATGCGCCGGTCGGCCGGCGCCGGCAGCAGCGCGCCGATGCGCGGCCCGCGGGTGTCCACCCGCAGCAGCCACGGGCTGAACGAAGTCTGCGTCTGCAGGCTGCGCACCTCGGCGCCCGCGCGCGTCAGATCGCAGCTGCCGCGCGTCAGGTCGTGCAGCAGACGCACCGCGTCGTCCGCCGCCACCACGGAGACCCGGAACAGGCGCTCGTTGCCGTGCCAGTCGAGCATCTCGAGCAGATAGTGGGTGCCGCAGCGCAGGCAGCGGACGATGCCGTCGGTCATGCCGAGCTGCTCGTCGATGACGAGCTCGGTGCTGAACGGCCAGCCGCCAGGCGTAAGGTGTTCGCAGATCGTGCCCGGCTGATTCATGCTGCCTGCCCTCATCGTGTCTGGGCGCGCCCGTGGTCGCTACCAGCATCTCACCGCTCGGGCACCAGCTTGGCACCAGCTTGGCACCAGCTTGATTGTGGGCGCGCGCTTGCCTAGCTTAGGCCGCCTTTCAACGGGGGAAAAGTGCATGCGCGTCGCCGTGCCCATCGTCGCCGGCCTGCCGGCCATCCTGCTGGCGATCCCGCTGACGATGATCCTGATGGTTTCCGGCTGCGCCGGGCGGCCGGCCGCGGGTGCCGACGCTGAGAGCGCTGCGGTGGTCGAATCCCGGGCCCGGCAGCTCGGCAACCTGGTGCTGCACCAGGTGCCGGACCTGCCGGCGGCGCTGGTGGAAGGCGTGCAGCGCTATCGAAACGCGCGCAGTGCGCTGCTGATGGGCTGGCTCGACGACGGCGTGCTGGTGGCGACGCGCTTTGCCGAGACGCAACAACTGCATCGGGTGCGCACACCGCTCGCTGCCCGTGACCAGCTGACGTTTTTCGCCGAGCCGGTGGCGGAGGCGTTCGTGCCGCCCGATCCCGGGATCGGCGGCTTCGTCTATCTGCGGGATACCGGGGGCTCCGAGTTCTATCAGATGTTCTGGTTCGACCTGGGGACCTCGAGCTCGCGCCAGCTCAGCGACGGCCGATCGCGCTACACCAACGTGGTCTGGTCGAACCGCTCCGACCGGTTCGCCTACGTGACCACCGAGCGCAATGGCCGCGATTGGGACATCCACACCCAGACGCTGGCGGGACGGCGCGTGCCGGTGCTGGAAGCGGGCGGCACCGGCTGGGGCATCGAAGACTGGTCGCCCGACGACCAGCAGCTGCTGGTGAGCCGCTACGTCTCCATCAACGAGGTGTACCTGTACGAGCTGTCGCTGATCACCGGCGCGCTGACGCCGTTGCTCGATGCCGACATCAGGACCGGTATCGGTCAGGCGCGCTATGCCCGTGACCGTCGCGGCGTGTACTTCACCTCCGATCTCGGCGCCGAGTTTCGGCGCCTGCACTTTCTTGACCTGGACAGCGGCGCCATCGAAGTGCTCACCGCAGAGATCCCCTGGGACGTGGAGCTGTTCGACGTCTCGGCGGATGGAGAGTACCTCGCGTACTCCACCAACGAGGACGGGCTGTCGCGGTTGACGGTGGTACGCCTGCCTGACCGGCGGCAGCTGGCGCTGCCGCAGCTGCCGGCCGGGGTGCTGAGCGCGCTCAAGTTCAACGCCCGGGGAGATCGGGTGGCGCTCACCCTGGGCCGTCCGACCGCACCCGACGACGTATATAGCGTGGAGCTCGGCGGCCGTACGCTGACGCGCTGGACCCGCAGCGAGGTCGGTGGACTGAACACCGACGACATGGTGGAGCCGGAGCTGATCGAGTATCCCACCTTCGATCTGGACGGCGACCGGCGGCGGCGTATCCCCGCGTTCGTGTATCGCCCGGCGGGTCCCGGGCCGCACCCCGTGTATCTGAGCATCCACGGCGGGCCGGAAAGCCAGTATCGCCCGCGCTTTTCGGCTGCGCTGCAGTACTACGTGCGCGAGCTGGGCATGGCGGTGGTGGTGCCCAACGTGCGCGGCTCGTCAGGTTACGGCAAGACCTATCTGAAGCTGGACGACGGCCGCCTGCGCGAGGATTCGGTGGCGGACATCGGCGCGCTGCTGGACTGGATCGAAGCGCAGCCCGACCTGGATCCACGGCGGGTGGTGGTCAGCGGCGGCTCCTACGGCGGCTACATGGTTCTGGCAGCGCTCGAGCGCTACCCGGATCGGCTGGCGGGTGGGATCGAGCGGTTCGGGATCAGCAACTTCGTGACCTTTCTGCACAACACCGAAGACTACCGTCGCGACCTGCGTCGTGCGGAGTACGGCGACGAGCGGGATCCGGAAATGCGTGCGTTTCTGGAACGCATATCGCCGCTCAACGGCGTGCACCGAATCGCGCGGCCGCTGCTGATCTTCCAGGGCGCCAATGATCCACGGGTACCGGCCAGCGAGAGCGCGCAGATTTATGCGGCGCTTCGGGAGCGGGGCGTCCCCGTCTGGTACGTGCTCGCGAGGGACGAGGGCCACGGCTTTCGCAAGAAGACCAACAGCGACTACGCCGCGGCCGCCACCGCGCTGTTCCTGGATGCGCTGGTGCTCGACGGCGCCAACGGCGTGTCGCTGCAGACTGCACCTGAGAATGCGGAGGCAAACCCATGACCACCACCATGCCCGCACCGGTCGCCTTGTGTGTCAATCCCATGTCCGGTCGGGACGTGCGTCGTCTGGCCGCGCGCGCGACCAACATGACCCACGAAGCGAAGCGTGACATCGTCGCGCGCGCCGCCGCCGGGGCCGACGCGCTCGGAGCCACCGACATCTTCGTGACGCGGGAACCGTTCCGCATCGCCTCGGCAGCCCTCGAGCACATGAACCTGAAAGCCCGCGTGCACGTGCTGGAGCCGAAAATCAGCAACACCGCGGCCGATACGGAGCTGGCGGTAGAAGCGTTTCTGGCGGCCGGCTGCCGCACGTTCATCTCGCTCGGCGGAGACGGCACCAACCGCGCCATCGTGCGCGCCCTGGGCGCGCGCGCCGCCGACGTGCACCTGATTCCCCTGTCCACCGGCACCAACAACGTCTTTCCGGTGCTGGCCGAGCCCACCATCGCGGGCATGGTCGCGGCCCTGCAGGCCAGCGGCAGGCTGACGGAGCCGGCGCTGGCGCGGCGCGCCAAGGTGCTGCATGTCGGTGGCGTCGGCCGCCATGGTCCGGTTCAGGATCTGGGCCTGATCGACGCGGTGCTGCTGCGCCGCGACCACGTCGGCAATCTGCTGCCGTTCGACGCGGGGCGGATCGAGCGGCTGCTGCTCACCCGCGCCGAGCCGGATGCCATCGGCATGTCGCCCATCGGTGGCCTGCTCGAGGTGGTGGACGAGCGCGATGACGCCGGTCTGCTGGTGGAGCTCGGCGGCGCCCGTGACCAGGATCCGGATGCGCCCGTGCGCTTTCGCGCGCCGTTGTCACCCGGCTCGTTCCAGGAGGTCAGCGTGCGCTCGGTGACCCGCGTCGCTTTCGATGTCGCGGTGCCGTTCGCCGGCGAAGGCGTGCTCGCGCTGGACGGCGACCGCGACCACAAAGTGCCAGCCGGTCACGCCCTGCATGTGACCATTCGCCGCGACGGGCCCTGGGTGATCGACATCGGCGCCGCCATGCGCTGGGCGGTAGCGCGGGGTATCATTGCGCGTTCTCCCGGGAGTCGGACCACAGCATGATCGTCAAGCCCAGAATCCGAGGGTTCATCTGCACCACCGCCCATCCGGCGGGGTGCGCGGCCAACGTTGCTCAGCAGATCGAGTACGTGCGCGATCAGGGGCCGATCCCCAATCGCATCGGCAACGCGCTGGTGCTCGGCGCATCCGGTGGCTACGGGCTGGCCTCGCGCATCGTCGCCGCGTTCGGATGCGGGGCCGGTACCCTGGGTGTGTCGTTCGAGAAGCCGCCTGCGGACAACCGTACCGCGACGGCCGGCTGGTACAACAACATCGCCTTCGACGAGGCCGCCCGGGCTGCCGGCCTGTACGCCCGCAGCATCGATGGCGATGCGTTCTCGGACGCGCTGAAAGCGCAGGTGATCGACGCGATCAGGGCCGACCTGGGGCAGATCGATCTGCTGGTCTACAGCCTGGCGTCGCCGGTGCGTCAACATCCGCGTACCGGTGAGCTGCACCGTTCCGCCATCAAGCCGCTGGGGCGGGCACTGCACATCAAAACGCTCAACGTCGACCGGGGCGTGGTGCACGAGGTGGATCTTGAGCCGGCGACCGAGGAAGAAACCGCCAACACCGTGGCGGTGATGGGCGGTGAGGACTGGGAGTTCTGGATCGAGGCGCTCGAAGAAGCCGGGGTGCTGGCGCCCGGGTTCCGCACGCTGGCGTTCACCTACATCGGCACCGAGCTCACCTGGCCGATCTACTGGGAAGGAACCCTCGGCAAGGCCAAGGAGGATCTGGATCGCGCCGCCGCGGCGATCCGCGAACGGCTGGGGGGGCTGCAGGGCGATGCGCGCGTGGCGGTACTCAAAGCCATCGTTTCCCAGGCCAGCTCGGCCATTCCCGTGGTCCCTCTCTACGCCTCGCTGCTGTTTCGGGTCATGAAAGATGCCGGCGTACATGAGGAGTGCATCGATCACATCCACCGCATGTTCGCCACCCAGCTCTGCGAGGGCTGCGAGATGCGGCTGGATGACGTGGGCCGGATCCGCATGGACGACATCGAGCTGTCCGATGAGATCCAGGGTGAAGTACGCCGCCGCTGGCCCCTGGTCAGCACGGAGAACCTGGATTCGCTGGCCGATCTCGACGGCTTCCGGGCCGACTTTCTGAAGATCTTCGGTTTCGGCATCGACGGGGTGGACTACGAGGCTGATCAGGACCCGACGCTCGGGCGCGACGTCGGCTGAGGTCGGCCGGCGCCGGATTGCGCCGCCGGCGCGCCTCCGCCTACGGCATGCAGCGACGATCACCGGCAGCCGGCCAGCGCGCTGCCGCCGATACTCTCCATCATGGATGAGCGTGACCCGCTGCGCCGCGCCAGGGCGTTTCGTTTCGGTGGCTACTGGGCGCTGGCGATCATCTGTCTGCTGGCGATCCCGGCGGGACGCACGCCTGGCCAGGCGCTGACCGGCTGGGGCTTCTGCCTGATCTGGCCCTGGCTGGTCGATCAGTTCGTCCGGCGGCGGCCGGAGCGGGCGCCGCCGCCGGGCGTTGTTCGCCGTCGCGCCGGACGACATCCGGTGCTGGTCGTCCTGCATCTCCTCGAATCCGCGTTCACCGGCATGGTGCTCGGCTGGGCGAGCGTGCCGCCGCTGGCAGCGCTGGCGGCGGCCGGCGGGCTGCTGCTGGGCGCGGCCGCGCTCGGCGGCCTGGGGCTTCTGGCCGGGGTGCTGGCCGGCGCCGGCAGCGGGGCGGTGCTGGGTGCGCTTGCCGCGCCTCGGCTCAGCGCCGAAAGCACGCTCTGGGCAGACGCTGCCAGCGCGCTGCTGCTGCTGGGCTTTGCCGTGGCCCTGGCTGATCTGTGCTTCCGCCAGGCTCGCGTCATGACCGAGCAGCGTCGGGCGCTGGCGCAGCGCACGGCGGAGCTCGAGCGCAGCAATCGCCGGCTGGCCCGATATCTCCCGCAGAGCCTGCGCGATCGGGTCGCTGCGCATGCGCAGCAGGGGACCTGGGAGCGGCGCTGGCTGACTGTCGGCTTCGTTGACCTCGTGGGTTTCACCGACCTGGTGGCGCGCACCCCGCCCGAGCAGCTGCGCGCCGTCCTGGCCGACTATCTGGAAGGCCTGGGGGCGGCACTCGCGAGACATCGGGGCGAGCTGTCGAAACTCATGGGCGACGGCGCGCTGGTGACGTTCGGGCTCGGTGCGCGGGTATCGCGGCGCGAGGCGGCCCGCGGCTGCCTGGCCCTGTGTGCGGAGCTGCCGTTGCTGCTGCAGCGACTGCGCGCGCGCTGGCACGCGCGCGGCGACCTGATCACGCTGCAGGTGCGGGTGGGCGTTGCCAGCGGATTCTGCACGCTGGGCGACTGGGGTCATGAGCAGCGTCTCGAGTTCACCACGATCGGTGCGCCGGTCAACCTGGCGAGCCGCCTGCAGTCCGAGGTCGAGCCGGGCCAGGTGCTCATGGATGCTGCCACGGCAAACCTGGCGGGTCCGGCCTTCCCGCTGTCCGGACCCTGCCGACGAACCCTGAAGGGCCTTGGCAGCGTAGCCACCTACCGTCTGGTTGACCCAGCCGGTGCGTCTGCTATGGTGCCGGCGCCCTCCCCGCCGGCGTCGCGAGAGATTTAGATGAACAAGGTGTTCCTGCAGGCCTGTCGAGGCGAGTCCACCGATTACACGCCCATCTGGCTGAACCGCCAGGCCGGCCGCTACATGCCGGAGTATCACCAACTGAAGGGCAGCACCCCGAGCCTGGATTTCTTCACCAATCCGGACATGGCGGCTCAGGCCACGCTTGATGCGCAACGGATTCTCGGGGTCGACGCGGCCATTCTGTTCGCCGATCTGCTGCCGATGCTGGTGCCGATGGGTCTGCGCCTCGACTACAAAGCCGGAGAGGGTCCGGTGTTCGACAATCCGGTACGCAGCGCGCGCGACGTCGATGCGTTGCGCAATGCGCCCGCCGAGGAGGCCACGCCCTACATCGCTCAGACGGTGCGCAACGTGCTGAGCGGGCTGCCCCGGGACGTCGCGCTCATCGGTTTCGCCGGCGCACCGTTCACCCTGGCGTCCTATGCCGTTGAAGGTCGCGGATCGCGCAACTACGTGCACGTGAAGAAGCTGATGTACCAGCATCCGGAGGTGTGGGACACGCTCATGAGCAAGCTGGTCACCCAGGTGACGAGCTACCTGAAGCTGCAGATCGCGGCGGGCGTGGAGGCCGTGCAGCTGTTCGACACCTGGGTCGGCTGTCTATCGGTGCGCGATTTCACCCGCTACGTGCTGCCGCACCTGAAGGGCCTGCTGGATGCGCTGCGCGGCCTGGTGCCCGTGATCTACTTCGGCACCGGCAACGGTCATCTGCTGCAGGCCACCTGCAGTGCGGCGCCGGACGTGCTGGCGCTCGACTGGCGGGTGCCGCTGGCGGCCACCTGGGATGCCACCGGAGTGCGTGCCGTGCAGGGCAACCTGGATCCGATCGTGCTCTGCGCCGATCGCAACAGCGTTGCCGCGCAGGCCCGCGAGGTGCTCGACGATGCGGCCGGACGCCCCGGCCACATCTTCAACCTCGGGCACGGCATCATCCCCGAGACGCCGGTGGACAACGTGAAGTTCCTCGTGGACTTCGTGCACGAGCAATCGGCCTGAGCATCGCTGTGGCTGATCGTGCGCTGCGCACCTGTCTGCTGCTCGGTTTCTGGTTGCCGCTCGCGATCTGCACCTACATGGCGTTCGCGCCCCATCCGCCGGATGCGGTGTTCCGCATCAGCGACGTGGTGCTGCATGGATTCGCGTTCACCTATCTGACGTTCGCGCTGTGCCTGGCGCATCCGGCACCACGATGGTGGCTGCCTGGCCTGTGGATGCTCGGTTACGGAGCATCCATCGAGGTGGTGCAGATGTTCGAAGTGGAACGGAGCGCCGAACTCAAGGACCTGATGGTGGACCTGCTGGGTATCCTCACCGGGCTCGCCGCGGCGCGCGCGCTCGGCCCGTGGACGCGGGCGACGGCACGCGCCGTGCTCGTGCGGCTGTTGCCCGGGTGACTGCCGAAGCGGTCAGGTCGCGAACAGCTGCCCCTCGATATCGCGGAAGGCTTTGAACTCCAGCGCGTTGCCGCTGGGATCGTAGAAAAACATGGTGGCCTGTTCGCCCGGCTGCCCGGCGAAGCGCACGTAGGGCTCGATCACGAAGTTGATGCCGGCCGCGCGCAGCCGGTCGGCGAGTGCCTGCCAGGCGCCCATCTCCAGCACGACACCGAAGTGCGGCACCGGCACGTCCTTGCCGTCTACCGGGTTGTGATGCAGCGGCTGCCCGGCGTCGCCGGCGTCAGCACCGAGATGGCACACGAGCTGATGGCCGTACAGATTGAAATCGACCCAGGTCGCGGCGCTGCGTCCCTCGCTGCAGCCCAGCAGATCGCCATAGAACGCGCGGCTCGCGGCGAGGTCGCGCACCTTGATGGCGAGGTGGAACGGTTGCAGATTCATGACGTGCGGGCTCCCTTTTCAGCGCTCAGGCAGGTACCTATACTCGGGTGCAGGTTAAGGCCCGCGCGCCCGGTTACCTGCAGAATTGAGTGCTTCGTTCGTTGATCGGTTTCAAGCCTTCCCGAGCCGGCCGGCTCGTCCTGCCAACCATTGTACGCCGTTTTGTTCAGCGCGGAGCTGCGTGCAAGTCATTCGAGTGGTCCTGAAATGAAGAAACTGTACGTGGGAAACCTGCCCTGGAGCGTTTCCGACAACGAGCTCAAGGAGCTCTTTCAGGGTGCGGGCGAGGTGATCTCGGCACGAGTCATCACTGACCGCGAAACCGGCCGATCGCGCGGCTTCGGCTTCGTCGAGATGGACGACCAAGGTGCCAGACGCGCGCTCGAGGAACTGAACGGCCACGACATGGGCGGGCGTCCGTTGCGGGTCAACGAGGCCAACGACAAGCCGCGTCGCTGAGCGCTGCGGGCATCGCGCGTGAGTGGTCCACACGGACTCGGCGCGCGCAGGCGTCAGGCGGAATCCGAGCCCAGAGCACGAACCAGCAGCGCGACGCGCTTGCTGCCGCCTTCGGTGTCCTGCTCGGCAACCTGCTCGAATCCGAGCAGCCGGTGAAAACGCAGCGAATCCGGGTTCGGCGGTCTCAGGTTGACCTCGCAGGTCAGCCGCAGGATATCGGGCGGGACGTGCTCGATCAGATCCTGGTAGAGCGCGCGGCCGATGCCCCCGCCGCGCTGATCTGCTGCCACCACGATCCGGTCGATGTAGGTGAAATCGGAATAGCGTGCCTGAAAGAAGCGGAAGTTCAGACTTTCGTAGCGCGCCGTCGCGGGCAGCGCGAGCAGAAAGCCGAGAGCCAGACCCTCACGACGGGCCACGCGACAGCCGAGGCTCTGCTCGTGCAGGCGCGTCAGCGTCTGCTCGGAAATCGAGTTGACGTGAGGCACCGCCGCTTCGTTGAGCGCCAGCAGGCGTGCGTAGTCCGCGGCCGTGGCCTCGTTGATCCGAATCGGCGCCACCGGGTCAGCTCAGGTTTCGCGGTACCTGGGAGGAGTGGTGATGCACTATGGGCGAGGCTTTCGAGGTGTCGATCACGAAGCTGAATCGCGACGGAAACGTCAGCAGAACCTCGTCGACCTCGAAGCGGAAAGAGTACATGCCCGAGACACCGTAGACGGTCTCGGCCAGCTGCTGGGCGACCACCGCGTGGGTATGCAGCTCCACCGAGACGTTGGGTCGTGACACCAGCGCCTCGAAGTAGGCGCGGATGCTCTCTGCGGTCTTCATGAAATGCGGCGAGAAGGTAGGCAGCAGCCGGGCGGTTGAATCGTACATCGCCACCAGGGCCTCGACCTCGCGCGCGTTCACCGCGTCGATCCACTTCTGCAGCGCGATGACACCGGGTTCGGCATCGCCTACCAGGCGCGCGGCCGTGACTTTCTCCATGATTCTCATTCCTCATGCTCGATCTGGATGCGTGCATTGCGCAGGGCTGCCAGCGCGGCGCCCAGCCGTTGCTCCCGCACCAGCACGTAGTCGGTGTCGTAGCTCGATACCGCGAATACGGGAATCCCGGCTGTCGCCAGTGCGGCGGTGATTTTCGCCAAGATTCCGGTCAGATGAAACGGCAGGGGCCCGATAACTTCCAGACAGGCCCAGCCGGTTTCGCTGGCATCTGCAGCCAGCTGATGCTGCGCCCCGCAGACCACCGACAGCTCGGTGGGTGAGCGCAGCACCGCGACGAAGTCCAGCGCCAGAAGCTGCGCCGGCGGCGCGTGCCCGGGTGCGAACCGGTGCACCGAGTAGCTGCCGGGCCGTACGCGCATGGTGAGCCGCCGACCGGAATCCAGGCCCGGCGTGGACGGCGAGGGGGGATCCAGCGCGGACGGCTGCCTCGCCGCGGAGCGTGGCTGCACCTCGGAGGGTGGTGTCGGCGCGTCGCCCCCTGAATGGCGGCCGAAGCGGCGCGCCAGCGCGGCGCCGCTGAGGTCGGCGTCGCGGGTGATCTCCCGGCTGATGAACGCGGGCGCCGTGAAGCCGTTGGCAACCTGAGCGCTTTCGAACTCGCATTCATAGACGAACAGCGTCTCGTCGTCGCTCTGGTAGCGGTCGATGCTGCCGATGCCGAGCGTGTAGCGGGCTTTCTCGACGCGCCATCCAGGCAGGTGCTCCAGCAGAGCGTGCTCGGTCGCGCTCAGGTACAGATTGGCGATTGCGCCGAAGTCACTGCCGGTGGCCGGGTACTTCTTGCACAGCTTGAAGCGCTGCGATCCGTCCGGCTCGGTGACTGTGCGCAACCGCAGGCGCCCGTGGTCGAGATACAGGTCCGTCAGCAGTCTGCGTGGCCCGCTCTGCAGCTGTCGGGCGCGCGTGGGCTCGACGAGCCAGCGTCGCTCGATCTCAGGCAATGCGTACTTAGGGGGCTCCATGGACCCTCCTGCTCCGGTGCCGAGCCTTTCGGCTCAGCGGTGGGGCCGAACGCTTGGTCGGCGGGCACCAGAGGTGTCAGCGTATCTGCTCACAGGCTCAGCAGCACGATCGCGAGGGCCGACACGCCGAGCACGGTGAAGGTTGCGGACATGCCGGTGACGCGATAGCGGTAGTCCTCGGGCTCGCGGCTGATGCCCCAGGCGTGCACGACGCGGCCGGCGACCAGCAGCGTGCCGAGCGCGTGCAGCCACCAGAACGGCGCTGCCAGTACCTCCTGGAAGTACATCAGCAGGAGCGCTAGCGGTACGTACTCCGCGAAGTTGCCGTGGGCGCGTGAGGCCCGGGCGAGCTCGCCGGAGTCGCCGCTGCCGATCGCGACACCCGCGCGACGCCGGACACGGATGGTACGCACGCTGAGCAGAACGAACAGCAGCGTGAGGGGAACGGCGTACAGGGCGGTAATCAGCATCTCAGTCTCCGGTAACGAGGATGGCGCCGCCGTCGCTGCACACCGACAGACGTGCGCCTGAGGAAAGCGTGACGACCTGGGCGCCGGCCTCGGCAGCGACGGTCACGATCAGGGGCCGGCCGTCGAAGGCGAAGGGCAGCGTCTCGGTCAGATCCTGCCAGCAGCGTGCTTCGGCTGCATCCTCAGGCTGGCATGCCGGGCCGCGGCGTGCGGCGACGCGACCGGTCGCCGGCTCGACGTGAAAGCTGACGAAGCGTCCGTGTTTGGTCTCGATCTCGATCTGAGCCGGCGCGCCGTCCGACGGCCACCACACCTTGCGGATCGCCGCGATGTGCTGGTTCACGAGCGCGCAGGTCGGGTCAGACATGGAGCACCAGGGTTCCGGCGTTCAGATGCCGAGGCGTCCCAGAGCGTCGATCAGCTCCCGGAAGAAGCGTTCGCTGGCCGGGTGCCGGGCGGCGAAATCCGCGGCCAGCGCGTCCACCCGTTCGGTCAGCGAGCCGACGGCGCTCGCCTCCGGCGCTTGCCGGCCGAGCAGCTCGTGGATGTCGTCGTCCACCTCACGCAGCAGGCTGCGCAGCTCCTCGTCGATCTCGGGAGCGTGTTCGAGCTCCTGGTGCAGATTGCTGAGGGTCTTCTTGATGTCGTCGCGTTGCATGAGGTGCGCTGTCGTGGTGGACCGATGGGCTAGTGTACACGCGCCGGAGCGTACGTGAGTGGCGGCTGCGGGCGGCCTCAGCCGCCAGCGGTCGGGTGCGCTCCGGTCAGGCGCTCCAGAGGGTCCAGATGCCGATCACGATGAACGCGATCCCTGCACCGTAGGACAGATAGCGCGGGTTGACCATTTCCGCGACCCAGCCGCCTGCCAGCACGCCGATGGCGCTGGTCGCAATCAGCGCCAGCGAGGCGCCGAAGAAGACCACCCAGCGGCTGGTGTTCGCATCGGCGGCAAACAACAATGTGGCGAGCTGGGTCTTGTCGCCGAGCTCGGCGAGAAACACGGTACCGAAAACGGTGAGTAGCAGCTTCAGATCCATGCGGGTTCGGTCTCCAGTCGTGGTGTGAATGAAATCCAGTGTGTCAGCGGTACAGCGCCTCGCTGCCATGGCGGATCTCCAGCGCGGTACGCTGGGCTTTCGGCAGCTTGCGCACCACCAGACCGTAGGAGCGGTCGATCATGCGCTCGATCTCGCCGCGCGGCATCGATCCGTCCAGCAGCACGGTGTTCCAGTGTGCCTTGTTCATGTGATAGCCAGGCCTTACCGCGTCGAACAGGTCACGCAGCATGAGCGCCTCCTCCGGGTCGCACTTTAGGTTGGTGCGGGCTATGCCGTCCTGGAATGCGAGCGTCGCGAACATGCGTCCGCAGATCTTGGCAACGAGCACGTCCGGCCCGAACGGGTAGTCTTGGACCGCATCCGGTCTGCTCAGCAGATAGGTTCGCGTGCTCTGGTAGTCCATCGATTGACTGCTCCTCGTGCCCGGCGCGGGATCGGGTCTGCCGCTCGCGCGGCCGGCCATGATAGAAACCGCACCGGCGCGCGCCAACAGCGACCGTCCGGTTCAGTCGTTGGCCAGCAGCAGCACCATGTGCGCTTCGTCGTGGTAGTCACCGTCGATCCGCAGGGCGCGTGGCTCCACGCCATAGACGCTGAAGCCGAGGCTGAGATACAGGTTCGTCGCAGCCTCGTTGCCGCGGGTGACGGACAGGTGGATCTGCTCGATGTCGGTAACCGTCCGGGCGTGCTCGATCAGCGTGCCGAGCAGCCGCCGCCCGAGACCAGCGCCGCGATGCGCAGGGTGCACGTACATGCCCCAGATGGTGGCCTTGTGCGCCTGCTTGCGGCCACCTTCGCGCATGAAACCGGCCATGCCGATGAGACCGCCGTCGGCGAACGCGCCCAGCAGGAAGTCGTCCGGCTGCTCGCGGATGCGGCTGGCAAACTCCTCGAGCGACATGGCCACGGCGTCATCGTAGTGGGAGCCGAACGCGGTCGGCGATTCCTTCAGCGCTAGCAGCCGCAGGTTTCGGAATGTCGTGGTGTCGGCCCGGGTGAGCGGGCGCAAACGGATGGTGTCGTCGTGTGCGCTCATCGGCTTTCCTGTGTCAGGGTGTGCCTCAGCGTTGTGCCGCCGGCGTCGCGCCTACGCGTTCGAGCAGCGCCCGGTGACGTTCGCGGTCCACCGGCCGGTGCACAGGGTCGGTGCTGCCCGGAAATGTGCCGAGGCTGACACCCTTCACCCACTCGCGGGCAGGCCGGATGGGACGCGGCACGAAGCCGCCTCCGCAGTTCGGACAGGCGCCCTGCAGCAGCGTCTCCACGCAGTCGCGACAGAACGTGCACTCGAACGAGCAGATCATCGCGTCCGTGGAGGCAGGCGGCAGCGGCCGCTCGCAATGTTCGCAGGTAGGGCGCAGTGCCAGCATCGAGCTCTCCCTTTGGTTCTGGTGGGCGCGCTGAACCGGTCGTAAGCACGTCTGCCACCGTTGCCGGCGCCGGTTCAGAGGCTGATGCCGAACCGCGGCAGCAGCCAGATCATGAAAAAGTATGCCGCAACGGTTCCAGCGCAGGACACACCCAGGGACAGCCAGAACGGCAAACCCGACCCGAGCAGAACCGGCAGCAGCAGAAACAGCACCAGGGACGGCAGCACCAGCCAGAAGATGCCGCGCGCCAGCACCGCGACATTAACCGCGCTGCCGGTATCCAGGTACAGCCAGATGAAGGCCAGCAGCGACGTCACCGGCAGCGATGCGAGGATCGAAGCCCACAGCGGACTGCGCTTGGCGATCTCCGTGACGGCCACGACGAGCACGGCGGTGAGGGCGACTTTGATGACGTACTGGATCATGAGAGCGCTCGCCTTGCTGAATGTTGTGCCGCAGCCTGAGGCGCCGCGTCGACCGCCGCTGAGCCTGACCGTTGGTAGCTGATCATGGGGCGTACCACAGCCCCGTGTTGACCCTGCAGTCCACGGCATCCAGGAGGATGTGGATCAGAAGTCCGATACCGAGCAGCCGGGTACGTGGGAAAGCACCCAGCAGCGCGTAGGCGGCGATGGGCAGAGCCGTGTGCAGTGGATGAAAACCGAGGCTGCAGCGCCCGGGGTCGTAAACCGGGTCTGCCAGCAGATGGTCGACATCGATCAGCAGCCCCGAAAGCAGAACCAGGGTAGCCTGCAGCCAGCGCGCCGGCCACAGCACCCCGGCGAGACCGGCTGGGATCAGCAGATGCAGAGCGGCGTGCAGCATAGGGTTCCCGGCGCGCTCAACCGGGGGGCCGCAGCTCGTAGGTGGTGCTGTAGGCCTCGAAGCCCAGCGACTCCCAGAAGCGCCTGGCGCCCGGGTTGCTCCGCAGGGCCTCGAGCACGACCTTGTGGCCGGTGGGAAACACCTCTGTGTGCAGCAGCGTCCAGGCCGCATGGCCGAGACCTTCACCGCGACATTCGCGGGCGATGAAGAACTGACGCAGATAGACGCCGTTGGGGCCCTTCAGGTCCGGGTCCGTGGGCCGGAACAGGGCGTAGCCCACGCGCTGACCGGCACTCAGAAACACAACCACCCGGTAGTCGGCGGCGAGCCAGCGGCGCATTCTGGCTTCGATCTCGGCCAGCGGCATTGGCTCCGAGCCCTCGTCTTCCTGCAGATGCAGGTTCCATGGGACCAGCAGCTCGTAGTCGTCGGCGTCGGCGTCACGCCACTGCACAGGGGTCATGTCAGCGTCTCTCCAGCAGCAGCTGCTACGGAAGCGCTGCACGCATCGGGACGGTGCCCGAGAGCGCGCGAGCCGCGTGCGACCGCGCAGCAGATCAGGCCGCGATACTCGGCGATCGGTTCGCCGCAGGCAAGCGCGCGCAGATGCCTCATGCGCGCTCGGAGAAACAGAGAATGTAGCCGTCCGGATCTTCCACGTAGAAGTCCTTCGCGCCCCAGGGGTGTTCCTCGATAGCGGTGATGATCCGAGCGCCGCGTGTCTGCAGCTCCTCGTAGAGCGTGCGCAGATCGGTGACACCGATGAACGCGTCCAGATGCTGGTTGCTGCGGCGGTGCTCCCGGTGACCCGGCAGCGCAGCGGCGCATTTCAGATGAATCTCGGCCGCGCCGCGCGCGACGCTGGCATAGAAGCCCGCATAATCGATGCGCTGATCGAAACCAAGACGGTCGCGGTAGTAGCGCAATGCCGCGTCGAGGTCGGCGACGAGGAACTGCGGCGCCGCCCCGAGCAGCTCAACCATGACGCGGCCGCGCGCCGGCGCCAGCGATCACTGCGCGCACCGGAACACCATGACCCGGGTCACGATGGAGCCTTCGGTGGACCAGTCGTGCGTGCCGACGTCCGCGCCTTCATTGGAGACGCGCGACTCTTCGACGAAGCCGCGCGCGCCGCAGGTGGAACGGGCGGCGTTCAGGCACCCGGACCAGTCGTGGTAGCCGCCCGAGCATTCGATCCGGTAGGCGCCGTCGTCCAGCGCCTGCACCCGGGATCCCGAGGCGCATGCCGACAGCGTCAACAGGCCCAGCACCAGGACTGCGCGCCACCCGCAGGTGACGGACTTATGGCTCATGGGCGATCTCCAGAATGGTTGAACGACGGAGTCTCCGGTGCCGTTGCCGTCAGCAGGGTGCTGCATGCCCGTCAACCCGGCTGCCCCGGTGGGTGCGCGCCAGGACGCCAGCGGTACTCGACGTCGGGCGCGGACTCCGGCGGTGGGCTCACGCCAAAGCGGACCGCTACGAAACCATGCTGCTCGTAGAGCGCGCGGGCGCGGGTGTTCTGCTGGTGGGTGTGCAGCTCGAGTCCCTGCGGGCGCAGCGCCGTGGCGTGTCGCAGCAGCAGCGTGCCGACGCCTGTTCCCTGGGCCGGAGGGTCCACATACAGGCGATCGACGCAGGATCCCTGCAGCGCGAGATAGCCGACGATCGAGCGGTCACGCTGCGCGACCCAGAGCTCGCAGGTCGGCAGGATGACGCTGTGGAGGACCCGGGCTGCTTCCTGCGCGGTAAACGCCTGCCAGGTGGGCAGGTACGGGTACGCGTCCAGGCCGCTGCGGTGCCACAGCGACGCCACTGCCGCCTCGTCATCGCCCTGGAAGGGGCGCAGGCTTGCGGGCGCCATCGGTTCCACAGTGGCGACGCTACCGCTGGGGCTCGTCGCGCAGGCCGAGGATGCAGGATTTCGCGTACTCGCCCGCTTCGTTGGCTGTCCAGTCACCCTTGGGCTTGTCCTCCATCTTTTCGCACCAGCGCGGGGAGCCTACCTCCGGCGCGCAGCCGGACAATGTCAGACTCAACGCGATGGTGGCGGCGAGCAGAGCAGCGTGTTTCATGAGTTCTCCTGCGGAGTGGTGTTTGGCAGTTCGTCGCCCGTGCGGGGCCCGATGGCTCAGACCGCGAATGTACCCCGAGCGGTCGCCGCCAGGCCATCGCTGGGAGAGTCGCGCAGCCCGCCGGTCACTCGATCAGAAGCGAACCGGTGAGCCCGAGCACCGTGCCCAGGCCGGCACCGTAGAGCACCGTGGTCACCACCGCCTGACGGTCGCCGCGTCCGTACAGAAACAGCAGGGGAATCATGCCCGACACCCCGAACAGCAGGCCGGTCAAGAGCGGCGGCAGGCTCCACTCGACGAACGGAATTGCCAGGCCGAGCAGCAGCCACTGGGCAAAGGTGGCGGCCATCGTCGGCAGAGCCGCCCGGCGCAGGGTCAGCGGCACCAGCGCGACGGCGCCGGCGGCGGCGCCGAGACACAGGGCCGTGAGGTACTCGTTCATGGGCGGCACCCTAGCACGGTGCGCCCGCTCTGCCGATCGTGGGCGCGGCTTGGCAACCTGGCAGCGGTACGCGGGATTCAGGGATTGCGCGGCTGGGAGTCGTCGCTCTGCGAACGCGGCGGCACCTGGCGCTGCAGGATCGGCAGCGGGGTGGCTCCCGCCTTCGCCTCCACGAAGCAGCGATCGCGGCCGGCGCGCTTGCACTCGTAGAGCAGGTGGTCGGCCCGGGACAGCAGCTTTCCGAGCGGCGTCTCGCTGGTCTCGCAGGTCACGCCGCCGATGCTCACGGTGATCTGGACCGGGCCGGTATCGCCCTTCAGCACGTGCTCACGCACGGCGCCGCGCACGCGCTCGGCCACTGCCAGCGCCCCTTCACGGGCCGTATGCGGCAGCAGCAGAACGAACTCTTCGCCGCCGAAGCGGGCAATGCTGTCCGTTTCCCGCAGCGCGCCGCGCATGACTTCAGTCATCTCCACCAGCACGCGATCACCCATGGCGTGACCGTGCTCGTCGTTGACGCGCTTGAAGGAATCGAAATCCAGCAGCAGCAGGCTCGTGGGGTAGCAGTAGCGCCGGGCCAGTGCCAGCTGCTGCTCGGCATGCTCCATGAAGCGGCGCCGGTTGTGGGCACCGGTGAGCGGATCGGTCTCGGACAGCACGCGCAGCTTGTCGTTGGCTTCACGCAGCCGGTACAGGGTGGCGATGTGGAAGTAGCTGCCCAGCGGCGCTACCAGTGCCGGTACCAGCACGGCGATGAGCACCGCCATGGGCGCGGCCGCGAGGCTGCCGGTCAGGTAGTAGATGACGCTCAGGGTGATGGCCACCGAGGCGACGATGGATGCCAGGGTCGCTGCGGCGACCCGCATCAGAATTGGCCAGGTATGGGCGTCCATGAAATGCTCAGAGGCGCTGCCGACGCGTTTCGATCTCTTGAGTTTAGGACGCTCTCAGCCCGGCGTGCCAGATCAGCCCAGATTCTTGTCGGTCACCGCGCCTTCGCTGGCCGATGTCACCAGCCGCGCGTACTTGGCCAGTATGCCCCGGGTGGCGTAGGGCGGTGGTGCTGTCCAGCGCGCCCGGCGGGCGGCCAGCTCGGCATCGCTGACCGCCACGTTGATCTCGCGCTGCTCGGCGTCCACGGTGATCTCATCGCCGTCTTCCAGCAGCGCGATGGGGCCGCCTTCGTAGGCCTCCGGCGTGATGTGCCCGATCACGAAGCCATGGGACCCACCGGAGAAGCGGCCGTCGGTGATCAGCGCCACGTCCTGGGACAGCCCGCGGCCGTTGATGGCGCTGGTGGGCGAGAGCATCTCGCGCATACCCGGTCCGCCCTTGGGACCTTCGTAGCGCACGACGACGACGTCACCCTTGCTGATGGCGCCGTCGAGAATGGCCTGCATGGCGGCCTCCTCGCCGTGGAAGCAGCGCGCCGTGCCGGTAAAGCGCAGTCCTTCGTGGCCGGTGATCTTGGCCACCGCGCCTTGCGGAGCCAGGTTGCCGTACAGAACCACCAGATGCGAATCCTTCTTGATGGGGTTGCTGAACGGCCGGATGATCTTCTGGCCCTCCGGATAGGGCGCGACCTCGGCCAGGTTTTCGGCGAGCGTGCGGCCGGTCACGGTCATGCAGCCGCCGTGCAACAACCCTTCGGCCAGCAGCATCTTCATGAGCGGCTGGATGCCCCCGATCTCGATCAGCTCGCTCATGCTGTACTCCCCTGCCGGGCGCATGTCGGCCAGCACCGGCACGCGCTGGCCGACACGGGTGAAGTCGTCGATGCTGAGCGGCACCCCGGCGGCATGGGCGATCGCCAGCAGGTGCAGCACCGCATTGGTCGAACCCTCCAGCGCGATGACGGTGGTGATGGCGTTCTCGAACGCTTCGATGCAGAGAATGTCGCTGGGCCGGATACCCCGATCGATCAGCTGGTAGACGGCTGCGCCGGCGTTGTAGCTGTCGGTGCGCTTCTGCTGCGACACCGCGTTCTGCGCGGAGCTGTTGGGCAGCGACAGGCCGAGCGCCTCGATGGCGCTGGCCATGGTGTTGGCCGTGTACATGCCGCCGCAGGATCCGGGCCCGGGTATGGCCGTGGCTTCCACCTCCTTGAGCTCGATGTCGGACAGCTTGCCGGCGGCGTGGGCGCCGACGGCTTCGAACACCGACACGATGTCGCGGCGGCTCTTGCCGGGCAGGATGGTGCCGCCGTACACGAACACGCTCGGCCGGTCGAGGCGGGCCATGGCCATGGCGCAGGCAGGCATGTTCTTGTCGCAGCCGCCGATGGCCACGAAGCCGTCGAAGCCCTCCGCGGCCACCACGGTTTCGATGGAATCCGCAATCACCTCGCGTGAGACCAGCGAGTAGCGCATGCCGGGCGTGCCCATGGAGATGCCGTCGGAGACGGTGATGGTGTTGAACACCACGCTCTTGCCGCCCGCCTCGTCGGCGCCCATGGCGGCGGCGTCGGCGAGCTCGTTGATGTGCATGTTGCAGGGCGTGACCATGCTCCATGTGGATGCGATGCCGATCTGCGGCTTGCTGAAGTCCTGCTCTTTGAATCCGGTGGCGTAGAGCATGGCGCGGCTCGGTGCCTGAGCCACGCCGTCCACAACCTGAGATGAGTAGCGCCGCTTGTCAGTCATCGTCGTGTCCTAGCTGTTTGATCATCACTTTGGAGTTGCGCTGGTAGTTGTACAGCTCCCGCTTCGGCGCCGGCAGATCCGCCGGATCGGAGTCTTCGAAGCCGTGCTCGAGAAACCAGTCGCGGGCCTGGGTCGTGAGCAGAAACAGGCTCGCCACCCCCAGCTCCCGGGCGCGCTGCTCGGCGCCGGCGAGCAGGCGGGCACCGATGCCCGGCTGAACGCTGTTGCGAAAGCTCGGATGCACGGCGACGCAGGCGAGCTCGGCACTGTGCTCCACCGGGTACACGGCGCAGCAGCCGACCACGATGCCGTCCAGCTCCGCCACCAGGAAGTTGCCGAGCTCCTGCTCCAGGCGGTCACGATCTCGGCGGACCAGCACGCCGGCCTCTTCCAGCGGGCGGATGATCTCGACGATTCCGGCGACGTCCTCGGCACGCGCGGCGCGCACCACGTTGTGCGGTTGCTCGCTGATCTGCGTGCCGTGGCCTGCAGCCGTGAACAGCTCCATGAGCAGCGCGCCGTCCTCCTCGAAGCTCACCAGGTGACAGCGGTCGATGCCGCCGCGACTGGCGCGCAGCATCGCACGCAGGGTTTCGGCGTTGCCGGTATCGGGAGAGTCGAGCAGCGAATCCAGCTCGGCCGCGGTGAGGTTGGCGCGGTTGCGGCCCTCGGCATCGCGCACGTAGCCGTGGGGGTCGAACATGATCAGCTTGTCGGCCTTGAGCGCCAGGGCCACCTCGGCGGCGAGCTCGTCCGAGGCAAGGTTGAAGGCCTGACCGGACGGCGAGTAGCCGATGGGCGAGAGCAGGACCAGAGCGCGTGACTCCAGGGCTGCCCGGATGCGGCCGCTGTGCACGCCCCGCACCTGGCCTGTGTAAAGGTGATCGACCCCGTCGAGCACGCCGATCGGCCGCGCCGTGACGAAGTTGCCGGTCACGGTGGCGATATCGGCGTTGTGCAGGGGGCTGGTGGGCAAACCGGTAGAGAACAGCGCCTCGAGGCTGGCTCGCAGCTGGCCGTAGATCCCCAGCACCTTGGTGAGGCTGTCCTGGTCCGTGACCCGGCGGTTGCCGTGATAGCGGCATTCCGGCAGCGCAGCGTCGATCTGCGCGCGCGCGCCGTGAACCAGCACGACGCGCGCGCCAAGCACGTGCAGCAGCGCCAGGTCGTGCACGATGCCCGGCAGGTTCGGGTGCGCCAGCGCGTCGCCGCCGAGCCACACGACGAACGTCCGGCCACGGTGCGCGCTGATGTATGGCGTCGAAGCCCGGAACCATCGGGCGTAGCCGCGGGTGTCCACGAAGGAGTTTCCTCACCATGCCTGAGCCCGGCGACCATCGCCGGCGGCGCCCGATTCTACACCAGCGCTCCGGCCGCGGGACCGCAGGGCGACGCTGAGAAGTCCGTCATAGTTCCGGGGTGTGCCCGGTTGCAAATCGCGTGCGCTTGCCGTTAACTGCCAAAACTTGGCTAAATCAGGGACTTAGGTGGCCAATCCGCTTCCCAAAGGGCCGCTCGACGGCGACCCGTCCGGGCCGGTATCCGATCCGCAGGCCGTGCACGAGGCGCCTCGCCCGGAGGCGTCGCAGCATCCTGTCGACGATCAGTCCGGCACGGCGGCCTTCGCCGCAGCCGACGCGGCGGAACCGGATTCGGCGGCGTCGGCGACCGGTGCGCCGGCGGGCGCGGCCGAGCCGCTGCGGGCGGGTGGCCGCGGCAATGCCACACCGTTGTCCGACCGGCTCCAGCACAGCGAGCGGCTCATCGATCTGCCGCTGGCGCTCGACGAGCTGGTGCGCGAAGGCTACGTGAGTCAGCGCCAGGCGGAAGACATCCTCATCGCCCCGCGCACCAAGAAAGAGCTCACCCAGCACCCGCTGGAGATCATCGCCAGCCGCGAGTACGAGAACCGCAACCGTCCGGGAGCCAAGCTCGACCTGGATACCCTGACGCAGTGGTTGTCCGATCGCAGCGGCCAACCCTACCTGCGCATAGACCCCCTCAAGATCAACGTCAACGCGGTAACCGAGGTGATGTCGTACGCGTTTGCCCAGCGCCACAACATTCTGGCGGTGGACGTGAGCGACGAGCAGGTGGTGATCGCCAGCGGCCAGCCGTACATGTATCAATGGGAGAGCATGCTCACCCAGACGCTGCGCGGCCGGCGCATCCGCCGCGTGGTGGCGAACCCGGCGGAACTCAGCCGCTACATGCTCGAGTTCTACACCACCGCGCGGGCGGTCGCCAAAGCCCGCGAAGCCGGCATGGAGGTCAGCGGTGTCGCGAACTTCGAGCAGATGCTGGAGCTTGGCTCGAGCCGCTCGCCCGAAGCGAATGACGCGCACATCGTCAACATCGTCGACTGGCTGCTGCAGTACGCCTTCGATCAGCGCGCCAGCGACATCCACATCGAGCCGCGGCGCGAGAAGAGTCTGATCCGGTTCCGCATCGACGGCGTGCTGCATCACGTCTACGAGCTGCCGTCGGCGGTGAATGCCGCGGTCATCAGCCGACTGAAAATTCTCGGACGCATGGACGTTGCCGAAAAGCGGCGCCCGCAGGACGGGCGCATCAAGACCAAGGCTCCGGACGGCGACGAGATCGAGCTGCGATTGTCGACGCTGCCCACCGCGTTCGGCGAGAAGATGGTCATGCGGGTGTTCGACCCGGAAGTGCTGTTGCGCAGCTTCAGCGAGCTGGGTCTCGTGGGGCGAGATTTCGAGCGCTGGCAGACCATGACCCACGCAGCAAACGGTATCGTCCTGGTGACCGGGCCCACAGGTTCTGGCAAGACCACCACGCTCTACTCCACGCTCAAGCAGTTGGCGACCTCCGAGGTGAACGTCTGCACCATCGAAGATCCCATCGAGATGGTGGAGCCGACGTTCAACCAGATGCAGGTGCAGCACAACATCGACGTCAGCTTTGCCAACGGCGTGCGCGCGCTGCTGCGTCAGGATCCGGACATCATCATGATCGGCGAGATCCGCGACCTGGAGACGGCCAACATGGCCATCCAGGCCGCGCTGACCGGTCACCTGGTGATCTCCACCCTGCACACCAACGACGCACCCACGGCCATTACGCGGCTGCTCGATCTGGGCGTGCCCGCCTACATGATCAAAGCGACCGTGCTCGGCGTCATGGCGCAGCGGCTGGTGCGCACGCTGTGCCCACACTGCAAGGCCGAAGAGGCAGCGGACAAGGAAGCCTGGGACCTGCTCATCAGGCCGTTCAAGGCGCGACCGCCGAAGAACTTCACCTATCCCGTCGGTTGCCTGGAGTGTCGCGACACGGGTTACCTGGGCCGGATCGGCATCTACGAGCTGCTGCCCCTCAGCGACACCGTGAAGGGCGTGATCAGCCACGACACCGATGTGGACAAGGTGCGTCAGATCGCCCTGAAGGAAGGCATGCGCACGCTGCGTCTGTCCGGCGCGCAGAAGGTGGGGGCCGGGCTGACCACGGTGGCCGAGGTGCTGCGGGTCGCCCCAATCGTTCAGGACTGATCAGCGCGGCTCCGGCGCGGCTCCGGCGCGGCTCCGACGCGCCGCTCGCGCGGGTGCGACCCCGGGATCAGGCAGCCGACTTCGGATTGACCCGCCGGTCGGCTGCGCGAGGGGCCGCGAACATCCGCTCCAGCAGCTCCACCGACAGCACCCGCCGCGACGCCGTGCGCAGGGCGTGGAGCTCGGCGGGCGTCAGATGATGGGAGCTGGCCAGCCGCTGGTCGTCCACGGGTGCGGCCGGCTGGCGGCGGTGCACGTTGCGCCAGCGCAGGTACGACGTGATGGCCCACGTCAGATAGATCAGCGACAGCGCACCCGCGCCGCTGCCGTATACCTTCAGCATGGCCAGCAGATCCGCCGTCGCCAGGTTCTGAATCATGGCCTCGTAGAGCACCGTGATGCCCGCGACCCAGGCGAGCAGGCTCAACAGCGGCACCACCAGATACAGCCACATGAACCAGGCCAGAAACGTGACGCTCAGGTAGCCGTAGCGCTGTGCGGCGGTCTGCAGGTCCGGGCGTTCGATGATCAGCGGTCGGCGCCTCGGCTGCGCGGATCCGGTCAGGCGCTGCCCGGCCAGCGCCGCCCCGGGCGGCCGCTCGGCATTGCCGGGTCGGGCGCCCGCGCGCAGCGGCGCGGCGGGAGAGGGCCGACCGGTGATGGAGTGATCCGCATCGGCATCGCCGGCATCGGATCCACCCGGATAAGGGCCGTCGACGTTGCGCGCATCGAGTTCCAGCTCAGACATCGAACTGCTCTCCTCGATCAGGACTGCGCCAGACGCCGCGCGCGCTGCGGCTGCGCAGCAGCGTCTTCGGCACGGCGACGATGGTGGTCAGAATGCTGATCAGCCAGTACGCTACGGGGTACCAGATGATCCAGAAATAGAATCGCGACAGCCCGCGCTCGTAGCGGCTGTCGATGACGAGACTGACGGCGAACTGCACCAGGCAGGTGAGACCAATCAGGGCGCCGCCCCAGCTGGGCAGCCAGTCGGAAAACCGTGGCAGGGCCGGGGCGTCGAGCAGTTGTGCGAGCAGCAGGCTCGCGCCCAGGAACAGCATGGTGTAGGACCACAGCACACTGATGCAGAACTCGGCAAACACCGGCCACATGTGTCGACGCCGCCAGCGTAGCAGTCCGCGCGCGTGCTCGATGATCACCTCCACCCCGCCCTGCGCCCAGCGCAGGCGCTGACGCCACAGGCCCTTCAGCGTTTCCGGCATCAGAATCCAGCACAGCGCGTTGCTTTCGAAGCGGATCGCCCAGTGCGCCATCTGCAGCCGCCAGCTGATGTCGATGTCGTCGGTGAGCTTCGTCGGATCCCAGAAGCCCACCTGGTGGAGCGCGCTTTTGCGGAACGCGGCCACCACCCCGGATACGGTGAAGATCCGACCGTAGATGCGCTGCGCGCGCTTGATCAGGCCGATGATGGAGGAGAACTCGCCCACCTGAATCTTGCCGAGCAGCGTCGAGCGCGTGCGAATGCGCGGGTTGCCGGTCACGGCGCCTACCCGTGCGCCGCTCAGAAAATGACGCATGATCCAGCGCAGCGCGTGGCGATCCAGAATCGCATCGCCATCGATGCAGACCAGAAACTCGTGGCGCGCCGCCAGCGTTCCTACGCGCAGCGCAGAAGCCTTGCCCTGATTGGTGGCCAGATGCAGCGCCCGCACGGCGCCGCGGGCAGCATAGGTGTCGATGATGTCTGCGGTATCGTCCGTGGAGCCGTCGTTGACGACGATGATTTCGTAGTCCGGGTAGTCGAGCGCCAGCAGCGAGTCGATGGTCTCGTGGATGGCGAAGGATTCGTTGTGCGCGGGCACGATGATCGAGACGCCAGGACTGCTCGCCAGCGGCGGCGGCTGGTCGACGTGGCGGCCGTCGCGGCGCTCCCAGTGGAAGTAGTAATAGATGCCTCCCACCATCCACAGGTACGCCATGAACAGCGGGTAGACGAGGGCGAATTCCTGCAGGACCCGGTAGCCCAGCTCGACGCTCATGGTCCTACTCCGCCAGCGCCGGATAGCTGTTCACGGACAGGTGCGAGCGCACCAGCTGCACGGACGGTCGTCCGCTTGCAAAGTCGTCCGGATAGTAGCCGATGTTGCGCGCGCCGCTGGCCATCAGCAGCTCGAGCTGGTGGCCCAGGGTGGCGGCGGGAATCGGCATGCCGCGGCGCCAGTCCACGGTCTGCACCTGGAACAGGGTGCGATCGATCGCTCCCGGGTACAGCTGCACGCGCGCCACCAGGCGCCGCAACCAGCGCTCGGCATTGCCTGCCTGTTCCAGATACGGCATGGCCATGACCGCCGTGTAGTCGTAGCGCTGCAGAAAATCGGCGAAGTTCTGCGCGAACCAGGCTTCGCTGTCGGGCTCCATGAGCACGCGCGCGTAGAGATTGCGCGCGGTCTTCAGGGCCGGCTGGTAGGCACGCAGCTCGTCGGCGAGTACTCCGGTGAGGTCGCTCAGCAGCAGGCTCTTGCGGCGCGCCAGCGAAGGAGCGTCGGCATCCACCTGCCAGACGTCCCGGTAGTAGGCCAATGCCGCAGCGCTGCGATCCTCGCCGTCGCTGAGGTAAGCGTCGTCGTGAAACAGCACGCCGTCGAACGCGCCAGCGCGACCGAGATCCTGATAGATCTCGCGCACGATGCGGCGCGCCTCGGGATCGAATGGCGACAGCCGGTGGTGACGCTCGCGCTCGGAACCGTCGCTGGCACGCACCGCGAGGGCGGCGTTGCGTTCCGGGTCGGGGAGCGCGAAGGCCAGCACCGGCATCCAGGCGAAGACCGCCACGCCGGCGCGCGTACGCAGCTGCCAGGCGGCGCGGTTGAAGAGGTCCGCGCGCATCGGCAGGTGACGGTTGCGGAAATACAGCGCCCCGGCCACGCCGTCGCCATCCGGGTCGGCGAACGCCTGCAGGAACACGGCGTTGAGCCCCATGGCCTTGATGCGGTCCAGCAGCGCACCCAGGTTGCGCTCGGTCTGTGCGGGATCGGCATCGTAGAGGTAGTCGAGATCCACCTGTGCGGCACGCAGGGGCGCTCGCGGATACAGGTGCTGTACCGCCATGGCGAAATCGAACAGAGTCATGTCGGAGCCGAGCAGCAGCCGGTGAATGGTTCTGCTGCCCACCGGATTCGACGCCCGATCGAGCGTCAGCGCCGTATCGAGACCGAGGCTGCGCGCGGCGGCAACGGTTGCGGCAGTGTAGCGGCCGTAGGGCCAGGCGACGGTGCGCGGACGCGTGCCGGTGTGCTGCGCTATCAGCTCGATGCTGCGGGCGAGGTCGTCGTGGACCCGTTGCGTCAGGTCCGCGTCGGACTCGTAGCGGTCGCCAGCGCGGTCGTAGACGTGGGTGACTGCTGCGGGCTGCTGGTTCCCCTGAGGATTGGCAGGCAGGCCACGATGCAGGTCGTGGCTGTGGCTGGCGATCTCCACCAGACCGGAGCCCGCGATCTCCCGGATCTGGGCCCAGGTCAGAAATCGCTCTCTGGGGGCGGGCTCGCCTCCGTAGTCCACGGTGGCGCCCTCGGGGGTGTCGATCCAGCGCGTCACCGGCGCCAGCACGGCCGGGTAGCCGAACAGCTGCAACAGCGGCAGCACCCGTTCGTAGAAGCTGGCGTAGCCGTCGTCGAAGGTGAGGAGCACGGGCTTTGCCGGCAACCGGGCCGGATCGCCGCGCCACGCGTCCAGGCTCACGGGCTGATAGCCGCGCTCACGCAGCCAGGCGAACTGCTGCACCAGGCTGTCCACCGTGACCGCGTTGGGATCGGCCTGCGCGGCGAGGGTGGTAGGTACGACATCGTGGTAGCACAGCGCCAGCAGCTCGGGCCGCTCGGCCGGTAGCGCGACGCTGGCCAGCAGCAACAGCACCGCGCCACTCGCCCGGGCGAACCGATCTGCGCTTGTCGGCCGGCGGCTCACAGCCGTCCCCTGAGGCCGAGGTACAGGGAATGGGCGTGCTCGCGGTCACCATCGTAGAGCCGGCCGCCGCTGCTGGCCCCGTAGCTCAGCTCCCAGCGCGCGCCGAGCGACCACGCCTGCTCCACGCGCAGGGTCCAAACGATGCCGCTGCCGAAGTCCCGCTGCCAGTAGTTGCCGGCCTCGATGCCCGCGCGCTGGGTCAGGCCGTGATCGTAACGGCGCCAGAGACGCCACTCGTGGGTGAGCCCCAGGCTGATGCTGGCGTCACGTTCGGGGTTGAAATAGGGCCGGTCGTCGCTGCTGTTGCGGCTGGCGTAGCCGCTCACGTCGGCCAGCAGCTTGTGGCGCGGCGCGTTGACGACGCGCCACTGATAGTCGACGCCGAGTGCCGTGCGCCTGTTGTCGTCGTCGAACTCGACCATCGACATGCGCGCGCCCGCGGCGCGCGCTTCGTTCCAGCGGTAGCTGACGGAGACGTCGGCGCTGTCGCCGGAGATCCCGGCGCGAAGGGCTCGCAGCGGCACCTCGACGCTGTTCGCAGCGGCGCCGGCTGCGACCGTCAGATGGTCGCCCAGGCGCCAGTCGAGGCTGATCGCGGCGCCGGTCTCGTCATTCTGCTCCAGGCCGCGATAGAGCTCGCCGCGGGTCGTGATGGCGTGGCCGCGATATTCCAGACCGACGCCCAGCCGGTGGTCGCGTGCGCTGCCCTCGATGAACTCGCCGGTGCGGATCAGGTCGTGGGCGTAGACCCGATAGTGGCGGCGCACGGGCGCGGACAGGTAGCGCGCGTCGCTGCGCCAGCTGTCGCCGCTGAAGGCGCTGCCTGCGGCACGCTCCGCCTGAGCCTCGAGTACCAGCTCGGGTGAGTTGTGCAGCTGCCAGCGCTGTTCGAGCTCCTGCGTCGCCTTGTCCAGGGGCGCTGTGGCCAGCGCCTGCGCAAGCAGCGATTCGGCCCTGTCGTAGCGCTGCGCATCCAGGGCGACGTTGGCGCCCACAATCGCGGCGCGCGGGTTGCCGGGATCGGCGAGCGCGGCGATGGCCAGCTCCGTTGCGGCACGTCCGTGCCAGCCGCGCCAGTTCAGCACCTGGGCGCGCGCGATCCGGGTACCTGAGTCGGCGGGCGCGATCGCCAGCATCTCGTCGAGCTCGGAGAGCGCCGCGCCGTAACGGTCCCGGTACGCCAGCTCCATGGCCGCGATCTGACGGGCCTCGGCGTAGTCCGGATTCTCGCGCCAGAGTCCGGGCGTGGGACGCAGCCAGGCCGGTTCGGCGGCGAGCAGCTCGTCCGCCACCGTGCTCGCGTCCCGGGCGCGGTTCTGATCCGACAGGGCATAGAACAATCCCACCTTCGCCGCGAACGATTCGGGGCGCGCCGCGAGCGCGGCCCGGAAGCAGCGCTCGGCCTGCTCGGGCTGTTCCTGATAGAGATAGGCGCGGCCGGCCGCGGACCAGGCGTAGTCGGGGATCTCGAGGTCGGCACTGGCAGCCTGTTCGAGGGATTCGAACAGCGCGACTGCCTCCGCCATGCGCGACGCTGCCACCAGGGCTGCGACGCGGTCGAACTGAAAAGCCCTGGCCGCCGGCGTGTCGAGCCCGCGCGTGAGCTCCGGGTGCGCCGCCGCGAGCCGTGCCTGCAGCTCCGGCAGCTCGGCTGCGCTGGAAGATCTGCCGTCCGGCGCAGGCGCTTGCGGAAGCTCTGCCCAGCGGATCTGCATGGCCACGGCGTCGAGCTCGAGGCGCAGCAGCTCGCCGCTGTCGAGCAGATCGGGATGCGCGCGCGCCAGCGCCAGCGCCGCGTCGGCCGCTCCCAGCGCAGAGCTGACGAGGATGCGGCGCCGCGCCGCGTCGCGGTTGTCCGGATCGAGCGCCAGCGCCCGGTTGTAGCAGCCGAGCGCAGCGGTGAAGCGGCGCGCCCGTTCCTCGACGTAGCCGCAGCCGGCGGCTACCCGGGCCTGCTCCGACGGCGTACCGGCCGCTGCCGCGGCGGCCGGTACGGCGGCGCGTGCCGCATCGAAGCGGCCGGCGTCGGCGAGGCTGAGCAGGTAGCCGAGGTGCGCGTCCAGCTCGGTCGGGTCGCGCGCAATCAGGGCCTCGTAGCCGGCCAGCGCCAGTTCCCAGCGGCCCAGATTGCGCGCGGATCTGGACAGCTGCCGCAGCGCGTATTCGGGCAGTCCGGCCCGCTCGAGGGGTTGCAGCAGGTCCAGGGTATGCGCATCGGCGCCCGCCCAGGCCGCGACCACGGCCGCGTCGATGCGCAGCTGCCGATCTTCCGGGTAACGCTCGAGCAGCGCGTCGAGGCCGACCAGGGCGTCCGCGCTCTGGCCCTGGCGGGCGCGCAGCACCAGCGCCTCGCGCTGGTCGTCAGGCGCCAGTTGCGCAGCGGGTTCGGCGATGTCGGCGGCAGCGGTCAGGGGCGTGAGCAGCAGCGCAAGCACAACCGCAGCCCGGCGCCGGGTACCCCTACCGCGCCGGCGGAAAAGCTGTTGCAAGACGTTGCCTCGGGTCGTTCTACGGGCGCTCCGGAGGCGCCATGTAACCCTGTCGCCCGGACCATGGACAATGTGTGGCTTGTGCCGGGAACGTCAGCAGAACGTGAACGGCTCGTGAGGAGGCGACGGCCGCGTGGCGGTTGCGGCGCGCGGGCGGAACCCGGTCTGTAGCAGCGTATACTCGGCGTCATGGAACCGCCCGGCAGCACCGTGGATTTCACTCTGGGCCCGGAGCTCGAGCCCGCGCTCGGTGCGCAGGCCGAGCGCCTGGCGGAGACTCTGGGCAGTGGCCTGGATGACCAGGCGCGTTACGTCTTCGCCCTGAGCGAATTCGCTGCGAGCGCCGCTCTGCGCCACGCCGACTGGCTGCTTGCGGCACGCGCTTCCGGACGCTTCCAGCGGGCGCCCGGCGCCGAGGACCTGCAGGCGGAGCTGCAGGCACAGTTGGCCCCGGCGAAGGACGCTCAATCGAGGGACCCGCAACCCACGGAGATGGCCGCGCTGCAGGCGCTGCTGCGACGGATCCGCAACCGCTTTCAGCTCTGGATCGTCTGGCGTCATCTGGCTGCCAGAGCGCCGTTGGAGGAAACCACGGCCGCGCTGTCCATGCTCGCAGATGGTCTCATCCAGGCCGCGCTGGACGTGGTCTATGGCTGGCACTGCGAACGGGACGGCGTGCCGTTGGGCGCGGACAGCGGGGCGCCGCAGCAGCTGGTGGTTCTGGCGCTCGGCAAGCTCGGCGCGCGCGAGCTCAACCTCTCTTCAGACGTGGATCTCATCTTCGCGTATCCGGAGCGCGGCGAGACGACACGCGGCAAGACCAACCAGCAGTTCTTCGTCCGCCTCGGTCAGCTGCTGATTCAGGCGCTGGACACGGTCACCGTGGACGGCTTCGCGTTCCGGGTCGACATGCGCCTGCGACCGTTCGGCGCCAGCGGCCCGCTGGCGATGCATTTCGATGCCATGGAAGATTACTTCGTCAGTCAGGGCCGCGACTGGGAGCGTTACGCCTTCATCAAGGCCCGCCCCTGTGCAGGCGATCTGGCGGCCGGAGGCGAGCTGCTGCGCGCGCTGCGGCCGTTCGTGTTCCGGCGCTATCTCGACTTCGGGGCCATTGACGCATTGCGGGTGATGAAGGCTCGGATTCTTGCCGAACGTCACGATGCCGACGACATCAAGCTCGGGCCGGGTGGCATCCGCGACGTGGAATTCGTGGTGCAGGTGCAGCAGCTGGTCTGGGGCGGCCGCCAGCCGGAGCTGCAGGAACCGGCATTGCTGCGGGTACTGCCGCGCCTGGTGGACAACGGGCACGTGTCGCCCGGCGATGCTTCGGTGCTCGAACGCGGTTACCGGTTTCTGCGCGATGCCGAGCACAGCCTGCAGGCGGAAGGTGACCGCCAGACGCAGAAGCTGCCGGCTCAGGCGCTGTCACGAGCGCGGCTCGCGCGCTCGCTGGGCTTCGCCGACTTCGCCGCGTTCGCCGCGGCCCTGGACGGTCATCGCACCGGCATCGCGGCCGTGTTCGGTGCCGTCGTCGCCGAGGCGAGCACTGCCGACCGCGAGGGCCTGCAGCTGTGGCAGACGCCCGCGGACCAAACCCTGCTCGCGGCTTTCGGTTTTGCCGACACGGCTGCGGCGGCGCAGCAGCTCGGGAACCTGGTAACCGCCCGCGACCGTCCGTCCGTGGGCGCCGAGGGCCGCGAGCGTCTGGATCGCCTGATGCCGCAAATGCTGGAGCAACTGCGCGACAGCGTAGCGCCGGACGTCGCGCTGGCGCGGGTGGTTCCGGTGCTCAAGGCGGTGCTGCGCCGGTCCGCCTACCTGGCGCTGCTGCAGGAGAACCCGACCACGCTGCGTCACTTCGTGGAGCTTGCCCAACGCAGCCGCTGGCTGGCCGAAGAGCTGGCGCGGCATCCCGCCTTTCTCGACGCGTTGCTGGACGAGCGCCACCTGAGCGCGCTGCCGGATCGTGCCGCCCTGGGCGACGAGCTGCACGAACGCATCCGGGCCGCCGAGCCGGAGGGTCAGGAACGGGTGCTGGACGTGCTGCGGGAGTTCAAGGAGCACCACGTGTTCAACGTGGCGCTGGCCGAAGTGCGCGGCACGCTGCCGCTCATGAAGGCGAGCGATTACCTGACGTTTCTCGCCGAAGCGGTGCTGGAGGAAACGCTCGACCTCGCGTGGCGGGAGAACAGTGCGCGCTATCCGCAGTTTGCGGCCGGGCGGCCCTTCGTCATCGTCGGTTACGGCAAGCTAGGCGGCATCGAGCTCGGCCCCGGCTCTGACCTGGACATGGTCTTTCTGCATGATCTGCCGGGAGACTCCGCGCAGTTTCTGCACCGCCTGGTGCGTCGCCTGCTGCACTTCATCACCGTGCCCACCTATCTCGGTACCCTCTACGAGGTGGACATGCGCCTGCGCCCTTCGGGCAATGCCGGCACCATGGTTTCGAGTCTGGAATCGTTCCGTGCCTACCAGCTCAACGAAGCCTGGGTCTGGGAACATCAGGCCCTGGTGCGCGCCCGGGTCGTCGCTGGTGATGCGGCGCTGGGCGCCCGCTTCGCCGCGGTGCGCCGCGAGATTCTGTGCCTGGCGCGCGACCGCTCCGATCTGCGTGCGCAAGTCGCCGGCATGCGCCGGCGCATGGCTGAGCATCACGGCGGCGAAGGGGACCTCAAGCAGGGCAGCGGCGGTATCGTGGATATTGAATTTATGGTGCAATATCTCGTTCTGGCCCACGCTCACGAGCACCCGGAGCTCACGACCTACACCGACAACGTGCGCATTCTCGAGACGGCCGAGAGGCTCGGACTGCTCGCGGCGCGCACCGCCCAGAGCCTGCGCGAGGCGTACCTCGCGCTGCGCACCGAGTGGCATCGCACGGTGCTCGACCTGCCCGACAGCGAACGTGCCGCCAGCGTGCTGACGAGTCATCGCGAGCTGGTGGGCGACGCCTGGCGGGAGCTCTTCGGTGACCCGTGACGGCGCGCCTGCCGCAGGGCGGACGGAGCAGATGGCGCAGAAATGGAAGGCGCACGGCGCAATCAGATCGCGGGTCGCTCGACGGCGTGACCGGCAGTAGTTGAGAGAAGCCGAGAACGGAGAATGACGCAGACGAATCTCGCAGACCGCGATGGCTGGATCTGGCACAACGGCGAGCTGGTGCCCTGGCGCGATGCCAAAGTGCACGTGCTGACTCACACTCTGCACTACGGCGTTGGCGTATTCGAAGGCGTGCGGGCATACGACACGCCGCGCGGCCCGTGCATATTCCGCTTGCGCGAGCATACCGATCGGCTGTTCAACTCGGCGCACATCCTGGGCCTGAAAATTCCCTACGACAAGGCGGTCGTCAACGAAGCGCAGCGCGAGGTGTTCCGCGCCAACGGCCTCGCCGAAGGCTATCTGCGGCCCATGGTGTACCTCGGCTCCGAGGCCATGGGCCTGCGCGCGAAGGACCTCTCGGTCAATCTCTGCGTCGCTGCGTGGCCCTGGCCCAACTATATGGATCCCGAGGCGCGCGAGCGCGGTATCAAGGTGCGCACCTCTTCCTACACGCGCCACCACGTCAACATCACCATGTGCAAAGCCAAGGCCAACGGCAACTACATCAACTCCATCCTGGCGCTGCACGAGGCGCTGGACAGTGGCTGCGACGAGGCATTGCTGCTCGACAACGAGGGCTACGTGGCCGAGGGTACCGGTGAGAACGTCTTCCTGGTCAAAGACGGCGTGCTGCATACGCCCGAGCTGACCTCGTGCCTCGACGGGATCACGCGCAACACGATATTTCATCTGGCGCGGGAGCAGGGGCTGACGATCCGTGAGCGGCGCATCACTCGCGACGAGGTCTACATCGCCGACGAGGCGTTCTTCACCGGCACCGCCGCAGAAGTGCTGCCCATCCGTGAGCTCGACCACCGGGTGATCGGCAGCGGCCGGCGTGGCCCCATCACCGAGCGCCTGCAGACGACCTACTTCGATCAGGTTCGAGGTCGCCGCAGCGCCTTCCCGGAATGGCTCACCCCGGTTCATGAGCCAAGCTGACGCGCAGGATTTCGCCTCAGCCCGCAAGATCCTGATCGTGGCGCCTGCCTGGGTGGGCGACATGGTCATGGCCCACAGCCTGGTGCAGACTCTGCACGCGCGCGCGCCAGGCTCGCGCATCGACATGCTCGCTCCCCCGGCGACCGCGCCGCTGGCGGCGCGAATGCCCGGCGTCGATCGGACCCACCTGTTCCCGATCGCTCATGGGGAGCTCGGCCTCGGGCGCCGCCGCGCGCAGGGCCGGGCGCTGCGCGCAATCGGCTACGATCAGGCCATCGTGCTGCCGAACAGCTTCAAGTCCGCGCTGGTGCCCTGGTGGGCGCGCATTCCGCGCCGCACCGGTTGGCATGGCGAGTCCCGCTACGGGGTCCTGAACGACCGGCGCCCACTGCAGGCGCAACGCTACCCGCTGATGATCCAGCGGTTCGTGGCCCTGGGCCTGCCGCCGGACGCGGCGGAACCGACGGATTGCCCACAGCCGCGCCTGCGCGTCGACCCGGACAACCGCGAGCGCCTGCGGGCGGCCCTCGGCCTCGGCGCCGGCCGCCCGGTGCTGGCCCTGTGTCCGGGTGCGGAGTTCGGGCCGGCCAAACGCTGGCCGGCGTCTCACTATGCGGCGGTGGCTCGCCACGCGCTCGATGCAGGTCAGGCCGTCTGGCTCATCGGATCACCCGCTGAGGCGGATCTCTGTGCCGGAATTGCCGCCCTGGCGGGCGGCGGTGCCGTGAACCTGGCCGGCCGCACCCGGCTGCAGGACGCGGTGGATCTCCTGAGCGCTGCCGCCCGGGTGATCTGCAACGATTCGGGGCTCATGCACGTAGCCTGCGCGCTGGATCTGCCCGTGATCGCCCTGTTCGGATCGACCTCGGCGGACTTCACCCCGCCTCTGGGCCGACACGCCCGGGTGTTGCGCCTCGGTCTCGATTGCAGCCCCTGTTTTCAGCGCGAGTGTCCGCTCGGTCACCTGCGCTGCCTGCAGGACCTGGCGCCGGAGCGCGTGGTGGCGCTGTTGTGACCCGGGTGCTGCTGGTCAAGATGAGTTCGCTGGGGGACGTGGTGCACGCGTTGCCGGCGGTAACCGACGCTGCCGGCCATGGCGTCCGATTCGACTGGGTGGTGGAAGAGGCCTTTGCCGAGATCCCGGCTCAGCACCCGGGCGTGAGCGAGGTCATCCCCATCGCCTGGCGGCGCTGGCGCCGCCGGCTGGTTCGGGATCGCGCGCAGCTGAGCGCGTTCGTGCATGGTCTGCGGGACCGCCGCTACGACCTGGTGCTGGACGCTCAGGGGCTCATCAAGAGCGCTCTGGTGACGGCGCTGGCGCGCGCGCCGCGGCGTGCCGGATTCGATCGCGGATCGGCACGGGAGTCACTCGGCGCGCTGTTTTACTCGCAGGGTCTCTCGGTACCCCGCGCACAGCATGCCATCGACCGCCAGCGCCAGCTGTTTGCCATGGCGCTGGGTTACCCACCGCCCGCAGCGGACGCGCAAGTCGATTACGGCCTAGCCACAGCCACAGCCACAGCCACAGCCACAGCCACGGCAGCGGGGAACACCTGCCTGCTGCTGCATGGAACTACCTGGGCCAGCAAGCACTGGCCGGAGCCGTTCTGGATCGCGCTGGCGCGGCGCGCGCGCGGCGCCGGGCTGGAGGTGCTGCTGCCGTGGGGGAATGGGGCGGAACGGCAGCGTGCCGAGGCCATCGCTGCGGCCAGCGGTGCCGCGGTGCTGCCGCGCGTTTCGCTGGGTGCGCTGATGAGCACGCTCGCGCGCGCGGCCCTGGTGGTGGGCGTGGACTCGGGCCCGGCGCATCTGGCGGCAGCGCTGGGCGTGCCGGGCGTGGTGCTGTACGGCGCGACCAGTGGCAGGCTCACGGGCTGCCGTGGCGGCGGTATCGCCAACCTGGAGGCGCAGTTCCCGTGCGCGCCCTGTCTGCGCGGGACCTGCACCTATCGCGGTCCCGCGCAGCGCTGGGACGGGCATGTGGTGGCGCCGGCGTGCTACGCGACGTTGCCGCCCGAACAAGTCTGGCAGTGCGCCGAGGAGCTGATGCGTGCGCATCGCGTTCTGCCTGTTTAAGTACTTTCCGCATGGCGGGATTCAGCGCGATCTCATGAAGATCGCACGCGAGGCGCTCAACCGCGGCCACGACATAAGGGTCTACGTGGTGCGCTGGAACGCGCCGCTGCCAGCCGATCTGGAAGTGCTGCAGGCACCCGTGTCGGCACTCACCAACCATCGACTCTACGAGCGCTTTGCGGTCTGGGTGCTCGATCACGTGCGGCATCATCCCGTCGATCTGCTGGTCGGGCTGAACAAGATGCCCGGTCTCGACGTCTACTATGCCGGTGACTCCTGCTACGAGGAAAAGGCGCGCACTCAGCGCGGCGCGTGGTACCGGCTGCTGCCGCGCTACCGGCACTTCGCGCGCTTCGAGCGCGCGGTGTTCGACCGTTCCGTGAACACCGAGATCCTGACGATTTCGGACGGGCAGACGCCACTGTTCCGCAAGCACTACGATACCCCGCCGCGGCGCTTTCACGCCCTGCCGCCGGGCATCGACCGCGATCGCCGGCGGCCTGCCGATGCCGCCGGGGTTCGGCGCGCGCTGCGCGAGGAGTTTGCCGTCGGCGACGACGAGCTGCTGGTGCTGTTCGTCGGCTCCGGTTTCATCAAGAAAGGCCTCGACCGCGCCCTGCTGGCGGTACAAGGGCTGCCGGGCGCGCTCGCGCAGCGTACCAGGCTGTTCGTGATCGGCCACGACAATGCCGAACCGTTCCGGCGTATGGCCGCACGTCTCGGCATCGCAGCCCGGGTCCGGTTCTTTCCCGGGCGTGACGACGTGCCGCGGTTTCTGTTCGCCGCCGATGCGCTGGTGCTGCCTGCCTACGACGAGAATGCCGGCATGGTGATCCTCGAGGCGATGATCGCCGGGCTGCCGGCGCTGGTCACGGCCAACTGCGGCTATGCGCACTATCTGGAGGCCGCGGACGCGGGGCTGATCGCACCGCTGCCGTTCAGTCAGGAACGTTTCAATGCGCAGCTGGTGGCGCTGCTGACGTCGCAACGCCGCGACGACTGGCGTCGCAACGGATTGCGGCGGGCGGACGACCCCAATCTCTACCGGCTCGCGCCGGCCGCGGTGGACAAGCTGGAAGCCATCGCGGCGCGGCGACACCGCGTGATTGCATTTGCGATCTTCAAGTATTTCCCCTACGGCGGTCAGCAGCGCGACTTCCTGAACGTCGCCCTGGCCTGCCAGGCGCGCGGCTATCACATCCGCGTGTACACCCTCAGCTGGCAGGGCGAACGGCCCGAGGGGTTCGAGATCGTGGTGCTGCGGGTTGCAGGGTTTGCCAATCACGCCCGCTACCGACGCTTCGCGGCGCGTCTGGCCGATGATCTCGCGTGGCGTCCGGCTGCCTGCATGGTCGGCTTCAACAAGCTGCCGGGCCTCGACGTCTACTATGCGGCCGATCCCTGCTTTGCCGATCGCGCCCGTGCACGGCGTGCACCGCTGTATCGTCTTACCCGGCGCTATCGCCTGTTTTCGCGCTTCGAGCGGCAGGTCTTCGATCCTCAGGCGGATACGCGGGTACTGCTCATCACGCCCCGGCAGCGGGAACCGTTTCAGCGCTGCTACGGCACGCCGGCGCATCGATTCAGCGTGCTCCCCGCGGGCGTCGATCGTGACCGCCAGCGCGGCACGGATGCAGCCGCGGTCCGCAGGGCGCTGCGGCGCGAGTTCGCGGTCGGCGACCACGAGCTGCTGGTACTGCTGATCGGATCCGGCTTCGTCACCAAGGGTCTGGACCGGGCCCTGCTGGCCGTTGCGGCGCTGCCGGACGGGCTGCGCGAGCGCGTGCGTCTGTTTGTCATCGGCCAGGACAAGCCGCGCCAGTTCATCGCCATGGCGGAGCAGCTGGGCATCGGTCCGCGGGTGCGGATTTTCGCCGGGCGCGACGACATCCCCCGGTTTCTGCAGGGCGGCGACCTTCTGCTGCACCCGGCATACAGCGAGAGTGGCGGCATCGTGCTGCTCGAGGCCATCATCGCCGGATTGCCCGTGCTGGCGACGGACGTCTGCGGCTTCGCGCCCTACGTTCTGGAATCCGGGGCAGGCGCGCTCGTGGCCAGCCCGTTTTCGCAGGCGGCATTGAACGAGGCGCTGCGCCGGGCGCTCGAGGACGATGCGCAGCGGGCCGCCTGGTCTGCCAACGGTGTTCGCTTCGGCCGCGAGGCCGACATCTACGGTATGGCTGAACGGGCCGCGGATCTCATCGAGGAGCGCCTGCGTGGCCCGGCTCTATCTGCGTGACGATCTGGCGGCGGCCTGGCGCGGGGACGATCCGTTCGAGCGTGTCGCGGGTCTGCGCGGTGAGCTGTACCGTGCGGTTGCGCGCCGCCGCACGCTGCGCTTCGAAGCGGCAGGACGCGCCTACTTCGCCAAGATTCACTTCGGCGTGGGCTGGACGGAGATCTTCAAGAATCTGCTGACGCTGCGCCGACCCGTGATCGGGGCGCGCAACGAGTATCTGGCCTGCCGACACCTGGCCGAGCAGGGTGTCGCGGCGCCCACCGTTGCCGCGTTCGGCGAGCGCGGGCTCGATCCGGCGACGCGCCTGTCGTTCGTGATCTGCGACGAGCTCAGTGGTTGCGACAGTCTCGAGGACGTTGCCCTGGGCTGGGATGCGGCGCCGCCCACAGCCATCGAGAAACGGCGCCTGGTGATGGCCGTCGCCAGGTTCGCACGCGCCATGCATGGAGCCGGTGTCGTGCACCGCGATTTCTACATCTGTCACCTGCTGCTCGATCGCGACGCCTGGCGCGATGGCGACGCGCGACTGGCAGTGCTGGACCTGCACCGGGCGCAGCTGCATCGGCACATTCCGCGGCGCTGGCTCGAGCGCGATCTGGCGGCGCTGCTGTACTCGTGCCTGGACCTGCCCCTCGGCCGCCGCACCTGGCTGCGCTTCGTGCGTACCTATCGCGGCGCGCCGCTCCCTGAGGTCATGGCGCGGGAGGCGCGATTCTGGGCGGCGGTGCATCGGCGCGCGCTGCGCCTGTATCGCAAAGGCGTGCGCAAAGGGCTCGTGCGCGGGCGCTTCGATCCGGACGCCGGATGAGCGGCGTCAGCGGGCAGGTACCGCAGGCGCTGCCAGTGCTCGGAGCCGCAGAGGTTGCCCGCGCCGGGCGCGCGCTGCCGGTACCGTTCGAGCTGCACCTGGACAATCGCGATGCCGGCGCCGCGGGTGCGCTCGAGGCCGACGTGCGGCTCCGGGTGGAGCGTATGCTGCGCTACCTGCCGGGACGCCGTCTCGTGGCGCAGGCACGGCTCGGTGATCGGACCGTGCTGCTCAAGCTGTTCGTCGGCCGCCGTGCCCGTCACTACTGCCTGCGCGAACGACGCGGCGTTCTCGTCCTTGCGGCGGCGGGAACCGCGACGCCGCAGCTGCTGGCCACGCTGTCCGACGGCGCCTGTCATGCTTTGCTGTTCACGTATCTCGAGGGGGTCAGGGCGCTGACGGACGCGCCGGCGGATATCTGCGCGGCTGCACGGCAGCTGGCGCGGCTGCACAGGGCAGGCGCGCGGCAGCGCGATCTGCACCTGGACAACTTCCTGTGTGCGGTGGACGGCACGGTGCACCTGATAGACGGAGACGGCGTGCGCGCCGGCGCCGGACGCGGCCTGTCGGTTGCCGCGAGCCTGCGCGACCTCGGCGTGCTGTGCGCGCAGTGTCCGCCCCGTTTCGATGACCACCTCGAGCAGATCCTGCGGTGCTATCGCGACGAGCGTGGCCTCTTCCCGGTTGCGCCGCAGGCGCTGCTGCAGGCCACGCGGCGGCAGCGGCGGCTGCGAGTGCGGCACTACCTGCGCAAGGCTCAACGCGACTGCACCGAGTATCATTGCGAACAGGACCTGCGACACTTCTTCGTCTGTATGCGCGAATGCCTCGATCCGGCGCTGCATCGGTTCGCCGCCGATCCGGAAGCAGCGCTCGCGAGTGCCGAGGTCGTCAAGGCCGGCAACAGCGCGACCGTGCTGCGCGCCGCCTTCGGCACGCGCCGCTACGTGGTCAAGCGCTACAACGTCAAGGGTCCGGTTCACCGTCTGCGGCGGGCGCTCAAACCCCGTTCCCGCTTCCGCCTCGCCTGGTGCAACGGGCAGCGGCTGCACTTTCTGGGTATTGCCACGGCGCGCCCCGTGGCGTTGCTCGAACGGCGCTTCGGTCCGCTGCGCGGCGTGGCCTACCTGGTGATGGAAGATCGCGGCGATCTGGATCTCGCCGGTGCGGTGGCGGCCGCGGCACCCGCTGTGGTCGCGCGCTTGATGACGAGCTGCGCTGCGCTGTTCGGCGATCTGGCGCGGGCGGGCCTGCGCCACGGCGACGGCAAGGCCAGCAACTTCCTGGTGGATGGCGAGCAGGTGCTGTGCATCGACCTGGACGCGATGGCGGAGGATTCGGGCCGGGGTCTGATGCGCGACCTGCAGCGGTTTCTCGCCAACTGGCCCGCCGACGGGTCGACCCGCGCGGGATTCGATGCTGCCCTGCGCGAGGCGGGACTGCCGCTGCCGGGACCCGGCGTGCCGGCAGCGGCCCGGCGCTGAGTTTTCCCCGTGTCGGTGCGGGATCTATAGTAGCGGCTTCCCCCAGGCGGCAGCCCTCGTGATCATTCTCGGATTGTCCGGTGCGCTCAATCATGATCCGTCAGCCGCGCTGCTGATCGACGGCGAGATCGTCGCGGCCGCGGAAGAGGAGCGCTTCGTCCGCGAGAAGCACGCCAAGAACCGTATGCCCCTGGAAGCGGCGCGCTTCTGTCTGCGCCAGGCCGGCATCAGTCCCCGCCAGGTGGACGTGGTGGCATTTCCGTACGCACCGATCGGCCTCACATCGCCGGCGCGCTGGCACTATGCGCGCCGTCACTGGTATGCGCCCGACCGCGCGCTCGATGCGCTGTGCAACGGAAATCGACGGTTCCGGCGCAATCGCGCCCGCGTGCGCGAAGTGGGGCAGATGCTCGGCATCGACTGGAACAGCACCGAGTTCGTGCCCGTAGAACATCATCTTGCCCACGCATCGAGCGCCTATCACCTGAGCGGTTTCGCCGAGAAGACGGCGATCATGGGCGTGGATGGCAAGGGCGAGTACGCCACCACGTTCTTCGGCTACGGAGAGCACGGCCGCATCCATCGCATCAAGGAATTCTTCGACCCCGATTCGCTGTCCGGAGTGTATGGCGCCATGACCGAGTACCTCGGCTTCGAGATGCTCGACGGGGAGTACAAGGTCATGGGCATGGCGCCCTATGGCGATGCCTCGCGCTACGACCTGTCGCGGCTGATCCGCAGCAAGGGATCCGGGTTCGAAGTCGATACGCGGCTGGTGAATACGGTGGGGCTGCGCCGCCACAAGGAGAACGGCGTCGGCTACTACTTCAGTGACGGCCTGGTGGAGTGGCTCGGCCCCCGACGCCGCGGCGAGGTAGCCGACGAGCCGTACATACATTACGCGGCGGCAATGCAGAAACTGTTCGAGGACTGGTGCCTGAAGCTCATGGAGACCTACCTCGGTGATGTGCTGCGCGAAACCGGCAAGCTCGCGTTCGCTGGTGGGGGTGCCCTGAACGTCAAGCTCAACCAGCGCATCGTTGCGCTCGATCATGTACGCGAGCTGTTCGTGCAGCCCGCGGCGGGCGACGCCGGTACCTCGCTCGGCGCGGCGACCTATGTCGCGGCCGAGCGCGGCGAACATCTGCAGCGCATGGAGCACGTGTTCCTGGGCCCCGACTACGATGCGCAGGCGTGCCGTGAAGCGCTGGAAGTCCGTCGTGAGCCGCTCGCCTGGCGCGTGCTCGAGGACGTTCCTGCCGAGGTCGCGCAGCTGCTGGCGTCCGGAAACCCGGTCGCCTGGTTTCAGGGTCGCATGGAGTTCGGCCCGCGCGCGTTGGGCGCGCGCAGCATTCTCGGCTGTCCCAGCGTGCCGGGCATTGCCGATCTCATCAACGAGCAGATCAAGTTCCGGGAGCGCTGGCGGCCTTTCTGCCCGAGCGTGCTCGACCGCATCGCACCGGAAATCATCCAGACGGATCATCCCGCGCCGTTCATGACCATTACCTTCGACGTTGCCGAAGCCTGGAAGTCGCGCATTCGGGAGGTCGTGCACGAGGACGGCACGGCCCGCGTGCAGGTGGTGACACCCAGGCACAATCCGCGCTACTACGCGCTGCTCGAGCACATGGAACGACTCACGGGCAACGGCGTGGTGCTCAATACGTCGCTGAACCGGCGTGGCGAACCCATGGTGTGCTCGCCCGACGATGCGCTGAACATGTTCTCCGGCTCCGACCTGCGTTACCTGGTGCTCGGCGACTATCTGGTCACGAAGGTGCGCGATGACTGACCATGCCGGGCCGGCGTCGGCGGCGGGCACGTCGCCGACGCTGCTGCAGGTCTGTCCCAATGATCTGCCGCCGTTTCGCGCCATCTGCGCGTATCACGAGGCCGCCGCGCGCGCGCTCGGCTGGCGGGCGACGACGGTGTTTCTGGCACCGGCGGCAGCGGAGCCGATGGCGGCCGCATGCTATCTGGACCTCGCGGATCTGCATCGCACCGGCGCCATGGCCGCGGCGCTGCGGCTCTCGCTCGCCGGGCTGCCGCTGGAGCCGCGCGGGACGCTGGTTCTGTGCCATCGCTACCGGGCGCTGCGCGCGCTGCGCGCCAGCGGCCTGCGCGCGCGCCGTTGCGTGGCGGTTGCGCATGAGTTCGGCTTCCTGGATCGCTGGCAGCGACGTCTGCGCGAGCGCCTGCGCAGCCGCGATTCCACGTTGTTCGCGGGTGTTTCGGACCCCGTACGTGACGAGTTGCGGCGCACCGTTGCCGGCGCGATCACGCTGCCCAACGGCATCGACCTGGCCGCCGCGGATGCGGCCCGGCTCGATCGTCCGGCGGCGCGTCGCGCGCTGGCAGTGGCCGCGGACGAGTTCGTGATCGGCGTGGTGGGTCGGCTGCACTGGAAGAAGGGGCCCGAACTGGCGTTGCGGGGCTTCGCGCTGGCTGCGCCGGAGCTACCCGACGCACGGCTGCTGTTCATCGGCAGCGGTGAGCTGGCTGCGGGTCTCGAACGTGAAGCGCGATCGCTGTCGGTGAGCTTCACGGGGTTCGTTGCCGATGCGCCGCGCTGCTTCGCAGCGCTGGATCTGCTGCTGCTGCCTTCCACGACCCGCGAGGCCTTCGGCATGGTGGCGCTCGAAGCCATGGCGGCCGGCGTGCCCGTGCTCAGCGGACCGGCGCCGGGCCCGCGCTACGTGCTCGGTGACACGGCCCGGATCTTCGAACCGGCAACGCCGGAGGCGCTTGCCGCTGCGCTGGTTGCCATGCGCCGCGAAGCCGCCGGCGGCGCGCTGTCTCACCGGGCGTCGGCGGGCAGGCGCAGGGCCGAACAGATGTTCTCCGTCGGCGCCGGAGCCGTCCGGCTGCAGAGGCTCTACGACGGCATCGAGGTGACGCCTCAGTAGACGGCGCGTTCGCCTTCGGGGCGGGTCTTGAAGCGTCGATGCACCCACAGATACTGCTCGGGATACTCCCGCACTGCCGCCTCGACCAGCGTGTTGATGCGCGTGGCATCGGCCAGCTCGTCGCCGCTGGGAAATCCCTCCAGCACTGGGCTGAACTGCAGGTGCCAGCGCAGGTTCGGCAGGTCGCGGTGCTGGCTCATGAACAGCACGGGGCTGCCGTTGGCGCGCGCCAGGCGGGCGGTCGCCGTGATGGTCGCCGCGGGGATGCCGAAGAATGGTGCGAACAGCGAGTGCTTGCGGCCGTAGTCCTGATCGGCCGCGTACCACAGGGTGCGGCCGGACTGCAGGCGGCGCAGTATCCGGCGCGTATCGGCGCGTTCGATCACGGCATCGAAGTAGTGGCGCCGACCCCGCACCTGGAGCCATTCCAGGACCGGATCCTTGTTCTCGCGGTATATGAGGTCGACGTGCCCGCTTGCCGCCAGCGGCTGGGCGGCGATGTCCATGCTGGTGAAGTGGGCGCTGATCAGCACGACACCGCGACCGAGGGCCTCGGCCGCGGCCAGATGCTCGGCGCCGCTGACGCTGAAGCGCGCGGCGACGGAGCGACCCGGATGGAGCCAGACCATCAGCGTCTCGGCGAGGCCGACACCCAGGTGGGTGAACGTCCGGCGCAGCAACTGCCGTCGGTCGCTGGTGTCCAGCTCGGGAAGGCACAGGCTCAGATTGACCTCGGCGATGTGCCGGCGGCGGCGTGCCAGCCGGTAACCGAGTGCGCCGATGCCGCGGCCCAGTGCGATCACGGCCGGCAGCGGCAGGCGCGCGATCAGCCAGGCCATGGCGACCGCGGCCCAGGATCCCCAGACCCGCGGACTGTACAGTTTTGGACGCGGCTTGCGTTTCGACATGCGTTCCGAAGTGGGTCTGGCGGGCGCGGTCCGGCGGCGGATTGTAGCAGGCAGGCCCTGTGATACCATCCGGCGGTCATGAAGCTCCCCTCCCTGCAGGCCGTCCACGTGCTCGTGGTCGGCGATCTGATGCTGGACCGCTACTGGCTCGGCGAAGCGCGGCGCGTTTCCCAGGAGGCCCCGGTCCCTGTGGTGGACGTTCAGAACGTCGATGACTGCCCCGGCGGCGCCGCCAACGTGGCGCTCAACGTCGCCAGCCTCGGCGCGCGTTGCACCCTGGTGGGCTGCGTCGGTCGTGACGAGGCGGCGGGCGCCCTGCGCCAGCGCCTGGAAGCCGCCGGGGTCATCTGTGATTTCATCGAGCTCGACGACTGGCCGACGATCATCAAGCTGCGCGTCGTCAGTCAGAACCAGCAGCTGCTGCGCGCCGATTTCGAGCGCCCGGTGCCCGCCGCTGGCAGCCGTGATCTCGAGGCACGCGTCGCCGCGCATCTCGCCAGCGCGACGGCGCTGGTGCTGCAGGACTACGACAAGGGTGCGTTGAGCGCGCCGGCGGAGCTCATCCGGGCGGCCCGGGATGCGGGCGTTCCGGTTGTGGTGGATCCCAAGCACAAGCCCTTTGCGGCCTATGCCGGCGCCGATCTGATCAAACCCAACTTGCAGGAATTTCTCGCCGCAGCCGGTCCCTGTGGCGACGACGACGAGCTGGTGGCGCGTGCGGGTGAGGTCTGCGCCGAGCACGGCTTCGCCGCCCTGGTGATCACCCGCGGATCGCGTGGGGCGACCGTCGTGGAGCAGGGCGGTCGGCACCAGCACGTACCGGCGCGACCGGTGGACGTTTACGATGTGACCGGCGCCGGTGACACCATGGCGGCCGCGCTGGCGGTGAGCCGGAGCCTCGGCTGGGACGCCCTGCGCTGCGCCCAGCTGGCCAACGTGGCCAGCAGCATCGTGGTGGGCAAGAGCGGCACGGCGGCCGTCACCGGGCCCGAGCTGGCACAGGCACTGGCGGCGAGCAACCGTGTCGACCGGGGCGTGCTCAGCCGTGCACAGCTGCTGGACGCGGCACGTCAGGCGCGCGCAGCCGGCGAGCGCATCGTGTTCAGCAACGGCTGCTTCGACATACTGCACGCGGGGCACGTGGCCTATCTGGAGGAAGCCCGGGCGCTGGGCGACCGGCTGGTGGTTGCCGTCAACGATGATGCCTCGGTGCGGCGTCTCAAAGGGGCGGGGCGTCCGGTCAATCCGCTGGCGCGCCGCGCACGCGTGCTGGCGGCACTGGCGGCCGTGGACTGGGTCGTGGGTTTCCCCGAGGACACGCCGGAAGCATTGCTCTGCGACCTGCGCCCGGACGTGCTGGTGAAGGGCGGCGACTACGGTCCCGACCAGGTCGTGGGGGCGGACATCGTGCGCGGTTACGGCGGTGAGGTTCGGGTCCTCGGCCTGGTGGAGGACTGCTCCACGAGCGCCATCGTCGAGCACCTGCAGCGCGAGGCCGACCTGGGCTGAGCGGGGCTCAGCGCGACCCGTCCGCGGGTGCCTCCGGCGGCGCTGGCGGGCACAGAGCGGTGGCGTCGGCGCGCAGATGTTCGGGGCTGATGGTGCCTACGACGATGCTCGAGACGCCCGCGCAGCCGGCGACGTAGCGCAGGCTGTCGAGCGGCGCGTGACCGCCGGCCAGCGCCTTCTTCACCAGCACACCGCAACCGGCCCTGCCGGCATCGGCGATCACCGCCTCCTGCTCGCGCTCGTCGGAATTGAGCGTGGCCATGATCACGTCGCAGCCCAGAGCCAGCGCGCGCCGCGCTCCGGCCTCGGTCTTGTGGGATATGCCCAATGCCCGGATCAGGCCGCGTTGCTTGAGCTGTTGCAGGGCCTCCAGCGTCCCCAGCCTGTCGAGGATCGCAAGGTCGTCGCCATCGGAATGAATCAGCACGATGTCGAGGTAGTCGGTGCGCAGCCGTTCCAGGGAGCGCACCACGCTGTGGTGGACCTGCTCGGGGCGGAAATCGTAGCGCGACCGGCCCTGCTCGAAGGCTTCGCCGACCTTGCTGCACAGCAGCCAGCGCGCGCGCTGACCGCGCAGCAGGCTGCCCAGGCGCTCCTCACTGCGGCCGTACGCGGGCGCGGTGTCCAGCAGGTTGACCCCCAGCGCCTGCGCGCAGTCCAGCAGATCCCGGGCGCTGCGATCATCCGGAATCGCGAACTGGGTGGCGTAACGCACGCCCTGGTCGCGACCGAGCTTGACGGTGCCGAGACCGAGCAGCGAGACCGCCATGCCGGTTCGTCCGAGGGGCCGCTGCGGCAACAGGGTCACCAGGGCGTCCGGCCCAGGGCGGCTCGCGGCAACGGCAGCGTTGCCGGCTCGGCCTGGCCGCTGCGGGCGGGCTCGAGCAGGGCCAGCACCTTGTCCCCCAGATCCGGGGTCAGGGTGAGCTTGGTCGGCCAGGCGACGACGCATGCGCCCTGTGCGGCCACGAAGGCCTCGTCCGGACGGCGGCCGGACGCCCGGGCGGGCTCGGCCCGATCGCTGCGCAGGGTGCTGAGGTTCGCCTCCCGCCATGGCAGCCAGGGGACGCAGCGCGCCAGCTCGCTGCGGGCATGTGCCACCAGCTCGGCTTCGCCCATGGCAACGCCGTCGCTGGCCAGCTGGCCGCCCAGGTACCAGAGCCAGCCGGAACCATCGCGGTGGCTGGTGATGGTCAGCCGTGGCTCGGGGCGTCGCAGCCCGGTCAGACAGTGGGCGTACAGCTGCGGCAGTGCGGGAGCGCGCACCAGCACCTGCTGCAGCGGGCGCAGCTGCATGGCCGGCGCATTCAGGCCGAGCCCCTGCAGCAGCGGTCCGGTGCCGGCACCGGCAGCGATCAGCAGCCTGCGGCAGCACAGCTGCAGACCGTTGAGCGTCAGCGTCGCCACGTCGGCGCCCAGGCTGACCTCGGCAGGGTCCAGTCGGTGCTGGTAGATCCTCCCGGCCACGGGCGCGCGCAGCCGCTCGAGCAGTGCCGCCGTGTCCAGGACGAAGTCGTTGAGCTCGTACACCACTGCGTCCGCGGCTGCCGCGGCGAGCGGCGGCGGGAACTCCGCGCGCGTCAGGCGGCGGATGCGACCGCGCAGTGCGCGGCTGGCAAAGAAGGTTGCGAGCCGACCCGGCGTGGACGCGTCGGCGAACATGAAGTAGCGCTCGGACAGCGGCGCCAGACCCGACAGATCCACCTCGCCGCGACCGTCCAGGCAGCGCCGCCAGCGCTCGGGCATGCGGGCGATGGCTTCGGAAGCGTCGGTCAGCCGGCCGGCCAGGGCGTACTTGAGACCGCCGTGAATCATGCCCTGGCTGACCAGGGTCTGACCGCAGCCCAGCGCCTCGGCCTCGAGCAGCACAACGCGGTAGCCGCGGGCGCTGAGCAGGTTCAGCAGCCACAACCCGGCGATGCCGCCGCCGACGATGACCGCGTCCAGGGCCTCGCTGGTGACTGTGCTGCCGCTGCTGGGCCCGCGCGCCTGATTCATGGGCTCGCGAGCCTAGACGCTCCCCCCGCTACCCGCAAGCGACCCGCAGGCTTGACGGCCCGGCGCGGCGCCACGCAGGCTTGGCGCATGTGGTGGACTCTGTACCAGCTCCTGTTGCTCGTCGCGGCGCCGCTGGTGCGGATTCGCTTGTGGTGGCGCGCGCGCCGCGAGCCCGAGTACGCGCGGCGCCGGGGCGAGCGCTTCGGCCGCGCTCCGGCGGGGTGCCCGCGGGGGTGATCTGGTTTCATACGGTAAGCGCCGGCGAGGCCATCGGCGCGGCGCCGCTGGTGCGGGCGCTGGCGCAGCGGTTTGCCGAGGTGCCGGTGCTGGTGACCACCATGACGCCCACCGGCCGCGCTCAGGTTCAGCAGCGCCTTGGCGACCTCGTGGCGCACTGCTACGCACCCTACGACTTTCCCTGGGCCGTACGGCGTTTCTTCGACCAGGTTCGCCCGCGCCTGCTGGTGCTGATGGAGACGGAGCTCTGGCCCAACACCATTGCCGCCGCGGCGGCCCGCGGGGTGCCGGTCGTACTGGTGAACGCACGTCTCTCGCGCCGTTCCGCCGCCGGCTACCGGCGTCTCGGGAGCTTCACCCGCAGCATGCTGACACGCCTCACCGCCATTGCCTGCCAGTATCCGGATGATGCCGAACGGTTTCTGGCTCTGGGTGCGCCGCCGGACCGGGTTTGCGTGGCCGGCAGCGTCAAGTTCGATCTGACCGCGCCTGAAGATGCCGGGCCGAGAATTGCCGCCCTGCGCCGCCGATGGGCGCTGGGCCCGGCGCCGGTGTGGATCGCCGGCAGTACCCACGCGGGCGAGGACGAGATGATTCTCGCGGCCCATGAGCAGGTGCGCCGCCGTCATCCGGACGTGCGGCTGCTGCTGGTGCCGAGACACCCGGCACGGGCGGAGCAGGTGCGGGATCTGTGCCGTGCCCGCGGCTGGTCGACGGCCCTGCAGAGTCAGAGCGACGGTCTGGATGATGGGCGGGCCGAGATCCTCATCGGCGATCGCATGGGAGAGCTGCTGGTGCTGTACGCGCTCGCCGACGTCGCCTTCGTGGGCGGCAGTCTGGTGCCCATCGGTGGTCACAACCCCATCGAGCCCGCGCTCTGGGGCGTGCCGGTGCTCATGGGGCCGTATCGATTCAACTTCGCCGACGTGTCGCAGCGCTTTCAGCAGGCCGGGGCGCTGCGCGAGGTTGCCGACGCGGACGCGCTTGCCGCGGCGCTCGGCGAGTGGTTTGACGACGAGACGGCCCGCCGGGCGGCGGGCGCTGCGGGGCAGGCCGTGGTGGCGGCGAACCGGGGCGCCAGCGCCCGCCTGCAGGCGCTACTGATCGCCCAGGTCAGCGCTGCGATTGCGCAGTGAGTTGACCCGTTCAACCGGATTGGCGGAATCGGCGAAGCGGTTGAACTCGGCCAGGTCTTCCTCGCTCAGCGTGCCCACTGCCTGCTTCAGACCCATGAGGTCGAGCATGTAGTTGTAGCGCGAGTCTGCGTAGTCGAACTGCGAGAGGTACAGCCGCTGCTGCGCCTGCAGCACGTCGACGATGTTGCGCGTGCCCACCTCGTAGCCCGTCTGGGTTGCTTCCAGGGCCGATTGCGCCGATTCGATGGATCGCGCGCGGGCGCGCACGCGCACCACGTCGGTAGCCACGGCGCGGAACAGGTTGCGGGTATCCCGGGTAACGGTCAGCTGCTGCGCAACCAGCTGCTGACGCGCCTGTTCCATCTGCGCGCGCGCTTCGCTGGTCCGGGCGCTGGTGAAGCCGCCCTGATAGATGGGCAGAGTAATGGTCAGGCCGTACACGGTCTGCTCCACCTCGCTGCCCAGGAACGAGGTGCCACCGGTCTTGTTGTAGTTGTGCGTGGCCGTGGCGTCGACCGTGGGAAGGTGCCCGGAGCGGCGTGCCTGCAGGTTGCGCTCCGCGGCCTTGAGCTGCGCTTCCGCGGCGAGTATGTTGAGGTTGCTTTCCAGCGCGACGTTGAGCCACTCGTCTTCGTTGCGCGGCTGCGGATTGACGATCGGCAGATCTTCGGAAATGCGCGCCAGACGGTTGTAGGATTCGCCCGTCAGCGTGCGCAGCGACTCGAAGTAGATGTCCTGGTCGCTGTCGGCCTGGATGCGTCGGACCACGGAGTTGTCGTACGCTGCCTGCGCCTCGAGCACGTCGGTGATGGCCACCAGGCCGACGTCGAAGCGCTGCTGCACCTGTTCCAGCTGGCGCTTGACCGCGGCTTCCTCCGCCATGGTGGATTCGAGCAGGTCCTGAGCGCGCAGCACGTTCAGATAGGCGCCCACCACGCGGCTGATCAGTTGCTGCTCCTGGGAGCGCAGATCCAACTCGGCACCCTGGACGCTGGCTTTCGCGCTGCGCAGGTTGAACCAGCTCTCCACGTCGACGATGGGCTGGGCCAGCCGCGCCTGCCAGCCGTTGTCGTTGAAGTCCTGGTTGAACTGCGAGTTTCCGGGAAATTCGCGCTCGTTCCAGTTGGTCTGTGCGCCGGCGGTAATGTTCGGCAGCAGCGCCGCTCGCGCCAGGGGCACGGCCTGCTCGCGGGCGTCGTAACCCGCGCGGGCGGCACCGAGCACGGGGTCGTTCTGCCAGGCGGTCTGGTAGATCTCCAGCAGATCCTCGGCGTGCCCGGCCATGGGCCCGGTCAGCGCTAACAGCGTCAGGGTCAGGCGAACGGATTTCAACAACGGGTGATGCATTGGCGGATTCAACCTCATGGCAGCTGCTGGCCGGGGCCGGTACCGGGTCGGGTGCCGGTCTCGCGCTCCTGTACCGGGCACGGCCCCAGGGCCGGCAACCGGGCGTGCGACGCGCACGGATCAGCCCGCGAGTTTAGCAAAGCCCCAGGCTTGTAGTCGTGTCATACGCGTGAATGGTTTGCATCTGTCGCCCCCGTCCAACGCCTGCTGTCACTTTTTTTTTCGACCGCCGCTGGCCCGGAGGGTCTTCGTAGCGAGATTGTCGGGAATGCGAGTCAAGCCCGTGACGCTTTCGAGGGCCGTGGGTATAGTAGTCCCCCGATCGTGAAGAGTGCGTCAGACATTGCCCCACAGGAGCAAACGTTACCGGGTCGACCTGCCGGCGCAGATGGCGGAGTGCGACGCGAACTACCTGCGGCTGCGCAAGCTGTTTCCGCGGCTGCATGACGATGACGTGACGCTGTTCGGCATCGCTCTGGGTGAGCACCCTCACGAGGTCCGCATCGAGGTGATCGAGCGTGGTCCCTACACCACGCTGCTGCAGCTGTCGCTGCTGCCTGAAGTTCCCTGGAACCTGCGCCCGCGTCTGACCGTGCGGATGTACCACGATGCCCGCAGCGCCGAGGTGGTGGGATTTCATCGGAGCCGGCATTTCCGACCCGTGTACGAGTACCCGAATCCGCACATGCACCAGCCGGACGAGAAGGCGCAGGTGAATCGCTTCCTGGGCGAGCTGTTGTCGCTGTGCCTGCATCACGGGGTCGCGGCGATAGAGCCGGTGCTGGCGGATTGACCCCGACCAGGGCACAGCCGGCCCGGGTACTGCATCTCACCGACACCCACCTGCGCGCGGCACCCGCTGCGCGCCTCATCGGCATCGATACCGAAGCCACGCTGCGTGCCGTGCTTGCTCGTGCATTCGCTGACCCGGTGGCCGCCGATGGCGTCGACCTGGTCATCGCGTCGGGCGACATCGCCCACGATCCGGAGCCCTCGGCGTATCGTCGCTTCCTGCAGGTGCTGCGCGCGTTCCATTCCGGCGCGCTGCTGTGCGTGCCCGGCAACCACGATCTGCTCGCGCCCATGGCGGACGCGGGCCTGGTCGCAGGGCTCCCTGCCGAGCTTCGGGTCGGCAGCTGGGGGCTCATCGGGTTCGACAGCCATCGCGACGACCAGGTGCAGGCAGGCCTCACCACCGACGATCTCGAGCTGCTGCGCGCCAGCCTGGATGCCAGTACCGCCTCGCACCTGCTTGCGGTGTGCCATCACCCGCCGGTGGCCGTGGGTTGTCCCTGGCTGGACAAAGACCGCATCGCACCGGGTGCGGAGCTGATAGAATTGCTGGCTGGGCAGCCACGGGTCAGAGGGCTGCTGTTCGGTCATCTGCACCAGGTCGTGGACGTTGCAGGCGTCGGGCTCAGGCTGCTGGGTACGCCGTCGACCTGCTTCCAGTTTGCCCCGCGCAGTGAGCGCTTCACCATCGACACCGACGACGAATCCGGTCAGCCCGGCTATCGCTGGCTGCTGCTGGGCAACGACGGAGCGCTGGAGACGCAGGTGCAACGGGTGCCCGATTTTTCCATGAGCATCGACTTAGCCGACAGGTCCTGAGCGTATGGCCGCAGCCAAATATTCCGCCGAATCACTGCAGGTGCTTTCCGGCCTCGAGCCCGTGCGGCGCCGGCCGGGCATGTACACGGACACCAGCCGCCCCAATCATCTGGTGCAGGAGGTCGTGGACAACAGCGTCGACGAGGCGCTCGCCGGGTTCGCTCACGAAATCGAGGTGACGCTGTTCCGGGACGGCTCGGTGGAAGTGATCGACGACGGCCGCGGCATGCCGGTGGACGAGCATCCCAAGTACAAGCTTTCCGGCGTGGAATTGATCCTCACGCGGCTGCACGCGGGGGGTAAGTTCGACAACGAGAACTACAACTTTTCCGGCGGCCTGCATGGTGTCGGCGTGTCGGTGGTCAACGCGCTGTCGGAGTGGCTGGAGGTGGAGGTCAAGCGCGACGGACAACTCTACCGGCAGCGCTACAAGAAGGGCAATCCAACCGGCAAGCTGCAGGCGGTGGACAGCGTCGGCAAGCGCAACACGGGCACGCGGGTGCACTTCCTGCCGGAGGCCGCGTACTTCGACTCGCCGCGGATTTCGGTGCCGCGGCTCAAGCACCTGCTGCGCGCCAAGGCGGTGCTGTGCCCCGGGCTGCGGGTCAGCCTGAACGTCGAAGCGGACCCGGAAGAAAACGTCAGCTGGTTCTACGAGGACGGCCTCAAGAGCTATCTGCAGACTGCTCTCGCCGGCGCCGAGGCGATTCCCGCGGAGCCCTTCATGCACGGTGCCGAGGGCAACCAGGAAGCCGTCGACTGGGCGCTGCAGTGGGTGGTGGACGGCGGCGAGCTGGTGACCGAGTCCTACGTGAACCTGATCCCCACGCCCCAGGGCGGCACCCATGTCAACGGGCTGCGCAGCGGGCTGATCGAGGCGCTCAAGGAGTTCTGCGAGTTCCGCGATCTGCTGCCGCGCGGCATCAAGCTCACGGGCGAGGATCTCTGGGAGCAGTGCGCCTACGTGCTGTCGGCGAAGCTCGCCGATCCGCAGTTCTCCGGGCAGACCAAGGAAAAGCTGTCGTCGCGGCAGTCCGCCGCGTTCATCGGCGGCGTCGCCAAGGACGCCTTCAGCCTGTGGCTCAACGAGCACCCCCAGGACGGCGAGCGGCTCGCCGAGCTCGCCATCGGCAACGCCCAGCGGCGGGTGCAGGCCAGCAAGAAGGTGGCGCGCAAGAAGGTCACTGCGGGGCCGGCGCTGCCCGGCAAGCTGGCCGACTGCTCCGGCCAGGACGCCGACCGGGCGGAACTGTTTCTGGTGGAGGGCGACTCCGCCGGCGGCTCGGCGAAGCAGGCGCGCGATCGCGAATTTCAGGCGGTCATGCCGCTGCGCGGCAAGATTCTCAACACCTGGGAGGTGGCGCCCACGGAGGTGCTCGCGTCCCAGGAGGTGCACGACATCTCGGTGGCCATCGGCGTCGACCCTGGCTCCAGCGATCTTTCCGGTTTGCGCTACAACAAGGTGTGCATTCTGGCCGACGCCGATTCCGACGGCGCGCACATCGCGACGCTGCTGTGCGCGCTGTTCCTGAGGCACTTCCGGCCGCTGGTGCAGGCGGGCCACGTTTTCGTGGCCATGCCGCCGCTGTACCGCATCGACGTCGGCAAGGAGGTGTTCTACGCGCTCGACGAATCCGAGAAAGAGGGCGTGCTCGATCGCATCGCCGCCGAGAAGAAACGCGGCGCGGTGAACGTGCAGCGTTTCAAGGGGCTCGGCGAGATGAACCCGATGCAGCTGCGCGAGACCACCATGGCGCCGGACACGCGGCGGCTGGTGCAGCTGCAGCTGGACTCCGGGCCGAAGACGGACGAGATCATGGACATGCTGCTGGCCAAGAAGCGCTCGCAGGATCGACGGTCGTGGCTCGAGAGCAAGGGGGATCAGGCGACTCTGATCGAGTGACGGCTTCCCGGGGGCCGAGGGAGGCGGCAGCCGGTCGATCGCGCGACGCCGCGCGAATGCGGTCCGTGTCGAGCCTTCGACGGGTTGGAGCGAGCGCCAACTGTCGCGCATCGACCGGCTGCCGCCTCCCCAGCCCTCGAGGTCGTCCCGAGATTCGGTGCCTTATTCCCTAGATAGCGTGCGTGGACGTCGGGTCGGCGGTGCCCGCGAATCTTGAGACCTGGTTTGAGGGGCGGGGGGCGGCTGACCCGTTCCCAACGGTTGGCGCTTGCTCGACAATCCCGATATCTTGGCGCGCTGCAATCGCGCGGGTTGGGAACGGGCCAGCCGCCTCCCGCCTCTGAACGCTCCTGCTCTCAAGGGTCACAATGGACACCGAAGCCACCGAATTCGAAAGTCTCCCATTGCGGGAGTACACAGAACGCGCGTACCTCGAATATTCGATGTACGTCATCAACGACCGCGCCCTGCCGAACGTGGCCGACGGCCTCAAGCCCGTGCAGCGGCGGATCATCTATGCGATGAGCGATCTGAACCTGACGGCCGCGGCCAAGTTCGCGAAGTCGGCTCTCACGGTGGGCGACGTGCTAGGCAAATACCATCCGCACGGGGACAGTGCCTGCTACGAGGCCATGGTGCTCATGGCGCAGAGCTTTTCGTTCCGCTATCCGCTGGTGGACGGACAGGGCAACTGGGGCGCGCCGGACGATCCGAAGTCGTTCGCCGCCATGCGCTACACGGAGTCGCGGCTGTCGCGCTACGCGGAGCTGCTGCTCGGTGAGATCCGCCAGGGTACGGTGGACTTCGTGCCGAACTACGACGGCACCAGGCAGGAGCCCAGGCTGCTGCCCGCGCGCGTGCCGTTCGTGCTGCTCAACGGCAGCACCGGCATCGCGGTGGGCATGGCGACGGACATCCCCCCGCACAACATGAACGAGGTGGTGAGCGCCTGCATTCACCTGATCGACAACCCGAAGGCGACTGTGCGGGACCTGATGACGCACGTCCGCGGGCCCGACTTCCCCTCCGAAGCGCTGATCATCACGCCCGAGGCGGACATCCGCCAGGCCTACGAGAGCGGGCGCGGCAGCATCAAGTGTCGCGCCGTGTACCGGCGCGAGGGGGGCGACGTGGTGATCACCGCGCTGCCGCATCAGGCATCACCGGCCAAGGTGCTCGAGCAGATCGCGCAGCAGATGCAGGCGAAGAAGCTGCCGATGCTCGCGGACCTGCGTGACGAGTCGGACCACGAGAGTCCGACCCGTCTGGTGCTCGTGCCGCGCTCGAACCGCGTGGACATCGATCGGCTGATGTCGCACCTGTTCGCCACCACCGACCTGGAAAAGAGCTATCGCGTCAACCTGAACGTCATCGGGCTGAACAACCGCCCGCAGGTGATGGACCTCAAGACCCTGCTGACGGAGTGGCTGAGCTTCCGCCAGACGACGGTCACGCGGCGGCTCGAGTTCCGGCTGCAGAAGATCAACGAGCGTCTGCACATCCTCGACGGTCTGCTCGTGGCGTACCTCAACATCGACGAGGTGATCCGGATCATCCGCGAGGAGGACGATCCCAAGAGCGCGTTGATGGCGAAGTACGCGCTCACGGAGATTCAGGCGAATGCGATCCTGGATCTGCGTCTGCGACAGCTGGCGCGTCTCGAAGAGTTCAAGCTGCGCGGCGAGAAGGACGAGCTCGAAGGCGAGCGCAGCGATATCGAGAAGACGCTCAATTCCAAAGCGCGGATGAAGACGCTGATCAAGAAGGAGCTGATGGAGGATGCCGAGACGTACGGCGACGAGCGCCGCGCGCCGCTGGAGCCGGCACCGGAGGCGGCCGCATTCAGCGAGGAAGATCTGATCAGCAACGAGCCGATCACGGTGGTGCTGTCGGACAAAGGCTGGGTACGATCCGCCAAAGGCCACGACATCGACCCTTCGGAGCTGAGCTATCGCAGCGGCGACGGCTTTGGCGCCGCGGCGCGCGGACGCAGCAACGACGTGCTGGTGTTCCTCGATTCCAGCGGTCGCAGCTATGCTCTGGCGCCGCACACGCTGCCCTCGGCAAGAAGTCAGGGCGAGCCGCTCACGGGGCGCTTGAAACCGCCCCCCGGCGCCCGTTTCGTGGGCGTAGCGCTCGGCGCGCCGGCGGCCAGGGTGCTGCTGGCGAGCAACACGGGCTACGGCTTCATTGCGACCCTCGAAGATCTGGTCAGCAAGAACAAGGCCGGCAAGGCCTGCCTGTCCGTAGGCAAGGACGGCCAGGCGCTGCCGCTGGTGCAGCTGCGCGACCTGAGCAACCCCCGCGTGGTCGCCGTGACCAGCCAGGGCCGGATGCTGGTGTTCCCGCTCGATGAGGTGCCGCAGCTCGCGCGCGGCAAGGGCAACAAGCTGATCAACGTGCCCAGCGCCGCGTTCAAGAGCGGTGAGGAGCAGGTGGTCGGCGTTCAGGTGGTCGGCGAGGGCGACGATCTGCTGGTGGTAGCCGGCCAGCGGCACCTGCGCATGAAAGACAAGGACCTGGAGAGTTACGTCGGCGAGCGTGCCCGGCGCGGCCGCAAGCTGCCGCGCGGCTTTCAGAAGGTGGATTCCCTCGCTGTGGAATCGCGCTGACGGCCGAGATATTCCACCTGTTCCAGCACTTCGCTGCGTACCTCCAGAGCCAGCTCGGTGACCAGCAGGCACTCCGGCGGGCAGGTGCTCAGCTGTTCCAGCAGCGGATTGCGCGCGGCTTCCATGACCACGTCCGTGCCCGCACTTTGCAGCGCGTCCGCGAACGGCCGGGTCAGTGCCAGCTTGAGCTCCTTGCCCAGAGCGGAGATCAGCGCCGCATCGGCCACCGCCGGATCGTCCAGGGCCAGGGTTTCGTCGGCCGGTACCTCGGTCACGTGCACGCCGATCCGATAGCTGCCGAAACCGGTTTCCTGCAGCAGCAGTCGAGCCGCCACGGCGGCGGCGGCCAGCACTTCCTGTGGTCTGGTGGGCGTGTCGGTATGGTCGAAGTCGACCAGCACGCCGGTTCCTGGCAGCTGCGCGACCTGGCCCTGATAGTAGTGCGCGATCTCCTCGGCGATCTCGTAGCACAGAGACAGCTCGAAGTCGCGTTCGGCACTGTCGAGACTCAGCTGGTTGTGCAGATTGATGGCCACGAGATAGTGACGGATGAGCGTGTCCTCACAAGGCGCAGGGCCGGTCATGCCGGAATCGGCGTCCGCGTCGCCGTCGGAGCCGGCGTCTGCAGCGTCGGCCGGCGCGGGCGTCCGCGCTGAGCCCGAGACGCTGGCCGCGCGCTCTGCCCGGGCTGCATCCAGGCATCGGCCGAACTCGCCGCTGGCGATGGCATGGCCGACCGCGAGCGCGCTCGCGGCGGCAAAGGGCACCAGCAGCAGCAGCGCCGCGCCGAGCACCCAGCGCAGCATATCGCCGCTGCGCTGACGGCTGCCGAGGCCGTCGGCAAAGGCCGCCGGGTTCAGCGCCAGGCGCACCGAGCCCATGATTTCACCCTGCAACGTCACGTCGGCCGTGAATTCCGGTTCGCCCAACGTGCCGGCCTGGGTGAGCACGGTGCCGTCCGCGGCAAGGGTGGCGACTCCGCGGATTTCGTTGAGCTCGGCGAAACGGTTGCCGAGCACCCCCAGGCGCAGGCGGTCCTGGTCCAGCATCGGCTCGACAGCCAGCGCTGCCAGACTGTCGGCGGCTGCAGCTCCGTAGCGCGCCACGCGCTCAGCCGTCGTGCTGGTCAGCGACCAGATGCCGAGCAGACCGAGCGCGGTGAGCAGGCACGCGAGCGCCGCAGCACCCACGGCGGCGCGTTGTGGTTTGACGAGGTCTGACCAAGTGGTTAGCTTCACGCGGGCCACGATTCCGGCGTTTGATTGAGCAAGAGGGTGGAGTTCCTTGGCCAGCGAGATTGTTCTGGTAAATGTCTCAGGGGAAGATCAGCCGGGCCTGATGGCGATGTTGACATCCACCCTGGCGCGATATCAAGTGCGCATCCTCGATGTCGGGCAGGCGGTCATCCATGATGAGCTAAACGTCGGAATGCTGGTGCAGATCGTCGATGCGGCCGACCGCATGCCGGCCCTGCAGGCGTTTGAACGCGAAGCGCGCCGTGCCGGCACGACCGTGCGGGTGACGCCGATTTCGACTGCCGACTATCACGACTGGGTCGCCAGCCACGGCAAGCCCCGCTACATCGTCACGTTGCTCGCCAACGGCTTCACCGGAATGCAGATGGCGACGGTGACCGCCATCATTCATCGACACGGGCTCAACATCGATTCGATCCGGCGACTGTCGGGTCGCGTCCCGCTCACCAGCAGCGACGGCCGCGAACGCACGAGCATAGAGATGAGTCTGCGCGGCGAGCTGGCCGACTTCCAGGCGCTCAAGGCAGACCTGCTCGAAGCCGCGGACACGCTGATTTTCGACTTCAGCGTGCAGGAAGACTCGGTGTACCGGCGCAACCGCCGGCTGGTGGCTTTCGACATGGACTCCACGCTGATCAACGCCGAGGTGATTGACGAGCTGGCCAAGGTACATGGTGTCGGCAGGGAGGTGGCGCGTATCACCGAGCGTGCCATGCGCGGCGAGCTGGATTTCAAGGAGAGCTTTCGCGCCCGCGCGGCGCTGCTGCGCGGCCTGCCTGAAGGCGCTCTGCGTCAGGTGGCGGAGTCGGTGTCGCTCAACGATGGCGCGGATCGGCTGATCCATGCGCTCAAGCGGTTCGGCTACAAGACCGCGGTGATCTCAGGCGGTTTTCAGTACGTGGGCGAGCAGCTGCAGCGTCGTCTGGGAATCGACTACGTGTTTGCCAACCGCCTGGTGATCCACGATGGCGTCATGACCGGCGAAGTCGACGGCGACATCGTGGATGCTGCCCGCAAGGCCGAGCTGCTGCTGGAAATCGCCGCGCGCGAGGGCATCTCGCGGCTGCAGACCATCGCCATCGGCGACGGCGCCAACGATCTGCCGATGCTGAGCGCTGCGGGGCTCGGCATCGCCTATCACGCCAAGCCGCTGGTCAAGGAGAGCGCGAGCCACGCGATCTCGAACTTCGGCCTGGATGCGGTGCTGTATCTGCTGGGTTTCTCCGATCGGGACATCGAGACGGCGTTGGCGGATTGACGGGGGTTTTGGGTTGTCGGGCGCTCCGGGTGAGGGATAGAGGGTGGCCGGACGCCAGGCGGGTGGGTCTTGGATGGGTGAGGGTTTACGACGAGCCTTAAAGGTCCGGCCACCCTCTATCCCTCACCCGGAGCGCTCGAGGTCATGCCAAGTCCCCGCAATCGACGCTTCGCTTGGGGGTGCGTGTTCGGGATGCGCCGCGCTCTCCAAGGCTTGTTGCAGGGCTCAACGCCGGGCGTGAGTTCTCCCAGCTGAACCCAGCGACGATCGAGCCCTCATGCGCCGAAACCGCTGATCCTTGGAAGGACGTTCCCTGGCCGGGGTCGGGGTGTCCCGTCGCGGACCTTTAAGGCTCGTCGTAAACCCCTCACCTCACCAAGATCCACCCGCCTGGCGTCCGCGATGGGACACCCCGATCCCGGCCCGCGAACCCCAACCAACCCACCACCCGGTTCCCCGAACAGGACCAAGCTCAATCGTCGGTAGTGAAGTCGTAGTCCATTTCGGTGGAGGGTTCCTGCAGGTAGTGCCCCTGAATGTAGTTCGCCCCCGCCTGCCACAATGCCGACAGCATAGATGCGCTCTCCACCATGGGGATGATGGTGAGCTTGCCGGCGGCCTGCAGCCCGCGGATGGTTTCCGTGAGCCGGTCGCGTTGAGCCGGATCCTCGATCATCTGCTCGATTCGCTCGCCGTCGAGTTTGACGAAGTCGACGGGCAGGTGGTGCAGCAGCTCGAAAGGATTCTCGCTCAGCCCGAAGCGCGACAGCGAGGCGCGGCAGTGCATGGATTTCAGGCCGTCGACGAAGGTCTTGGCCTGGCGCACCACGCTGCTGGCGTCCTCTTCGGTGAACTGGAAGATCACCGCGTCGCTGGGCAGGCGGGCCGCCTTGATGGCGACGCCCAGCCACTGCAGAAACTCGGGGTCGGCCAGGCTGTTGGCGGTGACGTTCACCGTCAGGCGGGTGTTGTGGCCCTTCGACCGGTGCGTGGACAGCATCTTGATGGACTGCAGAATGACCCAGCGGTCGATCTTGGCAGCCACGCCGTGCTCGATGGCGGTGCGCAGAAACTCCATGGGCGCCATGCGGCGGCCATCGCGGTCGACCATACGCAGGAACACCTCGTAGTGTTCCTCGGTATCGCCGCGCAGGCTGATGATCGGCTGGAACAGCAACACGAAGCGCTGGTTGTCGATGGCGTCGTTGATCAGCGCCAGCACCTGGCCGGCCTCGCTGTCCGGCGACTCCCGGGCAACCTCCTTGGACATCAGCGCGACCTGATTGCCGCCGTCGGATCCGGTTCTCAGTGCCGTGGCGAAGGCGCGATTCAACGCCAGCTCGAGCACCTCGTCCGGTGCCCGGTCTTCGTCCGGGTCGAGCTCGGTGCCGCCGATGCTGATGGTCGCGCGCACCGTGCGCTCGTCGACCTCGAGCAACAGCCCCTCGACGCTGCTGCGCAGCTCGTTGGCAAAGTCGCGCACCGCGGCGCTGTCCTTGTCGGTTACCGCAAACGCGAACTGGTGGGCGGTCAGGCGCGCGCACGGCCGGTCGTCGAGCGCTCTCTGCAGCGCCTCGTGCACGGCGCTGCAGATCGCCTCGGCCTGGCGCAATCCGTACTGCTCCTGAAGCTCCGCGAAGGCGTCGATCTGCGCCACCAGGATCATGCGGTGGGGATGCATGCTGTCGAACATCGAGCGCGCCGACTCTATGAACTCGGCCACGCCGGAAGGTTGCTCGTCGTGAGCCGCGCTGCCGTTGTGCTCGGTGGCGGCCGGCTCGATGCGCGCCTCACGGCCCCGAACGGTCACCTGCATGCAGGCTTCGCCCTCGTACTCGGCCGCGGCCAGCGTCATGGTCCCGTGCACGGTGCCGCCATCGGTGGTGGCGCCGACGAAGTCGAAGGTGCGCTCCTCACCGGTCTGGCGGAACGTCTTGAGTTCCTGCTTGACCGGCCCGGCCGAGTCGTCATCGAGCAGGTCGAGCAGCGGCAGGCCCACCAGCTCGTCGGCGTCGGCAAAACCGAACAGCTTCAGATAGCCGTCGTTGGCATGAACGTGCATGCCCTCGTGAACGTAGGCGATGGCGGCCTGGGTGCTGTCCAGCAGCAGCTGGCAACGCTGCTCCGCTTCCCGCAGCGCGCGGTGCAGCTCCACCAGACGTTGACTCTGGCAGACGCGGTCGAGCTCGCGCTTGAACACCAGCACCAGCTCGTCGGGGTCGCTGCGTTGCACCACGTCTGCGGCACCCAGGCGCATCCCATGAGAGGTGCTCATGGGGTGGTCCGAGGGGCTGACCAGAATGATCGGAACCTGTGGCGCCCTGGTGCGCAGCTGCGGCAGCAGCTGCTCGAGCTCCGGGAGGCCCGCGTTGCAGAGCATCAGATCGGCATTGGGAATGGCGTCTCGAGCCATCGCCAGATCGGTGAGCTGAACGCGCGTTGCGATGCCCGCGTCGCGCAGCAGCGAGTCGAACTCCTGGGCTGAGTTCTCGGAAGACTCGGCGATCAGAAGTCGTACGGGGGCGTGTGACGTTTGCTCGACCGACATATCCTTCTCAAGACAGCGTATCCATACTGTGGAGCGCCCAAAGAACCGGCGCTGCCCCATGTCTTACTAGTCGGTCATCTTCAGGGTCACTTGAGTGTTTTCCAAGTAACCAGACAGCATTCGGAATGTGAACTGGTTAAAACTTTCGGTCTTAAGGATGCACTGCTGCAGCTGTGCGGTGCTCTGCACGCCCTGGCGCAGGAAATGCACTTTGTGGCCTGGCTCGAAGGGCACCGCGGGGGTGATGAGCGTGGCAGGTTGATTGATGGGCGACAGCTCCGGCAGCATCAGCGCCCGGGCGTAGCCGCTGGGGCCACCGCGCTTGTAGATCACGCGCACCGCCAGCGGAATCGCGCGCGGCGACAGCAGCTCGATACCCATGCCGGTGCCGTCGCGATCCTGGCGGATCCAGCGCACGACGCCGATACACCACCGGCTATCGGACTCCTCGCGCAACGCGACCAGCTCGCCCGTCTGCACGTGCGGCGGCAGCGGGTCGTTCCAGCGGATGCGATAGCCACCCGGGCTGGTATCCAGGGCATCGGCGTCGTAGAAGAAGTAGCCTCCCGTGTCCCTGCCGCGATCATGCGTCGGGTCTGCCGGTGCGTTCGCCTGGGCCTCATCGAGACGGTTGCGCGCATAGCCCTGAAGCAGAATGCGGTCCGGATCGCCGATGTTCGGGTTTTCGGGGATTCTCACGCGCAGGTCGAAGGCATCGTCCCACACGTCCTTGGCGGCTTCGCGTTTCTGACGTTCGCGCTTGTCCTGCTCGAGCAGAAACGGATTGAGCTCGCGCTGCACGATGGCGTCGGCATTGCCGACCTGCTCGTTGAAATCCACGCCCCCGGAAAGGAAGTAGTGTGTCGCGCGCATGCCCACGGCCAGCTTCATGCGCGCAGCGGTGCGGGCGCGGCGGAACGAACGCGGTGCCAGCACGCCCCAGGCGTCGGTGAGGTGCCGCACAAGATCCTCGGTCATGCTGTCCGGCACGCGGATGTCGTGGGGCATGTCGCGCAGGTACGCTTCCAGCTGAAAGACGAGCACGTCGGTGCGTACCCCCCGCGGCGCGACCGGATTGTCCAGCAGGCGCGCATAGGTTGGCCCCTGGTCCGATTCCAGATCGATGGCGTACAGCGACTCGGTGCCGTCCGCCGCGAGGTTCACGTACGGGCTCCACAGCTCGAGGCTGTTGAACACTTCGGTCAGCTGACGGCCGCGCAGCTGGTTGGGCCGACAGGTGGCGAGCAGGATCGAGCGCAGGTAGCTGTGGGCTATGTCGATTTGTATGGTGTTGTGGTTCTCGGGATCCTGGCGCGCCTCGGTGGCGATGCCGCGCGCCTCGGCGAGCTGGTAGAGCTGATTGAGCTCGAGCCACAGGCGGTCCGCCGGCGCGACGTAGAACTGCAGCGTGCGCAACAGGGTCCGCGACAGATCCGATAGTGCCCGATGCACCGCCAGGGTCAGCAGCTCCGCGTTGTCGGCGCTGTCGCGCTCGGCAAGGGTCGCGAGGATCACGGACTTGTATCCCGAGCACAGGTTGGTCTGCAGACGCTGCGCCAGGCGCGCGATCGCGTCGCCGTGCACCTGTGAGGTACCGGCATTGCGATCGAGACGCGCACACAGGTAATGCAGGATCGGTCGGATCTGCTCGAGCAGCGCCATGCGGGTCTCGCCGTTGACCTTGAGCCGCGCCACCTCGTAGGTGGTCTGCCGCACCTGGGTGGCGGCGTCTGCGGTATTGGCCATGGGCAATGCCATGACCCAGGCGCCGAGTGCTTCCGGCGTGGCCTCGCAGACCGACAGGGCGTCGAGGTCCGGTTCGGGTGCGGTAAGCCTGAGCGCTGCTGTGCCGAGCTGGTGGGTCATGACGGTGGCGATGCTTTCCTTGCGCGCGCGACGAGGTAACGGGGACGATTCGTAAGTATAGAGAAAAGGTGAAATTCGGACAGTGATCCGCTGCCGGTTCCAGCGTGCGCCCGGCTTCGGGCGGCGGCCCGGGTCCGGGCAAACGGTTGCTGGGCGGAGCTCGGTGCCGGCGCGTCGGGCACCTGCCATGAGCGCGCCGATGGCCCCGGCGCAGTGCGCACCGGGACAGGGGTGGGTGAGATCGTGAGGGATGGTTCTCCTGCGCCGGGCGCGCCTAGATGTCGGGACTGCGGCGCTGTTGCGTCGCGGCGCGTACCTCCCGCTCGTGGCGTGCCAGTGCCGCCTGTGCCATCTGCGCCGTCGCGCCGCGTGCGCGGCCGATCTTCATCATGCTGTCCTGCAGCACGGCACGCATGAAATTCACGCCCGACCCCTGTTGCACGATCTGTATGGCGAGGAAGCGCCCGCCCTCCACATACTGCGCGTTGCCGTGTCGGATGATCATTCCGTCGCCGCTGATGCTCAGCACGTTGGGCGGCAGACTGTCGTCGATCACCGGAAAAAGATGATATCGGGTGCTGTGGCTGTTGTTGCTGTTCAGCGCCGAGCCACCCAGCATGCGCAGGTGCCTTTCGCTGAGCGACTTGCCGTCCAGCTGCCAGACCATCTGCGTGGTCTGCGATCTGCGTTCCGAGAGGTCGGCTGCGCCGTACTTGGTGGTCAACGCCTGCACCAGCGCTTCGAATCCGGGATAGCTCTGGGTGTCCACGTAGCGGACCTCGCGCAGAATCGATTCGACCCTGTGCTCGCTGGGAGGGCCGGTGAAAACCACGCTGATGAGCTGTTGCGGATCGCCGGCCTGGTAGCCCCGGACGCGCTGGTCCCACGTCGCCTGGATCTCCGCGACGTAGTCGTCGACCTTGAACGGCCGCCGGTAGCTGTCGCGCACGATGATGTCGCTCGTGTGTTCCATGAGGCGAAGTTTCGGGTCATGGGCGCGGACTGCCGCCAGCAGTTGCTCATGCGTCATTCCGAGTTCGATGCCGACGATGTTGACGGCTGACGAGCGCCGATCGGCTGGCGTCGCTTCCGCGGTGCCCGCGGTGCCCGCGGTGGCTGGGTGGGGCGCGGCCGCGGCTGCTCTCCATACGGCAGCCAGCCCACCGCCGCGCTGCGCGCGGGCGACGGCTTTCGCGTAGTCCGCGCGCTCGTACCCTGCGCTGGTGAACACTCTGCCTTCTTCCAGCCACACGAACTGCGGGTACACGAGACCGCGGGCGGGCCAGGCATTGCGCGCAAGAATGGATTCGAAGGTTGCCACGGCCTCGAGAATCCGGTTGTGGATCTCGACGCCATGGGGATCGGACCGCACCGGTGGTGCGACCCTGCTGCCGCTCATGAACGCATGGTAGTCGGCGATGTTCCTGGACGTTCCCAGCGCCGCCGCCTCGCGGGCCGAGCGCTCGCTCACCGGCACCATCAGGCGTCTGAGCTCGAGCCCGGTAGCCGTGGCAGGGTAGTCGCGGTACATGCCCTGGCTGTAGGGGCATTCCGAGTACTGAAACGTGTACATGACGGGTCCGGAGCCCTCGGTTGCGTAGGGAAGCGACTCCAGCAGCGCCAGGAGTTCCCGGGAGCCGTCCTTTATCTCGTAGAAGTCGTCTGCATCTCCGGCTGCCAGCGCGATCGTTTTCAGACTGATCGTCGTCAGGACGACCGCGGCCATCGTGAGGTGTCTGATGGGGCTCATTGGCGCTCCTAGGGTCTCTTTGGTGTTTCCGGTTCACAATGGCTGCCTGCAGGCACGCGCACCGCAGGCCAGGCTTCACCGTCCATGTGTCGATCAGTGCGCGGGGCAGGCCCTGTCTTGAATCAGAAGTGTGCGATCCGCACGAGGCCGGCGAACCTCCCGTTTGAGAGGAGTCCGGTCAGTGCAGCGGCGGGAGGGGAAGCTCGCTCTTAACCGTGAGCAGCAGCCGTATCAGCTCGCTCTGGCGATGGGTGCCCGTCTTGGAGAACAGTTGCTTCAGGTACCAGCGCGCGGTTTCGTAGCTCAATCCGGCGGCAGCACCGGCGGCGCGCAGGTCGCTACCCTGCAGCAGGCCGCGGGCGAGATCGAGTTCCACCGGAGTGAGCGAGAACCGCTCCACCAGCAGCGTCAGGCGATCGTCGAAGGCCCGGCGCGGGCAGCTGATGAACAGCAGGGTCCCGGCGTCGGGATCCAGGGTACCGGCACCTACCGCGGTCAGCGTCATGGGCAGCGCCACCTCAGGGGGGCCAAGCGAGAGACCGCCCGCGGCAGCTTCCGGATGCCTGGCGAGCAGGCGGTCCAAGCGCCATTGCGCGGCTCGCGACCCGGCGACCAGGCGCGAGCCCTGCAGGCCGAGACCCAGGGAGTCCTCGAGCAGACATCTGGCGAATCGATTCAACGCCAGCACCATGCCCTGGTCGGACAACACGAGCACGCCGAAGTCGAGCTGGTCCAGCGCCCGCAGAGACAGAGTGGCAACCGTGCGAGCCAGGCGGTAGCGTTCTGCAATGTCCAGCATCAGGCGGAACTGCTGGCAGATGCCTTCGAACCGCGTGACGTCCTGGCGGGAGTAGGCCCCGTCGTCGGCGCCCCGGTAAAGCGTCAGCTTGACGTAGCCGTAGGCATCGCGATCAACCACCATGCCCATGGAGTTGCGATAGCCCTGCGGTAGGATCCAGTCCTGGAAGTAGCCCGAGCGACGCAGTACCAGCCGGTCTCCCGTCAGCCGCTGCAGAGCCTGCTCGGTGCGGATCGCGCCGGGAGTCCAGAACCGACTGGCCTCCACCCACGGATTGTCGCACCGACTGTAGTGGTTCTTGTACGCGTCGACGAACGGGTCGTCGATCCCCAGCACCGCCGTTTCTCGAAACGAACGCGCGTCGGAACTCTGACCGTACAGCGCCACCCCGGGCGAGCTGAACGTTGTGGCGAGACTTCTGGCCACCGCGTGCCACGAGCGGCCATCCAGCGTGGCGTCGCGCATGGTTTCCAGGAGTCTGCTCAGGGTCGGGTTTCCCATGAGTGCCTTCTCCCCGGCGCGCCTGCAGCCCGTTGTGCCGGCAGAATGCCGTCTGGGGCGGGGAACGTCTGCGGCGCGCGCCTGGACCTGACGGAAAAGCATCGACCTTGCGTGCCGGTTCAGTCAAGGATTTTGCGATACCGGGCTGAGCAGGTGCCGGGCCGATGCGTCCAGGCAGGTGCTGCGCGGCCCTCACATCAGGGGTATCATCCGCGGCCGTTGTCACCAGCCGGATCCAGTGTTCATGGCCAACTTCTCCACCAACGAGTTCAAATCGGGCCTGAAGGTCATGCTCGAGGGCGACCCGTGCGCAATCCTCGAGAACGAATTCGTCAAACCGGGCAAAGGGCAGGCGTTCAATCGAGTCCGGTTCCGCAACCTTAAGACGGGTCGCGTGTGGGAGCGCACGTTCAAGTCCGGCGAGACGCTGCCCGGCGCGGACGTCATGGAAACGGACATGGAGTTCCTCTACAGCGACGGCGAGTTCTGGCACTTCATGAAGACCGACGGCAGCTATGAGCAGGTGGCGGCCCCGGAATCTGCGGTCGCCGAGGCGCGTGACTGGCTCAAGGAGCAGGAGACCTATCTGGTCACGCTCTGGAACGATCAACCTATCTCGGTGACGCCGCCGAACTTCCTCGATCTGGAGGTGGTGGAAACCGATCCCGGCATACGCGGCGACACCGCGCAGGGCGGCAGCAAGCCGGCGAAGCTGTCCACGGGTGCCGTGGTCAAGGTGCCGCTGTTCATCGAGACCGGCGACGTGCTGCGCATCGACACCCGCAGCGGCGAGTACGTCAGCCGCGCCAAGGGCTCCTGATCACGGACGCCGCGCCTCCCGGTTCCGGAGCAGCCGACTCTGCGCACGGCGCCTGGCGCCCCGCCTGCAGCCTGGCAGCGCTGCGCGCGCGCGCCGACCTGGCTCGTCAGGTGCGGGAGTTCTTCTACCAGCGTGGCGTGCTCGAGGCTCAGACTGCCACCCTGGCCGCTTGTGCGGTCACCGACCCGGCGGTGGAAGCCATCGCCGTTCCCGGGGCCGGGTATCTGCAGACCTCGCCCGAATATCAGCTCAAGCGCCTGCTGGCGGCCGGCGCCCCGTCGCTGTATCAGCTGGGACCCGTGTTTCGCGCCGGCGAGGCGGGCAGCCGGCACAATCCGGAATTCACCATGCTCGAGTGGTACCGGCTGGGCTTCGATCACCGGGCGCTCATGGCAGAGGTCGCGGATCTGGTGAGCATGGCCCTCGGCCCGGCCGAGTACCGGACCCTCGGCTACGCCGAGGTCGTGGCGCGTGCCCCGGCGGCGGCGCTCGAGCAGGTGGTTTCGCCCCTCAGCGAGCGTGAGCGTCTCGACCTGGCCTTCTCTGCCGGTCTCGACACCCTCGGCGCCGGCCGCTACTTCATCGTCGACTATCCGGCTGACCAGGCCGCGCTGGCGCGCCTCGACGCCAGCGACCCGACGGTGTCGGAACGGTTCGAACTGGTGGTGGACGGCCTCGAGCTTGCCAACGGCTACCATGAGCTCGGTGACGCGCAGCTGCTGCGCCGTCGTTTCGAGATCGATCAGACCCGGCGTCGTGCCGCGGGACAGCAGGTTCCGGCCATCGACGAGCGTTTTCTCGCGGCCATGGCCGAGGGCCTGCCGGATTGCGCCGGTGTGGCGCTGGGTTTCGACCGTCTGCTGATGCTCAGGACCGGGGCGCGCAGCTTGCGGGAGGTGCTGGCATTTCCCGCGGACCTCGCCTGAGACGCGTGCCTGCGGGGTCGGACGTCAGGCTCTGACGGTGCCCAGACGCTGGCCGACGCGAACCGGTTCGCCGTGGCACAGCGACGGCTCCAGCACCACCCGGTCGGGCTCGCAGCAGACGATGACCGTGGAGCCGAGCAGAAAGCGGCCGATCTCGGCGCCGCGCGGGAACGACACCTCCCAGGCGCGGCTGGTGCTGCGGCGGTACGGTGAGGGGGCCTCGTCCCAGACCGTCTCGATGCTGGCGACGATCAGCGCCCCCACCAGCACCACCAGCATGGCGCCCGCCGCGGTTTCGAAACGGCAGACCAGGCGCTCGTTGCGGCAGAACAGGTCGCTGATGGCGGCTTCCGTTCTGGCGTTCACCGAGAACAGCGCGCCGGGAATGGCGCGGGTACGGCGCAGCGTGCCGGCCAGCGGCAGGTGCACGCGATGATAGTCGCGGGGTGCGAGGTAAACGGTGGCGAAGCTGCCGCCGTGGAACTCGCGGCAGTCTTCGCCGGTCAGCGCGCGCAGGCTGTAGCTGGTGCCCTTGGCCTGCAGCAGCCTGTCGCCGTCGATGCGGCCGGCCTGGCTGATGGTGCCGTCGGCAGGGCACAGCAGCGCGGCCGGATCGGCGTCCAGCGGCCGGGTACCTTCGCGCAGTGCCCGGGTGAAGAAGTCATTGAAGCTGCGATAGCCGTCCAGAGAGGGTTCGGCCGCGTCGCCCATGTCGACGCGATAGTGCCGGGCGAAGGTGCGGATCAGCAGGCGGCTCAGGCGTGCCGACTCGGACTTGGCGAGCCGCCCTGCCAGGCGCGAAAGCCCGTGCTGCGGCAGCAGACGCTGGAAGGCGGCGAAGCTTTCGCTCACGACGCTGGCTCGCCCGCGTGGCCGCCGGTCTCCACCGGCGTGTCGTCGCGGTTGCCCCACTCGCCCCAGGAGCCGTGATAGGCGCGGATGTCCATGCCGAGCAGACGCCCTACGAGATAGGAAAGGCCGGAACGATGGTGTGACTGGCAATGGGTGATCACGCGCTTGTCCGCATCGATTCCGTTGCGCGCCAGCAATGCCGGCAGGTCTTCGCGCAGGCGCTGCTGGCGGGCAGCATCCTTGAGCGCCAGCCAGTCCAGGTGGCGCGCCCCCGGAACGTGCCCGGCGCGACGCGAGCCGGAGCGCAGGCCGAGGAACTCTGCGCCGGAGCGCACGTCCCAGATGATCTGCCCGGGATCGCCGATGGCGCTCAGCACGTCCTCCAGCTCCGCGATGGGCCCGGTGTCGATCTCGAGGTGCACGGTGGTGCCGGCAGGGGCTTGCGCTGCACCCGAGACCAGCGGCAGGCCCTCATCGTGCCAGGCGTGGATACCACCATCCAGATACGACCAGCGATCGTGGCCGATGACGTCCAGGGTCCACAGGAACCGGCCCGCCCAGCCACCGCCCTCGTCGTCGTAGGCGACGACGTGGCGGTCCGCGCTGTAGCCCAGGCGCGCAAACAGCGCTTCCAGCCGGGCCAGGGACGGCAACCGGCCGGGAGCGGGCGCGCCACCGTCCACCAGCTCCCTGGGCTCCACCAGCAGCGCCCCTGGCAGATGCGCCTCGAGGTAGCCGGCCGCATCGCTCACGTGCACCAGCAGCGGCCGTGGGGCGGCCGGCGGCTCCAGCAGTTCTGCCAGCTGGCGCGGTGTCAGCAGTCGGGGGTTACTCCGGGTCACGGGTGATCCTTTTGTGAACTGGCGCGGTATGTTAGCCGAGAGCTGCTTTGTTTGGTGGCCTGGTGCCGGGATAATGCGCGCCACGGGCAGCCTGCCCGGCGAGGAGATTCCAGTGTCTGCACCGCTGATTTGGATGGATCTGGAAATGACCGGTCTCGACCCGGAGCACGACCGGATCATCGAGATGGCCACCATCGTCACCGATGGCGAGCTGAATGTGATTGCGGAAGGGCCGGTGCTGGCCGTCCGGCAGCCCGAAACGCTGCTGGCCGGGATGGACGACTGGAACCAGTCCCATCACAGCGCGTCCGGGCTGCTCGATCGCGTGCGCCGCGAAGGTGTCACCGAGCGCGAGGCGGAGGCCATGACGCTGGCGTTTCTGGAGCGCCATGTGGAGCCGAAGCGGGCGCCGCTGTGCGGCAACACCATCTGGCAGGACCGCCGTTTTCTGTCGCGCTACATGCCGGGCCTGGAAGCCTACCTGCACTACCGGATGGTCGACGTCAGCAGCATCAAGGAACTGGTGACGCGCTGGCGGCCTGAGCTCATGGGCGGTCTGGTCAAGCAGAATCAGCACACCGCGCTGGCGGACATCCGCGAATCCATCGAGGAGCTGCGCTACTACCGTCAGCACTTCATGCGGCTGGAGAGCTGAGCCAGCGCCCAGTCGATGTGCTCGCGCACCAGCGCCGTCGCCCCCTCACGGCGCCCGCTCAGGGCTGCCATCGCGGCAGCGTCGGGCGGGCCGTTGCCCAGCGCCACGGCGAGATTTCGCTGCCACTGCTCGTAGCTCAGGCGACGCAGCGCCGAGCCTTCGGTGCGGGCGAGAAACTCCTGCTCGCTCCAGGCAAACAGAGCGAGCAGCTCGGGCGCGTCGAGCGCATGGCGCGGGCTGAAATCCGGTTCCGTCGAATAGGCGGGCTGGCGGTTCCAGGGACAGTAGAGCTGGCAGTCGTCGCACCCGAACACCCGGTTGCCCAGCAGCGGCCGCAGTGCCGGCGGAATCGCGCCTTTGTGCTCGATGGTCAGATAAGAGATGCAGCGTCGCGCGTCGAGCTGCCGTGGCGCGACGATGGCGCCGGTAGGGCAGACGGTCATGCAGGCCCGGCAGCTGCCGCAGTGGTCTGAGGTTTCTGGCGCATCCACGGGCAGCGGCAGGTTGGTGTAGATCTCGCCGAGCAGAAACCAGGATCCGACCTGCCGGTTCAGCAGCAGGGTGTGCTTGCCGATCCAGCCGAGCCCGGCCTTTTCGGCCAGCGCCTTTTCCAGCACGGGCGCCGAGTCGGTAAACGCCCGATAGCGGCCGGCGAGCTCCGGCGTCAGCTCGCGGGCGGCGGCGTCGATGCGAGCGGCCAGTCGGGCCAGGCGCCGGCGCAACGTCTTGTGGTAGTCGCGCCCCAGCGCGTAGCGGGCCACGTAGGCCTTGCCTGGCGCATCCAGCACCTCCAGCGGCTGAGTGCCCTCGGGCAAGCAGTTCATGCGTGCGCTGATCACGCGGCAGGTTTCCGGTTCCAGCTGGGCCGGATGCAGGCGCTTGTCGAGGTTGCGGGTCATGTAGCCCATCTCGCCATGGTGGCCCGCATCGAGCCAGGCGCGCACCCGATCCCGATAGCTGGACAGATCGGTGTCGGTGATACCCAACGCCTGAAAACCCAGCCCCTGGGCCCAGACGCGGATGTTCTGCGCCAGTTGTTGCAGTTCCTCGGTCATGACGCCCTTCGTTTCCGACGACCGCCTTGAAGGTTCTCGGGGCGCGGCCGCCGCGCGCCAGTATAATGCCGCGGTGTTGTCTGGAGGACGGCAGTGGACGCGCTTTACACGGCGGCGCAATGCCGCGACCTGGATCGGCTGGCGATAGAGCGCCACGGCATCCCGGGACACGTGCTCATGGAGCGGGCCGGCCGTGCCGCGTTCCGGGCCCTGCTCGAGCGCTGGCCCGAGGCACGTTCGCTGTCGATCTGCTGCGGCAGGGGCAATAATGCGGGCGACGGCTATGTGGTGGCGGGGCTCGCGCGCCGACTCGGCCTCGACGTGCAGGTGCTCCAGGTGGGTGACGCCGGTGAGCTCACGGGCGATGCGGCCAGGGCGCGGGACCAGGCTCTGGCCGAAGGCGTCGAACCGGTCGCGGCCAGCGCCGCGCTGCGCGGCGACGTGATCGTCGACGCGCTGCTCGGTACCGGCTTTCGCGGTGAGCTGCGCCCGCCGTTCGCCGAGCTGGTGGCACGGATCAACGCCGCGCGCCTGCAGTACGACAGCGCCCCTGACGGCCGCCACGGCGTGCTCGCCATCGACATTCCCACGGGCGTCGAGGCGGACACGGGCGCGGTGCGCGGCAGCGCCGTGCACGCCGACCTCACGGTGACTTTCATCGGCCGCAAGATCGGTCTGTACACCGGCGCCGGCGTCGCCTGCCGCGGCGAGCTGCGCTATGCGGACCTGGGCGTGCCGTCGCAGCTGTTCCGCGCCATCGCCGGCTGCCCGCTGCTGGATTTCCATGAAGTGGCCGCCGCCGCGCTGCCGCGCCGTGATGCGAACGCCTACAAGCAGGCGCTGGGCCACGTGGTGGTGGCCGGCGGCGATCACAGCATGGGCGGCGCGACGCTCATGGCTGCGGAGGCAGCGTTGCGCGTGGGCGCCGGAATGGTCAGCGTCATCACCCGGGCTGGGCACCGGCCGGCGATCCTGGCCCGGCGCCCGGAGATCATGGTGGTGGACGCCGACGACCTGGCGCAGCGCGCCGCGGTGTTCGGCCGCGCCAGCTGTCTGGTGGCGGGCCCCGGGATCGGGCGCGCGCCCTGGGGTCGGGAGCTGCTGCAGCAGGCGCTGGCACTGCAGCTACCGACAGTGCTGGATGCCGATGGGCTGTGGTGGGCGGCGGAGCTGAACCTGCCGCCGGCTGGCCGCGGGGGGGACCTGGTCATCACCCCGCACGCGGCGGAAGCTGCGCGCCTGCTCGGCATCACCACCGCCGAGGTCGCCCACGACCGGCCGCAATGCGCGCTGCGGCTGGTCGAGCGCAGCGGCGGCATCGCGGTGCTCAAGGGCGCGGGCTCGCTGATTGCGGGGCCGGCGCCGGCGGCAGGCACCAGGGGCGGTGCCACTGCCGTCACCCCGGCGCTGCTCGGCGTGTGCGGGCACGGCAATCCGGGCATGGCTACGGCGGGCATGGGCGACGTGCTCAGCGGCGTGATCGGCGGCCTGCTGGCGCAGGGTCTGACGGCAACCGACGCCGCGCTGCTCGGCGTCTGCCTGCACAGCTGTGCCGCCGACAAAGCGGTGCGACGCCTCGGTGAACTCAGCCTGCTCGCCACCGATTTGCTGCCGGAGATCATCGAGCTCCTGGCGGCGGCGCAGCTGGGTGCCGCGCCACGCGGCAACGCCGCGCCGTGAACCCGGGTCTGCAGCCAGCGAGGGTTCACCTGGCCGATGCGGCGGCCACCGAAGCCTTTGGCGCCCGGCTGGCGGCGTCGCTGCCGCGGGGTGCGCTGGTGTTTCTGCACGGGGATCTGGGCGCTGGCAAGACCACCCTGGTGCGCGGCATACTGCGCGGGCTGGGCTATGACGGTTCCGTCAAGAGCCCGACCTATACGCTGCTGGAACCCTATGACCTGGATGGTCTGTCGGTGTACCACTTCGATCTGTACCGGGTAGCCGACAGTGAGGAGCTGGATTTCATAGGCATCGACGAGCTCATGGAGAGCGATGCGATCAAGCTCGTCGAGTGGCCGGAGCAGGCTGCGGACCGCCTGCCACCACCGTTACTGGAGGTCTACCTGCACGTGGAGGGTGAGGGTCGACGCCTTGAGCTCGAGATTCGCAGTTAGTCTGTTGCTGCTGTTTCTTGCGGTGCCGCTCGCGGCGCAGCAGCTTCAGGGCGTGCGCGTGGCCGAGTCGCCGGATCATACCCGGGTGGTGTTCGACACCAGCGGGCCCGCCGACTACGACCTGTTCACGCTGGCCAACCCGCCCCGGGTGGTGGTGGATCTCAAGAACCTCAGCCTGACACCGGATTTCCAGCCGCAGCTGGAGCCCAGCGGTCGGGTGCTCGGCGTGCGTGCTTCGGCCCGCGGCAGCGGCGCCCGCGTCGTGCTCGACGTTCAGGGACAGGTGTCACCCAAGGGATTCACCCTCGCTCCGCAACCGCCCTATGGTCATCGCCTGGTGGTGGATCTGTTTTCCGGACCCGCGGCGGCTGCAGCGCCGGCCACGCTGGCGGTGGTCGCCGACGAACGCCGTGACGTGGTGGTGGCCATCGACGCAGGCCACGGCGGTAAGGACCCGGGCGCAATAGGCGTCGACCGGATTCGCGAAAAGGACGTGGTGCTCAACATTTCCCGGCGGCTCGCCGCCCAGCTTAATGCCAGCAAGGGCTATCGGGCGGTTCTGATCCGTGACGGCGACCACTACGTTCCGCTGCGGGAGCGCAGCGTCAAAGCGCGCGAGCACGGTGCCGACCTGTTCATCTCGGTGCACGCCGATGCCTTCAAAGTGCCGAACGTGGCCGGCGCGTCCGTGTTCACCCTGTCCGACCGCGGTGCTTCCAGCGAGACCGCGCGCTGGCTGGCCGAGAAGGAAAACAGCTACGACTCCATCGGCGGGGTCGACCTCGGCGCCCACGACGAGGTGGTGGCCAAGGTGCTGTGGGACATCTCCATGGATGCGAGCCGCTCGGCCAGCATCGAGGCGGGGCGCAGCGTGCTGCAGGAGCTTGGTACGGTCGCCAAGCTGCACAAGGGTCAGGTGGAGCAGGCAGGGTTCATCGTTCTCAAGTCCCCGGACGTGCCGTCGATTCTGGTGGAGACCGGATTCCTTTCCAATCCGCGCGACGCCCGCCGCCTGAACACCCGTGAGTATCAGGATCGCATCGCCACGGCGCTGGCCGATGGCGTGCGTAGCTACATGAGCCGCTATGCGCCGCCGGGCACCCTGATCGCCTGGCAGCAGGAGCAGGGCGGGGTGCGTTACACTATCAAGCGCGGCGATACGCTGTCCGAAATCGCCGCGCGGCACGCCGTGAGCACCCGTCGCCTGCGCGAGGCCAACGGCCTGCACGACGACGTGATCCGCATCGGTCAGACCATTCTCATACCCGCCGGCTGAGCGGGCGGGATTGCAGGTTCCATGATTCCGCGTATCCACGAGCTGGGAAGCTACGTTTCCAACCAGATCGCCGCTGGCGAGGTGGTGGAGCGTCCCGCGTCGCTGGTCAAGGAGCTGCTGGAGAACAGCCTCGATGCGGGCGCGCGCAGTATCGAGGTGGTGACCGAGCAGGGCGGGGTCAAGCGCGTGCTGGTGCGCGACGACGGTTGCGGCATCCACGCAGACGACCTGCGTCTGGCCGTCAGCCGGCACGCAACCAGCAAGATCCGTGACGCGGAGGACCTGCTCGGCATCGCCAGCCTCGGCTTCCGTGGCGAGGCGCTGGCGAGCATGGCGTCGGTAGCCCGACTGCGCATCACCTCGCGCCCGGCCGCGGCAGAGAGCGCCTTCAGCCTGGTGGTGGAGGGTGGTGAAGAGCTGGCGTTCGGCCCGGCTGCGCACCCGCCCGGCAGCACGGTGGAGATCCAGGATCTGTTCTACAACACGCCCGCGCGGCGCAAGTTTCTCAAGACCGAGCGCACCGAGCAGGCGCAGATCGATCAGGTGGTCAGGCGCCTTTCGCTGGCGCATTTCGACGTCGGCTTCGAGCTGCGCCATGGCGCCGGCAAGGCCACGCTGCGGCTGCCGGCGGGGCGCCCGGAAGGGCGCCTGTCGCGGGTGCTGTCCGAGGAGTTCGTGAGCCGCTCGGTGACGCTGGACGAGACACGCGAGCCGCTGCGGCTGCGCGGTTGGGTCGCGCTGCCGACGCTGTCGCGCAGCCAGCCGGACCAGCAGTACTTCTTCGTCAACGGCCGGGTGGTGCGCGACAAGCTGGTGGCGCATGCCATTCGGCAGGCCTACCGCGACGTGCTGTTTCACGGGCGCCACCCGGTGTTCGTGCTGTACCTGGAGGTGCCGCCGGAGGCAGTGGACGTGAACGTGCACCCCACCAAGCACGAGGTGCGCTTTCGTGACGCGCGGGCCGTGCACGATTTCATTTTCGGGACCCTCAACCGGGCGCTGCGGGCCGTGCGGCCCGATTCGGTGGCGCCGCCGCGCCTGCCGCAAGCCGGGCGCCCCGCTGCCGGCTCGCCCCCGGGCGCGGCGCACCCGCCAGGCGCGGCGCCCGTGACCTACCAGGCCCGCCTCGACTGGGCGCGCGAGGCCGAGCAGGCCAGACCGGGCAGCTTTGCCCAGGCGGTGGCGGAAGCCCGTGCGGCCGCGCCGCCAGCGCTGCAGCCGGTGCCCGACGCGAGCGACGTTCCGCCGCTCGGCTACGCGCTCGGGCAGCTGCATGGTGTCTACATCCTGGCCCAGAATGCCGACGGGCTGGTGGTGGTGGACATGCACGCGGCGCACGAGCGCATCACCTACGAACGCCTGAAGGCGCAGCTCGGCAGGCATGCCATGGCAACCCAGCAGCTGCTGGTGCCGCTGGTGCTGGACGTCAGCGAGCCTGAAGCGGAGCTGGTGGAGACTCTGGCGCGGGAACTTGCCGAGCTCGGCCTCGCGGTGGATCGCAGCGGCCTGCAAAGCGTCACCGTGCGCGCGGTGCCGGCGCTGCTGGCCACCGGCAACGTCGCCCAACTGCTGCGCGACGTGCTCGCCGACTGTCTCGAGTACGGCAGCAGCGAGCGTGTCCACGATCGCCGCGACGAACTGCTGGCCACCATGGCCTGCCATGGCTCCGTGCGCGCCAATCGCGTGCTCACGCTGGCGGAAATGAATGCGCTGCTGCGGGACATGGAGGCCACCGAGAACGCGGGCCAGTGCAATCACGGCCGGCCCACGTTCTTCGTGCAGACCATGGACGATTTCGACCTCAGGTTCCTGCGCGGGCAGTAGCCCGATCGTGGCTGAGTTCCCGCATGCCAAGCCGAACGTGCGCAACATAGTCGTCGTCACCGGGCCCACCGCCAGCGGCAAGACCGAGGTCGCCCTGAACCTCGCCAGGCAGCTGCCGGTGGACCTGATCAGCATGGATTCCGCCATGGTGTACCGTGGCATGGACATCGGCACTGCCAAACCCGACCGCGCGCTGTTGCGCGAATTCCCGCACGCGCTCGTGGACATCTGCGATCCGGCGGATGCCTACTCCGTGGCCCAGTTCGTGGCCGATGCGGACGCGGCCGTGCGCCGCGCCTTCGAGCGCGGTCGCCTGCCGGTGCTGGTGGGCGGGACCATGCTGTACCTGCGGGCGTTCCGTGAAGGGCTGGCGGATCTGCCGCCGGCCGACCCAGCGGTGCGCGAGTCCGTCCGCCAGGCCGCCCGCGCGCGCGGGTGGGATGCGCTGCACCAGGAGCTCCAGCAGGTGGACCCGGAGGCGGCGCGCGGGATTCACCCCAACAACCCGCAGCGGCTGGGGCGCGCGCTGGAGGTGTACCGGCAGACCGGGCGCCCGATCTCCCGGTGGTGGCGCGAGCAGCAGGACGTGTCGGTGGGGCGGCGGCTCGGCGCGCGGCTGCTGGAATTTGCCATCGTGCCCGCGCAGCGTCCGATGCTGCACGAGCGCATTGCAGAGCGCTTCGACGGGATGCTGGCGCGGGGTTTCATCGCCGAAGTCGACGCCCTGCGCCGGCGGGGGGATCTGTCCCCGGAGCTGCCCAGCATGCGCTCGGTCGGGTATCGGCAGGCGTGGCAGCACCTGGAGGGGCACTTCGATCGTGCCGAGCTGCGCCAGCGGGCGCTGGCGGCCACCCGGCAGCTGGCGAAACGGCAGCTCACCTGGTTGCGCGCCTGGCCCGGGATCCGGCGCTTCGAGCCTGGTGATCCGGCGCTTCTGGCGGCGCGCATACGCGAGCTGGGTCGGCTTGAAATATGCTGAGGGTGTCTCCAACATAGGTCGGCACAACCAGAACAGCAGAATGCTGCCCAATCCGAGGAGACGGCCATGTCGAAAGGGCACTCACTACAAGACCCTTATCTGAATACCCTGCGCAAGGAGCGCGTTCCGGTATCCATCTACCTGGTCAATGGCATCAAGCTCCAGGGGCAGATCGAGTCGTTCGATCAGTTCGTCGTGCTGTTGCGGAACTCCGTGAGCCAGATGGTCTACAAGCATGCCATCTCGACCGTCGTTCCATCGCGAAACGTCAAGCTGTCGCAACCCGCACCGGCGGAAGGCGAGGCGGACGATAATTAGCAGTGCGCTTGCTCCTCTGACCGGCAGCGGCGGTCGCCACCGCGACCCCTCGCCGGACTTCGCGGGCAGGCGTCAGAGGAGATACTTTGTTTTTTGAACGTCCTGAGGCAGGCCGCCGCGCGGTGCTGCTGCATGTCGACTTCTCGCGGCCCGATCCAGACGAAATCCTCGATACGGTGCAGGAGTGCGTCGATCTCGGCGCCAGCGCCGGCGTCGAGGTGGTGGAGATCGTCCGGGCCCGGCGGCAGGCGCCGCATCCGCGCTGGTTCGTCGGCGAGGGCAAGCTCGAAGAGCTCGAGGCGTGCCTGCGCGCCTGCGATGCCGACCTGCTGCTGATCAATCACGATGTCAGCGCCGGTCAGCAGCGCAATCTCGAGCGACGCCTCGAGTGTCGGGTGCTGGGCCGTACCGAGCTGATCCTGCACATCTTTGCCGAGCGCGCGCGCAGCTACGAAGGCAAGCTGCAGGTGGAGCTGGCGCAGCTGCGCCACGCTCAGACGCGCCTGGTGCGCGGCTGGGCCCACCTCGACCGGCAGAAGGGGGGTATCGGCCTGCGTGGCGCGGGCGAGACCCAGCTCGAGCTCGACCAGCGAATGCTCAGCGAGCGTGTCAAGTCGCTGCAGGCCAAGCTCGAGCAGGTCGGTCGCCGGCGCGATGCCGGACGCCGGCGGCGCCAGCGTGGCAACGTGCGCACGGTTTCCCTGGTGGGTTACACCAACGCCGGCAAGTCGACGCTGTTCAACGCGCTGACCAGCGCCGGGGTCGTCGCCGAGGATCAGCTGTTCGCCACGCTCGACCCCACAATGCGGCGCCTGGAACTGCCGGGTATGGGCGAAGTCGTGCTTACCGACACCGTCGGATTCATCAGCAACCTTCCGCATTCCCTTGTGGAGGCATTCAAAGCCACGCTGGAGGAGGTTGCCGGCGCCGATCTGCTGCTGCACGTAGTGGACGTGAGCGCCGAAGACGTGAGCGCCCGTGTGCACCAGGTCGACCGGGTGCTGGAAGAGATCGGGGCGCGTCAGCGCCCCACCATTCTGGTGCTGAACAAGGTCGACGCGCTCACCGGCGCCGGCCCGGCCGACGCTGCCGCGCTGCCCCTGGGGCATGCCGCAGTGCCCGGTGACGGTGCGGGTGAAGGGCTGACGGGCGAGCGCGCGGCGCCGAACCTCATTGCCAGCGTCGCGGTGAGCGCGCGCAGCGGCGCCGGTCTGCCGGTGCTGCTCGATACCATCGCCCGTGCGCTGGGCCTGGCAGCGCCCGCCGAGGTGCTGCTGCCGCCGGGTGAGGGCAGCACCCGCGCCTGGCTGTACCGGCTTGGAGCGGTGCTCGACGAGCGCACCGAGGAGGACGGCAGCCTGACGCTGACGGTGCGCGCGGACGAGGACGTGCTGGCGCAGCTGGCGCGGCGGCCGGGCGTTTGTTGCAGGGCCGGTGGTCGGTCCATAGAATTCCCCGCCCTGTCCGGCGAAATGTGACGCTAAAGCAAGTGGAGCGCAGTTAGATGGCCTGGAACGAGCCCGGCGGAGGCGACAAAGACCCCTGGGGCAATCGTAGTGATCAGGGGCCGCCAGACCTCGACGAAGCGTTGAAGAAGCTGCAGGCCCAGCTGGCCGGTATCTTCGGCGGCGGCTCGGGTGGTGGCGGCGGTGCGGGGTCGGGCATCAACGGCCGCCTGCTCGGCCTGATCCTGCTGGTGCTGGCCCTGGTGTACGCGGGCCTCGGGGTCTATCAGATCGATCAGGGCGAGCGCGGTGTGGTGTTCCGCTTCGGCGCCGTGCAGAAGGACGTCGTGGTACCAGGTCTGCACTGGAACCCGCCGCTCATCGACGTGGTCGAGAAGGTCAACGTCACCCGCGTGAATTCCAAGAATCACCAGGCGCTGATGCTCACCGAGGACGAGAACATCGTCGAGGTGGCGCTGACCGTTCAGTACGTGGTCAGCGACCCCATCGCCTATCTGGTGAACGTGCGCAGCCCCTCGTCGAGTCTCGACCAGGCCACCGAGAGCGCCCTGCGTCACGTGGTCGGCAGCTCCGGCATGGACGACGTCATCACCGCCGGCCGCGAAGCCATCGGCCAGGAAGTGCAGGAACGCCTGCAGGGCTACCTCGACAACTACGGCACGGGTATCGAGCTGGTCAAGGTGAACATCGATCGCAGCGCGCCGCCGACCCAGGTGGCGGATGCCTTCAACGACGTGCAGAAAGCCAAGGAAGATGAGCAGCGGTTCATCAACGAAGCCAACGCGTACGCCGAGAGCATCATCCCGGAGGCGCGCGGTGAGGCGCAGAAGCTCATTGAAGAGGCGAACGCCTACCGCGATCGGGTCGTGGCGCGCTCCGAGGGTGAAGCCGATCGCTTCCGCAAGCTGCTGGCCGAGTACCAGGCAGCCAAGGAAGTGACCCGTGACCGTCTGTACATCGATGCCATGGAGACCGTGCTGGGCAATGCCAGCAAGGTGATGATCGACGTCGAAGGCGGCAACAACATCATGTACCTGCCGCTCGACCGGCTCGGCCAGAGCACCAGTTCCGGCGGCAGTACGGTCAGCCCCGAGTCCATGCGCGGCATCGCCGATTCTCTGCGTGAGCTCAACGATCGCATGGGCGGCAGCAGCCGCGTGCGCGAACCGCGCTGACAGCCAGGAGCCAAGCATGAATCTGCGAAACCTGATCCTTGCCGTGATCGCCGTTGTGGTGGTCCTGCTGCTGGCCGACAGCGTCTACACCGTGCATCAGACCGAGCGCGCCATACTGCTGCGTTTCGGCGCCGTGAGCACGGCCGACGTCGAGCCTGGTCTGCATTTCAAGCTGCCCATAGCCGAGGACGTGCGCAAGGCCGACGGCCGCGTGCTGACGCTGGACTCCACCGCCGAGACCTACTTCACCCTGGAGAAGAAACCGCTGATCGTGGATTCGTTCGCCAAGTGGCGCATCAAGGACGTGCTGCGCTATTACGAAGCAACGCGGTTCGACGAGCGGGTCGGCGAGCGGGTGCTGCAGGAGCGGATCAACGAGGGCCTGCGCAACCAGATCAGCCGTCGCGATATGCACGAGGTCGTCTCCGGCGAGCGCGACATGCTGATGGAGGAGCTCACCGCGCAGCTCAACCAGGTGATGGCCGCAGCTGCCGGAATCGAGGTGGTGGACGTGCGCGTGAAACGCATCGATCTGCCCACCGACGTGTCCACCTCCGTCTATGAGCGGATGAACTCCGAGCGTCAGATCGAGGCTCGCCAGTACCGTGCCACCGGGCGCGAGCTGGCTCTGGGCATTCGCGCCGACGCCGAGCGCCAGACCGTGGTGATCGAGGCCGAAGCTTACCGCCAGGCCGAGCAGATCCGTGGTGACGGCGACGCCCGCGCGGCGTCTATCTACGCCGAAGCGTTCAACCGCGATCCCGAGTTTTATCAGTTCTACCGCAGCATCAACGCGTACACCAACGTGTTCCGGGACAAGAGCGACCTGCTGGTGATCGATCCGAAGAGCGAGTTCTTCAAGTACCTCGACAAGGAATCCTGATTCCCGGGACGCCTGGAGCAGCGACGTGGCGGACAATCGCAACTGGCTACTGCCGGAAGGTGTCGACGAGCTGCTGCCAGGGCAGGCCTGGGCGCTCGAATGCATCCGCCGCGCCACCCTGGACGTGTTCCGCAGCTGGGGCTTCGAGTACATCGAGCCGCCGCTGATCGAGTATCTCGATGCGCTGCTGGTGGGCAGCGGCAACGACCTCGATCTGCAGACCCTCAAGATGGTGGACCAGCGCAGCGGCCGCCTGCTCGGGGTGCGTGCAGACATGAGCTCGCAGGCGGCGCGCATCGACGCCCACAGCCTGGCGGGAGATGGCGTGCAGCGTTTGTGCTACGCCGGCAACGTGGTTTATGCCAATCCGCCCGGGGTGCTCGAATCCCGGGTTCCCCTCAAGGCCGGCGCCGAGATCTTCGGCGCCGCATCCCTCGAGGCCGATGCCGAGGTGATCACGCTGCTGCTCGAAGTGCTGCATCGCGCCGGGGCGCGGGCGCCGGTGCTGGTGTTGGGTCACATGGGCATTTACCGGGCCCTGGTCGAACCGCTTCTGGCGCATGGGGTACTGGGCGGCGCCGCCGAGCAGACCCTGTTCGCGGCGGTGCAGAGCAAGTCCCAGACCGACATCGCGGAGCTGCTCGCCGCCGCCGCGGGCCCTGCTGCGCCGGCGGCGGCCCTGATGGTGCGCCTGCCGACGTTGATGGGTCGGCGCGAGGTGCTCGCCGAGGCGCGCGCGGCGCTGGCCGGCGCGCCGTCGGGCGTGGACGCCGCGCTGGACGATCTGGAACGCCTGGCGGCCACCGTGGCGGCGCGCTGCCCGGAGGTGGAGGTGCGCTTCGATCTGGCCGAGCTCGCCGGCTATGGATACCACAATGGTCCCGTGTTTGCGGCCTTTCAGGCCGACAAAGGCAGCGCCATGGCCCGGGGCGGGCGTTATGATGGCATTGGTGCTGCGTTCGGACGCGCCCGCCCGGCCACGGGTTTCGACGTCAACCTCAAGCAGCTGCTGGCGGGAGCCGGCGGGCCGCGGCGCGCCATCTGGGTACCCTGGGAGAGCTGCGCCAGCACATCGGCGCGCGCGCACATTACGACGCTGCGCGCAGCTGGGGAGGTCGTGGTGTGCGCCCTGTCGGCAGCGGAATCCGTACCGGCGGATTGCGACCGGATACTGCAACCGAGCGGCGCCGACTGGGTCGTGCGACCGCTTTCGTAAACAGCCAGACATCAGGACAGAAAAGCCGTGGGCCGCAACGTAGTCGTCATCGGCACCCAATGGGGTGATGAGGGAAAAGGCAAGGTCGTGGACCTGCTCACTGAGCAGGTGGCGGCTGTGGTGCGGTTTCAGGGCGGGCACAACGCGGGCCACACGCTGGTCATCGACGGTCAGAAGACCGTGCTGCACCTGCTGCCCTCGGGCATTCTGCGCCCGGGCGTGCGCTGCTACATCGGCAATGGCGTGGTGCTCGAGCCCAATGCCCTGCTCGACGAGGTCAGGGCCCTGGAAGCGCGCGGAGTGCCCGTGCGCGAGCGTCTGCGCATCAGTCCCGCATGTCCGCTGATTCTGCCGTATCACGTCAAGCTCGATGTGGCGCGCGAGACGGCACGGGGCAGTCAGAAGATCGGCACCACGGGACGCGGGATCGGGCCGGCATACGAGGACAAGGTCGCGCGCCGCGGCGTCCGTCTGGGCGACCTGTTCTACTGGCAGGGGTTCGCGGCCAAGCTGGCGGAGGTGATGGAGTACCACAACTTCATGCTGGTGAATTACTACAAGACCGAGCCGGTCAGCTTCGAAGCGACACTGGCGCAGTGCAAGGAAGTGGCCGAACAGCTGGAGCCGATGGTGGCCGACATCGTGCCGCTGCTGCATGAGCTGCGCGAGGCCGGCGAGAACATCCTGTTCGAGGGCGCTCAGGGCGCGCTGCTGGACATCGATCTCGGCACCTACCCGTTCGTGACCTCCTCGAACACCACGGCCGGCGGCACTGCCGTGGGCAGCGGTTTCGGGCCGCGCTATCTGGACTACGTGCTCGGCATCACCAAGGCCTACGCCACGCGCGTGGGCTCAGGCCCGTTTCCGACGGAACTGTTCGACGACGTCGGCAGGCGCCTCGGCGAGCGCGGCCACGAGTTCGGCTCCACCACCGGGCGGCCGCGACGCTGCGGCTGGTTCGACGCGGTGGCATTGCGTCAGGCCGTGCAGATCAACAGCATCTCGGGGCTGTGCCTTACCAAGCTCGACGTGCTCGACGGCCTCGAGACCATCCGCATCTGCGTCGACTACGAAAACAGTGATCGCAGCCGCGGCCTGGCGCGCTTTTCCAGCGAGTACTATGCCGACATCCAGCCCGTCTACGAGGATCTGCCCGGCTGGGAGGGTTCCACCGCAGGTATCAAGCGTCTCGCCGAGCTGCCGGCCAATGCGCGCGCGTACATCGAACGCATTGAAGAAGCCGTGGCCGCGAGCATCGACATCATCTCCACCGGCCCGGACCGCCACGAGACCATCGTGCTGAAGGATCCGTTCAAGCCATGAGCACAGCGTGCTGACAGGGTGACTGGAGGTAAGGCATTGTGACGATAGACGCCAGGTTGCTGGAAATTCTCGTCTGTCCGGTGAGCAAAGCCTCGCTGGTGTACCAGAAGGCGCAGGAGGAGCTGTGGTGCCGGGCCAGCGGTCTGGCGTACCCGATCCGCGACGGCATTCCGGTGATGCTCGAGGAAGAGGCTCGGCGGCTGAGTGACGAGGAGCTGGCTACCCTCAAGGAATGAGGCCCGGGGCCGGGGATCCGGGCCGTATGGTGCGCTGCCGTTACCATTCGTTACAATCGGCGGTCACCTGAACCACAGGACACCTGTATGAACAAGGTGGAGCTGTTTGCCGCCAAGAACATGCCCGACGTGGCGCGCCACGGGCTGGAGCAGCCGCACGAGACCCTCGACTGGGTCGGCATGAGCGGCATCCACCAGCCGTTGCTGGTGCGCGATGGCCGTGCGGTCAAGCAGGTTCAGTGCAAAGTGCAGATCTACGTGGACCTGGCCGATGAGCTCGCCAAGGGCATCCACATGTCGCGCCTGTATCTGATCCTCGACGAGCACTCCGAGACTCGGCCGCTGTCGCCGGCCGGACTGAAGCTCATGCTGGCGAGTCTGCTGGAATCGCACCGTGATCTCAGCACCCAGGCGTTCGTGCAGTTCGATTTCGAGTACTACCTGCGCCGCAAGGCGCTGGTGAGCGACAATTCCGGCTGGAATGCGTACCCGGCGTTCATCCGCGGCACCCTGCAGAACGGAGAAATCTCGCTCGAGATGGGCCTGACCGTGCAGTACTCGTCCACCTGCCCGTGCTCGGCGGCACTCGCCAGACAACTCATCCAGGATCAGTTCGCGCGTGACTTCGGCACCAGCGGCGACATCAGCGCCAGCGCCGTGCACGCCTGGCTGGACAGCGAGCAGGGGATCGTGGCTACGCCCCACAGCCAGCGCAGCAGCGCGCGGCTGCGGGTCCGCCTGCGTGACGGTCTGGAGGTGTTTCCGCTCACCGACCTGGTGGATCTGGTGGAAAACACGCTGCAGACGCCGGTGCAGACGGCGGTGAAACGCGAGGACGAGCAGGAGTTCGCGCGCCTGAACGGTCAGAACCTGATGTTCATCGAGGATGCGGGTCGCAAGCTGAAAGGCAGCCTGAAGGACGACGAGCGTCTGCACGACTTCTGGGTTCGCATCGAGCACCACGAGAGCCTGCACGCGCACGATGCGGTGGGCGTATTCACCAAGGGTCTGGACGACGGCTACCAGCCCGTACCCTGATCGGGAGAAGTCGTTTTGAGCAGCGTGGTCATCAGCGGCGCCGGCCTGTGGACGCCGGCGCACAGCATCAGCAACGAGGAACTCGTCGCCAGTTACAACGCCTGGGTCGATCGCTACAACGCGCACAACGCAGATGCCATCGCAGCAGGCGAGTGCGAGCCGAAACCCCATTCCAGTGCCGAATTCATCGAGAAGGCCTCCGGCATCCGCAGCCGCTATGCGTACGTAAAGGACGGCATTCTCGACATCACGCGCATGCGTCCGCGCATTCCGCATCGCGCTGAGGACGAGCTCTCGCACCAGGCCGAGATCGCGCTCAATTCGGCCCACGTGGCCATGGACGCCGCGCAGAAGACCGGTGCCGACATCGATATGGTGATCGTTTCCTGCGCCTATACCGAGCGCGCCTATCCGGCGATTGCCATCGAGGTTCAGCACGCGCTCGGCATCCAGGGCTTCGGCTTCGACATGCTGGTGGCCTGCTCGGCGGCCACGTTCGCGTTGCAGCGCGCCTACGATGCGCTCAAGGCGGGCTCGGCGCGCACCGTGCTGGTGATCAACCCGGAGCTCACGTCACCGCAGGTCAACTATTGCGACCGCGACAGTCATTTCATCTTCGGCGACGTGAGCACCGCCGTGGTGCTGGAGCGTGCCGAGACCTGCACGGCCCGGCACAGCTACGAAATTCTCGGTACCCGGGCCCAGACGCTGTATTCCAACAACATCCGCTCCAACTTCGGCTATGTCGCCTATGCCGAGGATACCGATCCGTTCGGGCCGGAGAACCTGTTTCACCAGAACGGCCGCAAGGTATTCAAGGAAGTGTGCCCCATGGCGGCCGAGCACCTCGAGGCCCACATCGCGGACCTCGGGCTCGGCGTAGCCGACGTGCGCCGCTGGTGGCTGCATCAGGCCAACATCAACATGAATCTGCTCATCGCGCGCCGGCTGCTCGGTCGCGATGCCAGTGCCGACGAGGCACCCATCGTGCTCGATGAGTTCGCCAACACCGCCTCGGCCGGGTCGATCATCGCCTTCTGCCGGCACCACGAGGATCTGCGCGCCGGCGATCACGGCGTGATCTGCTCGTTCGGTGCGGGTTATTCCATCGGGAGTCTGGTGGTGCGCAAGCGCTGAGCGCGGCGTGCATCGCATCTATCCCAACGCGCTGACCCTCGGAAACTTCCGTGGTGATCTGTATGGCGGGCTGACCGCCGGTATCGTGGCGCTGCCGCTCGCCATCGCGTTCGGCGTCGCCTCCGGCATGGGCCCCGTGGCAGGGCTGTACGGCGCCATCTGCGTCGGCCTGATGGCAGCGCTGTTCGGGGGTACGCCCAGCCAGATCTCAGGCCCCACCGGCCCCATGACCATCGTCGCAGCATCGGTGTTCACGCAGTACTCGGATACGCCGGCCGTCGGCTTCACCATCGTCGCTCTGGCGGGTGCACTGCAGGTCCTGTTCGGCTATCTCCGGCTCGGCCGCTACGTGAACCTGCTGCCGTACCCGGTGATCTCGGGATTCATGACGGGCATCGGCGGCATTCTGATCATCATGCAGCTCGACCCGTTGCTGGGCTATCCGGCGCCCGCGAGCGTGCTGAACGCGCTCAGCGTACTGCCCGTCGACGTGCGGCGCCCGAATCTGGATGCGCTGCTGATCGGCAGCACGGCGTTCGCGATCTGCATGCTGTTGCCGCGGCGCATCTCGGCCCTGGTACCGGCACCCCTGTTCGCGCTCATTGCCTGCACGCTGCTGGCGCTGGTGCTGGCGGATGCGCCGCGCCTGGGCCAGGTGCCGTCGGGCCTGCCGCAGCTGCACTGGCCCGAGCTGGATCTGTCGCGCCTGAGCCAGATGCTCGTCTCGGCGCTGGTCCTGGCGGCACTGGGTTCGGTGGACAGCCTGCTCACCTCGCTGGTGGCGGACAACGCCACGCGCACGTTTCACGACTCGGACAAGGAGCTGGTGGGTCAGGGATTCGGCAACGTGCTGGCCGGGCTGCTGGGTGGCCTGCCCGGGGCGGGTGCCACCGTGCGTACGCTCGCGAACATCAAAGCCGGCGGCCGCACTCCCATCTCGGGCGTCATCCATGCGCTGCTGCTGCTGGCGGTTGTGCTCGGCTTCGGCCAGGCAGTGGCATACATCCCGCTGGCGGCGCTGGCGGGGATCCTGTTCAAGGTGGGCATCGACGTGGTCGACTGGCGCTACGTGCGGCGCATGCATCGGGCCCCTGCGCTGGACCGCGTGCTGATGGTCACGGTGTTTCTGCTGACCGTGCTGGTGGACGTCATCACGGCGGTAGGCGTCGGCGTCGTGCTGGCAAGCCTCGCCTTCGTGAAGGAAATGGCGGATCTGCAGGCGCGCTCCATCCGCACCATCGGCGAGGAAGAAGCCGCGACGCTGTTCAACGCCGAAGAGGCCGAGTTGCTGCGCCAGTGCGCCGGCCGGGCCCTGGTGCTGCACCTGTCGGGGCTGATCAGCTTCGGCGCCGCCAACGACATGACCCGGCGTTTGATGGCCGGGCGCGGGGCCTACGACGTGCTGCTCATCGATCTGCTGGACGTGCCGCACATGGACGGCAGCGCGGCGCTGGCGCTGGAGCAGATCATCGAGCGCGCTCAGGACGCCGATCAACAGGTGATCGTGGTGGGATTGAACTTCACGCTGGCACGCTCGCTCGGTGCCATGGGGGTGCTGGACCGGGTCAAGGAGACCGAGCGGGTCGCCACCCGACTGGAGGCCGTGAGGGCCGCGGTCACTGTCGTGGCGCGACGCCAGGCGACAGGCCGTGCCGGCACGCGGCGCTAGTCCGCGAGCGCGTCGAGTCGGTGCTGGATCGAGGCCCGTTCCGGGTCGTTGCCGACCAGCTGCAACGCCCGCTGCAGGCTTGCCCGTGCTGCCTCGCCCTGCCCGAGCCGGTGCAGCAGATGCGCGCGGGCCAGATGATAGGGGTGGTGTGCCGCGAGGGACGGCACGTCGCGCAGCCGCTCGAGCTCCCTGATTCCAGCCGCCGCGCCGCGCGCGTTACCGATCGCCACCGCCCGGTTCAGCCGTACCACCGGCGTGTCGCCGTAGCGCAGAAGCGTGTCGTAGAGCAGGGCGATCTGCGGCCAGTCAGTAGCGCGATAACTGGCCGCCTCGGCATGCAGCGCCGCTATCGCCGCCTGGATCTGATAGGGGCCGGGCGGCTGGTGCAGCGCCAGCGCTTTGGCGAGCAGCAGACGCCCCTCGGCAATGCGGCTGCGTGACCAGCGGCTGCGGTCCTGGTCTTCGAGCAGCACCAGGGCGCCGTCGGCGTCGAGGCGTGCCGCTGCACGGCTGTCGTGCAGGAGCATCAGGGCCAGCAGCGCCAGCGTCTCGGCACGACCGCGCAGCAGCCGCGCGAGACTGCGGGCCAGCCCGATGGCCAGGCGGCAGAGTTCCGGACGCAGCAGGGCCGGACCGCTGCTGGCGGCGTAGCCTTCGGTGAAGATCAGGTACAGCACCCGCAGCACATCCTGCAGGCGGGCATCGAGGGCGTCGCCGGAGGGTACGGCCCATTCGATGTCGGCATTTCGAAGCCGCCGCTTGGCGCGCGTCAGGCGCTGCTCGAGGGTGCGCGGTTCCACCAGGAACGCGCGCGCCACCTGTTCCACGCTCAGGTCCAGCACGATCCGCAGTGTCAGCGCCGCCCGTGCCTCGGCGCTCAGCACGGGGTGGCAGCAGGCGAACACCAGACGCAGCAGGTCGTCGTCGAATGCGGCCTCGCCCAGGCGGTCGTCGCCCTTGTCCGCCGCACCGTCCTCGGCACGTGATTCCGTGTCGCGGGCATGGCGCTCTACCACGGACGCGTGGCGCAGCTCGTCCAGCGCCGCCCGCTGCGCGACCCGGTAGAGCCAGGCCTCCGGCCGTTCCGGCATGCCGTCGCGTGGCCAGTGGCGCCATGCGGCTTCCAGGGCGTCCTGCAATGCGTCCTCGGCGCGATCGAAATCGCCGATCTGACCGATCAGCCGGCCGCGAACGCGCGGCAGGGCGGCGCGCAGCACCGGTTCCAGTGCCGACGCCCGTCTGTCGCCCGTTTCAGGCATCGAGCTCCATGATCGGTCTTACTTCGACGGCGCCGTGGCGCGCCGCGGGAATTCGGGCCGCGAACGCCAGCGCGTCGTCGAGGGTTGCGCAGTCGAGCATGTAGTAGCCGCCGAGCTGCTCGCGGGTCTCGGCGAAGGGGCCATCGGTGCTCACGGCAGCACCGTTGCGAACCCGCACCGTGGTGGCAGTCTCCGACGGCAGCAGCGGATCGCCGCCCAGCAGAATGCCGCTCGTGCGGGCATCTTCGGTGATGGCGAAATATTCCTGCATCATGGCCGCCTGCTCGGCCTCGCTGAGGGTATTGCTGATGGCTTCATTTTCCCAGATGAGCAGCAGATAGCGCATGTACGTCGCTCCTTTGTGGCGGGTGCTGTCATATAGACGTCTGAGCGCGGCGACTCCCGACAGGTTTCCCGCTGGCTGCGCCAGGATAATGCAGCACCTGGGCGTATCGTCGCCGCAGGTGCGACTGCGTCAATCGACGTCGACGCCGATGGGACAGTGGTCAGACCCGGTCACTTCCGGCCAGATGAACGCATCGCGTACGCGCCTGAACCCCGACGGCGATGCCAGCACGTAGTCGATACGCCAGCCGACGTTGTGCTCGCGGGCACCGCCGAACTGGCGCCACCAGGTGTAGTGGTCCGGCTCGTCCGGATGCAGTGCGCGGAACGTGTCGACCCAGCCCGCTGCCAGCCAGCGGCTCATCTCCGCACGTTCCTCGGGCAGGAAGCCGCTGGACTTCGTGTTGCTCTTCGGTCGCGCCAGGTCGATGGCCTCGTGGGCGGTGTTGTAGTCGCCGGTGACGAATACCGGTCCGCGTCGCCGCAGCCCCTCGACGCGATCGAACACGGCCCGGTAGAAGTCCAGCTTGTAGGGCACGCGGCTGTTGTCGCGCTCGCGGCCGCTGCCTTTGGGGAAGTACACGCTGGCGATGGCCACGCGGCCGAAGTGGGCGACGATGAATCGCCCCTCCACGTCGAACCGCGCCTCGCCCAGGCTCGTTTCCACGCGGTCTGGCCTGGTGCGGCTGAAGATGGCCACGCCGCTGTAGCCCGGGCGCTCTGCCGGGGCGAACACGCTGTGCCAGCCGCGCGGCTCACGAAGACGTGGCTCGAGCTGATCCGGAAAGGCGCGCACTTCCTGCAGCGCCAGCACGTCGGCGCCGCAGCGCCCCAGGAAGCGGCCGAAGCCTTTCTTCGCGCAGGCCCGCAGGCCATTGACGTTCCAGCTGACAATGCGCATGTTGCCGGGAAAGGAGAATCATGTTGCGACGACGGACGACACTATACGCGATCGTGCTGGGAGGGTTGATCATGGGCAACGCCCACGCAGGGGTGCGCGCAGAGCGTCTGCTGGATGCGCCCATCATCTCCGCCGACTTACACCCGAGCATCGGCAGCAACATCCAGGGCCCGTCGCTGATCCGGGTGCCCGACTGGGTCGCGAATCCGCTGGGCCGCTACTACCTTTACTTCGCCGACCACAAGGGCAGCTACATCCGCCTGGCATACGCCGACGCGCTCACGGGACCCTGGAGCGTGCACCCGCCAGGCAGCCTGCAGCTCGCCGACTCGGGCTTTCTCACCGAGCCCCCGCCGCATACGGCGGCCGATGTCGAGGCAGCGCGCGACCGCGTTCGCCGACTCGGCATCCGCCTGCCGCACGACCCGCTCGAGGACATGATCACGCCGCACATCGCGTCCCCGGACGTGCATGTGGACGACGCCAATCGACGGCTGATCATGTATTTCCACGGCCTGGAAGGGTTCGGCCGGCAGGTCACGCGCGCCGCGTTGTCGGCGGACGGAATTCATTTCAGCGGGCGCCCCGAGATCCTGGGCGACAGCTACTTTCGCGTGTTCCGCCACGCCGGCATGACCTATGCGATGGCCATGCCGGGGCAGCTGTACCGTTCAGCCGACGGGCTGAGCGCGTTCGAAGCCGGTCCGCGGCTGTTCGAGCAGAACATGCGGCACTCGGCATTGCTGCGGCGTGGCGACCGGCTGTATGTGTTCTGGACGCGGGTCGGCGACGCACCGGAAAGCATTCTGGTCAGCACGATCGATCTCTCCGCGCCCTGGAGGGAGTGGCTGCCCGGCGCGCCCGAGGTGCTGCTGCGGCCGGAGCGGTCCTGGGAAGGCGCCGACCTGCCGGCGGAACCGTCCATGCGCAGCGTCGCCTACGGCCCGGTCAACCAGCTGCGCGATCCGGCGGTGTTCGAGGAGGGCGGCCGCAGCTATCTGCTCTATGCCGTGGCGGGTGAGAGCGGCATCGGCATTGCCGAGCTGCGCTTCGACGATTGACATGCGCACCGCTGCCGCCACGGCGTTGCGAGACTTCGTCGCTGCGGAGGGCGTCCATCTCGATGGCGCCCTGCGTGCCAATGAGAAATTGCGCACCTTCCTCGCGAACGCGCTGCACGGCAGACGACTGCTCATGGTCGGGGAGCCGGATCACTGGATCGCGCAAAAATCACCCTATCGAATGATGCTGGCCCGAGCCGGCGCCGCGCTGGGCTTCAGCTGGTTTGGTGATGAGCTCAGCTGGTCGGACGGCTGGCGTCTGGACGGGTATCTCCGCGATGGCGATGCTCAGGTGCTGGAACGCATCAGCTACTACGGCTACCGGGGCGATCTGCGCCGCGATCGCGACGACTCTCCCACCGGTATTCTCGCCAGACCTGCCGGTGACACGGAGCGCGCGTTCGCTGCCGATCATCGGCGCTTCGTTCAGGGCCTGCGTCGTGCGCTGACCCGCCCGCGCCCGCTGCGTACCGGTGCGCAGCCGCGCTCGGTGCGTCTGTTCGGCTTCGATGTGGACGGCGTGCCCGGCGGCGCGTACGCCGACGTGAGGCGCATGGCCACCGACATGGGCATTCGGTTGCCCGGAGCGGTCTGGCCGGTGGCGGATGAGTCCATCGACGCCGAGATCGCGCGACTCGATCGTGTCGTGCAAGGCGCTGCGACGCTGCCGTTGCCCGTGCGTCAGGCATTGGAGACGCTGCGCGACAGTCTTGCCTACGTCCGCCTGGCACACCCGGCGGCCAGCTACGAGGCGCTGCGGCCGGCAATGGCGCAGCGCGAGCGCGTCATGCTGCAACATGTCGAGCGGGTGCTCGACGCCCTGCCGCCCGGAACAGGTCTGACCCTGTGGGGACACAATCTGCACCTGGCCCGCGACGACACGGCCCTCCCCGAGCAGCCCGGCGCCGGTCCCGGCGGTGACTGCGAGCGCTCGCTGGGTCATATGCTCAACCGCCGGCTTGGGCAGGACGTCTACACGGTGTGGCTCGTCTGTGGTGAGGGTCGGGACCTGCAGCCGTTCACCGAGCTGACGCGGCAACTGGCGCCGCCGCCCGACAGCCTGAACGCGGCGCTGGCGGCGGTGGGCGGCAATTTCCTGATCCCCACCCGCGGCCGCCACCCGGGCGCCCGGCTGCTGAATCGGCCCGGCGACCTCTACCAGCTGTACAACCAGCCGACGCGGCTGGTGCTCGCCGAGCAGGCAGACGCGGTCTGCTTCGTCGCGCGGCAGTCGCCGTTGCCGCCACCCGGCTGATCAGGCGCTGGTGCGCAGCTACTCCAGCGTCGCGTAGTTGGTCGAGCGGTCGCCGGCTCGGCGGTCGCGTACCCGCTCGACACACTCGCGGAGATCTGCCAGATACTGGTCGATGACCCCGGTGTTGCTGTTGCTCACGGTGGAGTGCAGCGTGTCCGGCGGTTTCTGCCGGTCGTGAAACCAGCCGCGCTCGAGCAGTGCATCGCCCAGGGCGAACATGTCGAGTTCCGGCTGCACGCTGGGGTCGGCGGCCATGCCGATCAGGTGGTAGCGGCCGTCACCGAGCACCCGGATACCCTCGATGGCGGCGATGCCGGCGCGCATCTGGTCGGCATTGGCCAGCGTCTGACGGGTCAGCTCGAGGTAGCCTTCGACGCCCAGGTGCTGGATCACCGCCCAGGCGGCTGCCATGGGCAGCCCGGAGCGGGTGCCCTGCAACCCTGGCGAGGCGTAGAAACCGCCCAGCCAGCCGTCGAACACGAAGGTCTGGTAGCGGCGCAGCGCCTTGGAGCGGTGCAGGATCACCGACACCCCCTTGGGTGCGTAGCCGAGCTTGTGAACGTCGGCGGAAATGGAGTGCACACCGTCCACGCGGAAGTCCCAGGGTGGCACGTCGCGGCCGAGCATCTCGGCAAACGGCAGCACGAAACCGCCCATGCAGGCATCCACGTGGCAGTTGGCGCCAACGCTGGCGGCCAGCTCGGCGATGGCGGGAATCGGATCCACCACCCCCTGCGGGTACTGGGGCGCGGAGCCCACCACCAGTACCGTGTTGTCGCTGACCAGCTGCGCCATGGCGCTGACGTCTGCGGTCCAGTCGTCGCGCACCGGGGCCTTGCGCACGGTGATGCCGAACAGATGCGCGGCCTTGTGAAAAGCCGCGTGGGCGCTCTCCGCGAGCACCATCTCGGGCGCGCTGATCCCACGCTCGGCGTGGCCGCGCTCACGCGCCGCGAGCACACCGCAGAGAATGGATTCGGTGCCGCCACTGGTGAGAAAACCGGCGGTCCCGGGGTCGCCATGCAGCAGCTCTGCGGTCCAGCCCACGACCTCGGATTGGATCTCACCCAGCGACGGAAACGCCTTGGTATTGAGAGCGTTCTCGTGCAGATACAGGGCGGCAGCGCGTTCGGCAACTTCATGCACGCCGGGCCCGCCGTTGTAGACCATGCCGAACGCACGGCCCTGCTCCCAGCGTACGTCGTTGACGCGCTTGGCCCGAAGCGCGGCGATGACCTCGTCGACCGGGCGGCCTTTGTGATTGATGCCCATGAGCGATTTCCCCAATCCGGCGCCTGAGCTTATTGTGCGCAAGCCGGGGCGTCCATGGGCAATGCCTGCCGCTGCGGCGCGCACCAGATAATGGACCGCGCCGGGCGTTGACCCGTAGGATGGCGTACGTTGGTCTACGTGGATCAAGGCGCGCCACAATTTGGCCGATCTCGCCAGGGCCCGGCGCTGGCGCCGGGGTCGCGAGCTGTCGGCGACGGTCGAGATCGAGACTTTTCAAGTGGTTGAGACCTCCCACGCCAGCTCGCGGGAGATGGCACGGGCCTTGCGTCAGTCCTATGCACAAGGGAGCAGCAAGCAGCGGGAGTCAGCTCACATGCCCATTCGACCTGAGGATCGACCGATCGACGCGTTGCGCGAGGAGACTGTGGACCGGCTGATCATGAACTACGGCCACGGACGTCTGTCGCTGGAGGCATTCGAAAGCCGGCTCGATCATGCCTACGCAGCCACCGATCACGGCGCCCTGACCCGCCTGACGGAAGATCTCGATCTGGAGGTGGACGCCGGTTACCTCGAATCGAAAAGGGCGCAACTCGAAGCCACCGGCGACGAGCTAGGCGCAGGCGAAACCGACTACCTCGTGAGCGTGTTCGGCGGCAACGATCGCGGCGGCGTGTGGAACGTGCCCGAGACCCTGCGCGTGATCAGCGTCTTCGGCGGCGCCGATATCGATTTCACCGATGCCCGGTTCAGCACCCGGACCGTCAACGTGAAGCTGCTGTGCGTGTTCGGCGGCGACACCATCTACGTGCCGCCACAGGTCAACGTCACGGTAAAGGCGTTCTGCGTGTTCGGGGGCATCAGCAACCGCGCGCCCGGCACCACCGACGCGAACGCACCAACCATCGTCATCGACGGTCTGGTGTTCATGGGCGGCACCAACATCAAAGTGCGATCGTCGGTGAAGGAGCGGCTGCGTCTGTTTGCCAACGAGTTCCGGGCGATGTTCAGCGAATCGGCGGGAACGCGACGGGATTGAGGAGCGGCGGCGCGCCGGCCGGCGCGCGTCGCTGCTCGGGTCGCTATACCGGGATACGGGTTCCGGCGGCGTTGAACTCGACACGTGCCTGAGGCACGCCGGGAAACACCTCGCGAAGCAGGTCCAGCATGGCCATGGTGGATCTGCGGTCGGCGCTCTCATGCAGGTGTCCGGGCGGGCCCAGGGTTGCGGGCAGCGCGAAGCCGTGGGGCGTTCTCGCATAGTCGTGAAACACCCACTCCACCCCGGCTTCGTTCATTTCCCTGCAGAAACGTTCCCGATTGTCGAGCTGCACCAGATGATCGTCGGCGCCGTTCTCGATCTGCACGATGGTGCTGGTGTTGTATCGGTTCTCGCAGCGCTTGAGCGGCGGTCTGACGACGCCGACGCTGGCGGGGCTCGCGTCCTCACCGGTCTGCAGCAGACCGTGAAAGGACACCACGCCGGAAAGATCGAGCCCGCCGCGAACCGCCTCCAGCACGGCCACGCCGCCGAAGCAGTAGCCGATGGCGGCCGCTTTGACGCTGGCGTCCACGGCGCCCTGGCGAAGCCCGAGCTGCAGCCACGCATCCAGGATCGCGCGGAAGAATTCATGGTCGTGGTCGACGGTCACCATGGCGGTGAACGACTTCTCCAGATGGACTTTCAACTGCTCCGGGTCCTCGGGCCACAGACGTTGCGCCGGGCTGATCAGGTCGCCGTACAGATCGATGGCGAGGCCGGCGTAACCGAGTCGCGCCATGTACTCGGCGACGTGCACGTCGAAGAATTTGAGCCCCTGGTAGTTGTGGATGACCAGCACCAGCGGTCTGGGACCCGCGTCCGCGGGCGGTGCCACCAGATAGCCGAGGTAGTCGCGGCCGCGGAAGTTCAGCCGGATCTCGGCGCGCTGCAGGTCCGGTGCGGAGGGCCAGAAACCCGGGGAGTCGAACATGGCATGTGATCTCGCAATCTGATCGGGAGTTGCGCTGACGGCCTGCGACGGCCTGCCCGCTGTCAGCACCGCATGAGACCACAAGCCTCGTTCGATTTCGATGCGCGCGATTTCGATGCGCGGCGGCGCGCGTCCGGGCGGTGCCGCACGCACGGAGCGGCACGCGGCGCCATCGAGCGTGGACCCTGTGTTAGGCTGGCGAACGTGATGGTGCCGAGGAGAGGACTTGAACCTCCACGGGGTTTCCCCCACTAGCACCTGAAGCTAGCGTGTCTACCAATTTCACCACCTCGGCATGCGGTGGGGCGCGAAATGTATCCAACAGCCGTCGGTGTTGTCAAACATGACTAAGCGTGATTCTGCTGGACGTGGGACGCGCTCGCACCGCGAGCGCCTGACGGCGTCCACGCTGCTCGAGCTGCTGGCGCGCGAACCGGGCCCGGTGGGCTGGCGCGAGCTCGTGGCTCTCAGCGAAAGCCATGACGCGCTGGCGCGCAAGGCGCTGCGCAATCTCGTGCGCGGCCTGCAGCGCAGCGGCGAGCTGCATCAGGACCGCGAGGGCCACTACTACGTGGCCAGCAGTGACGGCAGGGAGGGCGTGGTCGAGGGCCGCGGCAAACAGCTGACGTTCGACGGCGTGCCGCTGGAAGCGCAGCGCGGCCGGCGGCTGCGTCCGGGCGATCGGGTGGAGGCGCGCGTCGAAGGTGAGCGGGCGAAGGTGTTGCGGGTGATCGACTACTCGGCGACCCCGCTGGTAGGGCAGCTGCACGCGCGCGGGCGGTACCCCTACGTCGAGTCGCTGTCGCCCGAGTACCGTGGCCGCGTCTCGCTGGCGGAACCCCCCGCCTGCGGCGCGGACGGCAACACCGTAGCCGTGCAGGTGCTCGGCGAGGATCGCCACGGTCTCGTGGGCGTCGTAACCCATGTGGTCTCCGACCGGGCCGGTGCTGCCCATGCCGCGGAAACGCTGCTGGCCAGCTACGGCGTGCCGTTGGAATGGCCCGAAGCGACCCTGCGCGCCGCCGAACGGCTGCCGCGCAGCGTGCAGCCGGCGCGGCACGCTGACCGGGTCTCGCTCGCGGACCTGCCGCTGGTGACCATCGACGGCGAGACTGCGCGCGACTTCGACGATGCGGTGTACGCCGAGCCCACCGAGGCGGGCGGCTGGCGTCTGGTAGTCGCGATCGCCGACGTCGGCCACTACGTCAAGCCGGGCAGCGCGCTCGACCAGACCGCCTGGGAGCGGGGCAACTCCGTGTACCTGCCGGATCGGGTGGTGCCCATGCTGCCCGAGGTGCTGTCCAACGGGCTGTGCTCGCTGCGTCCACATGAGCCGCGCCTGGCGCTGGTGTGCGACATGCGGGTCAGCGCGTCGGGGCAGGTCGATTCGTTCGAATTCTACGAGGCGGTGATCCGCTCCTGGCAACGGCTCACCTACACGCGGGTGCAGGAGTTCCTCGAGGCCGGGGCCCTGGACGTGGAAGTGCAGGTGCAGGCGTCGCTGCGGGCGCTGGAGGCCGTCTATCACGCTTTGCGGGAAGCCCGGGAGGCGCGCGGCGCGCTGGATTTCGACAGCCACGAGTCGGTGATGGAACTGGCCGACGGCCACGTCGCCGCCATTCACCCCGTGACCCGTCTCGACGCCCACCGCCTGATCGAAGAGGCCATGATCAGTGCGAACGTCTGCGCCGCGCAGTTTCTCGAGCAGCACGATGCCCCCGGTCTGTACCGCGTGCATGAGCCGCCGGACGCGGCCAAGATGGATCTGCTGCGCCAGGCCCTGGCGTATGCCGGATTGCGGCTGCCCCAGGGGCAACTCGGACCGGCGGAGCTGCACGCCGCGCTGGGCCACCTGCGCGAACGTCCGGACCGCTGGATCTTCGAGATGATGACTCTGCGCGCCATGCAGCAGGCTGTGTACGCCCCGGAGAACAAGGGCCACTACGGCCTGGCGCTGGAGCGGTACATGCACTTCACCTCGCCGATCCGCCGCTACGCCGACCTGGTGGTTCATCGCGCCATCAAGGCGGTGCTGGGCGGGGACAGGCCCCGGACCACGGCAGATTGGCTCGTGATGACCGGAGAGCACATCTCCATGACGGAGCGGCGCGCCGAGGAGGTCTCCTGGGGCGTGGAGGGCTGGCTGAAATGCGAATACATCGGCCAGCGGGTGGGCGAGACTTTCGACGGCGTGGTGATGGGCGTCACGGAGTTCGGCCTGTTCGTCGAGCTCACCGGCTTCTACGTCCAGGGCCTGCTGCACATCTCAGGTCTCGGCGCCGACTACTTCCGCTTCGAGCCGAGCGCCATGGCCCTCATCGGCGACCGCTCGGGGCGCCGCTTCGGCCTGGGCGATCAGCTGCGCGTGCAGCTGATGGAAGTGCAGCCCGCCGTCGGCAAGGTCGACCTGGCTCTGGTCTCCGGCCCAACCGGCGATGCGGGTGCGGACGGCGCCCGCGACAAGACGCGCTCAACTTCTGCTGCTGCTGCTGCCGCGCGCGCGCGGGGCCGCAGCGGCAAGAGCCGCGCGGGCAAGGGCCGGTCCGGACGACGATGAGCACCGTGTGCGGGATTCATCCGGTGGCAGCGCTCCTGGATACGGCGCCTGAGCGCGTGCGGGTGCTGCTGGTGCAGCGCGGAAACCGCAACGCGCGCCTGCAGGCTCTGGTGCAGCAGGCGCGTGACGCGGGCATCCGCGTGGAGTTCGTGGAGCGCAACCGGCTCGACCGGCGCGCCGAGGGCACCCACCAGGGTGTGCTGGCGGACTGCCATGAGCAGGCGCTTGCCGACGAGGCAGAGCTCGAAGCACGCTGGTCGGAGCTGGCACAGCCGCGCCTGCTGCTGGTGCTGGACGGGGTTACGGATCCGCGCAATCTGGGCGCCTGCCTGCGCAGCGCCAATGCCGCGGGGGTGGCTGCGGTACTGCTGCCACGGCGGCGCAGCGCGCCGCTCAACGAGGTGGCGCTGAAGACCGCGGCCGGCGGCGCGGAGGGTCTGCTGATCGTGGAAGTCGCCAACCTGGCGCGCAGACTCGAGTGGCTCAAGGACCGCGGCGTGTGGGTGGTCGGCGCCGCCGGTGCAGCCCTCGAGCCCTGGACCGCGGCGGACCTCGGTGCCGACTGCGCGCTGGTGCTCGGCAGCGAAGGCGAGGGCCTGCGGGCGCTCACCGCCAGAACCTGCGATCAGCTGGTGCGCATTCCAATGCGCGGCTCGGTGTCCAGTCTCAACGTTTCGGTGGCCGCCGGGATCCTCCTGTTCGAGGCGGTGCGCCAGCGCGCCGCGGCTCAGTCCGGGCTTGCCAGGGACGCGTCCGGCCCCTAGAATTCGCGGCCCTGACAATTCAACCCCCTTGCTTCACGTTCGTCCGCGGCGTCACAGCGTCGACGGGTAAGCGGCCTGCAGGTCCACGAGCGGAGGCGGATACACCATAAGGAGGTATCGCAAATGCGACACTACGAGGTCGTCTTTCTCGTGCACCCTGATCAGAGCGATCAGGTTCCCGGCATGATCGAGCGCTACGAAGCGCTCATCACCAAGACCGACGGCAAGGTCCACCGCAAGGAGGACTGGGGCCGGCGCCAGCTCGCGTTCCCCATCGCCAAGGTGCACAAGGCGCACTACGTGATGATGAACATCGAGGTGGACGCCGAGACGCTGGCGGAGCTCGAGAGCGCGTTCCGGTTCAACGACGCGGTGATCCGCAACATGATCGTTCAGCGTAAAGGTGCCGAGACCGGCAACTCGCGCATCTACGAGGAAGAGCTCAAGGAGCAGGAGAAGGAGCGCGAGCGCGAGCAGCGCCGCGAGCAGGAGCAGTCGCGGGCGCCGCGGGCCGAATCCGACAGCGGCGACGCGGACAGCGATGCAGATACCGAAGAGACCGAGGAGGAGGCCCGATGAGCAGACGATTCGGCCGCAGGAAGTTCGCCCGGCTCGATACCCCGGGCGCCGAGATCGATTACAAGAATCTGGAGCTGCTGCGTCAGTACATCGGCGAGACCGGCAAGATCGTGCCCAGCCGCATTTCCGGCACCAGCGCCGCACAGCAGCGTCGGCTGTCCCGCGAGATCAAGCGGGCGCGGTACCTGGCGCTGCTGCCGTACTCCGATCAGCACCGGTAAGCGGAGGTCCCCATGGCAATGAACGTCATTCTGCTGGATCGCATCGGCAATCTCGGCGACCTCGGCGAAGAGGTCTCCGTGCGTCCCGGCTTCGCGCGCAACTATCTGATCCCGCAGGGTAAGGCCGTGCGCGCAACCGAAGAGAACCGTGCCGTGTTCGAGGCACGTCGCGCCGAGCTCGAACGGGCGGCCAACGACAAGCTGACCCAGGCCAAAGGCAGGGCCTCGCAGCTCGAAGGCATGACCGTCACCATCGTGGTGAAGGCAGGCGAAGAGGGCAAACTGTACGGCTCCGTCGGCACCCAGGACATTGCCGAGGCCATCATCGCGAAGGGTGCGGAGGTGGAGAAGAGCGAGGTGCGCCTGCCCGAGGGTGTCATCCGCTCGGTCGGCGAGTACGACGTCGACATCCAGCTGCACTCCGACGTGACCGTCGAGGTGCACCTGTCGGTGGTGCCCGAGTAAGACGCCAGCGTTGCGGCCGCAATCGGCGGCCGCAACGACGCGCCCTCTCGAGCGCGCGCTCCCCACCCGACCGCGGCCAGCCGGTCAGTCTGTGCTAACGCATTTGCCCCGCGTATCGAAACGCGCAGCCCCATCGGTTTTTTCCGCTTGAATTAGCAGGGCGAAGCTCGCAGTCTGATCGGCCCCCGGCACGGTCCGCTGACGCGGTGAGCAGCCCGGCGGGTACCGATTACTCTGCGCAGCACAGGAAAGCATGTCCGAATTTCCGTCAGATCCGCCGCCCGACGCGCTCCCTGACTTTCCGCCGGATCTCGGCGATGAACCGCCACCGGACCTGCGCGTGCCGGAGCCCGCGCCGCCCCCGGCTCGCGTGCACGGCCCGCTCAAGCTGCCGCCGCATTCCATAGAAGCCGAGCAGTCAGTGCTCGGCGGGCTCATGCTCAACAACGATGCCTGGTTCAACGTCGCCGAGGTGGTCTCCGCCGACGACTTCTACCGGCCGAGCCATCAGATCATCTTCGAAGCGATGACGGAGCTCTCGGCTGACGACCAGCCCCTGGACGTGCTCACGGTTTCGGCACGCCTCATCTCCAAAGGGCTGCAGGACAAGGCCGGGGGCATCGCCTATCTGGGCGAGCTCGCCGAGGGCACGCCGGGCGCTAGCAACGTGGTGGCCTACGCGCAGATCGTGCGCGAACACGCGACGCTGCGCCGCCTCATCGGCGCCGCGAACCGCATTGCGGAGAACGCGTTCGCACCGCAGGGGCGCCGCAGCGACGATCTGCTCGACGCCGCGGAGCAGGAGATCTTCAGCATCGCCGAGGGCAGGCTCAAGGACGGCGGACCGCAGAAGATCGTGCCGCTGCTGTCCAATGCCGTGGAACGCATCGAGAAGCTCTACTCGACCCGCAACCCCATCACGGGTCTCGCGACCGGCTTCGACGACCTCGACAAGAAGACCGCGGGCCTGCAGCCTTCCGACCTCATCATCGTCGCCGGGCGGCCGTCCATGGGCAAAACGTCGGTGGCCATGAATCTGGTGGAGCACGCGGTGATGGACAGCGAAGCCGTGGCGCTGGTGTTCAGCATGGAGATGCCGGCGGAGCAGCTGGTGCTGCGCATGCTGTCCTCGCTCGGGCGGATCGATCAGACGCGTCTGCGTACCGGCGAGATGCGCGACGACGACTGGCCGCGCTTCACCTCGGCGGTGAGCCAGCTCAAGGACAAACACCTCTACATCGACGATACCCCGGCGCTCAGCCCCAACGAGGTGCGTACTCGCGCCCGTCGCGTGGCCCGCGAAGCCGGCCGGCTCGATCTGATCGTGGTCGACTACCTGCAGCTGATGCGCGGCAGCGGCAAGCCCGAGAACCGGGTCAACGAGATCTCCGAGATCTCGCGCTCGCTCAAGGCCATTGCCAAGGAGATGCGCTGCCCGCTGATCGCTTTGTCGCAGCTCAATCGCAGCCTCGAGCAGCGCACCGACAAACGCCCGCTGATGGCGGATCTCAGGGAGTGCGTTGTCGGCGACACGCTGGTGAATCTTGCGGATGGACGCCGTGTGCCCATTGCCAGGCTGGTTGGCGAAACCCCCAGGGTGCTGGCGATGACGCCTGAACAACGGATCGTCGCTGCGCGCAGCGACAAGGTCTGGAAGGTGGGTTCCCGACCCGTGTACCGGATGAGCTTCGCCAGCGGACGGACGATGACCGCGACGGCCCGACATCGCCTCTACGCCGAGCACGGCTGGCGCCGCTTCGATCAGCTGCAACCCGGGGACCGGGTCGCACTGGGACGTCACCTGAGCGCGGCCGTGGAGCCGTCTGCAGCAACGTGGTCCGAGCTGCGCCTGGCGCTGCTCGGTCAGCTCATTGGTGACGGCAGCTACCTCAAAGGTCAGCCGCTGCGCTTCACGACCGCTTCGGAGCCCAACAGCGCCATCGTTAGCCGAGCGGCGCGGGAAGAGTTCGGCGTTGCGGCCAACCGGCACGAGGGTCGCGGGAACGGGCACCAGCTGGTGTTCAGCGGCAACGGCAACCGCTGGCATCCACGGGGGCTCAACCTGTGGTTGCGTGAGCTCGGCATCTTCGATCAGCGCTCCCACGACAAGCGGGTACCGGAAGCCGTGTTCAACCTGAGCGATCACGAGATCGCGGTGCTGCTGCGACACCTGTGGGCTACCGACGGCAGCATTCACGTGCGCCAGTCGGGTGGTTCGTCCAGGGTCTATTTCAGTACCTGCAGCCAGGGACTCGCGACGGACGTTGCCGCTCTGCTGCTGCGCCAGGGTATCGTCGGCCGGATCCGCCGCGTCCAGCAGCAGAGCTCGCGTCTGTTCACTGTGGACGTTTCCGGACGCGAGGATCAGCTGCGTTTTCTCGAGCGCGTCGGCGCGTTCGGGCATCAGCAGGAAGCGGCCAGGCAGCTCGAGCAGCTGCTGCAGGCGCAACAGACCAACAGCAACGTCGATACGCTGCCGCGGTCTCTGTTCGACCGGGTGCACTCCGAGATGCAGGCACAAGGGATTTCACAGCGCCGGATGGCAGCGCGGCGTGGTACGTCGTACGGTGGTACCTCGCACTTCGCCTTTGCACCTTCCCGATCCTTGATGGGCGAGTACGCCGAGCTGCTGGACGACGACGTGCTGCGCATGTGGGCAGCTTCCGATCTGTTCTGGGATCGCATCGTCAGCATCGAGCCAGCCGGGGAGCAGGACGTCTACGACCTGACCGTACCCGGCCTCGAGAGCTGGCTGGCCGACGGCGTCGTCAGCCACAACTCGGGCGCGATCGAACAGGATGCAGACCTGATCCTGTTCGTGTACCGCGACGAGGTGTACAACCCCGAGTCGCCGGACAAGGGCGTGGCGGAGCTGATCATCGGCAAGCAGCGCAACGGGCCTATAGGCACCGTGCGTCTGGCGTTCATCGGCAATCTGACCAAGTTCGAGAATCTGGCACCGGACCGCTACGACGGTTTCGGCGCCGACCTGTAGCGCCGCCAGCACTTTCAGCACCGGGGAAGCGAACACTTGGCCAAAGGCAAAGCGAACACGGCATACGTGTGCGGCGACTGCGGCGCCGAGCACATGAAGTGGCAGGGCCAGTGCTCCGCATGCGGCGCCTGGAACTCGCTGACCCGGGTGAGCATCGGACCGATCAGCGAGCCGGCGCTGGGATACGCGGGTGCGGCCAGCCAGGTGCGGGTGCTCGCCGAGGTGGAAGCCGAGGACGTGCAGCGCCTGCCGTCCGGCTTTGCGGAGCTCGACCGGGTGCTGGGCGGTGGTCTGGTGCCGGGTTCCGTTGTGCTGATCGGCGGCGATCCGGGCGCCGGCAAGAGCACGCTGCTGCTGCAGGTGTGCACGCGCCTCGCCGCCGGGAGCGACGTGCTCTACGTCACCGGCGAGGAGTCGCTGCAGCAGCTCGCGCTTCGCGCCCGCCGCCTGAACCTGCCGCTGGACCGGTTGCAGGTGGCATCGGAAACCCGGGGCGAAGAGGTGGCCCGCCTGTGCGGTGATCTGAAGCCGCGGGTGCTGGTGCTGGATTCGATCCAGGTGATGCAGCTCGAATCGGTGGAAAGCACGCCCGGCAGCGTCTCCCAGGTGCGCGAGACGGCTGCGTTCTTCACCCGCCTGGCCAAGCAGACGGGCATGGTGGTGGTGCTGGTCGGGCACGTCACCAAGGAGGGCAGCCTGGCCGGCCCCAAGGTGCTGGAGCACATGATCGACTGCTTCATGATGCTCGACAGCCCCGCCGGCAGCCGCTACCGCACCCTGCGCGGCATCAAGAACCGGTTCGGCGAGGTCAACGAGCTCGGCATCTTCGCCATGACCGAGCAGGGCATGAAGGAAGTCGCCAACCCCTCGGCCATCTTCCTGCAGCGCGGCGAGCTGGATTCGCCGGGCAGCGTGGTCACCGTGACCTGGGAGGGCACCCGGCCGCTGCTCGTGGAGCTGCAGGCGCTGGTGGACAGCGTGCAGTCGGGCTACGCCAAGCGCGTTGCCGTGGGTCTCGACCAGCAGCGCCTGGCCATGCATCTGGCAGTGCTGCACCGTCATTGCGGCGTCACGCTCGCGGATCAGGATGTGTTCGCGAACGTGGTCGGCGGCGTGCGTATCAGCGAAACCGGCGCCGACCTGGCGGCGCTGCTGGCGGTGCTGTCTTCGTTCCGCAATCGGCCGCTGCCGCGCGACCTGATCGCCTTCGGTGAGCTGGGGCTCACCGGCGAGGTGCGCCCGGTGACCAACGGTCAGCAGCGCCTGGCCGAAGCGCGCAAGCATGGCTTCCGCCAGGCGGTGGTTCCGTTCGCCAACCGGCCGAAGGACGTCGTGCAGGGCATGACCGTGCACGGTGTGAAGAGTCTGGCCGGCGCCCTGGAGGTGCTGGAGCGTCTTTGACGCGGCGTGCACAGGGCGTTCGCTAGCCTGTGACGATCATCCAAGGAGCACATAGTGAATACCGGTTTTCTCGGCTATGAACTCAACCTCGCCGGCTCGCTCGTCACCACCTTTCTGCGTGCCGGCGCCGGCGTGATCACGCAACCCGCGGCTGAGCGGCCGTCGTATCTGTTCGAGCTGTACGAGTTCGAAGGCTGTCCGTACTGCCGCCTGGTACGCGAAGCGCTCACCGAGCTCGATCTCGACACGCTGGTCTACCCCTGCCCCAAGGGCGGCGAGCGCTTCCGGCCCAAGGTCATCAGCCGTGGCGGCAAGGCGCAGTTTCCGTATCTGGTCGATCCCAACACGGGCCGGGAAATGTACGAGTCCGCGGAGATCGTGGCCTATCTGTTCGAAACCTACGGGCGTCGTGCGCTGCCCTGGTACTGGCGGCTGATGGAGCTGCAGAAGCTCGGTTCCGGCATTGCCGGGCTGGCCCGACTGGGCGCAGGCATGAATGCGCGCCCGTCACGGCTGCCGGAGCGCCCCCTGGAGCTCTACAGCTTCGAGGCGAGCCCGTTCGCGCGGCCGGTGCGCGAGCTGCTCTGTGAGCTGGAGCTGCCGTACGTCCTGCGATCGGTGGGCCGCAGCACCCTCAGTGACTGGGTACCGCCGACGTTGCGCGAGGTGCTCTCGGTGGAGCCGCATCCGGAAACGGTCAATCGTCGTGCTCTGCTCGAACGCAGCGGACGCCTGAGCATCCCCTATCTGGTGGACCCCAACACCGGGACCGAGCTGGCGGAATCGTCAGATATCCTCGAGTACCTCGAGGAAACTTACGCGGTCTGAACCCGGCTCCCGGCCCGCCGGGGGCTGAGAACCAGCCGGTACCAGTGTCCGATCCAAAGCAGTTGCGACCCCCGTCCGGTTCTGCAAACGTGGCGCGAAAAGCCATTGGGGGATCCGCATGACTGCAACACTACACGCACCGCGCTGCTGAGCTGTCTGCGGCTGGCCGCGCCGCCTGCCGTGCTCGGCTTCGACGCGGCGGGCAGTGAGCGCCAGCTGAGCCTGGAGGCGGATTTCAGGCAGGGCCTGGACGCCGCGGATCAGGCCGAGTGGGCGCGACGGCTGTCCGCTCGGGCCCACCATGCCGGCAGCGCCTACACGCGCGAGAACGTGGAGTACCTGGCCGATCTCCTGCGCGGCTGGGGCTACCAGGTCGACATCGAGACCTTCGACATCCTGCTGCCCGTGCCGCGGGCCCGCTCGCTGGAGATGGTTTCGCCGGAGCCGTTCACGGCATCGCTGATCGAGGACGTCGTGGCCGGGGATGCGAGCTCGGCCCAGCGCGACGAGGTGCTGCCGCCCTACAACGCCTTCTCCCGCGACGGCAAGGTCGAGGGCGATCTGGTGTTCGTCAACTACGGCATCCCCGAGGATTACGAGTTGCTCGAACGCTACGGCATCGACGTCACCGGCAAGATCGTCATCGCCAAGTACGGCAAGTCCTGGCGCGGCATCAAGCCGAAGCTCGCCGCGTGGAAGGGAGCCATCGGCACGCTGATTTACTCGGACCCTGCCGACGACGGCTACGCCCAGGGCGACGTCTATCCCGAAGGACCGTTCAAGAATGCCAGCGGCGTGCAGCGCGGCAGCGTCATGGACATGCCGCTGTACCCCGGCGACGTGCTCACGCCCGGGCGCCCGGCGATCAAAGGCGCCCGCCGGCTCGACGTGGATGACGCGCCCACCATCACCCGCATTCCGGTGCTGCCCATCTCGTACCGTGACGCGCAGCCGCTGCTGGCGGCGCTGGGCGGCGAGGTGGTGCCGCCGGAGTGGCGCGGCGTCCTGCCCATCACCTACCACCTGGGACCGGGACCGGCCCGGGTGCGGCTGGAGGTGCAGGCCGACTGGCAGCGTGTCGACATTTACGACGTCGTAGCGCGCCTGCCCGGCGAGCGCTGGCCGGATCAGTGGGTCGTGCGCGGCAATCATCACGACGCCTGGAATCATGGTGCCGCGGATCCTGTGTCCGGCATGGTTGCCCTGCTCGCAGAGGCCAAGGCGGTGGGCGCGCTTGCGGCCGCTGGTCAGCGCCCGCAACGGACGCTGGTCTATGCGGCCTGGGATGCCGAAGAGCCGGGCCTGATCGGCTCGACCGAGTGGGTGGAGAAGCACCAGAAAGCGCTCGACACCCATGCCGTGGCGTACCTCAACACGGATGGCAACGGCCGTGGCTTTCTGGGTATGGGCGGCAGTCACACGCTGGAGGCGTTCTTCAACCAGGTCGCCGCGGCTGTGCCGGATCCGCAGACGGACGTCAGTGTCGCCGAGCGGCTGCGCGCCCGGATGCGGATGACCGGCGACGACAAGGTCCGTTCGGAGCTCGACCAGCGTGCCGACCTGCGCCTTTACCCGCTGGGCTCAGGATCGGACTACACGCCGTTCCTGCAGCACCTGGGGATCGCGTCTGCCAACCTGGGCTTCGGCGGAGACGAGAGCGCAGACGGCAGCTATCACACGCTCTACGACACCTACGAGCACTACACCCGGTTCCAGGATCCCGGCTTCCGCTACGGTGTCGCGCTCTCGGAGGTCGCCGGGATCGCCACCTTGCGCCTGGCCAACGCTCCTGTGCTGCCGTTCCGATTCGGCGGACTGGTGGACAACCTGAAGCTGTACCTGGGCGAAATCGAGGAGCTGGCGGACAAACAGCGCAAGGAAGCCGAGCAGCGCAACGCCTGGCTCGACAGCGGCGTCTACCGTCTGGCGCTGGACCCCGAGCGGTCTCTCGGCCCGCCGGTACGGCTGGCTGCCGTGCCCTACTTCAATCTGGCGCCGCTGAAGAACGTGATTGCGTCCCTCGACGAAACCGCCGGTCCGCTCGATGCGGCCCTGGCCGAAGCCTCCGCGGGCGCCCCTGCCGGAATCGACATGGCAGCCGTGAACCAGCAGCTGTATCGCAGCGAGCGGATGCTGACCGCAGCGCAGGGACTGCCTGGGCGGGAATGGTACCGGCATCAGGTGTACGCGCCGGGCTTCTACACGGGTTACGGCGTGAAGACCCTGCCCAGAGTGCGTGAAGCCATCGAGGCAAAGCAGTACGACCAGGTGGACGCGGAGGTCACGGCGACTGCCGCCACCCTCGCGGGCCTGCTCGAGCATCTGCGCGCGCTGCAGGCCCTGCTCGCGGCGCCGGCGCAGTGATCCGCTACAACCCGCCGGCGTTCCGGGTCGAAGACCCCGCGCGGCTCACGCGGGTGATCGAGGCGTACCCGTTCGCGATGCTGGTGTCGGGTAGCGGTGACGGGATCGAGGCGAGCCACCTGCCCTGCCTGTTTCGACCGGATGCAGAGGGTGCGGGCAGCGGAACCCTGCGCGCGCATCTGGCACGGGCCAATCCCCACTGGCAGTCGCTGGACGGTGCGCAGGTGCTGGTGATATTCCAGGGTCCGGCCCACTACGTGTCGCCCGGCTGGTACCCGACCAAACGGGAGAACCCGGCGGTCGTGCCCACCTGGAACTACGTGGTGGTGCATGCGCGCGGCCGCGCCCGGGTGTTTCACGATGTCGAGCCGCTGCGCGCGCTCGTGTCCGACCTGACCGACCATATGGAATCAGGCCGCTCGGTAGCCGGCGCTTTCGGCGACGGCGATCCGTGGTGCGTCGACGATGCGCCCGACGACTATGTCCGTCGACTGCTGGCGCAGATCGTCGGCATCGAGATCCGCGTCGAGTCCCTGGCGGGCAAATTCAAGCTCAGTCAGAACCGTTCCGCTGCGGATCAGGCGGGCGTACGTGCCGGTCTCGCGGCACGCGACCCGCAGCTGCTGGACGCAATCGAGCGGCTCAAGCGCTGATCCGCTCGAACGCAGCGCGCGCGCTGCGCATGCCCTCCACCGCGCGCGGAAAGCCGCCGTACACGGTGAGCTGAACCATCACTTCCTCCACCTCCTCGCGGCTGACGCCGTGATTGAGCGCCCCGGGGACGTGCACCGCGAGTTCCTCGGCGCGGGCGAGGATGGCGAGGATCGCCACTGTCACCAGGCTGCGATCGCGCCGGGACAGCTGGGGGCGGGCCCAGAGCTCGCCGAAGCCCCAGTCGAACGCCAGCTCACCCACGCCGCCAAGGGCGTCGACGATGCTGGCGCGGGCGGTGGCCGGATCGCTCGACGTGCGCCCGGCGAACAGCGTGCCCAGCACGTCGGTCGCATCGGCGTGGCGCTCGGCGTCGTCCTTGGCCGCGGCTTCGCCACGCTCCGGCTGGCGGTCGACGCCGTCGACGGCGCAGAACACCTCGTCGACGATGCGCGCGGCCTGCATCGCCATGGGGAACCCGGCATAGCCTGCCACCTGCAGCACCACCTCCTCGATCTCGCTGCGCGAGAGGTCGTGGTTTAGGGCGCCGCGTACGTGGCTGCGCAGCTCGTCGATAGAGCCGATGGTGGCGAGAAAGGTAACGACGATCAGGCTGCGGTCGCGGCGCGAGAGTTGCGGGCGCGACCACAGGTTGCCCAGAACGTGGTCGACGGCGAAGCTGCCGAGGGCACCGTGGCGCCGCACCATGGCGGTGGCCGCCCGCTCCGGGTCGTACTCGCCGCCGCCCAGGGTGCGCAGCAGATCTATGCCGTTGCTGCGTCGTTCCTTCTGGGTGCTCATGATTGTTCTCCTTCGCGTGAGGCGTGCGGGTCAGGACAGTTTCGCCGGCCCGTACAGCTGCGTGAATTCGTCCTTCCTGGGACCGGCGTAGCCGAACAGGTAGGCGCCCACCTTGCGCATCTGAATCTCCTCGGAGCCCTCGGTGATGCGATAGCGGCGATGATGCCGGTAGATGTGCTCGAACGGCTTGTGCCGCGAGTAACCCATGCCGCCATGTACCTGCATGGCCTGGTCCGCGGCGTCGCAGCACAGCCGATTGCCGATGTAGTTGCACATGGAGACGCGGTCGGAGATGGTCCGCTCCACCTCCCGGTGCGGCATCTCGTCGATGGCGACGGCCGTCTCGCGAATCAGCAGCCGCAGCATCTGCGCCTGGGTGTGCAGCTCGATCAGCGGCCACTGGATCGCCTGGTTGTTCGAGAGCGGCTTGCCGAACGGCTTGCGCTGGCGTGCGTAAGCGACGCTCTCGTTGATGCAGTACACGGCCGCACCCAGCGACGAGGCGGCCTGGCGGATCCGGTTCTGGTGCACGAAGCTCTGGCCGATGGCGAGCCCGCCACCGATCTCACCCCAGTAGCTGTCCTCGGGAATCCACACGTCCTTGAGCGATACCCGGGGGTGATCGGTGGGCATGTTGAACGTCCACAGGTACTCCTCGACCTTCACGCCGGGCGTGTCCGCAGGCACGATGAAGCAGGTGATGCCGCGCGCATCGCCGTCCTTGCCCGAGGTGCGCGCGAAGGTCATCACGTGGTTGGCGTGGTGCATGCCCGTGGTCCACATCTTCTCGCCGTTGATGAGCCATCCGGGCTTGCCGTTGCGGTCGCTGGGAACGGCGCGGGTCTCCATGAAGGTCGCATCCGACCCGTGATTGGGCTCCGTGAGGCCGAAGCCGGTGCGCAGGCGGCCGTTCAGCACGTCGTCGCCGTAGCGCTTGAACTGCTCGGGCGTGGCGAACTCTTCGAACATGACGATGAACGGGTTGTTGCCGACGATGGAGTGCTCGGTTTGCAGATCGTTGTGCAGGCCCAGCCCCTTCGCCGCAAGATGCTCGCGAATGACCGCCATCCACAGATTCGAGCCGCCTTTGCCGCCGTACTTCTCCGGCCAGGCAAAGCGCAGGTGGCCGGCTCTGTCTGCCCGTTGCCGTGCCTCGCCGAGCAGTGCCTCCCATTCGGGACGCGGCAGGCCGTCGTTGTCCCAGTCCGTGCGCGCGTGCTCGCGGCGATGATCGAAAAAGCGGATGTTGTCGTCCTGCTGCTCGAGCGGTTTGATTTCCTTGTCGATGAAGCGGTCGAGCTCCTCGAGGTAGTCGGTGAGTGCCTGTGGCAGCTTGAAGTCCATGGTGTGTCCTCTCCCCTTTGGTGAATCGGCGGGCAGCACCGCTGCCGGCAGCGGCTCACAGTGTCGCTTCCGGCGCAGGGGATTGCCAGGAGGCGCAGCGGGACGTTGACCATCGGCCGGCAGACCTGATGGCCGGGGCGGCCGCAGCCGCCCCCGGTGGGTCGCGACGCCCGGGTGCCGCGCTCAGCGGCTGATGGGTCGGTACTTCATCCGCTGCGGCGTGGTGTCGACGCCCGCGTCTGCCAGGCGCCGCTTGTGGTCGGCCTCGTAGTCGCTGAAGTTGCCGGCGAACCACTCCACGTGGGAGTCGCCCTCGAACGCCAGTATGTGGGTGGCGATCCGATCCAGGAACCAGCGGTCGTGGGAGATCACCAGCACCGTGCCCGGAAAGTTCAGCAGCGCCTCTTCCAGCGCCCGCAGGGTTTCCACGTCCAGGTCGTTGGTGGGCTCGTCCAGCAGCAGCACGTTGGCGCCGCGGCGCAGCAGCTTGGCCAGATGCACGCGGTTGCGCTCACCGCCGGACAGCTGGCCGACGTATTTCTGCTGATCGGCGCCCTTGAAGTTGAAGCGCGACACGTAGGCCCGGGACGGGATCTCGTACTTGCCCACGCGAATGATGTCCTGGCCGTCGGAAATCTCTTCCCATACGGTTTTGGTGCCGTCGAGGGCGTCGCGGCTCTGGTCGACGTAGGCGAGATCCACGGTGTCGCCGATGTCCACCTCGCCGCTGTCCGGCTGCTCCTGGCCCGAGAGCATGCGGAAGAACGTCGACTTGCCGGCGCCGTTGCCGCCGATGATGCCGACGATGGCGGCGCGCGGAATGCTGCGTTGAGGTCGTCGATCAGCAGGCGATCCTCGAACCCCTTGCACACGTGATGCACGTCGATGACCTTTTCGCCCAGACGTTCACCCGGCGGGATGTACAGCTCCGCGGTTTCGTTGCGGCTCTGAAACTCGCGCGACTGCAGCTCGTCGAAACGCTGCAGCCGGGCCTTGCTCTTGGCCTGGCGCGCCTTGGGATTGGAGCGCACCCACTCGAGCTCGGACTTGATGGCGCGCTGGTGGGCTTTCTCTTGAGCGGCTTCGTGCTCCAGGCGCTTCTCCTTCGCCTCGAGCCAGGTGCTGTAATTGCCCTCGAACGGAATGCCGCGGCCGCGGTCCAGCTCCAGAATCCAGCCGGCCACGTTGTCCAGGAAGTAGCGGTCGTGGGTCACCGCCACCACGGTGCCGGGGAAGTCGTGCAGAAAGCGCTCGAGCCAGGCGACGCTCTCGGCGTCCAGGTGATTGGTGGGCTCGTCCAGCAGCAGCATGTCCGGCTTCGACAGCAGCAGCGCGCACAGCGCCACCCGGCGGCGCTCGCCGCCGGACAGGTTCGCGACCTTCGCCTCCCAGGGCGGCAGGCGCAGCGCGTCGGCGGCGATTTCCAGCTGCCGCTCCACGTCCCAGCCGTCGACGGCGTCGATCTGCGTCTGCAGCTCCCCCTGCCGCTCCAGCAGCGCGGTCATCTCGTCGTCGTCCATGGGCTCGGCGAACTTGTCGGAAATGGCGTTGAACTCGTTCAGCAGCGCCATGGTCTCGCCCAACCCTTTCTCGACGTTGTCGCGCACGCTGAGCGCGTCATCGAGCTGCGGCTCCTGAGGCAGAAAGCCGATGCGGATGCCCTTCTGCGGCCGCGCCTCACCTTCGAACTCGGTGTCCACGCCCGCCATGATCCGCAGCAGCGACGACTTTCCCGACCCGTTCAACCCCAGCACGCCAATCTTGGCGCCGGGAAAGAACGACAGCGAAATGTTCTCGAGAATCGTACGCTTGGGCGGAACCACCTTGGTCACGCCCTGCATGGTGAATACGTATTGAGCCATTGAAATCGGGCCCTCGAGGGCCGGCAGCGAGAAAAGGAACGCGGAACCTACAGAAACGCCGCCCCGCGATCAATCCCTGGACGGAGCACGCCGGAGTCTCGGGACGCGGCTGGCGGCAGGGTCCGGGAGGGCATCTGCGTCCTCGCTCAGCCGCTCTGCGGTGCCTTCGCGACGCCGAGTTGCCGCCTGCGGCGTCAATCGGCGTCGCTCGGCTTCGCTACACGGTCTCGCATATGCCCTCCCGGACCCTGCCGCCAGCCGCATTCCAAGTATCGGGCGGGTTCTGCTGACGGAGGTTCTGCGGCCCGGATTTGAATCGGTTTCATTCCTTCCATGAGCTTTTCGGCATGGGGCGCGCCTGGCGGCTGAGCTACAATGGCGCGCTTTCCAGATTGCACCGCACTACGGGGCCCTTTCATGTTTCCACGGAATGACAGGATCGCGGGTTTGACGACGAGATCGCGGCCGCGATCGCCGAAGAGACCCGGCGTCAGGAAGAGCACATCGAGCTGATCGCCTCGGAGAACTATGCGAGCCCCCGGATCATGGAGGCTCAGGGCAGCGTGCTGACCAACAAGTACGCCGAGGGCTACCCGCACAAGCGCTACTACGGGGGTTGCGAGTACGTCGATCAGGTGGAGGTGCTGGCCATCGAGCGCGCCAAGGCGCTGTTCGGGGCCGCCTATGCCAACGTGCAGCCGCACTCGGGTTCCCAGGCCAACGGTGCGGTCTACCTGGCACTGCTCAACCCCGGCGACACCATTCTGGGGATGAGCCTGGACGCCGGCGGCCACCTCACCCACGGCGCGGCGCCGAACTTCTCCGGCAAGACCTATCATGCGGTGCAGTACGGGCTCGACAACGAGACCGGCGAAGTGGATTACGACGAGGTGGCCCGGCTCGCCGCGGAGCACAAACCGAAAATGGTCATCGCGGGCTTTTCCGCGTACTCGCGCAAGATGGACTGGCAGCGCTTCCGCGACATCGCCGATTCCGTTGGCGCCTATCTGATGGTGGACATGGCGCACGTGGCAGGTCTGGTCGCCGCAGGCCTGTATCCGAATCCGGTCGCCATCGCCGACGTCACTACCTCCACCACCCACAAGACCCTGCGCGGACCGAGGGGCGGCATCATCCTGGCGCGCGAGAACGCGGACATCGAGAAGAAGCTCAATTCGGCGCTGTTTCCCGGCTCCCAGGGCGGTCCCCTGATGCACGTGATCGCCGCCAAGGCCGTGTGCTTCAAGGAAGCCATGACGGAGGAGTTCAAGGCGTATCAGGCCCAGGTGGTGCGCAATGCCCAGACCATGGCCAGCGGCTTCCAGGCGCGCGGCTACAAGGTGGTCTCCGGGGGTACCGACAATCACCTGTTCCTGCTCGACCTGATCGACAAGGACATCACCGGCAAGGCGGCGGACGCGGCCCTCGGGCGGGCCAACATCACAGTCAACAAGAATGCCGTGCCCAACGATCCGCGCTCGCCGTTCGTCACCAGCGGTCTGCGCATCGGCACGCCGGCGGTCACCACGCGCGGGTTCCGCGAGGCCGAGTGCGAGACGCTCACCACCTGGATGTGCGACGTGCTCGACGACATCGAAAACGACAACATGATCGAGAGCGTGCGCCAGCGGGTGGTGGAGCTGTGCGGCAGGTTCCCCGTTTACGAGGCCCACGCCGCCTGAGGCGGCGCGGTCGGAGCCGGCACGTGCACTGTCCGTTCTGCGGCGCCGACGACACCAAGGTGATCGATTCGCGCCTGGTGGCGGACGGCGATCAGGTGCGCCGGCGTCGCGAGTGCCAGACCTGCGGCGAGCGCTTCACCACCTTCGAGACGGCCGAGCTGGTGATGCCACGCATCGTCAAGCGCGATGGCACGCGCGAGCCGTTCGACGAGGACAAGCTGCGCCGCGGCCTGCTGCGCGCGCTGGAAAAACGCCCGGTGAGCGTCGAGCAGATCGAGACCGTGCTCACCCGCATCATGCATCGACTGCGTTCCACGGGGGAGCGCGAGATCCCCTCGCTGCAGGTGGGCGAAGAGGTGATGCGCGAGCTGCGCGACCTCGACGTGGTGGCTTACGTGCGCTTTGCTTCGGTCTACCGCGATTTCCAGGACATCAGCGAGTTTCAGAAGGAAATTCAGAATCTCGCCCGCGAGGAGAGGCGGCGCTGACCGCCGGCGGATGCTGCACGGCTCCGACCATCTGTTTCTGCAGGCCGCCATAGAGCTGGCCGAACGCGGCCTTTACTCCACCACGCCCAACCCCCGAGTCGGCTGCCTGATCGTGCGCGGCGGGCGCGTGGTAGGGCGCGGCGCGCACATGCGCGCGGGCGAAGGTCACGCCGAGGTCAACGCGCTGCGCGACGCGGGCGCGTCGGCGCGCGGCGCCACCGCGTACGTGAGTCTCGAGCCCTGCGCGTTTCACGGCCGCACGCCGCCCTGCACCGAAGCGCTCATCGACGCAGGCATCAAGCGCGTGGTGGCGGCCATGACCGATCCCCACGAGCGGGTGGCCGGGGCCGGCTTCGAATGGCTGCGCGGCGCCGGCATCGACGTCGACGTGGTGGAAGTGCCCGAAGCCTGGGCGCTCAATGCGGGTTACGTCATGCGCGTACGGCACGGCCGGCCGTTCGTGCGCATCAAGGTGGCGGCGTCAGCAGACGGCCGCACCGCCATGGCCTCTGGCGAGAGCCAGTGGATCACGGGCCCCGAGGCGCGTGCCGACGTGCAGTACTGGCGAGCGCGCAGCTGCGCGATTCTCACCGGCAGCGGCACGGTGCTGACCGACGACCCGCAGCTGACGGTGCGCGATGCCCGCTACGCCGTCGACGGCCGGCTGCGCCAGCCGATCCGCGTGGTGGCCGACAGCGGCCTGCGCATCCCCGCAGACGCGGCACTGCTCCAGTCCGACGGCCCCATTCTGCTGGCGCACGGCTCCGGGGTTTCACCGCGCCTCGCCGGCGTCGAGCACATTGCCTGCGGCGACCGGAGCGTCGATCTGCACGGATTGCTGCGCGCTCTGGGCGGGCGCGGCTGCAACGAGGTGCTGGTGGAAGCCGGCCCGACCCTGGTGGGGGCCCTGCTTGCCGCGGGGCTCTGGGACGAGCTGCTGCTGTACACGGCACCCAAGCTCCTGGGCAGCGATGCGCGGCCGCTCGCGCAGCTGCCGCTGGTCAGCATGGGCGAGGCGGTTGCGGCTACAATAGCCGACGTCACCCGGGTGGGCGCGGATGTGCGCGTGCGCCTGACGCCCGAGAGAGCCTCGCAGCCCCAGGAACTGTAAATGTCACCACGCGAGTCCAGCCGTCCGCCGGGCAGGTCATCATGACCCGTCTTTCGCCGTGGGCTCGACGCCATGCGCGTCGGGCAGCGCTTCAGGCCGTCTATCAATGGCAGATGACCGCGGCGGAAAGCCGCCACATCGAGCAGGAGTTCGCGGACGCGGGCGCCCTGAAAAAAGCCGACCGTGAGTTCTTCCAGGCGCTGCTGCGTGGCGTCGTTCAGGACAGCGCCGAGCTGGACGCGCTGCTGCACCCCATGCTCGATCGCAGCCTCGCTTCGCTCGACAAGGTGGAACTGGCGCTGCTGCGCCTGGGCGCCTACGAGCTCAAGCACCGGATCGACGTGCCCTACCGGGTCGTGATCGATGAGTACGTGGAGCTGGCCCGGCAGTTCGGTGCGCAGGACAGCTTCAAGTACGTCAATGGTGTGCTGGACCGGCTGGCCGCCGAGCTGCGGGCGCTGGAACGTGCCGGGTCGTGAATGAGTTCGAGCTGATCGAGCAGATCGTCGCCGATCTGGGCGCCAGCGCCTGTGCCCCCTGGGTACGGGTGGGTCCGGGGGACGACGCGGCGGTGATTGCCGTGCCTGCGGGCATGGAGCTGGTGGCCACCATCGATGCCATCGTCGCCGACGTGCACTTTCCCGCAACTGCCGGCGCTGCTCTCATCGGCTATCGGGCGGTGATGGTCAGCGCATCCGATCTGGCTGCCATGGGCGCCGAAGGCGGCTATCTGCTGGTGGCGCTGAACCTGCCCCAGGGCGATCCCGCCTGGGTTGCCGGGCTCACGCGCGGCATGGCGGAAGCGTCAGCGGCGATCGGCGTGCCCATCGTCGGCGGCAACCTGGCGGCGGGGCCGCTTTCCATCACCGTGGCCGCTCAAGGTTTCGTGCCCGCGGGGCAGGCGTTGCTGCGGTCAGGTGCGGAACCCGGGGATGGGGTGTACGTGACCGGTGAGCTGGGTGCCGCGGCCGCGGCGCTCGCGCGTGGCGGTCTGGGCCAGTGCGCATCGGTGGCGGACCTGGACCCGCTGTCGGCACGTTACTTCCGCCCCATGGCGCGGATGGACGTGGGTCGGGCCCTGCGCGGCCTGGCCCGCAGCGCCATCGATGTTTCCGATGGGCTCCTGCAGGACCTCGGCCACCTGTGCGATGCCAGTGGCGTCGGCGTGGCGCTGGACAGCGCAGCCGTACCTGTGGCTGCGGGCGCGACGCTGCAGCAGGCGCTCACTGGCGGCGACGACTACGAGCTCTGTTTCACGCTGCCGCCCGGCGCCGAGGCGCGTCTGCCGGCGCTGGATGTGGCGCTGCATCGGATCGGCGAAGCCACAGCCGAGCGCGGTGTGTGGCTGGATGGCCGCCAGATCCCCGCGGGCGGCTACCAGCACTTTCATTCGTGACCGCTGATCGAGGCAGAGCGGTACTGCTGGCAGCCTGGCGCGACCCGGAGGTGCTGCTGGTCACAGGGATCGGCAGCGGGCTGGCGCGGGTGGCGCCCGGTACCTGGGGCAGCGCGGCGGCGCTGGCGTTCTGGTGGCTGCTGCTGGCAGAAGCGGGGCCGGTGGTGCAGCTCGCGGTCATTGCCATCACGGTGCTGGTCGGAACCTGGCTGACCGCGCGCGTCTGTCGGCGCTACGGTGTCGGCGACGCGCCCGCCATTGTCGTCGACGAGTTTGCCGGCCTGTGGCTCGCGCTGGTGGCGGCGCCGCCGGGGCCGGTGTGGCTGCTGGCCGGCTTCGCGCTGTTTCGGCTGTTCGACATCTGGAAGCCGTTCCCGGTCGGGCTCGCCGACCGGCGCGTCAAAGGGGCGTTCGGCATCATGCTCGACGACCTGCTGGCCGGATTGCTGGCTGCGGGCGTGCTGCAGCTCTCATTCCGGGTGCTCGACGGGCCGCTGCTGCCGCCCGGCTGATTACACTGAGGGTATTGCCGCAGGTTCGGCGGGTGCTGCGACTGGCATGGGAACAGAACTTCCAACATCGACCCGGGTTTGCCTTCAGGCGCTGGGCGCGCTCGTTCTGACCGTCGCTGCCGTGCTGGCGGGTGCAGCCACGGCCGTCCCCGCAGAAGTGGTGGCGCTGTTCAAGGACCGCGCCATGCTGCGCAGCGCCAGCGGCGAACGTCTGCTTCGTGTGGGGGAAACCACCCCCGAAGGCGTGACCCTGCTGGCGGCGGATGCTGACCGCGCACGGGTGCGTTATCGCGACGAGGTGGTGGAATTGACCCTCAGCCGCCGCGTTGCGGGCAGCTTTGCCGAGGCCGAGCGCCAGCGCGTGGACATCGCGCCGGATGCGTTCGGTCAGTACCGGATCCGCGGCGCCATCAACGATCGGTTCGTCAACTTTCTCGTGGACACCGGCGCCTCGGTGGTGGCCATGAGCACGCGCCACGCGCAGTCCCTGGGTCTCGACTATGAGCGCGGTCAGCCGGGCACCGTGCAGACGGCGCAGGGGCTGGTGAACTCGTTCTTCGTCAACCTCGACCGGGTGGTCGTGGGCGGGATCACCGTGCCCAACGTGCAGGCCGCCGTGATCGAGGGTGATTATCCCGTGGAGATTCTGCTCGGCATGTCGTTCCTGCGTCAGGTGGCCATGGAGGAGCGGGCCGGCGTTCTGTCGCTCACCCAGAAGTTCTGACGCGCCTGACCGGGCGAGAATCCGGCTGGAAGGCGTGAGCCCTCCGGAATCAGAAGGCGCGGTTCACTGCCAGGCTGGCCAGCTCCTGGAGCAAGGCTCCCTCCACGTTGGCGCGGCTGAGAAAGGCTTTCGCCTGACGCAGCTGCCGGCTGGCCAGCTCGCGCGCGCCATCCACCCCCAGCAGCCGCGGGTAGGTGCTCTTCTCGGCCGCCTCGTCAGACCCGGCGGGTTTGCCGAGCTGCTCCGTGCTCGCCGTAACGTCCAGCACGTCGTCGATGATCTGAAACGCGAGCCCTACGCGCCCGGCAAACTCGCCCAGCAGCACGAAGGTCTCGTCGTCCAGGTGCGGGCGGCCGCACAGGGCGCCGATCTGCACCGCGGCCTTGATCAGGGCTCCGGTCTTGGCGCCGTGCAGCGCCTCGAGATGATCGATGCCGAGCGCGCGCTGCTCGGCAGCCAGATCGAAGCTCTGGCCGCCCACCATGCCGAGCCAGCCCACGGCATCGGCCAGCAGGGCTACGGCGCGCAACCGCGTCTCGGCCGGCAGGCCCGGCGCCTGCGCCAGGGTCTTGAATGCCAGCGCCTGCAGCGCATCGCCGGCCAGGATGGCCTCGGCCTCGCCGAAACGGATGTGGGTGCTCGGCAGCCCGTGGCGCAGGTCGTCGTCGTCCATGGCCGGCAGGTCATCGTGTATCAGCGAGTAGGCGTGCATGAACTCCACGGCGCAGGCGGGGGCCAGGGCATCCTCGACCGCACCGCCCGTCGCTGCACAGCTGGCGCAGACGAACAGGGGACGCAGACGCTTGCCGCCCGACAGGGCGGCGTAGCGCATGGCGTCCACCAGGCTTTGAGCGATGGTAGACTGGCTGGGCAGATGGTGGTCGAGCGCGTCCTCCACGAGGGCGCGCAGCGTTCGAATTTCAGTCGTCATCGAGCTCGTCTAGCTCGAATTCCTCGATCTCGTCGTTCTCGGTAAGTTTTTTGACGACAAGCTCGGCGTCACGGAGGGCGGACTGGCAGTGGCGGGTGAGCTTGACGCCCCGCTCGAAGGCGGCGAGCGACGCCTCCAGGCTGAGTTCGCCCGCCTCCATGTCTGCAACCAGGCTCTCGAGTTCCTCGAGTGCCGTCTCGAAATCCAGGCCTTTGAGATCTTCCTGCGCGGCGGGCCCGCCCGGCGGTTCCTGGGCGTCGGATTTGCGTTGTCTGCTGGTCATGGCGGCAAGGTACTCCGGGGGTCGAAGGCTGGCAAGCGCCAGTGCCGTGCGGCCCGTCGCACGGCGAAATTGCGACTAGACTTTCTGAGTAGTACTCCCGAGCCATGAGGAAGCCATGGATCTGGCAACCCTGATAGGACTGCTGGGCGCGTTCGCTGTAGTGATCGCCTCGATGCTGATGGGCGGTTCCTTCAGCATGTTCGTCAACGTGCCCTCTCTGATGATCGTGTTCGTCGGCACGCTGTTCGTCGTGCTGATGAAATTCAGCCTGGCACAGTTTCTGGGTGCCGTTAAGGTCGCCATCAAGGCATTCAGCTTCAACCTCGCGAAGCCCGAGCAGATCATCGACGAGGTGGTGCAGCTGGCCGACGCGGCGCGCAAAGGCGGGCTGCTGTCGCTCGAGGGACGTGAGGTATCCAGCAACTTCCTTTCCAAAGGCATTCAGCTGCTGGTGGACGGCCACGATGCCGAGGTGGTGCGCAGCGTGTTGCGCAAGGACCTGCACCAGACGCTGCAGCGTCACGAGTGGGGGGCCAAGATCTTTCACGCCATGGGCGACGTCGGCCCGGCCATGGGCATGATCGGTACCCTGGTGGGTCTGGTCGCCATGCTGTCCAACATGGACGATCCCAAGTCCATCGGTCCGGCCATGGCGGTGGCGCTGCTGACCACGCTCTATGGCGCCATGCTGGCCAACATGTTCGCCCTCCCCATCGCCGACAAGCTGGCGCTGCGCCGCGAAGAGGAGGGGCGCGTGAAAAGCATGATCATCGATGCGCTGCTCGCCATCCAGGGCGGCCAGAACCCGCGTGTGATCGACTCGATGCTCAAGACCTACCTGCCGGAATCGAAGCGCGCCGAGGAGGCTTGATTGGCCGAGTCAGCAGACGATTTCGATGACGAGGGCAGCGGTGGCGGCGGTGGCGGCGGCGCCGGGTGGCTCGCGACCTTTGCCGACCTCATGTCGCTGCTCATGTGCTTCTTCGTGCTGCTGCTGTCGTTCTCGGAGATGGACGTTCTGAAGTTCAAGCGCCTTGCCGGCTCCATGCGCGAGGCGTTCGGGGTGCAGGCGCAGCTGAGAGCCAACGACGTGCCCAAGGGCACCAGCATCATCGCCCAGGACTTCTCGCCGGGGCGGCCGGAACCGACCCCGCTCAACGAAATCTGGCAGAAAACCACCGACGAGGCGCGCAACAGCCTGGACGTAGCGTGCCAGGACATGGGCGCCAGCAACTCGGGCGAGCGCGGTGACGCCCAGAAGATGGTGGTGGTGGACAAGGTACGCGATCTGGTGGGCGAGACCGAGCAGGACGCCATCGAGCTGGCCACGGCGTTGTCCAAAGAGATCGCGGCGGGCGTGCTCGAGGTGGAGACGCGGGGACGGCAGATCATCATCCGAGTCAAGGAACACGGCAGTTTTCCATCCGGCTCGGCGGAGCTCTCGAGCGACTTCCGCCCGGTGCTGCGGATCATTCAGGACGTGCTCAAGGACATGGACGGTCGCATCGTGGTGGAGGGGCACTCCGATAACGTGCCCATCAACACGCCGCAATATCGGTCCAACTGGGCGCTGTCCAGCGCCCGGGCGGTGAGCGTCGCCCATGGACTGTTTGGCGACGGGCGCCTGGATCAGAGCCGCTTCACCATCACGGGCTACGCCGATACGCGACCGCTGGTCTCCAACGAGACGGCTGCGGGCCGGGCGCGCAACCGACGTGTCGAGATCGTCGTTCAGCAGGGGCTCGGCGACGACGTGCAGCAGCAGCTGGAAGTGCTGCGCGCGGAGGACCCGACGACCTACGAAGCGGTACGCCGAGAGTTGATTGATCGCTTCGAGTTGAAGCCCGAAGAGATCTTCTGAGCAGACGCGGCGCCTGTGCGGCGCCGGCGGCATTCAGCCTGTCTTGCGCGACCTGTCTGTGGTGCGCCGCCAGCGGCCGGAGGCCGCGTCGATCTCGATGGCGCCTTCCCCAGCCAGCTGGCTGAGCAGCCCGCGGACTTCCCAGGTGCCCATGGGCTGATTGCGCTCGCGCAACCGGCTGGTCAGGTCACCGGGTTTGAATTCCTCGCGGCCGGTTGCCACCAGCTCGTCGATGATCGCCAGTATCAGCTGGGACTTTCTATGTTGAATGCTCAACGCGCTCTCACTCAGGCCGGATTTTCGCCGGCCGGAATTGAACCAGAATCGGCCGATTCCCGCCACGTCTCGCCGGCCTGGAATGCCTCCAGGTGGCGGGTGAGCTCGGCGCGGGTGTCGGCATCGTCAGCGGGCGTGAGGTCCAGAGCTTCCTGCTGGGTGCTGAGCGCCAGCTCGAAATCGCCGGCTTCGGCATAGGCGGCAGCCAGCGTGTCCAGATAGGCGGGCGTACGCTGCTGAGCCACCGCTCGGCGGGCGAGTTCCACGGCGCGGGCGCCGTCCCTCAGCGTGTCGTGCGTCGTGGTGGCCAGCAGCCAGGCGAAGTCGTTGAGCGCCCCCGGGTTGTTCTGATCGGCAGCCAGTTCCAGCCAGCGCATGGCTTCGCGCAGGCTGTCGAGATAGCCGTTGCGAATCAGCTGGTGCGCAAGCCGGATCTGGGCATCGACGGCGCCCCGCTGCGCGGCCAGCCGGTACAGGCGCGCGGCCTCCGCGTGGTCCGCAGCGACGCCGATGCCGGAATCGTACATGTAGGCCAGGCCCAGATATCCGGCCGGATGATTCTGATCGGCGGCAGCGCGAAACAGCTCCAGTGCGCGCGCGGCATTGGCGGGCGAGTCCGATTCGGACAGATAGATGTGGGCGAGTTTTGCCTGCGCCACTGCGCTGCCGGCGGCGGCCGCCTGCTCGAAGGCGTCGCGCGCGGCCCTGACCGGGTCGTCGGCCGGCAGCTCGCCAGCCTCGTACATGAAACCGACGAAGGCGAGGGCGTCCTTCGCGCCCGCTGCCTGGGCGCGCTGCAGCCAGCTGAGCGCGACCTCGGGCTCCGGCTCGGTGGTGAGCGGCTTGCGGTAGCTCTGCGCCAGACGCAGCATGGCTGCAGCGTCGCCCGCATCGGCCGCCTCCTGCAGCCAGCGCCGGCCCTCGGTCAGATCCCTTTCCGTTCCCGTTCCCGTGATCAGGGCCACGCCCAGGCCCAGCTTGGCGGGCTCGTGCCCGGCTTCGGCCGCCTTGCGGAACAGCTCCACGGCCAGCTCCGGATCGCGCTCGACGCCGAGCCCGTCGAAGTAGAGGTGGCCGACGCTGGTGAGCACCACGGGGTTGTCCGGCAGGAACTCCAGGGCCCGGTTGTAGTCTTTGCTGGCGGAGACGTACAGGCCCTGGCTGTAGAAGCTGTAGCCGCGCAGGTAGTAGGCGCGGGATCTCTGTCCGGGATCCAGGCGCGGGTCGATGAGCACCGGGTCCAGGTAGGTGCGCGCGAACGCCGGCTCGCCGGACTCGATCAACTGCACGGCTTTCTCTATGTACGCGCGCGGGTCGAAGGCCTGTGCCGGGCTTGAAATCGCCAGCATCAGGCCCATATAGAGCAACAGCCACGGATAGCGCATCGGCTCGCAGGTCGGGTTGAAACGGCTGTCCAGTGTAGTCTGTGCGGGCTGTCGGCGCAGCCGGGCGTGACCCGGGTTGCGGGGCCCGTCAGGGCATTCGTGATAGAATGCGCGGGTCGTTCGCCCGGTTGGGCTGAACGTTCGTCAACTGAACTTTCTGAATAGGGGGCGATTTGGCTTCGACGTGGGTAGCGAAGCCTGAGGTGCATGCCGAGAGGGTAGTGACTCTCGTTAAACAATCGCTGCAACTGTAATTAGTTGCCAACGACGAAAACTACGCACTAGCGGCCTAAAACCCGCTTACGTCGACGATTCAGGCCTGCATGATGAAGTCGACGGCGCAAGCTGCAGGATCGCGTGGATGTCTCGCCCGGGGCTGAAGCGTTAAAACCAATCGGGATCGCTGACAGCACCCTGACCGTCGGGTCGCTGAAGGTTAAAGCAAAGACGGAGCCTAAGCATGTAGAGCCGAGGGACGAGCGCCAACGGACGCGGGTTCGATCCCCGCCGCCTCCACCATCACCGAGTTTTCAAGGCCTTGAAAACTCACGAGAAAGCGCCCTCAGTGGCGCTTTTTTCTTATCTAAATCAAGCAAATACGTTTAGCAGTCAGGTATCTCGCCACATCGCGTTATACCCGGCCTTTGCGCCTCTTCCGGGGGTATTCTTGGGGGTATAAAATACCCCCAGCCAGGAAATACCCCCAGATGCTCACGATCCAGGAAATCAAGAACGCGAAGGTCGGCGACAAGCCGCGGAAGCTCTACGACCGCGACGGCTTGTACCTGTTCGTCACTCCGACCGGTGGCAAGCTCTGGCGCGGCAAGTACCGCGTCAATGGCCGGGAGAAGACCCTCAGCCTCGGCCCGTACCCCAAGGTCGGCCTCGCCGAGGCCCGCGAGAAGTGGCAGGACGCCCGCAAGCTCGACGACCCCTCCGCGGCCAAGCAGGCGGAGAAGCAGGCATCCGATTCGACGACGCCCACCTTCCTTGCCGTCGCCAAGGAGTGGCACACGCGGCAGACGCCCGGTTGGACCAAGAAGCACGCCTCCCAGGTCTGGCGTTCGCTGGAGATCGACATCCTGCCAACACTGGGCCCCCGCCCCATCGACGAGATCCAGCCGCGGGAGATCATGGCCCTGATCGAGGGCATCGAGGACCGCGGCGCCGGGGAGATCGCCACTCGTGTGCTTCAGCGCGTGCGTGCCGTGTTCTCCGCGCCGTCGCCCTGGGCTACCGCGAGGTCAATCCGGCCGGCGAGCTCCACAATCACCTGAAGCCTCGCAAGAAGGGTCAACAGACCGCCCTCGCTGCCGGGGAGCTACCGACTTTCCTGAATGCACTCGAGACCTACCAGGGTGACGCGGCAACCCGGCTCGGACTGCGACTGCTGATCCTGACCCTGGCGCGCACCAGCGAGGTCCGCGAAGCGAGGTGGACGGAGTTCGACCGTGAAGAAGGCGTTTGGACGGTCCCGGGCGAACGGATGAAGAACCGGCGTGAGCACCGCGTGCCCCTTTCACAGCAGGCGCTCGCCACGCTCGAGGAATTGCACAAGGTCTCGGGTCACTCGCAATGGTTGATGCCCGGCCGCCTCGAGGACAAACCGGCGAGCCAGAACACCATGATCTTCGCCGTGTACCGGATGGGCTTCCACAAACGCACCACCGTCCACGGCTTCCGCGCCCTCGCCTCGACGATCCTCAACGAGGCCGTCACCGAGGTCGACGGCAAGAAGCACCGCATGTGGTCCGTCGACGCCGTGGAACGCGCGCTGGCCCACACGGAGCAAAACAAGGTCAAAGGCGCTTACGACCGCGGTGATCGGTACGAAGAGCGGACTCGGATGATGCAATGGTGGGCGGACTACCTCGATTCCGTGGCGAAGGCATCGGTCAAGGCACGATGATCAACGCGCCGCTTGGCATCGGACGGTTTTCATCGAGAGCTCAGGAACTTAGAAACCACGACGCTGGTTGAACTGGTTTTCTGCGGCGATTTCTAGCGCCATCAGTACGATTGCAACCCGTTAGCACCTGATATGGCAGGAGACGGTGGATGCTTCGACTGATCACCGACAAGCAGCTCCGACAGAAGCTCGGCGGCTGCTCCGAGATGACCATCTGGCGCCTGCGCCGGGACGGGAAGCTGCCGAAGCCGAGGAAACTCGGCAATCGAAACGTCACGCCGGAAGCGGAAGCAGATACGGCGATCGCGAAGCTGTTGGGGATTCCGATTACCCGGTCACCAGTTCGGGACCACAGATCTTGAACGGTCAGGCGGCGCGCCATAATCGGCGAGATCGGTCGGCTACATGGGAGCGGCAGAAGCACCTTCCGGCATTGCTTCGATTTGTCGCCCAATCGGCTGTGGTGCCCACTCGGCGACCTGCTCAATTTCAAATGGGAACTGTCAGACAGCAGTCCGTAGGCAAACGCATTGGTTCCCAGCCCCCTGCGACTTCAACTCCAGCTGTGGACTCTTCGACGCGACGAATCCAAGCGGCTGGTCGAGGACGAACGGATAGATCACCGCCAAAGACGACAGTAATGGAACGGACACAGGTTTGCCGACGTAACGTAACGCTGCCTCGATCAACCACGCCACCGCCTGCTCATCACTGACAACGATAGAATCTAGCCGGACAAGGCGCTTACCTTTCTCAATGCGTTCGATCGCACCCCAGCTCGCCTGCGACTGAAGCACCATATTAGTCATCCGATACGTGCCTTCACGCTCACCGTAGGCCTCGCTCATCCGGCGATGGACCTCCGCAGACGCGCAGTCGCCTTGCAGCGCCGAGAGACGACCCACGAGCTCTGACACCTTCCCGAAGAACGGATAGGTTGCGATAGCCATCCCCCAAGTCAGCGCAGCAATGGGCACACTCGGATCTGCCCTGAAAATCCCGACACCGCGGTCTGCGAACTCGGCGAGCTCAGGGCGTGGCTCTAGCCATAGCCGATTCAATACGGTTCGCGTCTTCTTGCGCGCTGCCACCCCCAGGCCAGCCGCATCTAGCACCGCATTAAAGTCGTCCTGGGTGCCAAGCCCAGCGCGCACTCTGAGTGCGGCAGCGGCCCATTCGAGCGGTATGAACCGATCAAAACCGATCTGCGGTACTGACGGCGCCGGGCGACTCAATTCACGTAACTCACTTTGACGAAGGGCACCAGCAGCTCCTCCACGGAGACGCCCCCGTGAACAACGACCTGCTCGCCTTTCGGCACAAAAGCCCCTCGTCCCGCTGCGAATAGTGGCATGAAGTTCGCTGGTAACCCCGCGACATCGAGACGAAAGGCGGTAGGATTGGCGGCTGCCGTATCGGCGATCAATGCCTCACTACGATAGGTTCTGACACGCTCGCCGCGCAGCTCGGATGCAACTCCCTGGTTTGGACGACCGATCCCTGTAGCTTCGACGTTGCCGTGGTCTGCGGTCAGGTAAACGTGATACCTATTGTCTAGCAGAAGCGCAAACAGTCGATCCACAAAGCCCGATTCGCACCAGCTTGCAATCTGTGCCGATATGCCCCGCTTACCGAGCACTGCGCCATGGATGATCTCGTCGACCGTGTCTACGACGAGGCCGGCCACCTTCACCGCCGGATTCGTCAGCGCTGCCTTAAGTGTCGGCAGATCGTCCGTTCGTTTGATGGACTTTTGGTACAGCACCTCGTTCGCACGAAGACCATGGTCTTGCCAAAACCGAGACCAAAGAGAAGGTTCGCGCGAGGTTGTTTCGATGCTGTCGGAGAACTCGCGCGGGCGCAGGCCCGAGAACAGCGCCTGCCGGGACACTGACGTCAACGTTGGGAGCCACGCGAAGCAGGCATTCTCGTCGAACATCAATCGCTGCGACCGATTGATAACGCACTCACGAATCTGGGTCCATTGGTCAACGGCCAGTCCGTCAAAAACCAACAGTGCGACTTTTTCCTCGCCGCTAGCCCGGCGCATCGCCAGATACCGTGGCACGTGGTGAACCATCACCGGGCCCTTGGCGGCCGGCAAGGATGGCAGGTCCGCGTAGTGCCTCCCGACCCACTCACGTAGCCCATCGTCGGCAGAGATGACCAGATCCCGCAGCGCTTCTTTGATGCTCTCCGCGCGAGCTGAGTCCAAGTGATGAGAGCGCGATAGGACCTCGCCGAGACGACGGGAGAAATGGCTCCAGTCCCGATGCGAAGACTCGATTGTCGGCATCTCCTCGGAAAGATTCTTTATTCCTTCGAGCACCAGGTTCCGCAGCGACCCCGGATCCTGGACCACTCCCGCCTTAGCCCAATCCGGCAAAGCCGTCAGCCCGCCTGCGACCGCTAGCGGGTGAAGCGTTCCATCCAGAAACATCGAATCGACAATCACCCGGACGTCCTGATGGTCGAAGGGGATGTCGACCTGCGGCACGTAGTCGGGAGGCGGAGGCTCTGCCGTTCTTGTACCCGTCAGCCCGAACCTCGTCAGATATCGGTACCAAGAGTCCTGTACCACTCGGAGCGTGAGGCTCTTCTGCGCGAATAGCTCGGAGATCGGCAGACCTCTGAAGGCACTATGCTGGCCGACGACGTCACCTACGTGTTGCGCGAGCAAGGGCGGCAGTACCACATCGCGGTAGTGGAGCCGGAGAAGCTCGCGCCAGAGGTCCTCTGGCCGCGTAATGAGGTGTGGGCTGAGCCGAAAGATATGCGTCAGCATGAACTCTTTGGTCGCTGTTTCGCCCAGCGACTGATGAGCGTGCCGCGCCTGTGCCTCGAACAGCGGCTCGAACATCTCACCACCCAGTTGCCGCACCACGGAGTAACTCAGCCTGGGGAACAGCTCGGCGAGACTTAGGCTTATCCTGCGCGCTTGCCGTAGATAATCCCAGGGCAAGTCGCTGACACTCGTATCTCGCAAGTGCAGGATCAAAGCGCTGGATGGAGCCGACTGACCCTGATCCCACGCAGCTCGATAGCGTTCCTCGTACTCCGTTCGGAAGCCGACGCTGTCCTCGAATGGCAGCACCTCGAAGCCGCGATCGCGCAGCCTTGACAGCACCTGCTCATCTAGCAGCACGTCGTCTGGATCGGCGACGATCCAGAGCCGCGCCAGATCGGTCGGAAACTCTTTCAGGATACGGTCCACCCACGCCGTCATGCTCAAGCGCCCTCCGGGTGACCGACGCGAAGCAATAACACGGCGTTGAGATCCGGCGTACAGATCTCCGCGTCCGCCAGCGATGCCATACGAGCCTGGTGTTCGGCTTCGAGCCGCCTGCGCCGGTGCTCCCTAACCGCGGGTAACCCGATACGACCTATCGCCTGGTAACGTGCCTCGTGAGCGTATCGCGCGCGATCACGTTCCTCAGCGAGCCAAGTGCGGTGCTCTCCCAGCAGTTCTGTAAAGAGTCTTTCCCCTTGCGTCTTGGCCGCGGCCAGCGATGCTTCGAAGCTAACCAAGGCGTTCTCCACGTCGACGTCCGGCGCGAGGGACACAGACTCGGTCAACAGCAAATCCCAGATTCGCTTGGCGGTCGGCACAAAGGTACGGCCATCCTCGGTGACAAAGATGGGCAGGAATCGCCGCCGACTGAAATTCTCGGATAGGTGGGACGCACTCAGGCTGATCTCCCACAGTGACCACACCCCGCGCACTGTATCGGGTAAACCCGTAACCGCCGCGGCAGCCAAAGGCTGTCCAGCTACGTATCGCGGTAATTCACTGATCACCGCGCGTGCGCGTGGGTCCTCCAGTGTGATCCACTCCAATTCTGGGCTCTGTTCCGCAGTGCGCGCGTCGAAGCAGACACGGGGTGATTCGCTTCCATCAATCCACCTAACGCGCCATGCGTCGCCAACTCTCTCAGCTGCTCCACCGCGTGCTGGCAATCCTGTGGTGATAGCACGCTCGAGCCAGTACTGCGCCGGATGATCGCGCCACTTGCGGGCATCGTCCGCTTCAGGGGTATGCTCCTCCGCCAGCAGGTCGGCGTCCTGGCGGTGCGCCGCCACTCTCTGCCGTACCTGATCGATGACCACATCGCACTCCCTGTCGATTGACCCAGGGTCCTGCAGCCCCTGCACGAACAATTCGTCGAAGATCGGCTCTACCTCGGCCGAGTCCATCACATCGGCCGCCTTGTCGACGCCGAACTCTTGCGCGATGACGGCAAGCTTCGCCTCCAACACCTCGCGCACCCGGTGTTCGACCGTGTCTTCCAGCACGAAGTTGATGGCTCGTACAACATGCGGCTGGCCGATGCGATCCACGCGGCCAATACGCTGCTCTACCCGCATGGGGTTCCATGGCATATCGAAGTTGACGATAACGTGACAGAACTGCAGATTCAGGCCCTCGCCACCTGCGTCTGTGGAGATAAGTACTCGCACGTCACGTGAAAAGGCCTGTTGCGCACGCGTACGAGCGTCGAGATCCATTCCGCCATTGAGCAACGCAATGGAAAAGCCCCGGCTTTCAAGGAACTCCGCCAGCATGGCCTGCGTCGGTACGAACTCGGTGAAGACCAGCACCTTGAGTTTTGGATCGTTCTCTTCCTGCTGAAGCTTGTAGATCAGCTCGAGCAGGGCCTCCGCCTTGGCATCTGTTCCCTGGCGTTCCGTCTCAATCGCAAGATCTAGCAGAAGCCCGACCTCAGCATTCTCGCGCTCCCAGCCGCTACCCTGGATCACCACGTCGAGCTGTGCTTGACCGTCGAGTTCAGTCCATTCGTCCAACTCGGGTCCATCGAAGAGCTGCGCCTGCGCCTGTGGGGTCTCCAGCAAAGCCCGGCGCCTCTCCAGGGTCGTGCGGATGGCGGCTGTGCTAGAAGTAACCAGCCGCTGCATCAGGATCATCAGAAATCCGATATGGCGCTGCTTGGCAGCCATTGCCTGGTTGTAACCATGACGCACATAGTCAGTCACAGCCTCATACAGTCTTTGCTGGGCGGCATGGCGCTCCTGCCATGCTACCGCCTGCAGCCGTGTCGTCCGCGGCTTGAACAGCGGCTGCCCCTCGGCATCAATGGCGGCCCGTTTCTCCGTGCGGATTACGAACGGGCGCACCCGTTCATGGTTGATGCTGCCTTCGTCCGGAAATACTTCCCGGTCCAGCAACTGCATCAACCGCATGAACTGGTCGGTCTTGCCCTGGTGAGGGGTGGCGGATAGCAACAGCAGATATGGCGCGGCCTCTGCAAGTGCGGCACCCAGCTTGTAGCGGGCGACCTGCTCAGTGCTACCGCCAAGCCGATGCGATTCGTCGATGATCACGAGATCCCAGGAGGCCGATATGAGGTCTTCGAAGCGTTCGCGGTTGTAGGTGGCCAGCTGCTCCACGCTCCACCCTCGCCGGCCGTCAATTGGCTTCACCGAGTCTAGCGAGCAAATCACCTGGTCATGCATACGCCACAGGCTTTCGTCGCCCTCGGAAGTTGGGAGAGCGCCGTTATCGCGCCACTGGCGAAAAGCAGCCAGTTCGGATGTCTCGATGAACCGGAAGTGCTCCCCGAAATGCAGACGCATTTCGGCCTGCCACTGGCGCACCAAGCCTTTCGGCGCTACGACCAGCACTCGCCGCGCCATACCGCGAAGCTTCAATTCGCGCAGAATCAGCCCAGCCTCGATGGTCTTTCCCAAGCCGACCTCGTCTGCCAGCAAGTAGCGGATCCGGTCGCGGCTCATCGCACGATTCAGCGCATAGAGCTGATGCGGCAGCGGCACCACGCTCGACTGGATCGGTGCCAGAAGCAGGTTGTCCTCGAGCGCGTCAAGAAGCTTTGCCGTCGCCGCCGTGTGCAGGATCTGCTCCACAGTCGGCCGAACAGCGGAAAGCTCGCCGAGATCCTGGGCGCGGGCGCGAACCACAGCGTCCTTGCCGGGTAGCCAGACCCGGTAGGCCGTCTCGCCCCAGACATCCTGCCGGTCGATCACCCGGCAGGGTGAGGACTGCCGGGCATGCCAGCACCAGTCGCCAATGCCGAAGCCGCCGCTCATGCGCCCGCCCGCTTGAGTGACGTGCGCCCCAATTCAGTCAAGCGGTACCGCTGCTTGCTGCTCCGGGGCTTATCAGGGATCGTCATCTCTAGGACACCCGCATCCAGGGCCGGCTGGAGGTAGGCATCGCCGAAGTGCTTCCGGTCCTTTAGCCCGACGGCCTCCATCAGCTCCTGGCGCGCCATCTCCCCGGACACCTTCGCTAGGAGTGCCAGGACTTGGGGGGAGACTTGCGGGGTCACTTGGGGGGTCACATGAGGGGCGACTTGCGGGGCGGCTTGCACGGCCGCTCGGGTAAATCGCTCCCCCAGGGCAGCCGGAACCTCGAACAGGGTCTCACCGACCGGCTGGAGCAACTGCTGCCGGATCAGCGCCTCGGCGACCTGCCGGGCCTGCTGAGTCGTGCTGATCCCGAGCCCGCGAATGTCTGTCAGACTGATACGTTCGCCATGCTGTTGTCCCAGGGCTAATGCGAGGACGTCGGCTTGCTCCCGCGTCAGATTGACGCCAATGATTTCACGGAACCGTTGCATCTCTTCGGTCGCCAGCGGGGAGTTGAGCAACACAAGCTCGAACTCCTTGCGCGCCTTGTCATTTCTCAACTGCGGCGGTACGCGCCCGAGGTCGTGCCAATTGCGGAAGATGGCACGGATACCCGTCCCAGCCTGATCGGACAAGCCAATCCTGCGAAATGCCTTCACGATGGACGGGTTGCGCACCTCCTTCTCGGTGGGGTCAAGCAGCTCAGCTTCCGTGGCGAAGGCATCGCCAGGGTTCCAGAAGATTGTGCGATCGGTGAACAGGCGGATCGATGCCTTGCGACCATGGTCGCCGTAATCCTGATGAATCAGCAGGTTGATCGCTGCTTCGCGGAATGCCACATAATCAGGAGGGTCGTCATTTCGACGCAGGGTGGCGGGATCGAGCGAGAATGGATGCTCGGCAATGCGCATGTAGCGCGCGACCAAGCCCTGCCAGGTCTGGAAAATGTTCTCCTCGAATACGTAGCGGTCGTGCCAGCGCTGTTCCGCCGACCACTCGTCGAAGGGCGTGTCGATACGCTGATAGTCCAGAACCGGCCGCGGGAGGATCTGCCGCACGAAGCGGCCTTCTCCGAACAGCAAGACACCCGCACGAGTGGGTAGCATCTCGCCGGATCTCTCTACGATGAAGTTCCAGTTGAGTAAAAATTCAATCGGGTCAGAGATCTCCGGGTGCTCCGGATTGCGGCGTGCAAACTGCGTCTGATACCACTTGACCGTCTTCAGATCGAAACACTGCACCACTGGAATGTCGGAAAGCGCGACGCCGTCAAAGCGAT